>CAVUVH010000019.1:0-300245 GCA_963744735.1 uncultured Gammaproteobacteria bacterium
ACCGGCGCGCGGCAGGCGACAACTTTTACGTATTGCCGGATGCAGAGGAACGTGTTTCTACGTGCAGCATTGGTGCACAGCCGACTGTGCCCAAAGGAAGCCGAACCGACTGAGAAAGGACGCCATTGTAAAGGGGAGAGGTCAATGAAGGTCTCGACGCACACGAACGCTGTCGCATTCGCGATGGTCTGTTTGCTGATATCACAAGCGATCAGCGCAGCTAAGCCCTGGCAACGAACTGCAATCGCGTTTCCATCCAGCGCGAACGGTCAGGTCACGACGCAGCTGACCGGCGGATGGCCGCTCGTGATCCGCGCTACGGCGCCTAGCGGCGCTCCAACCTACGCCGATGATAACGACAGCGGCCCCCGCCGTCGTCGCGGCGGACCCCAGCGGCTGTTTTGATGATCTGTTCTTCTCAGATCCCAACAGCGCTTGCCTGTCCCAGGCGCCCGACGAGGTGTACACAAGCCCATGGCTTGACCTGGATGCACCGGGCCGTGAGGACGTCAGCAGTGGCGATAGCGATCTGATAAGGGCGTTGGTAGATTGGGAAGGCGGAGGCGGCCCCGTCTTCTTTGGATTGGTCGCAGGATCTGAGACCAGCGTTACGGCGGGCCCCGACACCGGGGGCGAGGTTCGGGACGGTTACGGCTACGGCGCTAACGATGACTGGCCTCAGCTCGTGCTGCTTTCGAACCGTGGCGTCGGCGTAGCCTTGGACGAGCACTTCAACAGGGGACCGACCGAAGAGCGTCGCAACCTGGCTGCGTTTCTCGAGTGGGTGGCGTACGACCTCGCCGATGCGAAAGGCCGGAGCGCGGTTTCGAGCGGCACGATCGTGCCGTACGCACTGTTCTCGCCCTTGATTCTGGTCGACGAAGCGATCGGGCAGCCGGATGCCACAGGCGACGCCTATATCCCGGGCTTCAAGTTCCGAATCGACGGCGGTCCGGATCGAAGCGGGAGTTACGGCTGCCTGCACCAGCAGTATTTCGAACTCTTGTATGGCGCCGAGGTCGAGCTGCGCGCATTTCTCGTGAGCGGATCCGCGCCGAGCGTCCTGTCCGACATGGACGGCGACAGCGATGTCGATGCCGCAGACGCGGAACTGTCGGGCCTCAAGGTCATCTCATCAGAGCGAACTGCTCGCTTCAGACTGTGGGATGGCGTGTGGGGCATCGGCAATTCGTACTTCAACGACCGGGCGAACCGGATCTATGCGGACTTCGACGGGAACGGCGACGCTACCAATCGCCTTTGCGATTCGGGTGACATCGGCCCCGGCAAGGTCAGGCAGCCGCCGAAATGAACCTGTCGATCAACGGCGCGCGTCGAGACGAAGAAGCTCGGCGCGCGCGGTGAAATCCGAGTCGGCGTTCATCCACATCGAAGCCAGGATCTGTCGACGGGCCTCAGCCTCAGCCTTCTCGCCGACCTGCAGCAGCAGTTGCAGTTCAAGAAGCATCGCGCGCCGCCGGGAGGCTTCCCGCTCAATGCGCGGATCAGCGGGATCCCGAGCGGCGATGGCACCCTTCACCGCGATCTCAGCGTCCGCTGCTTGTCCATCGGCTAGGAGCGCTCTCGCAATTCCGAGCTGGTAGAGGTCATATTCCTTGCCGGGCCCCCTCTAAGGTTCTGCGTCATCAGTGACACCGCGCCGGCTGCATCACCGAGTGCTAACTTGAGAAAGTCCGGACAGGTACTGCGCCGCCTTGCGGCTTGATTCGCTTCCTGACCTGCCTGAAGCTGCTCGCTCTCGATGGCGCGAATCACGGCCTCTGCCGCCGCAGTGTCGTTTGCTTCTATCTCAACCAGTGCTTGCAGGAACTGGTATCGGGTGGCGCGGCCCGAAGCCTTGCGTACAGCTTGATTCGCAAAGTCGCGCGCGGCACGGATGTTGCCGGGTTGAGTTTGCAGTAGCCGCGGAGTTCGAGTGACAGAGCCTCACGAATCTGCTCCTGTGCAATCTTGGGCTGGAACTGCACCAAGACCTGATCCGTCTGGGAACACTGACCACTTGCGCGCAGCAGGTTTGCCCATTCGAAGGCGGCCGTGATCCGGTCCGAGTCGCTGTGCATGTCCGATGTCGCGAGTGACGAGAATCGCGCGAGGGCGCTGCTCCATTGGTCGGTGAGGTAGTCGACATAAGCCAACTGCAGGTGCGCCGAGCCAAATCCGGGATCGAGACCGATGGCTTTCTCGTAATGCGTGCGTGCTTCTTCGTAACGTCTGCGGAGCAGCAACGAGTCGCCCAAAAGTAACTGGGCGTTTGGGTTCTCCGGAGCGAGTTCGAGATAACGCTTCAGTGCGAGGTCCGCGTCCTCGAACCGCTTGAGGCGAAGATTGAGGTCGCCGATGGCGCCCCACGCGACTTCGCTGTCCGGCTCCTGCGCGGCAAGGACGGTAGCGTTGGCGAGCGCTTCATCGAACTCGTTCTGATCGTAAAGAATGTAGATCAGGAACAGGCGTGCTTCGGTCTCGAATGGATAGTTCTTCTTAATGGGTTGTTAATGCTGCTCCCCATCCGAGTTGCTACGCGCGAAATAGCTCTCTGCAGCGACGATGTACTCTCGCTCCAAGGCAGGGAGCTCTTGTGCGTCGCGCCTGGCGATCCTGATCTCCCGAAGAGCGCCTTGCGTGTCGCCAAGCATCACAAGCAGGTGTGCGAGTCGGTAGCGAGCCATCGCGAAGTCGGGAGCCTTTTGCAGCGCGATTTCAAAAGCGTTGCGGGCGTCCCCATACTTGAAGCGAAGGAAGTTCTCCATGCCAGCGAGGAAGGACTCGTAGGCTGATGTGTTGCGGGCGGCGAAATTGGTGGCAAACAGGTCGACCTTCTCGGTTGCCGGCACGCCCAGTCCTTGCTTGATCATCGCGGCGACTGCAGCAGACACGCCAAGCGCAGTGTCGATAGTGAGGCCCTCCTACCCGCCGCGATGATGTCAGGTCTATGTTACGCCGCAGGTCGGTCAGTCGAGTTGCGACGGTGAGCCCCTTCGGCGTGTTGAGTACTTCCCCGGACAGCAGGTGCGTGATGCCAGCCGCCGCGGCGTTGCGGGAGGCTGCTGCGTAGCCGGATTCCGCATCAGCAGTCAGCCGCAGCGTTCGTGCGGCGGACACGACTGCAAGGTGTCGCGACCGCGCAAGATCGTCCCGTATCAGCGTGGCAATGCCGTTGCCGGTCCAGTCCAGTTGCTTGTTGCCGGTAAGATTTTCCAGCGGTAACACTGCGACGACCGGTGGGGAGTGGGATTCTCTAGTCGCGTCGAATTCCGACTTGTCAGTTTCCTGCAGTCGCGCTGTCCACAGCCATGCCGCTACACCAACGATCAGTGCTATTAGCGGCGCCGCAATCACTGGCCTGAGCCACCATCTCTTGGGTCTGACGCCGCCGGGGTACTTGCCGTCGAGGGGGGCGGTGACTTTCACGCTCCTGGCTCAGAAATCAAAGACCCAGGCGAGGACGAGGGTGATCGGAAAGCCGGCGGAGGCGGCGACGAGTAAAGCCCGCATCGCGAGGTCGGGCACACCGAATGCCGGGAGGGCAATCGAGGCCGCCTGAATGAGAGCCCAGGCGACGACAACGTACAGCGCGCCAGTCCTGAAGATTCGCCGCCGCTTCAGGTCAAGCCAGAGTTGCGCGAAGCGAGTGCGCTCCTGCATGAGCGGTGAGTATACGCACGCGATGACACTTGGCGACCCACCCGGCGGTGGGCACGTACTCGAGTCTCAGGGCCGAGCCGGCAGCGTGTCTTGGGTGCGCAACCGCATTCGAGGCTTTGCGGCTACGGTCGAGGCTGGCGGCCACCGAAGAGGTTGTTCGGTAGAGATGGGCAGAACGGGGACGACCCAATGCCCCAAGGTTGCTTGCACGTGGGTGCTCACGTGATTGGGTGCCCTCACCGCCCGGCCGCCCGGTTCGGAAAACGTTCGGTCGCGATCCGCGTAAGCCGTTGACCGCGTTGGGGCGCTCAAAAGACTAAGCCGACTTTTCGGGGTTCGGTTCGGTATAGGCTCGGTCGGGCGGGCAGTTCGGTCGTTCCCCGGAAACCCGTTCTCGGTCTTCGGCTTACTCGCACCGAACCGGCCTCTCCGTTGGATTGAAAATCCGCGTGTCGATGGTTGATGGACTCGGGCCTTCCGTGGCCCTCGCCCTGCGGGCATGCTGCGCATGCTGGAACAAATTCACTCCGGCGAATTTGTCCGTCCCTGGCCACCACTTCCAAGTGGTTGAATTGGATGCGGTTTCGCGCATCGCCGGAGCGTAATCGATTCGATGCGCGGCCGACCCGCGGACCTTTAGTCCGCAGTCCCTGGCCGCCCTCATTGCCCGGGGCGAAGCCACAGCAAGATTGACGAAGTACGGCAGAGCCGTATAATCGGACGATGTTCAGCTTCATCGAGACGCGGCTGTTCACGAAGCTCGTCCTCGAGTAATTGAGCGATGAACAGTACGGCACTTGCAGCAGATTCTCATGCAGAACCCGTACGCTGGCCCGGTGATTCCTGGCTCAGGTGGCGTGCGAAAACTCAGGTGGGCCGCCCCGGGGCGTGGCAAGCGTGGCGGGTATCGAGTCATTTACTACGTGAAGAAAGCCAACGGCGTGATCTGGCTGTTGACGATGTACCCGAAGAACGTGGCGGAGAACATTCCGACGGCCTTAATCAGGCGAATTCGGCAGGAAGTGGAAGATGGCTAAAGCTAAGCGAAATATCGGACAGGAAATCCTGGACGGTTTGCGTGAACTGAAGGGCGGTGAATACGGTCGCGTCATCAACGTCCCCGATGTTGCAAGTATCCGACGAAGACCGGCTTGTCACAGGCGCGTTTCGCGGTACTCCTCGGTGTCTCAGTGCGTACTCTGCAGGACTGGGAGCAGGGCCGCCGCGCCCCGTCAGGCGCAGCTCGTACGCTGCTGATGGTTGCGGATCGGAATCCTCACGCGCTGCTTGAAGTCGCCTGAGCAATCACCAGTTGAAGACGGCGGTCCGGGGATAGATCTCCGGATGAGTTGCGTGCGGAGATCGCCCGCCTAGCAGCGCTACTGGAAGATCACGGCATTGAGTGGCGACCACCGTCAAACGTAGTGTCGACCGTCCGTGAGCCAGAAACTTCTCGACTCTCCGCGGAGGAGAAAGTCCATTTATTCCGCCAGCTGTTCCGCGGTCGAACGGATGTCTACCCCGTCCGTTGGGAGAGCAAGGCGAGCGGAAAGTCCGGCTACGCACCTGCGTGCGCCAATGAATGGCGGTCAGGCGTTTGCGAAAAGCCACGCGTCAAGTGTGCCGATTGCCCCAACCGCTCACTGATCCCGTTGTCGGATTCTGTCATCTACGACCATCTCGCGGGTCTGCACACGGTCGGTGTCTATCCCTTGCTGGAGGACGACACATGTAACTTCCTCACAGTCGACTTCGACGAGGCCGAGTGGCGCGACGACACCCGGGCCTTCAAGCGGGCGTGCGATGAGCTTGGCGTTCCCGTCGCAATCGAGATTTCAAGGTCTGGCCGGGGCGCGCATGCATGGATATTCTTCGCCAGTCGGGTGCAGGCGCGTGATGCCCGGCGCCTCGGCACCGCCATCATCAGTCACACATGTGCACGTACCCGGCAGCTCAAGCTTGAATCCTACGACCGGCTGTTCCCCAACCAGGACGCGATGCCCAAGGGCGGGTTCGGCAACTTGATCGCTCTGCCATTGCAGAAGAGGTCACAAGAAAAGGGCGGGAGCGTGTTCGTCGATTCAGATCTGGTTCCGTATTCTGACCAATGGTCCTCCTTGGCGTCGATCACGCTGATGTCGCCGAGAGATATCGAGCCCACCATATTGCGAGCGACAGGCGGGGCGCACCCGCTCGACGTAACTTTCATCGACGACGAGGACCTCGCAACGCCATGGAAGCGCACGGCGGTCGAAAACAAGAAGCTGATGTGTGAACCGGCGTTGAAGTTTGACCAGGATCCTAGCCTGACAGGCGTCGAAGACTGACCAGGGCTCCAGAGACATTTCTCGATGAGAATCGTGAGCTTGTCTCTATTTCGCATGGTCAACATTGGACGCCGCCGGTCAATCGTCGACGCTCGTTGAGGCTCTAAGTTGTTGTTTTAGTGGCACAAATGGGCATTATCACTGATGCGGCAGCGCAGCAAAATGGCTACGCTACAAGTCTGGATTTGGTGACACGTCGCCCACGCCCAGCCGTCGGCAAGGCCCGGCGATCCTCACAGGAGGTAGTTATGCGCAAGTACATTCTCGCGTTGCTCGCGGCCACGTTGGCGTTCGCGCCCTTGCTCGCAAGAGCCGAAGGGCCCAGCTACTCGTTCGTGGAGGCTGGTTACATCGTGACCGACATCGACGATTTCGACGAAGAGTTCGACGGGTTCGGAATCGGTGGCTCGTTCGAATTCGTCGAAAACTGGTTCTTGTATGCCAGCTATCTCGACCAGAGCGCCGAGATCTTCGATGTCGACGTCGATGCAACAGGGTTCGACGTGGGCTTCGGTTATGCCTTTCCGCTGACAGATGCGATGGATCTGTATGGCACGCTTGGCTATACGGAAGTCGAGATCGAAGCATTCGACGAGTCAGTCGACGACGACGGTGACGCGCTCAGCCTGGGACTCCGTGCCAGAGTCATGGAACAGCTGGAGCTCAAAGGGGCCGTGAACTATGTCGACCTGTCCGACTCCGGTGACGACACCTCATTGGGTCTCGCGGCGCGCTGGTACTTCATGCCGCAGTTCGCGCTTGGAATCGAAGCCGGGTTTGGTGACGAGGCCAATTCCTACGGTGTGAGCGCCCGCTGGGAATTTGGGCGCCAGTAACTCGATGTCCTGTTGAGCGCGGAAGCCCGGGCATTGCGTCCGGGCTTCTTTTCAGAGGAACCGCTGGATCAAGGACTTGGACAAGCTTTGGGGGAGCTGTCAGTCTAATGGGCGGTGGTCTCTGGTATAGCCGGATTTCGGTTACAGGAGACCCCCATGGCGCGACTTTCCTTCAAGCGTCACCGCTTTCCACCCGACGTGATCCGCCACGCCGTCTGGCTCTACTTCCGCTTCACCCTGAGCTTCCGCGACGTCGAAGAGCTGTTGGCTCAGCGCGGGATCAGCGTCAGCTACGAGACCGTGCGCTGCTGGACGATCAAATTCGGTCCGCAGATCGCCGCCAAGCTGAGGCATCGCAGGGCTGCGCCCTCGCCGCGGTGGCATCTCGACGAGATGGTCTGCAACATCAACGGCGAGCGTGCGTATCTGTGGCGCGCCGTCGATGATGAAGGCGAGGTGCTCGATCTCGTCGTGCAGAAACGCCGCGATACTGGCGCTGCGCTGAAGCTGCTGAAGCGATTGCTCCGCAACCAACACATGGAGCCGGAGAGCATCGTCACTGATGGCCTGGCTTCGTACGGCTCCGCACTGAAGTTACTCCGCTTGCAGGATTGTCATCGACCAGGCCGACTTCGCGAGAACAACCGCGCTGAAAATTCGCATCTCCCGATCAGGCGGCGAGAACGCAAGATGCTGGGGTTCAAGTCCCTGCCATCCGCCCAGCGCTTTCTCACAACTCACGCGGCGATCTACAACGCGTTCGATTTTCAGCGGCATCTGATCAGCCGTCCGACGCTGAGACTGTTCCGAACACGGGCAGACTGCGTCTGGAATCAGGCGGCTGCATGAGCGGGACCGCGCGCCTTGCACCGGACTCGACCGCGACGAGTTTAGTTGTCAGTCCCCACTCAGCGGCCTGCTGGCGTGCGGCTACGGATCCATTGCGACAAGAGCCACTTCTCGCCGCTAGTCGGTGCAAGTCCCGCGTGTATCGTCAATCGGTCAGGTTCGCCGCTGGAGTCCACGTTGGCAAAGTACAGGGCGCTGCCCACAAGGCCTCTGTGACGCAGCGCGACGAGCGGAAATTCCGTCTCGCCGCCCTCGTAATCATCATTCAGGTAGACGAGGAACGTCGCCAGGCGCTGCCCCCTGGCGGCGAGTTCGTTGGCGAAATCGGGAACCGCGGGATCGATGAAGTCGAAGTGCAGGTCGAACCTCTCACCGACTGAGTAGTGCAGGACCTTGGTCAGCTCCATGACGGACGGCGGCAGGCCGGTCGCCGCAGCAATGCGCGCACGAACCAGCAGGAGTACCAGGTCCGACTGAACGATATTGAAGTCGGTTTCGGTGTTGGTACGTGATAGGTTGATCGCGGGCCCGCCTCCCACTGGGGAATAGATGCGAGCTCGCTCCAGCCGTTCGCGAGCGCTCTCGATCAACCAACGACAGACAGCCTTTGAAACGAACCCATCTATCTTTCGGATGCGTGGCGTCTCCAAAATCACGTCTCGCGCCGGCGCGTCGATCCAATCCGCGATGCTCACTGCCTCGCGGAGCCGACGCCATGCGTGCACATCCCGGTCGGGTATGCCGTCGGACCTCTCCTGCAGGTCGTCATCGGCGCACAGCAGTTTGAGTTGCGCCTGCGCGCTCGCCCAGCCCCGTTCCGATGCCTGCTGCAAGTAGTCGAGCGCGTCATCCCAGCTCTGTGTGCGGCAGACGCCCGCGCCGCACAGGACGGCCATGAGCGCGGCGGCTTCCGCGCCTCCGTCCCGCGCCGCCAGCGTGAGAAGCTCCGCACCGCGCCCGGGATCAAACGAGTCTTTTTCGCCACTCAAGAGTTGCGAGCCGAGACGGGTCATCGCGGGCACGTCCCGGCATCTTGTTGCCAGTTCGATCCGCTGCAGGAGCGACGTCGTCATACGGGGTGTCTCGTGAAGGCTGTCATTTGGGCCCGCTGTCACTGGAGACCGGTTGGACTCGTAGCGGGTGCTCGCGGTCTCTCGAATTTCGTGTTGGTGGCGAATTCCCGATCAAGCGGCAATCGGAGTCGGAAACAGACCATGGCAATGTTGCCACCAAGCGTGCCGATCAAGCGAGGCCGGAACGGGCGAAAATGCGTCGGTGCGTTGCTGGCGGGTAACCACCCAGGCACCGTCGAGCGCTCGATTCGGTCCCCGCTCGATCGCGTGTCATCTTCCGGCATCACCCGCGGACCATCCTGGACGACTTTGCCCCGGAATCGGCTGACCATCGGACTATCGGAAACTGTGCCGATCGTGGGCCTGGGACGGTGGCGGGGCATGGGGGCAGCCATGGGCGGGCCCGGCGGGGCGGAGGCGGGGAGAGGGAAGTGACCCACTCCGAGGCCGCATCGATTTCGGCGCGTTCACCCTTCAAGGGAACCATCAACGCAATCTGGTCTGCGAAATAAGCTTCACGGGATTTACGAACAGCCCGAATGGATGCGCCACATGTTCGCTCGGCGCGACGAACGGTTCGTCAAGCCAGGCGAACTTCCGTATAAGTTGGCCATCGAGTGCGCCACCGTCGCTCAGGGACTTGCGGCGCGAGCTCCGCGCAGGGCCTGGGAGGCCCGCAAGGAAGAAAAAACTCCAGGAGACTTGTAGATGTATTTCCAGCGACTTTTGCTCTGCACCGTCCTTAGCGGTTCCTTGCTACCGAGCCTCGCGGACGCCGCGCCACCAGTGCCGCCGGTTGCGGAAAAAAAGCCGTTCGCTGTGCTATCTCCGAACGGCAATCGGCCAGACGATTATTACTGGCTTCGCGATGACGACCGTAAAGATCCGCAGGTGCTGGCGTACCTGAACGCCGAGAACGCCTATACGGACGCGTTGCTCGTGCACACCAAGCCGCTCCAAGAGAAGCTGTATGGCGAAATCGTCTCCCGCATCAAGCAGGACGACTCGAGCGTCCCCTACCGCAAGAACGGCTGGTGGTACTACAGTCGGTGGGAAGCGGGACAAAGCTATCCGATATACGCCCGCAAGCAGGGTGACCTGTCCGGACCGGAGCAGGTGATGCTTGATGTGCCCAAGTTGGCGGCGGGGCACGAGTTCTATTCCATCGGAGCCCAGGAGGTTAGCCCCGATTCGAAGCTGCTGGCATACACCGAGGACGCTGTAGGTCGCAGGCAGTACTCGCTCCGGTTCAAGAATCTTGAAACCGGCCAGACGTTGCCCGACCGAATCGAAAACGTTCAGCCCAAGATCGCATGGGCAGCGGACAACCGGACGGTAATTTATGTCGAGAGGGATCCAGTCACCCTGCTTGGCCGACGTGTCCGCAAACACCTGTTGGGCGCCGACCCTGCATCGGACCCCATCGTCTACGAGGAGGCAGACACGAGCTTCTATCTAAACGTCGATAAGACCAAGGATGATCGCTATCTCTATATCCATGCGCGAAGCACGGTGTCCTCCGAGATGCGAGTCGCCGATGCGCATGATCCAGACCTGGCGTTCAGGATCTTTCTTCCGCGCGAGCGCGACCACGAATATCAGGCCGAGCACCTCGGCAACCGCTGGATCATTCGGACCAATTGGCAGGCCAAGAATTTCCGCATCATGGAAGTAAATGCGGGTGACGAAGCTGACCGCGGCAAGTGGCGGGAGCTGGTTCCGCACCGCGGCGACGCTTTCATCAATGGCATGGACGTGTTCGCCGGTTTTCTTGCCATCGACGAGCGCACCGGGGGCTTACGGAAGATTCGGATTCGAAACTGGTCCGACGGGGCTGAGCGATTCATTGCGTCCGACGATCCAACCTACGCTTTTAGTCTCGGAGACAACTACGAGATCGACGCGACAACCGTACGCTATTCATACGACTCGTTGACCACGCCGACCTCGATCTTCGATTTCGACGTCCGGACCGGTGAGCGGAAGTTGTTAAAGCGCGATCCCGTGCTGGGAGACTTCAGTCCGTCCAACTACGTCAGCGAATACCTGTGGGCTACTGGGCGCGATGGTGTGAAGATCCCGGTGTCGCTTGTGTACCGCAAGGGCCTCAAGCGTGACGGCAAAGCGCCCCTATTTCAGTATGCGTACGGATCGTACGGAAGTTCGACCGATCCGGACTTCTCGGTCCCGTTGTTGTCGTTGCTCGACCGTGGCTTCGTATATGCGATCGCGCACGTACGCGGCGGGCAGGAGATGGGCCGTGACTGGTACGACAACGGCAGGTTGCTGAAGAAGCAGAACACCTTCAACGACTTTGTGGACGTGACACGCTTTCTCGTCAAGGAGCGCTACGCGAGTCCTGATCGCGTTGTAGCCTACGGCGGCAGTGCGGGTGGGTTGCTCATGGGTGCGGTCGCAAACCAGGCGCCGAAGGACTACAAGGCCATTATTGCGGCCGTCCCGTTTGTCGACGTCGTCACGACGATGCTCGACGAGTCAATTCCGCTGACGACCAACGAGTTCGACGAGTGGGGCAATCCCAAGCAGAAGCAGTTCTACGATTACATGCTCACGTACTCGCCCTACGACCAGGTCGCGAAGCAGGCCTACCCATCGATGTATGTGTATACGGCGCTATGGGACAGCCAAGTGCAGTACTACGAGCCCGCCAAATGGGTGGCGAAACTGCGCGCCTCGAAGACGGACGCAAATCCGTTGGTCTTGCGTACCACCATGGCGGCCGGTCACGGCGGCAAGTCGGGACGCTTCGAGCGGTATCGACAGACCGCGGAGCGATACGCGTTCGCACTCGACCAGGTGGGCATTCGGAACTGACGATCAAAAGGGTGTTGTCAGGTAAAGCGACCAAAGGCGCAATGAGCGGGGAGTGAGCGATCACTCAGGCAGCCGCGGTGGCCGCCGCCCACGTGCGATCGGCTTCGGCTCGAAAGAGGCGAAGTGTGAACGGGCGTTGAAGTTTGACCAGGACTTTGGCCTCACAGGCGTCGAAGACGGACCAGGGTTCAAGAGACATTTCTCGATGAGAACCGTGAGCTTGTCTCCTGTTCGCATGGTCAACATTGGACGCCGGACGCTGGTCAATCCTCGACGCCGGTTGACAGTCGTGGCTCTCCTTCATGTTGAGCCACATCTCGGTGCCGACCCCAAGCACTCCCTCGAGGCGCATCGATAGTCCCGCGGGGAGACGCTCGCGTGAAACGGAGGCGCTCATCCATCGGCTTACACTCGTTCCAGGGTATCTGGGTGCGCTCCCCCAAATGCGGAAATGTGTAAACCATGTGGTCGGAATAACCTGCAAGCTATCTGTCGATAAGCTCACTTTTTGATTTGCAACGGGGTTTTGACGTCACCCGCGGACTATCGGAAAGTGGGCCATTCGAGCGCCCAGGGACGGTGGCGGGGCCCCTATCGCGACGTCTCGGCCACTGAACCCCCGGGCATCTGTAAGCCTGAAGTGCCGCCGCTCGCTGCACTATTTCCTGGGCCCGCGTTCCGCCTCGCTTGTCGCGCGCACTGCGCCGTACTCGTTGCCCGGATACCAGCCGGGCCAGCTACTTTCGTTCGCAATCGCGCGACCTAGCTCGTAGGCGACGGTCGCTTCCTGCGCGGTGCCGGCGAAAGTCCAGCGCGGATCGAACTCGTCGGTCGTCTGGTGGTAGTCGTGCTCGTTGTACGGACCCACGATCGCGTTGCCCGCTGCGGTGCCGCCGTCGACGAGATCGCGGCCGGCACGGAACGCGATGGCTGGGACGCCGCGCTTCGCGAATGGAAAATGATCGGAGCGGAAGTACCAGCCCGCCTCGGGGTTCGGCTCGAGCGTGATGCGCAGCCCGAGCTTTGCGGCGGCCTCGGCGAGCCGCAGCTCGAGTTCGGTGCGGCCGCCACCGATCAACTCGACGTCGCGTGCCGCGGGCAGCACCACGTGCGGGTCGAGGTTGATGACGCCTGCAGTCCGAGCCAGCGGATAGATCGGGTTCGCGGCGTAGGCTTCGGCGCCGAGAAGGCCTTTTTCCTCCGCGGTCCAGGCTGCGAAGATCACGGTACGCGCAGGCTTTGGGCCTTTCGCGAAGGCGCGAGCAATCTCGAGCACCTCGGCGGTGCCGGTGGCGTTGTCGACTGCGCCATTGCGGATCGGGTCGCCCTTGGCATCCGGGCCGTTGCGACCGTTGGCGTCCCAGTGCGCGCCGTAAAGCACGTATTCGTCCGGGCGTGACGACCCAGTGATCCGCGCAAGCACGTTGTGGCTCACGACGTCGGTGGTCTTCACGTCGCCGGCCACGCTTATTGTCGCGCCCTCGATAGCGAACGCGCGAAATGAAGGCTCACGGGCGCGACGCTTCAATGTTTCGACGTCGAGGCCTGCGCGCGAGAGCAGGTCCGTCGCCGCGTCGCCGCGCAGCCAACCGGTGAACTGAAACGGCGAAGTCTTGATCGGCGCCAGCACGAAGGCGGGCAGTGCGTCGCCGCTTGCCACCTGCAGGAACGGATAGCTCGCCGCCGCGTCTTCGTGGATGACGAGGACGCCGAGTGCGCCCGCGCGTGCCGCGACCTCGAACTTGATGCCGATGCGTCCCACCAGCGCCATGCGACGTCCCTCGAAACCGAGGTCGCGGCCGGCCTCGAAGTCCGGGTCGTTGGCGAGCACCACGATGACCTTGCCGTGCATGTCCACGCCGTCGTAGGCGCCCCAGCCACGTGAGGCGTCCGCGACGCCATAGCCGCCGAACAACAGCGGCGCGTCCTTCACGTCTGTGCGGCCGGCATTGCGGAGCGTCAGCGCCGCGTTGTCACCGGGTGTCAACGCAATCGAGCGGTCGGCGATCGTGAGCGACATCGTTGCGCCTGGCTGCCGGTCGAGTCGCACGAGCGGCACGGGCTGGGTCCAGAGGCCGTTAACGCCGCCGGGCTCGAGGCCCGCGGCAGCGAAGGCCTTCGACAGGAACTCGACGGTCCTGTGATCACCCGTTTCGCCGGGACCGCGGCCTTCGAACTCGTTCGAGGCGAGTACACGCACGTCCTCGCGGATGCGCTCGGCGGAGATGACGGGCGCCACGGCTGTGGCGGCGGCGAAGACCAAGGGCAGCAAAATCATGGTGCATGATCGTGGCGTCGCTGGGGGGATGCAATCTTGTCGCCGACGCGTTTTAAGATCCGCGTGTCGATAGAACTATTCCGTCCCTGGTCACAACTTCCAAGTTATTGAATTACTTTCTGTTTCCGGCATCACCCGCGGACTATCTGCGCCCGGATGGGGCTGACCCGCGGACTATCGGAAATTGTGCCATTCGATGCCCCCGGGGCGAGCGGTGGGGCTGGCGATCTGGGAACTTGGGAGTCTGGCGACCTGCGGGGCGGCTTGCCAATCCCGCGATTTTTGTCGCGTCGCACAGCGACGTCTCGGATTGGTTTGGCGAGGGAGGGTCCGGGATGACGACTGACAAAGTCGTCGACATCCGCAGCCGGGACTACCGGTTCAGAATCGTGAAGTCCCTGCAGCAGAACTGGGCGTTGATACACGAGGACGAGCGCAGCGCCGTCTTCACGCTTGCGCGCTCACACCCACAGCCTGATCCCGATCCAGCCGTGCGCCCAGAGGTAGCCTGCGAAGGCGAGGGTTGCGATGCTGCTGAGCCATGCGATCCCGCGCACGAGGATCCTCGCGTTGGGGGCGCCTATTGTGGTTCGGATTAACGCAAGGGCGCCCAGGATGGGGGTCGCCAGAGTCGCACCGTAGAGTGCCCAGCCGAGCGGGCCTGGCTTGCCGATCTGGGCGAGGTCTGCGCCCTGGAAGCCGACGATGGCGAGGCCCGCGACGGCAACGGTCGAAAGAATCGCAAGCCAGGGCAGCAACCGGATCGTCACACCGCCGCGATCGGTCAAGCGACCGAGGAACGCGCTCGGAATCCAGATCAACATGTAGAGCGCGGACAGTACGAGAGCGAAAACGTAAACGGTCGCCAAAACCGCTTTGCCCACGAGTTCCGGAAACGGCACTTTGCGCTCAGCGCCTGTCGGCGTGAACATCAGCATGTCGTCGCCACTGGGCACGAAGACGATGTTTGGAACGGCCTTGTCGGGCTTCTGGAAGAGGTTGTTGCCAATGTGAATGCGCTTCGTGTCGTTGAACTCGAGTTCGCCGTCTCTGGCGCGCGCGACTTGCCAGCCAAAGATGCTGTCGATGATCGCAAGCATCTGCTGACGCGGTGTGATCGATTGGTAGAAACCTGTCAGCTGCTCAAGCTGTGCCGGTGCCAGTGGTGCGGCGGCAGCCCGGGACTCCGGAAAATCGCGTTCGAGGTAGCTTCGTATTTCCTCGCCCGCATTGAAGACCTCCTCCGAGCCGAGGTTCGCCATCACCACGAAGCCGGCACCTTGCATAGGCGCGTACTCGTACTTCGAGACGAACCCGTCGATGCCACCGTCATGGCCGTGGAAGATGCCTTTCTTGCCGGCGTAGATCATGTTACCGAGGCCGTAGCCATACTTGAGGCCAGCGCGCGCGCCGTCGTTGGTTTCGGGGCGTTCGATGCGTTCGATAGAGGCGGTGCTGAGGTAGGTGCGCGCGTCCAGCGTGCCGCGGCCAAGCATCAGGAGTGGGAGCTTTGCCAGGTCTTTCGACGTGACATTCAGCGAACCCGAGGGTCGTGCCAGGATCTCTACAAACGGCTCTTCATCGCCGTCCGTGTTCTTGTAGCTTTTCGACAGGCGATTGGTGATTTGCGGTTCGCGCGTCCAATAAGCGCTCTCCATCCCGAGCGGGCCGGTCAGGCGGCTGGCGATGAAGTCCTGGAATTTCTGCCCGCTCGCCTTTTCGATGATGCGTCCGACGATAACGGGCCCCGCGTTGCAGTAGGACGTCATGGTGCCTGGTCTCCAACGGCTCTTGTACGGCCCGTACTGGTTGACAGCGTCCGACAGCGGCACGTCCTTGCCTTCAAGAAAATAGTGGCGGAACGTTATGTCGTCGAAACCGCTCGTGTGCTCCAAGAGGTGCACGAGGCGGATCGGGTCTGTCTTCTCCCAGGGGTTGTCGTACTGCAGCTCGGGCATCAGATCGACGAGCTTCGCGTCAAGGCTGAGCTTGCCTTCCTCGACCAGCATCATGACGCCGATGGCAGTGAAGCTCTTGGAGATGGAGCCTGCGCGGAAGACGGTTTCTGGGGTGACCGGGCGCTTCGCCTCGAGGTCGGCGAAGCCGTAGCCCTTCGTCAGCACGATCTGGCCGCCCTCGATGATGGTGACGGAAACCCCAGGTACTTTGCCTTTCCTGAAAGTGTCGGCCAGACGCTTGTCGAGTTCTTCGAGAGAGGCGGCGGGCTCGGGAGTTTGCTCGGAGTCGGCTGCTTGAACGGGCACGCCCGCGCAGACGGCGGCGAAGGACAGCGCTACCAACAGTGTTTTCACGGCGGCCCCACTCCGACGACGATGTGTACTCACGGGATTGTCAGCTTAACTGAAAGCCTGACCCCCTCGGCGTTCGGAACGGACACCATTTGGAACCAGAGCAAGGTGCTTCCACGCTCATTGCATGGCAAGGAGAGGAAGCAACTGCCGGGCCTCCCCCAGGGCGTTTGAGACTACTATCCGCAGACTGCACCACTGACAGCCGGGGGACGAGACTGATGAAAATCGCGTACATCGCGGTGTTGCTGCTTGCCGTCTGTTCCGCCGCGGCAGGTAAGGACAACCTCGCGCCGCGACAGGGATTCATCGACGTACCGGGCGGTCCGGTCTGGTACCGGATCAGCGGGAGCGGCCCGGGGATACCGGTTCTGGCGCTGCACGGTGGTCCCGGTGGTGTCTCGTGCGGCTTCGCGCGCCTGGAGCCGCTCGGCGAACAGAGGCCTGTCGTCCGCTATGACCAACTCGGCACCGGACGCTCCGGCCGACCCGATGATCTGTCGCTGTGGACCGTGGAGCGCTACGTCGAGGAACTGCATGTCCTCAGGACGAAACTCGGCTTGACTGAGATGCACCTGCTTGGACACTCCTGGGGCGCGTCACTGGCGGCCGCGTACGTGCTGGCGAAGGGAACCGAGGGTATCGCGTCCGTCGTCTTTTCCTCACCGTTGTTGAGCACGCCGCTGTGGGTCAGGGACGCCAACCTCCAGCGCGGGCAGTTGCCTGAGGACGTGCAACGCACGCTGGCCGAGCATGAAAAAGCGGGCACGACGGACTCCAAGGAATACCTGGCCGCGTCGGAGATCTATTACGAGCGCCACATGTATGCGGGAAAGCGTCCTGTTCCTCCCGGCGAGTGCAAAGGCGCGCCGGAGAGCCGGGTGATCTACGAATACATGTGGGGTCCGCAGGAATTCTTCGCGACCGGAACCCTGCTCGATTTCGATATCACTGCCCGACTGCATGAGATCGATGTGCCGGTACTGTTCATGACTGGAGAGTTCGACGAGGCGCGACCTGAAACCGTCGCGGGATTCCAGAAGCTCATCCCCGGGGCGCAATTCACGGTGATCCGGGACGCGGGACACGCAACGCTGTCCAAGCAGCCCGTGGAATACCTGTCGGTACTGAAGGATTTCCTGGAGTCGGTCGAGCGCAGGCCGCAATAAACTCCGCACAATTGCAGTGTCAGGTCTGCCAACCACTGCGATGCACGCTGTGAACAGGCGTTGAAGTTTGACCAGGAGCGCGGCCTGGCAGGCTTCGAAGACTGACCAGGGTTTGAGAGAGATTTCTCGATGAGAATCGTGAGCTTGTCTCATTTGTGCGTGGTCAACATTGGACGCCGATTGCTGGTCAATCCTCGACGCCGGTTAACAGCTCAAGTTCATGAATTGCATGCGGTTTCGGGCATCACCCGCGGACTATCGGGCGTCGTTTGGCCCCGAAATCGGGTGACCCGCGAACTATCGTAACTCGGGCCTGAGCCACGTTGCCCGCTATACAGTGCCGTGCCGTCCGCGACCGCTTCGGTACACTTCCCCACACATAGGAGAGCGCCGCGTGACGAACGGGCCGGAGGACGGGGAGGGCAATGGCCTCTGGAATCGGCTGCGCCACCGCAAGGTGGTGCAGTGGGGCGTTGCCTATTCGGCTGGTTCGTGGGGATTCCTGCAGGGACTTTCGTACCTCAGCACGGTATTCGCGTGGCCTCCGCAACTACAGAGGTTCGCCACCGTCGCGTTCCTGGCCGGCCTTCCGATCGCGATTGTGCTTGCCTGGTACCACGGCGACCGGGGTCACCAGAAGGTGAGTGGCCGGGAGTTTGCGATCCTGACGGTGCTGCTGCTGCTGGGCGGCGGGATGTTCTGGTGGGTCGCGCGCATGCCCGCGGCTCCCGTGGCGATCACAGCGCAACCTGGTGCATCGCAGGAGCAGGCGCCGGCGGCGACCGGACCATCGATCGCGGTGTTGCCCTTCGTCAACATGAGCACCGACGTCGAAAACGGCTTCTTCGCGGACGGCATCTCGGAGGAGCTGCTCAACGTGTTGGCCAGCGTGGACGGCCTCAAGGTGGCTTCGCGCACGTCCGCCTTCTCGTTCAAGGGCAAAGACATCCCGATTCCAGAAATCGCCCGACAGCTCGGCGTGGAGCACGTGCTGGAAGGCTCCGTGCGCAAGCAAGGTCAGCGCGTGCGCATTACTGCGCAGTTGATCCATGCCGGCAGCGACGGTCACCTCTGGTCGGAGACCTACGACCGCGACCTGACCGACATCTTCAAGGTGCAGGAAGAGATCGCGCAGGCAATCACCCGGGAACTCGAGGGCATCATCGGCAAGCGACAGGTAGCCGTGGTTGCTTCGACCGATAATCTCGAGGCCTACCAAAGCTTCCTTCAGGGCCGGGCGCGGTTTCACAGGCGCGACGAATTGCTCGCCGCGATCGACGATCTGTCGAGTGCGGTGAAGCTGGATCCGAATTTCGCAGAAGCCTGGATCTACCTGGCGGCCACCTGGGCAGTGTTGCCCGGCTATGTCC
Organism: uncultured Gammaproteobacteria bacterium; assembly: GCA_963744735.1. GTDB lineage: Bacteria > Pseudomonadota > Gammaproteobacteria > Steroidobacterales > Steroidobacteraceae > RPQJ01. The sequence goes on from CAVUVH010000019.1 coordinate 18,710, forward strand.
GTGACGAAGCAAGAGTCGCCCGATCCGAGACAGAAACTGCTGCGGCGCTGAAGCATGCTGAAGCCCTCGCGCCGAAGCACCCGATGGCGTTGGCGCTTCGGTCACGGCTTCTGGAAAACAGTGGCGAGCTGGCCGGGGCGCTCGCCTTGCTGGAAGAGTCGGCGCGGCTAAGCGTGCAGGATTCGACGCCGACGCTGTGGCGCGGCACGCTGCTCTTGCGCAGCGGATACATCGAGGAAGCCATCGCCGTCCTTGAAAACGCGCAGAGGATGGATCCTCTGTCAGGCGTTATCACCGGGTACCTCGCGCTGGCCTACCTGTCATCCGGCCAATACGACAAAGCCGAGGCGAACGCGCGCAAAGCCATGTCCCAGGGTTGGGAGCCCGCACTGACAGTCGCAATGTCCGACGCTGCGGCGCGCGGCGAGCACGCCAAAGCGCTCTCGCTCTTTGACGAGTTGGCTAAGCGTTATCCGACGCTGACAGAGAAAGACCGGAGATTCGCCACAAACTACAGGGAGCTGTTGCGCAATCCCGCAAATGCAGCAGCCCTCAAGGCGCTGCGCGAAGAAGACGAGGCTATTGACCTCGAATCCAGTATCGCCATCAATCGCTTCGATATCCCGCTCGGTGCGGTGGAACGGGACATCGAAGGTGATCCTGACGCGGGGCGACGCCAATGGTGGCTCCGCTCGGCGTGGCTGCCGTCGACCGTGGGCTTGCGCACCCATCCCCGCTTTTTCGCCATCGCCGAAAAGCTGGGCTTCGTGCGCTTCTGGGAGGCGCGCGGTTATCCGTCAGGCTGCAAGCGTGCTTCCGCTCCGGGCGGTGATCACCTGGATTGCAAGGTGATCGCACTTCAGTGACCGCAAAGTGTGAACAGGCGTTGAAGATTGACCAGGATGGCGGTCAGGCAGGCGTCTGATACCGACCAGAGTTCAATAGATATCTTTCGAATTGAATCGTGCGCTTGCTGCGTTTTCGCCCGGTCAGCATTGGACGCCGGGCGCTGGTCAATCCTCGATGCCGGTTAACGTCAGAGGTGATAAAAATGCTTAAAGCCTTCTACCTGGCGGCGGTCTGGTTGGCCAGTTCGGTTGCGATGGCCAGGCAAGTGCTGGCGCCATGATCCTCCGCCGCATCACTGAGCACGTGAAAGCCCAGGACTGGTTCGCCGTTGCGCTAGATTTCGTCATCGTTCCTTCCGGTCGTCTTTCGCTCGCCCAGCCGCAATTGGGGGTCACGTGTTTGGGAGGCCGAACTGGGGCGCGGCACATTTAACCAAATGACGGATGAGCGACGAGGGGCGCTGGGCGGCGATTTTTTCGCAAGCTGACCATGCCCAGCTATTGCAGGTCGATATATTGGCGCTGCAAGGCCGTTTAAAAATACTGGCAGTCGACACAACGATCAACCAGAGCGACCGCCTGCGCTATTACGACATGCTTGCGGAGATGGATGACAAAAGCGGTCATCTTGAACTGAGTCGCCAGCCAAATCATCCAGGGTATTGAGGAATTCGGCATCGAGATCCCCGCAAAAGAAAGGCCGGGCATATCGGAGGGTTTTGCCAGTTATAAAGAAGGTGCCAAAAGGATCTACGGCGAATGCTATCAGCCACAAGAGTTTCCGGTCTTGGATGCCTACCTTAAAAAGGCGAAAACGCCATGAGACTTCGCCGTGTCACTGAACACGTGAAGGCCCAGAACTGGTTCGCGGTTGGGCTCGATTTCGTCATCGTCGTTGTGGGTGTGTTTATCGGTATTCAAGTCGCGAACTGGAATGAGGCGCCAGGAGGTCAGCGCGCTTATCGCGATGAGAGGTAGTGGGCGGGCCCATCGCAGGCGCTTCTATGGCGCTGCACCGCAGAAAAAAAGGACCGGCTGCGCAGTGACAACGCACCGGGATAAAGTAGCGCCGTGAATGCAAGGCTCCGATTTGCCGCTTTCCTGACGGGCGCGTTGCTGGCCGGCGGGGTGCTGGCCGATTCGGTTCGCTGCGGCAGCAAGTTGATCACGGAAGGCGATACGATCGAAGAGGTTCAGCAGTACTGCGGCGAACCTACAGAAACCAAGCGCACGTGGATTACTCGCCAGCCGCGATTCGAGTACGGTGGCCAGGAGATTCCATTTCCGGGGGAAGAGGACGTGCCGGTAGATATCTGGATTTACGACTTCGGTCCCAACAAGCTAGTGCGACAAATTCGATTCGTTGCGGGCAAGGTTGATTCGATCGAGACGCGCGAGCACGGTACGAATCGCTGAAATCGGGCAGGGAGGCAATATGATCATCAATGAAACCGCGGGCATCCTGCCCACGGCAGCACGCAACGAGTGGCCACAATTCTTCGCCCGGATGGCTCTCGTCATGGCGGCCATCGTCGTGCTCTCTCTGGCGGGAATCGGTGGCGCTTGTATTGAGTAGCCGAGTGCTTCATCCGGGCATGGTCGCGCGTCTCACCTTAACTTGGCAGTACCCCGGCGTGGCGGAGGCGGCGAGAGGGAAAATAGAGACCAGTTCTCACGCCAATGGCAGTCGACGGCGTCGTCAAATCAGTCGAACGCCGCTGACCCGCATTGCAGCGGGCGAGTGCCGCATCGCGCCTCGCGCCTGGGCTAAGGTTGCTTCGGTCGCTTCCTGGAAGAAGTGAGTAATGCCGGCGGCTGGTCCCTCCAGCACGAAGCGCCGAGCAAGATCAACTGCAACTGCCGGACGAAGTCTTCGGTCATCTCGGCTTCCAGCAGCGGTTGTCCCGCCGGAAGATCCAGTATTTCCGGCGCCGCACCCAGCATCGCCGTGACGATCAGTCCGCAGATCATCTGCAGGCTCGAGGTCGACAGCCCCTCGTAGGCACCGAGGCGGCGGAGGTCCTGCGCCATCTCGTGGGTGAAGTGGCTCACCTCGTTGCGGATCGCAAGACGCAGGATGCGGCTGCCGCCGGCACGCTCACTGGAAATGAACAGGAACAGGAGCCGGTTCTGCTTCACGTAGTGCTGATAGACGAGCACCGAGCGGCGAACCATTTCGCTTTTTTCCTCGCCCACCTGGCGCGCCTCTCGCAGGAGCCGGCGCAGCGTGATGCCCACCTCTTCGACCAGCGCCAGGCCGAGTTCGTCGGTGTTGCGAAAGTGGCGATAGAACGCGTTCGGCACGATTCCCGCCTCGCGCGCGATCTCGCGGATGCCGAGGCTGGTGAAGCTGCGTCCCTCGCCGATGAGGTTGAGCGCCGCTTGCAACAGGCCGTTGCGCGTCAGGTTCTTGCGCTCGCCGCGCGTCAGCGAATCCTCGCGCTTGGCGACGTGCGGTGCGGGCGCCATGGGCGGTCCTCGTGTGGCGGAAGAAGCGGAGCAGTGCACCGGGAGTACCGGTGTACATGTGTATCTTACCTTATCGAGCCGATCGCAGCGCAAGCATGACATCAGGGACTGGCATGCAGCAGCAGTCCTTTAAGGATAGCCGTTCTCAGCGAATTACTAATAGTTGACTTTCAGTGGACAATTGTACACAATGCAGTCAACCCGAATCACCGGGTCGATCGAGCGGGCCAAGAACCCGAATAGCAATGACCAAGAGTGCTGCGACCAGTGTCAGGACGGCCCGCAAGGCTTCCGTCGGATCCCCAGCGGTAACGGCTCACAAGGTGATTGCCAAAGCGGCACGAAAGCCCGCGGTGATGCGACCGGCCCCACACGCCGTCGACGCACGCCGGACGATCAGCCCCGCCCCGCGCCCCGCGCGGGCTGCGGCCGCAGCGCAGCCGTCGCTGCGCTTCCACTACCCGGAGTCGCTGCGCGCAAAAACGCACGCCGTGCTCGAGGCTCTGGAAGCAGCGCCCGAGCACCCCGGTCATGCGGAAGCCATGGCGCAAGTGGTGAGCGAACTCGTCGAAGCCGGCATGGACTACTACTTCATGCGCGCACTGAGGCAGGCCGACGTTGGCTTCGTGGCCGAGCAAACGGCGCGCGTCGGCATGTCGGGGGCGATCACGCTCGTCAACTCGATGAGCCGTAAGTACATCGTGCGGATGGGCAGCGCGCAGCTTCTGGTCGTCGCGCGACACATACGCGAACTGGGCTGAGACGCGCGACGCCAGCCCCATCGTTGCTGTCACCCGTTCGAATTCGCATTTGCCGTTGTCACGAGACCCTCACCATGCCGACCTACAAAGCGCCGTTGCGCGACATGAACTTCCTGATCAACGAGGTCCTGGACTTTCCGTCGCACTATGCCCGCCTGTCCAGCGGTGGCGATGCGACTCCCGACATGGTCGAGGCCATTCTCCAGGGTGCCGCCAAGCTGTGCGAAGAAGTGCTCGCACCGCTCAATCTCTCGGGTGACAGCGAGGGTTGCCATTTCGAGGCGGGCCATGTCAGCACCCCCGTCGGCTTCAAGGAAGCCTATCGCGAGTTCGTCGAGGGCGGATGGCAGGGCCTTTCCTTCCCCGGCGAATATGGCGGCCAGGGTTTGCCGACGTCGCTCGGCATCTTCAAGACTGAAATGATGGGTGCGGCCAACTGGTCGTTCAACATGTATCCGGGGCTGAGCCTCGGTTGCATCGAAACCCTTTTGCGCTACGGCACCGAGGCGCAGAGGGCGATGTACCTGCCGCCACTCGTCAGCGGCGAGTGGACCGGCACCATGTGCCTGACCGAGCCGCAGTGCGGCACCGATCTCGGGCAGGTGCGAACCGTGGCAGAGCCACAAGCGGACGGCAGCTACAGGCTCAGCGGCACGAAGATGTTCATCTCTGCAGGCGAGCACGATCTGGCCCCGAACATCGTGCACATCGTTCTCGCCCGGCTGCCCGGCGCACCAGCGGGAACACGCGGCATTTCGCTGTTCGTCGTGCCCAAGTTCCTGGTCGGCGAAGATGGGTCGACACGTACGCGCAACGCAGTGACCTGCGGCTCCATCGAACACAAGATGGGTATCCGCGGCTCCGCAACCGCCGTGCTGAACTTCGACGCGGCCGTCGGCCACCTGATCTTCGAGCCGAACAAGGGCCTCGAAGCCATGTTCACGTTCATGAACACCGCGCGCATCGGCACCGCCATTCAGGGCATCGCACATGCGGAAGCCTCGTTTCAGGGTGCCCTGGCCTACGCCCGGGAGCGCCGCTCGATGCGTGCCGTGACGGGGAAGAAGGAGCCGGACGCGAATGCCGATGCGCTGATCTGGCATGCCGACGTGCGTCGCATGCTGCTGACCCAAAAAGCCATTGCGGAAGGCGGTCGCGCCATGATCTACGCGGCGGCCCAGATCGCCGACCTCATGGTCGATGCGGGACGGAGACAGGACCGCGCGACGCAGGACAAGCACGACGACACGCTAGGTTTCTACACGCCCATCCTGAAGGGCTTCCTGACCGAGATGGGACTGGAAGCCGCCAACCTCGGCATGCAGGTCTTCGGCGGCCACGGCTACATCCACGAGCACGGCATGGAGCAGATCGCGCGCGACGCACGCATCGCAACGCTGTACGAAGGCACCACGGGTATCCAGGCGCTCGACCTGCTCGGCCGCAAGGTCCTGCTGGGGACGCGCGGAAAATGCGTGCGCGATTTCAGTCGCATCATGCTGCGTTCGGCGAAGGCCCATTGGCTCGCGCACGGGTCCATCGGCCGCATGGCGCGCTCGACGGTAAAGCGCGCCATCGAGTGGAACCTGCTCACGCTGCGAATCATGCGGCGCGTTGGCAAGGATCGCGACCTCGTCGGCTCGGCAAGCGTCGACTATCTGATGTATTCCGGCTACGTGATGATGGCCCATTTCTGGGTCCGGCAAGCCGCGGTCGCCCAAAAGTTTCTGCGCAACGGCAAGGGAGCCGAATCGGCGGAGTTCTACCGCGCCAAGATTCAAACCGCCGAGTTCTACTTCGACCGGCTGCTGCCGCGTGCCGATGCCCACCGCAAGAGCGCACTGGCACCGACGCGTTCCCTGATGCAGATGGGCAACGGGGACTTCGCGTTTTCCTGATGCGCCCACGAGGACACGTTATGAACATGCTCAAGCAACTCGACTCAGACGCGCGCCCGTGGGTGGTGGCACTCGTCTTCGCGATCGCGGTCTCGGCCGCTTTGTTCCTGAATCATCTCCTGGACATCGGCTGGAACCGCTGACCTGGACGCGCCGGCGTGACGCGGGGCTCGGCTATGCGACTGACAACTAAACTCGTCGCGGTCAGGTCCGGTGCAAAACGCGCGGTCACGCGCATGCAGCCGCCTGATTGGGAGATGAGACTTTTCAGCGCATTTGTTCTCGCGACGTCGGCCTGGTCGATGACCATCCCGCAAGCGGAGTAACTTCAGTGCGGAGCCGTACGAAGCCAGGCCATCAGTGACGATGCTCTCCGGCTCCACGTGTTGGTTGCCGAGCAATCGCTGCAGCAGCTTCAGCCCAGCGCCAGTATCGCGGCGTTTCTGCACGACGAGATCGAGCACCTCGCCTTCATCATCGACGGCGCGCCACAGATACGCACGCTCGCCGTTGATTTTGCAGACCATCTCGTCGAGATACCACTGCGGCGAGGGCGCAGCCCTGCGATGCCTCAGCCTGGCGGCGATCTGCGGACCGAATTTTATCGTCCAGCAGCGCAAGGTCTCGTAGCTGACGCTGATCCCGCGGTGAGCCAGCAACTCTTCGACGTCGCGGAAGCCCAAGGTGAGGCGAAAGTCGAGCCAGACGGCGTGGCGGATCACGTCGGCTGGAAAGCGGTGACGCTTGAAGGAAAGTCGCGCCATGGCGGTCGCCTGAAACCGAAATCCGGCTATACCAGAGACCACCTCCCATTAGACTGACAGCTCCGTCGACGTTGCCTCTGCTGCACTGCGGCGAGCAATTGCGGTCGTTAGCGCGCATACGCGTCATTGGAAGAAATTGCGAAGAGGGGGGCTCCAGACATGAACGAAGACTTCATTCACTGCTGGAACGAGATCCTGGTCCCGAAGTGGAATCGATTCCGCCATCTCCTATCCGGTAACGGCGGCATCCACAGCGAAATCGCGTATCCGTATTTCGGATTGAGGGTCGGCGACAAGGTGCTCGATATAGGCTGCGGTTACGGCGAGACCTGTCTGGACATCGGCCGCATGGTGACGGATGCCGGCGAGGTGCTGGGGCTGGATTGCACCGAGGCGTTTCTGGCCGACGCAAACCGGGAACGGGATCAGGCTGGGCTCCGACACGTGCGTTACGAACTCGGGGATGCCCAGACGCACGCCTTGCCGTCGGAATACTTTGATGTCGTGTTTTCACGGTTCGGCGTGATGTTCTTCGAGAGCGTGGTCATGGCTCTGCGCAATGCGCACCGCGCGCTCAAGCCGGGCGGCACGGTGTGCCTGATCGTATGGCGCACGATCAAGGACAATCCATGCTGGGGCAGGGCGAAGGAGATCGCGCTCAAGTATCTGCCGCCGCCGGGCGATCAGGCCAAGACCTGCGGACCTGGGCCGTTTTCGATGGCGGATGAGGAGACCGTCCGCGCGATGCTGAAGGTCGCCGGCTTCACCCAGGTCGAGTTGTTCAGGCGCGTCGATGCCGAGATCTGCGTCGGCACGACTGTGGAGGAGGCGATCGATTACCAGATTCTGGTCGGACCCTCCGGCGAAATCGTGCGTGAGGCGGGCCCGGAAGGGCAGAGGCAGCTCCCGCTGATCCGCGCAGAGTTGGGCGCTCTCATGGAGGCGCACCGGCGCGCCGATGGCTCCGTCTGGATGCCGTCAAGCACCTGGGCCATCATGGCTCGAAAGTCGTGACGGCGCCGGCACGCAGGCACTGACGGTGAGCGAGTGCATGAAAGAGAGGCCGAGATTCATGACTGTGACTCTGGTCAATCCTCGCTGTGACGCTGGTCAATCCGGTCGTGTTGGTACACAGGACCAAACTGCTCAGGCAGTGGCAGGAGCGGCGTCCCTCTAGTTGGCTATTTTTTTCGCCGACCTAGATGCTCAGGGGCCTGCAAGTCTTGTTCGTAGAGGCAGTCTTTCGGGGTGTATAAGACGATCAATCCTGACCGAGAGCAGGATGACGTCGGCGAAGACGAGGGGAGCAAGGATGACGTTCCAGATCGCTAAAGCGCGGAGGCTCATGGCGACAATGTCGCTTGCCTTCGCGATCATGCTCGCGGGCCCGGTTGGAACGGTCGTTGCTCAGGTGACCGTACTCTTGCCGACGGATGGCGATATCAAGGCCACGTTGGCGTTGCCTGGCGACATACAGCGCGGCAAGGAGGCGTATGCCGAGTGTCAGACCTGCCACCGCAAGGATGGCTCGGGGCGCGCGAAATTCGATATACCGCGGCTGTCCGGGCAGCATGCCTCGGTGTTAATCAAACAGCTGATGGACATCCGCAGTGGTCTCCGCGTGAACCCGGAGATGAAGGACTACATGTTCGATTCCGATCTGACGCTGCAAGATTTTGCCGACATGGCGGCCTATCTTCAGTCTCTCCCGGTCGTGGGCAACATCGCGCAGGGTCCACCTGAGTTGGTGCCGCGCGGCCAGGCGGTGTACGCCAGTGATTGTGCAGGGTGCCATGGCGAGCACGGCGAAGGCCGCGCGGAGCTTTTTTATCCCATGCTTGCGTCGCAGCACTACGGCTACCTGTTGCGCGAGCTCGACCTCATCCTCACCGGCGAGCGTGGCAACTCCAACCCAGCGATGCCTCCGATCCTCAGCAAGCTCTCGGCAGACGACAAGCGAGCCGTCGCCGCGTATTTGGCGCAACTGCCGGCGTCTGGCAAGACCGTGACACCCTAGTCCCCCAGATCGGGACTAAAGCTTGTCCGTCATTCGACAGGTTCTCCCCAGAGGGAGGGGCCGGGGCTTCGTCACTTGAGGCCATGAAAAATCGGCTCCCGGTTCGGTCCCCGCTCGGTCGCGATGGGCGCAACTCGTTGACCCCCACGCGCCCCGCGCCGGGGTTCGGTCGGCCGGCGTCATCTATAGTTTGCGTCCGGAATCGCCAAGAGCGGCTATTGGAGCCATATAGCCGATCCTATTTGTGAACAGGCGTTGAAATTTGACCAGGATATGGGTCCAACGGGCGTCGAGGACTGACCAGGGTTCGAGAGACACTTCTCGATGAGAATCGACAGCTTGTCTCACTTTCGCATGGTCAACATTAGGCGTCGGACGCTGGTCAAACTTCGACGCCGGTCAACAAGGCGGCCATACGGATGACGTCCGGCGGAAACCCGTGGCGCTTGAAGGAGACCGGCTGCATGCGCATTCCTCGGTCGGTCGGGCGATTCTGCCCTGAAACGGAGAATGCTTGGAGTTAAGCTGACAGCACCTCCGAAGCTATCGTCAGCCATCATGGCGTGTCGTTTTTCAGCTAACCGTCAAGTCTGGCATCAATACGATGCTTGAGCTTGACGCAGTCGGCGCGGAATTTTCGAAGGATTCCGATATGCAGGTATGCCGAATCCACCCAGAAGGCGAGTTCGATCTGCAGGCTTGGATCGTCGGTGTAGCGGCGCAAGACCTCGCGTGAAGTTGCTTCATCGACCGGCGCAGCGCATGGCTTGGTGGTTACGGCGACTACATCGAAGCACTCGCTCGAGATATAGCGGGTGATGCGGAAAGGCGTGAGGCCCCGCACGTGTCCGCGGTATAGCGGATTGAGTTTCAGGATGTAGTCAGCGCGGGCCAGCGTGCCGCTGACGTAGTACTCGGTGAGTGCCGCGCGCAGGCCGATATCGCGCACCAGTCCCAACTCACCGTCCGAACGCATCTCCTGATAAGTAGTATCGACCGGCGAGTAAGGCTGGATTCGGCTGGCTTGGAAGAACGCCAGAACGGTCTGCCATGCAGAACCACTAGCAAGCGTGCCTTCTTCGACCCAGCTCAACGCCGCTTCACCATACGCCAAGGAACGCCCGACATACTCCAGACTCTTGTCGATTGACGCCAGTTCATTTTCGAGGTCGTTTGATATTCGCTCAAGAAAGCCTTGTGCGCGCTGCGCTTCCAGTCGCGCCTCATTCCAATTGGCCACCTGAATACCGATAAACACACCCACTACCACGATCACAAGATCAATCCAGATTGCAGTCCATTCCTGCTTTTTCACATGCTGAATAACGCGACGAAGAATCATTCTTTGCTTTCCTTGTCCAGATGGGCCGCTATGCGGCCATGCAGAGCCAGTGTCTCCGCTGGAGCTGTCAGTCTAATGGGAGGTGGTCTCTGGTATAGCCGGATTTCGGTTTCAGGCGACCGCCATGGCGCGACTTTCCTTCAAGCGTCACCGCTTTCCAGCCGACGTGATCCGCCACGCCGTCTGGCTCGACTTTCGCCTCACCTTGGGCTTCCGCGACGTCGAAGAGTTGCTGGCTCACCGCGGGATCAGCGTCAGCTACGAGACCTTGCGCTGCTGGACGATAAAATTCGGTCCGCAGATCGCCGCCAGGCTGAGGCATCGCAGGGCTGCGCCCTCGCCGCGGTGGCATCTCGACGAGATGGTCTGCAAAATCAACGGCGAGCGTGCGTATCTGTGCCGCGCCGTCGATGATGAAGGCGAGGTGCTCGATCTCGTCGTGCAGAAACGCCGCGATACTGGCGCTGGGCTGAAGCTGCTGCAGCGATTTCTCGGCAACCAACACATGGAGCCGGAGAGCATCGTCACTGATGGCCTGGCTTCGTACGGCTCCGCACTGAAGTTACTCCGCTTGCGGGATGGTCATCGACCAGGCCGACTTCGCAAGAACAACCGCGCTGATAAGTCGCATCTCCCGATCAGGCGGCGAGAACCCAAGATGCCGGGGTTCAAGTCCCTGCCATCCGCTCAGCGCATTCTCACAACTCACGCCGCGATCTACAACGCATTCGGCTTTCAGCGGCATTTGATCAGCCGTCCGACGCTGAGACTGTTCCGAACACGGGCACACTGCGTCTGGAATCAGGCAGCTGCATGAGCGCGGCCACGCACCTTGCACCGGACCTGACCGCGGCAGGTTTAGTTGTCTGTCCCTTGGCGTTCATCAAGGCGTAGATTCGGCCAAGTCGGGTGAGCGGCAGACGCTTTGATACCCTGCCGCCCATGAAAGAACTCCTCGCTTTCGTTATTTCCGTCTCGGCGGCCCTCGCGGCCGTGACCTGCGGACTATCGATAAGCGCTCACGGAACGCGGAAGAGCGGATTGCCTATGCCCTGCGTCAGGCAAACACGGGTCGGCGGGTGCGACAATCACTACGGCAGTTCGCTTAAGGCCTCTCGCTCCTTGGCGCGCTGGCGCTTCCTGGCTTTTTCCTGCTCTTGCTGCTGTTCCAGCTCGCTCGGTGCCGTCGGCATAGGTTTGCGCGGCACGCGGCTCTCCGCCATTGCCGCTTCGTAGGCGAACGTTGCCATTACGACAGCGGCTTGCCGCATGTCATCCGGTAGCACGTGATCGAACGAGTCGACATGGGTGTGGTGCAGCCGCGGCCTGTAATCGAGCGGGTCCTGCACAAACTGGAAGCCGGGCAGGCCCACGTCGTCGAACGACTCGTGATCGGTGCCGCCGGTGGCGTTGGCGTTGATGGTGCCTTCGCTCAAGTCCGACAGTGGGCTGAACCATTCGCTGAACAGCGATTTTACCGCGACATTGCCTTCAGTGTAGATGCCGCGGAACTTGCCGCTGCCGTTGTCCATGTTGAAGTAGGCCGAGAAGCGGTCGTAATCCGGCTTCCTGGAGATTGGCCAGCCCGGCGAGTTCCAGTACCACGGCGTCAGGTCGCGCTCGGCCGGATCGGTCGGCTTCGGTCGCGTCGCCAGGTGTTGTTCCACGTAGGCACGCGAACCGTACAAACCTTGTTCTTCACCAGACCAGAGGCCGATGCGGATGGTCCGCTTGGGCTTGATATCCAGTTTCCTCAGAATGCGCATCGCTTCCATCGTGACCGCGACGCCGGCGGCGTTGTCGACGCCGCCACTGCTGGCATGCCAGGAATCGAGGTGGGCGCCGATCATGACGATTTCCGGGTTCTTGTCGGTGCCGGGAATCTCGGCGATGGTGTTGTAGGACTTGCTGTCTTCATCGTAGAAGCGTGCGTCGATGTCCAGCGCGATGCGCGGGGTTTCACCCTGTTCGATCAGGCGCTGCAGCAATTGGTAATGCTCGGATGACAGGATCAGCGCCGGCACCGGAAAAGTCTTGCCGGCGCGTTGATCGTGACCGAACACGCGGATCAGGCCGCCATCGCGGCTGCTGCGATAGAGCGCGGCTTTGGCGTTTTCCTGCTTCAGGAAGGCGCCGACCGCTTCCCGGAACGCGAGCCGCTTGCGGTTCTGGGCAATCGAATCGGGGGCGCCGTGGGCGTTGCTGGCCGGATGTTTCAGATCCAGGCCTTTCATCTTGCCGAGGTCATCGCTGCTGTAGCGTTTGAAAATCTCCGAGTTCGGTTCGCCGATGTCTTCCGGCTCGCTCAGCAGTACGATTTTGCCGGCGATCTTGCCGCGGTATTTTTCCAGCTCGGCTTCGGTCACGGCATCGACAAAGACGACGTCGCCTTCGATAACGCCATTGCTGCCCGGCGTCCACGCCACCGGCAGGCCCATCAGCGGCGCCTTGCGCGGGTGCAGCAACTGGGCATGGGCGCTGTCGTAGCTCCAGCCACGGCCAAATTCGAATCCTTCCAGATGCACATTCGACAGCTCCCAGGCTTTCAGCTGCTCGACGGTCCAGGCGCTCGCCTGTTGCATCTCGGGTGAGCCGGTAAGGCGCGGGCCGATGTCGTCGGTCAGGTGCTGCAGCGTGGTCATGACCTGCGAGTGGTACAGGCCTTCATTGCGAATGCGGTTGATGGTTTCCAGATCAGACTTTGCAAAAGCGGAGGTCGTGAAGGCCGTACCGAGCAGGGCAACCAGCAGCAAAGGGCGTCGAGTCACGATCAATCTCCGGTAGGCGCAAATTAGGGCTGCCGGAGCATAAGGGATAGGCATTCCGAACGCTCGCTTCGGTGCTGTCAGCTTAACTCCAAGCATTCTCCGCTTCGGGGCAGAATTGCCCGCCCGACTGAGGAATGCGCATGCAACCCGTCTCCTTCAAGCGCCACGGGTTTCCGCCGGACGTCATCCGGCTGGCCGTTTGGCTCTACTTCCGGTTCACCCTCAGCTTCCGCGATTTAGAGGAGATGCTGGCGCAGCGCGGCATCGAGGCCAGCTACGAGACGGTCCGCTGCTGGACCCAGAAATTCGGCCGGGCCTTCGCACGGAACCTGCGACGATCCAGACCCAAGCCGACCGGTCGCGGGCACCTGGATGAGATGGTCGTGAAGATCCGTGGTGAGCGTATGTGGCAGTGGCGCGCGGTCGACGACGAGGGCGAGGTTCTGGACATGCTCGTTCAGAAGGGTTGCCATACCGGTGCCGCCTTGCGATTGCTGCGTAAGTTGCTGAAGCGAAATGGCATTCATCCCGAGAGCTTCACAACCGACAAACTCGCTTCCTACCGAGCCGCATTCCGGGAACTGCACTGTGGCGATCGACACGAATCAGGACGGATGCCCGACAACAATCGGGCGGAGAACTCGCATCTGGTCATTCGGCGACGGGAGCGCAAACAACAGAGGTTCAAATCGCAACGTTCAGCGCAAAGGTTCCTCGCGACTCACGCTGCCGTCTACAACAACTTCAATGTTCAAAGACACCTGATCCACCGACCGACCCTGCGCCTCTTTCGAGCCGAAGCCGATCGCACGTGGGCAACGGCGACCGCGGCTGCTTGAGCGATTGCTCACCCCCCTATCATTGCGCCTTTGGCGGCTTAACCTGACAACACCTGCAGAGCGCATGACCTCATCGCGCTGTCAATGCTACGCAAAAGAAAACGCCAGCCCACTTTCGAGGGTTGGCGTCAGTTCCGGCAGCGGCGCTGGCCGCCGCGTCCTGCGTCGCGAGCGAACCAGGTCGCTGGCGGCGCAGCAGGCCTTCGTCCTTACTTCAAGGTGTTCGGCGTCTCCGTCACGATCGGGATCGACGCTGCCGCGGCTACGTCGAGCAGCGCCTGGATCTTGTTCTCGACCTGCACGAACTGGACGACCTTGGTTTCGGGCAGCTTCCTGTCGAGCTTGCGCGAGTACTTCTCCAGCAGATCCAGGCGGTCATGGCGGAGCTTGAAGAACTCCTTCTGGATCGCCTTGGATTCTTCATCCGTCATGCCGCCGTAGTCGGCAACGAACAGCCGGTTCATCAGGTTGGTGCCGGTCGTGTAGAGCGTCTTCATCTCGGCCTGGTACGCATCATAGATCGGCGTGAACTCGGCGAGTTGGTCCGGCGTAAGCGCCAGAGTGTTCAGCATGATCGCGCGCTTGTCGGCCTGCAGCTCCTTGATGAGTTCCTGCGTGTTGGCCAACTCTTTGGCGCCGACCGACTGCGCGAACGTCATCGGGGTCGTGCCGAGAGCGACGACGCCGGCGACGGCGATCAATATTTTCTTCATTTAACGTACCTTCGTGGGTGGACAAACGGGATTTGGGATCAACGGATTCAGCGCACGGCCGGGACGATTGAACAGAGGCTGCGTCGCTGCTGTCTTGGAATCACGATTCGAGCCGGGCATGACGCAGTGCCTTGTCCGGCATCAGGGCTGCAATTTTCGTCGCGCATTATAGGCTTTCGCGAGCAGCGCGTGGGCGAACGGATTGGTGGCTGTTCACTTGAAGAAAACCGACACCCCAAGGCCGGCGGCCAGGTCCGTGCTGCTGCGCGTCAGACCAACGAGCCCGTACGCGTCCAGTTGCACCACCGGGGTGACCATCCACGTCAAACCGCCACCCGCCACGGCATTGTCCGTCTGGTCCTGCGCGCTCCCGAACTGGTAACCCGCTTCGATGAAAGCGCCGACGGAATCCGCCAACGCGATGCCCCAGCTTGGCGACACTGTCCACGTCGATTGGCCTTCGAGCAGATCGACGTTTGCGTACAAGGCGAGAGACTGCTGCTCACCCAGCGACCACCCGACGGTCGCACCGAGTGAGTACTGCTCGGATTCCAGACCGATGTCTCTCGCCGCCGTCGGCACGGACACGACGCCGAGGAGCGCCATGTCGAAAATCTCCTCGCCCGAGGTCAGGCCGACCTTCACCGCCAGGCTCAGGTCGCCCGCGCCTGCCGCGGTGAAGGCCTGGCCCGAGCCCTCGGTGTCGATCTGCTCATGCAAGGGAGCGGCTAGCTGCAGTTCCCACCTGCTCGAGACGCCATAGCGCCAGCGCGTGCTCGCGGAATAGGCGCGCTGTGTCACGCCATCGGCGCGGTCGCGCTGGAAGTCGGGAAGGCCCTGCTCCCACACGAACGAATTTGCCGGCAATGTCGTCGGCGAGAACGCGATGCCAGGTCGGTCGAATGCGGGCGTGTCGGCCAGTGCCGGGGCGGTGACAGCCGCGCAGGCTGCGGCCAGCGCTACACCGCTACGGCGTGAACGGGCGCTGAGGTTTGACCAGAATCCTGACTTAACAGGCGTCGAATTCTGACCAGAATTCAAGCGACATTTCTCGATGAGGATCGTGAACTTGCCTCATTTTCGCATGGTCAGCATTGGACGCCGGGCGCTGGTCAATCCTCGACGCCCGTTGAGACTCTAAGTTGTTGCTTTAGTGGCACAAATGGGCACTATCACTGATGCGGCAGCGCAGCAAAATGGCTACGCTACAAGTCCGGATTTGGTGACACGTCGCCCCCGCCCAGCCGTCGGCAAGGCCCGGCGATCCTCACAGGAGGTAGTTATGCGCAAGTACATTCTCGCGTTGCTCGCGGCCACGTTGGCGTTCGCGCCCTTGCTCGCAAGAGCCGAAGGGCCCAGCTACTCGTTCGTGGAGGCTGGTTACATCGTGACCGACATCGACGATTTCGATGAAGAGTTCGACGGGTTCGGAATCCGTGGCTCGTTCGAATTCGTCGAAAACTGGTTCTTGTATGCCGGCTATCTCGACCAGAGCGCCGAGATCTTCGGAGTCGACGTCGATGCCACAGGGTTTGACGTGGGCTTCGGTTACGCCTTTCCGCTGACAGATGCGATGGATCTGTACGGCAAGCTTGGCTACACGGAAGTCGAGATCGAAGCATCCGACGAGTCAGTCGACGACGACGGCTACGAGCTCAGCCTTGGGCTCCGTGCCAGCGTCATGGAACAGCTGGAGCTCGAAGGGGCGGTGAATTATGTCGACCTGTCCGACTCCGGCGACGACACCTCATTCGGTCTCGCGGCGCGCTGGTACTTCATGCCGCAGTTCGCGCTTGGAATCGAAGGCGAGTTTGGCGACGATGCCAATTCCTACGGTGTGAGCGCCCGCTGGGAATTTGGGCGCCAGTAAGTCTGACGTCCCGTTGAGCGCGGAAGCCCGGGCCTTGCGTCCGGGCTTCTTTTAAGTTTGACCAGGCGCGGTCAATCCTCGACCCCGGTTTACAGTTCCTGGCCACCACTTCCAGGATCAGGAGTCCAGGGTCGACTCCAGCCCGGCGATGAGCCGGTCCACGTCAGCGCCCGACGTGTAATGAACGAACGAGGCGCGCACGACGCCTTCAGCCGGGTCGATTCCCAGTGCCTGCATGAGACGGTACGCGTAGAAATTACCGTGGCCTACGCCGATGTCGAGACGTGCCAGCGCCTGAGCCACCTCGACGGACGACACGCCCTCTACCGTGAAAGCCACCGTTGGTGCTCGATCGATTGCCTGCGCCGAGCCGATCAAGCGCACGCGCGGATGCGCGGACAGAAAATCGAGCAACGGTGGCAGCAATGCCGATTCGGCATGTTGGAACAACGTCCGCACCAGCTGTGCCTGCGCGGCCACCGACTTCTCATCGTTGCGCGCGTGATGCGCGGCGACGGACTCGAAGTAATCGACGATACCGTTGACGGCCGCGACCTGCGCATGGTCGGGCCCCGCGGGAGTGAAGCGCCCCGGGATTGCATCGGACTTGAAGAAGTGAGCCTGTGACGGCAGTGCCGCGGCAAGCTCACGGCGCACGACCATGGCACCCAGGTGCGGGCCATACACCTTGTACAAAGAAAGCAAATAGACGTCCGCGCCAAGCGCAGCCACGTCCGGCAGCCCGTGCGGGGCGTAGGAAACACCGTCAACGACGGCAATGGCTCCCGCCCGATGCACGACTTCGCACCACTCGCGAACGGCGTGCACGCTGCCGATGACGTTCGAGCAATGCGTGAATGCGACCAGCCGGGTCCGCGGACCGAGCAAGGCAGCGAGCGCTTCAGGTCGAAGTGCGCCCTGTGCGTCGACCTCCCAGGTGCGCACGATGATGCCCTCGTCACGCAGCCGCACCCAGGCGCCGATGTTGGCTTCGTGATCCTGATTCGTGACCACGATCTCGTCGCCGGGCTGCAGGTAGCGGCGGAACGCATTGGCCAGCACGTACGTGTTCTGGGACGTGGAGGGCCCCAGATGCAATTCGTCGACGTCGACATTGAGCCACGCGGCGAGGCGCTGCCGGGCGCGATCCATCTGCATGCCCGCGGCGAGCGATGGCTCGTAAGGGTAGTACGGCTGCACTTTCGAGCGTCGATAGAAGCCGTCGAGCGTATCGATGACCGGCCGGCAGGCAAACGAGCCACCGGCATTTTCGAAGTGACTGAACCGCGCGAGCGACGGCTCTGCAAACGCCGGAAACTGCGCGCGCACGAAGTCGAGGTCGAGATGTGTCATCGTGGTTTGCTCCCGAACAGCGACCTTGTTGCCTCGAAATGCGTATCGGCGATTTCATCGAGGCCGGGGCGCGGTCGCAGGTAACTGAAATACGCCACCCAGCGCTCCTGCTGGCTCGCGTTGGCAAGGCCTCGGTGCAGGATGCGGTCGTCGAAGATCAGGCAATCCCCCGCGGCCATCGCCTGCGCGACAGGTTGAGTCGCGGCGTTTTCCGCCAGCCCGGGTTGACGCAGCGTCGCTGGCGTGACTTTCTCCGTCTCGGACTGATACAGGAGGCTGTCGCGGTCCAGCCACGGACGCTGCAGATGGTTCGTCAGCAGGTGCGTGCCGCGCGCCACCTCGGTCGGGCCGGCCGCCAGCGGGATGTCGGCCAGCGCCACCAACACATTCACGGCGTGTGCGGTCCGCGGTTCCGCCGCCTCGTGCGGCGAGTCGATGTGCCACTGCTGCGCGGGGGAGCCGGGCCGCGAGAAGACGACCCCGCAAAAGGACGGCCTGGCATCGGGCCCAAGCACGGCGCGAACCAGCCCCAGCCACGGTACGTCGGCCGCCATAGAGCCCTGGGCACCCCAGATCGACGCCAGGTCCTGTTCATGCATCGGGACATCAAACCTTCCCGGTGAGCGTTGGACCAGCTCGTGATAGCCGTTCCGGCTGCCGATCCCGATCGGCCGGTTGCCGAGCGCTGCCATCACGCGCGCGGCCTGCGCGCGCATCACGCCATTGATGACGCCAAGCAGCGACTCCGGCACCAGGCCACGGACCAGGGCGACACCTTCCGCGGCGAACTGCTCGGGGCTGAGTGGCAGGTTCATCATGTGGTTCCTGGCGTTGCGCGTGCGAGTGTAATTCAGCAGGCACCTGGCCCGGTGAGCGTTGCTTTGCCCCGGAGCCAACCCTAGAGTCTGCTGGTTGCACGCCGGAATCACGTCATGAGAATCATACCGCCGACCGAAGCCGAGGCCCGTACAGATCTGGCCGCGGCATTTCGCTGGGCGGCCCGGCTCGACTGGCACGAGTCGATCGCCAACCATTTCAGCCTTGCCATCTCGGAAGACCGCTGCCGCTTCCTGATGAATCCGAACGGACGGCATTTCTCGCGCGTCCGTGCCAGCGAACTGCTGTTGCTGGACGCGCGCGATGAATCCTCGACCGAAGGCCCCGACGCGCCGGACCCCACCGCCTGGTACCTGCATGCGCACCTGCATCGACGCCTGCCGCAGGCGCATTGCATCCTGCACACGCACATGCCACATGCGACTGCGCTCTGCTGCATCAAGGACTTCGAACTGCTGATGCTGGACCAGAACGCCTGCCGCTTTCATGGCCGTGTCGCCTATGATCGAGACTACGACGGGATGGCGCTCAGCGCAGCGGAGGGCGAACGCGTGGCCGCACTGCTCGGCGCCGACAAGAGCGTGCTGATGATGGGCAATCACGGCGCACTGGTGGTTGGCACCTCGATCGCTGCGGCGTTCGACGACTTGTACTACCTGGAGCGTGCCGCGAAGGTACAACTGCTGGCGCTGGCGACCGGCCTGAAGCCTGCGCTGATACCGGAGTCAGTTGCAGCCAAAACCTGTGCGCAGTGGCTGACATACCCCGACGACTATTCCCGGAAGCATTTTGATGCGCTGCGGGAAATCCTCGACGAGGAGGAGCCGGACTATCGGCTATGAATACTGCGGATGCCGCGAGGCAATCGGCGGGGCATCGATCGAGTAGGAGTAGCAATCGAGGGTCAGATCCGTCCGCTGGCTTCATCCTCCCGGATCATGCGCAGCACCGACACCGCCAGCAGCACGCCGATCGCCAGCAGCGGCAAGCTCACTACCACGGTCGCCGACTGCACGACCTTGACGCCGCCCTCGACGAACAACAGTGCAGCGGGAGGGACGCCGATCGCGATCGCCCAGAAGAGTCGGTTCCAGCGCGCCGGGTCTTCGCCGGCGCGAATGTTGCGGCTCGCCACGGAGGCAAGCGTGTAGGAGGCTGAATCGTAGGTGGTCGCCATCAGGATCGCGGCCACCACCAGGAACCCGACCATGGCGAGGGAGGCAAACGGCAGCGTGCCGAGCACCTCGCCCAGGGCGAAGGCGCCCGAATGTTCGCGCATCAGCGTCGTGACGCTCATGACGGACGTGAGTTCGAGGTTGAGTGCGTAGTTGCCGAGGACGATGTAGAACACGCTGGCTCCCAGCGTGCCGAACACCAGCAGCCCGAGGATCAGCTCGCGCAGCGTCCGGCCGCGCGAGATGCGGGTCGCGAACAGCGCCACGAAGGGACCGTAGGCTACCCACCACGCCCAATAGAATACGGTCCAGCTCTCGACGAAGCCGCTCTGCTTGACCGGGTCGGTCCACGTCACCATGCGCACGAAATCCTGCACCATCAGGCCCGAGGGAATTCGTGCCCATGTGCAGGATGAACAGCGTCGGCCCGACGGCGAGCACGTAACCGAGCAACGTCAGTGCGATCCAGGTATTCGCATCTGCCAGCCGTTTGAAGCCGCGCTCGAGTCCGAGCCAGCTGCTCGCGGCGAAGATCATCACGCTGACGACGAGCACCGCCGCCTCGAGCGCGAAGTTGTGCGGCACGCCGCTGAGCTTGGCGAACAGCGCGGCGATCATCGGCGCCGTGAGGCCCAGCGAGGTCGCGCTGCCGCCGATCAGGTTCACCATGTAGATGAAGTCGATGATGCGGCCGCGCGTGCTGTTGACCCCGCCCGGCAGGAACGGCAGGCAGCCCGAACTCAGCCGCAGGTGAGGCTCGCCGCGCATGTAGAACGCATAGGCAATGGCAATCGTGGGCAGGCAGAAGATCGCCCAGCCCACCGGGCCCCAGTGGAACATGCCGTACGTGGCAGCCCATTCGATGGCGGCCGTCGAGCGCGGCGCGGCGTCGAGCGGCGGTGAGTCGATGTAGTAGGCCCACTCGATGACCGCCCAGTAGATCAACGTCGCGCCGACGCCGGCGCAGAAGATCATGCCGATCCAGCTGAGCGTGCTGTAGTCCGGTTTGCAGTCGCGGCCGCCGAGCCGGATCGCACCGTGGCGGCTGAAAGCGATGTAGCCAAGGAAGATCAGCAGGGCGATCACGTACCACTGGTACAGGAAGCCGAAGTTCCGGGTGAGCTGGTCGTAGAGTCCATTGATGAAGGTGCCCGCCCGATCCGGCGCAGCAAAGATCAGCGCGCACACCGCGAACACGGTCAGCGCCGTGATGCCGAAAACGGGCCAGTCGACCGGCGGCTCGCTGCGGGCGGGATCAGCCACTGCGGTCCCGTTGGCCACAGTGCAACTGCACCGGCCGCGGCAGTGCGGCGTGCCGGGACTGAAGTTCAGCAAGCCGCTGCTGCAGTTCCGCTCCGGGCGGAGTGGCGCGCCGCGTCGCGAGCGACACGTGGATCAGCAGGTGCTCGGCCGTCGCGAGCAGTTCCCCGCCTGCGTCGAACATCCGGTTGAGGATGTGCAGCCGCTTGCCGCTGCCCTCCAGCAGCTGCGTCGTCACCCGCACGGTCGCGCCGGCATGCGTCTCGTCGAGGTGCTGCAGGTGGGTCTCCACCGTGAAATAGCTGCCGCCCGCCGCGATGTAGGCCGCGTCGCAACCGATCAGTTCCATGAAGCGGTCGGTCGCACTGCTGAAGAGTTCGAGATACCTGGACTCGTTCATGTGGCCGTTGTAGTCGGTCCAGTCGACCGGCACGCTGCGCGCAGCCGTCTCGACCGGTTGCGACCAGTCGGGCGCAGCCGAGGCGCGTCGCAGGCGTGCGTCGTGCTCGCGCAGCGTATGTCCGGAGGCCCAGTCGCGACCCTTGAGGGCGCGCATCAGGGCGACCAGGTTGTCGTCCCGGATCCGCTCCAGTTCGCGAATGCTGCGCGTCCCGGACTGTGCATCCGACTGCGCGGAAATCTTTTCGACCAGCGCTGCGTCGAGGTCGGGTACGTCGGTGAGCCGCGTCCACGGCCACTTGAGGCAGGGCCCGAACTGCGCCAGGAAATGCGCCATCCCCGCCTCGCCGCCAGCAATCCGGTACGTCTCGAACAAGCCCATCTGCGCCCAGCGGATGCCGAAGCCGAAACGGATCACATCGTCGATTTCCTGGGTCGTGGCGATGTCGTCCTTGACGAGCCACAGCGCTTCGCGCCAGACGGCCTCGAGAAAGCGGTCGGCCACGTGCGCATCCATCTCGCGGCGCAGCCGCAGCGGCATCATGCCGATCGAGCGCAGGGTCTGCAGCGCGCCCGTGATGACGTCCTCTGCTGCGCTGGTGTGAGGCACGACCTCGACCACGGGCAGCAGGTACACCGGATTGAAAGGATGCGCGACGAGCACCTGCCCGGGCCGCGGCACTCCTGCGCCCAGTTCCGAAGGTTTGAAGCCCGACGTCGAGGATCCGATGACCGCGTCGTTCGCCATGACCGCCTGGATCTGGGTCAGTACGCGGTGCTTGAGCTCGAGCCGCTCGGGGACGGATTCCTGAATCCACTGCGCGCCAGCGACCGCTTCTTCGAGCGAGGCGCAGAAACGCAGGCGGCCCTCTGGCGGCAGGGCTGCGTCGTAGAGCCCGGGCAGTGAGCGCCGCGCGTTGGCGAGTACCTCGGACAGCTTGCGTTCAGCCTCCGGGTCCGGGTCGAAGACCGCGACGTCCCAGCCGTTGAGCAGGAACCGCGCCAGCCAGCCGCCGCCGATGACACCGCCGCCGACGATCGCGGCGCGCCGTGTCATGCGTGCGCGACCGGCGGACGCTTGACCAGGCCGAGCTTGCTGCGCACTGCGGCCGGATCGAGGACCCGAGCCCCCATCCGCTCGATGATGCCGACCGCGCGCTCGACGAGCTGCTCGTTGCGCGCCAGCACGCCCTTGTCGAGCCACAGGTTGTCCTCGAGACCCACCCGCACGTTGCCGCCGGCGAGCACCGCGGCCGCGACATAGGGCATCTGGTTACGCCCAAGACTGAACGCCGACCAGGTCCAGTCCGCTCGGGACGTTGTTCACCATCGCCATGAACGTATTGAGATCGTCCGGCGCACCCCACGGCACGCCCATGCACAGCTGCACCAGCGCCGGTCCCTGCAGCACGCCTTCTTCGACGAGGTGCTTGGCGAACCAGAGGTGCCCGGTGTCGAAGGCCTCGATCTCGGGTCGCACGCCGAGCGCGGTCATCATGCCGCCCATGTCCCGCAGCATGCCGGGCGTGTTGATCATCACATAGTCCGCCTCGGCGAAATTCATCGTGCCGCAGTCGAGCGTGCAGATCTCGGGCAGGCACTCGGCGATCGGCCACATGCGCTCTTCGGCGCTGCCCATGTCGGTGCCTGCCGGGTTGATGGGCAGCGGCGCTTCGGGCGGGCCGAGCACGAGGTCGCCGCCCATGCCCGCGGTGAGGTTGATGACGACGTCGGTGGCGCAATCGCGGATCCGGTCCACGACCTCGCGATAGAAGCGCGGGTCCCGGCTCGCCTTGCCGGTAACCGGATCACGAACATGGCAGTGCACGATCGCGGCGCCGGCCTTCGCGGCGGCGATCGCGCTGGCGGCGATGTCGCGCGGCGAGCGGGGCACATGTGCGGAACGGTCCTGGGTGCCTCCCGAGCCGGTGACCGCGCAGGTGATGAAGACGTCCCGGCTGATTTCCAACGGCATGCTGGCTGGTTCGTCGTCAGGCTTGTGCGTGTGTGCCACAATCATGCCACAGCTGTGCAGGCGCGCGAGCGGCCAGGTGCCATGAATTTTTCTTTGACCGAGGAACAGCGGCTCATCGTCGAGGCGACGAATGCATTCGTCGTGCGCGAGCTCTACCCGCACGAAGCGGAAATCGAGGCCACGGGGCGCCTGCGGCCCGAGCTTCGCGACGAGTTGCGCCGCAAGGCGCAGGCGGCCGGACTCTACGCCGCGAACATGCCGGTCGAGGTGGGCGGGGCCGGTCTCGACACGTTGACCTGGATGCTGTTCGAGAAGGAACTCGGGCGCGCCAACTACGCGCTGCACTGGACCTGTGTCGCCCGCCCTTCCAATATCCTGCTCGCCTGCGAGGGCGATCAGCGCGAGCGCTACCTGCTGCCCGCGGTGCGCGGCGAAAAGTCGGAGTGCCTCGCCATGTCCGAGCCGGACGTCGGCTCCGACCTGCGCGGCATGAAGACCCGTGCACGACGCGATGGCGACGACTTCGTCATTCACGGCACCAAGCACTTCATCAGCCACGCCGACGAGTCGAGCTTCGTCGTGCTGTTCGCCGCCACCGGCGAGGAAGACACGCCGCGCGGGCCACGCGCGTTGATCACCGCGTTCCTGATCGACCGCGACACGGCCGGCTTCACCATCGAGGACGGTTACCGCAGCGTCTCGCACCGCGGCTACAACAATTCCATCCTGCGTTTCGACGATTGCCGCGTGCCCGAGTCGCAGGTTCTCGGCGAACTGCATCGCGGCTTCGCAGTCGCCAACCAGTGGCTCGGTGCGACGCGGCTGCAGGTGGCCGCCACGTGTCTGGGCCGGGCGGAACGTGCGCTCGATCTCGCAATCCGCTGGGCCGCGGAGCGGCAGCAGTTCGGGCAGGCCATCGGCAAGTTCCAGGGCGTCTCGTTCAAGCTCGCCGACATGGCAACGGAGCTCAAGGCCGCGGAACTGCTGACGCTGGAGGCCGCGTGGAAGGTCGACCAGGGCACGGCAACCGACGCCGACATGGCGATGGCCAAGTTGAAGGCGACGGAGGTGCTCGCCATGGTTGCCGACGAAGCGCTCCAGATCCACGGCGGCATGGGGCTGATGGCCGACCTGCCGCTCGAGCGCATCTGGCGCGATGCCCGGGTCGAGCGGATCTGGGAGGGCACCTCGGAGATCCAGCGGCACATCATCTCGCGCGCGCTGCTGCGCCCGCTCGGCGCCTGAATGCGGCTGCAGCGCCTGCTCAACCCGCGCTCGATCGCGTTCGTCGGCGGCGCGGAGTGCGCCGTCGCGATCGAGCGTACCCGCGCACTCGGCTTCACGGGCCAGATCTGGGCGGTGAATCCGCGGCGCAGGCAACTCGGCGCCATCGAAACCGTACCCGCGGTGAGCGACATTGACGGCTCGCCCGATGCTGCGTTCATCGCGCTGCCGCGCACCGCCACGCCGGGCGTCGTCGGTGAACTGCACGCGCTCGGCTGTGGGGGCGCCGTGATCTACGCGGCCGGCTTCGCCGAGTCCGGCGATCACTCGCTGCAGCAGGCGCTGCTTGCGGCGGCCGCGGGCATGCCGCTGCTCGGGCCCAACTGCTACGGCTTCATCAATGCCGCCTCGCGCGTCGCCCTGTGGCCCGATGAGCACGGCCTGCTGCCGCTCGACTGCGGCGTCGCCATCGTCACGCAGTCGGGAAACATCGGCTGCAACCTGACCATGCTGCAGCGCGGACTGCCGCTTGCCGCGCTGCTGACGCTCGGCAACCAGGCCGATGTCGACATCGCCGAGGCCGTCGACGCGCTCGCGCTGGATCCGCGCATCACCGCCATCGGCCTGCACATCGAGGGGTTGCGCGACGTTGCGGCGTTCGCAAGCAGCTGCAGCGGTCGCGCGCGAGCAGCGCAAGCCGATCGTTGCCCTCAAGACCGGCCGCTCGCCGCAGGGCGCGCGGATCACGATGAGTCACACGGCTTCGCTCGCCGGCGCGGACCGGCTCTGCGACGCGCTGTTCGAGCGTTACGGCATCGCCCGTGTGCCGACGCTCACGAGCCTGGTTGAAGCCCTGAAGCTCCTGCACTTCGGCGGCCCGCTCCCCGGGCGGCAGCTGCTGTCATTGAGCTGCTCCGGCGGCGAGGCGGCGCTCGTCGCGGATCTCGCGTCCGAGCGTGGCCTGTCGTTTCCACCGTTTCCCGAGGCCGTCGCGCGACGGCTTGCCACGACGCTCGACGACCTGGTCACCATCGACAATCCGCTCGACTATCACACCTTCATCTGGGGGCGGCGAGAGCAACTCGAGAACACGTTCGCCGTCGCGCTGGAGGGCCGGTTCGACGCCGCGATGCTGATCCTCGACACACCGACGCACCCGGCGATGAAGCCGGACGCATGGCAGCTCACGGCACGCGCCTTCATCGAGGCGCAGCGCCGGACCGGTGCACGTGCGGTCGTGGTCGCGAGCCTGCCGGAGGGCATGCCGCCCGCACTCGCCGATGAACTCGGTCGTGCGGGCATCGCTCCGCTCGTCGGCATCGATGACGCATTGCATGCGCTGGAGGCGGCGGCATTCGTCGGCGCGCAGTTCCAGCTTCCCAGTGCCGAGGCGCCGTGGTCTGCGACCCTGGTGCAGGGCGCGTCGACGGCGGGGTTGCCGCGTGCGTGCGAGACATTGAGCGAGCTGGAAGCGAAGCGCCTGCTCGGGAAATTTGGCCTCGACGTTCCCGCAGCGGTGGAATGCTCGATTGCCGCTGCGCCCGGTGTCGCGCAGCAGCTGGGCTTTCCGGTCGTGGTCAAGATTGCGAACGAGTCTATCGCACACAAGAGCGACGTCGGCGGCGTCGCACTGTCGCTGGGGTCCGCCGATGCCGTCGCGACGGCAGCTGCTCGCATGGCCGCGCTCGGTGATCGGGTGCTGGTCGAGCGCATGGTCGACGACGCGATCGCTGAACTCATCGTGGGCGTCGTGCGCGATCCGCAGTTCGGCATGGCGCTGCTGCTGGGTGCTGGCGGCGTGCTGGCCGAGCTGATGTCCGATACGGTGACCCTGCTGCTGCCGGCGACCCGCACCGACATCGAGCAGGCACTGCGCAGGCTCAGGGTCTGGCGGCTCGTGGAAGGCTATCGCGGCCGCTGCGGCGACGGCGCCGCTGTCGTGCGTGCCATCGAAGCCGTGATCGCGTTCGCCGACGCGCATCGCGACCGACTCGAAGAACTCGACATCAACCCGCTGCGAGTGCTGCCCGAGCGGGCGGTCGCCGTGGATGCGCTGATCAGGCTCAGGACTGCGTGACCGACCCCGCCCGCATGCCGACGAGGACCCCATGACCGGACCCATCCTGACCGAGCGGCGTGGCGCCGTGCTCGAGGTCACCATCGACCGCCCCAAGGCCAACGCCATCGATGCCGAGACCAGTCGCATCATGGGACAGGTGTTCGCGGAATTCCGCGACGACCCGCAACTGCGCGTCGCGATACTCACGGCGGCCGGAGAACGCTTCTTCTGCCCGGGCTGGGACCTGAAGGCCGCAGCCGCTGGCGAGCCGCCGGATGCGGATTACGGGGTCGGCGGCTTCGGCGGCTGCAGCAACTGCCGGGGCTGAACAAGCCCGTGATCTGCGCCATCAACGGACTCGCTTTCGGCGGCGGCTTCGAGATCGCGCTGGCCTGCGACCTGCTCATCGCCGCCGACCACGCCACGTTTGCGCTGCCCGAAATCAACTCTGGCACGGTGGCCGACGCCGCATCGATCAAGCTGCCGCGCCGCATCCCGTATCACGTGGCGATGGAATTGCTGCTGACGGGACGCCGGATCGACGTGCACGAAGCGAAGCACTGGGGGCTCGTCAATGAAATCGTGCCGGCCGACCGTCTGCTGGCCCGCGCCCGCGAACTGGCGCAGCAGCTCGCCGACGGGCCGCCCCTGGTGTTCGCAGCGATCAAGGAGATCACCCGCGAGACAGCGCATCTGCCGATCCAGGAGGCGTTCGAGCTGGTGACCAGGCGTCGCCTGCCGACGGTCGACACGCTTTACGGCGGCGAGGACCAGAAGGAAGGCGCCCGCGCGTTCGCTGAGAAGCGAGCGCCCGTCTGGCGCGGCCGCTGACTCGCGCGCACCGTCAGTCGAGCCAGTTAGAGAGGCCTTCGGTGTGCCCGTCGACGCCGATCGCCTGACCGGAAATCCTCGCACCCGCGGGTGACGCCAGGAAAAAAGCCATCTCGGCCACGTCCTCTGCCTCGACGAAGGTGCGCATCGAGGTTTGCCGCAAATAGAGGTCGCGAATTTCCTGTGGCTGCATCCCGCGACTCTTCGCGTCCCGCTCGATCACGCCGTCGATACGTGGGCCGCTGACGCTGCCGGGACAGATCGCGTTGACGCGGATACGCTCGGCCCCGAGTTCCATCGCCAGCGTCTTTGCGAAGCCGATGATGGCCCACTTGCAGGCTGCGTACGGCGATCGCAGTGGAAAGCCGAAAAATGCCGCGGTAGAGGCGATGCAGATGATCGAGCCGCCGCCCGCGTTGCGCAGCAGGGGCACGGCGCGGCGAGCGCAATAGAACTGGCCGTTGAGATCGACGGCGATCGTGCGCTCCCATGCTCCGGGCTCGATGTCCTCGACGCGACCCGTCGGGCCGGCGATGCCTGCGTTGTTGACGAGCACGTCGAGCCGGCCATGCAGCGCCTGCAGTTCGTCGAAGGCGCGGTTGACCTGTGCGACGTCGCTCACGTCGCAGACGCTGCCACTCGTGCCCGGGTGCTCGGCGACGAATTGCTCGACCGCGTGCGGATCGACGTCCGCGACGTGCACCGTGCCGCCGGCCTGCAGAAACCTTCGTGCCATGACGCGGCCGATTCCCGTCGCGCCGCCCGAGATGAAGGTGACGTTCGAACCCATTGCTGCAGTGTCTCACCGTGGCCAAAGCAGCTGCAATCCGACGCCAGAAGCCGGCCTATGCGATGTGGTAAGCTTTCCACCCATCGGAGGGTTGGCACCGGATGCATACGACAATGAATTCCATCGGAAGAATCACGTTGTGCAAGTTCCTGCTTGCACTGCAAGCGCTCACCTTCGTCGCGCCGGGTTTTGCCGTCGAGCCGGTGGGTACCTATGAAAAGCGTGACAGCGACTGGCGCAATGGGGCGATCGTCTACCAGGTGCTGGTGGACAGGTACGTTCCCTCGGCCGATATCGAGGCCAAGCGCAAGCTCTATCCAGCTCCCAAGGTCCTGCACCCGTGGTCCGAAACCGCAAAGCCGGGTGTTTACCTTCCGGATGCAAAGCTCAACAGCCAGGAGCTCGACTTCTGGGGCGGAGACTTGCGCAGTCTCGTCACGCGCCTCGACCATATCCAGGGCCTCGGCGCAGATGTCGTGTACCTCAATCCCATCCACCTGGCCTATACCAACCACAAGTACGATGCTTTCGACTTCAAGGAAATCTCGCCGGAGTACGGGACCCAGGAAGATTTCAAGCAGCTTGCCGCGGACATTCACCAGCGCGGCATGAAACTGGTCCTGGACGGTGTGTTCAACCACATGGGGCGCAATTCGCCGAAATTCCAGGATGCGTTCAATAATCCTGCGAGTCCCTGGCGTGACTGGTTCGCGATCGGGTCGCAGTACACGGGTGGCGCGCGCGTGTGGACCGGCTATCAGAATCTGCCGGAACTCAATCTGGAAAATCCTGCGGTGCGCTCCCACCTCTACGAAGCCACGGATTCCGTGGTTCGGACCTACCTGCGGGAAGGCGCAGACGGTTGGCGGCTGGACACGGCCTATGAGCTGGGGCTGGACTACCTCGGTGCACTGACCGCGGCGGCACACGAGGAGAAGCCGGGCTCGCTCGTGGTGGGGGAAATCGTGAATTACCCGGCCGAATGGCTGCAGTCCATGGACGCTGTCATGAATTTCACCCTGCGGCAGATTGTGCTCGGGGTGGCCGACGGCGAACTATCCGGATCCATGGGGGCGCGCCTGGTCGATCGCCTGGTGCGGGATGCAGGCATCGAGGCCATGCTGAAATCGTGGGTCGTCATCGACAACCACGACATTCCTCGCATCGCCACCCAGGTTCCTGACCTCGCCAGGCGCCGGTTGGTGCAGACCCTGCAGTTCACCTTGCCGGGCGCGCCGAACATTTATTATGGCGCCGAAGTCGGCATGACGGGCGGCGCGGACCCGGCGAATCGCGGCCCCATGCGCTGGGACCTGGTGAAGGACGACAACCCGGAACTCGCCTGGACCCGGCAACTCGTCGCCATGCGCAAGGCGAATCGAGCGTTGCGTGTGGGTGATTATCGATTGATCGAGTCCGAGCACCTGTTTGCGTTTGAACGGCACACCGACCGGGCCCTGGAGACCATCGTTGTGGTTGCCAATCCGTCGGACCGTGAAATCACGGAGCAGCTGATGATTGCGAACCCCGGCTTGATGGCTGACACGCCCATGGTCGACGCATTGAATCGATCGAGCGAGCCGGTCGGCATCGGCAGCTCCGGCTTCTTGAAGGTGGTGGTCCCGCCCATGACTGCACTGGTGCTGAAGCCGAAGGAACGCGACCTGGGTGGTTACAGCAGGTACAAGCGCGTCAGGTAGTCGGTAATGCCAGGTGCGTCGCTAGTCACGGCTCGGATATCAAGAAGTAGCAACTGCACGACGCTCCATCAAACGGGCCGCCGTCACCCGCGGCGGCCATCTGGCTTTTCGGTCAGGCGGCCCGTGCACGTGATGGGCCTCTGGGCCAATAATCTATACGCGTAGGAACAGAGCAGGGCTTGTGAACGGAGGGAGGGACCCTCATCTACAAATGGTGTGACGAATGGAGCGAGCGCTCCGGCCAACCGACCCGTGAGGGCGCGGTGGTTCCCCCGGCAACCGGGGCACACGGCCGCAAGGCAAACCAGTCACCCAGCGGGGTGACGCAACGGGCAACACGATCGGAGCATGCCCAGCTCCACCAACGGATGTTGATGACGGTCGCCGAGGACGGTGGCCCCTGAAACCGCGCGTGACGCGGCACTGGATGAGTCACGTGACGCGCATGGACGTGAGGTGAAAATGCCTAAAACCAAAGACGACCTGGGCCTTGTGCTACGGGCGGCGCAATTTGCCGCGCAGAAACACAAAGACCAGCGACGGAAGGATGTGAAGGCGACCCCTTACATCAATCACCCGATCAATCTGGCCGAAGTGCTGCACACGGATGGGGGCGTGCATGATCCGATCGTCATCGCCGCCGCACTGCTGCACGATACGATCGAGGACACCGAGACGACCTACGACGAGTTGCGGGGCGTCTTCGGTACGTCCGTGGCGGACGTCGTGATCGAAGTGACCGACGTCAAGTTCCTGGCGGATGAATCGCGCAAGCGGCTGCAAGTGGCAAAGGCCGGGCGTGCCAGTGAACGGGCACGGCAGGTGAAGCTGGCCGACAAGATCTGCAATCTGCGCGACATCCTCGCGAGTCCGCCGGCCGGATGGTCCCTGGCTCGGCAGCAGAAATACTTCGACTGGGCGAAGGAAGTCGTGGACCAGGCACGCGGGGTCAACCCGAAGCTCGAGCGGATGTTCGATCGGCTGTATCGACAGAGGCCGGTGGGATAGACGCGCTGGTCGATTTTCGACGACGGGTTACAGCCGACCGATAGAATGCCGGAAGCCACGTGGGAGTCGTGTCATGCGCACCCTGACTGTCATCGTCCTGGCCGTGCTCTGGGCCGGTACGAGCCTCGGCTCCGTTCCCGAATCCGCCGCCCGTCCGGGACGGCTGCCCACGGGCATCGTTCCTGTGCACTACGAAATCCTCGTCGAGCCGGACGCCGCGGCCCTGACGACGCGAGGGACGGTATCGATCGACGTGGCCGTCGCACGCGCCTCCGACACGGTCGTTCTCAATGCCCTGGAACTCGAGATTCACCATGCGCTGGCCGACGGGGGCAACCCGGCGACCGTGCAACTCGATGAGTCTGCACAGACGGCCACGTTACGGTTTGCGCAGTCGCTTGCCGCGGGGCCGCATCGCCTGCGCCTCGAGTACACCGGAAAGATCGGGCAGACCGCATCGGGTCTGTTTGCGGTCGACTACCCGGCCGAGGGCGGTGAGCGGCGGATGCTGACGACGCAGTTCGAAGTCGCGGATGCGCGGCGCTTCGTACCGATGTGGGACGAGCCGTCGGCCAAGGCCACGTTCGCGCTCGAAGTCGTGATCCCGCAAGGACAATCCGCGTACTCGAACATGCCGGTCGCATCGTCCGCGGAAGCGAACGGCAAGCAGGTCGTTCGGTTCGCGACCTCGCCCAGGATGTCCTCGTACCTGCTGCACCTCACGGTCGGCGATCTCGAGCGCATCTCACGCAAGGCGGCGGGCGTCGAGATCGGTATCGTCACGCGCAAGGGCGCCGCGGAGCAGGGACGCGTTGCCCTCGATGCCGCCGTCGAGATCCTGCCCTGGTACAACGACTACTTCGGCACGTCCTACCCGCTCCCCAAGCTCGACATGATCGCCGTGCCCGGCACCAGCCAGTTCTTCGGCGCGATGGAGAACTGGGGCGCCATCATGTACTTCGAACAGGCGCTGCTGATGGACCCGCAGATCTCGTCGGAGTCCGACCGGCTCAACATCTACGACGCCGTGGCCCACGAAATGGCGCACCAGTGGTTCGGCAACCTGGTCACGATGGAATGGTGGGACGACCTCTGGCTGAACGAGGGCTACGCCACCTGGATGGCGGAGAAGGCCGCATCGACGCTGCGATCGCAATGGAACGTGCCGCTGCTCACGGTGAAATGGCCGCGCGAATTTGCGCTGCAGTCCGACGCGAGCGACGCGACGCATCCGATCGTCCAGCGCGTAGCGACCGTGGATGCGGCCTCCCAGGCCTTCGATGCGATCGCCTACAACAAGGGCAGCGCCGTCATCCGCATGCTCGAAGCGAGCCTGGGCGAGACAGGCTTTCGCGACGGGATCCGCCGCTACGTGCGCCGATACGCCTACGACAACACAGTCACCGACCAGCTCTGGTCGGAACTGGCCTCGGCCACGAACCGGCCGGTGATCGACATCGCGCGTGACTTCACGCTGCAGCCGGGCGTCCCGCTGGTGAAGGCCGTGGCGGGACGCTGCGAGTCCGGTCGCACCCGCGTGACGCTGACGCAGGGCCGATTCGAAACAGGCACGCCTTCGCCGGTCGCCCTGACGTGGCGTATCCCGGTGGTGTTGCAGGCCATCGATTCGAGGGCGACCGCGTCGACACTGCTCGGCAAGGATGGCGCGCCGGTTTCGGTCGAGGTCGGCGGCTGCGGGCCGGTCGTCGTGAATGCCGGGCAGACAGGATATTTCCGCACGCAATATGCGGACGCTGACCTTATCCGGATTCGCCAGAGCCTTGGCGAGATCGCCGAGGTGGATCGGCTCGGCCTGCTGAACGACATCGCCGCACTCTCCAAGGCTGGCCGGATCCCGCCGACGAGCTACCTCGACCTTGCCGCCGTGGTCCCCGTCGACAGTCACCCCGTAATCCTGTTACAGCTCACGGACGAATTCGCCGTGATCGATCGGCTCCTGACGGGGTCCGCGGAGCAGGCCGCCTGGCGCTCGTATGCGCGTGATCGGCTGCGCCCGGTCTTCGACCGGGTAGGTTGGTCGCCCGGCGAGGGCGAGATCCAGGCCGTCGCACTGCTGCGCGAGTCGCTCATCGAGACGCTCGGACGCCTCGAGGATCCCATCGTCGTAGCAGGCGCACGCGAGCGCTTTGCACGTGCGCCGACCGATCCGGCCGCGATGCCAGCTTCGATTCACGATGCCGTACTCGCGGTCGTCGCAAAGCACGCGGATCCCGCGACCTGGGACGAAATCCGGTCTCGCGCAAAGTCAGCGCAGGATCCTGCGGAGAGGCAGTTGCTGTTCGCGGCGCTCGGGAAGCCGCTGGACAAGGCACTCGCCGCCCGCGCGCTGGACACGGCCCTGGCTCCGGAGACGCCGAGGGTCGCTGCAACCCGGATCATCGGCAACGTCGCCGTGGATCATCCAGAGCAGACCTTCGACTTTGCCGTGCAACATGAGCGAGCAGTACTCGAGTACGTGGACGGGTCGTCCAGGTCGGAGTACATCCCGCGCCTCGCCGCCACGTCCTTCGACCGGGCGCTGGCTGACAAGGTCCAGGCCTACACTGAACGCGCTGTCCCGGCCGATGCCCGGGACGCACCGAGGCGGACGATCGCCTATATCCGGCTGCAGGCCGCCATGAAGGATCGGCAGGTGCCCGTGCTGGAAGCGTGGCTGCGCGAGCCGTCGCACTCGCATACGCGCTGACGGCCGCGCCTGCGCTGATGCTGGCGAGCACTTCGCGCGGTCCGATAGCGTGATCTTGCTATAGTCCCGCGGCTCACGCCGGACACTCTCACATGCGCACCGCACTGGCCGCGACCTGGACTCTGTTGCTCGGAATGGCGCTGCTGATGCTGGGCGCTGGCCTGCAGGGCACGCTGGTCGGCCTGCGGGCAAGCCTCGAGGGATTTCCGACCCTGCTGGCGGGCATCATGCTGGCGGCCTACTACCTGGGCTACATGGCCGGGTCGGTGATGACGCCAGGCCTGGTCAACTCGGTGGGCCACGTCCGCGTCTTTGCTGCACTGACCTCGCTCGCATCGGTGCTGATCCTGCTGCAGGGTATTTTCGTCGCTCCGTTGCCCTGGACGCTGGTTCGTATCCTCTCTGGATTCTGCTTTGCGGGCATCTACGTGGTGGCCGAGAGCTGGCTCAACGGCCGCGTGGACAACGAGCATCGGGGCCTGCTGTTGTCGCTTTACATGCTCGTCTGCTACGCGGGCCTCGGTCTCGGGCAGTTGCTGCTCAACGTGGCAGATCCTCGCAGCACCGTCCTGTTCATCCTGGTATCGATCCTGATTTCGATCGCGATGGTGCCGATGGCCCTCACCTCCAGCTCGGCGCCCGCAATCAGCGTGCCGGTGCGGGTCAACTCGCGCGATCTGTTCCGTCGCTCGCCCCTCGGCGTGGTCGGCGTAGCGGTCGCTGGCGCCGTCTCGGGGTGTCTTTTCACGCTGGGTGCCCTCTACGCGGACGGTGAGGGTTTCACCACCCTCGAGGTCTCGCTGTTCATGGCTGTCGCCATTCTTGCGGGCTGCGTGACGCAACTGCCGATCGGTCGCATTTCCGACCGCATGGACCGGCGCAAGGTGGTCATCGCCGTCTGTCTGCTGGCGGCCTTGGGTGCAATCGGCGCGTGGTGGCTGGCGGAGGTCTCGCGCCTGGTCTTTTTTGCCATGGTTGCGGCGTACGGCGGCATGAGCCTGACCCTGTATTCGCTGAGCTCGGCTCACGTCAATGATCACGTGCCGGCCGATGAGAAGCTTGGCGCCAGCAGCACATTGATACTCGTGAACGGCGCCGGTGCGTTCATTGCCCCGATTGTCGTCGCCGCGATCATGCAGCTGATCGGCAACGACGCGTTCCTGCCGCTGCTGGCCGTCATGCACGTGTTGCTTGCCGTCTATGCGCTGTTCCGCATGGGCCGGCGCGCACCTGTTCCGGGCGAGCACAAGACGCCCTTTGTCGGGACGCCCCCGGGTACGAGTTCCAGCGGCGAGTTGCTGGGCCATGCGTCCGATGGGGTGGAGGCGGCCCCGGGCAGCCCGGCAGTGGGATCCGCCAACCGCGCCTTCTGATCCTGATGCGTCCGAACGGACACACGTTATATTAGATGAGGTCCGTGGTTCGGTCGTGGACTGCCACAAGTCCGTATGTCCCGGGTCGGACGACTGCGGCAACAATGCTTTGTGAAAGGCGACAGCACCGGGTAATTGCGCCGGGGCGTCCGTTGCCGATGGCGGCCTGCGAACCTCCGAGCGCCCCGGATCAGGGCACGGAGGGCCGCAAATGACATCCACGAATTCGATCGGTCGCGTCGCGATGCTCGCAACGGCGAGCGTCGTCCTTGCTGCCTGCGGCGGAGGAGGGGGCGGCGGCGGTGGCGGTCCGCCCGCGAATCTGGTTCCGACAGCCTCCTTCACCGCTACGCCCGCGAAGGGCATGGTGTCGCTCGCGGTTGCAGTAGACGGCGCCGGCTCGCGTGACCCGGACGGTACCATCACCGGCTATCGGTGGAATTTCGGCGACGGTGCGACCGCCACTGGCGTTACCGCCTTGCATACGTACACGAAGCCCGGTCGCTTCCGGATCGAACTGACTGTGACCGACAGCAAAGGTGCTGTAGACAGCACCGAGCACGCTGTCGTCTCGATGTCTCCGGTCGCGGCGACGTCGTACCAGGTGACGGAAATTCCTACCCTCGGCGGGTGGTACACCGAGCCGCGCAAGGTCAATAACGCAGGAGAGGTGACCGGCTTCTCCTATGTAGCCGCCACGAGTCACGCTCACGCCTTCCTCTACCGCAACGGCACGATTCGCGACCTCGGCACGCTGGGCGGCGCAGCGAGCTATGGGCACGACATCAACGACTCGGGCGACGTAGTCGGGCACTCATTGACGGCCACCGGGGCGGACCGGGCGTTTTGTTACTGCAACGGCCTGATGCAGGAGTTGCCTACGCTCGGTGGGTCTTACGGACAGGCCTATGCCATCAACTCCGCGGGCACGATCGTCGGCCAGTCCGACGACGCCAGCGGGAATTACCTGGGATTCATCTACCGGTCCGGGTGGGCGAGCGCCATCGCTACGCTTGGCGGCAATTACGGCGACGCGAATGCGGTGAACGACGTCGACCACGTGGCAGGCCGGTCGACGATAGCCGGCGGCTCGATGCACGCCTACCTGCTGCAGGGCCCGACGATGATCGACCTTGCCGCGGGCACGGCGGGTCGGGATTTCACCGTGTACGGGATGAACGACTCGGATGACGTCGTCGGCATGTGGATACCCTTTGGCGCCGTCAGCGCGACGGGGTTCCTGTATCGCGACGGCGTGCTCAGTGAGATCACGGCCGGATACCACGAGCCGATCGACGTCAACAACGCAGGCGTCGTCGTGGGCTCGGCCCTGTTCGGCAACGAGAATCACGCCTTCGTCTGGGACGAGACAAGCGGAATGCAGGACCTCAATGCCCTGATGGGCCCAGGTGCCGATATGACGCTCGTCGTCGTGCAGGGCATCAGCGACGCGGGCCAGATCGTCGGCCAGGGCAACCGCGTCTCGAATGGTGCCCAGGTTGCCGTGTTGCTCACGCCCGTCTGGTAGCGCCGGCTCGGCCAGCTCGACCCACGCCGCCGCCTTACAGTCCTAGGCATTCATCTCGCCGAATTACGTATCGATGTCTGTTCTGGTAGCGCGTCCGCCGATTCGAACATGACCATGCGGATCCATCATCACTTTGGAGAGGAATTGTCCGGCGACGGCCGCTGCCAGCCCGTCGATGCCCGCTACGCCTGGTTTGCGGCCCACGCATTGGCGACCGCACAGACGCTGTGGAGCGTGGCCGGCATCGACGAGAACTGGCGCCGTCCTGTTGACAGCATCATCCGCCAGCACTCTGCGTACCTGAGGGCGGGCGCGTTCGTGTGCGGCGACTACAGGCCGGACTTCGTCAGTTACGTGCGCTCAAGGGTGCCGGATCTCAAGTGCGCCCCGGTAATCGATGCGCCGCCTTGCGCATCTTGAATGCCGAACCCCAGGCAGCGTGTCAACTGCCATCAACCGTCCATTTCACAGATGGACGTCACCCCGAATTGTTGTATGCATTTCGAACTGATGTAAGGTGTTGCTGCGGCCCATGCCCGGCAAGATCACTCATCACCCGCCATTGACAGAAGACCAAATGAATGCGTTCGTCACTCGCAGGGTAGTACAGGCTGTCCTGCTCCTCGCCTCTTTGATATTGACAGCGGCCTGCGAGACAACGGGAGGCGTCGCCGATGAAGGGGAGCCCGTTTTCATCGGGGAAGAATCCGCTATTCAGGCAGCGCCCGGCGCTCCGATGCCGAAAGTGGGGGGCGAAGGGGAGGTTCCGCTGGCCGTTGCCGAGTCAGAGCATCCCGCGGATGTCCCGCCCGGCAAAGAGCTCGAGGAGGTGATCGTTGAGGCCCAGCGCGAACGTCACGAGGTGATCCTCGATCTCGTTTCCGAAGCGAAGTCCATTCTTCGTGACGTCGAACTCGACTACGTTTTCACGGGAAAAGGAAGGAAGGAAGCACTTCGCGGGCGTCCT
The DNA here is from genome assembly GCA_963744735.1 of uncultured Gammaproteobacteria bacterium. Lineage (GTDB taxonomy): Bacteria > Pseudomonadota > Gammaproteobacteria > Steroidobacterales > Steroidobacteraceae > RPQJ01. The sequence goes on from CAVUVH010000019.1 coordinate 56,185, forward strand.
GTCGTCTTTGCCCTGTGGAGCGAGGCGAAGCAGGAATGGATCATTGCGCACATCGAGATCCCCCGCCCTCCGGTCAAATGGAAGCCCGGAAGGAAGCCCTTTCCCTTCATCGTGCGGACACCCGGCGTCGAGGCACGGCACGTCAAGGGCACGGGGGCCGAGCGGCTGATGTTCGCCTTCTCGAAAGACGGTGAGCCACTCAAGGTTTACGGCAGGAAATTCCCCGTCTTCGACAGTGCCCTGATTGCGAAGAAGAGATGGCGAGCTGTCGTCGCGACCGCGAGGCCAATCGTCTATCTCCCGTCCAACGAAGACACCCTCGATCCACTTTTTGTCAGTGGCGGGAAGGAATTCCTTCTCGACACGGCGCGAACGGCGATCGAGGAACTGCGTCTCGCCAGGGCACCCTCAGCGGCATTTCCGGGGCAGCTGCTCGCGGACGTCGTGCCCGCTGAAGTCATCACGACCCTTGCGGTGATCGAACAAACAGACGATACCGACTTCGTGAAAAAGAAAGCCGGTGCGGTCGATGAGGTGCTGAGCCACTACGGACTGAAGCGGGAGGAGGCGTATCGGTACAGCGTTTCAAGCGCATCGGCCCTCGGCCCCATGCAGTTCACGAACAGGCGGGGAAATGGCACCTATGCGCTGGTGGTCCGGCGATGCCCCCAGGCAAAGCTCGACCCGAACTTTGAGCGCGGCGCGACGGACCTGCTGAACGCCATGAAGGCGGCGATCTGCCTCTTTGACATCGAGCTGTATCAGATGCGTTCCGATATTCGTTTCGCCTATCGTGACAACAAGGAGGTGCTTGGCATCTTCCCGGTCGCTGCCTACAACGGTGGACCGAGGAATGTCACGAAGCTTCACGGTGTGATGAAAAGGATGGGCGTGAGGCTTGAAGACCTGCGTCCGCCAGGCGAGCAGCCCCCGGGCAACCCAGTGAGCTGCCCGTGTCTGTGGAAGGAGGATGCTTTCGGCGTCCGTCCCGTGACGATCCCCAGGTACAACAATGAGAATCGCTGGTACATCGAAAAGTACCAGAGCATCCTCAGCGTGTTCGAGTGAGAGATCGGGCCTGAGACCCGCTTGTCGCTCCTCAGGGATGATGCGAATCAGTGTGAATTGCACCAACGTCACCAGGTAGCGATTTCCACTGATTGGCAAGGCAGCAAGAGGCGCGCATAGGGCGAATTCACCCGGTGGATTGCCGGCACTGAATTCGAAGCCAGGGGAGAGTGGCCATGAAATACATCACCGTATGGAGCATTCGGCCTGAAAACATGAAGGCAGTCATCAAGCGCTTCCAGGAAGGCGACCCGAAGATTCCGGGTGTGAAGATGACACGATTCCATGCCATGGGGACAGGCCGCGGCTTTTCGCTCGTCGAGTCCGACGATCCTGTTGCGGTCAGCAGACTGGCCAGCGCATGGAGCGATCTGGTGGACCAGAAGACAGTCGCCGTCGTGGGCGACGAGGAGATCGCCGCGGCTCTCAGGTAGCGGCGACGGCGCTTGTTGCAAGGGCCCCGGCTGTACACCTGGGCGCGCACCTCAATGTCTCGCGCCAGTCGATGGGATGCCATGGACCGTTGATTGCACCGTTCTCTGCATTTGCGCTGCTGGGGGTCGTGTCAGTCGTGGATTTCGGCACCAGTTGCCATTACGACTTCTCGGGTCAGGAGATGCGGTTGGTGCGCGAGCCTGTCGACATCAACACCGACGATCCAGCCGCGAGCATGACCTCGCTGCGAGTGATTGCCCGCGACTTCATGGTGGTACATCTCGGGCAGCTCGAGTTCCTTGCGGCAGTCGGAGCGAGGGGTGCGTGACGTCACGAGCTTTAGTCGGTGCTGGCAGGACGAGCCGGCTGCGCGACCTGTTCTGGACGGCGATGCTGCCAGGGTGTGCGCGACGATCACGCAGCCGCGATAGCGGCACCCTGAATCAGGCGGTGACCGTGAACGGGAGATGCTGGCCAGCTCGACCATGCGGTGCCGAGGTCGAGCGATGGACACGGTCCAGAGAAGGTCGTCCGACGAGGTCATTTGGAGGAGGTATTACTCCGGCTTATTGCCGCAGCCGGAGAGTGGAAAAATTGCAATCGCCAGCTCAATAACAGGAGAAATTCGGATGAGCAAGGCATTCACATCGAACTGCATCTGGGCGGGAGTCGCCGGCTTGTTGTTCGCACCGCTGGTGGGCGCACAAGCGGTATTCCCATTCGACTCACAAGTCACGCTGTCAGACCCGTGCGCGATATTCAACGCACCAACGGCTGATCCGAACATCACCCGTATCACGTACGGCGAAGACATCGACTTCAATCTGACCGGACAGAGCCAGGCCATCATTGACGTTGACAGCCTGGGCAAAGTGCACCTCAAGTTCCAGGTCACGACGCACGGCGATGGCGTCGGCCAGACGTCGGGCATCAAGTACCAGTTCAAGTCAAAGGTGATGGTGAAATCCAACGTCGGCGGATATGACCCGCTGGGCCTTGATCCGTTGGACGAGGGCTTTGTTTACAACGGCAGCTTTGTCGCCAATGCCCGCATCAACGGGCAGGGCAGCGCCGGTGACGCCGGCGGAATTGCGCAGGGTGCGCAGGACAACGCCCTGCTGCGCTTCAAGCTCGGCCTGCACTACGCCAATGGCGAAGTTCGCAATTCCACGTCCGACTTCACGCTGCAGTGCGTGGCGTCGCCGTGGGCCAACCTGATGAAGCAGCCGAATACGGCTAACAAGAAGCCGGTCGGTCGCGGATTCGGCGACGTCTGGAACAAGTACGCCTGGTCGATGAAGAGTTTCAACGGCGGCATGGTGGTCGGCACCAAGAACGCCTTCTATGACGTCACCGAGGTCCTCGACCGAGCGATGCGGTCAAGACAGTGCCTGGATCAGCAACTTCTATCAGGTTACGGTCAATCCACTCGCAGATTGCCTGCATGGAATTGTTCGCAGCCCCGAACTCAGGCACTTCGCCGGCGGCAGCGGATACGCGGTTCGCGGAAATCTGGCGCTTTGACTACGTGAAGAAGTCGTGGACCAAGGTCTTTGACGAAGGGAATGCGACGGATTCTCGCAGGGCTTCCGCTACATGGAAACCCACAACGGCAAGTTGTACGTGGGGTCGGACCTCGGCGCGTTCATAACGGGCGTTGATCTGTATGACAGGCGGACCCGTATGACTGGAGCTTCCCGGGATCGCAGCTGCTGGTGTCGACCGACGGCAAGAACTTCACGCGCGTACTGTCGTGCGATGGACCGGGCACGCCGTGCAATTCGACTACGAACGCTGACAATCCGTACGGATTGATCGGTACGCTACCCGAATTACACGGGTGCGGTGAACACCTCGATCCGTGCGATGGCCTCGTACAAAGGCGAGTTGTACGTCGGTACGTTCAATGTGAGCGGTGGACAGCTGTGGGCCTACCAGGAAGGCCGGACCTCGGACCCGAGTGGCGCTTCGTTCACAGCTTCCAGCCGGTAGCCGTCTACGGGTATCCGCCGCCTGATGACTATGCATCTGCCGAAGCCCGCGGTTGCCGAATTGCGCGTAGCGGGGGATACCCTGTACATCGGCATGGCCGGACCGGCGGGTAATAGCTACCTGTACAAGTACAACGGGCTCTGGCACGCCTGAGGTGGTCCGGGCCAGCCGTTCCTGAATCCGCAGACCAACATGGGCAACCTGAAGCTGTTCACCAGCAGCAAGGGTCTGCTCTACGTCGGCAACGTGGATCTCGACGTGGGTTTCTACCTGCAGGTTTACAACCCCGCAAACCGGCCAGTTCCGTGAGATCACGCGACAACGGGTTCTTCAACCCCAACAACGCCTATGCGTGGTCGATGGCGGAGATCAACGGTCGCATGTTCGTCGGCACGTTCAACCAGGATTTCCTGAGTAACTTGCCGCGCGGAGAGGCCGAGCTGTGGTACTCGGATGATTCGATCAACTGGCAGCAGATGGCGCTGCCGCTCGATTGGGGCCTGTGGAACTACGGCATCCGTACCATGGAAGTGGGCAACAAGATGCTGTTCCTCGGCGCCGCGTCCAATATGGCGGCTCCGGACCTCATCACGAAGCCTGTGCCGCTGAGCCCGGGCACGGAAGTGTGGACCATCCGATCGACGGCCGTCGCGCCGACGGGCAAGCAGAAGTAACAAGCACCGACGGGTGCACATCGCACCGGCCGGGAGGAGCAATCCTCTCGGCCGGCTTCTATTTGAGCGGGCGACGTCGCCGGCCGCGGCCGGCTGACACCTCGTCGCAACATTCCTGCTGCAGGATTCAGCAGAGCAAGTTGGACCGCGATGATGATCGTCGGGTCGGTGATGGCTTTCAGCGCCACGGCAATTCTTCGTGAGTTCAACCAGCGACTTCTGTGATCGATCGCAGCGGCGCGGATTTGAAAGGAGTTGAACCGTGACAAGTGCGACGGAACAGGCCGGCGTGATGCCTGACGAAGGCAGATTGCGATGCTTCGATCAGGCCGGCGAGCGCGGCAGGCAGGCGGGCGCCGCCTGGGCCGAAGATTCGGCGGAGTACCTCGACCTGAAGCGGTTGGCCGCGATTGCCGCGCACCACGGGTTCGACGGCGACCAGGCCGGGTACAGGGTGGTCAGCACGATCCTTGGCGAGCGGCATCTGACCAGGAAGGAGATTGCCGCGTTCCGCGAGACGTTCGGCCTGGCGCACGATGACGCTGACACCCAGAACCGGGAATACTGGCGGGGATTCGTCCAGAGCGCGCTCGAAGCGTACGAGGAATTCGCGATCTAACCGTGCATCCGCCCATGCGTGGCACTTGCCAGCGTGGGTTCAACCGCGCGTCGGGGCAGCGGCGGTATCAGCTGAGCTTCGGTGACGATGCTCCGGTCGCCGAGTCGGATAAACAGCCTTCGCCAGAAGGCTTCCATCGCCGGGTATCGGAGGTCCGCCGGATGTAATGCGGCCCGAAGGACCCGGCTCGTCGAGTGTCGTGCCAGCTGCGCTTGATTCCACAGCGGCGAGACCGTGCGCCGCCACGCGGCACGAGTGCTGACGACCAGGCTCGGTGCCGCGATCCTTTGACCGGATCGCACGACGAAGACTGCATCGCGGGTCGCAAGGTACTGCAGTGGCATCTCCTCCAGCGCGCACCGCGCTGAAGGACTCATGAGCCAGGCGGGGGCGACGAATCCCTTCGGCTGCCACCCGGCGGTGCGCAGGACGACCAGCCCGCGCAGGATGCGAGTCCTTGCAGTCTCGAAGTCGAGTCGCGAGAACTCACCTTCGCCGTCGGTGTAGATGCGCCGCGCCAGCCATTCACGAATGCCGCGCGGGCTGGGACCCGTATCCGTGTGACGGTAGCCGTGCAGTACGATCTCGTCGCCCCGCAGGATGCGCGACTCGATGAACGAGGCGAAGCGACCATCCCGGTCGACCCGGCCCAATCCGTGGTAATCCGGGACGACCAGCAGCGCGACCGGGCCCAGGCCGAGGTCATCGAGGAAGGCGAGGGTGTTCGCGCAATCGTCGAGCGTTGCCGGCGCGACATCGTGTAACGAGATGCACAGCAGGCGACGTGTGTCAGCGGGCATCCCGTATCCGTCGTTCGAGGGTGCCGGCAGTTGGCACGAACCCCGATTGTCCAGCCGTGAGGTTACGATATCGTTGCGGCATGCGGGCAATCGACCGGCGCGAGCGATGCGATGAACTGGTGAGTAGCCGCCTCCCAGGTGTAGCGAAGCGCATGCTCGCGGCATGCACGTCGGTCGAGATGGAGAGCATGTGAGCGCGGCCGCACGCAGGTCCTCGCTCGAGTACTCCGGTGACGCCGTTCACGACCACGTCGATTGGTCCCGTCACCGGAAAGGCGGCGACAGGAATGCCGCAGGCCATCGCTTCGAGCAGCACGAGTCCGAACGTGTCGGTACGGCTGGGAAACACGAAGACATCCGCGGCAGCGACGTGGCGCGCCAGCTCATCGCCGAAGCGATAGCCGGTGAAGACCGCACCGGCATATTTCCTGCGCAAGCTCTCGGTCGCCGGCCCGTCACCCACCACGAGCTTCGTGCCCGGGCAGGTCGAGCGCGAGAAACTCCTCGATGCCCTTCTCGACCGAGACGCGGCCGAAATACAGCCAGATCGGGCGCGGCAACTCGAGGAATGACTCGTCGCGTGGCCGGAACAGTTCCGTATCGACGCCGCGACTCCACAGCACGAGGTTGCGGAATCCTCGCTCTGCGAGAGCGTTCTGCATGGAAGGCGTGGCGACCAGCGTGTGCGCCGCACTGCCGTGAAACCAGCGCAGGAATGCATAGCTGACCGCAACCGGAATCGGGACTCGAGCGCGCACGTACTCCGGGAACTGCGTGTGATACGAAGTTGTGAACGAGCGGCCGCGGCGCAGACACCAGCGCCGCGCAGCCAGTCCCAGCGGGCCTTCGGTGGCGATGTGAACGGCGTCGGGATCCAGGGCGTCGAGACGTCGCCGAACCCTCCCTGCCGCAAACAGCGACAGGCGGATCTCCGGATAGGTTGGACACGGAACGGTGCGGAAATCGACGGGCGTGATGGCCGTGACTTCATGCCCGGCCTGCGACAACCTCTCGGCCGTGATGGTCAACGTTCGGACGACGCCGTTGGTCTGCGGCAGCCAGGCGTCCGTGACCAGCGCAATCTTCATGCGGCTTGACCGAAGGGCACGACACCGTCCAGGAGAGGCACTGCCTGCGTGCCGGTGAGGACTTCGGCTGTCTCAGTCCAGCGCAGCAGGCTGAGCCGTCCGGCGAAGTCCTCGACCAGCGTCGTGCAGCTCTCCACCCAGTCGCCGTCGTTGCAGTAGAGGATGCCGTCGATCTCCGTGATCTCAGCCCGATGGATATGGCCGCAGATGACGCCATCGACGCCACGGCGGCGGGCTTCGACAGCCAGCGCCCGTTCAAAGTTGGCGATGTACTTCACCGCGTTCTTGACCTTGTGCTTGAGGAACGCGGCCAGCGACCAATACGGGTAGCCGAGCCTCTGCCGCACCGCATTGACGTATCGGTTCAGTCGCAAGGCCGCCGCGTAGGCATGATTGCCGACGGACTCGAGCAGCGGGCTCGCCCGCACGATGCTGTCGAACTCGTCGCCGTGCAGCACCAGGAAGCGGCGTCCGTCCGCGGTCTCGTGGATCGCCTCGAGACGGATTTCGACGTTGCCCAGCGTCAAACCGTCATGGTCGCGAAATGCGCGGTCGTGGTTGCCCGGCACGTACACCACGCGAGTGCCGTGTTTCGCCTTGCCGAGAATCGTGCGGATGACGTCGTTGTGAGCCTGCGGCCAGTAGAAAGTGCGCTGCAGGCTCCACAGGTCGATGATGTCGCCAACCAGGTAAATCTGTTCGCACTCGACCCGGCGCAGGAAGTCGAGCAGGAACTCCGCCCGGCATCCCTTGAAGCCCAGGTGGACGTCGGAGATGAAGACGCTGCGCAGGCGCAACGTGGATTGCGGTGGCTTGGGGGTCATGTTCGCTCTCTCCCGTGGCCTTGCTCGCTGGGGGAGATTGCCGACGCTTCATGACGACGGCGTGAACGCTGCAAGAAATGCTCATGACAATCAGCGTGGTAGGTGGCAAATCTCCACGGTGGCTGACGATATGTAAAGCGAATGCAATCTCTCAGCGCATGGTCAGGATCGCCTGGCCCATACGAATCCGCGCACCGTCACGCAGGCCGTCGCAGAGCGCGAACCCTGGCGGCACCAGCACGATGACGGTCGAGCCGTGTTCGAACCAGCCCATCTCCTCGCCCTTGCGCAGCGGCGCGTCGCAGGCGATTACGTTCGGTCCGCGGTATTTCAGGTGCAGCAGCACGTCGAGAAAATGCAGGCGGATGCTGGCGACCAGCACGGCGGCCACGGGCACCAGCGCGATCGTCTGCCCGGAGGCTGTGAGTCGGCAACGCAGCACCGCGCGTTCGTTCCGGCAGAACAGTTTGTCGATGCGCTTCAGTGCGGCCGGATTGACGTTGTAGGCCTCACCTGCAATGTAGTTCACCTGCTCGACGCGACAGTCGTGCGGCGCGTGAAAACGGTGGTACATGCCGGAGGTCAGACGCAGCGTCAGGTACTGCCCGTCGTGGAGGATCTGCGCTAATCCTGCGTCGTTGGCCAGCAGCTCGGCCAGCGTATAAGAAGAGCCCTTGGCCTGCAGCAGAGTGTCGCCGTCGATGCGACCATGAGCACCGACGATGCCATCACAGGGACTCGTCAAATGCCGATCGTCAGGGTCGATCGGGCGCGCACCGTCGCGCAGCTGGCGCGTAAAGCAGTCATGCATGCTGCGGAACTGCGTGGTCCGCGCGTCCGCAAGGTCGAGATCGGCGAACGCCCGCCACAGGCCGATCGAGAGGTCACGGACGACCGGATTCTCGATCTTGCTGAGCCGGCCGACGAGGCGTGTCAGTGCGTTGCGGGGAATGCGGTTGGTGAGCAGGAAGTTCAGGTCTTCCTGGTCGGCAATCCGGGTGAACAGGGAGGGCCGGGGCGACGGCGTCATCGGGATGTCATCCAGGTGCCGTACGTTGGTGACGGAGGATTGCCTTGGAAACCAGCACCATCGCGTACATCGCCGCGGCCCTCGGCGTCGCGGCCCTCGCGCACCGGCTGCAGTTGCGCCTGGAACTCTCGGCGGCGAAGCACCCGTCGCTGGCCGGCCACTCGCGCCTGGCGCGCCGCATGGCCGCCCTCGTTCCTCACTACGAATACGACGAGTCGGAGTTCTTCGGCGCCGACGACGCGCCGGCCGCTGTCGCCGAGCAACGGCGTGCGGGGTTCATGCGCCTTGCGGCGTTCTACTCCGAGCGCTATGCGACGACGGCGAAAGTCACTCGCGAGGTCGAGGACGCGATCTCCGACCTGCAGTTCACCAGCAGGTACCGCGTTCCTTTCCAGTTCCGCGGCCTGGTGGGCAAGCACCTCAAGAGCGGCTCGTTCGTGGAGTCGTCCGCCGGTGTGCAGCTCACCGACCTCGACGGCAACCGGCTCTATGATCTTGGCGGCTCCTACGGCGTCAACCTGTTCGGGTACGACTTCTACAAGGAGTGCATCGAGCGCGGTGCGGCGCGTGTGCAGCCACTGGGACCGGTGCTCGGGGCCTATCACCCCGTGGTTGTCGACAATGTCGCGCGCCTGCGCAGGATCTCCGGTCTCGACGAAGTGTCGTTCCACATGTCGGGCACCGAGGCGGTCATGCAGGCCGTGCGACTGGCCCGCTATCACACCCGTCGCTCGCACGTCGTGCGCTTCTGCGGTGCGTATCACGGCTGGTGGGGCGATGTGCAGCCGGGTGTCGGCAACCCGATGCCGGCCGACAGCACCTACACACTCAAGGACATGGACAACATGTCGCTGCGCGTGCTCGCCAGGCGCCGGGACATCGCCTGCGTGCTGGTCAACCCCCTGCAGGCACTGCACCCCAATGCGGGCGCGCCGGGAGATTCGACGCTGGTGGACAGCTCGCGCCACGCTCATTTCGACCGGGAGGAGTACGCCGCCTGGCTGCGGCGCCTGCGCGACGTCTGTACCGAGCGCGGGATCCCCCTCATTTTCGACGAAGTGTTTGTCGGGTTCCGCCTGGCGCCGGGTGGCGCGCAGGAATATTTCGGCGTGCAGGCCGACATGGTCACCTACGGCAAGACGCTCGGCGGTGGGCTTCCGGTCGGCGTGCTGTGCGGCAAGGCCGCGCTGATGAAGCGCTTCCAGGAAGATCGCCCCGCGGACATCTGCTTCGCGCGCGGCACCTTCAACTCGCACCCGTACGTGATGGGCGCGATGAACGAGTTCCTGCAGCGTCTCGAGAGCAGCTCTGAGATTTACGGCCTCTACGTCAACCTCGAAGCGATCTGGAACGGTCGGGCGGCCCGTTTGAACCAGCGTCTCAGCGATGCCGGCCTGCCGCTGCAGGTGCGCAACCTGTCGACGATCTGGACCGTGTGTTACACGCGACCCTCGCGCTATAACTGGATGCTGCAGTTCTACCTGCGTGCGCAAGGACTCGCCCTCAGCTGGGTCGGCACAGGCCGGTTCATTTTCAGCCTCAACTACACGGATGCGGATTTCGATGCCGTGGCGGACCGGATCGTGGCCGGCGCGCGGGCAATGGACAGGGACGGCTGGTGGTGGCAGGGCCCGGAGCTGACCAATCGCGCCATCAAGCGCCGCATCACGCGTGAGATGCTGCGCGCGCGCCTCGGCCGCCCGCCGGTCAGTGCGGCGCCACCGTCCCCGTCGGAGGCTCCGGCCGTTCCCCGCGGATGAGGTACAGCGGCGCCTTGTGATAGAGCTTCACGTCGTGGAAGGGGTCCGTCAGGATCTTCGTGCACCAGACGAGACCGGTCTGCACGTCCTTCAGATAGAAGAGATGTACGGTGCGGAACAGCAGTCCGCCCAGTCCCACGATGAGCCAGATCTCGCCGACGTGAGTCCAGAATTCGGCTGCGTTCGCGTGCGGTGTGAAGACGCCGAACAACGTCGGCTCGAGCATCAGCAGCAGCGGTGAAGCGGCCCAGATCGACAGCAGCACGATCTTGCGGCGCAGGTTGTAGCCTACCTTGATCGCTTCCTTGTGCTCGTGGGTCGCTTGATTGACCGTGTCGTAGCCTTTGGGCTCGAAGAAGAAATGGCCCGCCTGGCGCGTCGTCATCGAGACGAGCCACGCCACCAGTGCCGCAATCGCCGGATTAATGAACATCAGGACGTAGGAACAGAGAAAGCTCGTGGCACTCACCAGGTGCAGGGACTGGTTGACCAGACTGTGGTGGTAGTAGCGGTGGTCATCCCAGCGCTGAATCGCCAGCGCCTGCCGGAAGCTCGTCATGTGCGTCGATCTCCTGAAAGAACGATCCGGTGGGTGGTTTACAGGACATTCTTGACCGTCAGTGGATGCGGCGTCGCGTGCACCTCAACTGAGGCCACGACGGCGCGGTCTTGCTGTTATCGGTGGGACGAAGGCTAGGCGTGCCGTGTGACAGAATGACGAATCGTCTGTAAAGGATTCGTAATGCAGGCTGGGGGTTCGACGAACACGCGATCTAACCCTGCATCCCCGCTTGCGAGGCAGCCGTGCGGCGTCCAGTCGCACTTTACTGGCGCAGCCGCGCGGCGATCTCACACCACAGATTCGAATAGACGAGCGCGGCGGGGCTGCGTGGCGCGTAGGCAGGAATCGGCGCGCGACGCACGGCCATCCGTTCAATCTCGCTCCAGTACGGCACCTCCGTGGCAAGCATCATCGGAAACCGCTGACGCGTGGCGGCGATGACCTCCTCATGCAGCGACTTGCGCCGATCTACCATCGAGAAGAAGGGCAGGAGGCACAGGTCGGACCAGCCCGCCTGTGCAACCAGATCGAACAGCTGCTCGAGCATTCGCAGCGACAGCGGTGTCGGGAGCGTCGGTACGATGACGGCATCCGCGGCCCGCAGCACGTTCTCCGACAAGAGTGACATTCCTGGCGGGCAGTCGAGCAACAGGCAGTCGTAGTCCTGGTTGAGTGAGCGACTCATCCGCAGGAGGCGCTCCGTAGGATGCTTGCGCTCGCTCATGCGCACGTCAAACTGGCGATATGAAAAATCCGCGGGTAACAGGTCAAGTCCCGCGTAATCGGTCGGCGCGACCAGTTCGGGCAATTCGCGCTTGCCGCTGACCAGCTTCCTGGCGGAGGCTCGTTCATTCGGTGCACCGCGCAGCGTGTAGGTCGCCGCACCCTGGGGATCGAGGTCCCACAGTACGGTTGCGCGTCCCGACGCCGCCGCAAGGTAGGCAAGGTTGACGGCCGTCGTCGTCTTGCCTACACCGCCTTTGATATTCGAGACCGCGATGATCTCCATGGTCGGTGGATGATAGTTCAGCCCCGGCACCCAGGATCGCGATCATGAGGCCTCGCGGCCCGGTATCGTGAATCAGTGGCTGCTTCGCGGGAGCAGCAGGTTCTCCTGGGTCGCGCAATCCAATTCGTGATTTGGCCGATGGTCAAAGCACCAGTCGTCCGCATGCACAAGGGGGGTCTTTTCGGTGCTGAGGTGATCGTACCGGTGACAGGTACCGCGGAATGATCCAGTGGAATCGGTCGCGCCAAGAATCGTGAACCAGCCACAATTGGCGCACTGTGACTCGGCGTGAGCATCAACGCGGGCTGTGCCGCGTTTCATTAATTGTGTCCTGAGGGGCATGGCAGCGGTCCGTTCGATCAAGTCGCTGCATTGTACCGGCAGCGGTATGGCTGCGGACTGCGCCGTCCGTCGAGCGTGGGTCGACCGACCAAGGAATAGCTGGTTAGCGCGTGCCGCAAATGCGTCATCTTAAGAGATGGCCGCAAGCGACTGTAATGCTTGACAAAGATCGCTGATCACCAAGTGATCAACGCAAGAAAACCTGCGATTTCGCGCGGCGCCATCTCAAGAGCTTAACTTTCTGCACAGTGTTATCCACAGGCTTTGTGGATAACTGGGCACGTTGCGTGAGTTCACCGTCATCGACCCCGCCGCGGAAGGCAGGACACTGTAATCAGATTGTAAGGATCGGGCGCCTAACCTCTCCGCATCCATAAGCGAGAGACTCCCGTCGTGCTCAGTCGTGCCTCGGTCCTGGCCTATGTCCTGGCCATTGCGGCGATCATCGTGGCAGCCGTGGCCGCGACGATCTGGTTGGGCCGATGACTGCGGGGAACGGCGATTTTCTTCGGAGACAACAGGCGTGACGGATCGCCTGCTGACTCGTTCGCTGGAATCGCTCCGGATCCTGCGCGCGGATGCCCTCGAGTTCGAGGCGGCACATGCGGAATCGCTTGCGACGATCGCGCCGGCTTACCGCAACAGTGCAAGAAACCTGCTGCACTATCTGGCGGTGCGACAGCGCGACATTCGTCCGCTGCAGCTCGACCTGCACTCGCTGGGCCTTTCCTCCCTGGGCATACTCGAAGGTCACGTATTGGCTGCGATCAACGCGGTCGTATCCAACCTCGAAGTTCTTGCGGGCGAGGAAGCGGAGCCGGCGCCGCATCCTCCCGCAACGTTCGTGACCGGCCCGATCCTGCTCCACGATCACACCCGACGCCTGTTTGGCCCCGCGCCGGCGTCGCGCGTCGTCAGGATCATGGTCACGATGCCGAGCGAGGCAGCGGACGACCCGCAGCTGATCGAGGATCTGCTCCGCGCCGGCATGGACGTCATGCGGATCAACTGCGCCCACGATGGGGCGGATGCCTGGCGTCGCATGGCGACTCACCTGCGACGGGCGGAACGGATCGTCGGCAGACCCTGCCGGATTCAAGCCGACCTGGCTGGGCCGAAGCTGCGCACGGGACCCCTGCAACGCATCGGGCACATGCTTCGTCTGCGTCCAACGGTCGATGCCCTGGGACGGACCGTGAGACCGGCGCGCGCCTGGTTCACGCTCGCAGGAAAACCCGGAACCCGGGCCAGGCGATGCGGTTGCCGTGCCCATTGCCGGCGCGACGGGTGCGTGGCGACGTGGGAAGACGCTCGTCACGGAAGATCTTCGGGGTCGTCGCCGCACCTTCCGCGTCCTGGCCACCACCGATCAGTCGCTGCTGGCCGAGGTCGATCGCGGCGTCCACCTGGCGCCGGGCAACGTGCTGGAAGCGCAGGACGCTGAAGGTGTCGCCGGACAACTCATCATCGGTGATCTCCCGGCACTTCAAGTCCGTATCAGCCTGAACGCAGGTGACTCGCTGATACTGACCCGGGATCCGATTCCGGGAATGCCCGCCACGGTTGATCCGGAGAGCGGCGTGCTGAGCCCAGCGCACATCCATTGCACGTTGCCGGCCGCATTCGAACACGTGCGGCCGGGACACAGAGTCTGGCTCGATGACGGGAAGATCGGCGGCATCGTGCGCACTAAAGCAGACGACAGACTTGAGGTCAGCGTGACACATGCACCGCCTGGTGGCGGCAGGCTCCGGGACGAAAAGGGCATCAACTTCCCGGATTCAGACCTGAATCTGGGCGCCCTGACGGAAAAGGACTTCACCGACCTGCGGGACGTCGTTGGCTTCGCCGACCTCGTGGCCCTGTCGTTCCTGCGCACTGCCGACGACGTCGTTCGACTGCAGCAGGAATTGTCCGCATTGAGCGCGGGCCATATCGGCACGGTGCTGAAGATCGAAAATGCCACCGCCTTTCGCAACCTGCCGCGGATCCTCCTGGCCTCGCTCATCTCGCCACCCGTGGGGGTCATGGTCGCGCGAGGCGATCTGGCCGTCGAAGTGGGGTTCGAACGGCTGTCTGAGCTGCAGGAGGAGATTCTCTGGTTATGCGAGGCAGCACACGTGCCCGTGATCTGGGCGACGCAGGTCCTCGAGGGTCTCGCGAAAGGCGGGGCGCCGACCCGGGCAGAAGTGAGCGATGCCGTGATGAGCAGTCGCGCCGAGTGCGTCATGCTCAACAAGGGACCGCGAGTGGTGGATACCGTCGCCTTCCTCGCAGACATCCTGGAGCGGATGGCCGAGCATCACGACAAGCGAATGGCGTTGCTGCGGCGGCTCTCAGTCTCCGAGCTTTAGCAGCCAGTACTTGTCTACTGCGGCGAGTCTGGCGGCGCTCCTTGCTGCCCGGGGAACAGTCCGCGCGCTGGACGAGTGCTACGGCAAAGACCGATGATCGCCTTCCCGGTGCAGGAAGGATCTCATGCGAAAGTTGCTCGTCGCCCTCGTGATCGGAGTGATCGCCTGGCAGGCCTGGGGCGCCTATCAAACGCGCAACGCGGACGAGGCAGTCCGCGACGACAGCGAATCGTCGGTGACTGCGCAGTTGCTCGAGCAGGAGGAGGCGTCGGACCTGCGCAGTCCGTATCAGTGCGACGGGCGCGTGTATTGCTCGCAGATGACCTCCTGCGAGGAGGCAGAGTTTTTCCTGGCCAACTGCCCGGGCGTCAAGATGGACGGCGGTGGCGACGGCGTGCCTTGCGAGAAGCAATGGTGCGGCGACAGGTAGCGTCGGCCGTGAGGCCCGCACCTGGCTTGGATGCGCATTTTTTTGTCAGCTTGATGCACTTCGTGGTAACAAAGCACCCATGATGAAAGCACTGGCTCTGATCCTGACGCTACTCGCCTTTCCCGCCGTCGTGTTCGCCGACGCTGTCGACGAGTTTCTGCTGAGCCAGATGCAGCGCCACCAGATTCCGGGAATCTCGCTCGCGATCTGCCGCGATGGCCAGGTCGTTCGCGCGATGGGCTACGGCCTCGCCAACGTGGAACTCGACGTGCCCGCGAAGCCCGAGACCGTCTTCCAGACGGGGTCCGTAGGCAAGCAGTTCACCGCGATGGCGGTAATGATGCTCGTGGACGAAGGCAAACTCGGACTCGACGATCCCATCAGCAAGTTCTTTCCCGACGCTCCGGTGACGTGGAAGGGCATCACCGTGCGGCATCTGCTGACCCACACTTCCGGGATCAAGGACTGGGAAGGCAAGACCGACATCGACTACCGCAAGGACTACACGGAGGACGAACTCGTCCAGGTGGCGATGACGCTGCCCCCGGACTTCGCGCCGGGTACGCAATGGAGTTACAGCAACACGGGCTACGTGCTGCTCGGCATCCTCGTGCACAAGATCAGCGGCAAGTTCTACGGTGATTTCCTGACGGAGCGTGTATTCGCTCCGCTGGGCATGGTGTCGACGCGCGTCATCAGCGAGTCGGACATCGTGAAGAACCGGGCGGCCGGGTACACGATGGAGAAGGGCAAGCTGCAGAACCAGGAGTGGGTCTCGCCGTCGCTCAACACCACCGCCGACGGCTCGCTTTACACCACGACCCTCGACATGGCGAAGTGGGACGCCGCCCTCGGGTCGCGACGCTTCCTCAAGCCGGAGAGTTACGAGGCGATGTGGTCACCCGTGCAGCTGCGGGACGACACAAGTTTTCCGTACGGGTTCGCGTGGTTCCTGGATGTGCAGCGGCACGAGCCGGCGATCCAGCACAGCGGCTCCTGGCAGGGTTTCAAGGCCGCGATCGTTCGCTACCCCGGGCGGAAGCTTAGCGTGATCGTGCTGGCCAACCTCGCCGAGGCCGAGCCGATGCGTCTGGCCACCACGGTGGCGGGCCTCGTGGAATCTGACCTGGCCTGGCCCGACACGCATGCGAAGGTCGTCGATCCCGATCCGGTGCGTACCACGCGATTACGCGAGGTGCTGCAGTCCTGGGCGAAGGGCGAGCCTTCACCAGCTATGGCGAGGGGTCTCCGGAGCACGAACGCGGGCACAGCCCGCGAGAAGGCGGGTCGTGAGGACTTGCAGCAGCAACTCGCGACGGCGAAGGGATTCACGTTCCTCGCCGAGGACGACGTATTCGGCAATGGCGTCGAGCGCCGCGGGGAGAAGATCAGTCGTGTGGTCTTCTACTTCATGCCCGGTGAGCGTGACCGTCGCTATCGCTTCTTCCTCAACGACAAGGGTGAGGTCGCCGACTTCTCGTCAGAGCAGGTCGACGCCGGCTAGTACCGGAGCAGGGTGCAACCGACTCACTTCGTCTGGCTGGCACGAAGGATCGAGGGCGTCGCGCTGGTTGCATTGCTTCTGATCGTGCTCTTGCGAAAACGTTGAGTGAAGTCGCTGCGAAAATCTGCGGCCTGCGCTTCGATCCACGTCCGGAAGGCGATCACGGCCGGCATGCCCGCTCGCGCTTCCGGAATCAGCAGATAGTAGGCGATGTCCATTTCGATCACCGGTTGCATCGCGATGCGCAACCGTTTCGCCGCGAGATCATCGACTGCATAAACAAGCCGTCCGAGCGCCACGCCGCCCCCGGCCGCCGCGGCCTGCAACGCAAGGTGCCCGTCGTCGAACTGCGTTCCCCGGCGCGTTTCCACGAGCGGGGCGCCTGCGACCCTGAACCACTCCTGCCACGCCCTGGGGCGACCGGCGCGCCGCATCGAATTGTCGTGCAGCATCGGAACTCGGGTGATGTCGGCCGGCTTGCGCAGAACATTCTGTCGCAGGAATGCCGGGCTCGCGACGGGCGCGAGCCATTCGTGAAATAGCTCGACCGCGACCACGCCGGCGAAGCCGCCGCGGCCGATGCGAACGGCGACATCGACATCCTCCTGGTCGAAGTCGACAGGCGACGGGCTGGCTGCGATACGCAGGTGGATTCGTGGGTGCTTCTTCTGGAAGTGCGGGAGCCTGGAGACCAGCCAGCGTGTGGCAAAGGCGGGGGTGACGCTGATCGAGAGTGCGCCGCTCTTGCCGCTGCGGCCGTCGGAGCGCAGCGATTCGACGCTCTGGCCGATGCGATCGAACGCCTCATGCAACATTTCCGCGGCCGCCGTCGCCTGGTCCGTCAGGACGAGGCTGCGAGTGGTGCGTCGGAACAATGTAACGCCGAGGTACTCCTCCAATCCGCGAATCTGGTGGCTGACCGCAGCCGGCGTGACGTTCAGCTCGCGTGCAGCTTTGGTGAAGCTGCCAAGTCGGGCAGCCGCCTCGAACGTCCGGAGTGAATTGAGCGGTGGCAGTGATCGGGGCATTTGTGAGATTGCCTCATCAATGGGATGACGATTTCTCGCTACAGGCCGGTGGGCCGGCTTCCATAGACTACTCCTCCGAGACGGACGATCAGCGTGAGGCACCTGCCCGAAGGTGGGTGAGGCTGTTCCGCGATCGTCCGATCTCACCACCCTGGTGCATGCGCACTAAATAAGACGAATGATGGAGCGGCGTATTTCCGACCAGCTGTGGTGCCTTTTTCTTGACGTCGACGGCACGCTGCTTGAAATAGCGGCAACCCCGGACTGCAGTGCAGGTCGAGGCGAGCCTGCAGGATCTGCTCGACCGTCTTCGCACCGTCCTCGGTGGTGCGGTTGCGCTGATCAGCGGTCGTCCGATCGTGAATCTGGATCGGTTGTTCGGTCCGCATCGATGGGCGGCCGCGGGTGTGCATGGGCTCGAGCGCCGGGACTCGCAGGGGCGCTGGCACAGTCAGAACGGCTTTGACGTTGCCACCGTCGCGCAGGCGCGAGACCGGCTGCGGCAGCTCGCCGACCGCCTGCCGGGCACGATCCTGGAAGACAAAGGCATGTCCGTGGCGTTGCATTACCGCCAGGTTCCGCACCTGGAAAGCCAGGTCCATGGCGAGATGCGCGCGATCCTGCGCGCGCTCGGTAGTCGGCTCGTGCTGCTCGAAGGCCGGATGGTCGTCGAGCTGCGGCTGGCGGGCGCGAACAAGGCGGATGCCATTCGCGAGTTCCTGGGCGAGACGCCGTTCAAGGGCCGACGACCCATTTTCATCGGGGACGATCTCACTGATGAAAAGGCGTTGGAAGAGGTCCAGCGTGTCGGTGGGTTGTCGGTCGCGGTCGGTGATCGCGTTCGCGCGATGCTGCAGGTGTCCGAGTCCGCGGGACGTGCGTGTCTTTCTCGAGGAACTGGCGGATGCCGGAGCGCCTCCGCTATGAGCCCGGTTCGTCCGAATCTCGACCTGGCCGTGATCGGCAACTGCGAGGTATCGGCACTGATCGACGACCTCGGCCGCATCGTCTGGATGTGCCTGCCGCGACCCGATGGCGATCCGGTCTTCTCGGCATTGCTGACGACGGAAGGTGGCGCATCCGCGGAAGGCGTATTCGCTGTCGACATGGTCGATCTCGCAAGCACGGAGCAGCGCTACCGGCGCAACACGGCAGTGGTCGAGACGATCCTCCACGATGCCCACGGCGGGTCGCTGCTCATCCGCGATTTCTGTCCGCGCTATCGTGCACGGGGCCGCATGTTCCGCCCGATGATGCTGGTGCGGATCGTCGAGCCGATTGCGGGCAGGCCGGTGGTGCGGATTCGCCTGCGGCCGACGCGCAATTTCGGCGCCGAGGCCGTCTGTGGCCGCGCTGGCAGCCACCACCTCGTCTTTCCGGTGAACGACCTCGAGTACCGGGTCACGACCGACGCCTCGCTCAGCGCCCTGGCGGATCAGTGTCCGATCGTCGTCGACCAGCCGTTGACCTTCGTGCTCGGACCCAACCAGACGATCGAGGAGACCCCGTCCGTACTGGCGCACTCGCTGCTGCTGGAGACAAGCAACTACTGGCAGGACTGGGTGCGCACGCTGGCCATTCCTTTCGACTGGCAGGAGGAGGTCATCCGCGCGGCGATCACCCTCAAGCTCTGCACCTTTGAGGACACCGGTGCGGTGCTGGCGGCGCTCACGACGTCGATCCCGGAGGGGCCTGGCAGTGGCCGCAACTGGGACTATCGCTACTGCTGGCTCAGGGACAGCTACTTCGTCATCCAGGCCCTGAACCGCCTCGGCGCCACGCGCACGATGGAGGCGTACCTGCACTTCATCGACCATATCGTGGCCGGATCGGCTGTGCACGAGTTGCAGCCGGTCTACAGCCTGGCCGGAAGCCATGACATCGAGGAGCGGGTTGTCACGTCGCTGGCGGGCTATCGCGGCATGGGCCCGGTGCGAGTCGGCAATCAGGCAGCGCTGCAGACACAGCATGACGTCTACGGAGCCGTCATCCTCGCCACTGCGCAACTGTTTTTCGACGAGCGCCTGGCGCGAGGCGGTGACCGGGCATTGTTCGAGCAACTGGAACGGCTGGGCGAGCGTGCCGCGCTCGTCTACGACCGTCCGGACGCCGGTCCATGGGAGTTTCGTGGGCGCGAGCGGGTACACACGTTTTCGGCGGTGATGTCCTGGGCAGGTTGCGATCGCCTGTCGCGCATTGCGCACCGGCTGCGCCTGCCGGACCGGGAGCAGCACTGGCGCGAAGTCGCGGACGGCATGCGCGACCGGATTCTCGAGCGTGCCTGGAACGAGCGTCGTGGCGCATTCGTCGCCTCCTTCGACGACGACCACCTCGATGCGTCGGTGCTCCTGCTGCCGGAACTCGGCCTGCTGCCGGCAACCGATCCGCGATTCCTCGCGACCCTGGACGTGATCGGCAGGGAACTGCGCGACGGGGATCTCCTGTTCCGCTATCGACACGAGGACGATTTCGGAACGCCGCAGACCGCGTTCGCGACCTGCGCCTTCTGGTACGTCAATGCGCTGGCGGCGGCTGGCTTTGTCGAAGAGGCTCGCGAGCATTTCACGCGCCTGCTCCGGTATCGCAATGGCGTTGGCCTGCTGTCTGAAGATATCGCTCCGGCCACCGGTGAGCTGTGGGGCAATTTTCCGCAGACCTACAGTCTCGTCGGCGTCATCAGCAGCGCGCTGCGCCTGAGCCGCCCGTGGGAGACGACGCTTTGACGGCTGGGGGAACCACGGGGCGAACTCGATCAAGGATGTCCGAGCGCCCGCATTCCATGTCGCGGTGACCGGGTCGTGATTCGATCGATCTTCATCCGCTACGTCCTGCCGATTGCCGCGGCCCTGAGCATCATCGCCTTCGTCGGCGTGCCGTATATCGAGCACATGCTGACGGACTGGTTCCGCTCGGACATCGAACTGCGGGCCCGGCTGGTGATGAACTCGATGGAGGAGCCGCTGGCCGGCCTGCTCGAGCGCAATGAATCCGCACGACTGGCCGCCTATCTTGAAAGAGTGGTGAGCGACGAGCGGCTGCTGGCGGTCCTGATCTGCGATACGAGCGGCGCCAGGGTCTACGCCACGAACCTCGTCCCGGCCGACGTCACCTGCGATTCGCCGACCACGTCGCTCGTCAACGATTCGACCGTCACGCGCCTGCCCTCCGGATTGATCGAGGTGTCGTCGTTCACGGTCAGTCCGGGCGCCGGTCAGCGGTATCGCGCCGTGCTGGTCCACGACCTGAGTTTCATCGACCGGCGGCAAGCCGCGGCGCGCAATTTCGTGCTGGCGTTTGCCGTAATCGCCGTGGGAGTGCTGGGCCTCCTCGGCGGGTTGGTCATCCGCTACATGCTGAACCGTTCGATCAACGTGCTGCTCGGCGATATCCGGTCGCGCCGGTTTCTCGACGACGCGCGCTCGCCGCGCTCTTCGCAGTCGGTGCTCTCCAGCGTGAGGAGCCTGCTGCGCGAGATCGAGCAAAGCCAGCGCCTCGAAATCGAGTTCCACGAGAACTGGACACCCCAGGCGCTGCAGCAGGTCGTGCGCGAGCACCTGGGCTCCTGTCCGCTCGTCGTCGTCTCGAACCGCGAACCCTACATCCACAATCGTGGGCCGGACGGGCGCACGGTCGTCCAGGTGCCGGCGAGCGGCATGGTTACCGCGCTCGAGCCGATCGTGCGCGCCTGCTCCGGCATCTGGGTCGCGCATGGCAGTGGTTCCGCCGATCGTCAGGTCGTGGACAAGCACGACCATGTCAGGGTGCCGCCGGAGGATCCCGCGTACACGCTGCGGCGCGTCTGGCTGACCACAGAGGAGGAAGAGGGCTATTACTACGGCTTCTCGAACGAGGGCATGTGGCCGCTGTGCCACCTCGCTTACGTCCGCCCGGCCTTCCGTGAGCAGGACTGGATCGCCTATCGGGCCGTCAACGAGAAATTCGCCAGGGTGGTCGCGGCCGAGGCGGCCGGGGAGTCCCCTGTCATTCTCATTCAGGACTTTCATTTCGCCCTGCTGCCGCGCCTGCTCCGCGAGCGCAAGCCCAAGGCGACGATTGCGCTGTTCTGGCACATTCCGTGGCCGAATGCCGAAACGTTCGGCGTCTGTCCGTGGAAGCGCGAGATGCTGACGCACCTGCTGAGCGCCGACATACTCGGCTTTCACACGCGGTATCACTGCCAGAATTTCCTCGCGACCGTGGATCGGCACGTGGAGTGCCAGATCGATCACGAACACATGATCGTGACCCACAACGGCCACGTCTGTCGCGTCGTCCCGTATCCCATCTCGATCGAATGGCCACCGCGCTGGCTGGCGACGCAGTCCGAGGTGCCGATCGCGCGCGAGGCGGTGCGGCGTCGATACGGGATCGGGCTCGAAGTGCGTCTCGGCATCGGCGTGGAGCGCTGGGACTTCACCAAGGGCATCGTCGAGCGATTCCTGGCGCTGGAAAAGCTCTTCGACGAGCATCCGCAATGGCGCGGCCGCATGACGCTGCTGCAGGTGGCCGCTCCGACGCGCAGCCAGCTGCCCGCCTACCAGGCGCTGCAGCAGCACACGCTGGCAGAAGCGGAACGCATCAATGAGAAGTTCGGCAGGAACGGCTGGCGGCCGATCGTCCTCGTCGGCGAGCACCAGGAGCCGGCACAGGTGTTCGAGCTCTACCGCGCCGCGGACTTCTGCGTGGTCAACAGCCTGCATGACGGCATGAATCTCGTCGCCAAGGAGTTTGTCTCCGCCCGGGACGACGAGGACGGCGTCCTCATCCTGAGCACGCTGGCGGGCGCATCGCGCGAACTCGTCGAAGCCCTGCTCGTCAATCCGTTCGACATCGGCGAGACGGCGGACGCGATTCGCGTCGCGCTCGAGATGTCGCGCGATGAACGGCGGCAGCGCATGCACCTCATGCGACGCACCGTGAAAGAGAACAACGTGTACCGCTGGGCCGGCCGCATGCTGATGGATGTGGCGCAGGTGCGGCAACGGCAGGCGCTGGCGGAGTCGCGGCCAGGCGAGAGAGTCAGGAACTGGCAACGCTAGAGATTGGCCGAAGCTGATCAGATCGGCAGGTCGGACAGTGAGATTCCAGGTGACTTCGACGCCGAAGGCATTCGTGCGGCCACCGGGCGCTTGCGGCAGAAGCCCGAGCCGTACGCGGCGCATTGCGTACCAGCCAACGACACGCAAGGGGTCGCGGACGGCGCCGGAGATGGCCATCACAGATCACGGTGGCGATCCGCGCGGCACTGCTGCTGGGTCGGCTGGAATCCGTGGCCATCGGACACTGGGTGCCGGGGGATGGAATCCACGGACGTGGCATGGGGTGAGCGGCTTCCGCCCAGTGGTAAGGTTTCCAGACGTCCGCTTGCCCTGGCTGCGGCGGACTGCGCCGGGTCGAAAGCAGCCGATCGACGATCGATTGCCAACTTCCACTTGACGTTTCAGCTGAAACGTCCCGGTGCGGCCTTCCCCCGGCGCCCTCGTCAGCGGGAGAGGGCAGGGTCGACGGCGCGCTGGAACAGCCCCGCGTCGACGCCCTTGAACGTCAGCCAGAGCGCCAGCGACAGCTCACCCACGAACGCCGGCAGCAGGATCAGCGGGAACAGCGCCGACGCCAGGCCGGGCGACAGCAGCAGCGCAAAGCTGTTGACCAGGTAGCAGGCGCCGGCCGCAAGCAGCAGGTAGCCGAGCGTCCGCGGCAGGTAGTCGCAACGCGTGATCAGGTAGCCGCGCACCAGGCAGGCGAAGCCGAAGAACACCAGCCCGATGCCGAAGCCGTAGCCATGGGCCTTGATCGCGACGTAGGCCAGGCCCTGCGCGACCTCCGCCGGCAGCGCGTTCGCCGAGCCCTCCAGCAGGAAGACGGGCGCCAGCAGCGTCAGCTTGTTCGCGGCCAGCACGGCGGTCTGTACGACGTTGAAGACCGCGGACAGCAGCGCCAGGCCCGGGCTGACCGGACGCAGCAGCAGGTACAGGATCACGATCAGCGGCACGTCGAGCACGTGCATCAGCAGGTCGCCCGCGACGCCCAGGCGCCACAGCGACGCGGCGCCCTGGATGTTGGCGGCGGTCGCGGCGGGGTCGCCGCCGACCACCAGTGAGCCGCGCACCCAGGCTTCGCCGAACAGCCCGAGCGCGATGATCGCGAGATACATCCAGCCGCCGATCCGCGCGTAGCGGACGGGCGAGCGTTCGAACGAGTCGAGCGTCATGGTTATCACGTCCCCGTGCCGTCGTCGAACCGTGCCTGCAGCCGCAGCAACTGCTCGCGCAGTGCGGCCACCTCCGACTCCAGCGCGTCCACCCGCGCGGACAGCGTGGGTGCGCCGCCGGTCGCCGCCGCGGCCGGCAGCGCCGCGACCTGCGCCGCCTCGAGCGCGGCCAAGTCGATCTCCCCGGTAAACAGCTGCGCATAACGCGACTCGCGCCGGCCCGGCTCGCGCGGCAGCCGCACCACGTACGGTCCTTCCGGGCGCGTCGCCAGGTCTTCCAGCGCAGTCTCGACTTCCTCGAGGCCGTGGATCGGCGCCATCCGCGCCGCGTGCGTGCGCAGCTCACCCGGCGTCTGCGGCCCGCGCAGCAGCAGCTCGCAGACGATTGCGGTCTGCTGCGGCGAGAACTTCAGCGACCCGAACTGCGTGTTGCAGAAGATCTGGTGGTACTTCTGCACGCGGCTGCCGAAGCCGGACTTCTCCAGTACGACCTGCCTGCGCACCAGCCCGTCCACGGCCGCCTGGACCTCGCGCTCGTCGAGGTTCAGCACCGGGTCGCGGTTGCTCTTCTGGTTGCAGGCGTTGACCAGGGCATTCAGCGACAGCGGATACTGGTCAGGGGTCGTAACCTGCTTTTCCATCAGGCAACCTACGATCCGTGCCTCGAGGGCGGACAACTCGAGCGCCATGGCATGCTCCCCGGGGTTTGACCGGGGCATAATCGCATACCCGGAACGACGAGGATCGGCAGGACGTGCGCAGACGACGCGGTTCGACGCTGAAGGGCGTCCTCACCCTTGCACTGATGGTGCTCAACGTCATCTTCTGGGTGCCGATCCTGATGGTGGTCGCGCTGGCCAAGCTGCTCCTCCCGGTGCCGGCATGGCGCCGCTGGACCAGCCGTCTCATGATCTGGATCGCCCAGGCGTGGATCGGCTGCAACAGCGCGATCTTCAGGCTGATGCGCGTGCTGCGTCTCGAGGTCGAGGGCGTCGACGGGCTGGATCCCGACAGCTGGTACCTGGTGCTGTCCAATCACCGCTCATGGGTCGACATCCTGGTGCTGCAGCAGGCGTTCAACCGCCGCATCCCGTTCCTGAAGTTCTTCCTCAAGCAGGAACTGATCTGGGTGCCGTTCCTGGGCCTCGCCTGGTGGGCGCTCGACTTCCCGTTCATGAAGCGGCACTCGGCGGCCTACCTGCAGAAGCACCCGGAAGCGCGCGGCGAGGACCTGGCCGCCACGCGCAAGGCCTGCGAGCGGTTTGCGCTGCTGCCGACGTCAGTGATGAATTTCGTCGAGGGGACGCGCTACACGGCAGCCAAGCACAAGGCGTCGAAGTCGCCGTACCGCCACCTGCTGCGGCCGCGGCCCGGCGGCGTCGCCTTCGTGCTGTCGGCGATGGGCGGTTCGCTGCACTCGGTGCTCGACGTCACGATCGCCTATCGGGAAACAGCCCGACGCTCTGGGACCTGTGCTGCGGGCGGCTCGGCCCGGTGCGTATGCACGTGCTGCGCCGGCCGGTCGAACCGTGGACCACCGTCGGCGACTACGGCGAGGACGCCGCGTTCCGCGCCCGCTTCAAGAAGTGGCTCGCCGACCTGTGGGCCGAGAAGGACAAGCGGCTCGAGGCGATGCTGGACGGGGACCGTGCCGTTGCCGGCGAACGCGGAGTCGAGACATGAGCTGGGACCTGCCGCAGCCGTTCATCCACGAGCGCGTGGCCGTGCACGGCGAGATCGACGGTTACGGCCACGTCAATAACGCGGTCTACGTCGTCTGGCTCGACGACTGCGCCTGGGCCCACTCCATCTCGCGCGACATCAGCCCCGAGCTGTGCCGGTCGCTGAACCGCGGCATGGCCGTCTGGCGCACGCAGATCCACTACCTGCGCGCGGCGCTCGAGGGTGACCGTATCCAGGTCGCCACCTGGCCGGTCCGCAACGACGGCAAGCTGCGCATCGAGCGCCGCTTCCAGATCCGCCGCGCATCGGACGGCGAAACCCTGCTGCGTGCACTGCTGCACTACGTCTGCATCGACCTGCACAGCGGGCGCGCCAAGCGCATGCCGGAGGAGTTCACGCGCTACAGCGTGCTGCCCGAGGTGGCGGCCGCCGTGGCCGCCGAGCCGCAGCCCTTCCAGCCCGGCGTCGAGCCGGCCTGAGCCGGCACGCCTGCGCGGTCGCTCAGAACCGCCACAGCACGCCCACCGAGGGCACCAGCGGCAGCCAGTCGCGCAGCTCGCGTTCGAGCGTGGCGCCGTCGTCGCCGGCCTGGTAGTCGAAATCCGTGCAGCAGGGATTGCGGCGGTCGAGCAGGTTGGTGACTTCGCCATGCAGCGTGAGCGTGCCGCGCGGCAGGGTCCACTCGTAGCTCAACCGGGCATCCACGGAGCCGAAGTCCTTGTAGCGCGCGGCGTTGCGCGGGCCGAGCAGCACGTCGCCGGCGGCATCCAGCGTGACCGGAGTGACGGGCCAGCCCGTGTGGTACTGCGTGGCGAGCGTGGCCTGCCATGGACCCGACGACCACAGCACGCCGAAATTGACCGTGTGCGTCTGGTCCCAGCTGCGGCGCACGTCCGCGCCATCGATGCGGTCATGCACGCGTGACCACGCGTAACCGAGCCAGCCGCTCCACTCGTTGACCGGCTTGCGCGTGAGCAGCAGTTCGGCGCCTTCGGCGACGGCGCCCGTCGGCGAGATCGCCACGCGGTCCCAGCGCAGCTCGGGCGCGAGCGACAGCGGATCGTACAGGTTCTCGTAGCGCGTGCGCAGGTCGGCGTAATCCTTGCGATAAACCTCGGCCCGCAGCGACCACGCGGCGGCCAGCTCGTGCTCGAGCCCGAGGATGGCGTGATCGGCGTGTTCGGCACGGGAGAACTCGCTGACGCCGTCCTCGACCGGCAGCTCCTCGATGCCCTGGAACTGCTGGTAGCGGCCCCAGCTCGCCAGCAGCCGCGTGCGGTCGTTGAGCCGCCAGGCGAGGTTGACTCGCGGAGCCAGCTGGTCGTCGGCATCGGCGCCATAGGTCTGCTCGTCCCAGCGCAGGCCGGCCTCGGCGGTCAGGCTTTCGGTCAGGTGGCTGCGCACCGAGTAATACAGCGCAACGTGCTCGCCCGCGGGCTGCACCGACAGGCTGCGGGAAAAATCCTGCGCCGGCAGGTTGGGAAACGGATAGTCGTCGGCAAAATCCACGGCTCCGACGTAATCATAGGTCGCGTCGAGCCGGCGCACGTCCACGCCGGCGCGCTGCAGCCAGCGGCCCGCCGTGTAACTGGCATCGAGCTTGACGCCCAGCACGTCGTAGTCGCGCCGGTCATCGGCCGCGCCGATGCGGCTGCCAGGCTCGAAAACGACGGCCTCGCGCTCGGCCGAGACGTCGGTGAACGACAGCAGCGCCGTGGTCGTCAGCTGCGGCGACCAGTCGTGCGCCAGCGTGCCCCAGACGTAGGCGTTCGAGTAGCTGATCGTGGCCCGCTCGGTCTCGGCCGAGTTGTTGATTTCCGCCTCGTCGTTCGCGAGCAGGGTGTGCAGGCTGCCGCGCGTGGCGGGCGACCACTCGTAGTCGATGCGCGCGAAGCCGTCCATGTAGGTCGGTTCGCCCAGTTTCGAGTCGAGGATGTCCGCGACCTCGTCGAGGTTGCTGCGCCGGATCGACACCAGCCACTGGCCACGGCCGTCCGCAAACCGCTGCGACGCCAGCGCGTTCGCATGCATCAGGCTGAGCCCGAGTTCGTAGTGGGCGTCGCCCTCGGGCCGCAGCGAGCGCGCGTCGATGATCGCGCTCATGCGATCGCCGTACTCCGCGGTGAAGCCGCCCGCATACACGTCGAGCCCGTCGATCATGCGGGCGTCGAGCAGGCTGGAGGGACCCTGCAGCAGGCGCAGGTGGAACGGCTCGTACAGCGGCAGGCCGTCGAGCAGCACCTGCGTTTCGTTCGCGTCGCCACCGCGCATGTGCGCGAGTCCTGCCAGGCCGTTGCTGGCGGCGCCGGGCAGGCGGTGCACCACCTTCAGCGAGTCCTCCGCCAGTCGCGGCAGGGCCTCGACCTCGGCCTGCGAGAGAAATGTCCGGGCGCCGGGAACGTCGGCTGCAAGCGTGTAGCGGCTGGCCGTGACCACGATCGTCGCGATCGACTCCGTCGCGTTCGGGGGCGGTGCTGCCATCGAGGGTGCCGACGCGGCCGCTGCCTGGCTGCGCTCAGCGACGATCGCGTACGTCCGGCCGTCGATCCGCTGCAGCTGCAGGCCCAGCGGTGCGATCACCTGCGCAACGACCTCGATGGCGGGTCCTGCGGCGGGTTCGCTCGCCACGACGCGCCGACGCGGGCACCAGCGCCGAGGTGTAGACCAGCTGGAAATCGCTGCACTGGCCGCGAGTTCGCGCAGCACGCTGTCCACGGGCCGGCCGCGGTAGGGTGGGGCGGCCTGTGCGGGCGACGCGCACAGCCACAGCCCGGCCAGCGCACTGCACAGCAGCGTGGTGCGCGGCACGGTTGCGCAGGAGCGGGGAATGGGCTGGCGGGTGGGCATACGGCTGCCCGCACCGTCGACGGCCGGACGATCCGGATGTTAGCCGAGCGCCGCCGGGTCGCCTACCGCGACGTTGTCCGTCATTGGCGGGCGCGGTCGACCCGGATCTGTCCTGCCGCGATCTCGTGGCTCAGGCCTGGCTCGGCCGCAAAGACGGCTGCCACGGCGGCCTCGGGCGCAAGCCCGCTGACGGAACCCCGCAATATCGTCTGCTCGGCTTCGCGCGCCGCGTCGGCCGAGGTGTAGACGACCTGGCGCCCCGTCTCGCGCCCGACCCAGCCCAGGAACTCGTCGAGCGAACGTCCTTCGATCACGAACTCCGGCGCAACGACCGCTGCCCAGCGCCACGTGTCACCGTGGACGTCGACCCGCGTGCGCTCGACGCTGCCGTCGGCGCGCACCGACAGGGACTCGCCTGCACGCGCAACCACCGGCGCCTTGCCGCGCTCGACCGCGACACTGCCTTCCCGCACCGCCACCTGCAGGGCGCCAGGGCCCAGTGACGCGATGTACTGCGTGCCCAGGTGGCGCACGTCACCGAAAGCAGTGGCCAGCGCAAACGAGTCGCCCTGCGCGGTGGCGCCGGCGTCGACGTAGACGCTGCCCTGCGCGAGCGTCGCGCGATCCTTGGCCACGAACGCGAGCTGCGTATCGTGGTCGAGCCGCACTTCGAGGCCATCATCGCGGCGCAGCGCAAGGCGCGAACCTGGCGTCGTACGGATCTCATCGCCCGCAACGACGGGCGCGCCGGCTGCCAGCGTGCGCCACTCACCTGCGTCGTGCCGCAGTTCGACCGCGCCATCCACGCGCGCAACGGTCGCCACCGGATCGCTGGCCGACTGCAGCCGCGGCAGCGCGATGCTCACCGCGATGGCGACGGCCGCCACCGAGGCGGCCAGTGCGAGCCACGGCCGTTGCACCCATCGTCGGGGTTGCGGCGCCGTCTGCTGCTTCTGCGCCGCAACCGCGGCACGCCATTCGGCGGCGACAGCCGCCCGCACCTCGGCGCTCACGTCCGGTGCGGCGCGACCCGCGGACCCACCGCCCGCAGCAGGGCGGCAAGATCAGCGTCGTCGTCGGTTCGATGCCCAGAGTCGTTGTGTTCGTTCATGGTCTTGTTCTCATGTACCGAGGCTCGCCAGCACGTCGTCCGCCGACGCGCCGAACACGGCCTCCACCCCTTCCCGGAAGGCGATCCGGGCCCTGGCCAGCAGCGATTGCGCCGCCGTCTGGCCGATCCCGAGCCGCTCGCCGATCTCCTCGACCGAGCGGCCTTCGACATATTTCCACTCGAGTGCCTCGCCGTAACGGCCAGGCAGGCGGTCGAGCACCGCGTGCACCAGCCGGCCCAGTTCGGCACGATCGGCGCCGTGCAGCGGGTTGTCCGCCGCCGGCGCCTCGATCGATTCGAGCGCGGCGCGCACTTCATCACTGTCGTCGATCAGCACGACCTTCGACGAATGGCGGCGCTCGCTGCGCACGTGATCGACAATCTGCCGGCGGCAGATCTGGCACAGCCAGGTGAACAGGGTTGCGTCACCGCGCCAGGTGCCGAGCGCCCGCATCGCCTTGACCAGCGTGACCTGCACCACGTCCTTGGCGACGTCGGGATTGCGGTTCACGCGCGGCAGGGCGAAGCGATAGACACGCGGAAAATACGTCTCGAAGAACGTCGTGAATGCGCGCTCGTCGCCGCCGAGCATGGCTGCGACCAGGTCGCGGTCGTCGTTCATCGGCGTGTCCATCGTTGCATGCGAGTAAGACGCGGCCCGTCCGGTAAATCAATCGCGGCCGCGGCGCGGCGCCCAATGGTCAACGTAACGCATTGAATTATTATGGATTATTCGTCAATCCATGAGGCGCGGCGATTGATTTCCGCGAGTTCCGGCGTCTTACCGCTGAGCACACGACAGATGCGTGCCAGACGCCACCCCGGGAGCGCAATTGAACTTGACCGATTACCAGAACGCCGTCGCGCATGCCCCGTCCCGGGGCGAGCTGCAACACGGACAGGGTACGCGCGTGCCGGGCAGCCACCTGCATTTGCAGCCTGTACTGCCAGGGGACGCCGACCGCGCCGAACTCGAGGCCTACGTCCGTGACCGCTTTGCCGCCAAGCACGGCGCGAGCGTGCGCAGCTTCATGCCGACGCTGCTGTCGTTCCGCAACCGCCATGGCGAACTGCGCGGCGTCGCCGGCATCCGCAGCGCGCACGAAGCGCCGCTCTACCTCGAGCACTACCTCGACCGGCCGATCGAACAGCTGTTGACCGAGAGCCTGTCCGCCCGCGTCGGTGCCCACGCCATGGCGCCGCGCCCGGTGAGCCGCGA
The DNA here is from genome assembly GCA_963744735.1 of uncultured Gammaproteobacteria bacterium. GTDB lineage: Bacteria > Pseudomonadota > Gammaproteobacteria > Steroidobacterales > Steroidobacteraceae > RPQJ01. The sequence goes on from CAVUVH010000019.1 coordinate 86,775, forward strand.
CGAAATCGTCGAGGTCGGCAACCTGGCGGGAACCAACTGCCGTGCAGCCGTGCGCATGGTGGCGCAGTTGCCTGCGTACCTGATGGCGCGCCGCTACTCGTGGATCGTGTTCACCGCCACCAGCAGCGTGCGCCAGATCCTGGCCGGCTTCGGTGCGCCGCTGATCGAACTCGGCCGTGCGGATCCCGCGCGCGTGGCGGCGGCGCCGGACGGCTGGGGTCGTTACTACGACACCGATCCGCGGCTGTTCGCCGGCTACCTGCCCGACGCCGGGCGGCTGGCCGGGTTCGCGCACGCACGGGTTCGGTCACTGACCATGCTGTGGGATGCGATCCGCGCGGCGCCGCCGGGCGCCGTGGCCCTCGTCGATGGCCGGCACCGGCTGACCTATGGCGAACTCAGCACGAGTATCGATCGGGAAATCCAGTGGCTGCACGCGGGTCGTGCAGGGCGTCATGCGCTGCTGGCCGACAACGGCGTGCCGTGGGCGCTGGCGGACCTCGCTTTGCACCTCGGCGAGTTCCTGTCCGTGCCGCTGCCTGGCTCGTTCACGCCCGCGCAGGTGGTCCACGCGCTCGACGACGCCGGCATCGAAGCCCTGCTGACCGATGACCTGCCGCGGGCGACTGCGCTCCTGCCGGGCTGGCGCCACGACGGGCAGTCGCCAGTGTCCGGATTGCAGCGCCTGCGACGGGAACTGGACCCGCGCGCCGTGCCGGCGGCGCCTGCCGGCACGCGCAAGGTCACCTACACCTCAGGCAGCACCGCGCAGCCGAAGGGCGTCTGCCTGTCCGGACCGGCGCTCGATGCCATCGCCCAGGCCGTTGCGGCCGCGACCGCGAGCCTGCCGATCCGGCGTCACCTGAGCGTGCTGCCGCTGGCGACCCTGCTCGAGAATGTCGCCGGCCTGTACGCGCCGCTGCTGCGTGGCGCGACCTGCCTGCTGCCCTCGAGCGCCGAGACGGGCATGAGCTACACGGGCCTCGATGTCACGCGACTGCTCGGCACGCTGACGCAGTCGATGCCGGACAGCCTGATCCTCGTGCCCGAACTGCTGCAGGTGCTCGTCACGGCGGCCGAGCGCGGCTGGCCGGTGCCCGGCTCGCTGCAGTTCGTCGCCGTTGGCGGCGCCGCCGTCTCGGTCGCGCTGCTCGAGCGGGCCGACGCAGTACGGATCCCGGTGTACGAAGGCTACGGCCTCAGCGAATGCGCGTCGGTCGTGTGCCTCAACACGCCGGCGGCCCGGCGCGTCGGCACCGTGGGCCGGCCCCTGCCGCACGTGCAGGTGAGGGTCGACGCGGCAGGCCAGGTGCATGTCGCCGGCAACACGATGCTGGGGTATCTCGGCAGCGCGCAGCCGGGGCCGCTGGCCGAGATCGCGACCGGCGACCTCGGCGCATTCGATGCCGATGGCTACCTGCAACTGCAGGGCCGCGCCGGCAACCGCTTCATCACCAGCTTCGGCCGCAACGTCTCGCCCGAGTGGATCGAGTGCGAGATCGCCCAGCGTCTCGGCGGCGGACAGGTGCTGGCCTGCGGCGAGTCGCGACCGTTTGTCGTGGTGGTGATCGGCGCCGCGGCCGGCGACGTGCCGGACGCGCTCGTCGAGCGTGCCATCGACGCCGCCAATGCCGTGCTGCCGGGCTATGCGCAGGTGCGCCGCTGGGTGCGCGCGCCGCAGCCGTTCTCGCATGCCGACGGCACGCTGACGGCCAACGGCCGGCTGCGCCGCACCGAACTTCATTCCCGCCTGGCCACGCTGCTCGATGACCTCTATCGCGCCGAGCGCGCCTCCTGATTCCCACGGAAGAACCGATGCACCTCTACCAGCAACTGCAACGCGACACCGTCGCCGAGCGCGAATACCTGCTTGCCGCACCTGCGATCCAGCGCGCCCTCGCGGGCGAGATCACGCGCGAGCTGTACGTCGAATTCCTGACCCAGGCCTATCACCACGTGCGCCACACGGTGCCGCTGATGATGGCGGTGGGTGCGCGCATTCCGGCGCGGCACGCCTGGCTGCAGGAGTCGATCCTGCATTACCTCGACGAAGAGCGGGGCCACGAGCAGTGGATCCTCAACGACATCGGGCATGCGGGCGGCGACCGCGCGGTGGCGGCGGCGTCGCAGCCGGCCATCGCCACCGAGTGCATGGTCGCCTATGCCTACGACACGATCGAGCGGCGCAACCCGCTGGGCTTCTTCGGCATGGTGTTCGTGCTGGAAGGCACCAGCGTCGCGCTCGCCCTGAATGCGGCCGACAGGATCCAGGCGCGGCTGCAGCTGCCCGACCAGGCGTTCAGTTACCTGCGCAGCCACGGCACGCTCGACCAGCAGCACGTGGGCGACCTCGAGGCCATCCTGGGCCGCCTGACGGACCCCGAGGACCGCGCTGCCGTGATCCGTTGCGCCAAGGGCATCTTCTGGCTGTACGGCAACGTGTTCCGCGGCCTCGAGGCAGCGGTGGCGACCCGCGCGGCGGACGCCGCGCCGAGGCTGCGCGCATGAAGGCGGCGCAGATGCGCGTGCTGGTAACCGGCGGCAGCAGCGGCATCGGGCGCGCGCTGGCGGTCGAGCTGCATCGGCGCGGCGCCGCCGTGCTGCTGGTCGGGCGCGATGGCGCGGCGCTCGGGCAGGCGCTGGAATCGATGGGAGGCCGGTCGCCGCGCGCCGATGCCTGCGTCGCCGACCTCGCGACGGCAGCGGGTCGCGCCCATGTGGCCGCGACCGCGGCCAGCTGGGGCGGGCAGGGCATCAACGTGCTGGTCAACAACGCCGGACTCGGCGAGTTCGGCCTGCTGTCGCAGGCGGACGATGCAGCGATCGAGCGGCTGTTCGCGATCAATGCCATCGCGCCAGTGCTGTTGACCCGTGCCCTGCTCGGGCAGCTCATGGCGCAGCCCGAGGCCGTGATCCTGAACATCGGTTCCGTGTTCGGCAGCCTCGGCTATCCCGGCTTTGCGGCCTACTCGGCCACCAAGTTCGCGCTGCGCGGCTTCACCGAGGCCCTGCGCCGGGAGCTGGCCGATACGCGGGTCGGCGTGCGCTACTTCGCGCCGCGGGCGACACGGACCGGCATGAACGCCGATGCGGTCGAGCGCATGAACGCCGAACTCGGCGTGGCGATGGATCCGCCCGCGACGGTGGCCGTGGCAGCCTGCAACCTGCTCGAGACCGGGCGACTCGAAGCCGTCTTCGGCTGGCCCGAGAAACTGTTCGTGCGCATCAACGCGCTGTTGCCAAGGGTGGTGGACGCTTCGCTGCGCAAGCAGCTGCCCGCCATCCGCCGACACGCCGCGGCCGCGCTGGCCGGGCGTGCCCCATAGAAACCAGGAGAATGACACTCATGCAGACCTTCACACGCGTGGCCTTGCTGTGCGCCACCCTGGTCGGCCGCCCCGTCGTACGCGGCGGCACCCGCCAATCCGGCCTTCGACGCCGAACTGCTGGCGGTGCAGCAGGCCTGGGCCAGGGTCAATTACGAGATGCCGGCGGGCGATGCGCGCAACGCGGCGTTCGAAGCGCTGGAAAAGCGCGCGGAGGCGTTCACGCACCAGCATCCGACGCGGGCCGAGGCGCTGATCTGGGAAGGCATCGTCGAGAGCAGCTACGCCGGTGCCAAGGGCGGCCTGGGCGCGCTGTCGCTGGCGAAGGAAGCCCGCGGCAATCTCGAAGCCGCGCTGAAACTCGATCCGAACGCACTCGACGGCTCGGCCTACACCAGCCTCGGCACGCTGTACTACAAGGTGCCGGGCTTCCCGCTGGGCTTCGGCGATCACGACAAGGCCGGCCAGTTGCTGCAGCAGGCGCTCAAGCTGAACCCGAACGGCATCGACCCGAACTACTTCTATGCCGAGTACCTGTTCGAGCAGGGCAGGTACCAGGAATCGCTGCAGCACCTGGAGCGCGCGAGCAAGGCCGCGCCGCGACCGGGCCGCGAACTGGCGGACAAGGGCCGCCGTGCGGAGATCGCCACGCTGCAGGCGAAGGTCAAGGCGAAGCAGGGCTGAGCGGATCCGCGGCGTACTGCTCGCGCAGCCGCGTGAGCAGCGCCGCGAACTCCGGTGCCAGCGGCGCCGGGATGACCAGCGCCGCGCTGTGCGCGGTGGCGGCAAACTCGAGCCGCGTGCAGGCGAGCAGCAGTCGCTGCACGGAAAAGTGCTCGCGGAAGAGCCGGTTGTGGCGGCCCTTGCCGTACGTCGAGTCGCCGACGATGGGATGCGATTCGCCGGCCATGTGGCGGCGCAGCTGGTGGCGGCGACCCGTGTGCGGCTGCAGTTGCAGCAGCGCATAGCGCGAGGTCGGATAGCGATCGACGCGGACGGGAAGCTCGAACGTCGCGAGGCGCGTGTAGTGCGTCAGCGCCGCGCGCGGTGCCGCGCTCTGCGGCTGGCTGCGTTCGTCCTCCACCGCCGAGAGGGCGCGCTCCACCTGTCCCTGCGCCGGCGGCCAGCCGCGCACCAGCGCAACATACGTCTTCTCGACGCCGCGCTGCGCAAACGCCGCCGCGTACTCGCGCGCCGTGTCGGGATCCAGCGCAAAGGCGAGCGCGCCCGAGGTTCCCTTGTCGATCCGGTGCAGCGGATACACGCGCTGGCCGAGCTGGTCGCGCAGGATCTGCAGCGCAAAGCGGGTCTCGTGCCGGTCGATCGGCGAGCGGTGCACCAGCAGGCCCGAGGGCTTGTCGACGACGACCAGTCGCGCGTCCTGGTACAGGATCGGCAGCGTCTCGCGCGCGGCCACGGCCGTGGTCGTCACCACGGGATGCGGTCGCCGTTCCATGCCAGGAACTGGCCGCTGTCCGCCGGTTGCAGGCGGTCGATGACCTGCAGCAGGTGCGTCACGGCGTAGTCCACTTCGAACAGCTTGCCGGCCGGCACGTTGCCCTGGAATGGACGCGACAGGTCGGTGTCGGTCGTGCCCGGGTGCAGCGCGACACAGATGACATTGCGCCGGCTGCGGGCCCACTCGATTGCCAGCGTGCGCGTGTACTGGTTCTGCGCCGCCTTGGACGCGCGATACGCGTACCAGCCGCCGAGGCGATTGTCCTCGATGCTGCCGACGCGGGCCGAGAGGCTGGCAAACACGGCGCGCTCGCCGTGTGCCAGCAGCGGCTCGAAGTGCCGGGCGACCAGCAGCGGCCCGATCGCGTTGACGGCAAAGGCGCGGGCGAGGGCATCGGCGCTGAGGTCGGCGAGACGCTTCTCCGGGCGCATGCCGCGGGCGGAGTCATGCAGGACACCCGCGCAGTTCACGACCAGGTGCAGCCTGGCGACGACATCCGCCGTGGCGGCCGCGGCCGCAGCGATCGACGGCTCGTCACCGGCGTCGAGCGCCACGACGGTGAGCCGCCCGGGTTGCTGCGCCGCCAGTTGCGCCAGCGCGCTCGCCGCTGCCGGCGTACGACAGGCAGCGAAAACCCGTCCCACCTTCGGTTCGGCCAGGCACAGGCGCACGAAGCCCAGGCCGAGGCCGCGGCTGGCGCCCTGGATGAAGACGTTGCCTTGCGCTGGGAACGAGTCGAACATGGAACGGACGCCTTGGGAGGGACTGGTGGACCATTCGCAGACGCTGGCCGCGTGGATCAAGGCGGGCCGCTACGAAATCGCTGTGCGGGCGGCGGACCTTCACGCGCGTCGAGGCGTCCCCGGGCAAGCCGCCGCTGCTGCTGATCCACGGCTATCCCACGGCCAGCTTCGACTGGCATCCGCTGTGGGACGATCTCGCGCAGCGATACTCACTCTACGCGCTCGACATGCCCGGTTTCGGACTGTCGGCCAAGCCGCTCGATTTCGACTATCCGATCGCCGCCCAGGCCGACGCGTGCGAGGCGCTGCTGGCGCTGCACGGCGTCACGCGGCCGCACGTGCTGGCGCACGACTACGGCGTGACCGTCGCGCAGGAACTGCTGGCGCGTGAACGCGAAGGCCGCCTGCCGCTCGCCAGCGTGTGCTTCCTCAATGGCGGCCTGTTTCCCGAGACACATCGCGCGCGGCCGGTGCAGAAGCTGCTCGCGCATCCGTGGACCGGACCGCTGCTGGCGCGGGCGATCTCCTACCAGGGTTTCGCGCGCACGATGCGGCGGATCGGCGGCCGGAGTCCGCCATCTGAGCAGGACCTGCGCGATCTCTGGTGGCTGATGCAGCAGCACGACGGACGGCAGGCGCTGGCGCGGCTCATCAACTACATGGAACAGCGGCGCGCGCAGCGCCCGCGCTGGGTGGGCGCACTGGTGGATTCGACCGTGCCGAGGCGGCTGCTGTGCGGCGCACTCGATCCGGTCTCGGGCCGGCACCTGGCCGAGCGCTATCGCGAGCTGGTGCCGCAGCCCGACGTCGTGGTGTTCGACGACCTCGGCCACTACCCGCACCTCGAGGATCCAGCGGCAGTGCTCGGCCGCCTACCTCGAGTTCCGCGATGCGTCGAGGCTCAGTACAGCACGAACACCTTGACCAGGATGTCGCCGATGCCGATCAGCGCGGCGCCGGCGATCAGCCCGGCGCAGATCGGCTCCTGCGACTCGACCCAGATTTCGTGCGCGCGCGTGCCGGGCCGTGACCGCAGCCGGCGTGCCGCGTACCAGAACAGCAAGGCGCCGCAGAACATCATCAGCGACGAGTCGGGTGGCAGCACCACGCCCAGGCCGATCGCCAGCGGCGACAGCGGGAAGCGGTTCTGCGTGCGGACGCGCAGCACTTCCATCACCAGCGCGGCGAAGCCCGCGATCGCGATCGACCAGACGATCGAAGTGGTGAGCAGGCCGCCGGACTCGGGACCGCCGAACACCGCGGCGACCAGGTCCGAAACGCCTTTCCACTGCACCGCGGCGGGAAACGCGAACTTGTCGCTGACCATGGTCTCGGCCACGGTGCGCCCCGCGGCCGGGTCGAAGCGTCGAGCCCGAACAGCACGAAGAACAGCGGCGTGGCGGCCAGCGCGCCGGCGACGATGCCGATGACGTGGCCGATGGCCTGCTGCCGCGGCTTGGCGCCCAGCATGTAGCCCGGCTTGATGTCCATCAGCAGGTTGGAGGCGTTGCTGGCCACCTCCGACGACATCACGGCCGTCATCAGGTTGGGCGCCGGCGTGCGGGGGTCGATGGCGCCGAAGGTGAACTGCGGGATCTTCGACAGCGAGCCCGAGGGCGTGATGCCGGTCAGCGCCGTGCTGCTGGCCGCGATCATCGCCAGCACCAGGATCATCGGCAGCGCGAGCAGGCCCAGCACCCAGCTGACGCCGAACCAGGCGTGCAGCATCCAGACGCCGACCGCTCCGAGCAGCGGCACGCCGATCCATGACAGCACCAGCGGCAATTCGATGTCGCGCAGCGGGTCGGCGCCGCCGCCGCCACCGCCGCCGTGCGGCGCAGGTTGCGGAAGGCCGCGACGAAGACGTCGGGCCGGGCGAACAGCGCGACCATCGACGCCACCACCATCATCGTGATGCCGTACCAGAGCGACCAGTTGTTGAGGATGTAGGCGCGCCCGAACACCGCCGTGCCGGCCGCGATCGAGCCTTCACGCGGTGGCAGCTCGCCGAGCGCGATCATGATCGGCACCACCAGCACGAAGTTGAGCACCGCCCCGAGCAGCAGGCTGGCCGCGATCCGGATGCCCATCAGCCCGCCTGCGCCGATCATCGCGAGGTCGAGCGAGGGCGACAGCGCCAGCTGCCGGATGTCGACGCCGGCGAGCTTCGGCAGCGGGGCGATGCCGCGCTCGACCAGCGCGTAGTACCAGCCGTCGAGGCTGAGCGGCAGGTGCCAGGACGAGGACAGTCCCAGCCATTTCTGCTGGATCAGCTTCATGTAGCTCTCGCCGGCGATGAAGCTGGTGAAGCCGGCGAACCCGGCAGCGACCGCCAGCGCCTTCGCGCGCAGCATCCCGGTCGCCGCTCCCGCGCCATGGTACAGGGCGTCGAGCACCACGCCGCAGGCGCGGCCCTCGGGGAACGGCTGCTGTTCGTCGTTGATGAAGCGGCGCTTCATCGGGAATGCCACCAGCACGCCCATGCACGACAGCACGATGTTGAAGACCAGGATCTGCCACACCGGCAGCACCTCGTTGGTCGCCCACATGTAGGCCGCCAGGCCGGACGTCAGCGGCATCGTCATGTAGCCGGCCGCCGTCGCGATCGACTGCACGCAGTTGTTCTCGAGGATGGTCATGTCGCGCGCGCCGAGCCGGGCGAACGTCCGGTAGATCGCGAACGCGAGGATGACCGAGGTCAGCCCGACGCCGAGCGTCCAGCCGGTCTTGGCGCCGACGTACAGGTTGGTGGCGCTCAGCAGGCCGCCGAGCAGGAAGCCGGTCACCGCGGAGCGCAACGTGAGCTGCGCCATGTCGCCGCGATAGACCGTGGTGAGCCACCAGCGGTCTTTCTGTTGCAGGGTCCAGGTCTGGACCTGTTCGGGGGTCAGTTGCTGCAGGGCCATCGCGAGGTTCGCCGCGGTCCGGGAATGGCCGCGGAGCATACCTGAGGGCCGTGCGTCACGCGCCGGCAGCGAGGGCCGCCCACCACGCCACCGCAATACCCGCCAGCGCCGACAATCCAGCCAGCCATTGCGCGCGCGGACCCGGAATCGCCGACAGCCGCCCGAGCAGCCAGCCTGCGACGGCGCCGGTCACGAATCCAGTCAGGTGCGCGAGCACGTCGGTGTTCTCGCCGCCGACGCCGGTAAAGCCGAGCAGGAAGACGCCCGCGATCAGCGGCGCCCAGCGATAGGCCCAGCGCTCGCCCGAATCGGCACGGCGGCGCCAGGCATAGGCGGCCAGCAGTCCGAGCAGCGAGAACACCATCGTCGATGCGCCGGCCGAGACATGCTGCTCCGGCTGGATCGCCGCGTTGATGGCGTTGGCAAGCACCGCGGCCGCCAGTGCCCCGCCCATGGCGACCCCCGGTCCCAGCAGCTGCGACGCCAGCCAGCCGAAGAACGCGCCGAAGCCCAGGTTGCTGAGCAGGTGGGCGACGTCGAAGTGCAGCGTGACGGCGGTGACCGCGCGCCACACCTCGCCGCCGCGCACCGCCATCGTCTGCAAAGTGCCCGCGTCCAGCCAGTGGCTGCCGAAGGCACGGTGGCCGGCGAGCCAGGACACCGCCACCATCACCGCCACATACAGCAGCGGACCGAGCCAGGCGCGCGGATGCATCTGTTCCGGTCGCGCCAGCACTCGGCGCCGCGGCGGGTTCTCGCGCTCGTAGCCACGCAGGTGCGCGAGCGCCGCGGTCACCGACTGCGGCAGCACGACCAGGCTCCAGCGTTCGCCGTTCGCCACGACCTGCGAGCCGATCCCGACCGCGTGCAGCATGAACGCCCGCTCTTCGCAGGCGGGCCGCCAGTGCGAGTGGTAGACCTCGACCGGCAGCTCCGGCAGCAGCGGCGGGAACGGCGGCGGGCTGTTCAAGGCGCGGTCACGCCGGCGCTCAGGGCCGCAGGGCGCGATAAAGGAACGGCAGGCTCACGTCCATGCGGTAGTCGATGTCCGAGTGGGTGTCGTCGAATTCCTCGTAGTGGTGCGCGACGCCCGCCTTTTCAAGGGCGCGCGACAGTTGCCGCGAGCCGTAGTGGATCTGGTACTGGTCGCGCCAGCCGCAGTCGATGAAGATGCCGCGCAGGCTCTTCAGGTTGGCCGCGTAGCGCCCGACCAGCCGCACCGGGTCGTGCCGCAGCCAGCGCTGCCAGCGTCGTGGCAGCAGTTCGCCGGTCTCCATGTGGAACGGCAGCCTGAATCCGTTCGGCGCGGCGGGGTCCGCGTCGTACGTTGCGGCCATGCACAGGTTCATGATCGCGTGGTTCTCGGCCAGGGACAGCTTGTCCTTCTTCCACATCGCCTCGAGAAACCGCCGCACGCGGCCGTCGTCCAGGCCTTGTGCCAGGCGCTGGTCGCCGGCGGTGCCGGCAGGATCGCGATAGTTGCCGGCCTTGCGCGCCGGCTTGCGGAAGCGGCCCACTTCATTGAGCGTGTTGGGCCAGTCGGCCCGGTAGATGAAGTCGAAATACGCATCGCCCGAATGGTTGGCGATCGCGCCCCAGTGCGAGGCGTACTTCATGCCGTGGATCATCGCGCCGTAACCGCCCGACGACTTGCCGAAGCAGCCGCGGTGCTCGCGCGAGGCGAGCGTGCGGAACTCGCGATCGACCAGCGGAATCACCTCCTGCAGCAGGAAGTCGGCGTAGCGGCCGATCGCCGAGGAGTTCACGTACTGGTTGCCGCCGAGCGAGGTGAAGCAGTCGGGAAACACGATGATCGCGGGCCCCATCCGCTGCTCGCGCACCAGGCGCGCGGCGCGTTCGGCGACGTTCTCGCTGAACGGCTTCCAGTTCAGGTGCGCGATGCCCGTGCCGGTAAAGCCGACCAGGTCGTACAGCACCGGGAAGCGGGTGCCGCGTCCGTGCGTGGCGCCCTGGTCGTACTCGGCGGGCAACCAGACGCCGAGCTTCCGCAGCGACGGGTCGCCGAGCGGATTGTCGGCGAGGATCTTCGAGCGATGTTCCAGCACCACGACGGTGCCGCTGGCTCGCTGGGGGCGCTTCCGGGCCATGTCGAGACTCCCTGTGCAGGCAAAAACAGGCGGCAGTTTCGCGTATTCGCTACGATCATGCGACTGCGCCGGAGTGCGGCGCCTTTGCCACAAGATCCAGCGATGAATATTCCTGCCCGCAGCCTGCTGCTGCCACTGTTGCTTGCCGGCGCCCTGGCTGCGCAGGCCGCGGACTGGCCGGCCGACCGGTTTGGCCCGGCCGACATTGCCCGCCTGGCGGACGTGGCCGAACCCGCGTTCGCGCCCGACGGCAACACCCTGGCCTACAGCGTCGAAGTCAGCAACCTGGACGAGGACCGCAAGCAGTCCGACCTCTGGCGCGTTGGCTACGACGGGCAGGACCGCACGCAGCTCACGGCCACGCCGAAGCATGACGAGTGGGCGCCGGCCTGGTCGCCCGACGGCCGCTGGCTCGCGTTCCTCGCCGACCGTGGCGAGGACGAGGATGCCGTGACCCAGGTGTGGGTGATGCCGGCCAGGGGCGGCGAGGCGCGGACCGCTGACCGCCGTGGCGCAGGGCGTCATCGATTTCGCCTGGTCTCCCGACAGCCGGCGGCTGGCATTGATCATCGCCGATCCCCGTGCGGCCGGCCGGCGCGCCGAAGCCGAAGAATCCGCCGCCGATCGTCACCGAGCGCTTCCATTTCAAGCAGGACGGGGACGGCTACCTGGGCGCGCAGCGTTCGCACCTGTACCTGTTCGAGATCGAGACCGGGCAGCTCACGCAGCTGACCTCGGGCGAGCACGACGAATCGGCGCCGAGCTGGTCGCCCGACGGGCGCCAGATCGCCTACGTGACCCAGCGCGGCGACGACGCCAATCGCACCGGCAAGGTCTGGCTGCACCTGATCGAGCCCAGGGCAGGCGCCGCCGAGCGCCCGCTGGCAGCAACTCGACGGCGCCTACGGCGATACCCCCGCGGGCCTGCGGCCGCAGTGGTCGCCCGACGGTCGTCGCATCGCCTACCTGCAGGGCGGCGAGGCGCGCTGGATCTACTACGCGCCGCTGCAGCTCGCCCTGATCGACGTCGCCAGCGGTGCCGTCACGCTGCCCGCGCCGATCGATCGCTGGTTCTCGCAGATGCGCTGGGCGCCCGACGGCAAGTCCGTGCTGGCGCTGGTCGAGCAGAGCCGCGTCGTGAACCTGTCGCGCGTCGACCTGGCCTCGGGCAAGGTCACGCCGCTCACGCCTGGCCCGCGCTACGACGCGGGCTTCGCGGTCTCGCCACAGGGCCGCATCGTCGTGCTCGGTGGCGACGACGTGACACCGTCTGAACTCGCGGCGCTCGAGCGCGGGCAGGCTGCGGTCGCTGGGCTCGCACAACGAGTGGCTGGCGCAGAAGAAACTCGCTCGCTACGAGGAGATCAGCTTCAAGAGCCAGGACGGCACGGCCATCGACGGCTTCGTGGTCAAGCCGCTCGACTACGTGCCGGGCCGGCGCTACCCCGCGATCCTGCGCATCCATGGCGGCCCGGTCTACCAGTTCAGCCACGAGTTCATGCCCGACTGGCAGGTCTATGCGGCGCGCGGCTTCGTCGTCGTGGCCGCGAATCCGCGCGGCAGTTCAGGCCGCGGCTTCGATTTCGCGCGCGCGATCTTCGCGGACTGGGGCAACAAGGACGTGCAGGACGTGCTCGCGGCGGTCGATCACGTGGTGGCCGCGGGCATCGCGGACCCGCAGCGACTGGGCGTGGGCGGTCGCAGTTACGGCGGCATCCTCACCAACTACGTGATCGCCAGCGACACGCGCTTCAAGGCGGCCGTGAGCGGCGCCGGTGCCTCGAACTGGGCTGCGCTCTACGGCCACGACATGTACACCCGCGAGTACGAACTCGAGCTCGGCACGCCGTGGGCCAACCGCGCGGCCTGGGACCGGGTCAGCTATCCGTTCCTGCATGCGGACCGCATCCGCACGCCGACACTGTTCTACTGCGCCGAGCAGGACTTCAACGTGCCCTGCCTTGGCTCGGAGCAGATGTACCAGGCCTTGCGCTCGCTGGGCGTGCCGACCAGGCTCGTGATCTACCCGGGCGAGAATCACGGCCTGACGCATCCCGAGCTACCTGCGCGATCGCATGGAGCGGCTGCTCGACTGGAACGTCGAGCACCTGCTGCGGCCGTGAGCCCCTGCCGGGCGGGCGGCTGGCCGCGATGAGCGAACACCTGGCGGGCGCGGACGCCGCGGGGCTGGCGACGGCACGGGCGCTCGATCCCGCGTATTACTTCGGCGACGCGACGCACGCGCTGGAGCAGCGCACGGTGTTCGGACGCTCATGGCAGATGGTCGCGCACCGCGCCGAACTGGCCGATCCGGGCGACCATGTGCTGACCGAGGTGGCCGGCACGCCGGTCGTGCTGCTGCGTGGCGCGGACGGCGTGCTGCGCGCGTTCCCCAACGTCTGTCGCCATCGGGCCGGCCCGCTGGTGCTCTGCAGCGGCAAGGGCGCGGGCAACCTGCGCTGCCGCTACCACGGCTGGCTCTACGGCCAGGACGGCCGGCTGCTCGCGGCACCGGAGATGCAGGACGCCGCCGGCTTCCGCGTCAGCGACGTGCGCCTGCCGCCCTTGCCGGTCCGTGAGTGGGAGGGACTCGTCTTCGTCGCGCTGGACGGGCACGCGCCGGCGTTCGACCAGGTGTATGCCGGCATCGTCGAGCGCATCCGGCCGGTCGACCTCGGGGCCATGCAGTTCGTGCGGCGCGACCACTGGGACGTCGCCTGCAACTGGAAGGTGTACGTCGACAACTTCCTCGAGGGATATCACGTGCCGATGGTGCACCCGGCGCTGGCGCAGGCGGTCGACTACGCCAACTACGAAGTGGACCTGGCCGAGTGGTACTCGCTGCAGCATTCGCCCCTGCGCGGCAGCGACGCGATCTACGGCACGGGCGAGGCGCTGTATTACTTCGTCTTCCCGAACGTGATGCTGAACGTCATGCCGGGACGCCTGCAGACCAACCGGGTGCTGCCGCTGGGGCCCGGCCGCTGCCGGGTCGAGTTCGAGTGGTTCTACGCGCCCACGGCGGCGGCGCTGGCACGGGCCGACAACGACCGTGAGTTCACCAATGCAATCCAGGAAGAGGACGTCGCCATCTGCGAGCGGGTGCAGCGGGGACTGGCGTCAGGTCACTATGAGCCCGGCCGCCTGAGCCCGCGGCGCGAGGCGGGCGTGTGGCACTTCCACCAGCGGCTGCGCGCCGCCTACGCGCAGGGCTGATCCGCCCGCTCGAACCGCGCCAGCGTCTCGACGTGGTCCGTGAACGGCATCAGGTTGAATGCGCGCAGCTCGCGCAGGCGCAGCGCGCCGCTCGCGGTCAGTCGCGCCGTGTCGGCGGCGAGCGAGGCAAGGCCACAGCTGACGTAGACCAGGCGCGCGGGTGGCACGTCGCACAGTTGCTGCAGCAGCGCGCGGTCGAGGCCCTTGCGCGGCGGATCGGCGATCACGACGTCGGCGCCTGACAGCGCCGGGTGCGTGGCGGCTGCGCCCGCCGTCCCGGGCACGACTTCGACCCTGGCGCGCTCGGCCGGCGACAGCCCGGCGAGACCCAGCGCCAGGCCCTCGAGCGACGCGGGACCCAGCTCGTTGAGGTGCAGTTGCTGCGCCCGCTCGAGCAGCGACAGCCCGATCGCGCCGACACCGGCGTAGAACTCCATCACGCGTGCCCCGGGCGGTACCCATTCGCGCACCTGCGCGACGATGCGCTCCGCGATGTCGAGGTTGTTCTGGCCGAATGCGCCCGGCGGATAGTGCACGGCGGCGCCGCCGAAGTGCTCGACGACGCTGGCCGGACCGCACCAGTGCTCGAAGTGCGGTCCGAGGATGGTGTTGGTTGGCTCGCACTGGCGGTTGAACCAGAGGCTGTGCAGTTCTTCGCCCAGCCGTTCACGTATCAGGTCGAGGCATGCCGCCAGCGGCTCGGCCGTCGCGGCGTTGGCGACCAGCACCACCTGCGCGCGCTGCGAGCTGCGCTCCACCACGACCTGCAGGTAGCGGGCCATGCCACGGTGGCTGCCCTCGGAGTAGGTCGTGACTTCGGCGTCGACCAGCGCGCGGCGTACGACGGCCGCGACGCGGTTGATCAGCGGATGGTGGATGCTGCAGTGGGGGATGTGCACCACCCGATGCGTGCCCGGCTCGAACAGGCCGATGCGCGGCGAACCGGGCCGGCCACGAATGGCGAGACGGGCGCGCAGGCGAAAGCCGCTCGTGGCCCCGGATACCACCGGCACATCAGGCAGGCCATGCTCCTGCGCCAGTGCCTGCAGCGCTGCCAGCGTCGTGGGCGCCAGGCCCGGCGCGCCGAAGCGCGGACAGCCGCCGCACGGCGGACGGTGCGGGCACGCGGGCCCCACCGCGACGCTCACCCGCGCAACAGCAGTCGCGCCGCGTTGCGTCCCGCCGCGCCGCTGATGCCGCCGCCGCCGTGCAGCCCCGAGCCGCACAGGTGCAGGCCATCGACCGGCGTGCGGTGGCTGGCCCAGCCAGGCAGCGGTCGCATGAAGAACACCTGGTCGAGGATCAGCTGGCCGTGGTTCAGGTCGCCTTCGGTCAGGCCCCAGGCCTGTTCGAGGTCGGGCGGCGTGACCGACTGCAGCGTGCGCACCGAGCCGCGGAATGCCGGGTAATGTGCCGACAGCGTGTCGATGGCGCGCCGCTCGAGTTCGGGCCGCAGCGAGGCCCAGTCGCCCTGGCGCAGCGAGATACGGAGCGAACTGGAAGTGGATCGCCACCTCGGCGCCGGCAGTCGTGACTTCGAGGTACGGCTGCTGCGACATTTCGCCGTACTTGGCGGCGTCGTAGGCCCGCTCCAGGTACTTGAGCGTCGGCGCGATCGCGATCGTGCCGTCCGGCAGGCCGTGCTGGCCGTCGGTCGTGACGTGCACCTTCGCGACCGAGCCGCGCATGCGGATCGATTGCGTCTGCCAGACGAACTCCGGCGGCAGTTCGGGTGCGCCGACCAGGCCCAGCAGCGTGCGCCGCGGGTCCGCGGCCGAAATCACGGTGCCGGCCCTGATCTCCTCGCCCGAGGCGAGGCGGACGCCGAGCACGCGCTGCTGCTGCACCAGGATCTGCGCCACCTCGGCGCCGGTGCGCACTTCGCCGCCGTGGGCGTGGACGGCCTGCACCAGCGCGGTCGCCACTGCATCCGCACCGCCCGGCACCGGGCGATGCGCCAGTCCGCCGCGGTTCAGCCACTGGTGCACCAGCGTCAGGCCCGTCCCGGCCGACATCGAGCCCAGCGTCACGCCGTGAATGGCGACGCCGGCGATCGCAGCCTTGAGTGGTTCGGACTCGAACCACTCCTCGGTGAACTCGACTGCCGACATCGACAGGCTGCGAATGACGCGGAACATGTCGCGGCGGCCCATGCGCCGCAGCTTCAGCGCGAGCGCGGCGAGCGGCAGTGCGTCCGTGCGCCATTCCACCCGCGGCAGGCGCGGCATGGTCGTGGCGTAGGCAGCGTCGAGAAACGCCGCAGCGGTGTTCATGAACGACACGAACTCGGGCCAGCGCTGCGCGTCGCGCGCCGACAGCCGGCCGATCGAGGCGAGCGTCGTGGCATCGCTGCCGTCCGCGACCAGGTGCAGCGAACTGCCGTCGCCCAGCGGCGACACGTAGGGCGTCGCTGCCGCGGGGGCGGGCAGCCCGTGCCGCGCGAGGTCGAGGTCGCGCACGATGTCCGGCCGCAGCTGCGCGGAAACATGCAGGCCCGGCACCTTGGCACCCGAGCCGAGCGTGGCGCCGGCCAGCTGTCCGCCGGCGACGTCGCGGCGCTCGAGCACCAGCACCTTGCGGCCGGCGCGGGCGAGGTAGGCCGGCAGTAACGAGCCCGTTGTGGCCCGCGCCGACGATGAGGATGTCGGCCGACGGTGTTCATCGCCAGTCCTTCAGCGCCTCGGTGGCGGCCATCTTGCCGGCCGCGCCCATCACGCCGCCGCCCGGATGCGCGCCGGCCGCGCCGAAGTAGTAGCCCGGCAGCGGCGTGCGGAAGTCCGCCCATTGCGGTGACGGCCGCAGGAAGAACAGCTGGTGCAGCAGCAGCTCGCCATGGAAGATGTTGCCGCCGGTGATGCCCGCGATGCGCTCGATGTCCTTCGGCGTGATCACCTGCTTGCCGACGATGGCCCGGCGGATGTTCGGCGCGTACTTTTCGAGCGTCGCGATCACGGTCTCGCCGAAGGCCTCTTTCTTCGCCTCGGTCCAGCCGCCTTCGATGTCGTACGGCGCGTACTGCACGAAGCAGGACATCACGTGGTGCCCCGGCGGGGCCATGTCGCGGTCGATCATCGACGGGATGATGATGTCCATGTACGGCTGGCGCGAGAAGTTGCCGTACTTGGCATCGTCGTAGGCGCGCTCGATGTAGTCGATGCTGGGGCTGATCGAAATCGCGCCGCGGTGCAGCGGGCCCTCGCCCGGCAGGCAGGTGAAGTCCGGCAGCTCCGACAGTGCGATGTTGACCTTGCCGGACGAACCACGGACGCGGAAGTTGCGGATCGCCTGCGTGAACTCGTCGGGCAGGTGCTGCGGGTCGACGAACTGCAGGAAGCTGCGTTTCGGATCGGCGGCGGAGAGCACCACCCTGGCCGTCAGTTCGTCGCCGTTTTCGAGCGCCACGCCGGCGGCGCGGCCGCCGCGCACGATGACTTTCTGCACCGGTGCGCTGGTGCGGATCTCGACGCCCAGTGCGCGGGCCGAGGACGCGATGGCGGCCGTGACGCCGCCGGTGCCGTTCTTGGCGAAGCCCCAGGCGCGGAAGGCGCCGTCGATCTCGCCCATGTAGTGATGCAGCAGCACGTAGGCGGTGCCCGGCGTGCGCGGGCCGAGGTACGTGCCGATGATGCCGCTCGCGGCCTTGGTGCCCTTCAGCGGGTCGAACTCGAACCATTCCTCGAGCAGGTCGGCCGACGACTGCGTCACCAGCTTGGCGATGCGGTGGATCTCGTGCTCGCTCAGGGACAGCCCGTACTGGCCGAGCTTGAGCAGGCCCTTCATGTCGCGCCAGCTGAGCGACGACGGATCCGGCGGCACCAGGCCGATGATCGGCTTGATCGCCTTGGCGGCGCGCGCCATCACGCGCGAGTACTCGTCGTAGGCCTCGGCGTCCCGCGGCGAGTGCCGGCAGATCTCGGCGCGCGTCAGGTCGTGGTCGTCCCACCCGGCCAGGTAGTCGCCATTGTCCATCGGCGTGACGGTGCTGGGCAGCGGCAGGATCTTGAGGCCGTGCCTGGGCAGTTCGAGGTCACGGATGATCTCGGGGCGCAGCAGGCTGACCACGTACGAAAATTCGCTGAAGCGGTAGCCCGGGAAGATTTCCTCGGTGACGGCGGCGCCGCCCACGATCTCGCGCCGCTCCAGCACGCAGACCTTCTTGCCGGCGCGGGCGAAGTACGCGGCCGCGATCATGCCGTTGTGGCCGGCGCCGATGACGATCGCGTCGTAGGTGTTGCTGGCCACGGCGCTCACTTCTTCTTCCACTCGGGCTCGTAGAACGGCAGCTTCACGGCCTTCGCCGCGGCACGGCGCCGGTGATGCTCGACCGTCACCTCGATCTCGAGCGGCGTGCCCGGCTCGAAGTGCGGGCGCTGCAGGTGCACCAGCCCGATGTATTTCTTCAGCACCGGTGACCAGGTGCTGGTCGAGACGTAGCCGACCTGCCGCTGGCCGCTGTAGACGGGGATGCTGCCGCGCACGGCCATGCCGGGAATCTGCGGCGGCAGGCCCGCCTTGGCGTACTGGGCCTCGAGGCTCTCCCAGTCGATCTCCAGCCCGACCATCTGCCACGCGGAACCCTCGCGATGCTCGCGCTCGAGCGCGCGCCGGCCGACGAAATAGCCCGGCTTGTCGAGGTTGACGGTCCAGCCGAGGCCAAGCTCGTACGGCGACGAGCGCTGTCCCGGAATCCAGGCGTGGGTTGCAGCGGTGTAATCGACGTCGAGCATGAACAGCCCGGCCTCGACCCGCGCCATGTCCATGGCCAGGATGCCGGTGGGCGTGATGCCGTAGTCGTGGCCGGCGGCCATCAGCGCGTCCCAGACCAGGAGCGCATCCGCGGCATCCAGCCAGATCTCGTAGCCCAGGTCGCCGGTGTAGCCGGTGCGCGAAACGGAGACGGCCTTGCCCGCGATGCGGTTGAACGCCATGCGGAAGTAGCGCAGCCCGTCCACCGGCTGCTCGCAGGCCAGGTTGAGGATCGCGCGCGACTTCGGTCCCTGCAGGCTCAGCGCGGCGGTCTGCTGCGTGATGTCGTTGATCTGCAGCTGCAGGCCGACGGCGTTCATGTGCAGCCAGCGCAGCTGCGGCTCGGCCGCGGTCAGGCGGTAGGTCTGCTCGGCCACGCGCGTGACGGTGCCGTCGTCGAGCATGCGACCGTCGTCGTCGCACCAGCCGGTGTAATAGACCTGGCCCACGGCCATCCTGTGGATGTCGCGCGGGGTCAGCCGGTGCAGCAGCGCGGCGGCATCGCGCCCGCTCAGCTCGTACTTGACCAGCGGCGAGATGTCGATCAGCGCCGGCGTGGTTGCGGATCGCCCAGTACTCGCGGTCCAGGCCGAGGTCGTACGAGCCCACCGCCAGGCAGCCGCCCCAGCGCCGCCAGTTGTGCGGCAGGCACAGCTGCGAGGTGCGCGGGTGGAACGGGGTCCGGCGGAGCTGGTACCGCGGATGGTGGACGGTCGACAGTTCGGGCACGAGTCGCTCCCGGCGCTCTGTGGTCCGGGCGCCGGGGTTCCGGCGCCGGCCCGGTCACTGCCGGAGCGTATCCGGGCCGGGCGCGACAATATGCCGCAGCGGCCCGATCCGGTCTAGCGAAGCAGCGCAGGGCTCCCCTAGCGACGGTCGCGGATGTCGATGAAGGTCAGGAACTCGTTGCGGGTGCGCGCGTCGGAGCGGAACGAGCCCAGCATCTTGGAGGTGATCATCGACACGCCGCGCTTGTGGATGCCGCGGGTGGTCATGCACTCGTGCGCGGCCTCGATCACCACGCCCACGCCCTTGGGCTGCAGCACGTCGTTGATGCAGCGCGCGATCTCGGCCGTCATCTTTTCCTGCACCTGGAAGCGGCGCGCAAAGACGTCGACCACGCGCGCCAGCTTGCTGATGCCGACGACCTTGCCGGTGGGCAGGTAGCCGACGTGGGCGCGGCCGATGATCGGCGCCATGTGGTGCTCGCAATGCGACTCGAACTCGATGTCGCGCAGCACCACCATCTCGTCGTAGCCCGCCGGTTTCCTCGAAGGTACGGCGCAGGTAATCAGCCGGGTCGATCGCATAGCCCGGAGAACCAGTCCGTGTAGGCGTCGACCACGCGCTGTGGCGTGTCGAGCAGGCCTTCGCGCGCCGGGTCCTCGCCGGCCCAGCGCAGCAGCGTGCGGACGGCGTCCTCCGCCGACTGGCGGCTGACGTCGTTGCGCAGCTGCAAATGGACATCGTCCTTGGCCGGGCGTGCTTTCATGTCTCCCTTGTTTCGACGACGGGGCGATTTCGGATGCGTGGCCATGGGGGGTGTCTCCTGTTCAGCCTGGCCGGCGCGCCTGGCCGCGCCAGTACACCAGCAGTGCGTAGCCGGCGACCATGCCGCCCAGGTGGGCGAAATGCGCCACGCCCTGGCCGGAGCCCGTCACCCCGAGGTACAGCTCGAGCAGGCCGTACAGCGTGACGAACAGCCAGGCCGGCATCGGGATCGGCGGAAACAGCAGCATGATACGGCGCTGGGGAAAGGCCATGCCGAACGCGAGCAGCAGGCCGAACACGCCGCCCGAGGCCCCGACCGTCGGGATCGGCGGCATCGTGACGTTGCTGACCACCACCAGTTGCGCGACGGCCGCCCCGATCACGCAGGCCAGGTAGTAGACGAGGAACCGGCGCGAGCCGAGCAGGCGCTCGATCTCGCCGCCGAACATGTACAGCGCGAACATGTTGAAGAACAGGTGCGTGAGCCCGCCGTGCAGGAAGCCGTACGTAAGCAACTGCCAGGGCTGGAACGAGGGCGCGCCGGGAAACTGCGGCGAGGCGGGCGGCCACAGGGCGAACGGCCCGACCAGCAGGTCCCCGGTCAGGCGCCTGGGCGGCATAGATCGCGACATTCAGGAACAGCAGGGCCCGGGTGACGGGCGGCATGGTCAAGGGCATGGCTGCATCCTAGCCGAAAGTTCTGACGAAGACGCTGTATGACCGCCGTGCTAGGGTGCGCGGCGCCACGTCTCGCAATCGGTCCGGCATGAAGCATTTTTCCGTCGTCGCCTGTGCTGCCGTCCTTGCCGCTGCCTGCCCGTGGACGGCGCATGCGCAAGCCGATGCCGTGGCCGTCGCCAGGCTCGGTACGGTGGCGTTCCAGCCCTGCACGCTTGCGGCGGAGGGGTTGCCCATGACCGTGACTGCCCGCTGCGCAACCCTGCGCGTGCCGGAGGATCATTCGCGGCCGCGCGGCCGCCAGATCGACCTGCCGATCGCCTGGGTCGCGAGCAGTGCCCGGCGCGCCGCCCCCGATCCCGTCCTGCTGCTGGCCGGTGGGCCGGGCCAGTCCGCGCTCGACTCCTTTCCGTCTGTCGAATCCGGCTTCCGCGACCTGCTGCGCCAGCGCGACGTGATCCTGGTCGACCAGCGTGGCACCGGCCGCGCCAGCACGCTCGCCTGCCCGCAGACGATGCAGGACACGCGCTGGGCCAGCACCGAGATCGTCGGAGCCGACACGGCGCGTGACATGACGCGGGCCTGCCTGGCCGAAATCAAGGACGCCGATCCACGCCTGTACACGACCAGCGACTACATCGCCGACCTCGAGCTCGCACGCAAGGCGCTCGGCATCGGCCAGTTCAACCTGGTCGGCGTCTCCTACGGGACGCGCGTGGCGCTCGAGTACCTGCGGCGGCATCCGTCCAGCATCCGCAGCGTGGTGCTCGATTCCGTGGTGCCGCCCACGCTGATCCTGGGCGCCGATCACGCGCGCAACCTCGACGCGGCCATCGACCGCCAGTTCGAGCAGTGCGCGGCCGACAAGGCCTGCAGTGCGCGTTTCGGCGCGCCGCGCGAAAAGCTCGATGCCCTGCTTGCCCGGCTGCGGGCACAGCCGGTCGAGGTGTCCTATCTCGATCCGCTGAGCGGCGAGCGCCGCAGCGGCAAGCTCACCGCCGAGGCCGTGGCCTCGGTCGTGCGCCTGCATGCCTACGCGCCGCAGCAGTTCGCGCTGGTGCCGATGCTGATCGCCGAGGCCGCGCAGGGCCACTACGAGGTGCTGATGGCGCAGGCGCGCATGATCGAGCAGATGCTCGGCAAGTCGATCTCGGCCGGCCTGTCGTTGTCGGTCAGCTGCGCCGAGGACGCGCCGTTGCTCGAGGTCGACCCGGCGGACGAGGGCACCGTGCTGGGCACCGCTTTCGTCGAATTCGTCCGGGCGCAGTGCGAGGTCTGGCCGCGAGGACGCATGCCGGCCGACTTCCATGCGCCGGTCGAGTCCTCGCACCCGGTACTGCTGTTGTCGGGCGAGTTCGACCCCGTCACCCCGCGGCGCTACGGCGACGAGGTCGCGCGCAGCCTGCCGCGGTCCCGCCACCTGGTGCTGCGTGGCCAGGGCCACAGCGTCATGCGCATCGGCTGCGTGCCGCGCCTGATGGCCGACTTCGTCGAGCGGGCCGACGCGCAGGGCCTCGACGCGCAGTGCCTCGACCAGCTGACTTACGTGCCGCCGTTCACCGGCCCCTACGGCTGGGAGCCCTGATGATCCGCGTCGAGGGACTGCGCAAGTCGTTCGCCACGCGCAGCGGCGTGGTGCAGGCCGTGGACGGCGTCAGTTTCGATGCCGCGGACGGCCAGATCACCGGCCTGCTCGGGCCGAACGGCGCCGGCAAGACGACGACGCTGCGCATGCTCTACACGCTGATGCGACCGGAAGCCGGGCGCGTGCTGGTCGACGGCATCGACGCCGTGGCGGAACCCATGCGGGTGCGGCAGCGGATCGGCGTGCTGCCCGATGCCCGCGGCATCTACAAGCGCCTGAGCGCGCGCGAGAACATCGCCTACTTTGCCGCGCTGCACGGCCTCGACCAGGCCACGATCCGCTCGCGCACCGAACGCCTCGCCGAAGCGCTCGAGATGCGCGACTTCCTCGACCGCCGCACCGAGGGCTTCTCGCAGGGCCAGCGCACCAAGACGGCGATCGCGCGCGCGCTGGTGCACGACCCGCGCAACGTCGTGCTGGACGAGCCGACCAACGGCCTCGATGTAATGACGACCCGGGCGCTGCGCGAGTTCCTGCTGGGCCTGCGCGGCGAGGGGCGCTGCGTGCTGTTCTCCAGCCACATCATGCAGGAGGTGGCGCGGCTCTGCGATCGCATCGTGGTCATCGCGCACGGCCGCGTCGTCGCCGACGGCACGCCCGACGAGCTGCGCGCCGCCACCGGCTGCGCCAGCCTCGAGGACGCCTTCGTCAAGGTGATCGGCAGCGAGGAGGGCCTGTTCGCATGAGCGCGCTCTGGACCATCTTCCGCAAGGAGCTGCTGGATGCGTTCCGCGACCGGCGCATCGTGCTGGTCGCGTTCGTGATCATGCCGCTGGCGATCCCGCTGGTGTTTGCTGGGATGTCCGCGGTCGGGGCGCGCAAGCAGGCGCAGCAGCTGGAAGGCGAGCTGGAGCTGCCCGTCGTGGGCGCGGCGGTCGCGCCGAACCTGGTGCCTGTGGCTGGGGTCGCAGAACGTGCGCGTGATCGAGCCGCCGGCGGACGTCGATGCCGCCGTGCGCAACCAGGAATACGCGGTGATCCTGCGCATCGATCCGAGTTATGGGGAGGACTGGCGCGCAGGCCGGCCGGCCCGCGTGGAAATCGTGTACGACAGCTCGCGTCCGCTCGACACCGGCACCACGGTCGCGCGCGTGCAGGGGCTGCTCGAACGTTACGGCTCGACCGTGGGCACGCTGCGGCTGGTGGCGCGCGGCATCAACCCGTCGGTGGCGAGCCCGCTGCAGGTCGGCGCCCGCGACGTTTCGACGCCAGGGTCGCGCTTCGACCTGTCGCAGCAGCTGCTGCCCTACCTGCTGCTGCTGCTGGCCTTCATCGGCGGCATGCAGCTCGCGATCGACGCCACCGCGGGCGAGCGCGAGCGCCAGTCGCTCGAGCCGCTGCTCGCGACGCCGGTCTCGCGCGAAACCATCATCAGCGCCAAGATCCTGGCCACCGCGGCGTTTGCGCTGGCGTCGATCGCGGTGACGCTGGTCGCGTATCGCGTCGCCTTCGCGGTCGTGCCGAGCGGGGGCCTCGACACCTCGTTCGAGGTCGGGCCCGCCGGGCTGCTGCAGCTGTTCGTGATCATCCTGCCGGTCGTGCTGCTCGGCTCGACGCTGCTGACGGCGCTGGCCGCCTTCGCCCGCAGCTACCGCGAGGCGCAGGGCTACCTGCCCCTGCTGATGTTCCTGCCGATGATCCCGTCGCTGCTGCTGATGGTGTCGCCGGTGCGGACGCAGCTGTGGATGCTGGCGGTGCCGATGCTGTCGCAGAACCAGCTGATCCTGCGCGTGCTGCGCGGCGAGCCGATCAGCGCCACGGAATGGGCGGTCAGCATGGGTGCGGGGCTGCTGGTGGCCGCGGTGGTGTGGGTGGTGGCCGCGCGGCTCTATCACCGCGAGCAGCTCGCCACTTCGTCCTGAGCGGACCGCGGCCGCGCCCGGCCGCGCCGCTTACCAGCCGATGCCGTAGTCCTCGCCGTGGTTGCTGGAGCCGCCCCAGAAGCTGCCATGTTCGGCGTCGATCATGATCGCGTTGATCGGGCCCGAGGTGCGCGGCTGGAACTCCGGCTTGTAGCCGCGCGCCAGCAGCTCGCGCGTGACCCACTGCGGCATCGACGAGTTCAGCACGATGCGACCGGGCTGCGACTCGTGCTGGTCGAAGGACGCTTTCATCTGGTAGCTGTTGAAGTTCGCCGCCTCGGCCGCTTCCTGCGGCGTCATGCCGAACTCGTGCACGTTGAGGAAGAACTGCAGCAGGTTCTGGTCCTGCGAATCGCCGCCCTGCACGCCGAACGCCAGCCACGGCTTGCCGTCCTTGAGCGCGAGGCTGGGCGTGAGCGTGACGCGCGGTCGCTTGCCGGGTGCGACGACGTTGAACGGGTTCTCGGCCGGGTCGAGCACGAACGACTGCATGCGCTGGCTGAGGCCGACACCGGTGCGGCCGGCGATGGTCGCCGGGATCCAGCCACCGCTCGGCACGACTGAAACGAGCCAGCCGGCGGCGTCCGCCGCCATGACGGAGGTGGTGCCGCTGCTGAAGCCCGCTTCGAAGCGCTCGAGTTCCTCGCCGTCAGTTCGCGGCCCGTGGCCACCTCGAGCGCCGTCTGGCGCTGCCGGCGCAGTTGCTCCGCGTAAGGATTGACGGCGCCCTGGAACGGATACGGGTCGCCGGGGCCGGCGGTGGCGTCGTTGCGCTCCATGCGGATCGTCGCGGCGCGCTGCTTCGCGTACTCCTTCGACAGCAGGCCCCGGGTCGGCTCGGCCGGCGGCAGGTAGGGGTCGCCGTAGTAGAAGTCGCGGTCGGCGAAGGCCAGGTTCATCGCCTGGTACAGCGTGTGGATGTAGTTGGCGCTGTTGTAGCCCATCGCGCGCAGGTCGAAATTCTCGAGGATGTTCAGCGACTGCAGCAGCGCCGGGCCCTGCGTCCAGACGTCGAGCTTGTAGACGTCGACACCTTTGTAGTTCGTGCTGAGCGGCTGCTCGAGCAGGGGCCGCCATTGCGCGAGGTCGGCCAGCGTGATCAGCCCGCCCTGTTCGCGCGTGCCGCGCACGAACTCCTCGGCGATGTCGCCCCGGTAGAAGCGGTCGTAGGCGGCCTGCAGGGCTTCCGTGCGCGACTTGCCGGCGGCGAGCGCCTGCTGCTCGGCCTCGACCAGCTTGCGCAGCGTCGCCGCGAGGTCAGGCTGGCGGAAGATCTCGCCGGCGCGCGGCGCTTCGCGCGCGGCGCCCAGGTGCGGCAGCATCACCTGCCTCGAGTACGGCCATTCCTTGAGCTTGTCCTTCCATTGCTCGATCAGGTCGGCGGTCTCGCCGTCGATCGGGTAGCCGTCGGCCAGTTCGATCGCCGGTTGCAGCACCGTGGCGAGCGACAGCGTGCCGAACTCCTGCAGCATGAGGATCAGCGCGCCGGGGGTGCCCGGCGTGACGGCGGCCAGCGGGCCGTAGGCCGGCGGGTACTTGAATCCCTTGCCCCTGAAGAACTCGGGCGTGGCCCCGGTCGGCGCGACGCCAAGGCCGTTGATCGCCACGACCTTCTTCGAGCGCGGATCGTAGATCAGTGCCTGCGTCTCGCCGCCCCAGTGCAGCACGTCCCACATGGTCGAGGTGGCCGCGATCATCGCGCAGGCCGCGTCGACGGCGTTGCCGCCCTGCTGGAACATCATCGCGCCGGCGGTCGCGCCCAGCGGCTTGCCGGTGATCGCCAGCCACTTCTGCGCGTGCAGCGGCGGCTTCTGCGTCTTGGTCATCGCGCGGGCGATGGCCGGGGACGAGGACTGCGCGTGCGCGGAGGGTAGCGGCGTGAAGGTCATCAGTGTCAGGCTCACTGCGGCGAGGGCCGCGATCGACGTGCTGCGCGAAACCATCGGGACTCCCGGCCGATGCGGTCGCTGCAGTATGCTGACAGGGTCTCAAGCGCCGCCACGGCCGGCGCCGCCGACGAAGCGCGCGGCACCCTGCGCGGACTCGCCGCTCTGCAGCACCGCCAGGCCGCCTGCAAACTCCGCGCGCAGCGCGGCCGTGCGCTCCAGGTCCCATTGCCGGCGGGCGGAGGCACGGTCGGCGCGCAGGCAGCCCTGCGGAAATCCGGCGATCTCGTGCGCCAGCGCCTCGGCAGCCGCGCGCGCCGCGCCGCGTGGCACCACCCGGTTGACCAGGCCGATCGCCAGCGCCTCGGCGGCATCCACCGCGCGCCCCGTCAGGATCAGGTCCAGCGCGCGGCTTTCGCCGATCAGGCGCGGCAGGCGCACGGTGCCGCCGTCGATCAGCGGCACGCCCCAGCGGCGGCAGAACACGCCGAGCGTCGCGTCCTCCTCGGCCACGCGCAGGTCGCACCACAGCGCGATCTCGAGTCCGCCGGCGACGGCATGGCCGGCGATCGCAGCGATCACGGGCTTGGTCAGCTCGAGCCGTGACACGCCCATCGGCCCGCCGGCATCGTCCGCGGTACCCGAGGGTTCGCGCAGTCCCGCGGGATCCCAGCCCTGCGCGACCGCCCGCAGGTCGGCCCCGGCGCAGAAAGCGCCGCCCGCGCCCCACAGCACCAGCACCCGGACCTCCGGGTCGGCCTCGGCGGCCAGGCAGGCAGCGGCCAGCGCGGCGGCGGTGGCCGGATCGCAGGCGTTGCGCACGGTGGGACGATCCAGGATGACGGTCGCGACCGGACCGGAGCGCTCGACACGGACGGTGGGGGGCATGGCAGTCCTCTGTCAAACCTTCTGGTGTTAAACCTTCTGGCCGTGCGCCGCATCTGAATCCACGGGACAGGCACGACGCGCGGGACCGGCTGGCCAGTGTGTAGGATGCCGCAGACGGCCGCGATGGGCGACCGGACAGACGAGGTGGCGCTTGGCGCAGGCGGTGGAAATCGTCGACGAACTGCAGCGGATGCGTGAGGCCGCCGAGGAGCGCGGCCTGGTCACGGCCGCCGCCGATGGCTCGTCGGCCGCCTTCGAGCAGCTTTACCGGCGCCACGCGGCCCGCGTCCATGCCCTGTGCCTGCGCATGACCGGCAACGTCGCGACCGCCGAGGACTGCACGCAGGAAGCCTTCGTGCAGGCCTGGCGCAGCCTGCCGCGGTTCGAGACGCGCAGCGCCTTCGGCACCTGGCTGCATCGCATCGCGGTCAACACGGTGCTGCAGCAGTCCCGTCGCCGGCACGAGGTGCTGGGGTCCGGCGACTCGGTGGAGCGCGAGGTGGCCGAGGTGCTGGCCGACCCGCACGCCAGCGATCCAGCGCGCAGCCGCGACCTGGAAGCCGCGATCGCCAGCCTGCCCGCGGGCGCGCGGCATGTGCTGGTGCTGGTGGGCGTGTACGGCCACTCGCATGAGGAAGCCTCGCAGTGGCTCGGCATCGCCACCGGCACCTGCAAGGCGCAATTGCACCGGGCCCGTGCGCTGCTGCGCGCCAGGCTCGACCACGACGGAGACGAAGCATGACGCACGATGAACGCGAGGCAGATGCCGGTACGCGGCTCGACGCGGCACTGCGCGAACTGCCGCGCGGGCTCGAGCCGGCGCGGGACCTGTGGCCGCAGATCGCCGCCCGCATCGATGACGCTCGCGCCGTTGCGCCGGCTGCAGGCCGGCCACGTTGGCCGGGCTGGCGCTGGCAGGCGGCCGCTGCGGTGCTGCTGGTCGCGGGATCCTCGCTGCTGACCGCGACCCTGCTCGACCGGAACGCGCCCGCCGGGCAGGCTGCGGTCACCGCGCCGTCGACCGCGACAAGTCCTGCGCTCGCGGGGGTTGTCGCGATGCCGGCGGCGTTCGGCCCGGCGGGTACGCTGGATCCGGAGTACCTTGCCGCGCGCCAGCAGCTGACGCAGGTGCTCGAGCAGCGCATTGCGGCCCTGCCGCCGTCGACGCGCGCCAAGCTCGAGTTCAACCTGGGCGAAATGCGCCGCGCCGCGGACGAGATCAATGCCGCGCTCGCCGGCCAGCCGGGCGATCCGCTGCTCGAGGAGTTGCTGCTCGGAACCTATCAGGACGAACTGGCCATGCTTGCCAACGTCAACCAGCTGACCAACAGCCTGGGCGCTGCCCAGGCGACGCCGACCGCGGAGAGGATGCAGTTATGACCACCATCGTGCGTGCCCCTTTGTCACCCCGTGCAAGGGCCTGCCTGTGGCTGCTGGCCGCGGTGCCCATGGCCGCCATGGCCGGGACGCCGATCAACAAGCGAACGGCGGCCGATCCGGCCGGCCTGGTCGAGATCTCGAACACCGCGGGCTCGGTCAGCGTGACGGGCTGGGACCGCAACGAGGTCGAGATCACGGGCGAACTGGGCAAGGGCACGGAACGGCTCGACTTCACCAAGGGCGACAAGGTGACGCGCATCAAGGTCGTGCTGCCGAACCGCTCCTACGACGTCGACGAGACGAGCCTCGTCGTCAAGGTGCCGCGGGGCTCGTCGCTCGCACTCAACACGGTCAGCGCGGATGTCGCGATCGAGACCGTGCAAGGCGCGCAGCGGCTGCAGTCGGTGAGCGGTGACGTGCGCACGCAGGCCAGCGGCGAGGACCTCGAATGCCGCACCGTGAGCGGCGACGTCGTCATCCAGGGCTCGGGTCAGAAAGGACTGATCTCGATCACGACCGTGAGTGGCGATGCGACCGCTACCCGGGTGGCGGGCGAACTCAACGGCAACACCGTGAGCGGCAACATCAGTCTCGCCGCGGGCGAGACCACGCGCTCCCGGCTGCGCTCGACCAGTGGCGACCTGAGCCTGAGCGGGCAGCTGGCGGCCGACGCACGCATCGACCTCGAGAGCATCTCCGGCGATGTCCGGCTCGACCTGGCCGGCCCGGCCGTGGCCGACTTCGACGTTTCGAGCTTCAATGGCGAGATCCGCAACTGCTTCGGCCCGAAGCCCGCCCGCACCGACGAGTACGCGCCCGGACAGGAATGGCGGTACGTGGAGGGCGCCGGCACGGCCCGGGTAAGGGTCAAGACGCTGAACGGGGACATCGGAGTGTGCCGCAAGCCCTGAAGTCGTGGACCGCTGCGCGCCGGCCCCGGTTGGGTGACAATGGCGCGCAGGTGGATGCAGCGGTCGAACCATGGCTTTCCTTGCTGAACTCAAGCGCCGCCGCGTAGGCAAGGTCGCTCTCGCGTACGGCGCAGTGGCGTGGGCGGTGACCGAGTCCGCGTCCGTCGTGCTGCCCGCCCTGCACGTGCCCGACTGGGCGATGACCTTCCTGGTGGTGTTCCTGCTGGTCGGCTTCCCCGTAGCGATGGTGCTCGCCTGGGTGTTCGACATGAGCCCGCAGGGCATCCAGCGCACCGAGCCGCTGCCGGAAGCGCAGGCCGCGCCGCAGATGCAGTTCCGCACCCGCGCCGCCTTCGGCATCGCGGTGCTGGTGGCGATGGCGGGCCTCGGGTACGTGCTGTACGAGCGTGGACTGGGCCGGGCGCATGCCGCAGGCGGGCGCAACTCGATCGCCGTGCTGCCGTTCACCAACCTGAGCGGCGATCCGGCGCGGGACTACTTCAGCGACGGCATATCGGAAGAGCTGCTGAACCTGCTGGCACGGGTGCCGGGCCTGCAGGTCGCGGCGCGCACGTCCGCTTTTGCCTACAAGGGCAGGAACGTCGACATCCGCCAGGTCGGCAGGGAACTCGGCGTCGAGACCGTGCTCGAGGGCAGCGTGCGACAGTCGGGTGACCAGCTGCGCATCACGGCGCAGCTGATCGACACCACCAGCGGCTTCCACCTGTGGTCGGAGACCTACGACCGCCGGATGGCCGACATCTTCCAGGTGCAGGACGAGATTGCGGCGGCGATCGTCGACAAGCTGCGCATCCAGCTGGCCCCGAAGGAGCAGCAGCTCGCCCAGCGCGACAAGGCGCCGACCCAGGACCTCGAGGCCTACGAGTATTACCTGCAGGCGCGCGCGATCTGGCAGCGGCGCGGCGAGGACAATCTCAGGCGCGCGATCGAGTTGTACCAGTCGGCGCTGGCGCGCGACCCGGCCTTTGCCCGCGCGCACGCGGCGCTTGCCTCGGCCTACGTGGTGCTGCCGGGCTACACGCGCGAGGACGGGGACCAGGGCAGGTACATGCAGCTCGCCGAGCAGTCCGCGCGCCAGGCGCTGGCACTCGACCCGAAGATCGGCGAGGCGCACGCGGTGCTGGCGCAGATCGCCTCTGAACGCGGCGATCTGCTCGACGCCGAATCCGGCTTCTTCTTCGCGATCTCGCTCGAGCCCAACGAGCCGACGCCGCACCACTGGTACTCGATCCTGCTGTACAAGGTGGGACGGCTGGAGGCCGCACTGGAACAGGCGCGTACCGCCTACGGGCTCGATCCGACGGCGCCCGTGCTGGCATCGAATCTCGCCAACGGCCACCTGACCCGTGGCGACGACGAGCAGGCCTTGCGCTACGCCCGGCTTGCTCATGAGCTGGGCGTCACCGCGGACAGCAGCGCGGGCATCGAGGCGACGGTGGCGATGCGTCGCGGCGACTGGAGCGAAGCCAGGCGACTGCTGCGGCAGCAGCAGTCGCTGCCGCCCGAGCTCAGGCCGGTCATCGACGAGTTTGTCGATGCGCTGGCAGATCCGGCCAAACGCACGGCAGCGGTTGCGCGCATGCAGCAGATCGATCCGAAGGTCGCGACGCAGGCCGACCTGATACAGCCTTACCTGCAGCTGGGCCAGTTCGACCTCGTCCTGCGCATCATGGAGCAGTCACTCGACCGCGACCGCATGGCATGGACCGATGACTGGGAACTGATGCACTTCTGGTCGCCAGGGGCGGCCGCGTTGCGGGCCGACCCGCGCTTCTCGCGACTGGTCGAGCGTGCCGGCCTGGTCGATTACTGGAAGCAGTACGGGTACCCCGACCACTGCCGTGCCGGCGAAGGCGACCGCGCGCTGGTCTGCGATTCGTGAGCACCGAAGGGTTCGCGCCCGCGCTGCTGCGCTGGTACGCCATGGACGGGCGCAAGGACCTGCCCTGGCAGCGCGAACGCACGCCGTACCGCGTGTGGGTGTCCGAGATCATGCTGCAGCAGACACAGGTGGGTACGGTGCTCGGCTATTTCGAGCGCTTCACGACCCGGTTTCCCGGCGTGCGCGAGCTGGCCGCCGCCCGTCCCGACGAGGTGCTGCACCTCTGGTCCGGTCTCGGCTACTACGCGCGGGCACGCAACCTGCAGCGGGCCGCGCAGATCATCGTGCGCCAGCACGGCGGCGAGTTCCCGGCGACGCTCGACGAGGTGATGGCGCTGCCGGGCATCGGACGCTCCACGGCGGGAGCGATACTGGCGCTGTCGCGCGGTGAACGGCATCCGATCCTGGATGGCAACGTGAAGCGCGTGCTGTCGCGGTACTTCGCGCTCGCGGGCTATCCCGGCGAGCCACAGGTCGAGCGCAGGCTCTGGCAGCTTGCCGAGGAGTGCACGCCGTCTGCGCAGTGCGCCGATTACACGCAGGCGATCATGGACCTGGGCGCGACGCTCTGCACCCGTTCGAAGCCCGCCTGCCTGTTGTGCCCGGTCAATGCGCTGTGCGAGGCGAGACGCAACGACTCGCAGCAGCAATATCCGGCGCCGCGACCGCGGAAGTCGCGGCCACAGCGCGAGGTGTGGGTGGTGCTGGCACGGCGCGGCCGCAAGGTGCTGATCGAACGGCGGCCGCCGACCGGACTCTGGGGTGGGCTCTGGAGCCTGCCCGAATTTCCCACGCGCGCGCATGCGGTCCAGTGGAGCGGCGAACACCTGAGCGGTGCCGCGGACCTGCAGCCCGACACGCCGATCCGGCATGCCTTCAGCCACTTCGACTACGAGATCAAGCCGCTGCGCGTCAGCTGCGCGGGCAAGGCGCTGGCCCTGCGCGACGACGACCG
Source organism: uncultured Gammaproteobacteria bacterium (assembly GCA_963744735.1). GTDB lineage: Bacteria > Pseudomonadota > Gammaproteobacteria > Steroidobacterales > Steroidobacteraceae > RPQJ01. Next base: position 118,878 of record CAVUVH010000019.1, read on the forward strand.
CTATCGCTGGTACGACCTCGATGCGCCGGCCGCAGTCGGCCTGCCGAAGCCGATCGCGACGCTGCTGCGCCGCGACTAGCGACCCGCACGCAGCGCGTGCGCGGCGATGGCAGCCCAGCCGAGCATGAAGCTGGTGCCGCCGACTGGCGCGACCATGCCAAGCCAGCGCGGCGCGCCGAAGGTCATCGCGTAGATCGAGCCGCAGAACAGGGCGATGCCGACGACGAACAGCACGGCCGCGCGGCCGAGCCAGGCCGACGCGGGTGTCGCCGCGGCGAGCAGGCCCACCAGCACCAGGCCGAGCGCATGCAGTTGCTGGTAGGTGACGCCGGTGAGGTAGCTGGCGAGCTGCTGGGGGGCGAGGACCGCCCGCAGTCCGTGCGCGCCAAACGCGCCGAGCATGACGGCCGCCAGCATCAGCAGCGCGCCACCGGCGATGCAGCGCCGTGCGAACGGCCCGGGCGCAGGCGGCGTCATTCGGTCGCGCCGGGCGCGACGTAGTCGGCAGGCTTCGATGAGCCGCCGCCGAACAGGAATTTCTCCATCTCCTCGACCAGGAACTTGCGCGCCTTGGGTTCGATCGGCGACAGGCGGTACTCGTTGATCAGCATCGTCTGGTGCCCGACCCAGGCGCGCCAGGCTTCCGCCGAGATGTTTTCGTAGATGCGCTTGCCGAGATCGCCCGGATAGGTGATGCGCTCGAGTCCGTCGGCTTCGCGCTTCAGGTACTGGCAGTAGACGGTGCGTGGCATGGGAGGAAGGGGATAGGGAGTAGGGATAGGTAGGGATTAAGGCAGGGCAGTGGCGGCGACGACGATGCCGTCGTCGTCGACGTAAACGTGTTCGCCGGGACGGAAAGTCACGCCGGCGAAGCGCACAGGCACGTCGCGCTCGCCCTGGCCGCGCTTGTCGCTGCGCAGCGGGATCGTGCCAAGCGCGCGGATGACCCAGGTCCATGCGGCCAAGCTCGGCCGAATCGCGGATGCAGCCGTGAATGATGATGCCGGCCCAGCCGTTGGTGACGGCCGCGCGGCCAAGGTTGTCGCCGAGCAGTGCCCGCCGGCGCGAGCCGCCGCCGTCGACCACCAGCACCCGGCCTTCGCCCGGCGTTTCGACGGCTTCCTTCACGCGTGAATTGTCTTCAAAACAGAAGATCGTGCTGATCGGGCCATGAAACGCGCGACGGCCGCCGAAGACGTGGAAGACAGGCTCGCAGACGCGCAGCTTGTCGCCATGGGCGTCGCAGAGGTCGGCCGTGGCCGGGGTCAGCGGTGGGTTCGTCATCGCGCAAGGCCTCGCAGGGGCAGTGCGCGGAATTATACGGTGCAGCGGGCGCGGGCGACGCGGCGCTCGCACGGGGGAGCACCGAGGGGAGGGCGCCCCATGACGCCCTCCCGGTGACTGGTGGCCCGCAGCCGTCGCTTACTGGACCTGGATCTGCCGCGGCTGCGGCTCGAGCACCCGCTGCTTCGGGATGTGGATCACGATCACGCCGTCGCGGCTCTCGGCCTTGATGCCCTGCTCGTCCGCGTTGTCGGGCAAGGCGAAGCGGCGCGCAAACGCTCCGTAGTAGCGCTCGATGCGGTGCACCTTCTCCTGGTCCTCGCGCTTTTCCTGCTTGCGCTCGCCAGCCAGGGTCAGCACGCCGTCCTGCACGGTGATGCTGACGTCTTCCTTGCGGACTTCGGGCAACTCGGCCTTGATGACGTACTCGCCGTCGGTCTCGCTGACGTCTGCTGCCGGCGCCCACTCACGTGCTGGCTGCGCGGCCACGCCCTGGCGCGGCCAGCGGCGCACGGTCTCGGCGACGAAGCGGTCGAACATGTCGTCAACGTCACGGAAAGGTTCCCACTTGATGACACGCATGCTTGCTTACCTCCTGCACGGGAACGCGACGGCGATCCCTACGTGCCGCCATAGATGTGCGCCGGCGGGGAGGTTTCAAGGGGGGGTGGCGGCGCAGGACGGCGCCAGGGGTTACAGAATGAAAACGGCGCGACCGGGTTGCCCCGATCGCGCCGTCGGCGGTTCGCGCAGTCGGCGGTTACGGCCGCTTGACGTAGACCTTGCACCAGCCCTTGGCGGCGACCGGACGGCCCGCGAAGATGTTGCACGGCACTTCGGTCATGCCCGGCTTGGCGGTCGGGGCCTGCAGGCAGTTGATGCACATCTGGCCCGGCTTGAAGTTCGGGTTGGCCTTGGCATCGACCTTGCTCGCGTCAACGACAAAACCAAGCGCCTTGGCCTGCGGCTCGTTCGGATCGACGACCGCACCGGCGGCGTCGGCCGTCCGGCTCAGCAGCGCCGACACCGGCACCGCGGCAACGCCCAGCAACGCGCCCTTCAGCAACGTGCGACGCGGAAACTTCTGATCGGACATTTGGATACTTCTCCTCGGGAGGGGACAATCGGCCTACGCGCGGATTCTACGCAGCCTGCTGCAGGCTTGTGCATTGGACCGCGCAACGCGGTAAATGTTTCGGCTTACACTGGCTGCTGGATCCAAACATTATTGAGAATCACTCGCAATTGCGCCGCCTGTATGCGGGCCGATTTGCGCAAGTCCGACCACCACCGCCGAGAGTCTGATGTCCGATCCCCGCCGCAGCCGGCTCAAGACATACGCAGGTGTTGCCGTCAGCGTGCTGCTGGCGATGCTGGCGGGCTACGTGCTGTGGAACACGTTCCAGAAAATCAGCTTTGCCGACGTGATCGCGCAGATGCGCGCCGTGCCGGCGTCGAAGCTCGCGCTCGCAGCGCTCTGCGCAGCCGGAGCCTTCACTACCCTGGCGTTTTACGAAGTGGCGGTCGTGCGTTACGTCAAGCATTGCATCGGTCGCGCCAAGCCGATGCTGACGGCGCTGATCGCCTTTCCGCTGGGCCACGCGGTCGGGCAGGCCATGCTGAGTGGCGGCGCGCTGCGCTACCGCATGTACACGCCGGCGGGGTTCTCGGCCACCGAGGTCGGGGCCACGGTATTGCTTGCCAACCTGCCGTACGCGCTTGCGTTCGGCCTGCTGCTCGACCTGTCGCTGGTGCTGGCCGCGGACAGGCTCGAGCCGATGTTCCGCATCTCGAGCCAGTGGCTGTTCGCGCTCGGCGTGGTCGGCCTGTGCAAGGACGCCGGCTACATCCTGCTGATACTGCTGCGGAAGAAGCCAGTGCGGCTGGGCGGCTGGTCAGTCAACCTGCCGACGCCGGCGATGACGGCACTGCAGCTCGTGGTCGGCCTGGTCGACCTGTTCCTGGTGTCGTCCGTGCTGTACCTGATGCTGCCCGAGAGCGCGGGCATCGCCTACCTGGCGTTCCTCGGCGCGTACCTCGCCAGCGTGCTGGCCGGTGTGCTGAGTCACGTGCCGGCCGGGCTCGGCGTGATCGAGTCGATGCTGCTGCTGATGCTGCCCGACGTGCCGCCCGAGCAGCTGCTGGCGGCCGTGCTGATGTACCGGGTGATCTACGAGATCGTGCCGGTGCTGCTGGCGCTGACGCTGTGGAGCATCTTCGAGGGCTTCGCGCGCGACGGCGCGCTGCTGCGCCTGCTCGGTCGTCAGGGACGCACGGCCGGCGCGGCGAGCCCGACCATCGACAGGACGGAGTGAGCCAGGCTGCGGCCGCTTTCGTACGCCGCCTCGACGCGCGGCGCAATGCACCAGTCGCCGCAGGCGCCGGCATTCATTTCCTCGTCGGCGATGCACGGCAGGCCGAGCGGCTGCTCCACCAGTGCGTTGCGCCAGCGATGTGCGTCGGCAAAGATCGGCTTGGGCAGTGGCATGCCGGTGGCCTCTGCAAATGCCGCCAGCAGCAGGTGCGTGGCGTCGGCCTTGTCCAGTTCGAGATGCTCGCGCGACCACCCCGACGAGGCATGCACGACCCAGCACTGCGGCGATCTGGGACGCCCGCCCTTGCTGGTGTTGCAGGCCGCCCAGACGATCGGGCCAGTGGTCCAGCGTCGGGCGTCGGCGCCCAGGTCGATCGCGGGATTAAACGCGAACAGGCCCGTCCAGCAGGGGGCCATGCGCACTCCGGCCAGGTGGCGAAAGCCGCGGCCGTGCGGGCCCAGCAGCGAGTAGGCCTGCGGCGCAGGCACCGCCAGCGCCACCGCGCGGTAGACCTCGTCCGAGCGGCCGCCATCGGTCAGCAGTTCCCAGCCACGCTGTCCGGGCAGCAGTTCGTGCACGGCGATGCCGCTGCGGATGTCGAGATTGCGGGCCAGCGGCCGCACCAGCGCGCTCATGCCGGGCCGGCCGATCCACCAGTCCTCGATCGGCGCGGGCCAGGCGCGGTCGTCTTCCATGATGCGCGGGCGCCAGGCGTCGAGCATGCCGGCGCGCAAAGCCACCTCGGCGTAACGGCCGAACGGGCGGCTCCGTGCAGTCACGAACTGCGCGCCGTGGTCGAACGCCATTTCGCCGACCCTGCGCGTCGCGAGCCGGCCGCCGAGGCCGCGCGAGCGCTCGAACAGCGTGACCTTGGCGTCGGCGCGCAGCAGCTCCTGCGCACAGGCAAGTCCGGCCATGCCGGCGCCGATCACTGCGATGCGCACGTCGTTCATCCGCCGGAGTCTCGGGCGCGCGCTCGGCCGGCGTCAAGCCGGCTGCGCGCAGACGCGTGCCATGCACGCTCAGAGCGCGATCGGCAGGATCGTCGTTTCCTTGATCACGGTGACCGTGACCGCCGAGTTGATCGACTTGACGTTCGGCAGCTTCGACAGGTGGTCGAGGTAGAATCCCTCGTAGGCCTTGATGTCACGGGTGACGATCCGCAGCATGAAGTCCCATTCGCCCATCGTGGTGTAGCAGTCGAGCACCTCGGGGCGCTCGCGGATCGCTTCTGCAAACGCCGCGATCGAGTCGCGGCCCTGCGACGACAGCTTCACGTGCGCAAAGATCGTCACGTCCAGTCCCAGCGCGGCGCGGTCGAGCAGGGCCACCCGGCCCTTGATCACGCCGGTCTGCTCCAGGTTCTGGATGCGCCGCCAGCAGGTGGTGGTGGACAGGCCTGTCCTGCGAGGCCACCTCGGCCACCGACAGCGCGCCTTCACGCTGCAGCAGGTCCAGTATTTTCCGATCGACCTTGTCGAGACGAGAGGGTAATGCCTCTTCCATGAAATGGTTCTCCCTGAAACGTATATTCCTTATTGCTGCACTGCAATGCAACAAATACTGCGCCCCACCATGACCGCTTAGTAATCTAGCGCGCTGCATTTTCCACCGCATCTGTAATCAACGAGACTTCGATGCCACGCAGATCACGACTGCACATCCCGCAATACCACTCGCGGCCCGGCGAGGAGCCGGACTTCAGCTATCTCGAGACCTCGCCCGCGGGTGCGGTGCCGCGGCCCGACGTCAACGCGCGCGTGCGCGACATCGGCAATCTCGCGGTCGACCTGGTGCGCGTGCTCGACGACAGCCACGTGGCGATCGGCCCGTGGAACCCGCACCTCGAAGTGCACGACCTGCAGATCGGTCTGCGGCACATGCTGCTCACGCGCATCTTCGACGAGCGCATGCAGCGCGCGCAGCGGCAGGGCAAGACCTCGTTCTACATGCGCTGCCTGGGCGAGGAGGCCGTGTCGGTGGCGCAGGGCATGGCGCTGCGCCCGCGCGACATGCTGTTTCCCTCGTATCGCAACCAGGGCCTGTACATGGTGCGCGGCCGGCCGCTGGTCGACCTGATGTGCCAGTTGCTGTCGAACACGCGCGACATGTGCAAGGGCCGGCAGTTGCCGGTGATGTACCACTGGGCCGAAGGCCGCATCTTCTCGATCTCGGGCAACCTGACGACGCAGTTTCCACAGGCGGTCGGCTGGGCGATGGCGGCGGCGATCAAGGGCGAGGACGACATCGCCGTGTCGTGGATCGGCGAAGGCTCGAGCGCCGAGGCCGACTTCCACCACGCGATGCTGTTCGCTTCCGTGTACATGGCGCCGGTGATCCTCAACGTCGTCAACAACCAGTGGGCGATCTCGACCTTCCAGGGCTTTGCCGGCGGCGAGCAGCGCTCGTTCGCGGCGCGCGGCCCGGGCTACGGCATGGCCGGCATCCGCGTCGACGGCAACGACTTCCTCGCGGTCCACGCCGTGACGCAGTGGGCGGCCGAGCGCGCGCGCACCGGCGCGGGCCCGACGCTGATCGAACACGTCACCTATCGCGGCGCCGCGCATTCGACCAGCGACGATCCGTCGCGCTATCGGCCCAAGGACGACTACGAGAAGTGGCCGCTCGGCGACCCGGTGCTGCGGCTCAAGAATCACCTGATCGCGCTCGGCGAATGGTCGGAGGAGCGGCACGCGGCACTCGCAGCCGAACTCGAGCAGCACGTGACCGAGAGCTGGAAGGAAGCCGTGCAGTACGGAACGCTCAACGACGGCCCGCGCCTGAACCGCGACCTGATGTTCCAGGACGTGTTCAAGGAGATGCCGGAGCACCTGCGCAAGCAGCGCGAACAGATGCGCACCGAGCAGGGGGTCTGACCATGGCACAGATGAACATGATCCAGGCGCTGAACTCCGCCATGGACATCATGCTGGCGCGCGACCCGAACGTCGTGATCCTGGGCGAGGACATCGGCTATTTCGGCGGCGTGTTCCGCGTCACCGACGGCCTGCAGCGCAAGCATGGCGAGCATCGCGTGCTCGACACGCCGATCGCCGAAGGCGCGATCGTCGGCGCCGCGATCGGCATGGGCGTGAATGGCCTGCGGCCGGTGGCGGAAGTGCAGTTTGCCGACTACATCTATCCCGCCTGCGACCAGATCTTCTCGGAACTCGCGCGGCTGCGCTATCGCAGCGCCGGCGATTTCTGGGCGCCGGTCACGATCCGCACGCCGTGTGGCGGCGGCATCCGCGGCGGGCAGACCCACTCGCAGAGCCCGGAAGGCATCTTCACGCACGTCTGCGGCATCAAGGTGGTGATGCCGTCGACGCCGTACGACGCCAAGGGCCTGCTGATCGCGTCGATCGAGGACGACGACCCGGTCGTGTTCTTCGAGCCGAAGCGGCTCTACAACGGTCCGTTCGACGGCGACGCGGGCAAGCCCGCCGTGCCGTGGAGCACGCACCCCAAGGGCGAGGTGCCCGACGGCTATTACACCGTGCCGATCGGCAAGGCCGAGATCGTGCGCAAGGGCAGCGCCGTGACCATCGTGGCCTACGGCACGATGATCTACGTCTGCGAGGCCGCCGCGCGCGCGCTCGGCATCGACGCCGAGATCATCGACGTGCGTTCGATGGTGCCGCTCGACGTCGACACCATCTGCAGTTCGGTGAAGAAGACCGGCCGCTGCCTGATCGCGCACGAGGCGACGCGCTTCTCGGGGTTTGGCGCGGAGCTGTCGGCGACGATCCAGGAGCAGTGCTTCTGGGATCTCGAGGCGCCGATCGGCCGCGTCGCCGGCTGGGACACGCCGTATCCGCATGCGTTCGAGTGGGAGTATTTCCCGGGTCCCGAGCGCGTGGCTGCGGGCCTCAAGGCCGTGATGGAGGCTGCATGACGCGTTACGTCTTCAAGATGCCGGACCTCGGCGAAGGCACCGTCGAAGCCGAGGTCGTCGCCTGGCACATCAAGGTGGGTGATGTGGTCAAGGAAGACCAGGTCATGGCCGAGGTCATGACCGACAAGGCGGCGGTCGAAGTGCCGGCGCCGGTCAGCGGCAAGGTCGTGACGATCAACGGCCAGCCGGGGGACATGATCCGCGTCGGCGCGGAACTGGTCGTGTTCGAGACCGAGTCGAGCGAGGAACTGGCGGTCTGCCCCTCTCCCGCACCAGCGGGAGAGGGCGGGGTGAGGGCAGAGACGAGCCCTCACCCGCGCTGCGCGCGACCTCTCCCGCAGGCGCGGGAGAGGTGAAGAAGCCGGAGCCCTCACCCGCGCTGCGCGCGACCTCTCCCGCAGGAGCGGGAGAGGTAATAGACGGTGGGCGCATCAAGGCGTCGCCGGCCACGCGTCGCAAGGCGCGCGAGGCGGGCATCGACCTGCGCCAGGTGCCGGGCTCCGGTCCGAGCGGCCGCATCCTGCCGAAGGACTTCGCTGCCGTGCTCGAGCGGCGCCGTCGCCCGGCCACGGCGGCGGCAGCTGCCGCGGCCGCGCCCGCGCTGCTGCGTGCCCGCACCGGCGCGGACGAGGTGAAGGTCATCGGCGTGCGCCGTGTCATCGCGCAGCGGATGACGGATGCCGCGCGCACGATCCCGCATTTCTCATACGTCGAGGAAGTCGACGTCACCGAGCTCGAGTCGCTGCGCGCGCACCTCAATTCGAAGCGCGCCGAAGGGCACGCCGGCGCTGACCTACCTGCCGTTCCTGGCCGCGGCACTCGCGCGCGTGCTGGAGGAATTCCCCCAGTGCAATGCGCACTACGACGCCGAGCGCAACGTGCTGATCCGTCATCGCCCGGTGCACCTGGGCGTGGCGACGCAGACGCCCGACGGCCTCAAGGTGCCGGTGGTGCGGCACGCCGAGGCGCGCACGCTCTGGGACCTGTCGGACGAGATCCGCCGCGTGTCGGAGGCGGCAAAGGCGGGCAAGGCGGCGCGCGAGGAGCTGACCGGCTCCACCATCACCATCACCAGCCTGGGACGCATGGGCGGCATCGTCTCGACGCCGATCATCAACGCGCCCGAAATGGGAATCATCGGCGTCAACAAGGCCATCGACCGGCCCGTGGTGCTGGACGGCGCCGTCGCCATCCGCCGCATCATGAACCTGTCGTCGTCGTTCGATCACCGCTTCGTGGACGGCTACGACGCCGCGGCCATGATCCTGGCGCTGAAGGACCTGCTCGAGCACCCGGCGACGATCTTCATCCCCGGGTAAACTGGGCCACTCCCACCTACTACAGCGAATCACGGCGCGGCCCGGCGCGCCTCGACAGAGAACGAGCATGAGCACCACACCAGCACGCCCCGCCTTCGGCACCGTCCTCGCCGACCAGATGAGCATCGCCACTTTCGCCAAAGGCGGCTGGTCCGCCGAGCAGATGGTGCCGGTGGCGCCGATCCCGATGCATCCGGCTGCGCACGTGCTGCACTACGCCAGCACCTGCTTCGAGGGCTTCAAGGCCTACCGCTACGCGGACGGCAGCATCCACGTCTTCCGCATGGACCGGCACATGGCGCGCCTGCGCCAGAGCGCGAAGCTGCTGAGCCTGCCGGTGCCGGACGAGGCGCAGCTCGAGCGCATGATCCTGCAGACCATCGACGCCAACCGCGCGCAGGTGCCCGAGCCGCCCGGCGCGCTGTACATGCGCCCGGTGCTGTTCGGCACGATGCCGAACATCGGCGCCGCGTCGCAGCCGTCGAACGAAGCCACGCTGATCGTGCTCGCGAGCCCGGTGTGGGACTACTTCGCCGGCGGCATGAAGCCGCTGCGCATCTATGTCGAGGACCAGAAGCACCGCACGGCCGAGCACCTGGGCATGGTCAAGACCGGTGGCAACTACGCCGCCGCGATGGGCCCGACGCTCGCGGCCAAGGAAAAGTACAACATCGACCAGGTGCTGTTCTGCCCGGAGGGATCGGTGCAGGAGACCGGCGCCGCCAATTTCCTGCTGATCCGCGAAGGGCACATCCTGACGCGCAGCCTCGACTCGACCTTCCTGCACGGCGTCACCCGCGATTCGCTGCTGACCATGGCGCGGCAGATGGGCTTCAAGGTCGAGGAGCGCGTGTTCGACGTCGCCGAGATGATGGAGTGGGTCAAGACCGGTGAGGCGGCGCTCTCGGGCACCGCGGCCGTGCTCGCGGGTGTCGGCACGCTGGTGCGCAGCGACGGCACCGAGGCGAAGGTCGGCGGCACGGGCGAAGTGGGCCCGGTGACGCAGAAGCTGCGTGCAGCGCTTGTCGCCATCCAGAACGGCACCGCGCCCGACACGTTCGGCTGGACCCGCAAGGTCTGAGGCCGCGCCGTGGCTGCGCGCACCGTCGCCGTCGTCACGGGAGCCGGCAGTCCGACCGGTATCGGCTTCGCCACGGCGCGGGCGCTCGCTGCGCGCCGGGCATCGCATCGTGATCGTCTCGACCACCGATCGCATCAAGGACCGCGCAGCCGAACTCCGCGCCGCAGGGCGGCGACGTCGCACGCGGTCGTCGCCGACCTGACCAGCGAGGCGGACGTCGAGCGAGTGCTCGAGCATGCGACCGCGCTCGGCGACGTGCAGCGTGCTGGTCAACAACGCCGGCATGGCGGTCCTCGGCGAGATGGACGAGCCCGGCGCACTCGAGCAGCTGGATCGCAGCGACTGGCAGCGATCGCTCGACCGCAACCTGACTACTGCATTCCTGGTGACACGCGCGTTCCTGCTCGGCATGAAGGCACGTGGTTACGGTCGCATCGTCAACGTTTCGTCGACGACCGGCGCGGTGTCCGCGGTTGCGGGCGATACCGCCTACGCCGCCGCGAAGGCCGGCATGGTCGGATTCACGCGCGCCATCGCACTCGAGGCGGCGCCTCACGGCGTGACCGTGAACGCGGTCGCGCCGGGCTGGATCGCGACCGGGTCGCAGACCGGGCGCGAGGCGGCAGCCGGGCTGCGCACGCCGGTGCGAAGGTCAGGCACGCCGGAAGAGATCGCGGCCCTGATCGCATTCCTGGCGTCGAGCGAGGCGTCGTACATCACCGGGCAACTGGTCGTCGCCGACGGTGGGAATGCATTGGTGGAAGATCACAACGCCTGAAAGACGCCGCCGGCCGGCCGCTGCGCGAACACCGCGCCGCACACGGCAAACACCGCACCGAGCGCGAGCGAGAACGTCAGCGTCGCGCTCATGCCCGGACCGACCAGGCCGAACGACTGCAGCAGCCCCGGCGCAGTGGCGTCGAGGCCGACGATCATGCCGCCGACGACGGACGCCAGTGCCGCCGCATTCAGTATCGTGCGCCAGCCCAGGCCGCGACCGAGGCCCTGCAGCATCGACTCGTGCTCGCGCTCTGCTGTCTCGAGCGCTGCAGTGCGATTCGGCACCTGGGTGAGTTCCGCGATCTGTTCCCGCAGTCGCGCATCGAAACCCGGTGACAACGCGGGGCGCGGCAGTGCATCGGCGAGCGCGGCGTCGAGCTTCGCCCAGCGCCAGGGCGTAGGCACGGCAGCGCGGGCACTGTGCCATGTGCTGTCGCACGGTGTCGGCCCGGCCGGACTCCAGCGCGCCATCGAGCAGATCGACCAGGTCGAACTCGTAGTCGGCGCAGGGCCCTGGAGCATGGGCTGGCTTGTGGGGATGCTGGTTCATGCGGCCTGGACCTCCTCGGGCTGGGCAAGCTCCATCAGGCGCTTGCGGGCCCGGAACAGAAGATTCTTGACCGTCCCCAGTGGCATGCCGAGCGACTCGGCCACTGCGTCGTAGGAACGGTCCTCGAGATAAAACAGTCGCACCGCCTGCTGCTGGTTCGCCGGCAGCGACTCCAGCAGTCGCAGCAGGTTGTCGCGCTCGGGGTCGCCTGCCGGACCCGTCGCGATGCTGGCAGCGGCATGCTGGGCTTCCAGCGAATCCGGATCGTCGAACGAGACGGTCGGTCGCCGCTTGCGCAGTTCCATCAGGCAGGTGTTCCGCGTGATGGTGTAGATCCAGGTCCCGAGGGCCGCGCGCCCGTCGAAGCCGGGCAGCGCACGCCAGACACGGACGAACGTCTCCTGGGCTGCGTCTTCCGCCGCCGCGCGGTCCTTGAGGATCGAAAAAGCCAGGCGAAACACACGGTTACGGAATTCCGGCACGATCAGGTCGAACGCACGCGCGTGCCGGCCCGCCGCCAGATGAGCTTCGATCGCCGAGTCCATGGGGCTTTATATGCGCCTCCGTGGCGGAAGGTTGCAAGCCACGGCCGGTGCAACCTTTCCCGGGGCCGGCGCATATAACCATCAACAGCCCAGGAGGCCCGTCCATGAACGAAGAAGTCGTTGCCGTATTCATCCCGATCGTGGCGATTGTCATGTCGCTGGGAATCCCGATCATTTACCAGATCCTCGACTACCGTCGCCGTCGCGACATCGTCGAGGCGCACCACAAGGAGCGCCTGGCGGCGATCGAGCGCGGCATGGAACTGCCGGCGCTGCCGGAAGCCTTCTACAGCCCGCTGGACCGCAACAAGCGGCCGCGCCACCTGCTGACCGGCATGGTCTGGCTGTTCATCGGCATCGCGCTGTTCCTGGCGCTCGGCGCGGTCGCCGGCGAGGACGTGCGTTTCTTCGGCCTGATTCCCGCCGGTGTGGGTCTCGCGTTCCTGATCTACTACTTCATCGAAGGCAAGCACGAGGTGACGGCCTTCAGGGCGAAGGAAGCCGCCCGCGACGCGGCCGCCGCCAAAGTCTAGGCCGCAGCATGCCCTGGCGCAGTCCGCTTCGCGGCGGACTGCGTCATGCCCGTTCCGTGCCGGGGCGATTGCTCTTGCCTGACTCCGCCGGGCACCAGGATGCGAAGATACCGGCATCCAGCATCCCCGCCCGGAGCGTCCCATGTCGCGGCTGATCCTCTCTGCTCCTCGAGTCAGGCTGCTCATGGCCTCGGCCGTTCCCGTTCTAGGCGCGATCGCACTGCTGGCTTTCGCACCGATTGCCTGTGCGGTCGACGGTCCCGAAGGTCGTCGCTACCCAGAAGGCCAGCGTGCAGCTCGAGGTGGTCACCAGCGGGCTCGAGCATCCCTGGGGCATCGCCTTCCTGCCGGATGGCCGTGCCCTGGTCACCGAACGGCCGGGCCGGCTGCGCATCGTCGATCGCAACGGCAAGGCCGGCGAGCCGCTGGCCGGAGTGCCCGCGGTGGATGCAGTCGGGCAGGGCGGCCTGCTCGACGTTGCGCTTGATCCCGACTTCGCCCGCAACCAGCGCATCTATCTTTCGTATGCCGAGCCACGCGGCGACGGCAAGAACGGCACGAGCGTCGCGCGCGCCACGCTCGGACCCCGGGGGCTCGAGGGCGTCACCGTCATTTTCCGGCAGCAACCGGCGATGGCCAGTCGGCACCACTTCGGCTCGCGGCTCGTGTTCGGCCGCGACGGCAACCTGTTCGTGACCCTGGGCGACCGCAACTCCGGGCGCGACCAGGTGCAGCAGCTCGACAATCACATCGGCAAGGTCGTGCGCATCGACCGTGATGGCAAGGCGCCGGCCGACAATCCTTATCGCAAGCAGGCGGGAGCGTTGCCCGAGATCTGGTCGACTGGCCACCGCAACATCCAGGGCGCCGCGCTCGATCCGGCCACGGGCGACCTCTGGACCCACGAGCACGGGCCGAAAGGCGGCGACGAACTCAACCACACGCTCGGCGGACGCAACTACGGCTGGCCGCTGGTCACCTATGGCACCGAGTATTCGGGCAAGCCGGTCAGCGATCGCACCGAGGCGCCAGGGCTTGAATCGCCCGTGCATTACTGGGTGCCATCCATCGCGGCGAGCGGGCTCGCGTTCTACACGGGATCGGCGATTCCGGCGTGGCAGGGCAACGTGTTCGTGGGCGGACTGAAGTCGGCGGAGCTGTCGCGGCTCGAGATGCGCGGCGGCCGCGTCGTGCACGAGGAAAGGCTGTTCCGCGAGGCGCTGGACAAGCGCATCCGTGCGGTGGTCAACGGGCCGGACGGCGCGCTGTACCTGCTCACGGACGAGGAAGACGGGCAGTTGATCCGGGTGACGGCGGCGAGGTAAGTCGCTGCGACTCCCGGCTGCCGTGCAGGTTCCCAAGTGCGTAGAATTCACGCTGCGGCGGGCCTGTAGCACAGCGGTTAGTGCAGGGGACTCATAATCCCTTGGTCCTGGGTTCGAATCCCAGCGGGCCCACCACCTTTCGCAGCCGGCCACGCCGGGGACGCGCCGGCGGCTGCCGCTGGAACCGCGAAATCCCCTGGGCGCCACGCCGAAGTTGAACGAGGGCGCCTCGGGTTGCGCGGACGCGTGCCCGCAACACTCCTAGAAGAGGATCCCGAACAGCTTCTTGAGCAGTTCCTCGAGCGGCATCAGGGTCAGCAGCAGCGGCACGAGCGGCGCAAGCGTCGCGGCAGCCAGCTGGAACATCGCCTGCCTGGTGACCGGCACCATGCGCATGTCCTGGATGACTGCAAAGCTGTTGCCGAGGTCGGCGAGGGACTGGATGTCGCCACTGCCCAGCATCGGCTCGTCGGTGCCGCCGTTGCCCCGGACCCACTTCGCGTCGAAGTCGCGCACGTAGTGCTGCGCAAGCGTGCCGTATTCCCGCAGCCCCGTGCGCCGGGCACTGCGCCAGCTGCGGCGCGAATACCAGCAGCGGACCAACGACGAGGACCACCATGAAGAGCACGAGCAGCAGGATCTCGAGCCTGAACTGCGTCAGGCTCGCTCCGGCATGGAAGATCTGGTTGGCGAGATTCCCCGTGAGCAGCGCGCCATGCGCCATCAGCAGCGGAATGAACGCGTGCGATGTCGCGGCAAGGAATCCCAGGCCGCCCACGCGATCCGGATGCGTCGGGACAAGCTGCAGCTCGATGCGTGACACCTGCCACAGCAGCCGCGCCCAGATGAAGATCCGGAAGTACCAGCGGCACAGCAGGAACTGGAAGATCGGCAGGCTCACGTAGCCATACCACATGCCGGCCAGCGTGAGATTCGATCCGTCGCCCGCCGGCGTGGCGTACCAGGTGGCTGCATCGAGCACCGTGTACTGGCGCCAGATGACGGTGACGCCGACGACGTAGACGAAGACCAGCAGCAAGAGCCTCGGCGGTGACCGAGTTGCGCAGCCGGTATGCGGACGCCACCGCTGCGTCGAGCCGCTGCATGGCGGACTCGGCAATCAGGTTTCGTTCGAAAAACGTGCGTGTCATCGCCCGCATGCGCTGGTGCACCACCAGCTCCGCGAGAATGAGCAAAGGAACCACCAGCAGGAACTTGACGTGCACGTCCACGTCCATCAGGAACGGCACCGCAACGCCGCCGCCCAGCAGCCGTCCTCCCAGGGCCGCGAGCACCAGCAGCGGCAGCCACGCAACCAGCGAGATCACCAGGATGCGCCGGCGCTGCAGCATCAACGCGTCGTCCGTGAGGTGCGCCCGGCGCAGCAGCTGGTACAGCGGTCCGCCCAGCACGAGGGAAAAGTCCGGGGGATCCCGCAGCAGGGGGTCGCCAGTCGCTACTGCGGGCGAGCCACCACGATCGGTACTCATCGTGCGTCTCCTGGCTGCATGGCGATCAGCCGTCAACTACCAACTGCCGCGCATTGCGGACGAGACTCCGCCGGGGCCCTGCGCAGCAGGAACGCGTGCCGGCGGCTGCGGCGCGAACATCAAGGGATAGGAAATTCCAAATGCCCATTCGTGTCAAGGCGAGAATGAAGGCGCGCGGCGAGTCCGGGACCGGGCGGCTACCGGCCATGCGAGACTTTGCATTCAAGCGACGCCAGACTCTGGTTTCATGCGGTTGCTCACAGCGATCAGGATTGAATGCAACGGCGAGTCGAAGGACCATGACGCCATGACCCCCCGCCTCTGCAAGCCATTGCCATGCCACGCTCCCGCTCGACACGCAGGCGGGCAACCCGGATGACTGCCGCGCCCCGCATCGGCTGGCTGTTCGCCTACGACTGGGATCGAGAGGCGATGCTGCGCCTCGGCGCGCCCGGTGGACCGGTGCGCTGCGACCATGCGGGCTTCGACCTCTTCTCGTTCCCGGGCAATCTCAGGTTGCCAGGGTTCGACCTCGAGCGCTTCGCGGCGCGGCAGGCGGAGCGCGGGCGACGACGCGGCTGGCGGGCCGTGCTGTCCCATCACGAGCAATTCGGCACGCTGGCCGCCGCATTGGTCGCAGAGCGGCTCGGGCTGCCTGGCGCCACGCCGGCAAGCATCCTCGCGGCGCAGCACAAGCTGCATGCGAGGAACGTGCTGCAGCAGGTTGCGCCCGATGCCAACCTGCGATTCACCAGCCTGGAGGCGGGTGATGACCTGCCCGTGCACGGGGGTCTCGACTACCCGGTGTTCGTGAAGCCGGTGAAGGGCGCGTTCTCGGTGCTCGCGCGGCGCATCGAGGAGCCCGGCCAATTGCGCGCGCATACGCGTTTCGGCTGGTCCGAGCGCTGGCTCATGCGCCAGCTGGTCGACCCCTTCGAGCGCGTGTGCCGTGCCCGGCTGCCCCAGGCCGGCAGCGCCTGCAGGATGACGGTCGAAGAGCCGGTGTCGCCGCAGACCGCGCAGTTCAACCTCGACGGCTGGGTGCAGGACGGCCGTGTGCACGCACTGGGCGTGGTGGACGCCGTCATGTACCCCGGCACCCAGGCCTTCATGCGCTGGGAACACCCGAGCCGGCTCGCCGCAGCGGTGCAGCAGCGCGCGCTCGAGGTGGCGCGCCGCTTCCTCGGCGCCATCGGCTACACGCACGGGTTCTTCAACCTGGAATTTTTCTACGGCGATCACGATGACCGCCTGAGCGTGATCGAGTGCAATCCTCGCCTGGCCTCGCAGTTCTCCGACCTGTACGAGCGCGTGCACGGCGTCGATGCCCACGCGATGGCGCTGGCGCTGGCGCTGGGCGCGGACCCGCAGTCGCTGCCGCGGCGTCCGCCCACTGCCCGTGCGGCCGCCAGCCTCGTGTACCGGGCCTTCGACGCCAGCCGTGGCGTACCACCCGCTGCCTCTGCGCCGCAGCGCGAGGCCCTGGCTCGCGGTTTTCCCGATGCGCTGCTGCTTGGTTTTGCACAAGAGAGGGCGCTCGCTCGCCCGCGAATTCCGCTGGACCGGCAGCCATCGCTACGGAATCCTGCACCTGGGCGGACGCGACCGCGAGCACCTGCGCCAGCGCTGCGAGGACGCCAGCGCGCTGCTTGGCTGGCCGGCGCCGTACCTCGACCATGACCCGTTACCGGCGCGGGCGCACGCCGCAGAGCCACGCTCCTCGTCGATGCGCGTGCCGTCGGCCGAGGCATCCGCGGTATGAGCAGGGCGCCGGGCGAACCGGGCACGCCCTGGAAGCGGATCGCGGCGGCGCTGCTTGCGCTGGTGTTCCTCAATTGCGTCCTGAGCTTCCGTAACTGGTGGCCCACGCCGGGCATCCTGCCCGATGCTCGGCTGGCGCCTGGCTTCGTCTGGCTGTGGTTGCTGCTGCTGGTGGCGGTCGCGTGGCGCGGTGCGTTGTCGCGCGGCGCGGCGGGAATGCTGGCCGGCGTCTACCTGCTGCTCGTCGTGCTGCGGTACGCCGACGTGACCGTGCCCGCGCTGTTCGGCCGTAGCCTCAGTCTCTACTGGGATGTGCCGCAGCTGCCGCGCTTCCTCTGGGTCGCGGTGACCGGGGGGGCGTGGCCGCAGGCGATCGCGGGCCTGACGGTGCTGGTGCTGCTCGGCTGGGGAATGCACCGCCTGTTGCGCCTGTCCATCGAGGTTGTCGCGCGCGAGGCCGTGCCCTATGCGCTGCGTGCGCGCTGGACCTGGCTGGTGACGGCCGTGGCGCTCGGGCTGGTGCTGGCGAACTTCGCCGGGGTACGCGCGACCTGGCCGCTGGTGTCGAAGCCCGTGCTGCCGACCTATCTGCACCAGCTCCGCCTGCTCGCCGCAGCTGCTTCACCGGAGCACATGGCCCGTGCCCTGCCGGCGACCTCGGTCGTGGACGGCGCGCTGGCGAGCGCGAACAGCCGCGCGCTCGAGGGACTGCAGGGGCGCGACGTATACCTGATATTCCTGGAGTCGGTCGGCGCCGTCGTCTATGACGACGAGCGCGCCACTCCAGTGCTGAGGCCGGCGCGCGAGCGCCTGGCCGCGGACATCGCGGCCGCGGGCCTGCAGGTGGTGTCGGCGTTCGTGCGTTCGCCCACGATCGGCGGCGGCTCCGATCTCGCGCACGTATCCCTGCTCTCGGGGCTCGACCTCTCGGACCCGCGTCGCCACGACCTGCTGCTCACCACGACCCGCCCGACGCTGATCGGAGTCTTCCGCTCGCACGGCTACGAGACGTTCGGCTTCTATCCGTCGGTCTCGTGGGACTGGCCGGAGCGCGCCTGGTACGGCTACGACCAGTACGTCGAGGGGCGTCCGCTCGACTACCGCGGGCCGACGTTCGACAACTGGTGGAAGATTCCCGACCAGTTCAGTTTTGCCCGCTTCGAGCAGCTGTATCCGCGCGATGCACGGACCCCGCCGCGCTTCGTCTTCGCGGCGACGATCAGCACGCACGTGCCGTTCATCCGGGTGCCTCCGTACCAGCCGGACTGGCAACGCGTGCTGGGCGAGCAGCCCTTCGATGCGGCCGATGTGACACGCGAAATGGCCCGTCCCGTCGACTGGCTCGACATGATGCCGGTCTACGTGCGACTGGTTGACTACACCTACCGCTGGATCGGCGGCTACCTGCGCCAGCCACAGTCGCGCGAAACGGTGTACGTGGTGCTGGGTGACCACCAGCCGACGGGAACGTCAGCGGCGAGGGCGCGTCGTGGGATGTCCCGGTGCACATCATCTCCCGCGATCCGCAGCTGCTGCAGCGCTTCGTCGAACAGGGATTCGTCGCGGGGCTGGAGCCGCCACGCGCGCCGCTCGGCGGCATGCACGAGCTGACGGGATGCTGCTGCGGGCCTTCGGGCCGGCCGATCCGCCTTGAGCCAACCCTCATTTCCATCAATTGATGACATCAAACACCATGAATTTCGATCCCCAGGCCGCCACCGCCGCCTACATCGATTCCCTCGGGCCCGACGCACTGGCCAAGGCGGCGGCATACACCACGGGCGACCACTGGCTGCTGCTCTGGAACCTGCTGGTCGCGGCCGTGATCACCTGGGTGCTGGTGCGCACCGGAATGCTCGACCGCATCAGGCGCGGCTGGCACAGCGCGGCGTGAACCTGAGGACCTGGGTCGTGGCGGCGGCCTATTTCCTCGTCTCGGGCCTGCTGTCGCTGCCCTGGGCCATCTATGCCGACTGGTCGCGCGAGCGCAGCTACGGCCGCTCCAGCCAGCCGCTCGCGCGATTTCCTCGGGCCAGGGCGTGCTGTCGCTCGTGATTGCTGCGGTGCTCGTCGGCCTGTTCTTCGTCGGCGTGTACGCACTGATGCGCCGCGCGGGGCGCTTCTGGTGGCTGTGGTCCGGCGGCCTGACCGCCGTCGCGCTGTCGTTCTTCCTGCTGGCGGGGCCGCGTCGTCATCGAGCCGCTGTTCAACGACTACAAGCCCGTGCCCGCGGGCGAGGTCCGCGACGCGCTGGTCGAAATGGCCAGGCGCACCGGGCGTGCCCGAAGACCGGATCTTCGTCTACGACGGCTCGCGCCAGTCGAACAACTTCACCGCGAACGTCTCGGGCCTCGGTGGCTCGGCGCGCGATCGCGATTTCGGACATCGCCTTCAAGGGCGCCTCGCTCGACGAGGTCAAGGCCGTGACCGGCCACGAGATCGGGTCACTACGTGCTGCGGCCACGTCTGGCGCACGGTGATCCTGATGTCGGCGCTGGCGGTCGTGTTCTTCTTCCTGGCGGATCGCCTGTTTCCGCGCTTCGCGCGCGCCTTCGGCAGCCGCGCCGCGATCGGCGATCCGACCGGGCTGCCGGTGCTGGTCTTCATGGTGTCGCTGTTCCTGCTGCTGCGCGCAGCCACTCGTCAACGGCATGATCCGCCAGGGCGAAAACGAGGCCGACCAGTACTCGCTCGAGACGCGTGAACCTGCCGGATGCGCTGGCCGACCGCGCTGGTGAAGACCGCCGAGTACCGCAATCCGCGGCCGGGCAGGCTGCAGGAAATCCTGTTCTACACGCACCCGTCGGTCGAGCGGCGCGTGCGGCGCGCGATGGAGTGGAAGGCGACGCACCCGGCCCCTTGAGGCCCCGTCGGGCCGGCGCTGGCGGATGGCGGCCGGCGCGCGCGTCAGCGGGTCGCTGCGGGCCTTGCAGGATCTCCAGCATGCGGGCGCGCGCGTCGCCCGCATGGATCAGCAGCACCAGGGCATCGCCCGGGCCGTGCCCAGTCCAGCGCCATCTGCGCCGCGTCCACTTCGGACGGGCAGATCGGCACCGACGCGAGCGGCATGCCGGTCTTGAGCAGCGCGTTCTGCAGCAGCGCGGGCACTTCGCCCGGCTGGCGACCGCGCAGGTGGCCTTCGTCTTCCTTGACCACCACGAGGTCGGGCGCGAACTCCGTGGCGACCACGGCCAGTTCCTCGATGTCGGCGTTGAGGCGGTTGCCGGCGTGACCGAGCAGCATGCCGATGCGGCCGCCGGTGGCCGCAGTCGCTGCGCCACGCGCATCACGCCGCGCAGCCCATCAGGGTTGTGCGCGTAGTCGAGGATCACGCGCACGCCGCCGATGTCGAACCGCATCAGCCGACCCGCGTTGTCGGCCAGGTCGAGGCCGAAGCTCGCGAACACGCGCGCGATGGTGGCGGGTGCGATGCCGAGCTGCAGCGCCAGCATCGCGGCGCCGGCCAGGTTCTCGACGTTGTAGGTGGCCGTGCCGCTGACGGTGAGCGGCATCGCCTCGATCGCGCCCAGGTCGTGCTCGGCGGCCGCCACCGAGGCGAGCAGGCGGCCGTTCCTGACGCCGCAGGTCGGGCCGCCCGTGCCGCGATGCTGCACGAGCGTCGGGTGGTCGTAGTCGCGCGCAAACCAGCCGAGCGGCGGTTGCCGGCCCAGGCGCTGCTCGCAACTGGCGGCCCTTCACGGCCAGCAGCGGGTCGGCGGCATTCAGCACCAGCAGGCCCGTCGCCGTCGACCAGGTGCGCGATGCTGAGCTTGGTGTCGGCCAGGCCGTCGAGATCGTCGATGCCGTACTCGCCGAAGTGATCGGGGCTGATGTTGGTGACGATGGCGACGTCGGCGCGATCGATCGGCGAGGCCGCGGCGCAGGATGCCGCCGCGCGCCGTCTCGAGCACCGCGGCCTCGACCGACGTATCGCGCAGCACGCGCCGCGTGCCGGCCGGGCCGCTGTAGTCGCCCGCCGCCACGCACTCGCGCGCGATGAATACGCCGTCGGTGCAGTTGAAGCCGTCGCGCCAGCCGTGCGCGCGCGCGCAGGCTGCAAGCAGGCGCACGGTCGTGGTCTTGCCGTTCGACCCGGTGACGGCGGCGATCGGGATCGTGCGCAGCGCAGGCCACGGCACGGCGTCGACCGACGGCAGCGCGTCGAGCGGTCCAGGTCTGGCTGCCCGCGCCGGCACCGAGCGTGAGCGCCGTCTCGTCCAGCATGTGGCACACGCCGCGCGCCGTTGCGGCGTCGATCAGCGCCACGACGTCGGGCCGGCGTTCGCGGGCCGCACGCAGCGCCAGGCGCGCCAGTGCGGCTGCTTCCTCGAGCACCGGCGGCAGCGACGTCGGCCGGGATCCTGCGCGTCGGCGAGGTAGTCCTCCAGCAGCGCCTGCATGACGTTGGCCCAGCGGCACGGGGTCGCGTTCGTGCACCGTGGCGCACAGGGCCCACTCGTTGAGTTCGGTGGCCGTGAACAGCTGGTCGACCGGTGCCTGCAGCGCGAGCGAGGCGCCGCTGGCATGCGGTCGCGCCACGATCGCCGGAGCGAGCGCCGAGCCGGGCGCGGCGCGATCCCAGCCCAGGTGCCGGCGCGCGCGTTCGACGCGCGCACGCCAGCCCGCGAGCAGGCCGGCGTCGACGCTCGATGCCGACAGTCTCGAGCACCGCGCCCGTGCCGCCGAAGAACAGGTTGCCGCCCATCAGCCGACGCGAGTCGTCGAGCGGCAGTGGGTGAGGCGCGTTCAGTCTTCTGTCTCCGGTGCGAGCCACACACCGCGCTCGTCGCGGATCAGGCCCGGCATCAGCGCGCCGCCTTCGCCCGCCTCGTGCGAGGCGACCGGCTCGGGCGTTTCCGCGGCGTGCGGCGAGGGGCGGATGCGATTGCGGCCGCGCACGTCCTCGAAGCCTTCGCGCGCGTTGCGCGCGTTGTCGCCGGCATCGCGCACGACTGTCGCCCGCGCCGCCGCGCCGGCGCCGGTGATGAAGCCGCCGATACCGGAAGCCGGCACCTCGTCCACAGCTGCTTCTGCGTCGGCACCGCCGCCCGTCGTCGTCTCCGACGCGCCGGGCGGCCGGAACTTGATGATCTGCTTCCACGAGCGGATCAGCGCGTCGGCAAAGATCAGCAGCAGGTCGCCGGGCTGCCCCATGTTGAGCGCCGCGTCGATGGCTTCCTGCTCGTCGGGGATGATCGAGATGGCGCTCTCCGGCACGCCGCGCCTGCGCAGCTGGGCGGCCTGCAGCCTGCGGCACCTCGTCCGGAGCGCGCTCGCGCAGGCTGTCGTCGCGGCGGCAGATGTAGTGATCGAAGCGTCCCGCGACCGCGTCGGCGATCGCGCGCAGGTCCTCGTCGCGCCGGTCCCCCGGACCCGCCAGCACCACGATGCGGCGGCCGGTCACCTCCAGCCGCTGCGCGAGGTCGGCCATCGCGGCGACGGCGTGCGCGTTGTGACCGTAGTCGAACAGCACCTTGAACGGATGCTCGTTGAACACGTTCATGCGGCCCGGCGCCTGGAAGAACGTCGAGTCGAACGTGCGCAGGCCCTGCCGGATCGCGTCGAGCTTGATGCCGAGCGAATAGGCCATCGCCGCCGCGAACATCGCGTTCTGCACGTTGTGCATCGCGCGGCCCTCGAGCGTGGCCGGGATCAGGTGGGTCCACACCAGCGGGATGTGGCTGCTGCGGTCGTACAGCGTGATCATCTGGCCGTTGACGCCGGCCTCGAGCGCGCAGGCGCGCCCGCCGGCGCGGATGTGCTCGCGCACCAGCACGTGCTGCGGATTCACCGTCACGTAGCAGATGCTCTTCGCCTCGGTGTAGCCCGACATCTTCAGCACCAGCGGATCGTCGGCGTTGAGCACCGCGCAGTCCCGGGCCACCTCGACCACGACGCGCTTCACCTCGGCCAGCTGCTCGAGCGTGTCGATGCCCTTCAGCCCCAGGTGGTCGGACTGCACGTTGAGCACCGCGCCGACGTTGACCTCGGGCACGCCCATGCCGGCGCGCAGCAGGCCGCCGCGGGCCGTCTCCAGGATCGCGATGTCGATCTGCGGGTCGGCCAGCACCATGCGCGCCGACACCGGCCCGGTCATGTCGCCCTGCACCGTGCGATGGCCGTCGATGTAGACGCCGTCGGTGGTGGTCAGGCCCGGCGTGTAGCCGGCCATCTTGGTGATGTGCGACAGCATGCGCGCGGTGGTCGTCTTGCCGTTGGTGCCGGTCAGCGCCGCGATCGGCACGCGCGACGGCGCGCCCTGCGGGAACAGCATGTCGATCACCGGGCCGGCCGCATCGCGCGGCGTGCCTTCGCTCGGCGCCACGTGCATGCGGAAGCCGGGCGCCGCGTTGACTTCGCAGATGCCGCCGCCGATCTTGCGGTAGCTCTCGGTGATGTCGGTCGAGAGGAAGTCGACGCCGCCGACATCGAGCCCGACCGCCTGCACGGCGCGCACCGCCATCTCGCGGTTGTCGGGGTGGATCACGTCGGTGACGTCCGTCGCCGTGCCGCCCGTCGACAGGTTGGCGGTCGAGCGCAGGAACACCACCTGGCCCGGCGCCGGCACCGACTCCGGCGTCAGCGCGACCTTCTCCAGCATCTTGAGCGCCTGCGCGTCGAGTTCGAGGCGCGTCAGCACCTTCTCGTGGCCGACGCCGCGGCGCGGGTCCTGGTTCACGACCTCGATCAGTTCGACGATGTTCTTCTGGCCGTCGCCAACCACGTGCCCCGGCGTGCGGCGCGTGGCCGCGATCAGCTCGCCGTTGACCACCAGCAGGCGATGGTCGTCGCCCTCGAGGAACGTCTCGACGATGACCGAGCGTGAATGCTCGCGCGCGACGCGGTAGCCCTGCACGACTTCTTCCTCGGTCGTCAGGCGGATCGAGATGCCGCGGCCGTGGTTGCCGTTGTACGGCTTGGTCACGACCGGGTAGCCGATGCGGCGCGCGGCGCGCGCGGCCTGGCCCTCGCTCTGCACCAGTTCCTGCTGCGGCACGGGCAGGCCGAGCGTCGCCAGGATCTTGTTGGTCTCTTCCTTGTCGCTGGCCAGCTCGACCGCGATGTGCGAGGTGCGCCCCGTCACCGTGGCCTGGATGCGCTGCTGGTAGCGGCCGTGGCCCAGCTGCACCAGCGACTGGTCGTTGAGCCGCAGCCAGGGAATGCCGCGCGCCTCGGCGGCGCGCACCAGCGAGGCGGTCGACGGTCCGAGCGCGCGGCGCTGCGCGAAGCGGATGAACTCGTCGCGCGCCTCCGGCCAGACCCAGCCCTCCGGCACGCTGTCGGCCGGCCGCAGCTTTTCCGGCAGCAGCGAGCACAGCAGTCGCAGCGCCAGCTCGCCCGCCGCGATGCCTTCGTCGCGCTGCGCGTACTCGTAGACCACGGTATAGACGCCCGGCGTGCCGGCGCTGCGCGTCTTGCCGAAGGTGACGTCCTCGCCGGCGATGTTCTGCAGCTCGATCGCCACGTGCTCGAGCACGTGGCCGAGCCAGGTGCCGTCGTCCTCGCGCATGCGGCGGAAGAAGCCGCCCGGTTCACGATACGAGCAGCCGTGCTCGGCCAGGCCCGGCAGCGCGGCGGCAAGGCCGTCGACGAACTCGCCGCCCAGCCGGCCCGTGGGCCACTGCTCGAGTTCGCCCAGGTCGAGTTCGAGGCGGATGACAGGGAAATGTGCGTAGAGCGAAGGTCCGACGTAAACGGACCGATCCAGGATGCGCATTCCCGGTTTCCTCCCTGACGTTGACGTTTATTCTTTCGGGACGACGAGCGAGCCCGCCTGGGCCAGGCGGGTGTGCAGGTTGAAGGTCGCGCCGGCGACGAGGATGTGCAGCTTGAGGCCGAGCAGGCACACCGGCTGGCCTTCGTTGACGGTGTCCATCGACGAGAACGACACGTCGCTGGCGTCGACGATGGTGACGCCGCCGCTGCCCTCGACCTCGACCGTCTCGTCCGGGCCGATGAACGCCGCCGTGTCCTCGTCGAGGCCGATGCCGACCGCGAACGGGTTGTAAGCCAGTGCCGTCAGCAGGCGGCCGAGGCGGTCACGCTGGCGGAAATGCTGGTCGATGATGAAGCGGTTGGTCAGGCCCAGGCCCGGCGCGAGCCGCACGCTGCCGGAGATCACGGACGAGCCTTCGTCGCCGAACGCGATCATGTGCTCGCTGAGGATGCTGGCGCCGGCGCTGGTGCCGCCGACGGTCACGCCGCCGGCATTGCGCAGGCGCACCAGCTTTGCGACCGGCGTGCCGCCGAGCAGCGTCGAGATGCGCAGCTGGTTGCCGCCGGTGAAGAAAATGCCCGTGGCCTGCTCGAGCCGCGCGAGGCGGCCCGGTTCGTGGCAGTCACGACGCGTGTCGAAGTCCATCGAGGTGACGCGCTCGGCGCCCAGCTCGCGAAACAGCTTTTCGTAGCGCGGGCCGGTCTCGGTGAGCCGGCTCGCGGTCGGGATCACGACGATGTCGGCATCGCGTCCGCCGGAGACGCGCACGAAGCGTTCCAGGATGTGGCGATCGTTTTCCTTGTTCTCCGCGCCGCCGATCGGAATGATCCAACCGCGCGTACCACCTTCCGGGACGATGCTCGGCAACGTGCTGCTCCTAACGGTCCTCGAACGTGCCCCGCCGCAGGGCCAGGCCGCCGCGGACGTGGATTTCCCCGCGAATAATGACTGTATGCGCGGCGCCTGTCGCGTCCAATACGAGCAGGTCCGCGTCGGCACCGGTTTCCACGCGGCCCTTGTCGGCCAGCCGCAACAGCCGGGCCGGGTTCGAGGTGAAGGGCGCCAGGGCCGTCTCGAGCGGCAGGCCGTCCGCCAGCAGCGTCCGCAGGGTCTCGAGCAGCGCGCCCGAGGCGCCGACGTCCATGCGGCAGACGCGGCCCTCCGCATCAAAACAGGGCAGGCAGCCGCCGGCGTCCGAACTGATCGTGACGTGCCCGTGCGGGGCGCCGCTCGCCAGGTAGCGCTGCAGGCCCTCGGCCGCGGTGTAGGCATCCTCGCCGTCCTCGACCGGGAAGGCGGTGAGGTCCACGGTGCAGCCCGCCCGGGCGAGTTCGACCGCTTCCTCGAACAGCGCCTTGCGCCGGTTGACGTGGGTCGGGTTGAAGACGGCGGCGGGCAGCTCGCTCTCGCCCAGGGCACGGCGGACCAGTTCCAGTCCGCGCGGACCGTCGCCCAGGTGCAGGTGCAGCACGCCAGCCTTGCCCGTCATCAGTCCCGCGACGTGGGCGTCGGCCGCGAGCCGCAGGATCTCGTCGAAGGTCGGCTGGCTCGAGCGATGGTCGCTGATTGCGACTTCGCCGATGCCGAGCAGCGGCTCGAGCAGCACCAGGTCCTCGCGCACACTCCGGGTGAGCGTGTTGAGCGGCAGGTGATAGCCGCCGGCGTAGCCGTAGGCGTTGAGTCCTTCCTCGCGCAGCGCGTAGATCGTGGCCAGCAGCTCGCGCGGGCCGCGTGTCACGTCGTCGGTTCCGAGCAGGCCGACCACCGTGGTCACCCCGGCTTGCGTGTAGCGGCTGAGCGGCACCGCCGGCACTCGGGTGCGGAAGCCGGCTTCGCCGCCGCCGCCGGTGACGTGCACGTGCGCGTCGATCAGGCCCGGCACGAGGCGCAGGCCTGCAAGGTCGATCTCGGCAGTGAGGCGGGCGAGCGCGTCAGGCAGGGAGGGCAGTTGCCCGCCCGGACCCATCCACAGGACCTTGCCGCCGCCGAGCAGGAGGGACTGCAGGCCCAGCGGCCTGGGCGCAAAGACGTCGGCGTTGCGAAGGAGCAGCACGGCGCGCAGGTTACCAGAGGGAGCAGGGGCGCCCCTGGCGAGGCGCCCCTTGCATCACTTCTTCTTCGCTGCGGCCTTCTTCTTTGCCGGGGCCTTCTTCTTGGCTGCCTTCTTGACCGTTTCGGCCTTCGAGCTCTTGCGCAGGTCGGCGGCGTGGGCGCGCTTGTAGGACTGGATGTCCTTGAAGGTGCCATCCGCGGCGCGCACTGCGTAGAGCTTGGTGCCCTTCGAACTGCGGAGCGTCGTGCGACGGATCGTCTTTTTCTTCGCTGCCTTTTTCTTTGCTGCCATGTGTGTTCCCAGGTCCTTTATCGTTGGTTGAAACATCGGTCAGTCGGGTGAGTCGGTTCGCAAGCTAACCGCGTCCGGCGCCGAGGTCAACGAGCAGCGGATTGATCCGCGCTGCTAGACTTCCGCGCAACGACCGCCTCGGGGCCCGACACCCGTGAACACGCTGCCGCAACTGTTCGACAACAACCGCCGCTGGGCCGCAGCGACGGAGCAACGACACCCGGGATTCTTTGGCGAGCTTGCGGCGCAGCAGTCGCCGCGTTACCTGTGGATCGGCTGCTCGGACAGCCGTGTGCCCGCCAACGAGATCGTCGGTCTCGCGCCGGGCGAGCTGTTCGTGCACCGCAATGTCGCGAACCTGGTGTTCCACAATGACTTCAGCTGCCTGTCGGTGCTGCAGTACGCGATCGACGTGCTCGGCATCGAGCACGTGATCGTCTGTGGCCATTACGGCTGTGGCGGCGTGACGGCGGCGTATGAGCAGCGGCCGCTCGGGCTGGTCGACAACTGGCTGCTGCCGATCCGCGACCTGGCCCGGCTGTATGCCGTGCAGCTCGCGGAGCTGCCGACGGACGCCCAGCGCGCCGACCGGCTCTGCGAACTCAACGTGCTGTTCCAGGCGCGGCGCGTCTGCCGCACGACGATCGTGCAGCAGGCGTGGGAGCGGGGCCATCCGCTCACGGTGCATGCCTGGGTGTACCGCCTCGACGACGGCCTGCTGCGCGACCTGGGCTTCTGCGCGACCGATCCCGCCAGCGCCGACGTCGACTTCGAGCGCAACGCCGGCGCCAGCACGATCGTGCGGATCGACGAGGCGGAGCGCGGATGACACTCAACCTCAACCTGTTCGCGACGCTCGCCGCGGCCACGGCGCTGTTCTTCGTCGGCCAGCTGATCGTGCGGCAGTCGGCGGTGCTGCAGCGCTACAGCATCCCGGTGCCGGTCGTGGGCGGCGTGCTGTTTGCGCTGGTGCTGGCGCTGGGCGGGACTGGTGCAGGCCGGTCGATTTCACGATCGACGAGACCCTGAAGGACCCGCTGCTGCTCGCGTTTTTCGCGACGCTCGGGCTGGGTGCCGACGTGCGCTCGCTGGCGCGCGGCGGCCGCAAGCTGGTCATCCTGCTGGTCCTGTTCGTGCTGCTGATGTTGTTGCAGAACGCGGTCGGGCTGCTGATGGCGCGCGCGCTCGACCTGCACCCGCTGGTTGGCCTGCTGGGCGGCTCGATCGCGCTGGTCGGCGGCCACGGCACCGCCGCCGCGTATGCCTCGAGCTTCGGCGACACGCGCAACCTGCAGGGCGCGATGGAACTCGGCATGGCGGCCGCGACGGCCGGCCTGATCCTGGGCAGCCTGTTGTCCGGCCCGGTGGCGGAGCGGCTGATGCGCAAGGCGCGCGACCGGGCGTCGCAGGCCGACGGCAAGCCCGTGGCTGCCGAAGTGCGCCGCCGGAGAACCCGTTCTTCATGCCGATCACGGCCGAGCAGCTGCTGTTCGTGCTGCTGGTGTGCCTGGTCTGCATCGGCGTCGCGCACCAGGTGCACGAGCTGATGAAGGGGACGGGCATCCTGCTGCCGGACTTCCTCTGGGCGCTGCTGGTCGGCATGGTCGTGCGCAATGTCGCCACGCTGTTCAGGATCGAGGGTATCAACGATCGCGCGGTGCAGGCGGTGGGCGGCGTGTCGCTGTCGCTGTTCCTGATCATGGCGCTGATGTCGATGCGCATCCTGGACCTGGCGACGCTGGCGGGACCGCTGCTGCTGATCATCGTCGTCAACGCGCTGGTGACCGCGGCCTTTGCCTACTTCGTCACCAGCCGCGCGATGGGCGGGGACTACGATGCCGCCGTGATCGCCGGCGGCCACGTCGCCGCGGGGCTGGCCACGACCGCCGTGGCGATGTCGGTGATGCAGACGCTGACCGAGCGCCACGGCCCGGCGCCGCTGGCCTTCCTGCTGCTGCCGATCGTCGGCGCGTTCTTCGCCGACATCGCCAACGCACTCGTGCTGCAGGCGTATTTTGCCCTGCCGATGCTGGGGTTCTGAGATGCGGGGCCTGATGCGCGGGGTATGGCTGCCGTTGCTGGCGATGATGCTCGCCGGGTGCGCGCGCGGCCCGGATACGGCAGGACTGCAGCAGGATGTGCAGCACCAGCTCGACACCCTGTTCGGCGATCGTGTGCTGGAAGTGACCTCGCTCAAGCGGCAGGGCAGCGCGCCGCTGGCCGGCAGCGCTGGCGGCAGGCAGGCGATCGTCTATTACAACGCGGTGCTGACATTCACGGCGCCGTACGATCCGTCCGACTGGACCACCCTCAGCCCGGAGCGCATCGCCGATGCGCTCGGCGCCACCGACGAGGGCGTGATCGGCCTGGGTGCGGGCCGCATCGACGCCGGCACCCGGCTGCGCACCTACGGGTCGCTGGTCTATCGCCGCTCAGGGGGCGGGTGGCAGGCCTCGCTGTTGCCACCGCCCGCAGCCATACCCGCGCCTGCTGCAGCGTCGACTGGCTCGCCACCGGTGCCGTCCAACGACCTGATCGAGCGCCTGGCCAGGGTGGTCAACACCACGCCCGGCCTGCGCGCAGCGGACGATGCGATCGTCGCCGAGGAGCTGGATCACGCGCTGCAGAACATCAAGCTGAGGGTCAATCGCGGCGATGCCGGGCTGGTGATTGCCACCGGACCGGCGAGCGGGGAGTACGCCCGCTTTGTCGATGCGCTGCGGCCGCGCGGCATCGACTGGGCGGTGACGCAGGCCAACACCGCGGGCAGCGTGACCAATGCACTGATGGTGGACGCGGGCGAGGCGCGCTTTGCGCTGGTGCAGAGCGATGTCGCCGCGGCGGCGGTGACCGGGCAGGGTGCCTTTGCCAGCGCCGGTCCCCTGCGTCACCTGCGCGCCGTGGCCGCATTGTTTCCGGAGCCGGTGCACGTCGTGGTGCGTCGGGATGCGGGCATCGCCGAATTCAGCGGCCTGGCCGGCAGGCGCATCGCCATCGGCAGCCGCGGCTCAGGCACGCGCCACACGGCATTGCAGGTGCTGCGCGCGCACGGTCTCGACCCGGACGGCTTCGTGGCCGTCGACGCGCGCGACCCCGAGGAGGCACTGTCGCTGCTGGTGGCAGGGCGCATCGATGCCGTGATCGAAGTCGTGTCCGCCCCCTGGCGGAAGCTGGATGCCGTGGCCGCGACGACCGAGCTGGCATTGTTGCCGCTCTCAGCCGAGGCGATGGCTGATCTCGGCCAGTCGATGCCCGGTCTCGTCCCGCTCGCGATCCCGGACCACAGTTATTCGTGGCAGGACGGGGCCGTGCCGACGCTGGCGGCGACCGCGTTGCTGGTGGCCAGCGACGACGTGCCGGCGGCGTCGGTCAGGCGCACGCTCGAGTTCCTGTTCCAGGACGGCATTGCGCTCGATCGCGGTGTCACGGCGTCGCGGCTGTCGAAAGAACGCGCGCTCACCGGCATCACGATCCCGCTGCACGACGGCGCGGTGGAGTACTTCGGGGTGAGCCGATCTGCGGCTGTTACCCCTGATCGCTGAAGCCGAAGACCTCTTCGAACGGACGACCGAAGCTGCGCGCCAGGCGAAATGCCAGCTCGAGCGACGGCGCGTACTTCTCGGCCTCGATCGCGATGATCGTCTGGCGCGTGGCTCCGACTTTCGTGCCGAGATCCGCCTGCGTCAGTCCGGCCGCCTCGCGCAGGCGACGCACGTTGTTGGTGACGCGCCCGCGCCCGACCGTCACCGGCGGTACTGCCAGAGCACGACCGCCTGCTTGACCGCCTCGGCCAGGAACAGCGTCGTCAGCAACGCAAAGATCAACGCCGTCGTGGAGCCGAGGTCCAGGCATCGGCACACTCGGCGTGCGATCCGGGTACAGGCCGCGAGCGAGCAGGTGGACGACCAGCACGTTGATTGCGATCACCACGACGTAGCCTTCCCAGCGATCACCCAGTGCGTCGATTGCACGGTCGCGCTCGTCCTTCACTTGCGCGGCCGGGTCCTTTGCGGCGATCACCGCCGGCACGATCGCTGCGACGACCCACAGCACGATCATCTCGATATATGTTTCCAGTGCCAGGCCGGCAGGCAGATCGACGATGCGGCCAGCGTCGGTGAAGCGCATGGCGAGGAACAGCCAGATCAGCACCGTCGCGCTGAATGACCACCAGGCTGCTTTTTCATGTTCTGACATCGCGCGACTCCGGCATTGAATGTAAAACATATTTAACATGCGGATGCGCAAATGTAAATGATGTTTTACATCCGATTCACCGGAAGGGAACTGCGGCACCAAAGAAAAACCCCCTGCCACCGGAGTGGAGGGGGTTTTCTAGACCCTCACCCGCGCTACGCGCCGGCCCTCACCCGACCTTGCGGTCGACCTCTCCCACGCGGACGCGGGAGAGGTGGGGAGGGTCAATCCTCGAGGAAGCTCCGCAGCTGCTCGGAGCGCGAGGGATGACGCAGCTTGCGCAGCGCCTTCGCCTCGATCTGGCGGATGCGCTCGCGCGTGACGTCGAACTGCTTGCCCACTTCTTCCAGCGTGTGGTCGGTGGTCATGTCGATGCCGAAGCGCATGCGCAGCACCTTGGCTTCGCGCGGCGTCAGGCCCGCAAGCACCGAGTGCGTCGTTTCACGCAGCGATTCCGTCGTCGCCGATTCGATCGGCGACTCGACCGAGGTGTCCTCGATGAAATCGCCCAGGTGCGAATCCTCGTCGTCGCCGATCGGAGTCTCCATCGAGATGGGCTCCTTGGCGATCTTGAGCACCTTGCGCACCTTGTCCTCGGGCATTTCCATGCGCACGGCGAGTTCTTCCGGCGTCGGCTCGCGGCCCATCTCCTGCAGCATCTGCCGCGAGATGCGGTTGAGCTTGTTGATGGTCTCGATCATGTGCACCGGGATGCGGATGGTGCGCGCCTGGTCGGCGATCGAGCGCGTGATCGCCTGGCGGATCCACCAGGTGGCGTAGGTCGAGAACTTGTAGCCGCGGCGGTACTCGAACTTGTCCACGGCCTTCATCAGGCCGATGTTGCCTTCCTGGATGAGGTCGAGGAACTGCAGCCCGCGGTTCGTGTACTTCTTGGCGATCGAGATCACGAGACGCAGGTTGGCCTCGACCATCTCCTTCTTGGCGCGACGGGCCTGGGCCTCGCCGACGGCGATCTCGCGGTTGATCTCCTTGATCTCGGCGATCGACAGGCGCGTGCGCTTCTCGTGCTCGGCGAGCCGGTTCTGGTCGCGCTCGATCTCCTCGCGGTACTTGCCGAGGGCGGCCGAGTGCTTGCGCTTCGCGCGCACGTGCTTGTCGAGCCAGGTCAGGTTGGTCTCGTTGCGCGGGAAGGTCTCGATGAAATCGGAGCGCGGCATGCCGGCGTCGCGGACGCAGCGCAGCATGATCGCCTTCTCGATCGAGCGGATGCCGTTCAGGTGCTCGCGCAGCTGGTTGATCAGCTGTTCGAACATCTTCGGCGACAGCTTCAGCTCCATGAACTCTTCGGCGAGCTTCTTGCGCAGCTTGATCGTCTTCGGATCCTTGCTGCCCTTGTCCTCGAGCGACTTCATGACCTGCGCGTAGACCTTGCCGAGCGAGGCAAAGCGACGCGCCGCCTCTTCCGGGTCCGGTCCGGTCTCGAGTGCCTCTTCCTCTTCCGTCTCGCCCTCGGCGGTTTCGTCGTCGGCTTCGGCCTCCGGCGCTTCCTTCGCGGCCAGCTTCGGGTTGATCGGCTCGGCGATCACGTCCGGCGCGTTCGGGTCGACGAAGCCGACGATGATGTCGACCAGGCGGCCCTGGCCCGACTTCAGCGGCTCGTAGGCGCGCAGGATGTACTCGAACGTCGGCGGGTAGTGCGACAGTGCGCGGCGAACGGAGTCGAGGCCTTCCTCGATGCGCTTCGCGATGGCGATTTCGCCCTCACGCGTCAGCAGCTCGACCGTGCCCATTTCGCGCATGTACATGCGGACCGGGTCGGTGGTGCGGCCGAATTCGGCATCCACCGTCGTGGCCAGCGCCTGCGCGGCTTCTTCGGCGGCCTCGTCGTCGGCGACGACCGGCTCGCGCATCAGCAGCGCCTCGGCGTCCGGTGCCTTCTCGTACACCGGGATGCCCATGTCGTTGATCATCTGCACGATGTCTTCGATCTGTTCCGGATCGACGATCTCGGACGGCAGGTGGTCGTTGACCTCGGCGTAGGTGAGGAAGCTCTGTTCCTTGCCGCGCGCGATCAGCAGCTTGAGCTGCGACTGGCGGTCTTCCGGGGTCGAGGCCGGCAGCTTGAGTTCGAGCTTCTCGGCTTTTTCCTTGCCCTTGCGGCCCTTCTCGACCGGCTTCGGGGCGGCTTTCTGCGCTGCGTCCGCGGCCACGATCACCGCGACGACAGGCTTCTGCGCCTTGGCCGCCGGGACAGGAGCGTGCGCCGCCTTGCCGGCCGGCGCGTGCGTCTTGCCGGGGGCTGCGGCCTTGGCCGGCGCGGCAGCCTTGACCGGATGCCGGACCGCTGTCGCGACCGGCTTGTGCGGCACGGCCTTCGCCGGCGACGCCTTGGCGGGCGCGGCGGCCGCGTGCTTGCGCTGGACCGCCGTCGGCTTGACCGTCCTGGCCGCGTGCCGCGCGACCGGCTTCGCCGCGGCCGCGGCCTTCGGTGCGGGCCTGGCCTTGGCCGCCGCTGCCTTGCGGACCGGCGCGGGTTTGGCCTTGGCCTTCGCCACCGGGGCGGGCTTGCGGGCGGGAAGCTTCTTGACCTGTTTGCGTGCCGTCGTCTTGCTCAAGATGGGACGCCTCGAGGGGGTCTGAAAAAAGAGCGGAATTTTACCACGAACCCGTGACCTGTCGCCCCGTTTTGCCGGTCGCACAAGCGACTTGCTGCCCCCGGGGACCTGGATTATGTCCGGTCGGGCGAGACGGCCCCG
Source organism: uncultured Gammaproteobacteria bacterium (assembly GCA_963744735.1). Lineage (GTDB taxonomy): Bacteria > Pseudomonadota > Gammaproteobacteria > Steroidobacterales > Steroidobacteraceae > RPQJ01. The sequence continues at coordinate 152,731 of CAVUVH010000019.1, forward strand.
GCAGCCGGCCGGCCGCGGCGCAGCAGGGACTGCAGTTCCTGCTTTTCCGCGTCGTCCAGCGACGCGTCCCGCGCCTTGGCCATGAGTTCATCCAGGCGCCTGACCGGGGATTCCTCGGTGATCAGGCGGTTCAGTGCCGAGCGGAGTTCCGCCGTGGCACCGGCCGCGTCCGGCGCGATGCAGACCGCCTGCGCCAGCTTGGCCAGCGAGCCGTGCTCGGGCCGCCCGCGCCAGCGTTCCAGCACGGCCGCCGTGTTCGGCGGCGGATCCTCGCGCAACTGCGACAGCAGTTCGGCCAGCAGGGCGATGCCCGGGCGGTCGATCTGGGCGACATCCTCGATCTGCTGCGCGCTGACGGCCGTGGCGGCGGCGGGGTGATGGACCAGCAGGGTGACCGCCTGCCGCACGAGGTTGCCGCGCCCCGCGACCGCTGCCCCCGCGGGCTGTCGCGGGCGTCTCGACCCTGCCTCGTCGCGTCCGTAAGTCGTTGAATCTGAATACGATGACTCGCCGGGGGGGCGGGCTGTCCGCGACGTGGGCCCGCCCGGCTCGGTGCCGTCGGCGCCCAGCAATTCGCCCAGCCGCGCAGGCGCCATGCCGACCACCTCCGCCAGTTGCTGCACCAGCAATTCGCGGTAGACGTCGGACGGAATCTTGCGCACCAGCGGACGAGCAAGCTCGACCAGCTTGGCCCGGCCATCGACGCTGCCGGTTTCGACACGCGACGACAGTTCGCGGATCAGGTATTCCGACAGCGGCATCGCTGCCGCCATGCGCGCCTCGAACGCGGCCTGGCCTTCCTCGCGCACCAGCGTGTCGGGGTCGTGGCCGTCGGGCAGGAACAGGAACCGCACCTGGCGACCCTGCTTCACTTCGCCGACGGCGTTCTCGAGCGCGCGCCAGGCGGCGGCGCGGCCGGCGCGGTCGCCGTCGAAACAGAACACCACTTCGCCCACCAGCCGGAAGATCCGCTGCAGGTGTTCGGGCGTGGTCGAAGTGCCCAGCGTGGCGACGGCGTAGGTGATGCCCGCCTGGTGCAGGCTCACCACGTCCATGTAGCCCTCGACGACCATCAGCCGCTGCAGGCTGCGTGTCGCCTGCCGCGCTTCGTACAGGCCATAGAGCTCGCGACCCTTGTGGAAGAGTTCGGTCTCCGGCGAGTTCAGGTACTTCGGCTCGCCCTGGTCGAGCACGCGTCCCGCCGAAGCCGATCGTGCGCCCGCGCGTGTCGCGGATCGGGAACATGAGGCGGTCGCGGAAGCGGTCGTAGTAGCCGCGCTCGCGTGCTGGCGTGCTGCCGGCCGGGGCGGGCGCATCCTGCGCCGGCTGCCGTTCGATGATCAGGCCGGCCCGCAGCAGCACCTGCCGCTCGTCCTCGGTCGTGCCGTAGCGTTCGAGCAGGCCGTCCCAGCGCGGCGCGGCGTAGCCGATGCCGAACTTCTGCACCGCGTCGGCATCGATTCCGCGCTTCTTCACGTACTCGCGCGCGCGCGCGTCGCCACTCAGGCACTGGCGGTAATACAGCGCTGCGCGCTCCATCGCGACGTACAGCTCGTCGTGCGGATTGACCGGCCCGGCGGCCGCGCCGCCTTCGCGCGGCACGTCCATGCCGGCACGCGCGGCGAGGTCCTCGACCGCCTCGATGAAGCCGAGGTGGTCGTACTCCATCACGAAGCCGAGCACCGTCCCGTGCGCGCCGCAGCCGAAGCAGTGGAAGAACTGCTTGTCCGGGCTGACCCAGAACGAAGGCGACTTCTCGTCGTGAAACGGGCAGCACGCCTTGTACTCGCGGCCCGCTTTCTTCAGCTGCACGCGACTGCCGATCACCTCGACGATGTCGGTGCGGGCGACGAGCTCGTCGATGAAGTGCTGCGGGATGCGGGCCACGGGGAGGGTGTTCGGCGTCGGGTCGGCGGGGGTGGAGTGCGATAGTGGGGGTGCGGGGGGGCGCTCGCAAGGGCGGGTTTTGGCGGGCCGTGCAACTGGGCTTGGCCTGGTGGTTCCGGCGGCCGACCGGGGTGCCTTTCCCTCGGTTGGAAAGGCAGACACGCCCTCGGGAAAGGCACCCCGATCAGCCGCTGGTCACACGGCACCTGAGCGAGTTTTCGGCGGACCGAAAACTCGCACGGTGCAAGCAGCGCATCCGCCGGACGCCGAAACCCCTGCCCGGCGCGCCGGCATCAGCGCCTGACCCGGATGGCCAACCGCATCATCCGGTCACCGATTCCTGTTGGCCGAAGCGGGCTGTTCGGTTAGAAAGCAGACGTTGGCCAGAGACTGGAGTCGGCCAGGAAGCGGTCCTTCGGCAGCGGGGCCGGATCTACACCGACATCGGGCGATTGAACCGACATGCACGTCGTTCAAAATGAAGTCAGGGCTCGCAACAGATGCGCCTCTATCGGACAGCCGCCAAGACTGGGCGCGAGCGTTAGGCGTCCAAGCTGGATAATCTGCACTCAACGCGGCCCCCTTTCGTCAACACCAACGGCTGCCAGCTTCCAGGAGTCCAATGCCCGCCATTCGCTCCGTTACACCACGAGTTCTGCAAGACCGCCTTGCATCACTGGCCCGGGAGCTTTCTGGTCGCGATGATGCTCTCGCCTTGTTGGCACTGGGTTCCGTTGGCACCGAAACTGATCGCCTTGACGCCTGGTCCGACCTTGACTTCTTTGTACTCGTGAGCGACGGCGCAAAGGGACGGTACATCGGGAACCTTGATTGGCTTGCCGCAACCCACCCGGTGGTCTGGCACTTCCAGAACACGGTCGATGGCCATAAGGCCTTGATGGCCGACGGCGTGTTCTGCGAATTTGCAGTCTTCGAAACTCATGAGCTGAGCCGGATCCCTTACGCACCCGGTCGTTTCGTCTGGCGCCGCGATGAAGTCGACGGGCGCCTCGCTTGCGCCAAGTGGCCGCTGCCGACGAAGCAAAGTACTGGCTGGCTCATAGGCGAAGCCTTGTCGAATCTGATCGTCGGCCTGCAGCGGCATGCACGAGGAGAGAAGCTCGCGGCGATGCGCATGATTCAGGTCCATGCTTTGGACCGCGTGCTTGAGTTCCTGGAGACGCTGCGGCCGGGATCGCATGGCGCATTTGCGGCACGCGATCCGTTCAACGTTGATCGACGGATCGAGATGCGCAGTTCACAGGATGCTCTGCTCCTGCCCCTCTGGGCCGGTGGTTATGAGCGCACGGTGCCTGCGGCGTTGGCGCTGCTCGCAGCTCTGGAGGCGCACAAAAGTGTTCCGGCGGATGTTTCCGAGCACATCAGGATGCTGGCTACGACGGCGACTGGGGCCCTTCGTCAGGACGCCTGAACCTTCGCTCGCGCCGCCCCGTCGGACGTCTCGCGCCGGCTTGGCATACTGACTCCTGTTCATCGTCATGATGTGCCTCGCACAGAAAAGATCCTGACAGGCCCGGTCAATCGGGTCAGTACGCAGGATCCTCTTCCACACGGATGCAGTTCAAATTTCCCCGCAGTGCATGTTCCCCGATTAGCTGGTGTCCGCGTCGGGTCGATAGTCCGCTATGACCGTCTGCTTACGGGAAGCGTTGCTCGCACCCTCCGCGTGAATGGGTGTCGAAGCAAAGTTCGTGGCTTGGCCGCGAGCTTCTACCTTCGGGTTCCCGCATCAGTCGGCAATCTTCGCCTCGATCCGGCTGCTGCGCCGTGCGTCTCGCCGGGCGTGCTTCCCGCTCGATTTCTACGCAGTGGTTTCTCGCCCGGCGAGCGCTCAGGCGCCGTCGCTCAGGCCTGGGTTCGGGTACGTCTCCCCGCGGACGTATCGGCTTTCCCGGGAGCGGGGGGACGTACCCGAACCCAGGCCCAACGCAACCAAGCTGCACGCCTCACCGGCGCGAAACGTATGCGTGCAGATCTCGTGGGAAACGCGCCTCGGCCGAGGCGCACCGCGACGGCAGTCGCGTCAGGCGGAGAGCGCCGCCTTGATGCGGGCGCTGACCGCGCCCATGTCGGCCTTGCCGGCCGCCTGCGCCTTCACCACGCCCATCACCTTGCCCATGTCCTTGACGGACGCGGCACCGGTGGACGCGATGGCGGCCTTGATCAGGGCATCGACTTCGGCGTCGGAGAGCTGCTCGGGCAGGTAAGCCTGCAGCTGGGCGATTTCGGACCGTTCCTTGTCCGCCAGGTCGGCGCGACCGCCCTGTTCGAACTGGACGATCGATTCCTTGCGCTGCTTGAGCATCTTCTCGACGACGGCCAGGACCTGGGTGTCGTCGAGGGTGATCCGCTCGTCCACTTCGCGCTGCTTGATGGCAGCCTGGAGCATGCGGATGGTGCCGAGGCGTTCCTTCTCCCCGGCCCGCATCGCGGCCTTCATGTCATCCGTGATGCGCTCTTTGAGCGTCGTCGACATGATCGGAGTCAGGACCCCGGCCGGGATCGTCAGAAGCTGCGGGCGCGCGGTGCCGACGGCGAGAAGTCGCGCGTGCTGCGCTTCTGGTGGCGCTTCACGGCGGCCGCCTTCTTGCGCTTACGCTCCTGCGTCGGCTTCTCGTAGAATTCGCGGCGACGAAGTTCCGTCAGCACGCCGGCCTTCTCGCACGCGCGCTTGAAGCGGCGCAGGGCGGCATCGAAATACTCGTTCTCACGAATGCGGACGCTGGGCATCGAAACCTCGTCAATCGGTCAAAACGTCTGGCGTGCCAAAGGCCATGCACTGGCGCCAGTCATCGAAACGTTGCTGGACGGCCGGCTGGGCCCCGAAGGACACAACGGCCGGTAAGGGACCGCGAATTCTAAAGATCGCGGCGTGGAATTGCAAAACGGACGCGACATGCGGGTACTGGGCATCGAAACCTCCTGTGACGAAACGGCCGCCGCCGTCTACGACGGCCGGCAGGGCCTGCTCGCGCACGAGATCTACAGCCAGGTGGCGCTGCACGCTGCCTACGGCGGCGTGGTACCCGAGCTCGCATCGCGCGACCACCTCCGTAAGTTGTTGCCCCTGCTGGAAAAAGTGGTAGCCGAAAGCGGCGGCCGCGAGGCCGTCGACGGCGTTGCCTACACCTGCGGCCCGGGGCTCGTGGGCGCGGTGCTGGTGGGCGCAGCGGTCGCCCGCAGCCTCGCCTATGCCTGGGGCGTCCCCTGTGTCGGGGTCCATCACATGGAGGGGCACCTGCTGGCGCCCCTGCTCGAGGCCGACCCGCCCGGGTTCCCGTTCGTGGCGCTGCTGGTGTCGGGCGGCCACACCCTGCTGGCCCGGGTCGAGGGCATCGGCCGCTACGAGCTGCTGGGCAGTTCGCTCGACGATGCGGCGGGCGAGGCCTTCGACAAGACCGCCAAGCTGCTGGGCCTGGGGTACCCCGGCGGACCGCAGCTCGCGGCACTGGCCGAACAGGGGCGCCCGGAGGTCTTCCGCTTCCCGCGCCCGCTCACGGAGCGACCTGGCCTCGACTTCAGCTTCAGTGGCCTGAAGACCGCCGTCGTCGTCGCCCTGCGCAACCTCCCCGGCGAACTCGACGCACAGACACGCGCCGACGCCGCCCGTGGTTTCGAGGAAGCCGTGGTCGACACCCTGGTGATCAAGTGCCGGCGCGCGCTGGCCGCGGCCGGGTCATCGACCCTGGTGGTGGCCGGCGGGGTGGGTGCCAACCGTCGCCTGCGCGCGCGCATGCTCGCGATGGGCGAGCAGGAAGGTGTCCGTGTCGTCTATCCTCGCGCCGAGTTCTGCACCGACAACGCGGCGATGATCGCGCTGCTGGGGCAGCTGCGGCTCGCGGCGGGCGAGCGCGACGACTTTGCGATCCGCGCGCGGGCGCGCTGGCCGATGACCGACCTGGTGCCGCCAACGGCGCCGGGCGGGTCGCCAGCGCCGTCCGTCGCGTGAGCTGGCGAACCGGACTGCTGACCGAACCACGAACCGACGGCCCTGCGCGAGCGAACAGACACCCACGATGGACACCATCTTCCTGAGCGGCCTGACGGCCGACTGCATCATCGGCATCTGGGACTGGGAGCGGAAGATCAAGCAGAAGGTCGTGATCGACCTCGAGATGTCGTTCGACATCCGCAAGGCCGCGGCGAGCGACCACATCGACGACACGCTCGACTACAAGAAGGTGTCGAAGCGGCTGCTGCAGTTCGTCGGCGAGTCGGAGTTCCAGCTGGTCGAGACGCTGATCGACCGGATCGCGCAGTTGATCCTGGTCGAGTTCAACGTGCCGCAGGTCAAGGTGCGGCTGAACAAGCAGGGCGCGCTGCGCGGCTCGCGCGACGTGGGCATCGTGATCGTGCGCCGGCGCGAGGACTACCCCGCAGCCACACCGGCGCAGGCGTGAACCCGGCCCCGGTGCTGGTCGCGGCCGGCAGCAACGTGGCGCCGATGGAGCACCTGCGGCGCGCGCTCGACGTGCTGCAGCAGCACTTTGCGCCGCTGACCGTGTCGGGCGCCTATGCCAACGCCGCCGTCGGCTTCGCCGGCGACGATTTCGTCAACCTCGTCGTGGGCTTTGCCACCGACCTGCCGGTGCACGAGGTGATCGAGCGCCTGCATGCGGCGGAAGCCGCCTGCGGCCGCGGGCGTGATGCACCCAAATGGGCGCCGCGCGCGATGGACCTCGACATCCTCCTGTACGGCGACCGCATCTGCAGCGAGCCCGGGCTCGTGCTGCCGCGCCCCGACCTGCTGCGCCGGCCGTACATGCTGGGCCCCGCGGCGGAGATCGCGCCGGAGCGGGTGCATCCCACCGCGCATCGCACCCTCGGCGAGCTCTGGCGCGAGATGCAGCGCGACGATGCCCACGTGCTGCGGCCGGTGGCACTGGACTGGACGCCGCGTGCCGCGCCTGCGTCGCACTGACGTCCGGGCCCGCGCCCTGGTGTTGCCCTCAGATGCTGCGACCGCCGTCCACGGGCAGGATCTGTCCCGTGACGTACGGCGCTTCGGCCGCGAAGAAGTACGCGGCGCGCGCGATGTCATCGGGCGAGCCGCTGCGCTTGAGCGCGGTCTTCGAGATGATCTCGTTCTGCAGCGACTGCTCGAGCCCGCCTTCGGGCCACAGCACGGGTCCGGGCGCGATCGCGTTGACGCGCACCTCGGGGCCGAGCTCGCGGGCCAGCGAGCGGGTCAGCATGATCAGCCCGGCCTTGGCCGCCGAGTACACCGGGTGCGCCTTGAGCGGGCGCAGGCCGTGGATGTCGGCCAGGTTCAGGATCAGGCCGCGCGTCTCGCGCAGTGCCGGCGCCGCCGCCTGCGACAGGAACAGCGGCGCGCGCAGGTTGGTGCCGACGAGGTCATCGAACTGCGACGCGGTGATGGTGCCCACGGGTGTCGGCATGAAGCTCGAGGCGTTGTTGACCAGCACGTCCAGCCGGCCGAAACGCGCCGTGACGGCCTCGACCAGGCCTGGCAGCGTGTCGAGCTCGAGCAGGTCACAGCCAAGAGCCGCGGCCGAATCGGGCCGCAGGCCGTTCAGCTCCGCCGCCAGCCGGCGGGCTTCGGCGGCGGACGAACGATAATGGATGGCGACGGCCGCACCGCCGGCGTGCAGGCGCCGCGCGATGGCGGCGCCGAGGCGACGCGCGCCGCCGGTGATGAGTACGCTGCGTCCGGCCAGCGCAGAACTGTTGGCGTCGGTCATGGCAATGGCAACCTGATGGACACAGTCAAGATACCGCAGTCACTTCGGCCTGTCCGCGGCAAAGGATTCCAGTCGGCATGAACACGGTTCCGCTCGAGCTCCCAGCCCTGACTCCGGAGGAGTCCGCGCACAGCGCGACCCTGCTCGAGCACATCCGCGCCGCGATCGTGGCGGCGGGCGGCTGGCTGGACTTCCGCGCCTACATGAACCTGGCGCTGTATGCGCCGGGCCTGGGCTATTACAGCGCCGGTGCGCGCAAGTTCGGTGCGGCGGGCGATTTCATCACCGCGCCGGAGGTGGCGCCGGTGTTCAGCCGCTGCCTGGGCGTGCAGTGCGCCGAGGTGTTGCGCACGCTGGGCGCAGGGAGCCGCGTGCTGGAACTCGGCGCCGGGTCCGGCGTGATGGCGGCGGAACTGCTGCTGGAACTGGAGCGGCAGGACGCGCTGCCAGTGGAGTACCTGATCCTCGACATCAGCGCGGACCTGCGCGAGCGCCAGCGCGAGACGATCGCGGCGCGGGCGCCGCACCTGCTGCCGCGCGTGCAGTGGCTCGACATGCTGCCCGAACCGTTCACCGGCATGATCGTCGCGAACGAGGTGCTCGATGCGCTCGCGGTGGAGCGCTTTGCAATCCGGGATGGCGATGTCCACGCGCTCGGCGTTGCTTACGATTACGGTCGCCTGGCGCTGGCCGAGGTTCGCGCCGGCTCACGGCTGGAGAAGGCCGTGCGTGCGATCGAGCGCGACATCGGCCGCACGCTGCCGGACGGCTACGAATCGGAGATCTGCCTGGGGCTCGACGGCTGGATGGGGTCGATCACGGCTGCCTGGAACGCGGCGTCGCCCTGTTCATCGACTACGGCGTGCCGCGGCGCGAGTACTACGCGGCCGAGCGTTCCACCGGCACGCTGCTGTGCCACTTCCGCCATCGCTTCCACGACGATGCGCTCGATCGCGTCGGCCTGCAGGACATCACGGCGTGGGTCGATTTCACGGCCGTCGCCGCGGCGGCGGAGGCCGCAGGCTGCGAGGTCGCCGGCTACACCACCCAGGCGCTCTGGCTGATCGACTGCGGCCTGGGCGAGTTCGTCGCCAACGTCGAGACACTGGGCCTGGTCGACCGGCTCAACCTCTCGCGCCAGGCGATGGTGCTGACGCTGCCGGGCGAAATGGGCGAGCGCTTCAAGGCGATCGCACTCGCAAAAGGGTACGATGCGCCGCTGCGTGGATTCGCCACCCGCGATCTGCGCCATACGCTCTGATCCAACGCTGACGCCCACGTCCTCGCACACGCCCGCAGGTTCCCATGGATTTCGTCCAGGCCATCGTGCTCGCCATCGTCCAGGGGCTCTCCGAGTTCCTGCCCATCTCGAGCTCGGGTCACCTGGTCCTGATCCCGCATTTCTTCGGCTGGCCGGACCAGGGCCTCGCCTTCGACGTGGCCGTGCACATGGGCACGTTGCTGGCGGTGCTGCTGTATTTCCGGCGCCAGCTGCTGACCATGGCCACGGCCTGGACCGCCTCGGTCGTGCGACGCGAGCACACGCGCGACAGCCGGCTGGCGTGGCAGATTCTCGTCGCGACGGTACCCGTCGGCCTGGCCGGGCTGCTGTTCGACGATTTCATCGAGTCGAACCTGCGCAACCCGCTGTTCGTCGCCGGCACGCTGACCTTCTTCGGCCTGCTGATGTACGCGGCCGATCGCTACAGCCGCGGCCACAAGGAAGAATTCGACCTGAGCTGGCCGCAGGCATTTGCGATCGGTTGCGCGCAGGCGCTCGCGCTGATGCCGGGCACCTCGCGCTCGGGCATCACGATGACCATGGGACGTGCGATCGGGCTGACGCGCTCGGCGGCGGCGCGGTTCTCGTTCCTGCTCGCAGTGCCGGGCATCGCCGCAGCGGGCGCGTACGAGGGGCTGAAGCTCGTCACGTCGCCCGCGCCGGTCGACTGGGGTCCGATGCTGGTGGGGTTCGTATTCGCCGCGGTGAGCGGGATCGCCTGCATCCACTTCCTGATCCGCTTCATCGAGCGGATCGGGCTGCTGCCGTTTGCGGTCTATCGCCTGCTGGTCGCCGCGCTGATCGTCTGGCACTTCACCTGAGGCGTGCAGCGCCGATCGCGGCGATGCGTGCATCGCGCAACAGTTGCGCGATGGCCGGCCCTGCGTGCTGCTGCAGCACCTCGGGCGGCAGCTTGACCGCCGCGGCGGCCTGCAGGCAGCTGCGCATGATGTCCGCCTGGCGCATAAGGACGCTGCCGCAACTCCGGGCCGCGACCGCGGGCGTCGGCCTCGCAGGCCAGCAGCAGCCGCTCGAAGCGATCGGGTCGGCGGAATGCGTCGCACGCCTCCAGCACTTCCAGGATCGTCGCATCGCGCATCTCATGCGCGCGGTGGATGCGCTGATGCTCGCGCGAGACGAGCTGCCCCAGCTCGCGATGCTCGTTCGGCACCCTGATGCGTTCGCTCAGTTGCGCGATCACGCGCACGCCTGCCTGCTCGTGGCCGACATGGCCCGGCCACTGCTCCGGCGGGGTGACCCCCTTGCCCAGGTCGTGCACCAGCGCGGCAAAACGCACGCCGGTATCGGTGGAGAGCTCGGCCGCGACCTCCAGCACCTGCATCGTGTGCACGCCCGTATCGATCTCCGGGTGCCACTTCTCCGGCTGCGGAATGCCCCACAGCCGGTCGATCTCGGGGAACACCGCAGCCAGCGCCCCGCACTGGCGCAGCACCTCGAAATAGACCGTAGGCTGCGCCTCGCCGAGCGCGCGCTCGGTCTCCACCCAGACGCGCTCGGGAACCAGTGCCTGCATCTCGCCCGCGCGCACGATCTCGCCCATCAGCGCGAGCGTCTCCGGCGCGACGGTGAAGCCGAGCGGCGCAAAGCGCGCGGCGAAGCGCGCCACGCGCAGCACCCGCAGCGGATCCTCGACGAAGGCAGGCGAAACGTGGCGCAACACCCGCGCGGCGAGGTCGGCGCGTCCACCGTAGGGGTCGACGACCTGGTCGCTGTCCTCGAGCCGCGCCATGGCATTGATCGTCAGGTCGCGGCGGGCGAGGTCCTCCTCGAGGGTGACGTCCGGGGCAAAGCGCGTGGCGAAACCGTAATAGCCCGCGCCGGTCTTGCGCTCGGTGCGGGCGAGGGCGTACTGGTCGCCCGTCTGCGGGTGCAGGAAGACCGGGAAGTCCTTGCCGACCGGGCGGAAGCCAAGCGCGATCAGGTCGTCGGGCACGGCGCCGACGACCACGTAATCGCGCTCGGTGTAGGGCCTGCCGAGCAGCGCATCACGCACGGCGCCGCCGACGAGGTAGATCTGCATGCGTGAATCGTAGCCGAGAAACGCCTGCGTGGCGTCCGTGTGAGTCGCGCTCAGGGCTGGGGTCGACAGGGTTGGTGTCCGGGGTCGCCGCCCGCGCCCGGAAAGGCAGACACGGGCGCGGTCAACGACCCCGGACCCCAACCTGCGGGTCACGCGCCTGAGCGAGTCTGCGACTCGCACGGCGCACGCAGCGCCAAGTGGTGGCAGCCCAACGCGGTGGTGCATACGGCGGCCGGCGTGAGTCCACCAGGCCGAGGCAGCGATCTCGTACCGCTACATGCGCCGTGCGAGTCGCAGACTCGCTCAGGCGCGTGATTTCAGGCGGGAATTCCGGTGCTTTCCAGGCGAGCATGTTTCTTCGCGAGCCAGGAAAGCACCGGAATCCCGCCCCTGCATGAACCTCTCCCTGGACGCTAAGCTCGCCCGCATGAGGCTCCTGCGCGCCGCCGCCGTCATCGCCTGCACCTGCGCCCTGGGCGGCTGCTACGTGCTGCAGGCTGCCAGTGGCCAGGCCGAGGTGATGCGCAAGAGCGAGCCGATTCCGCAGGTCATGGCCGACCCGGTGACGCCCCCGCGCACCCGTGAGCGACTGCAGCTCGTGCAGGAAGCGCGCGAGTTCGCGATCGACGAACTGGCCCTGCCCGATGGCAAGAGCTATCGCCGCTACGCCGACCTGGGGCGTCCCTACGTCGTGCACAACGTCGTCGCCACGCCCGAGTTCTCGGTCGATCCGCGCCGCTGGTGTTTCCCGGTGGCGGGCTGCATCGCCTATCGCGGCTACTTCGACCAGGCGCGGGCCGAGGACTTTGCCCTGCGGCTGTCGATCCGCGGCGACGACGTCAGTGTCGGCGGCGTGCCGACCTACTCGACGCTCGGGCACCTGCCCGACCCGGTGTTCCAGCCGATGCTCGAGTGGCGTGACACGCGCCTGGTCGGCACGGTCTTCCACGAGCTGGCGCACGAACGGCTGTACCTGCCCGGGGACAGCGAGTTGAACGAGGCCTTCGCCAGCGTGGTGGAAGTCGAGGGTGTCCGCCGCTGGCTCGCCGCCCACGGCCGCACGGCGGACATCGCCGCCTACGACGACAGCCTGCGGCGGCAGCGCGAATTTGCCGCGCTGCTGCACGAGACGCGGGCGCGGCTGCGGCAGCTGTACGCGTCGTCATTGCCGCCGGCGGAAATGCGCATCGAGAAGCAGCGCGAGTTCGGCCGCCTCAAGTTCCGCCATGAGCAGCTGCGGCGCGAGCATTGGGCCGGCTACAGCGGCTACGACGCCTGGTTTGCCCGCGCGCTGAACAACGCGCGCCTGGTCGCGGTCGCCACCTACGAAGACTGCGTGCCCGGCCTGCGAAGGGTGCTGGAGGAGGCGGGATCGTTGCCCGCGTTCTACGATCGGGTCGCGGCGACCCGCACGCTGACGGCAAAGGAGCGTCACGCGCAGCTCTGCGCGGTGGCGGGCGGAGACTAGCGGCGCAGGTAGAGCGGCAGCACGCTGCGCATCGCAGTGCGCTCGATGCCGAGCTCGGCGAGGCCGTCGCAGTCGCAGACGGAATCGAGCGTGGCCGACAGGTAGTTGTCGGTCGAGAACGGCTTGCCCGGGACGAAGTCCATCACCGCCGCCTGTGCGCGGGCCACGGCACGCGGCAGCGGGATCACCACGCGCGACAGGCCCAGGTACTGCGCCGTCATGCGCACGATGTCACCCAGGGTCATGACGTCCGGGCCGCAGAGCTGGAAGCTGCGCCCGGCCACGTCGCGGCGATCGAGGCAGGCAACGAACGCCGCCGCCACGTCACCGACATAGACCGGCGCGAACTTCGCGTCGGCGCAGGCGAGCGGCAGCATGCCGGGAGTGAACTTGAGGATGCCCGCAAAATTGTTGATGAACGCGTCGTGCGGGCCAAACACGACCGACGGCTGGAAGATCACGCACTCCGGCGCGCCGGTCGCGCAGTACTCGCGCAGGTAGTCCTCGGCGAGGCCCTTGGACTTCAGGTAGTGGCTGGGGCCGCGCGCGGAGTCGGCCTTGAGGCCGCTCATGTGCAGGTAGCGCCCCACGCCGGCCTTGCGCGCCGCCCGCACGCATTTCTGCGGCAGCTCGGTGTGCACCTTGCGGAACTGCGCGCCGCTGCCGCGCCCAAGGCCCGTCTCGTTGAGGATGCCGACGAGGTTGATCACCACGTCGACGCCCTCGAACTCGTACTCGAGGCTGGCTTCGTCGTGCACGTCGGCGCGCACGAGCTGCAGCGACGGCAGCACTTTCAGGTCGCGGTGCTGGGCGGGATTGCGCGTCAGCACCTTGACCTTGTGTCCCTGCGCGCCCAGGCGGGCGACGATCTCCTGGCCGATGAAACCCGAGCCGCCCAGGACACAGACATGCAGCGACATTGTCGTGGCGGCTCCGGATCCGTGCCGATCAGCGGATCGGGATGACCAGCATCGCGTTGCCGCGGCGGATCTGCAGCACGAAGGCCGGCTGGCCCTCGGTCGCACTGCGGAACTCCGCGACACTGGCCACGCGCGTGCGGCCGACGGCCAGGATGACGTCGTTCGAGCGCAGGCCGCGCTGGGCCGCCGGGCTGCCTTCCGCCACGCTGCGGATCAGCACGCCGTTCGGTCCGTCGACGATGTCGGCGCCCTCGAGACCGGAGTGCGCGCCCGCGCCCGCGGCCTTGGCTTCGGCCGCGGTGTCGCGTTCGCTGACCAGCGCCGTCACGCGGCGCGGCTTGCCGTCGCGGAGCAGGGAAAGGTCGACCTTCTCACCGATGGCGAGCAGGCCGATCGCATTGCGCAGGCTGCCCGCGTCCTTGACCGGACGGCCATTGACGGCCGTGACCACGTCGCCGGCCTTCACGCCGGCCTTCTCGGCGGCAGAGCCCTCGACCACCTGCGAGACGAGCGCGCCCTGCGTGGTTTCCGGCAGGCCCATGCTCTGCGCGATCTCCGGCGCCAGCGTCTGGATGTTGACGCCGAGCACGCCGCGCTTGACCGTGCCGTGCTTGATCAGCTGGTTCATCACGATCTTCATCATGTTCGACGGGATCGCGAAGCCGATGCCGATGTTGCCGCCCGTGCGCGAGAGGATCGCCGAATTGATGCCGACCAGCTGGCCGTTGAGGTTGACGAGCGCGCCGCCCGAGTTGCCCGGGTTGATCGAGGCGTCGGTCTGGATGAAGTCCTCGTAGCCCTCGGGGTTTATCCCTGAGCGTCCGAGCGCGCTGACGATGCCGGAGGTGACCGTGTGGCCGAGGCCGAACGGGTTGCCGATGGCGACGACGAAGTCACCGACCTCGGCGCGATCGGAGTCGGCGATCGGCAGGTCGACCAGGTTGCCCGCCTGCACCTTGAGCACGGCGACGTCGGAGCCGGGATCGGCACCGACGACCTTGGCCTTGAGTGAGCGGTTGTCGAGCAGCTGCACGGTGATGTCGGTGGCGTTCTCGACCACGTGCGCGTTGGTGATGATGTAGCCGTTCTTGGCGTCGACGATCACGCCCGAGCCCGCGCTCTGGAATTCGCGCTGCCGCGGCTGCTGGTTCGGGCCTTCGAAAAAGCGGCGGAAAAACGGGTCGTTCATCAGCGGGTTCTGTTCCTGCACCGTGCCGCGCGTCGCGATGTTGACGACCGCGGGCGTGGCCCGCTTCAGCATGGGCGCGAGCGAGGGCACCGGCGATTCGCCGACAGCGGCCGGCAACTGCGCGCCGGCCACGGAGGTCCAGGCAGCGAGCGCGAAAGCGGCGAGGCTCAAAGAAAGCTTCATGTCCAATGTTTTCCTGGGGATTTGCGGGATGTATCTGCCGGGCGGGCGCGGAGTTTAGCAGGGGGCTTCTCTGGGCCTGCCGCACCGATCGGTCTGGCATGGGACCGTGCGGCGCGAGGCGAGTTCCGCCGGCGCGCGCAACCGAGCTGTGCGCAAGCCTGTGCATATCGTGTGAGGCGCCGGTGTGTTTTCCGTGCAACGGCGGAAACACAAGATATTGTGTGTCGAGGTTAAAATACCGCTTGACGTCCGGGTCGAATCGCGCTTTGCCCAGCGCCGCTGCGGCGGGTTGTTAAGTCACTGAATAACAAGTGAAAAATCTTCAGCCAGCGCGACATAAGCCGGATGAAAGAAGCAGTTGACGGGCGTCGGGACGCTGCATAGTCTTGCCCCCCTGACCCTAGATGTTGTGTCCGGCACGAGTGTCCTTCAGGGGGTTTCCAGGGGCACTCCGAGCAGACCGCACACCGGGGCCGGTCGGGAAACGCTGTGCCAGGGGCCGTACGGGCCGGGCACAGCCTCCCGCAGGGGTTCGTATTCTTCCAAATCTGCAGCCAGCGTGAGTCGGGGAGCCGTGTTGCCGCAATGAGCACCGCCGTGAAATTGCATTCAAGTGATGCGCGCAGCATCCCGTTCCAGGAAGCGTCGCTAGACATCTGGGACAAGAAATACCGCCTGTCCGCCAAGGACGGTTCGCCAATCGACCGCTCGATGGACGACACCTACAAGCGTGTCGCCCGGGCGCTGGCCGACGTCGAGGCGCCGGCCATCCGCGAGACCTGGTACGAGCAGTTCCTGTGGGCGCTGCGCCGGGGCGCGATCCCGGCCGGCCGCGTCACCTCGAACGCCGGCGCGCAGGAGCACAAGCCCGCGACGTCGACGATCAACTGCACCGTGTCCGGCACCATCCGCGACTCGATGGACGACATCCTCGGCAAGGTGCACGAGGCGGGCCTCACGCTGAAGGCCGGCTGCGGCATCGGCTACGAATTCTCGACGCTGCGTCCGCGCGGCGCGTACGTCTCGGGCGCGGGCGCCTACACCTCGGGCCCGCTGTCGTTCATGGATATCTACGACAAGATGTGCTTCACCGTGTCGTCGGCCGGCGGCCGCCGCGGCGCGCAGATGGGCACGTTCGACATCGGCCACCCGGACGCGATGGAATTCATCCGCGCCAAGCGCGAGGCGGGCCGGCTGCGCCAGTTCAACCTGTCGCTGCTGGTCACCGACGAGTTCATGCAGGCCGTGCGCGAAGAAAAGGACTGGCAGCTGGCCTTCCCGGTGCGCGAGGCCGAGATCGTCGGCGAGGACACCAGCGACCGCAGCAAGTTCGTCTGGCGCGAGTGGCCGGAGTCGTCCAGCTACGTCCGCAACGACGCCGGCCTGGTCCTCTGCCGGATCTACAAGACGCTGCCGGCGAAGCGCATGTGGGACGTGATCATGTCCTCCACCTACGACTTCGCCGAGCCCGGCTTCGTGCTGATCGACCGCGTCAACGAGATGAACAACAACTGGTGGTGCGAGAACATCCGCGCCACCAACCCCTGCGGCGAGCAGCCGCTGCCGCCGTACGGCTCGTGCCTGCTGGGCTCGGTCAACCTGACCAGCTTCGTGCGCGACCCGTTCACGGAAGAGGCGCGCTTCGACTGGGAAGAGTACCGCGCGGTGGTCAAGGTCTTCACGCGCATGCTCGACAACGTGGTCGAGGTCAATGGCCTGCCGCTCGAGCAGCAGCGCAACGAGATCATGCGCAAGCGCCGCCACGGCATGGGCTTCCTCGGCCTCGGTTCGACCATCACCATGCTGCGCATGAAGTACGGCTCGCGCGAGGCCGTGGGCTTCACCGAGCGCGTGTCGAAGGAGATGGCGCTGGCCGGCTGGGAGGCGGGCCTCGACCTGGCCGAAGAGAAAGGCCCCGCGCCGATCATGTCCGAGGAGTTCGTCGTCACCGCCGAGATGCTGCGCAAGCGTCCCGAGATGCAGCGCGACGGCATCAAGCTGGGCGACAAGCTGCCGGGCCGCGTGCTGCACGCGCGCTACAGCCGCTACATGCAGCGCGTGGCCGAGGCGGCGCCGGAACTGGTCGACAAGCTGGCAAAGAAGGGCGCGCGCTTCACGCACCACAGCTCGATCGCGCCCACCGGCACGATCTCGCTGTCGCTGGCCAACAATGCCTCGAACGGCATCGAGCCTTCGTTTGCGCATCACTACTTCCGCAACGTGATCCGCCCGGGCAAGAAGTCGAAGGAGAAGGTCGACGTCTTCTCGTTCGAGCTGCTGGCCTACCGCGAGCTGATCAATCCCAACGCGATGCCGGGCGGCAAGACGGCTGCGGACAAGCTGCCGGAGTACTTCACGACCGCCGACGACATCACGCCGCGCGAGCACGTGGACATCCAGGCCGCGTCGCAGAAGTGGATCGACTCGTCGATCTCGAAGACGGCCAACGTCCCGACCGACTACAACTACGAGGACTTCAAGGACATCTACCTCTACGCCCACGAGCAGGGCCTGAAGGGCTGCACCACCTTCCGCTTCAACCCCGAGGCGTTCCAGGGCGTGCTGGTCAAGGAAGAAGACCTCAAGAACACGACCTACGTGTTCACGCTCGAGGACGGCACGGAGATCGAGGCCAAGGGCGACGAGCAGATCGAGTACGACGGCGAGATGCACTCGGCCGCCAACCTCTACGACGCCCTGAAAGAAGGCTATTACGGCAAGTTCTAAGTCAATCGATGCAGGCTGCCCCGCGTTGCAAAGCGCGGGCGCCCGGCAGGAGTCCATGCGATGAGCGCGATCAGGATCGAGCGGAAGATCACGAATTACCGGGTGGTGAAGCCCGGCGACAAGGAGAAGGCGGAGGCGGAGGCCAAGGCGAAGAAGCCGGTGGCCGATGCCCGCAACTCCAACGTCATATTGATGCACGAGAAGCTCGAGCGCCCGGAAGAGCTGATCGGTTCCACCTACAAGATCAAGACGCCGGTCTCCGACCACGCGATGTACGTGACCATCAACGACATCGTGCTGAACGAGGGCACGGTGCACGAGCAGCGCCGGCCGTTCGAGATCTTCATCAACTCGAAGAACCTCGACCACTACCAGTGGATCGTCGCGCTGACGCGCATCATCTCGGCCGTGTTCCGCAAGGGCGGCGACGTGACGTTCCTGGTCGAGGAGCTGAAGGCCGTGTTCGACCCGCGCGGCGGCTACTGGCAGGCCGGCGGCAAGTTCATGCCGTCGATCATCGCCGAGCTGGGCCACGTGATCGAAAAGCACATGCAGAAGATCGGCCTGCTGCGCAAGCCCGAGATGGACGAGCACCGCCTCAAGCTGATCGAGGAAAAGCGCAAGGAATACGAGAACCAGCAGAAGCAGCAGGACGCGTTCGCCAAGACCGACGACTACCCGGTCGGCGCGCAGCTGTGCCTGAAGTGCAGCACCGCGGCCGTCGTCATGATGGACGGCTGCATGACCTGCCTGAACTGCGGCGACTCGAAGTGCGGCTGATCAAAGAGTTGAGCTGAGAGACTAACCCGACGCCACGGACGGCGATGACGAGCAGGGGCGGGGACAGGTGAGTCCTCGCCCTTTTTTTGTTTCCCGGCGAGGCGTCGGGCCCATCCCGGCGGGGCGTGTCATCTGGCCCATGCGGCACGCGGCGTGAGACGCCGCACAGCAAATTCGCCCGCGCCGCTATAAAATCGCGCGCCATGACGTCAATCCGCGCCTCGACACTGTCGCTTCTCGGTCTGCTGTTGATTGCGCCCGTGGCGGGTGTCGCGACCGCGCAAGGGTTCGGGTCGGTTTCCAGTGCTCCGCCCGCCGTGCCGGCCGCGGTTGCAGCGCAGCCCGGGACCGCAGCTCCCGCGGCAGTCCCTGCGGCTGCAGTGCCGACGACGACGTCTCCCGCGGAACCCGTGCCGGTGCCTGCCGCCACCCTGGCCGCCAACACCGGGGCCTTCGGCTCGGTCAGCGGTTCGTTCGGTTCGGTCAGTGGCGGGACACCGGCCGTGGGCGCGCCCGTGCCGAGCGCCAGCGCCGGTTCCGCCGGCGCCTACGAAATGGCCGATGCAGTGCTGGTCGACAAGAGCGACCGGCGACTGTACCTGCTGCGCGGCGGCCGCACGATCGCCGAGTACCCGATCAAGCTGGGCCTGAATCCGTACGGCCACAAGCAGCGGGAGGGCGACTTCCGCACGCCCGAAGGCAAGTACCGTCTCGACTGGCGCAACCCGGACAGCGAGTTCTACCTCTCGATCAAGGTCTCCTACCCCAACCGCGAGGACGCGGCCGTCGCGCGCGAACGAGGCGACCGCCCGGGCGGCCTGATCATGCTCCACGGCCAGCCCAACGTGCCGAAGAAGCCGGCCGAGCACTACGCCACCCGCGACTGGACCGACGGCTGCATCGCGCTCAGCAACGCCGACATGACCAACGTCTGGCTGCGCACGACCGTCGGCATCCCGATCGAGATCCGGCCATGATGATGAAGCGGGTCGAGGTGGCGATTCCCGCCGGCGGCCTGGACGAGGGCGAGCTGGTCGATGCGCGGGTGACGCCCACCGGCAGCCTCGAGAACCTGTCGCAGATGGAGGTCGACCGCTTGCTCGACTCCTCGCGCGGCGGCCTCTACCCGCTGTATCGCCGCTGCTCGCTGGCCGTGCTGAACAGCGGCGGCGAGACCGACGACGCGCGCGCGATCTTCGACCGCTATGCCGATTTCGACATCGGCATCATGCGCCAGGCCTGGGGCATCAAGCTCGAGCTGCACAACGCGCCGGCGGCGGCGTTCGTCGACGGCCGCATGATCCGCGGCATCCAGGAGCACCTGTTCGCGGTGCTGCGCGACATCCTCTACATCCACGGCGAAGTCTACGAGCACGGCAGCATCGAGCTGCGCGAGTCCGCCGGCATCACCAACGCCGTCTATCGCATGCTGCGCAATGCCGGGCCTGCTGCAGCCGCGGGTGCGGCCGGACATCGTCGTCTGCTGGGGCGGGCACTCGATCAGCCGCCCGGAATACGAATACACCAAGCTCGTGGGCTACGAGCTGGGCCTGCGTGGCCTCAACGTCTGCACCGGCTGCGGGCCGGGCGCGATGAAGGGCCCGATGAAAGGCGCGGCGATCGGGCATTCCAAGCAGCGCGTGCACTCCGGGCCGCTACATCGGCCTGACCGAGCCCGGCATCATCGCCGCCGAGCCGCCCAACGCGATCGTCAACCAGCTCGCGATCCTGCCCGACATCGAGAAGCGCCTCGAGGCCTTCGTGCGGCTGGGCCACGGAATCGTCGTGTTCCCGGGCGGCGCCGGCACGGCCGAGGAGATCCTCTACCTGCTGGGCATCCTGCTCGATCCGCGCAACGAGCCGCAGCCGTACCCGGTCGTGTTCACCGGGCCGCGCGGCAGCGACGAGTACTGGCAGCAGATCGACGCGTTCCTGGTCGGCACGCTCGGCGAGCAGGTGCGCGCCTGCTATCGCATCATCGTCGGCGACCCGGCCGAGGTGGCGCGCGAGATGCTGCGTGGCATGACGTTCGTGCGCGAATACCGTCGTCGCACCAGCGATGCCTACAACTACAACTGGCTGCTGCACATCCCGGAAGACCTGCAGCACCCGTTCGAGCCCTCCCACGAGAGCATGTCGGCGCTCAACCTGCGCCGTGACGCGCCGCCGCACCAGCTGGCGGCCGACCTGCGGCGCGCGTTTTCCGGCATCGTGGCCGGCAACGTCAAGGAGCAGGGCCAGCGCCTGATCGAGCAGCGCGGTCCGTTCGAGCTGCACGGCGATGCCGACCTGATGCGGCCGCTCGACGCGCTGCTGGCATCCTTCGTGCGGCAGCGCCGCATGAAACTGTCGGGCGACTACAGCCCCTGCTACCGGATTGTCGCGTAGGCGTACTGCACAACTGTGATGCAGTACCGGACGCTGCCGGGGACGTTCTGTAGTTTGGCGTCATCGTGGCTTCATCCCCTTACCGTCATGACTGAGCGCAAGCCGGTTTCTCCCGCCGGCACGCGGGTGCCGCCCGACGCCACCGCCCGGCCGGAGCGTCCGCTGTCGGCGCGTGAAGCCGCGGCGCGCCGCGGGGCGCCCAAGTTCGGCGCGGGCACCGACGGCTGGGACGCCTACAACAACTGGCTCGACCGCGTGCGCCAACCCGCGTCCCCCTCGCGCCAGGCCGTGATCAGCAAGTCGCTCTACAGCGTCTCCAGCTACAAGAACTGGGCCGACAAGGCCCGCGGCGCATTCGACAAGGTCAAGTAGTCCGCCTACAGTTCGACTCGGGTCCGCTCCCATGGAACGACTGCTGAAGTGGCTCGACGACTGCGACGACATGCTGGACGTTTTTCGCCTGCTTGCGCCTGCGGTGATGATCACCGCCCTGCTGGCCGTGGTGTTCGTGACGGGCGTGGCGGCACTGCTGCTGCTCGGCCCGCCGGACCTGCTCGCGGCCCCGTAAACCGCGAGATCAATACCCCGTGAACGACACCGACGACCAGCGCCCGCCCGGCGAGGACGAACTGCGCGCGCGGCTGACGCCCGAGCAGTTCCAGGTCACGCAGAAAAAGGGCACCGAGCGGGCCTTCACCGGCCACCTGCTGCACAACAAGGAGCGGGGCGTCTACCAGTGCGTCGTCTGCGGCGCCGACCTCTTCGCCTCCGACACCAAGTACGACTCCGGCTCGGGCTGGCCGTCGTTCTGGCTGCCGCTGGCCGGCGACAGCGTCCGCACGCATCGCGACACCAGCCTCGGGATGGTCCGGGTCGAGGTGACCTGCGCCCGCTGCGACGCCCACCTGGGCCACGTGTTCGAGGACGGTCCGCAGCCGAGCGGCCTGCGTTACTGCATCAACTCGGCAGCGCTCGGCTTCCGCAAGGAGGACTGAATCATGCCGCTGCGCGATGGGCCGGCGAACTTCCTGCGCGTGACGATGCTCGTTGCCTGCGTCGCGCTGGCGGCCTGCAGCCGGCCGGCGCTGCCACCGGCGGAGCCCGCGGACCAGGTCGCTTCGCTGCAGGTGACCGACCTGGTCGCAGGCACCGGCGCGCCCGCCGCATCAGGCATGCGGGTCACGGTGCATTACACCGGCTGGCTGTACGACAGTGCCGCGGCCGACCAGAAGGGCGCCGAGTTCGACAGTTCCCGCACCAGGAATCGCCCCTTCAGCTTCGAACTGGGGGCGGGCCAGGTCATCACCGGCTGGGACCAGGGCGTGGCCGGCATGAAAGTCGGCGGCCAGCGACGGCTGGTCATCCCGGCCGACCTTGCCTACGGCAGCAGCGGCGCCGGCGGCGTGATTCCGCCGGCCGCGACGCTCGTGTTCGAGGTCGAGTTGCTGGCCGTGCAGCCCTGACCGGGCCGGCTATTTCACCGCAGGATTCAGCGAATACGTGCCGGTCAGGCGCGCCTCGGCCAGCACGTGCCGGGCAATCGCCTCCTGCACCTGCTGGCCGGTGAACTCGCCCTCGACCGGGCAGCGCTCCAGGCCGATCGCATACAGCGTGAAGTGATAGTGGTGCAGCAGCGTGTCGTTCCACGGCGGGCACGGGCCGTCGTAGCCGAAGTACTTGCCCTGCATGGCCGGATCGCCGGCAAACCACAGCGTGTAATCGTTCAATCCCTGGCGTGAACCCGCCGGACCGCGCGGATCGGCCTTGCCGCGGGCGTGGATGCCATCGGCCGCCGCGCCGGCGGCAATCTCGCTGACGGTCGGGGGGATATCCACCATCACCCAGTGCCAGAAGTTCGTGCGCGGCAGGTCGGCCGGCACCACGCGCCCCTCCTTGTTGACGTCGTCGGCGCGGGTCGGCACGTCGACGTCGACGCACAGCAGCACCAGCGATTTCGCGGTGGACGGCACGCCGGTCCAGCGCAGGTGCGGGTTGCGGTTGCTGCTCATGCGGACGTGCTGCGCCGCATCCGGCGCGCAGAACGCGAATTCTTCCGGGATCCGCTTGCCGTGGACGAAGCTCGATGACATCAGGTGCACGCGGGTTTCTCCCTGGCCTTGTTGCGCCCGATTCTGCCATGAGCCTGCGGTGCCCCGGCAGTGTTCTGGCACACTGGCCGCCCGCCCGCCGCAGGTACCCGCCGTGTCCACCTCGCCGACCGGTCCGACCGAGCCGTTTCGCCCGCCGGCCCCGCTGGCGGTCTCGATCCCCGGTCCCGCCGGTGTGCTCGAAGCCCGCATCGAAGACCCGGTCGCGGCAGGGCAGGCACGGCAGGTGATCGGCGTCGTCTGTCATCCGCATCCCCTGCATGGCGGCACGATGCAGAACAAGGTCGTCCACACCGTGGCCCGCGCCATGCAGGAGGCGGGCGCCGCGACGGTACGCTTCAACTTCCGCGGCGTGGGGGGCAGCGCGGGCGTCTACGACAACGGCATCGGGGAGCTGGCCGACGCGCTCGCCGTGGTCGACTGGGCACGCGCGCACTTCGGCTGCGAAGCGCTCTGGCTGGCGGGGTTTTCGTTCGGCGCGGCCACGGCCCTGCAGGCGGCCACGCGTGGCGCCGCGCCGCGCAGGCTGGTGACGGTTGCGCCACCGGTCGGACGCATCATCGTCGACCCGATTCCGCGGCCCGACTGCCCGTGGCTGGTGGTGCAGGGTGACCAGGACGCGCTGGTGGACGTGGAACTGGTGCGGCGCTGGGTGGCGGGCTACACGCCGCCGCCGGAGCTGGCCGTGCTGGCCGGGGCCGAGCATTTCTTCCACGGCAGGCTGAACGAGCTGCGCACAACCGTCCTGCGCTTCGTCCGCGGCAGCTGAAAACCCCGGCAAAACCAGCACCAACCGCGGAACAAAAAAAACGCCGGAGCGCAGCGCGCCCCGGCGTCTTTACTGCAAGCTGCGAGTCAGCTCAGCTCAGTTGACGAACCCCTTGAGGTTCTTGAGCGGCATCACGCGGACCTTCTTGCTGGCCGGCTTGGCCTTGAAGACCATCTTTTCGCCGGTGAAGGGATTCACGCCTTCGCGCGCCTTGGTGGCGGGCTTCTTGACGACCTTCATCTTGGCGAGGCCCGGGAGCGTGAAGATGCCGTGGCTCTTCAGGCTCTTCTTGATCACGGTGTTGAGCGAATCGAAAACCGAGCTCACCTGCTTCTTCGACAGGCCCGTGTCCTTCGAGACGTGCGCGAGGATGTCGGACTTGGTCGGAGCAGAGCTCTTCTTGGCTGCCATCTTGATGTATCTCCTAGTGGTGCTGTGGGCCGCTGGCCCCTGGTTAGTCTGTCAGCGTGCGAAAAATATCATGAAAAACAGGCTTTGTAATACGTGGAAGCCATTTTTTTCCTATTTTTTTAGGGCCGGCGCACGTCAGTCGACGAAGAACTCGCGCTTGAACTGCACCTTGTGCCGGCTGGCCGTGCCGCTGGGATCGGCGTCGATGTCGAACACGAGGATCTCCTCGTTGCTGATGGCGACCTCGCCGATGAAATAAATCGACGGGCCTTCCTGGATGCGCCGCATCTGCAGGTCCTTGAGCTGGCCGTTCAGGTTGCGGGCCGTCGCCGTGACCGTGCCGTCGGCAGGCTGGGTCGTGCCGTCCGCCGATTTGGTCAGCATGGCGACGTTGACCAGCACGCGGTTGGCGCTGCGCTCGATGCCGTAGACGCGGGCGATCTCCGGCTGCAGCTGGTCCGCGCGGATCGCGTTGTAATGGATCACGACGTCGCCGAAGTCGGTGCTCGTGGGTTCGGACGGGCGCGCGGTCTGCGGTATGCGGTCGATGTCGGAACCGCTGCAGGCGCCCAGCAGCAGCAGTCCCAGGGTTGCGAGCAGCGTGCCGGCCGTCGGCCGCGATCGCGCAGGAAGCCGGCCGGGTTTGATGACTCGATGGCTCATGGTCTGTCCCTCCCGAGTTGTGCGCAGCGGTCTGCGTGGGCGTATTTGCTCACATCTGGCCGTCCAATGCGCTTTGCAGTGCAGCGGGAATCGCGTCCAGCCCATGCAGCCGCAGGCATTTGTCGCGCCCGGTCTGGCCGCGCTCGAGTGTCACGCGGGATTTCGCCAGGCCACAGGCGGCGGCGACGAACTCGAGCAGTGCGGCATTGGCACGGCCGTCCACCGGCGGCGCATTGAGGCGGACACGGAGCCGGTCGCCGGCCAGGCCGGCGAACCCGGTGCGCGAGGCCCGTGGCTGGACGCGCACGCGCAGCAGCCAGTCCTGGCCATCGCGGCGCAGCGCCGGGCTCACGCCTGCCCGGATGCGTGCCGCGGGGGCAGGCAGCGGCGCCAGATGCTCATTAGAAGAGTCTCTGCAGGGCCTGCAGGACGATCAGCAGGATCAACGCCGACAGGTCGAGGCCGCCGAGCGGCGGCACGACGCGGCGGATCGGCGCGAGCAGCGGCTCGACCAGCCTGGCCAGGACGCGCGCCGCCGGGCTGTAGCCCGCGCCCGAAAACCAGCTCAGCAGGGCATAGGCCAGTACGGCGAAGAAATAGAACTGCAGCACCGTGAGCAGCAGTCCGCGCAGGCCGCCGAGCAGGATCGCCTCCGGCTGCAGGCCCAGGCCCGCAAGCAGGCGCATGAGTGTCGTGCCGGCAAACTGCACCAGCAGCAGCGCCACCAGCGACGCGACGTCGAACGAACGGACCGGCGGCAGCACCTTGCGCAGCGGCAGCACCAGCGGATTCGTCAGCTTGAAGATGGCTTCGCCAAGCGGGTTGCGCAGGTCCGCCCGCACCAGCGGCAGCAGCAGTCGCAGCAGGAATGCGATGACCAGCAGCGTGACCAGCGCATTGACGATGTAGAGCAGGGCGTCCATGAATCATCCCGTCCTGGCATTGGCCGCCAGCCCGGCCCTCAGGCCGTGCCGAATTCGCGTGCCAGGGCGGTCGAGCGCGCTGCGCCCGCTGCCACGGCCCGCGCAAAAATACCACGCACATCCGCCGCTTCCAGCACTTCCAGTGCCGCGGCCGTCGTGCCTCCCTTCGAGGTGACCTGCTGCCGCAGTTCGGCGGGCGTTGCGTCCGATTCGGCCGCCATGCGCCCCGCGCCCCGCGCCGTCTCGATCGCGAGTTGCCGTGCCGTCGCGGGGTCGAGCCCCAGCTCGATGCCGGCAGCCTCGAGGCACTCGATCAGCAGGAAGAAATACGCCGGGCCGCTGCCCGAGACCGCCGTCACGACATCCATCTGTGCCTCGTCCGGCACCCACACTGTCGGGCCGCACGCGGCGAGGATCGCTTCGGCCGTCGCGCGCGCTGCGGCATCGACGCCCGGCGCTGCGTACAGCGCCGTGATGCCGGCCCCCATCAGCGCCGGACGGTTCGGCATGGTGCGCACCAGCGGCACGTCCGGCCCGAGCCAGCGCGCGAGGTCCTGCAGGCGGATGCCCGCAGCCACGGAGATCACCAGTGGCCGCAGGCCGGCCAGGTGTGCTGCCAGCCCGCGGGCCACGGCCGCCATCTGCTGCGGTTTCACCGCCAGCACGACGGTCTGCACGCCGGCCAGCGCGGTGGCGGCGTCCGCCGCGGTTGCGACTTTGTAGTCACGCTCCAGTCGCGTGCGCTGCGCCGCGTCCGGGTCGGCCACCACGAGGTCGCCCGGCTCGTGTCCGCGCGCCAGCAGGCCGCCAACCAGGCTGGTCGCCATGTTGCCGCCACCGACGAACAGAATCCGCTTGCCCATGCCTGTCACTCCTGCCGCCGGCTCAACCCGGGCGGGGTCCAAAGATCGCGGTGCCGACCCGCACCAGGGTGCTGCCTTCGAGCACTGCCGCCTCCAGGTCGTCGCTCATGCCCATCGACAGCGTGTCGAGCGCATGGCCCGCCGCGTTGAGCTGCTGCAGCAATTCGCGCAACTGGCGGAACGGCACGCGCTGGGCCTGCGGATCGGCCAGCCGGCGGCGGGATGCACATCAGGCCCCGCAGCCGCAGGCCGGGCAGGGCCGCGACCGCGCGGGCCAGGGCGGGTGCCCCGGCCGGCGAGACGCCGCCCTTGCCGGGCTCGTCGGCGAGCCTGACCTGTAGCAGGACCTGCAGCGGCGGCGCATAGTGCGGCCTCTGGGCACTCAGTCGCGCAGCGATCCGCTCGCGATCGACCGTGTGCACCCAGTCGAATCGCGTGGCCACCTCGCGGGTCTTGTTGCCCTGCAACTGGCCGATGAAATGCCAGGCCAGGCCGGGCACATCCGCCAGCGCCTCGATCTTTTCGACACCTTCCTGCACGTAGTTTTCGCCAAACTCCCGTTGCCCGGCGGCGGCCGCTGCGCGCACCATCGTGGCCGGCTGCAGCTTGCTGACCGCAAGCAGCCGGACGGAATCCGGGTCGCGACCGGCGGCCGCGGCGGCCAGGGCGATGCGCGACCGCACCGATTGCAGCGCCGCGGGCGAGAACTGCGGAGCGGTTAACATATTGGGGTTGCAGGGGCTGATCTATACTTTGGTGGCCTGCGAGAACCGTCCGGACCCGGACTCGGCCCGCAGGCCTGAGGGAGCCGCAAAGATGGCCGTGGACATTGCCCAGCTGCTGGCATTTGCCGTCAAGAACAAAGCCTCCGACCTGCACCTGTCGTCGGGCGTGCCACCCATGATCCGTGTCGACGGCGACATGAAGCGGATCAACATGCCGCCGCTGACGCACAAGGAAGTGCACAGCATGGTGTACGACATCATGAATGACAAGCAACGGAAGGCGTACGAAGAGTTCTACGAGACCGACTTTTCCTTCGAGATCCCGAAGCTCGCGCGCTTCCGCGTCAACGCGTTCAACCAGAACCGGGGTGCCGCGGCGGTCTTCCGCAACATCCCCTCGGTGGTGCTGTCGCTCGACGACCTGAACGCGCCGAAGATCTTCAAGGACATTTCGATGCAGCCGCGCGGCCTGGTGCTGGTCACCGGGCCCACCGGGTCGGGCAAGTCCACGACCCTGGCGGCGATGATCAACTACATCAACGACAACCGGCCCGACCACATCATCACGATCGAGGACCCGATCGAGTTCGTGCACGAGTCGAAGCGCTGCCTGATCAACCAGCGCGAGGTGCACCGCGACACGCTCGGCTTCAGCGAGGCGCTGCGCTCGGCCCTGCGCGAGGACCCGGACGTGATCCTGGTCGGCGAAATGCGCGACCTCGAGACCATCCGCCTGGCGCTGACCGGCGCCGAGACCGGCCACCTGGTGTTCGGCACGCTGCACACCAGCTCGGCCGCCAAGACCATCGACCGCATCGTCGACGTGTTCCCGGCGGCGGAAAAGGAAATGGTGCGCGCGATGCTGTCCGAGTCGCTGCGCGCGGTGATCTCGCAGACGCTGCTGAAGCGCATCGGCGGCGGCCGCATCGCGGCGCACGAGATCATGATCGGCACGCCGGCCATCCGCAACCTGATCCGCGAAGGCAAGATCGCGCAGATGTACTCGGCGATCCAGACCGGCCAGCAGGCGGGCATGCAGACGCTGGACCAGTGCCTGAAGGAGCTGCTGCAGAAGGGCCTGATCACCAAGGAAGAAGCGCGGTTCCGCGCGCAGAACAAGGAGGACTTCTAGGCGCCGGCCGGCCGTGCCGCCCGCGCCCGGGGCGTGGGCTGCCGCGGCTCCGAAGGCGCCTGAGGTGAGCAACATGGATCGCGATACCGGCATCAAGCTCATGCAGGACCTCCTGCGCCGCATGGTCGAGCGCAAGGGCTCCGACCTGTTCATCACCGCGGGCTTTCCGCCCGCGATCAAGATCGACGGCGAGATCAAGCCGCAGACCGACAAGCCGCTGGCGCCCGAGCAGGCGCAGCTGCTGGTCCGCGCGATCATGAACGACCGCCAGACCAAGGAATTCGACTCGACCCGCGAGTGCAACTTCGCCATCGCGCCGCCCGGCATCGGCCGCTTCCGCGTCAGCGCCTTCGTGCAGATGGGGCTCACCGGCGCGGTGCTGCGCACCATCAACGTCAAGGTGCCGACGGTCGACGAACTGGAGCTGCCGCCGATCCTGAAGGAGATCGTGCTGTCGAAGCGCGGCCTCTGCATCCTCGTCGGCGCGACCGGCTCGGGCAAGTCCACCTCGCTCGCGGCCATGCTGGACTACCGCAACGAGAAGACCCGCGGCCACATCATCACGATCGAGGACCCGATCGAGTACGTCCACACCCACCGCAACTGCGTCGTGACGCAGCGCGAGGTGGGCGTCGACACCGAGAGCTGGCACATGGCGCTCAAGAACACGCTGCGCCAGGCGCCCGACGTGATCCTGATCGGCGAAATCCGCGACCGCGAGACCATGGAGTACGGCATCCAGTTCGCCGAGACCGGCCACCTGGTGCTGGCGACGCTGCACGCCAACAGCGCCAACCAGGCCATGGACCGCATCATCAACTTCTTCCCGGAGGACCGGCGCGAGCAGTTGCTGATGGACCTGTCGCTGAACATCCGCGCGATGATCGCGCAGCGCCTGATCCCGCGCGAGGTGGGCAAGGGCCGCATCGCCGCGATGGAGATCATGCTCAACACGCCGCTGATCGCGGACCTGATCTTCCGCGGCGAGGTCACCGCCATCAAGGAGATCATGGCCAAGTCCAACCGGCTCGGCATGAAGACCTTCGACCAGGCGCTGTACGAGCTGTTCGAGGCGGGCGTCATCTCCTACGAGGAGGCGCTGCGCAACGCCGACTCCAAGAACGAGATCCGCCTGCGCATCAAGCTCGAGAGCAAGCGCGCCAAGGGCACCCACCTCGAGGACTCCGGCGCACTCAGGATCGTCGAGGAAGAAGAGTGATGGCGAGCGAAATCCCCGACGCCGATGCGACCTCGCCACCGCAGGAACGCGTCCTGAACGACACCGGCCTGGTCGGCGGCGACACCGCCCGCAGCTTCGTGCTCAACACCAAGCCGCTGTTCAAGCTGATGGTCGAGAAGAAGGCTTCCGACCTGTTCTTCAGCTCCAACGCCCCGATCAAGATCAAGATCGAGGGCAAGATCATGCCGGTCAACCGCCAGGTGCTGACCGCCGACCAGGTGCGCCAGGCGGCCTACGGCCTGATGAACCAGGAGCAGATCGACTATTTCCAGCAGGAGCTCGAGATCGACTTCGCGATCTCCGAGCCCGGCCTCGGCCGCTTCCGCATCGCGGTGTTCCACCAGCGCGGCAACCCGGCGATGGTGCTGCGCTACATCACGGCCGAGATGCCCACGCTCGAGGAGCTGGGCCTGCCGATGATCATGAAGGAGCTGGTGCAGCTCAAGCGCGGCCTGGTGCTGATGGTCGGCGCCACCGGCTCGGGCAAGTCGACCTCGCTCGCGGCGATGATCAACTACCGCAACGAGACCTCGTCCGACCACATCCTCTCGATCGAGGACCCGATCGAGTTCCTGCACCGGAACAAGAAGTCGATCATCAACCAGCGCGAAGTCGGGCTCGACACCAAGTCGTTCCACCGCGCGCTGCGCAGCGCGATGCGCGCCGCGCCCGACGTGATCCTGATCGGCGAAATCCGCGACCGCGAGATCGATGGAGTACGCGATCACCTTCGCCGGCACCGGCCACCTGTGCCTCGCGACGCTGCACGCCAACAACGCGGCCGAGACGCTCGACCGCATCATCAACATGTTCCCGCGCGACCAGCACTCGCAGATCTTCCTCGACCTGTCGCAGTACCTGAAGGCGATCCTGTCGCAGCGACTGGTGATGGGCAAGGACGGCAAGCGCTGCGCGGCGATCGAGGTGCTGCTCAACACGCCGCACGTGCAGGAGCTGGTCAAGAAGGGCGACGTGGTCGGCGTCAAGGAAGCGCTGATCCGCAGCGCCGAGAAGGGCATGCAGAGCTTCGACATCGCGCTGTTCGAGCTCTACAAGCAGGGCAAGATCACGCTCGAAGAGGCGATCTCCAACGCCGACTCGCGCACGAACCTCGAGGCGAAGATCAACTTCGGTTGAGCCGCCGGCGCGGCCGGCAGGTCGCTCGCGTCGAGCGTGTCGAAAGCAACCGATCCGGTGCCTTGGCCGGCCGTCGCCAACCCACGGCATGCTCTCCGAGCACCTTCCAATCACTTGCCAGCGGTAGGTGCGCCCGCGCTGCAGCCGCTGCTCGGCAATGCGAATGCAAATCGATGACTTCGTGAGCTGGTTCGCACGGGGCGATTGATTAGGACGGGGCTCGACGTCTAAGCGGTAACGTCCGCGACTAGGCGCGCGGCAAGGGCTGCGTGCCAACCGGCCGCGCCAGCCAGACGTCCAGGAGCAATCGCCAATGTGGTCGACCCGTGCTGTCCGAATCGCACTTTGTGCGGCATCCCCTGTTGTGCTCGGAATGGCAGGCATCACACCTGCGGCCGCGACCTCCGGCCTGGCCACCTCCTTCTCTCAGCGTTATCCCGCCTCCACGACTCTGACGGTCGCGGGTTGCGGTAATACCTGTCACGGGGGTTCGACCAGCAACTTCAACGCGTACGGGCGCGACCTGCGGTTGGTAAGCGGCAATAACGATCAGCGCCTGGCGGCCATCGAGAGCGTGGACTCGGACAAGGAAGGCAATTCCAACCTGGTCGAGATCACGCAGAACGCCCAGCCTGGCTGGTGTGTCGCTACCACCGCCGGTTGCGACAATAACTCGCGCACGCCGCCGGCGTCCGTGGCCCTGCTGGATCCGCCTCGGGTGTCGAACCAGCCGCCGGTCGCCAACGCCGGCGGTCCGTACTCGGCTGCCGTCGGTGCGCCCGTGACCCTGAATGGATCGGGTTCAAGGGATCCGGACGGCAGCATCGCTTCGTATGCATGGTCCTTCGGCAACAGCACGAGCGGATCGGGCGCGACACCGAGCGCCACCTATTCGACGGCGGGCACCTTCACGGTGACGCTGACGGTGACGGATAACAGCGGAGCAACGAGCCAGGCCAGCACCACCGTCGCGGTGACCGCGAATACGCAACCACCCGTCGCACGCGCAGGTGGGCCCTATGCGGGCGCGGCCAACGTTGCAATCAACTTTACGGGTGCCTCTTCCAGCGATCCGGACGGCAGCGTCGTCAGCTATCTATGGAATTTTGGCGACGGCACCACGGCATCCGGCGTCACGGCGGTGCATTTCTACGCGACGGCCGGGACGTACACCGTGCAGCTCACGGTCACGGACAACGACGGACTCACCAACGCAGCCTCGACGACGGCGCAGATCACCGACGGCACCGGCCTGCAATCGCCGGTCGCGAACCCGGCCGGACCTTACCAGGGGACGACGGCGTCGCCGGTGGCGTTCGACGGTTCCGCGTCCTCGGACCCGGACGGCACGATTGTCAGCTACGACTGGACGTTCGGTGACGGCACCACGGCGTCGGGCGCGAAGCCGACGCATGCCTACGCCTCGGCCGGTACGTACACGGTGACATTGACCGTGACCGACGACACGGGCCGCAGTGGTTCCGCGACGACATCCGCGTCGATCCAGGTCGTCGACACCGGGGCGAACCTTTATTCCGCAAACTGTGCCGATTGCCATGGCGATCCGTGGAGCGGCTTGAGCGTCGATCCATCGCTCCCCGGTCGGATACGCGTCGCCGGCGCGCGCTCGTGCACGATCTCTGGCGCGATCTTCGGAACGGACCTGTTCCCGACCGGCGTGCCCGACATGGTCGCGTTCGGTAGCAAACTCCTGACGACAACGCAGATCGGCGACATTGCGAGTCACCTGAACTCGCGTACGGTAACCGGGGAACAGCGTTACGTCTCCGCGTGCTCCGGCTGTCATGGAAATGATGGTCGCGGCGGCCGCGACGGCGGAAACGTAAGGGGCGAGTCTGCCAACGACATCACGGAAGCCATCCGCGAGAAACACGGCATGCTCTTCCTCAGTTGCCTGTCGTCCCAGGACATCCAGTCGATCGCAACCTTCCTCGGCGGCAGCAACTCAGGGGATGGCGATTCGGATGACGATGGCGTGGCGGTGGCGGCAGCACCGGCGGCATCACCC
This sequence comes from uncultured Gammaproteobacteria bacterium, assembly GCA_963744735.1. Taxonomy (GTDB): domain Bacteria; phylum Pseudomonadota; class Gammaproteobacteria; order Steroidobacterales; family Steroidobacteraceae; genus RPQJ01. Next base: position 185,319 of record CAVUVH010000019.1, read on the forward strand.
TGCTTGGATTGCTTGCCTGCGGCCTCTACCGCAGGTGGCGGTGGTCCCGGGCGCCATGACAAAGCTCGAGGTCTGTGTTGTTCCGAATTACATACTTCGAGCAACGCTCCTAGGGTAGGGCAGTTCGCCTTACTTGCTGGGAGACGTGCAATGCGTATCGTTCCGATTACCGCCATCGTCCTGACATCGACCCTGTTCACTGCGTCAGTAGCCGGTGCAGCAGGTACGGACTGGCAGGCATTGCCCGACGTGGCGCCTGCGCCCGCGGACAACCCGACGACTGTCGACAAGGTCGAGCTCGGCAAGATGCTGTACTTCGATCCGCGCCTGTCGTCGAGCGGCACCGTGTCGTGCTTCACATGCCACAACGTCATGGAAGGCGGTGACGACCACCGGCCGACCTCGATCGGGGTGCACGGCCATGTCGGCGGCCGCAATGCGCCTACCGTGTGGAATGCGGCATTCCTGTCCAGCCAGTTCTGGGATGGCCGCGCGGCGACGCTCGAGGACCAGGCCAAGGGGCCGCCGGCGAACTCGATCGAAATGGGAATGCCGAATCTCGACGCGGTCATCAGCCGCGTACGCAACATCCCCGGGTACAAGCCCTATTTTGAAAAGGCGTTCGGCGCGGGTGACGTGGTCACCATGGAGAACGTGGCCAAGGCCATCGCCGCTTATGAGCGCACGCTGATCACGCCGAACAGCGCGTACGACAAATACGCCAAGGGTGACGCGAAGGCACTCACGGCGCAGCAGGTCCGCGGCCTCGAGACCTTTGCCAGCATCGGATGCACCAGTTGCCACCAGGGCCCGACATTCAGCGGGCCGCCGCTGCCGGTCGGCACGGGCTTCTTCATGAAGTTCCCGACCTTCCCGGACAGCCCGTTCGTCGCAAAGTACGATTTCCTGAGCGACATCGGCCGCGCGAGCGCGACCAAGGACGACGCGGACAAGAACGTCTGGCGGGTCCCCGGCCTGCGCAACCTGGTGTACACGGCCCCGTACTTCCACAACGGCCTGGTCCACACGATCGACGAGGCCGTCCGCATCATGGCGAGCACGCAGTTGAACCAGACCGTCACCGACGCGCAGGTGGCAGACATCGTGTCGTTCCTGGAAGCGCTCACCGGGCCTTTCCCGGCCCAGCAGATGCCGCGCCTGCCGCCTACGCCGGGAGACCTGATCGACTAGGGCTGTTTGATAGCGACTCGATCGCGGGCGGCCAGGCGGTTGACAAGCCAAGCCCTTGTACAACGCTTGGCCTGCCCCGGTTTACTGAATCAATCGTCGCGAGTGAGCCGGGGAATGACACGGCATTGCCGACGTCTGCTATAGACAGTAGCGGACGTTGGCGTAGGCACACTTTCGGCCAGGAGCGGCCTCTCGCAACGGCATCATTCGCCGGAACGGACGGATGAAACTACCGACCGTGCCCGTGGCGTCTGCCGAGTAGTCTCGAACAGTATCCAGCCCAACTCGCAGGCCGCGGCGTGACCAAACCAGTTCCGACGAGCCTCTTCGGGACCGCTCTTGGCGCAGTCGCGGGTTTGCTATGTGCGGCGACCATCGCGTTCGGACAGGCTGGTCCGGCGCGAGCGGCCGAGACGGTGACGGTCGACAACTTCGTCCGCGCCGAGACCGACGCCACGATGGGGCGCTATGTCGCACAAGGGGCCTTCGGCAAGTTCCTGCACGTTCGCGGCATGACGCCGATCGACAAGCAGGATGTCATCCGCATGAATCGCGACACGCTGTATTCGTTCGGCGTGTTCGACCTGACGACGCCCGTAACAATCGTCAAGCCAGACCCGGGCAAGCGGTTCCAGTCGATGATGATGATCAGCGAGGATCACTCGATCCTGCCGGTCGAGCATGGCGCGGGCGAGTTCACGCTGACCCGGCAGCAGGTCGGTACGCGTTACGTCTTGGTGCTGTTCCGCACCTTCGCCGACCCGAACGATCCTGCCGACATGCAGGCGGCGCACATGCTGCAGGACCGCATCCAGGTCCGGCAAGTTGACCCAGGCAAGTTCGAGGTGCCGGACTGGGAACCGGCATCCCTTGGAACGGTTCGTGACGCACTCAACGTCCTGGCATCAACCAAGACGGACATGACGGTGATGTTTGGCGAGAAGTCGAAGCTCAACCCGATCGACCACTTGCTCGGTGCGGCCTCCGGCTGGGGCGGCAATCCGAAGGAGGCAGCCGTCTATCAGAGCGGCATGCCGAAGCTCAACGATGGCAAGACGCCGTACGTCCTTACAGTGCGTGACGTTCCGGTGGACGGCTTCTGGTCGGTCACCGTCTACAACGCCAAGGGCTACATGGAGCCGAATTCGCAGAACGCCTATTCGGTCAACAACGTCACGGCCGGGCGCAATGCGGATGGCAGCGTCACGATCCACTTCGGCGGCGATCCGGGCGGGCCGAACTACCTGCCGATCGTCCCGGGCTGGAGCTATGTCGCGCGGATGTACCAGCCGCGAAAGGCAGTCGTCGACGGGACGTGGAAGTTTCCGGAGGCGCAGCCCGCAAAGTGAAGGCGAAGCTCGTGTGCCGGGCCGAAGGCCCAGGGCTACGACCGCGCGCATTGAATGGAAGAGTGTCGTTGAACACCGCCATCGAGCGGAAACCAGAGTGAGTAATCCAATGACGATCATGAAGACAATGAAAGCTGCGGTGCTGATGGCCAGCGCTGTGCTGTTGGCGGCACCCGCGCTGCTGGCCTCCGCCGGGGAGGCCGCCGCTACGGGACCTGCAGTCCTGCACGACGGGGACAAAGCCAAGATCATGCGGTTCGATAACATGCACCAGGTACGGTTCATTGAGCTGTTCTTCGCCGTTCGGGATCCGAAGACGGGGAAGCTGGTCGCGCCCTGCTTTAATACCATGTACTCGACCAAGGCCATGCCTGCGTCAAAGGACACTTCTCCGCAGGCATTGGTCGAAGGCCTCGACCTGGAGAAGATGGCGAAGGAATACGGTGTCGCCAAGGTGATGCTGAACGGCCCCAAGATCTGGATGCCGGACTGGGTTGAAGTCGCTGTAGGCAATGAAAGGGACTTCAACGGGATGCGCGCCGGCTGGGTAGCCCAGCTCAACCTGCCCGAATCTGGCGATATCGAGGGAGCGCCCTACGAGCCTATGCAGATCGCGCGGACCAGCAAGTGGGGATGGACCAAGGGCACAAAGGTGGCGCTCTTGGACGATGCAGACAGGCAACACCTGGATCCTGAAGGGATTCCAGCTGGGGCTGCAGTCCGAAACAGACCTGGGAGGAATTCCTCGCCAAGGGGGCAGCCAACTACAAGAAGCTTCCCGCAGGCTGGAAGCTCCGGGTCATGACGCTGGACCAGGATGTGATTGAAATTCCGGATAACAACCTCGCCACGATCATGACGGACGAGCTTTTTCACGTGTGGGACAAGACTGGGCCGGGCATGACCAACTACAGACCGTAGGCATTCGGCTGCAAGTCAGCGGGCCTCCATTCAGCGTGGCCCGATCTGTGCCGGTTGGGCCTGCAACGGCCCTTTCTTGTGGCGGAGACAGTCTGCTCCGGGTCCTTTCTCGCCCGGTGAGCGTCCGCTTTCGGGGGTGACCTCAACTGGTCAGCGCAACACTTTACCTTTCCTGACGGAGGTGGAGTGTCATGCGACAACGACCGAAGCGACGATTCTATACGGCGGCTGAGAGCGCCGAGATTTGGGATCGATGGCGGCGAGGTGAAGGGCTTTGGACGATCGCCAGGGCCTTTGGCAAGAGTTCCTCTTCGATCTATTGCTCACATCAGCCCGAGCGGCGGGATCAAGCCGCCGCTGCGACGTCGCTCGCGGCTGGCGCTGACGATGGCTGAGCGCGAGGAGATCTCCGCGGCTTGGTGCAGGGCCGTTCGGTGCGCCAGATAGCCTGCGGGCTGGGCCGCGCACCCTCGACGATCAGTCGCGAGGTCACTCGCAACGGCGGTCCGGGCACGTACCGAGCGGAGGCCTCGGATCGGCAGGCCTGGCGTCGAGCGCTGCGCCCCAAGCCGTGTAAGCTCGTCACGCACCCGCACCTGCGGCGCATCGTGGACGCGCAGCTGCGGCACAACTGGTCGCCGGAGCAGATCGCCGGGTGGCTGAAGAGTACACACCCAGAGAATGAGGCGTGGCGGGTGTCTCACGAGACGATCTATCGCAGTCTGTACGTGCAGACTCGCGGCGCGCTGAAGAAGGAGCTGATGGAGCATCTGCGGTTGCGTCGCCCGATCCGCCGCTCACGGCACGCCACGGCGAAGGCAGATAAGCGAGGACGCATCCCCAACGCCGTCTCCATCAGCGAGCGGCCGGCCAGCGTTGAGGATCGAGCGGTGCCCGGCCACTGGGAAGGCGATCTGCTGTGCGGCTCGAAGAACAGCTACATCGTCACGCTGGTCGAGCGTCACACGCGTTATGTGATGCTCGCCAAGATCCCGAGCAGGGACACGCAGACCGTGGTCAACGCACTGATCAGGCAGGCAGGAAGCTGCCTGATGATCTGTACAAGTCGCTGACCTGGGATCGCGGAAACGAACTGGCGGACCACAAGCGCTTCACGATGGAAACGGACATCGAGGTCTACTTCTGCGATCCGCAGAGTCCCGTGGCAGCGCGGATCAAACGAAAACACCAACCGGCTGCTGCGCCAGTACTTCCCCAAGGAACGGACCTTCGTGCACACGCAGGCGCGGTGAACTACGTGGCGAGAGAACTCAACGAGCGGCCCGAGAGACGCTAGGATTCAAACGCCAAAGAGAATTTCAAGCTTGTGTTGCGTCGACCACTTGGCGATTTTCGGCTCGGCTGAAAACTCGCCCAGGCGCGGCGGGTCAAGCGGGTGATCCGGTGTTCCGGCCGGAACGCGTGTCTGCCTTTCCGCGGTCCGGCCGGAACACCGGATCGCCCGCAGCCCACCAGCGGCTCACGTCATTGAATCCCAGCGGGCCCGGCAAACCTGGCTACGGCGTCACGCCGCCGGCGGATACACCGCGTTCGCGTCGAACACCGGTCCGTCGACGCAGACCCGCTTCATCGCCAGCGAACCGTCCGCCTGCACGACCGGCACCGCGCAACCGGCGCAACCGCCGACCGCGCAGGCCATGAACTCCTCCAGCGATACCTGGCACGGCACGCCGAACCGGCGCGCGACGCGCGCGGTGGCCTGCAGCATCGGCGTCGGCCCGCAGGCAAACATCTCGACTTCGGCCAGTGCCTGCGCATCCAGTGATCCCAGCCACTGCGCGGCGAGGTCCGTCACATAGCCGTGAAAGCAGCCCGGGAAGCCGCCGAAGCTCGCGAGCCGGCTGGCGATGCCCCAGTCGTCGAGCAGCGGCATGCAGGCGATCGCCTCGCCTGGCAGGCCGGGCACGAGGATCGTCGACGGCCGCGCGCGGAACGGAAACTCGATCTCCGATCCCATCAGCACCAGCGGTTGCCACGCAGCCTCGTTGCGGCGCGCCTTGAGTGATTCGGCGAGGAACACCATCGGTGGAATGCCGACGCCGCCGCCCACCAGCAGCGTGCGCGGCCGCTCCGGGTGCGCGACGAAGCCCTGGCCGATCGGGCCCAGCACGCTGATCGTCGCGCCGATCGGCTGCTGCGACAGGGCCGCGAGCCCGGGGCCGACGACCTTGTAGAGGATCTCGATCCAGCCGGCCCGCGCATCGACGCGCATCAACGACAGCGGCCGGCGCATGGGCCGCTCCGGGTCGCAGGTCAGGTGCGCAAAACTGCCGGGCGTGGCCGCCGCCGCGCACTTCGGCGCCTGGATGCGGATCACGTACTGGCCGCCCGCGTACTCCTGCTGCGACAACAGCGTGCCGTCCTCGACAAAGATCGAGTCGCGATGCGTGCGGCTGGCCGCGGGCAGGCCACGGCTGCGGCCGGGAGCGTCGATGGTGCAGGGCGATGCTGCTGTACTCACGGGCTCAGACCTCGCGCCGTCCGGCCTGGACGTTGCGTACCTGCACGTTGCGCACGATGGTGGCGAGCACCGCCATGCGCACCGCCACGCCATTGCGCACCTGCTGCTGCACGGCCGATTGCGGGCCGTCGGCGATGGCGTCGGTGATCTCGACACCGCGGTTCATCGGGCCCGGGTGCAGCACGATCGCGCCCGGACTGGCGTGGCGGATGCTGTGCTCGGTGATGCCCCATTCCTTGAGGAACGCATCGACGTCCGGCACCTGCGACTGCGACATGCGCTCTTTCTGGATCCGCAGCGCCATGATCACGTCCGCGCCGCGGATGCCGTCGGCCAGCTGGTCGCAGCGCTTCGCGCCCGGGAACTCATCGATCTCCGGCGCCAGGTGCGCGGGCGAGACGAAACGCAGCTCGCCCACGCCCAGTGTCTGCAGCGCGGTGCCGGTCGAGCGCGCGACGCGCGAGTGGCTCACGTCGCCGACGATGGCCACGCAGAGGTTCTTCACGTCGCCCTTGCGCTGGCGGATGGTCAGCACGTCGAGCAGTCCCTGCGTCGGGTGCGACACGTGCGCCTCGCCCGCGTTCAGCACGCTGACGTGCGGCTGCACGTGGGCGGCGACGAAGGCGGGCAGGCCGGGTTCGGAATCGCGCATCACGAACACGTCCACCATCATCGCCTGCAGCGTGTAGAGCGTGTCGAGCACCGTCTCGCCCTTGACCCGCGAGGACGAGTGCAGGTCGAGATTGACGACGTCGGCGCCGAGGCGCGTCGCCGCCAGTTCGAACGAGACGCGCGTGCGCGTGCTCGGCTCGAAGAACAGGTTGGCCACGGTGCGGCCGAGCAGCGCGCCGTCGCGGGCGGGCAGGTCGCCCGGCTCGCGCACGTAGAACTGCGCGAGGTCGAGCAGGTGCACGATCTCGTCGCGGCTCAGGCCTTCGAGCGTGAGCAGGTGGCGCAGGCGGCCGGCGGGGTCGCGCTGCAGGTCTCGGCCGGTGTCGGTCTTCAAGGCTTGCCCATCCAGGTCAGCAGGATCAGTCGCGCGGCGTTCGCATCGATGTCCCCGGGACGGATGCGGCGCGCGCGCGTGCCGGAGCGGCGCTCGTCGCGCAACTCGTCGTAAGCGGCATTCGACGTCAGTCGCTCGTCCACGTATTCGACCGGCAGGCGGCTGCGTCGCGCGAGCGTCTCGCCGAAGGCGCGGCAGGCGGCCGTCGTGGTGGTGTCCGAGCCGTCCATATTATAGGGGAGCCCCACCAGCAGCCGGGCTGGCGCCCATTGGGCAATGCACGTATCGACGGCGGCCCAATCCGGCGTTCCGGCGTGGGAGGCCACGGTGCCCGCCGCCGTGGCCGAGCGGGTCAGGGTCTGGCCGACCGCCACGCCGATGCGCCGCGAGCCGAAGTCGAACGCGAGCACCACCTCGCCGCCGGCCGGGCGGCCCGCGGCGGGTACTGCATCCGGTGGCGCGGCGTCGTGGTTCAGGCGTGGCCCGCGTCGCTGCTGAGCGATATCAGGTCGATCCCGAGCAGCCGGGCGGCCGCCTGCCACCGTTCCTCGACCGGCGTGGCGAACAGCAGGCGGTCGTTGGCATCCACGGTCAGCCAGGCGTTGCGCGCCATTTCGGCCTCGAGCTGGCCGGCGTCCCAGCCGGCGTAGCCCAGCGCGATCACCGCGCTGGCCGGGCCCTCGCCTGCCGCCAGCGCGTCGAGGATGTCGCGCGAGGTGGTCAGGTGCATGCGCTCGGAGAATGGCAGCGACGATTCCCAGGCGCCGGCGGGTGAATGCAGCACGAAGCCGCGTTCGGTCTGCACCGGTCCGCCCTGCAGCACTGGCTGGTCCTTGACCCGGGAGCGGGTCGCATCGAGCCCGAGCTGGTCGAACACCTCGCCGAACGTGAGCGGCAGGGTGCGGTTGATGATGATTCCGAGCGCGCCGCGCTCGCTGTGCTCGCAGACGAGGGTCACCGTCTGGGCAAAATTGGGGTCGTCCATGGCCGGCATGGCGATCAGGAACTGGTTGGTCAGGTAGTCGGCCACGGCCAGACAGTATCGCGCTACGGATCGGAGGAAAAGACGGCGCCGTCGCCGCCCAGGCGACCGTTCATGAATTGCCACTCGTAGGCGAAACGCAGCACCGGGTAGCGCTCGCGCAGGGCGTTCGGAAACGGCTCGAACGGCGCGGCCAGCCGCACGATCCCGACCGCCGCGTTGTCCAGTTCGCGATGGCCGCTCGAGCGGCGGATCACGACCGATTCCAGCGTGCCATTGGCGCGGATCGCGACCTCGACCACGGGATTGCCCGACAGGTCGCGGCGGCGCGCTTCGTGCGGGAAATTGAGCGTGCCGACGCGCTCGATGCGCCGCTTCCAGCTGTCGAGATACGACGCGATCGCCGACTCCCGCGTGTCGGCCAGCAGCTTGCCGTCGGCCGACCGCTGCCCCCGCAGCGACAGGTCGCGGTCAGCCACCGCGGCGTTCAGGCCGACCGTGGGCACGGCCGGGCTCGGCAGGGCCTGGAAGACCGGGGGCGCCGGGCGCGGTTCCACGCCCGTGGCCAGTCGCTCGGCCTCGAGCGCGCGCCGCGCCAGCACCGACACCGCGCCCTCGGGTTCGAACTGGTCGGCCGAGTCCTGTTCGCTGTCGGCCGGCACCGGCTCGGGGTCCGCCAGCTGCTCCTCGCGCGCCTCGGGCAGCGACGCCCGGCGCGCGTCGTCCGACGTGCCCGTGCCCTGTTGCGTGCGCTGGGCAATGTAGGCGGCGTCGAGGTTGGCCTGCGGGTCGTCCGGACCCGCGGGCACCAGCAGCACCTCCAGCGTCGGCAGCGGCGGCTCGCTCGAGGGCGCGCTGAAGCGGATCCCCAGGATCAGCAGGCCGTGCACCAGCGCCGCGATGAAGATCGCGGTGGCGAGCCGGTCGCCATCCGGGTCGCGCCGCCGGCGGAGGAGCGCGGGGGTGGTCAACCCGGACCACCACGGCTGTCGAGCCGGCGCGCGATCGCATCCAGCAGCAGGCCGGCGATGTCGGTGCCGAACTGCTGGTCGAGTTCGCGCACGCCGGTCGGGCTGGTGACGTTGATCTCGGTGACGAAGCCGCCGATCACGTCCAGCCCCACGAACAGCATGCCGCGTTCGCGCAGGGCCGGCCCGATCTCGGCCGCCAGCCAGCGGTCGCGGTCATTGAGCGGCCGGCCGACGCCCTTGGCGCCGGCGGCGAGGTTGCCGCGGTTGTCCGCGTCGGTCGGGATGCGCGCGAGCGCATAGGGCACGGGTTCGCCGTCCACCAGGATCACCCTCGAGTCGCCGGTCGTCACGATGTCGGGGATGTAGCGTTGCACGATCGCATAGCGCGTGCCGTACTCGGTCAGCGTTTCGAAGACCACGTTCGCATTCTTGTCGCCCAGGTCGACGACGAAGATCGAGCGGCCGCCCATGCCGTACAGCGGCTTGCAGACGGCCCGGCCATGCTCGCGCAGGAAGGCATGCATGTCGGCCATGTCCCGCGTGATCAGCGTGGCCGCGCAGCACTGCGGGAACCAGGCCGTGTAGACCTTCTCGTTCATGTCGCGCAGGCCCTGCGGCCGGTTGACGACCAGCGCGCCCTGGGCCTCGGCCCGTTCCAGGATGTAGGTCGAGTAGATGTACTCGGTGTCGAAGGGCGGGTCCTTGCGCATCAGGATGGCGTCGAACTCGCCCAGCCGGGTCACCACCGGCTCGTCGCGGGTGTACCAGTCGTCCTCGTCCGCACGGACGGCCAGCGGCCGCGCACGGCCGAGCGCGACGCCGTCGCGCAGCCAGATGTCCCCGAGCTCCAGGTAGTGCAGCTCCCAGCCGCGGCGCTGGGCGGCCAGCAGCATGGCCAGGGTCGTGTCCTTGCGCGGCTTGATGTCCTCGATCGGATCCATCACGACGGCGATGCGCTGCGGCTTCACGGACATGCGGTCTCCACGCGGGGTGCGGTCCCCCGGAATTCGAGTGTGATGACGGTCATGGTATCGAAAGCCGCCAATGGCAGGGGGGTGGCCAATATGTTAAAACCCCTGCGCGAGCGACGGCCTCGCTTATAGCGTCGGCTGTGCACGTCCGCTCTACCGTTTTCGAGGGTTCGACCGTATGGACAACACGGCTGCCAGCAACAGCCGGCCAAGGCTGGCCGGTCTCAAGGTGCTGGTCATCGATGACAGCAAGACCATCCGGCGCACGGCCGAAACCCTGCTTGCCCGCGAAGGCTGCGAGGTGTTCACGGCGGTCGACGGTTTCGACGCGCTGTCGAAGGTGGCCGACCACCAGCCCGACATCGTCTTCGTCGACATCATGATGCCGCGGCTCGACGGCTACCAGACCTGCTCCCTGATCAAGCACAACAAGGTGTTCAAGAGCATCCCGGTCATCATGCTGTCGAGCAAGGACGGCCTGTTCGACCGGGCCCGGGGCCGCATCGTCGGCTCCGAGCATTACCTGACCAAGCCTTTCACGCGCGAAGAACTGCTGAGCGCGATCGAGACCCACGTCCATCGCGCCTGAGCGCCGTCCGCGGAGGAATTCACTGTGGCACTGGTACTGATCGTGGACGACTCCCCGACCGACGTGCACGTCATGCAGCAGGCCCTGGAACAGCACGGGTTCCAGACCCGCTCCGCCGCCGACGGTGGCGAAGGCCTGCGCCTCGCGCGCGAACTGCGCCCGGACCTGATCCTGATGGACATCGTGATGCCGGGCGTCAATGGCTTCCAGGCCACGCGCGAGCTGGCCAACGACCCGGCCACGCGCCGCATCCCGGTGATCATGGTGACCTCCAAGGCGCAGGAATCCGACCGCGTCTGGGGCCTGCGCCAGGGCGCCGTCGACTACCTCGTGAAGCCGGTCGCGTCCGAGCAGCTCGTGCGCAAGGCGCAGGCGGCCATCGCTCCCTGACATGCAACCCGGCGTCACGCCCCTGCGCTCGCTCCGCGACCGCCCCTACGAACTGCTGCGGGAGATCGACCGCCGCGCCCGTGCGGCTGCACAGGGCCAGCCCGAGTCGACCGCGACCGGCGCCGAATGGGTCGGTGTCGCATTCCGGCTGGGCGGCGAGGCGTTCCTGCTCGCGCGCGAGGAAACGCGCGAGGTGCTGGCGTATCCGCCGGCGGTCACCCGGGTGCCGGGCGCGCGCGCCTGGATCCGCGGGCTGTCCAACGTGCGCGGCCAGCTGCTGCCGGTGGTCGACCTGCGCGCCTTCCTCGGCGCGGGCGTCACGGCGGTGACACGCTCGAGCCGTGTGCTGCTCGCCAACCATCGCGAGATCCCGGCGGGCCTCGTCGTCGACGAGGTCATGGGGTTCCGCCGTTTCTACGAGGGCGAGTTTTCCGCCGACCTGCCGCCGACGCTGCTGCGCTGCGAGCGCTACCTGGCCGGCGCGTTCCGGCGCGGCGCGGAGGTCTGGCCCGTGTTCAGCGTGAAGACGCTGCTCGAAAGCCCGCAGTTCATGCAGGCCGCGGCTTCGTAGCCGCCGCCGGACCCGACAAGACATGGTGATGACATGAGCAATCGATTCGACGCCGCCGGACTGCAGCCGAAGCTGCTCGGCGTGGCGCTCGTCGCCGCCGTGCTGGCGGCCGTGTTCCTGCTGCTCTCCGGACGGGCGATGCAGCAGCAGGCGCAGTTGCGCGAGCACATGGCGGCGCTGACCGCGATCGCGCAGAACATACCGCTGCAGGCGGGCGCCGCCGTGCGTGGATCGGCGCCGGCCTTCGACGCGCTGGCGGCCTCGCGCGCGCGCCTCGAGCGCGTCACCGACGAGATCAATGCCGGCAAGTCCGCCGTGGGGCTGCTGTCATCGCCGAGCGCCCGGGTGCTGGGCGGCGAACGCGGCTGGCCGGCGCTGCTGGAGCAGTCGCAGGCGGTGCTCGACGGGCGCGATGCCGCGCTGCAGGCGCAGCAGGCCGCCGCCTCGGTGCGCGAATCCACCCCGCGCCTGCTGTCGACCGCCGCCGGCGTGCTCAAGGCGATGGGACCGGGCAGGCCGGACGCCGTCAATCGCAGCTTCGAGCGGTTCGAGCTGCGCGCCCAGGCCATCGACCAGGACCTGACCGCGCTGGCCGATGGCACGACCTCGGTCGAGGCCGCCTCGCGCCGCCTGACCGACAGCCTCGACTTCATGACGCAGGTGGTGGCCGGCGTGAACGGCGCAGCCGAACACGCTCGGGATGACGGCGGCCGCGGGCGAAGCGGCCGGCGCCGCGCGTGCGCTGGCCGCCGCGTTCACTGCGGAGGCCGAGCAGGTCCGCGCGGTGATCGCGCTCGCCGACCAGCTCGAACAGATGCAGGCGGCGCGCAATGCGCTGACCGAGACCGGCGCGGGCCTGGGTGCAAGCCTGGCGCAGGTCGAGGGCAAGGTGGCGGGCGGCGGTGGCGGACTGCTGGCCAGCCCGTGGTTGCCGGTGTTCTTCCTGCTGCTGACGATCCTGGCGCTCGCGGCCGCGTTCTGGCTGCAGCGCGAGCTGGCCGTCCTGCGCCAGGCCGCCGAACTGCAGGCACGCCAGAACGAGCGCAACCAGCAGGCGATCCTGCGGCTGCTCGACGAGCTGTCGAGCCTCGCCGACGGCGACCTCACCGTGCAGGCGACGGTCACCGAGGACATCACCGGCGCGATCGCCGATTCGATCAACTACGCCATCGAGGCGCTGCGCGAGCTGGTCGTCACGATCAACGATTCGGCGGTGAAGCTCGACGGCGCGACGCGGCAGACGCAGGCCCTGTCGACCCACCTGGCGAAGGCATCGGCCGCGCAGTCGAAGCAGATCGGCGCCGCCTCCGAGTCGATCGCGGCGATGGCGGCCACCACGGAAGAGGTCTCGGGCAACGCCGAACGCTCGGCCGACGTCGCGCGGCACTCGGTCGACATCGCGCACAAGGGCGGCGACGCCGTGCGCCGCACGATCGACGGCATGAACGCGATCCGCGAGAACATCCAGGAGACGTCGAAGCGCATCAAGCGGCTCGGCGAAAGCTCGCAGGAGATCGGCAACATCGTCGAGCTGATCAACGACATCGCCGAGCAGACCAACATCCTGGCCCTGAACGCGTCGATCCAGGCCTCGATGGCCGGCGAGGCCGGCCGCGGGTTCGCCGTCGTCGCCGACGAGGTGCAGCGCCTGGCCGAGCGCGCGGCCAACGCCACCAAGCAGATCGAGGTGCTGGTGCGCACGATCCAGGCGGACACGAACGAGGCCGTGGTCTCGATGGAGCGCACCACGACCGACGTCGTCGGTGGGGCGCTGCTGGCCGAGAATGCCGGCGCGGCGCTCGAGGAGATCGAGCAGGTCTCGAACCAGATCGCGAGCCTGGTGCAGAACATCTCCGCCAGCTCGCGGCAGCAGGCCGGCGTATCGCAGAGCATCTCGCGCAACATGCAGGTGCTGCGCGAGATCAGCTCGCAGACCGCGGAAAGCACCACGGCCACCTCGGCCTCGATCGGCAAGCTGGCCGAGCTCGCGGCGCAGCTGCGCAAGTCGGTGACCGGGTTCCGCCTGCCGGGTTCGATGATGAGCACCCTGACCGGCGAGTACCCGGCCCTGAGGCCGGACGAGCCACCCGCGCAGGCCGAGGGCGGGACGGATCGCATCCGTCGCGTCGGCAACCTCGCGGGCTGACCTGGCGGGATATCCCAGCGTGACCAACGGTTCCATGCCGCTCGCGACCGTCGACGAGGCCCACGCCTCGTTGCAGGTCATCGCGCGCGAGATCACGACCGAACTCAACGAGGCGCGCGTCGCGCTCGAGGCGTTCGCCGAGCGCCCCGAGGATCGCGGCGCACTGCACCGGTTTGCGGCCCACATCCATCTCGGCCGCGGCGCGCTGCGCCTGGCCGAGGTCTACGGCGGCGCGCTGCTGGCCGAGGAAATGGAGCACGTCGCGCGCTACGTCGACGCCCATTCCGGCGAAGGCCGCGCCGATTCCGACGGGCTCGACGCGCTGATGCGCGCGATGGAACAGCTGCCGGCCTACGTCGAGCGCGTCGCCAACGGCGCCCGCGACCTGCCGCTGGTGCTGCTGCCGCTGCTCAACGACCTGCGCGCCGTGCGCGGCGGCGCACTGCTGTCCGAAGGCACGCTGCTGCTGCTCAACCTGCGCTCCAGCGAACAGGCGCGGCCACTCGTCGCAGCACGTGGGCGACCGCGAGGTCGCCGACCTGGCCCGGCGCCTGCGGCCGCGGTTCCAGGTGGCGCTGCTCGGCTGGATCCGCGGCGAGAACGTCGCCGACAACCTGCATCACCTGTCCGAGATCGCCGTGCAGTTCGAGCGCGCGGCCTCGACGCAGCCGCTCTTCCAGCTGTGGTGGGTCGTGGGCGCGCTGCTCGAGGCGCTGCAGGCCGGCGGTCTCGATGCCAACGTCTCGGTCAAGCGGGTGCTCGGGCACGTCGACCGCGAGCTGAAGCGACTGCAGGATGGCGAGCAGCGTTACGCGGCAGCGCCGCCGGTCGAGGTGCTGAACAACCTGCTGTACTACGTCGCGCAGAGTTCGACCGCGGGTCCGCGTGTCGGCGCGGTGCGCGAGTCGTTCGGCCTCGACGACATGGTCGCCACGCGTGACCAGGCCCCGGCCGATGCCGCCGAGGCGCTGTCGGCGCCGAGCGTGCGGCTGATGCGCACGGTGGCCGCGGCGATCCGCGAGGACCTCACCCGCGTCAAGGACGTGCTGGACATCTTCGTGCGCAAGGGCGCGACGCAGGTCGACGACCTGGTGCCGCAGCTCGACATGCTGCGCAAGATCAGCGACACGCTGGGCGTGCTCGGGCTGGGCGCGCTGCGGGCGCGGGTCGAAGGCGAGCTCGATTCGCTGAAGGCGATCGTCGAGCGCCGCATCCCGCCGGACGACACGGCCCTGCTCAGCATCGCAGCGGCGCTGATCGCGGTGGAGGACAGCCTCGACGGACAGCTCGTCCGCCTGATCCTGCCCGAGGCCGCGGGCGACGGCGCGCCGGGTGAACCCACCGACGAGGAGTTCCGCCTGGTGCAGGAGGCGGTGCTGCGCGAGTGCATCGTCAACATGGCGCGGATCAAGGAGGCGGTGACGCACTCGCTGTCTGCGCCGGCCGAGGCGCAGGGCCTCGACCAGGTGCCGCAGCTCGTCCGCGGCATCACGGCCGGGCTGCTGATGCTCGGCAAGCAGCGGGCCGTGGAAGTGATGGAGCGCGTCGGTCGCGCGCTCGGCAGCATCGTGCGGCCCGACGAGCAGTCGCTGACACCGGCGCGGCTCGAGCGACTGGCGGACGCCGTCGTCGCCGTCGAGTACTACATGGAGACGCTGCAGGCCGGCCGCGCCGACCAGTGGCAGATGCTCGATGCGGCCGAGGCCCGGCTGGCAGAGATCGAGCCCGCGGGCGCGCGGGTCATACCGCTGCGCGAGCCGCGGCCGGCGACGGAGCCCGCGACGCCGGCGGCGCCCGGGATCGCGCCCGACGTCACGCCCGACGCCGGCACCGGCCGCTGCACCGGTGGCTGCCGCCGTGGCCGCACCGGGACCGCGACCGGCGGCCGACCCGGAATTCCTGGCGCTGTTCGTCGAGGAGGCACGCGAGAACGTCGTGCGGCTGGCGGCGCTGTTTCCGCAGTGGGAGCAGAACGCGCTCGACGCGGAATCGCTGCGCGACCTGCGCCGCGCATTCCACACGCTGAAGGGCAGCGGCCGCATGGTTGGCGCGCAGCGGATCGGCGAGTTCTCCTGGAGCATCGAGTCGCTGCTGAATCGCGTCATCAGCCAGACGCTGCCGCGCTCGCCCGAGATCGTCGCGGTGATCCGCGATGCCGTGGCGGCGATGCCGCAGCTGGTCGACGAGATCGACGGCGGTGCCCCGGCCACGTCCGACATCGCCGCGATCATGGCGCGTGCCGACGAGCTGTCGGGACGCGAGGGTCCGGCGCTGCCGACCGTGGCGGCCGCCGTCGCGGCCGAGCCCGAGCCGTCACCGGCTGCCGGCGAGGCGCCCGAGGACGACGGACGCATGGACCCGGTGCTGCGCGAGATCTTCCGCAAGGAGACGGCCGGCCACATCATGGTCGTGCGCCAGTACCTGGAACGCTGCGCGCGCGGGGTCGCGCCGCATCCCGTCACCGAGGCGCTGTATCGCGCCTGCCATACGCTGAGCGGCATCGCCAAGACGGCCGGCGCGCGCCAGGGCATCAAGGTGGCGGAGCCGATGGAGCATTACATCCGCAAGCTCTTCGACAACGGCCACGGCCTGGCCGGCGAGTCGCTCGAGCTGCTGCACGACACCGTGCGCCTGCTCGAGACGGTGTCCGAGCACGTCGACGAGAACACCGGCTTTTTCCCCGAGCAGGCGCGGCTCACGGCGGGCTGGCTGGCGCTCGACCGGCAGCTCGAAGCCGACCTGGCCCGTCTCGCGGAGGCGGCGGAGCGCACGCTCGGCGGCGCCTGGCAGTCCGATCAGGGCGTCGTCATCGAGGACGCGGTGGCGCTGACGCAGGACGAGCTGACCGAGCCTTCGCTGCCCACGCTGAGCGAGGACCTGGTCCGCGCGGCGGACGCGGATTCTGACCACACGGCGCCGCACGAAGCCCTGCCGGAACGGTACGCGGCGGATGCCGGCGCACCCTCGCCGGCGGTGCTGCAGGACGAGCCTGGCACGGACGATGTGGATTTCGACGCGGACATCGCGGCGATCTTCGGCGAGGAAGCGACCGAACTGCTCGAGCAGTCCGAGGCGGCGCTGTCGCGCTGGCGGGAAGACCGTGCCGACCGGGCGCAGCTCACGGAGTTCAAGCGGCTGCTGCACACGCTGAAGGGTGGTGCGCGCATGGCGGGCATCCGCGCCATGGGCGACCTGAGCCACGAAGTCGAGTCGTTCCTGGATGTCGTCGAAAGCGGCCAGCTGACGGTCGACGCCGATGCGCTCGACGTGCTGCAGGCCTCGCTCGACGAACTGCACCGCATGCGCGAGATGGCCAATGCCGGTCAGCGCATCGCCCCGGCGCGCGAGCTGATGCAGCGCATCCGCAGCGTGGGAGCCCCGGTCGCCGTGCCGGTCGAACCCGCTGTGCAGACGCCGGAAGCGGTGTCGCCAGTCGAGGTGGAAGCTGCCGGCCGAAGTTCCGGTCGAAGTGATTGCCGAAGCGCCGGTCGAGCCGCCGGTCGAGCCGCCGGTCTGAGGTCGCGGCCGAACTGCCCGCCGGGGAGCCGGTCGAAGCGGTCGCGGTGGCGGAGCCGGTCGGCGAGGAGATCGTGCTCGAGGGCGGCCCGGACGCGGAGGACTTCTGGGCCGCGGCGGCCACCGAGCCAGCCGCGCTGGTGGAGGCCGTCGAATCCGTCGAGCCGGTCGAGCTGCAGGAACCGGTCCAGCCGCAGGAACCGGTCGAGCCGGTCGAGCCCGCCGCTCCTGCGTGGACCGATGCGCCGATTCCGGTGGCGTTCGAGCCGCCGCATGAACCGGAGCGGGTCGACGTCGCGCGGCCTTCGTTCCAGGTCCCGTTGCCTGGCGCGCAGGAGCCGCCCGCGATCGCGGCCAGCCTGCAGCCGGTATTGCCGGGACGCGAGCCGGTCGCGCCGGCGGAGCGTGCCGAACTGGCCCGCGTCGATGCCGAACTGCTCGACGAGCTGCTCAACAATGCCGGCGAAGTCAGCATCTTCCGCGCGCGCATCGAGCAGCAGATGACGTCCATCGACTTCAATCTCGCCGAGCTCGATCGCACCGTTACGCGCCTGCGTGACCAGCTGCGCAAGCTCGAGATGGAGACCGAGGCGCAGATCCTGCACAAGCACCAGGCCGAGGGCCCGGCCGCGCGCACGGACTTCGATCCGCTGGAACTGGACCGCTACTCGAACATCCAGCAGCTGTCGCGTGCGCTGGCCGAGTCGGTCAGCGACGTCGCCAGCATCGAAGGGCTGCTCGAGCAGCTGAACCGCGACACGCAGAACCTGCTGCAGCAGCAGGGCCGCGTCGTCACGGAGGTGCAGAACGGCCTGATGCGCACGCGCATGGTGCCGTTCCAGCGGCACGTGCAGCGGCTGACGCGCCTGCTGCGCCAGTCCGCCACCGAGGCCGGCAAGAAGGCAGAACTGGTGGTGGAGGGCGCCTCGGGCGAGATCGACCGGCAGGTGCTCGAGCGCATGCTGCCGCCGTTCGAGCACATGCTGCGCAATGCCGTCATCCACGGCCTCGAGTCGCCCGACGAGCGGATCGCGGCCGGCAAGCCGGAGACCGGCCGCATCACCATGCGCCTGCAGCGCGAGGGCGCCGAGGTCGTGATCACGGTCGAGGACGACGGCGCCGGCATGAACGTGCCGGCGATCCGCGACAAGGCGCGCGCGATGGGCCTGCTCGAGCCGGGCATGGACCTGACCGACGAGGAAGCGCTGCAGCTCGATCCTCGAGCCGGGGTTCAGCACCGCCGGACGCCTGACGCAGTCGGCGGGCCGCGGCGTGGGCATGGACGTGGTCGCCACCGAGGTCAAGAAGCTCGGCGGCGCACTGTTCATCGAATCGAAGCCGGGCGTGGGCGCGCGCTTCACCATCCGCCTGCCGTTCACGCTCGCCATCACGCAGGCGCTGATCGTCCGCGTGCACGACGAGCTGTTCGCGCTGCCGATGGCGACCGTCGAGGGCGTTGCCCGCCTGACCCGCGCCGAGATCCGGCAGCACCTGGAAGAGGACCAGCCGAGCTTCGATTACGGCGGCAACGTCTACCGCTTCCAGCACCTGGGCGTGTTCGTCGGCAGTGGCCCGTCACTGCTGCCGGAGGTCGAGGCGCCGCTGCCGGTCATCCTGGTCCGCGCGGGCGAGCACTCGACCGCGCTGGTCACGGACGAGCTGATCGGCAGCCGCGAGATCGTGGTCAAGCCGGTGGGTCCGCAGATCGCCGGCATCCGCGGCATTTCCGGCGCGACCATCCTGGGCGACGGCCGCATCGTCATCATCCTCGACATGGGCACGCTGGTCCGCTCGGAGTGGCGCGCCCGCGGCACCGATGCCGGCCGCTCGACGCGCGATGACCGCATCTTCGCGCTGGTCGTGGACGACTCGATCACCGTGCGCCGCGTCACGCAGCGCCTGCTCGAGCGCAACGGCATGCGCGTGCTGACCGCGAAGGACGGCGTCGAGGCGATGGCGCTGCTGCAGGAGCACGTGCCGGACGTGATCCTGCTCGACATCGAGATGCCGCGCATGGACGGCTACGAGGTCGCGGCGCACGTGCGCAACGACCCGCGCACGGCCGACGTGCCGATCATCATGATCACCTCGCGGGTCGGCGACAAGCACCGGGCGCGCGCCATCGAACTCGGCGTCGACGACTACCTCGGCAAGCCCTACCAGGAGAGCCAGCTGCTCGATGCGATCGAGCCGCTGGTGCTCGCGCGGCGCAGCCTGCCGTGACGACGGCACAGACGGGGACACGGCCGTGAACATCGACAGCAGCATCAATGGCGCGATCATGGCGGCGAAGGGCGAGGAGCTGTACTGCCTGCTGGTCCCGCTCGCCGACGAGCGGCTGCTGCTGCCGCGCTCGTGCGTCACCGAGGTCATCAATTACCAGGCGCCGACGCCGATGGCGGGCGCGCCGCCGTGGTACCTCGGCACGGTGGCCTGGGGCGGACGGCGCGTGCCGCTGATCTCGTTCGAGGCCGCCTGCGGCAAGGCGCTGCCGCGGGCCAGCGGCCGCACCCGCATCGTCATCATGCAGGGCATCACCGGCCAGACCGGTGGCCATTTCGCGGTGCTGACACAGGGCTTTCCGCAACTGGTGCGGCTGAGCCCGGAGGTCGTGCATGCGGACGACGCGCGCAGCTTCGGCGAGCACAGCCCGGTCATCGGGCAGGTGCGGATGATGAACGAGACGCCGCTGGTCCCGGACTTCGAGCGGCTCGAGGAAATGATCGCCGAGGAAACGCGGGCCGGGTGATTCCTCAGCCGAGGTCGCCCCACAGCGACTGCAGCACCGTCAGCGCGACGATGCCTGCGGTCTCGGTGCGCAGCACGCGCGGTCCCAGCCGGACCGGCACGAAGCCCGCGGCCGCGGCACGCTCGAGTTCGGCATCGTCCAGTCCGCCTTCCGGCCCGATCAGCAGCTCGACCCGCGAGCCGACGCTCGTGAGTCCCGCCAGCGACGCCGGCCCGGTTGGACTCAGGACGAACCGCTGTCCTTCGCGGGCGGAGGATGCGAGGAAGCGTCCGAACTCCTGCGGTGCGCGCAGTTCCGGCACGACGCTGCGGCCGCACTGCTCGCAGGCGCTGGCCACGATGGCCTGCCAGTGTCGCAGCTTCTTCTCCGCCTGCTGCTCGTCCAGCCGCACCACGCTGCGGGCCGACAGCACGGGCACGATCGTGCGTACGCCGAGCTCGGTCGCCTTCTGCAGGGTCCAGTCCATGCGTTCGCCGCGCGAGACTGCCTGCACCAGCGTGATCCTGAGCGGCGATTCGGGCAGGCCGGCGGTCCGCGCGCCGACGCGGACGACCACCTCGTCCCCCTTCACCGACAGCAGTTCGCAGCGATAGTCGCCGCCCGTGCCGTCGAAGGCGACGATCACCGCGCCTGCGCGCAGCCGCAGCACCCGGGCGACGTGCACGGCCGCGGCTTCCGGCAGCAGGACATCGGTGTCGGAAACCAGCGGGGCGCCGACGTAGACACGGGTAAGTCGCATGGGCTGATTTTAAGGCATCATGCGGGTGATGCGACGACAACGCCCCGCGAATGCGCACGCCGCGCGCCCTGGCATCGATACCGCCACTGGCTGGCTGCAGCCGGCCCGGCAGCTGCCGTCGCCCAACTGCGACGACCGGCCGGCTGGCATCGAGCCCGACCTGGTCGTGGTGCACGGCATCAGCCTGCCGCCCGGGGAGTTCGGCGGGCCGTGGATCGACCAGCTCTTCACCAACACACTGCCCCCCGCGGCACACCCTTACTTTGCCGGCATCGCCGACCTGCGCGTGTCGGCGCACCTGCTGCTGCGGCGCGACGGCGAGGTCGTGCAGTACGTGCCGTTCCAGCGCCGCGCCTGGCACGCCGGCGTTTCGTCGTGGCAGGGGCGCGAGCGCTGCAACGACTACTCCATCGGCATCGAACTCGAGGGCGACGATCACTCGCCCTATGAGTCGGCACAGTATGCGATGCTCGCACGCGTGATCGCGCTGCTGTGCCGCGCCTATCCGCGGATCGCGCCCGACCGCGTCGTCGGCCACAGCGACGTCGCGCCCGGCCGCAAGTCCGACCCGGGCGTGGCCTTCGACTGGCCGCGGTTGCGCTCGCTGGTGGCCTTTGAACTGGAAGTGATGCCCGCATGAGCCTGCTCGCCCTGCTGTTTGCGCTGGTCTGCGAGCGCGGCCTGACGCAGCTGCTGCACCTGCGCGAATGGCGCTGGCTCGATCCCTACTTCGACTGGGCGGACCGCGCGCTTGCCGGGCGCACCGGAGCGCCGGTGGTGCTGGCCGCGATCGTGCTGCTGGCATTGCCGGTGCTGCCGGTGATGGCGGCTGCGTACTGGCTCGGGCCGCAGCTGCTCGGGCTGCTGCAGTTTGCGTTCTCGGTATTCGTGCTGCTGTTTGCCTTCGGACCGCGCGATCTCAAGGACGAGGTCGATGATTACGTCGCAGCGCTCGAGCGGCATGACCGTGACGAGGCGCTGCGCCGGGGCAAGGAACTGCTCGAGTCGAGTCCCAGCGCCTATGGGCTCGGCGCGCGCGAAGCGGTGGAGGAGGCGATCTTCATCCAGGCCAACAACCGCATTTTCGGCGTGATCTTCTGGTTCATGGTGCTCGGCGCCGGCGGCGCCTGGGCTTACCGGGTCAGCGACATGCTGCGCCGCCGGTCCGCATTCGAGGCCGCGCGGCAGGGGCTGAAGCGCGAGCGCCGGGATCTCGGCAGCGTGCTCGCGTTCCTGCACGGAGTCATGGCGTGGGTGCCCGCGCGCCTCACGGCGCTGGCCTACGCGCTCGCCGGCAGCTTCGAGGACGCGGTCGGCAACTGGCGCTCGGCGGTCGACCGCGCCGCCGCGGGCGGTGTGCTCGACCGCGCCGAGGACCTGCTCGCGCGGGTGGGCAAGGGCTCGCTGCAGCCGAGCCTCGCGGCGGTCGACGCCGGAACACTTCGACGTGGCGACGGCGCGCGGTGCCTGGCGCATCGTGCAGCGCGCGCTGTGGATCTGGGTCGCGGCGATCGCCCTGCTGGTCATCACGGGCGCCGCCGTCTGAGCATGCGATGCCGGTCCCTGCAACGGCTGCGTTGGCCGCGCCGCGGGTGGCTGGCGCCCGCGCTGCTGCTCGTCGTCAGGCACTCGCGGCCGCCGCACCGCCGCTGCGGCTGATCAGCCTGGCGCCGAATCTCACCGAGATCGCCTACGCCGCCGGCGCGGGTTCGCATGCTGGTCGGCACGGTCGAGTTCAGCGATTACCCGGCGGCGGCGAAGGCCGTGCCGCGGGTGGGCGACGCCTGGCGGGTGGACCCGGAGCAGGTGCTGGCCCTGCGGCCGGATGTCGTGCTGGTGTGGCCCACCGGCACGCCCGAGACCACCATCGCCCGCCTGCGCTCGCTGGGACTCAACGTGGTGGACGTGCCGACGCAAAGCCTGGCCGACGTGCCACGTGCCCTGCGGCAGGTGGGCCGGCTGGCCGGCACCTTGCCCGTGGCCGAGGCGGCGGCGCGTGACTTCGAGACGCGGGTGGCACGCCAGCGCGCGCGCTATGCGGAGCTGCCGCCGCTCGACGTGTTCATCCAGATCGACGACGAGCCGATCTACACGGTCAATGGCCGCCACGTGATCAGCGAGATCGTGGTGCTCTGCGGCGGCCGCAACGTGTTCGCCGACCTGCCGCAGCTGGCGCCGCCGATCTCGACCGAAGCGGTGCTGGCCGCCGACCCGCAGGTGATCCTGAGCACCGACGACACGATCGCCGAGCCGCAGCAGTTCTGGCAGCGCTGGCCGCGCCTGCGCGCCGTGCGCTCGGGCAATGTCTACAAGCTGCCGTCGGACCTGGTGACCCGCGCCGCGCCGCGGCTGGCGCAGGGCGTCGAGGTCACCTGCGCGGCGCTGGAGCGGGCGCGCGGACGGTAGTGCTTGCGATGCAGGGAGCGGCCTCGTGGGCCGCCCCTGGGATTCCCGGCGACACGCCGTGAATCCGTCCCTGGAGGCTCGCGCGCGCCATCCCTGGCGCGCGACGGTCGCCGGAATCCCAGGGGCGGCCCATGCGTCCGCTCCCGCGATGCCGCAGCCACCGCCTCAGCGCCGTCGCCAGAGCACCTCGCTGCCGTGCTCGTGCCGCGCCAGCACGCGCGCGATCACGAACAGCAGGTCCGACAGCCGGTTGAGGTACTGCGGCACTTCCGGCGCCACGTCCTCGGCGCGCGCCAGCGCCCAGACGCGCCGTTCCGCGCGCCGGGCGACGGTGCGCGCCAGGTGGCAGGCGGCGGCGGCCTGGCCGCCACCCGGCAGGATGAAGTCCTTCAGTGGCGGCAGGCCCTCGTTGTAGCCGTCGAGCGCCGTCTCGAGCCGCTCGACGTACGCGGCCGTGATCGCGCGATGGCCGGGGATGCAGAGTTCGCCGCCCAGGTCGAACAGGTCGTGCTGGATCTCGGTGAGCGTGACGCGCACCGCGTCGGGCAGCGACGGCACCGCCAGCACCACGCCGAGCGCGCTGTTGGCCTCGTCCACCGTGCCGTAGGCCTCGACGCGCAGGTGCTCCTTCGGCACGCGCATGCCGTCGCCGAGACCGGTGCTGCCGTCGTCGCCGGTCCGCGTGTAGATCCTGCTCAGTCGATGCCCCATCGCTCAGTTTCCTTTGCGACCCGGGGCATAGCGCATCGCCACGTAAATGCCGCGGCCCGGGGTGTTGAACGTGCTCGCCAGTTCGTAGTCTTCGTCCAGCAGGTTCTCGACGCGCGCGATGAGCGCGAACGCCGCATTGACCTGCCATTGCGCCGTCAGGTTCGCCAGCACGTAACTGTCGAGCGTGATGTCGTCGGGAAAGCCGAAGTCCTTGCGTTCGCCCGCGGCCAGCACGTCGAGCCCCAGCAGCACCGGCCCGAGCGCGCGGGTCACGCCCACGGTGAGGCTTTCATCCGCGCGACGCAACAGCGGCGAGTCGTCCGCCAGGTCGCGCGGCTGCTGGTAGATCGCCTCCGCGTGGGCCCGCCAGGCCGTGCCGGTGTAGCTCCAGGCGGCCTCGATGCCGCGGACCCGGGCACGCGCGACGTTGCGGTTCTCGCCTTCGAACGGCTCGAACGACAGGATCGTGAAGTCGATCAGGTCGTCGATCTCGGTGTGGAAGGCCGACAGGCTGAGTGACTGCCTGTCGCCCAGCGCGTGGCGGATGCCGATCTCGTAGTTATCGGACTGCTCCGGCTGCAGGTCGGGGTTGCCGCCAAAACCGTACCTGTCCGACGCGTCCGGGGCGCGGAAGCCGCTGCCCGCCAGTGCAAACACGCGCGTGCGCTGCGCGTTGAAGGTGTAGCCGTACTCCGCGTTCCAGGTCACGGCCGACCCCGCCGTGTCGTGATCGGTGTAGCCCAGCGCCAGCAGCGCGAGGTGCGGGCCGGCGGTGATGCGGTCCTGCACGTAGACGTTGACGGCGCTGGTGTCCGCGTCGAAGCCCTCGCCATAGGATTCGCTGCTCGCGTCCTCGCGCGTATACATCAGGCCCACGCCCGGCGCGTGCACGTCCGAGAGCTTCCAGTCGTACTGCGCATCGAGCGTGTCGCGCCGGGTCTCGAGGAAATCCGGCGACTGGTTCTGGTCGATCTCGTCTTCGAGGTGACTGAGCGCGATGCGTGCCTCGCCGTTCTCGCCCACGGGCAGGCGCACGCTTGCCGCGGTCGACGAGGTGAGGAAATCCTGGTCCACGGGGGTGAGGAAGAAGTCCGAGTACTCGGAGGTGCCCTCGGTGCGCCAGTGCTGCAGCGTCACTTCGGCGGGCCCGAGGTCGGCGCGCAGCGCGACGTTCGCGCTCAGGTTGTCGAAGCCGCGGTCCGTGTCGTCGAAGGTGCGCGTCGGGAAGCCCGCGCTGTCCGTCCACGAGACGCCGACGTCGAGGTCGGCGCGCTCGCCGAGCACCACGCCGCCATTGGCGCTGGCGCGCGCGTTTCGTAGTCGCCATAGCCGGCCTCCACGATCCAGCCGTCGCGCGCGCCGCGCCGCGTGATGATGTTGACCACGCCGCCGATCGCGTCGCTGCCCCACAGCGTCGAGCGCGGACCCTTGACGACCTCGATGCGCTCGATCATGTCGGGCGCGATGTTCTGCAGTGCCGGCAGGCCGATGGTGCCGGGATTGATGCGCACGCCGTCGACCAGCACCAGCGTGTGGTTGCTCTCGGCGCCGCGGATGAAGAGCGACGTCGGCTGGCCGGGGCCGCCGTTGCGGGCGATCTCGAGGCCCGCATGGAAGCGCAGCAGGTCGGCCGTGTCGCCCGCGTTGCTGCGCTCGATCGTCGCGCGATCGATCACGACGACCGGCGCCAGCACTTCGTCGAGCGGCGTCGGCACGCGCGTCGCCGTGACGACGACTTCCGCCGTGGGCGGCGGCGGCAGCGCGTCGGCAGCTGCGCGGCGGAGGCTGCGATCACCAGCGTCGCGGCCAGCGCCAGCCGGCCGGGGACGGGAAAGGATTTCGAACGCAGTTCGATGACAGGAACATGAGACATGAAATGGCCACACCCCGAGCACGCGTCCCGCGCGGACGCAATTGAAGGTCCAGCCAGGGGTGGAAGGGGGGCGGATCGGGGCGGCGCCGCACAGAACGGACGCGACCGAGTTCCGGCCGCTCGCCCACCGCGAGGCTGGTCTCGATCGACAGGCCGGTCTCCGGGCTTTCGAGCGGGCGGATGAGGCCCTGCGTACATCCCCTTCCCGTGCCTGGGCACAGTGGGTGCCGGACCTGTGTCCGGGCGATGCGGCTTGACTCGACTACCGTTGCGGGGGCAGCGCCGGATTCTGACCGGCTTCCCGTTCTCCCTGAGCCAGCGCTCGCGGGATCACCTATCGGGTGACGGCACGGTAGGCAAGGCGGGAAGTGATGTCAAGAAAGGCGCGATACTATGGGCATCCTTTGCCGGGTCCAACGCATGCCGCAGTCAGAGTTTCTCGCCGCCGCGCTCGAAGCCGCCCGCGCCGCCGACGAGGTCGTGCGCCACTACTACCAGCGCAACCTCAAGGTCACGATCAAGGCCGACAAGTCGCCGGTGACCGAGGCCGACGTCGAAACGGAAAAGGCCATCCGTTCGCTGCTGGCTGCCCGCTTCCCGGCGCACGGCTTTCATGGCGAAGAAACCGGCACGGCCGCGCTCGATGCCGACTACGTCTGGTTCGTCGACCCGATCGACGGCACCAAGGCGTTCGTGCGCGAGTACCCGATGTTCTCGACGCAGATCGCGCTGATGCACCGCGGCCGGCTGATCGTCGGGGTGTCGTCGGCCCCGGTCTACGGTGAGCTTGCCTGGGGTGAAATCGGCGTCGGCGCCTGGCTCAACGACCAGCCGTTGCGCGTCAGCGCGATCGACACGATCGAGCAGGCGGCATTGTCGACCGGCAACCTGAAGACGCTCGCGACCGGTCCGCAGTGGCCGGCCTTCGGCCGGCTGGTCGGTCGCCTGGGCCGGATCCGCGGTTACGGCGATTTCCTGCAATACCACCTGCTCGCAGCGGGCCGCATCGACGCGGTGGTCGAGTCCGACGTCAACATCCTCGACGTGGGCGCCTGTGCCGTGATCGTCGAGGCGGCGGGCGGCCGGTTCACCGACCTCGCCGGGCAGGCGCTGACGCCGGGCAGCACCAGCGTGCTGGCCACCAATGGACGGCTGCACGACGCGGTGCTGGACGCCATCCGTCCATGATCTCGACACGCGCCTGGATCTACCTCGGCATCGCCATCGTCGCGGAGGTGATCGCGACTTCCGCGCTGAAGGCGGCGGCCGGATTCACGCGTCCCGGCCCCTCGGCGATCGTGGTCGTGGGCTATGGCATCGCGTTCTATTTCCTGTCGCTGACGCTGCAGACGATCCCGGTCGGCGTGACCTATGCGATCTGGTGCGGGGTCGGCATCGTGCTGATCACGCTGGTGGCCTGGTTGATGTACGGACAGGCCCTGGATGCGGGCGCGATCATCGGGCTGGCGCTGATCACGGCGGGCGTGATCGTGCTCAACGTGTTCTCGCGCGTCGTCGCGCACTGAGGGCGGCGGCCGCCGTTGCCTCAGGCGGCGACGAAGGTGCGCCCGTGTTCCCAGCGCAGCTCGCGCACCGCGATGCCATAGAGTTCGCCGATCGACGCCTCGGTCAGCGTGCTGTCGCAGTCGCCGCAATGCCAGCGGCCGTCGCCGAACAGCAGCAGCGCCGCATCGGCAAATCGTGCCGCGAGGCCGATGTCGTGCAGGCTCACGATCACGGTGCGGCCTGCATCGGCCAGGCCCCGGAACAGGCGCAGCACGTCCAGCTGGTGCTGCGGGTCCAGCTGGTGGATCGGCTCGTCGAGCAGGAACACGCCGGGATCCTGCGCCAGGATCGTCGCGATCGACAGCCGCCGCCGCTCGCCACCCGACAGTGTCGCGATGTCGCGCTGTTCGAGCCCCGCAAGGTCGACCGCCGACAGCGCGCGCTGCGCGGCGGCGCGGTCGTCGGCGCTCTCCCATGCCCAGAAGTCGAGGTGCGGATGACGGCCGACGAGCACGGCCTCGAGCGCCGTGGCTGGAAACGGATCGTCGACGAGCTGCGGCAGCAGGCCGAGCGTGCGCGCCAGCTCGCGCCGCGGCCACTGCCCGAGTTCGCGGCCATCGAGCCGCACTGCGCCGGCGGCGGCAGGCCGCAGGCCCGCCAGGGTGTGCAGCGTCGAACTCTTGCCCGAGCCGTTGCGGCCGAGCACGACCAGCATGCGGCCCGCCGGCAGTGCGAAACCAAGCTCGCGCACGAGCACGCGGCCGGGCACCTCGACGGTGAGCGACTGGCACTCGATGCGCGCGGGCGCGGTCACCGGTTCCAGCCGATTTCAGTGGCGGTCAGCGGGCCGACCAGCATGTCGTCCAGGCTCTCGCCCATCACGGCCGTGGCGGCGCCGGTGGCGATGCGGCCGGCCATGATCTCGCCGAATTCCTGCGGAAACAGCGGGCGCTGCCCGGGATCGCCGAGCCCGTCGGGGACGCGCGGCTGGCCGGTGCGCAAGTCGTACTTGTCGGTGGCGCCAAGCGTGTGCAGCAGTTCGTGCGCGAACACGATCTGGTTGGCCGCTGCCGCGCCGGGGTCGGCATAGAGGTGGGCCAGCGCGACCAGTCCCTTGCTGAGTCCCACCGAGTCGGGCACCGACGCCACGCCGGGCGTCGGCGGCGAATACTGTGCAAACACCTGGATGTCGGGCGACGGCAGGGGATCGCGCCACGCCGTGCGCGCCGCGAAGTAACGGAACCTGAGGCTCCACCATGCGACCGACAGCATGTGCGGGCGCTGCGGCACGGCGGGTGGCACGCCGGCGGCGGCATGCGAGACGCGGATGCGGACAGGCTGCGCGAGCTCGATTCCGTAATCGCCGGCCTCGGCCGCGAAGAACTCCTCGGTGTCGCGGAAGTCGGCTGCCGTGAGCCCCTGCATGTACGTGCGCACGGCCGGGTCTGTCGATTGCGTCACCGGGTACACGGTGACGCGCAGCGTGTCGTTCCAGTCGCGGCTGCGCGCCCGCTCGAGCCACGCGCCCACGGCGACGAACGCCAGGATCGCCAGCAGGATGGTGATCCGCACGGTGCCGAAGAAAGTGCGCCTGGCCATCGGTGAGCTCGCCCGCCGCCGCTCGCGCGCTCAGGGATAGAGTCGCGTGGCCTGCCACGGCCCGGCCTGGAAGCCGGTCGTGCCCACGGGTTCGAGAGTTCGTGTCCAGCGCGCGCGGTCGTGCACACGGAAGGCGCCCTCGCACCAGAGTTCGACCGCCTCCGGCCAGAAATGGTAGCCGCCCCAGTGCGGCGGCCGCGTGGGCGCCGTGCCGTGCCGCGCCGCCTCGACGGCGACCCGCTTCAGCAGGGTGGCGCGCGAGTCGAGCGGCTGGCTCTGCAGGCTGGCCCAGGCGCCGATGCGGCTGTCGATCGCGCGCGTATGGAAGTAGGCGTCGCTCTCCTGCGGCGGGCACTTCACCGCGCGCCCCTCGAGGCGCACCTGGCGGCTCATCGAGTCCCAGTGCAGGACGCCCGCGATGCGGGGATTGGCCTCGATCTCGTGCCCCTTGCGGCTGTCGTAGTTGGTGAAGAACACGACGTAACCCGGTTGCGCCAGCAGTTTCTTGCACAGGACCACGCGCGCGGCGGGCGTGCCGTCCGGTGTCGCGGTCGCGATCACCATCGAATCGGGATTCGGTTGCACCTTCTGTTCGCGGGCCTCGCGATACCAGGTCTCGAAGATCGGCATCGGGTCGGCGGGCAGTGTCGAGGGCAGCGTTCCGGTCAGCGACATGTGGGCTTCGTCCGGCGGGCGTCGGGGCCGGGATTATGCCCGAGTGTGCCGCACCGATCCCTTGCGACATACCCGTCCCGACCGGTAAAAGGACGGGGTCACCCGTTGCCGTCCCCTATGCCATCCCTCGCCGAACTCCGCGCCCGCCTCGACGTCATCGACCATGAATTGCTGCAGCTGGTGGCCGAGCGTCAGGCGCTCGGCCGGCAGATCGCGGAGGTCAAGCGTTCGGTCGGGCAGCCTACGCGCGATTTCCGCCGCGAGCGCGAGGTCCTGCTCAAGGCGCGCCAGGATGCGGAGGCGCTCGGCGTGTCGCCGGCGCTGGCGGAGTCGCTGCTGCAGTCGCTGATCAGGGGCTCGCTCACGACCCAGGAGCGGGTCCGGGTCGCCGCGCAGGGCCGCGGCAGCGGCCGCAGCGCGCTGGTGATCGGCGGCCACGGCAAGATGGGCCGCTGGATCGCCGATTTCCTGGCGGCGCAGGGATTCGCGATCACGATCGCGGATCCGTCCGGCGAACTGGCCGGCTACGACCACGTCGCGGACTGGCAGCAGACCGACCTGCAGCACGACCTGGTCGTCGTCGCCACCCCGATCCGCATCGCCAACGACATCCTGGCCGCGCTGGCCGCGCGCCGGCCGCGCGGCACCGTGTTCGACATCGGCTCGCTCAAGACGCCCCTGCGCTCCGGGCTCGAGGCGCTGCGCGCAGCCGGTTGCCACGTCACCTCGGTCCACCCGATGTTCGGACCCGACACGGAACTGCTGTCGGGCCGGCACGTGATCTTCATCGACCTGGGCGACGCGCCCGCGGTGGAGGAGGCGCGCGCGCTGTTCGGCTCGACCATGGCCGATCTGGTCACGATGAGCCTCGACGAGCACGACCGGCTGATGGCCTTCGTGCTGGGCCTGTCGCATGCGCTCAACATCGCGTTCTTCACGGCGCTCGCCGAGAGCGGCGAAGCGGCACCGCGGCTCGCGCGCATGTCGAGCACGACCTTCGACGCGCAACTCGACGTCGCGACACGCGTGGCCGCCGAGAATCCCGACCTGTATTACGAGATCCAGAGCCTGAACCAGTACCGCGACGAATCGCTGAACGCATTGCGCGCCGCGGTCGACCGTCTGTGCAACGCGGTCCAGGGAGGCGACGCGGCCGCGTTCGTCGACATGATGCGGCGCGGCCATGAGTACCTGCGCGAGCGCCAGGCGGCGCGCGCAGGGGGCGAGGGCTGAGCCCGATGGCGGCGCAGGCGGCGCTGCCGTCGCAGGTGCTGGCCTGGTCGGGCCGGCTGATGGCGGCGCGTTCGCTGGCTGAATTCGGCGCCGCTGCTCGAGTGCCCGCCCGGCGCGGAAGCCGACGGCCTGCTCGGTGCGCTGCTGCTGCTCGATCCGCGCCATGAGCTGCGGGCGCTCGCGACCGGCACGGCGCCGACGCCGCTCGCGGGCCTGCGTTTCGTCCCCAGCCTGGCAGGGGTCGCCCCGGGTTACGACACGCTGCATGCGCCGTGGTCCGGTGCGTACCGGGCCGTGGACCACGGACTGTTGTTCGCGCCGGATGCAGGCTGCCAGCAGCTCCTGCTGCTGCCGCTGCCTCGCCGCGACGGCCTGACGGGCGTCTACAACATCGCCGGTCGCGATCGCGCCGCCGCGCTGTTCGAGGCGGAGCCGGCGTGGCGGGAACACATCGCCGGACAGGTCTGCGCGACGGCCGAGCGGCTGCTGCACCGTGCCCGGTTGCTGCATGCGGGCGTCGTCGACCCGCTCACCGGCTGGCACAGCCGTCATTACTTCCTGGCGCGGCTGCGCGAACAACTGGCGGCGAGCGAGCGCCAGCAGCAGCCGGCGAGTTGCCTGGTCGTCGATGTCGACGGGCTCGCCGTGCTGAACGAACGCCACGGCGTGGCAGCGGGCGACAGTGCGCTGCTCGAACTGGGCACGCTGCTCGAAGCGCAGGTCCGCGCGAGCGACTCCTTCGCGCACCTGGGCGAGGACGAGTTCGCGGTGCTGCTGCCGGGGGCCGACGCAACGGGGGCGGACCGCGTGGCAGCTCGAATCCTCGAGGCCGTGCGCAGCGCAGCGCCGAGCGGCGGTGTCCGGCTGCAGGTCTCGATCGGCGTCGCGGTGCTCGAGCCTGCGTCGCGCCCGGGCGGCGGCGAGCGCAAGGCCGCGGTGGACGAATGGCTCGCACGCGCGCAGGCGGCGTTGCACCAGGCGAAACGCGCCGGCGGCGACCGTCACGTCTTCGGCTAGTTTCGCTGCCGCAGCATCAGCAACAGGAAGATCGGCACGCCGACCAGGGCCGTGAGCGCGCCGACGGGCAGCTGGCGCGGTGCCAGCAGCAGCCGCGATGCCAGGTCGGCGGACATCAGCACGAACCCGCCGAGCAGGGCCGAGCCCGCCAGCACGATGCGCTGGTCGTTGCCGAGTGCGAGCCGCACCAGGTGGGGCGTGACCAGGCCGACGAAGCCGATGCTGCCGGCGGTGCTCACCGCGCATCCGGTCAGCACCGAGCTCAGCACGAAGACGATGCTGCGGACGCGGCGCACGTCGAGGCCGACCGTCGCGGCAATGGTCTCGCCCCGCGCCAGCACGTTGAGCGGCCGCCCGAGCGCGACGCAGAACACGGTGGCCAGCGCCAGCAGCGTGAGCAGCCAGCCGTAGCGGTCGCCGCGCGTCAGGTCGCCCAGCAGCCAGAAGACCATGCCGCGCAGGCGGGTGTCGTCACTCATGGCCAGCAGCAGGCTGACGATCGAGCCGGCGCCGGCGGCGACCACGACGCCCGTCAGCAGCAGTCGCGTCGGGGTCCATCCGCCGCGGCCCTGTGCGAGCGCAAACACCAGCGCACAGGCAGCGAGCGCACCGGCGCCCGCTGCGGCGTCGACCATGACGGCCGACATCCCGGCCATCAGCGCGAGCAGTGCCGTCACCGACGCCCCGCCCGAGACGCCGAGCACGTACGGGTCGGCGAGCGGATTGCGCAGCAGGACCTGCAGCAGCGCCCCGGCCAGGCCGAGCAGGCCACCGACGGCAAACGCCGTCAGCGCGCGCGGCAGGCGCAGGTCCATGACGACATCCCGGGCGAGCGACGGCTCGGGATGCCACACTGCGTGCCAGACTGCCGCCGGCGCCAGGTCCACGCTGCCGAGCATCAGCGACAGCAGCAGCAGCAGGCTGGTCGCGAGCCCGAGGGCGAAGAACACCGGAATGGGGGGAAGTCTGTGCAAGGGGCCTCGCGGTACCGCAGAGGTTAGGGAACCAAGGCCGGCCTCACAAGCCAAAGCTCCGCGAGCGGCGTTTTGTGCCGCTGCCGCGTCTGTGAAAAAATCAACCGCCACTTAACTTTACGCCAAGCATGTCCGATTACATCGACAGCCAGGGATTTCGCGCCAACGTCGGCATCATCCTGATGCGGGACGGCGGCGAGCTGTTCCTCGGCGGTCGCCGCGACGGGCGCGGCTGGCAGTTTCCCCAGGGCGGGGTGCAGCGCAATGAGCGCCCCGAAGAAGCGCTGTACCGCGAGCTGCACGAGGAAATCGGCCTCGAACGAGCCGACGTCGAACTGGTCGCCGGCACCAGTGGCTGGTTGCACTATCGCCTGCCGCGCCAGTACGTGCGACGCCGCGGCAACCCCGTCTGCATCGGCCAGAAGCAGCGCTGGTACCTGCTGCGGATGCTGAGCGACGAGTCGCGCCTGAATTACCAGGCCAGCCCCGAGCCCGAGTTCGAATCCGGCCGCTGGGTCGATTACTGGTCGCCGGTGCGCGAGGTGATCTACTTCAAGCGCGCCGTGTATGCCCAGGCGCTGCAGGAGCTGGGCGAGCAGGCGTTCCCGGCCGGCCCGCCGCCGCGCCCGGACTGGCTGACCGACGACCTGCTGCGCGAGCGCAAGCCCTTGCCGCCGCGCCGGCGGCGAGCTGGCCGCACCCCCGAGGGGCAGGGCACTTGACCGGGATCCCGGGGGACGACACGCCTGCGCCGGCGGGGCGTCGGACCGTGCTGCCATGGTTTGCCCTGGTGGCCGGCGCGGTGGCGCTGGCCGGCGCGGCGGGCTGGGTCGGCTACAGCCAGGGCCAGCGCTCGGCGGGCCACGATGCCGCCGCCGCCGCGACCCAGCGCGCCGTGATCGATGCGCAGAACGAGCGGTTGCAGCTGCAGAACCAGCGGCTCAACGCGCAGGTGGCCGAGCTGGAAATGGCGCGACGGCTCGACCGCGACGCCTACGGCCAGGTCGAAAGCACGCTTGGAGACCTGCAGTCGCGGCTGGCGCGGCAGAGCGACGACCTGGCCTTCTACCGCAGCATCGTCTCGCCGGCCGACGGCATCCAGGGCCTGCGCATCCAGCGTTTCGAGGTGCTGCCGGGCGCGGAGACGCGGCAGGTGCAGCTCAAGCTGACGCTGGTGCAGGCGATGCGGCACGAAAGCGTGGTGTCTGGCCTGGCGCAGGTCACGCTCGATCGGCATGCAGGGTGACGTGCCCGCGCGCTTCGCCGTGGGCGAGCTGATCGGCAAGCCGCGCGCGCAGCTGCCGTTCTCGTTCCGCTACTTCCAGACGGTCGAGCAGACCGTCACCCTGCCGGAGGGTTTTGACCCCTACGAGGTCGATGTGCGGCTGCAGTCGAGCAAGCTGAGCGCGCCGTTGCAGCAGGTGTTTCCGTGGAAAGTGACCGGGCAACCGGTCGCCGCGCTATGACCCGGGGGGTGGGTAAGCTAAAATCCGCCCCCAAGTCCGACCGCCTGCGACCCCGCACGGAGCCTCCATGACGACCGCCACTGCGCAGCCCGAGCTGGCCGAATCCCCGCTCCTGGTCTTTACCGACTCGGCCGCTTCCAAGGTCAGCGAACTGATCCGCGAGGAAGGCAACCCGAACCTGAAGCTGCGGGTCTTCGTCTCCGGCGGCGGCTGCTCGGGGTTCCAGTACGGCTTCACGTTCGACGAGAACGAGGAAGAGGGCGACACCTGCATCGAGAACCAGGGCGTCCGCCTGGTCGTCGACCCGATGAGTTTCCAGTACCTCACGGGCGCCGAGATCGACTACCGCGAAGACCTCGAGGGCGCGCAGTTCGTGATCCGCAATCCGAACGCGACCACCACCTGCGGCTGCGGGTCTTCCTTCTCCGCCTGACCGGCTGACGTCGCGTCGTGCCGCACCGAGTTCCAGACGTCCTGGCGGCCGTCGACCTGGGATCCAACAGCTTTCACATGATCGTTGCCCGGTACAACCACGGGCAGCTGATCGTGCTGGACCGGCTGCGCGAAATGGTGCGGCTCGCCGCCGGGCTCGACGAGCAGGGCCGGCTCAGCCGCGAGTCGGTGCAGCGCGCGCTGCAGCTGCCTGGAGCGGTTCGGCCAGCGCCTGAGCGACATGCGCGCCGAGAGCGTCCGTGTCGTCGGCACCAATACCCTGCGCAAGGCCAAGCGCCGCGGCGCCTTCCTCGAGCGTGCCCGCGACGCGCTCGGCCATCCGATCGAAATCATCTCGGGCGTGGAGGAGGCGCGGCTGATCCACCTCGGCGTCGCGCACACGACGCCGAACGAAGGCGGCCAGCGCCTGGTCGTCGACATCGGTGGCGGCAGCACCGAGCTGATCATCGGCGAAGGCCTCGCGGCCCGGCGCCTGGAAAGCCTGTACATGGGCTGCGTCAGCCTGAGCGCGCGCTACTTCCCGGATGGCGAGGTGACCGAGAAGCGCATGAAGCGTGCGCGCACCGCGGCGCACCTCGAGCTCGAGCCCGTGATCCCGCGGTTCCAGCGCTCGGAATGGGACATCGCCTATGGCGCCTCCGGCACGCTGCGCGCCGTGGCCGACGTGCTGCAGGCGCATGATCCGGCGGCCACGCACGTCAGCCGCGAAGGGCTCGACTGGCTGCTGCAGGAATGCCTGCGCGCCGGCAACGTCTCGCGGCTGCGGCTCGCCGGCCTGTCGCCCGAGCGCCAGGAAGTGCTGCCGGGCGGGCTGGCCATCATCCTCGAGGTGTTCGACCGGCTCGGCATCTCCACGATGCGCATCGCCGACGGCGCGCTGCGCGAGGGCCTGCTGTACGACCTGCTCGGGCGCCTGACGGACGAGGACGCGCGCGTGCGCAGCGTGCGCGCCATGGAGGCCCGCTTCCACGTCGAGACGGCGCAGGCCGACCGCGTCGAGGCCACGGCGCTCGCGTTCCTGCGGCAGGTGGCCGACGACTGGGGGCTGACCGATCCGCTGGCCGAACCGATGCTCGGCTGGGCCGCACGCCTGCACGAGGTCGGCCTCGACATCGCGCACTCGCAGTACCAGAAGCATGGCGCGTACCTGCTGCAGAACGCGGACATGCCGGGGTTTCCGAGCCACGAGCAGCAGCTGCTCGCGGCCATCGTCGGCGCGCACCGGCGCAAGCTGGTGCTGGCGACGCTGGAGGACCTGATGCCGCCGTGGCACCTGCAGGCGCTGCACCTGATCGTGCTGTTGCGTCTCGCCGTGCTGCTGCACCGCGGACGCGGGCCGCGTTCGCTGCCCGACCTGCGGCTGGCGGTGAAGGCCAACAGTGCGGAACTTGCCTTCCCGCGCGGCTGGCTGGACGAGCATCCGCTGACCGCGATCGACCTCGAGCAGGAAGCCGGCTACCTCGCGGCCGCCGGGTTCAAGTTGCGGGTGGTGTGACCGCCGCCACCTCTCCCGCTGCGCGGGAGAGGTGGCACGCAGCGGGGCTGCGTCAGCGGTTGGCGGCGACCAGCGAGGCCGGGCCCCGGCCGCTGGTGAGTTCGAGCTTCGCCAGCGCGGTCTCGCTCGCGCCGCGGAACTCCGCGGCGTACTGCGACGGCACTTCGGTGCGCGGCAGCGGGATCGTCGCGGGATTCTTGTGCACGCCCTTCACCAGGTATTCGTAGTGCAGGTGCGGGCCGGTCGCCGCGCCGGTCGCACCGACGTAGCCGATGATGTCGCCCTGCTTGACGCTGCGACCCGACCGCGCCGACTTGCCGAAGCGCGACATGTGGCCGTAGAGCGTGCTGATGCCCTTGCCGTGATCGACGATGACGACATTGCCGTAACCGCCCTTGCGGCCGGCAAACTGGATGCGGCCGTCGCCGGCGGCCCAGATCGGCGTGCCGGTGGGCGCCGCGTAGTCGACGCCCCTGTGCGCGCGGACCTTGCCGCTGATCGGGTGCACCCGCCGCGGGTTGAAGCCCGAGCTCATGCGCGTGAAGTCGAGCGGCGCGCGCAGGAACGCCTTGCGCATGCCCTTGCCTTCGGGCGTGAAGTAACCCTGCACCTTGCCGTCCTGCGACGCGAACCAGACGGCGCGATGCTTCTTGCCCTGGTTGATGAACTCGGCGGCCAGCACGCGGCCGTCGTTGACGTAGCCGCCATCCTGGAACTTCTGCTCGTAGAGCACGCCGAACTCGTCGCCTTCGCGGATGTCGAGCGCGAAGTCGATGTCCCAGCCGAAGATCTGGTTCGCGAGCGTCATGATCGTCTCGGCGGACATGCCGGCGTCCTGCCCCGCGGCGAACAGCGACGAGGTGATCGTCGCGCGGCGACCGACGATTTCCGTCTCGAGCGGATTCTCGATGTAGTTGACCGCGAAGCCGTCGTCCGAGCGCGCGACCGACAGCGTCAGCGTATTGCTGATCTGGCGGTTGAGCGACTGCAGCGCGCCATCGACATGCGTGAAGGTGATGATGTCGCCGGGCCGCACGATGTCGAGCGCGCGCCGGACCTCCGGGCGCTGCCGCAATTCGGCGAGCTCGGCGATGTCGATGCCGACGGAACGGAAGATCTGGTCGAGCGTGTCGTTGCGCTGGACCGTGTACTCGACGTTCTCCGGGAAGTCTTCGTCCACCACCGTGGGGGCCGTCTCCACCGCCGGCGCCGACGCCAGCGCCGTGAGGTCGATCGAGGTCGGAGCATCCTGGCGCGGCCAGGCGGCGAGCAGCAGCACGCCGGCAATGGCGGCGACGAGCGGCAGGCTGGTGCCGGCGAGCCAGGCCCGGCGGGACGCAAGCGCGCCCCGGCTCCCGGCCGGCCGCCGTGCAGGCGATGAGAAATCAGTGGGTTGCAATGGACA
Organism: uncultured Gammaproteobacteria bacterium; assembly: GCA_963744735.1. GTDB lineage: Bacteria > Pseudomonadota > Gammaproteobacteria > Steroidobacterales > Steroidobacteraceae > RPQJ01. The sequence goes on from CAVUVH010000019.1 coordinate 222,705, forward strand.
CTCCCATTCAACGATGGCGCGTAAAGTAGTTGCGCCGGCGCGACGAGTCAACTGTTAAGTCGCGCATTTTCCTCAGATTGTTCAGGGTCTTGCGCAAAACATGTCGGTTTCGTGACGCGCTGCACGCCGGCGCCGGCGTTGCCTGTCCCGGGCGCAACCCCTACAGTCCGCCGCCTTGCACCGCAATATCGCCCGGAGTCCGACATCGATGCTGCCTGCCGACCAACAACTGGCCGAACTGCGCCGCGGGGCCGCCGAGGTCCTGCTCGAGTCGGAGCTGCTGAAGAAAGCTGGCCCGCGGCGTGCCGCTGCAAGATCAAGGCGGGTTTCGACCCGACCGCGCCCGACCTGCACCTCGGGCACACCGTGCTGATCAACCGCATGGCGATGTTCCAGCGATTCGGCCACGAGGTGATCTTCCTGATCGGGGACTTCACCGGCCTGATCGGTGATCCGACCGGCCGCAACGCGACGCGGCCGCCGCTGACGCCCGATGAAATCCGGGCCAACGCGGAAACCTACCAGGCGCAGATCTTCAAGATCCTCGACCCGGCGCTGACCCGCGTGGAGTTCAATTCCACCTGGATGACCGAGATGGGCGCGGCCGGCATGATCAAGCTGGCGTCGCGGCACACGGTGGCCCGGATGCTCGAGCGCGACGATTTCTCCAAGCGCTACAAGGCCGGGCAGCCGATCGCCGTGCACGAATTCCTGTACCCGCTGGTGCAGGGCTACGACTCGGTGGCGCTCAAGGCCGACGTCGAGCTCGGCGGCACCGACCAGAAGTTCAACCTGCTGGTCGGGCGGCAGCTGCAGGAAGCGTACGGCCAGGAACCGCAGGTGGTGCTGACGATGCCGCTGCTGGAAGGCCTCGACGGCGTCAACAAGATGTCGAAGTCGCTCGGCAACTACATCGGCATCACCGAGCCCGCCCGAGCAGATGTTCGGCAAGCTCATGTCGATCTCGGACGACCTGATGTGGCGGTATTTCGAGCTGCTGTCGTTCCGCTCGAACGCCGAGATTGCGGCGCTGCGGCAGGAATGCGCGGCCGGCCGCAACCCCCGGGACGTCAAGTTCGAGCTCGGCATCGAGATGGTCGACCGTTTCCACGGCGCCGGGCGCCGGGCAGCGGGCACGGGACGAGTTCGTCGCGCGCTTCCAGCAGGGCGTGCTGCCGGAGGACGTGGCCGAGGTCACGCTCACGGTCGACGCCGCCGGCATGGGCCTGGCGCACGTGCTCAAGGGCGCCGCGCTGGTGCCGAGCACGAGCGAGGCGATGCGCCAGATCAGGCAGGGCGCGGTGCGCGTCGACGGCGAGCGGGTGGAGGACGCGGCGCGGGTGTTCGGGCCGGGAAAAACCCATGTTTTCCAGGTCGGCAAGCGCCGGCTGGCCCGCGTGACGCTGGCCGCCGCGGCCTCCTGAGCGCGGCCTCTGCCGGCGGCCGACCGTGCCGGCGGAAAAATGTTTTCCGCAAGTGTTGACGCCCCGGGGTTCGGAGCTATACTGCGCGCCCTTCCGCAGTCACCCGCCGTTCCGGCATCGTGACCAGCTGAAAAACTCCCTCGAAGATTCATCTTTGAAGGTGTTGACAGCAACGGAAACTGCCGCATAATAGGCGGCTCACCTCGGCTGGTTCCGAGGTCGCTCTTTAAAAATCGAAACAGGTAATTTGTGTGGGGACTCGCGTCGATCGTTTGTGAGTGCAAACATCGGACGAGTACCAATTGATAGCCAGTTAATACTGAAAGTTAGTTGGGATTCGGCTCGAAACAAAGTCGCAAGACTTCAAGTGAAGAGTTTGATCCTGGCTCAGATTGAACGCTGGCGGCGTGCTTAACACATGCAAGTCGATCGGTAACAGGTGTAGCAATACATGCTGACGAGAGGCGGACGGGTGAGGAACGCTTGGGAATCTGCCTATCAGCGGGGGACAACCCGGGGAAACTCGGGCTAATACCGCATACGCTCTACGGAGGAAAGCCGGGGACCGCAAGGCCTGGCACTGATAGATGAGCCCAAGTCGGATTAGCTAGTTGGCGGGGTAACGGCCCACCAAGGCGACGATCCGTAGCTGGTCTGAGAGGACGATCAGCCACACCGGAACTGAGACACGGTCCGGACTCCTACGGGAGGCAGCAGTGGGGAATATTGGACAATGGGGGAAACCCTGATCCAGCGACGCCGCGTGGGTGAAGAAGGCCTGCGGGTTGTAAAGCCCTTTCGGTAGGGAAGAAATCTCTTGCTCTAACAAAGCAGGAGTTTGACTTAACCTACATAAGAAGCACCGGCTAACTCTGTGCCAGCAGCCGCGGTAATACAGAGGGTGCGAGCGTTAATCGGAATTACTGGGCGTAAAGCGCACGTAGTCGGCTTGCCAAGTCGGGTGTGAAATCCCCGGGCTCAACCTGGGAACTGCATCCGAAACTGGCTTGCTAGAGTATGGGAGAGGGAGGCGGAATTTCTGGTGTAGCAGTGAAATGCGTAGATATCAGAAGGAACATCAGTGGCGAAGGCGGCCTCCTGGACCAATACTGACGATCAGGTGCGAAAGCGTGGGGAGCAAACAGGATTAGATACCCTGGTAGTCCACGCCCTAAACGATGACAACTGGATGTCGGGAGGGTTTGCCTTCCGGTGTCGTAGCTAACGCGTTAAGTTGTCCGCCTGGGAAGTACGGCCGCAAGGTTGAAACTCAAAGGAATTGACGGGGACCCGCACAAGCGGTGGAGCATGTGGTTTAATTCGATGCAACGCGAAGAACCTTACCTGGTCTTGACATCCTAGGAATCCTGCAGAGATGCGGGAGTGCCTTCGGGAACCTGGAGACAGGTGCTGCATGGCTGTCGTCAGCTCGTGTCGTGAGATGTTGGGTTAAGTCCCGCAACGAGCGCAACCCTTGCCCTTAGTTGCCATCATTAAGTTGGGAACTCTAAGGGGACCGCCGGTGACAAACCGGAGGAAGGTGGGGATGACGTCAAGTCATCATGGCCCTTATGACCAGGGCTACACACGTGCTACAATGGTCGGTACAGAGGGTCGCCAACCCGCGAGGGGGAGCCAATCCCTTAAAGCCGATCGTAGTCCGGATCGCAGTCTGCAACTCGACTGCGTGAAGTCGGAATCGCTAGTAATCGCGAATCAGCCATGTCGCGGTGAATACGTTCCCGGGTCTTGTACACACCGCCCGTCACACCATGGGAGTTGACTGCACCAGAAGTAGGTAGCCTAACCGCAAGGAGGGCGCTTACCACGGTGTGCTCAATGACTGGGGTGAAGTCGTAACAAGGTAGCCGTACGGGAACGTGCGGCTGGATCACCTCCTTTAAAAGTAGACCGCACGAGCAACCGGCTCGGTGCGAGTCCCCATTCAAGTTACCTGTTTTGATGATCGCGAGGCTGACCAAGCCGGGCCAGTACCCGGGTCTGTAGCTCAGTTGGTTAGAGCGCACCCCTGATAAGGGTGAGGTCGGAAGTTCGACTCTTCCCAGACCCACCAATCCCAGGCGGTGACCTGATCAACGGGGCCATAGCTCAGCTGGGAGAGCACCTGCTTTGCAAGCAGGGGGTCGTCGGTTCGATCCCGACTGGCTCCACCAGGTCTTCAGTCTCGCGCGCGCGATACCACGCATGCACCGCATCGACTGCTTCGATGCATGCGTGGTCTCACGCTTCACGGCATGCCGTGAACGTCGCTCTTTAACAATCAAGTTTGGGTATGACGCCGAGAATCAAGTTGTTTTCAACTTGTAATCGAAAGCGTGTCGCATTCGTAGAGAGATACCAGCTGATGAGTATTATTTGGTCCACGTAACCCAGAACGATTGGGGTTATATGGTCAAGCGAATAAGCGTACGTGGTGGATGCCTTGGCGGTAGGAGGCGATGAAGGACGCGGTAGCCCGCGAAATCTTCGGGGAGCTGGCAAACAAGCTCTGATCCGGAGGTGTCCGAATGGGGAAACCCACGGCTTAGGCCGTACTGCATGCTGAATACATAGGCATGCAGGGCGAACCCGGGGAATTGAAACATCTCAGTACCCGGAGGAACAGAAATCAACCGAGATTCCGCAAGTAGTGGCGAGCGAACGCGGAGCAGCCCAGTTGACATCAATCGAGCAAACTTAGCTGAACTGTCTGGAAAGTCAGGCCATAGCGGGTGATAGCCCCGTAAGCGAAAAGTGCGTTCGAGGGTCAACAGAGAGTAGGGCGGGACACGTGTAATCCTGCTTGAAGACGGGGGGACCATCCTCCAAGGCTAAATACTACCTACCGACCGATAGTGAACCAGTACCGTGAGGGAAAGGCGAAAAGAACCCCGGTGAGGGGAGTGAAATAGAACCTGAAACCGCGTACGTACAAGCAGTCGGAGCCCCGCAAGGGGTGACGGCGTACCTTTTGTATAATGGGTCAGCGAGTTATTTTCAGTGGCGAGCCTAACCGAATAGGGGAGGCGTAGGGAAACCGAGTCCGAATAGGGCGTTTTAGTCGCTGGGAATAGACCCGAAGCCGGTCGATCTATCCATGTCCAGGGTGAAGGTGAGGTAATACTTACTGGAGGCCCGAACGCTCTACTGTTGCAAAAGTAGGCGATGAGGTGTGGATAGGAGTGAAAGGCTAATCAAGGCCGGCGATAGCTGGTTCTCCCCGAAAGCTATTTAGGTAGTGCCTCGTGTAGGACTCCTGGGGGTAGAGCACTGTTTAGGCTAGCGGGCCATCCCGGCTTAGCAAACCTATGCAAACTCCGAATACCAGGAAGTCAACGCACGGGAGACACACGGCGGGTGCTAACGTCCGTCGTGAAGAGGGAAATAACCCAGACCGCCAGCTAAGGCCCCCAATTCATGGCTAAGTGGTGAACGATGTGGGAAGGCATAGACAGCCAGGAGGTTGGCTTAGAAGCAGCCATCCTTTAAAGAAAGCGTAATAGCTCACTGGTCTAGTCGGCCTGCGCGGAAGATATAACGGGGCTCAAGCCATGAGCCGAAGCTGCGGATCCATCCGAAAGGGTGGGTGGTAGGGGAGCGTTCTGTAAGCCTGCGAAGGTGCACTGCGAGGTGTGCTGGAGGTATCAGAAGTGCGAATGCTGACATGAGTAACGTTAATGCGAGTGAAAAACTCGCACGCCATAAACCCAAGGTTTCCTGCTCAACGTTAATCGGAGCAGGGTGAGTCGGTACCTAAGGCGAGGCCGAAAGGCGTAGTCGATGGAAAACAGGTCAATATTCCTGTACCTGGTGTTACTGCGATGGGGTGACGGAGAAGGCTACAGCAGCCGGAGAAGTCCGGTTTAAGCAAGTAGGAAGGACTGCCAGGCAAATCCGGTGGTTCAATTCCGAGATGTGATGACGAGGTCCCATGTGGACTGAAGTGCTCGATGCCACGCTTCCAGGAAAAGCCTCTAAGCTTCAGGTAACAACAGACCGTACCGCAAACCGACACTGGTGGGTGGGCAGATAATCTGCTAAGGCGCTTGAGAGAACTCCGGTTAAGGAACTCTGCAAATTGATACCGTAACTTCGGAAGAAGGTATGCCTTCGATCGTGTAAGGACTTGCTCCTGAAGCGAATGAAGGTCGCAGGTAATCGGTGGCTGCAACTGTTTATCAAAAACACAGCACTCTGCTAACACGAAAGTGGATGTATAGGGTGTGACTCCTGCCCGGTGCCGGAAGGTTAAGTGATGGGGTCAGCCGCAAGGCGAAGCTCTTGATCGAAGCCCCGGTAAACGGCGGCCGTAACTATAACGGTCCTAAGGTAGCGAAATTCCTTGTCGGGTAAGTTCCGACCTGCACGAATGGAGTAATGATAGCCACACTGTCTCGACCGGAGACTCAGTGAAGTTGAAATCGCTGTGAAGATGCGGCGTACCCGCGGCAAGACGGAAAGACCCCGTGAACCTTTACTATAGCTTTACACTGAACTTTGAACCTTTTTGTGTAGGATAGGTGGGAGCCTTTGAAGTGCGGTCGCTAGATCGCATGGAGGCAACCTTGAAATACCACCCTGAAATGTTCGGAGTTCTAACCTTGGCCCGTAATCCGGGTCGGGGACCGTGTATGGTGGGTAGTTTGACTGGGGCGGTCTCCTCCCAAAGAGTAACGGAGGAGTGCAAAGGTACGCTCAGCGCGGTCGGTCATCGCGCTCTAGAGTGCAAAGGCATAAGCGTGCTTAACTGCGAGACGGACAGGTCGAGCAGATGCGAAAGCAGGTCTTAGTGATCCGGTGGTTCTGTATGGAAGGGCCATCGCTTAACGGATAAAAGGTACTCCGGGGATAACAGGCTTATTCCTCCCAAGAGTCCACATCGACGGAGGAGTTTGGCACCTCGATGTCGGCTCATCACATCCTGGGGCTGTAGCAGGTCCCAAGGGTATGGCTGTTCGCCATTTAAAGTGGTACGCGAGCTGGGTTCAGAACGTCGTGAGACAGTTCGGTCCCTATCTGCCGTGGGCGTTGGAGAATTGAGGGTGAGCTGCTCCTAGTACGAGAGGACCGGAGTGGACGTATCTCTGGTGTTCCGGTTGTCACGCCAGTGGCACTGCCGGGTAGCTATATACGGACGGGATAACCGCTGAAAGCATCTAAGCGGGAAGCCCCCCCCAAGATTAGTTCTCCCTAGACTCTCGAAGTCTCTAAAGGGCCGTCGAAGACTACGACGTTGATAGGCTGGGTGTGTAAGCGCAGTAATGCGTTCAGCTAACCAGTACTAATTGCCCGTGCGGCTTGACCATATAACACCCAATCGGTCTGGAACCTGGTTCCGAACCTTTGGCGTGTGCCTTGTAATTGCTCAGCGACTTGTATCGCTCGAGATTGCGACACGCTGCGTTGTACCCAAATTTGAATTTCGTGCCCGCGCGCAAGCGCGGTGCGTGAGCCGGTTTGCCTGGCGGCCATAGCGAGCGGGAACCACCCGATCCCTTTCCGAACTCGGAAGTGAAAACGCTCAGCGCCGATGGTAGTTTGGACTTCGTCCATGCAAGAGTAGGTCACTGCCAGGCTCTCAAACAAAACCCCCGACAGGGCAACCTGTCGGGGGTTTTTCTTTTGCCCCCGCGATCGCAGCGCCGGCTTTGCAACTGCAGTTGGCGGGACCGGAGCCGGCGCGTGCAAGTCAGCGGGGTTATGGGCAAACTGCCGCGAAGCGAATAAGAATGACCGGGGAGGGAAGCCGATGGGGACGGATGTCCAGCCGGTGGCGACGGCGCTGCGCGCCGAGGCGTTGCTGCAGATCCTGGAGGTCACCCGCAAGCTGGCGGCGCCTTTCGACCTGCCGTCGGTGCTCGCCGAGATCGGCGAGGCCGCGCGCAGCGTCCTCCGTGCGGAGCGCGCCACGGTCTGGCTGTACGAGCCCGAGCAGGCGCAGCTCGTCCTGACCGGGGCGCCCGGCGCCGCGCCGGTCCGCGCCAGCCTGGCGCAGGGCATCCTCGGGTTGACCGCGCGATCACGCCAGGTCGTCAACGTTCCCGACGTCCGCAGCGACCCGATCTTCGATCCCGCCGTGGACCTGGACCTCAACAACGACGTCCGTTGCATGCTCTCCGTGCCGCTGGTCGAGCACTCGACCCTCGTCGGCGTGCTGCAGGTCGTTGATCGCGAGGGCTACGCGGCGTTTACGGCCGAGGACGAGCGCATCGCCGAGACGCTGGCGGTGCAGTGCGTCGTGTTCATCCAGCGCGAGCGGATGGCGCGGTCGCTGCAGCAGGCCGAGAAGCTCGATCGCGAGATCAAGCTGGCGCGTGAAATCCAGATGAGCACGCTGCCATCGGAAATGCCGCGGGTCGCCGGGTACGACATGGCGGGGCAGTTCTGCCCGGCCGATCAGACGGGTGGCGACACCTTCGATCTGGTGCCGCTCGACGAGCACCGGCTGTTCGTGCTGCTGGGCGACGCTTCCGGGCATGGCATCGGTCCCGCGCTGAGCGCCACGCAGATGACGGGAATGCTGCGTGTCGCGCTGCGGCTCGGCGCCGACCTCAATGCCATCTTCGCCCAGGTGAACAACCAGCTCGTCGAGGACCTGCCCGAGGAGCACTTCGTCACCGCGTTCTTCGGCGTGCTGGACACGCGCAATCACTCGGTCGAGTTACCACGCCGCCGGCCAGGGGCCGCTGCTGCACTTCTGCGCGGCGACCGGCGAATGCCGCTGGCTGTCGCCGACGACCTTCCCGATGGGCTTCATGCAGTACCCGCACATAGAACCGCCGCAGTGCATCGAGCTCGCGCCGGGCGACATCCTGGGCCTGATCTCGGACGGCGTGTTCGAGGCCGAGAACGCTGCCGGCGAGATGTTCGGCACCGAGGGCGTGGAGAGGGTGCTGCGCGCCGACCAGCGCGGCTCGATGTCCGACCTGATGGCCAAGGTGCTGCAGGCCGTGCACGTGCACGCCAACGGGCACGCCCAGGCGGACGACATGACGATCGTGCTGCTGGCGCGCAGCAACGAGACTGCGGGCCGCACCACCGTGCAGCAGTATTTCCCGCGCAGTTTCGATGCGCTCGACGGCCTGTTCCGTTTCATCGGCGACTTCCTCGCCGCACGCTCGCTGGACCCGGAACTGCACGGGCCGGTGTGCTTCATCGTCGAGGAGCTCTTCACCAATTTGGTCAAGTACAACGCGGGCGGCAGGCACGACATTTCACTGAGCCTGGGCCACACGCCGGAGCAGCTCACGGTGCGGCTGACCGACTTCGATGTCGATTCTTTCGATCCGACGAAGGCACCGGCGATCGACGTCGACAAGCCGCTCAGCGAATGGCAGCCGGGTGGGCTCGGGCTGCACCTCGTGCGCCAGATGGCCGACACTCTGCAGTACGAGTACGTGGAACGGCGCAGCACGATCACGTTCACGAAAGCTTTGGCAGCAGGGTGACAACGGATGTTCGAGATACGGTTGGGTGAGCAGGGCGAAGTGATGCTGACCGGACGGCTGGATGCCGCCCAGTGCGACAAGGCGATGCAGTTCCTGGACGGTGTCCCCGCGCCGCACGTGATCGACCTCGCCGGGCTCGAGTACATCTCGAGTGCCGGCCTCGGCGTGCTGCTGAAGACCCAGAAGCGGGCCATGGCGGGGGGCAAGGGACTGCGGCTGGTCAATGCCAACAAGCACATCCGCGACATCTTCAAGTACGCCGGGTTCGACAGGATCTTCGAGATCGTCCCGGCCGGCGGCTGAGCGGCCGCCGACGTCTGGACCAACTTTCGGCCGGCTGGCCTGTATTTATGAACGAGGACAGCGACGGAGAACTGGTCAGGCGCTGCTGCAGCGGAGACCGGGGCGCTTTCGAGGTGCTGGTCGTCCGCTACGAAAAACCGGTGTTCAACGCGGCTCTGCGCATGTTGCACGACCGCGAGGAAGCCCGGGACGTCGCCCAGACCGTGTTCCTGAAGGTGTACGAGCACCTCGCGGAGTACGACCCGTCGCACAAGTTCTACAGCTGGATCTACCGGATTGCGCTCAATGAATCGATCAACACCCTGCACCGCCGCCGACCCCGGGCGGCACTCGACCCCGAAATGGCCGACGGCGCGCCGGGTCCCGATGACACGATGCGCAGCCTCCAGCTCAGCGACGGGATGTCGGCGGCCATCATGAGCCTCCGTGACGAGTACCGTGCGGTGATCGTGCTGCGCCACTTCCTGGACTGCAGCTACGAGGACATGGCGACGATCCTCGAAGTACCCGAGAAAACCGTCAAATCGCGCCTGTTCAGCGCTCGCCAGTTGCTGAAGACGGCCATGGAATCGAAAGGATGGGCGCCTTGATGAACGAGCGGGCGATCGAACTGATCAACGCCGAAATCGACGGTGTCCTCGGCGGCGCGGCACGGGTCGAACTCAACCGGCTGCTGCTCGCCGACCCGGCCATCCGCAGCCTGCGCGATGAAATGCGCCGGACCTGCCAGGCACTGGACGCCATCGAGCCGGACGAGATTCCCGCCGGACTGCACGAATCGATCATGTCTGCCCTGCCGGCCACCCCGATCCAGCTGCGGCAAGCCGGTCGGTGTCCGGCCGGTCCTGGCAAGCCAGTGCTCAGGTACGCCGCGGCATTCGCCGGCGGCCTGCTGGTCAGCGCCCTGGCCTTCCAGTTCGTCGGCAGCGGCTCGCCGGGCCTCGACCCGCGGGACCTCGCCGGTACGCTTGCGCCGGCACGCGATGCCGTCGTGCGGATCGACCTGCCCGCGGTGAAGGGCCAGGTCGTCGTTGCCGGCACCGCGACGGGGCCGGTGGTGGTCTCGAGGCTGGCGGCGACGTCTCCGGTCTCGGTGATCGCGAGCTCGGAGGGGCACAGGTGCGGCTGGACGGTTTTGTTGCGCCGCAAGAAGCGCCGATCGAACTGAGCGCTGGCTTGGGAAAGTCCGGCTCGGCGCAGCCGATCGTGGTAATCAGTGTGGTCGATGCGGCGTCGGGTGCGGTATTGCAGACCGCGTCCCTGCGTCCTAATGTTCCGGACTGAAAAATAAAACGCGACGGGTCACCAACTTTCGTTGGGACCGTCGGTAATTCGATGTGTAGTCACTCAACAACGCGCCCGGCCTCAGGGCACACGACAGGGGAAGAACACAATGGCTCAGTCAAATGCACGGAAGTTCTGGATTGCCGGTGGCGCGGTTGCGGTCATCGGCGTGGTCGGCATGATCGCCGCCGACTATCCGCCGGGCCTCATGGACACCGCCGGCACGATCGTCCCGGCCAAGCGCTTCCGCGCGGACGGCGGCGGCAGCACGATTCTTGGTGACAGCAGCGCCAATTCATCTGGCGTGGCGGCGACGAACGCGGCCGGCGTCAATGCGGCCGGCGTGAACGCTGCCGGCGTCAATGCGGCCGGTGTCAACTGCGGCCGGCGTCAACGCGGCCGGCGTCAATGCGGCCGGCGTGAACGCGGCCGGCGTCAATGCGGCCGGCGTCAATGCGGCCGGCGTCAACGCGGCCGGCTGTGAACGCGGCCGGCGTCAACGCGGCCGGCGTGAACGCGGCTGGCGTCAACGCGGCCGGCGTCAACTGCGGCCGGCGTCAACGCGGCCGGCGTGAATGCGGCCGGCGTCAACGCGGCGCGGCGTCAAGCGGCCGGCGTCAATGCGGCCGGCGTCAATGCGGCCGGCGTGAATGCGGCCGGCGTCAACGCGGCCGGCGTGAATGCGGCCGGTGTCAACTGCGGCCGGCGTCAATGCTGCCGGCTGCGGCCGGTGTCAACGCGGCCGGCGTGAATGCGGCCGGCGTCAACTGCGCGCAGCGGCGTGCAACGCGGCCGGCGTCAATGCCGCCGGCGTGAACGCGGCCGCCAAGTCTCAGAACTGAGCAATTCCCTGGTTTGACCGGGGTTTGACTGCAGGCGAACCCTTCCGTACAGGAAGGGTTCGCTTTTTCACGTCCGGCCGTGGCACATTGGTGCAAACAACCAGGAAGGCGGTTGGGCCGGCGATGAGCAGAGCGAGACGCTGGCTGCGGCAGGCACTGTCACTGGCCGGTGCATGCGCCCTTACGCTGGCGTCGCTGGCCGCAGCATCGCAAGACTTGAAGTACGTCGAGACCGACCAGTTGCGGGTCGTCTACTTCGCGAATGCCGGCGAATTCATCGCACCGTATGCAACCCAGTGCCTGGTCAACGGCCTCGATGCGCAGAAGGCCCGCTTCGGCTACGTCCCCGACGGCGGCGTCTCGGTCCTGCTGCAGGACTTCTCCGACATCGGTAACGCGAACGCGATCATGGGCGCGCCGCGCAATCGTCTGTACTTCGAATTGTCGCCGCCCATGCTTACGTTCGAGACGTACAGCCCGGGTGAACGCCTGTACGCGCTCGCGAACCACGAACTGCGTCCACCTCGTCGTGGGGGACCAGGCGAGTTCGTCCGAGCGCACAGCGCGCCGCTGGCTCGGTGGCAAGGTCGCGCCCGTCGCAGGAGCATCCCGAGAGCATCTTCTATTACTACCTGACCAACCCGCGCGCCACGTCGCCGCGGTGGTTCCAGGAAGGCAGCGCCGTCTTCATGGAGACCTGGTACGGCGGCGGACTGGGGCGTGCGCAGGGGGGCTATGACGAGATGGTCTTCCGCGCCATGGTGCGCGACGAAGCTCACTTCTACGATCCGCTGGGCCTGGTCTCCAAGGGCACCGAGGTGGACTTCCAGACCGGGGCCAACGCGTACCTCTATGGCACGCGCTTCCTGAGCTATCTCGCCTACCAGTACTCACCGGACAAGCTGATCGACTGGCTCCGCCGCGAGGACGGCACGGAGCGCTATTACGCGGCGGACTTCGAGCGGGTCTACGGCAAGCCGCTCGAGTCGGCCTGGGCTGACTGGATTCGCTGGGAGCAAGCAGTTCCAGACGGCCAACCTCGCGGCCGTGCGCGAGCATCCGATCACGCCGTATACGCCCGTCGCGAAGCGGGCCCTCGGCGCCATCTCGCGGGCCTACTTGAGCAAGGACAAGACCACGCTCTACGCCGCGGTGCGCTATCCCGGGCGGGTTCCGTACCTCGATCGGCCTGGATCTCAAGACCGGCGCGGTGCGGGAACTCGTGGAAATCCAGGGCGCCGTGCCGTACCGGGTCACGTCGCTCGCCTACGACGGCGATTCGGAAACGCTGTTCTACACGTCCGACAACCGCACCTACCGCACGCTCGAGGCCCTGGATCTCAAGACCGGCAAGTCGCGCACGCTGCTGCCGGGCGCGCGCATCGGCGACATCGCCTACAACCCGGTTGACCGGTCGCTCTGGGGCCTGCGCACACAACAACGGCTTCGTGATGGTCGTGCGGATTCCGTACCCCTATACGGAATGGAAGGCCGTGCACGTCTATCCCTACGGCGAGGTGGCTTTCGACCTCGATATCGCCCCCGACGGCAAGCTCGTCTCGCTCTCGCTGGCCGGCCCCGACGGCGACCGGTCCGGCGTGCAGGTCATGCAGTTGCGCGTCATGAGCACGGAGCGGCTGCTCGCGGGCGACGCAACGCCGTTGCACAAGTTCGAGATGGGCACGGCGGTGCCCGAAGGATTCGTGTTCTCGCCGGACGGGCGATACCTCTACGGCAGCTCGTACTACACGGGCGTGTCGAACATCTATCGCTACGACCTTGCAAGCGGGCAGCTCGAGGCGTTGAGCAACGCGGAAACCGGCTACTTCCGGCCGCTGCCGCTCGACGACTCGAAACTGATGATCTTCCACTACACGGGCGATGGCTTCGTGCCTGCCACGATCGACATACGGCCCACTGAAGACTTGAGTGCCATCACCTTTCTCGGCGAGCAGATCGCCTCGAAGTACCCGCAGGTGCAGCAGTGGGGTGCCGGCCCACCGAGCCGTATCGACTACCCGTCGCAGGTCCGTGCGGAGGGCGATTACAAGCCGACCCGGGAAATCCGCCTCGAGGCGATCTACCCGATCATCGAGGGCTACAAGGACTCCGTCGCGTTGGGCGGCTATGCGCGATTCAGCGACCCGATCGGCTTCGACTCCCTGCACCTGACGCTCAGCCACAGCATCGACTCCGACCTCCCGTCGGATGAACAGCTGCACGCGTCGGCGACCTGGCGGCATTACCTCTGGTCAGTCGGGCTGAAGTGGAACGCCGGCGATTTCTACGACCTGTTCGGTCCGATCAAGCGCAGCCGCGAGGGCTACAGCGGTTTCGTCGCGTACGAGCGGCCGCTGCTCTACGATCCACCCGAGACGCTCAGTCTCGTCAGCAGGATCGCCTACTTCGGCAACCTGGACGCGCTGCCCGGGTTCCAGAACGTGGAGTCGCCGACCGACAAGCTCGGCGAGGCCCAGCTGGGACTCGTCTACAAGCACCCGCGTGGATCGGCCGGCAAGGTCGACGACGAGGCCGGTCACGCCTGGACGATGCTGGGGCACGCCTACGAAGCCGACGGCGAAATCACGCCGGCAGTGCTCGGCAGTTTCGACGTGGGCTGGCCGCTGCGCCTGCCGCACTCCTCGATCTGGCTTCGTACCGGGGCCGGCGTGGCGTCGGGCGACCGGGAGGACCCGCTCGCCAACGCGTACTTCGGCGGCTTCCGGAACAACTACGTCGACAACGGCGAGCCGAAGCGCTACCGGGAACTGCTCAGCATGCCGGGCTTCGAGATCGACGCGCTGAATGGCCGGTCGTTCGTCAAGGGCATGGTCGAGTGGAACCTGCCGCCGATCCGTTTCGAGGCGCTCGGGACGCCGGGGTTCTACGGCAGCTGGATCCGGCCGGCCATCTTCACCACGGCGCTCGTCACCAACCCGGATTCGGGAGAGGTACGCCAGGACGCATACAACGTCGGCCTGCAGCTGGATCTGCAGTTGCAGGTCATGCACCGACTGCCGATGATGCTGTCCTTCGGTTACGCGCGGGGGTTCGACGGGGATGATCAGTGGCGAGGACGAGTTCATGCTGTCGCTCAAGGTGCTCTGACGCGCCGCAGTCGCGCCTGCCGGGCAGCGTGACATGATCCTGCACTGGGTGACGCGCGGCACCGTGGCGCTGCTGCCGGTGCTCGTCTTCCTCGCGGTACTGATCTAGTTCGACAGCTTCAAGGTCGTTCGTGCCCGGGCCATCCTGGTCGCAGCGGCCGCCGGCATGCTGGCGGCGTTTGCCGGCTACTGGATCAACGGCTACATGATCTACGAGCTCGAGATGGGCTACGTGCGACTACGCGCGCTGGGTGTCGCCCTGGCTCGAGGAGTCACTGAAGGCCGCGCTGATCGTCTACCTGATCCGGACGCGGCGGGTCGGCATGCTGGTCGACGCGGCGATCTGCGGTTTCGCCGTCGGTACCGGGTTCGCGCTGTTCGAGAACGCCTACTACCTGATGATGCGGCCCGAAACCCACCCGGCGGTGCAGGTCATCCGCGGCTTCGGCACGGCGATCATGCACGGCGGTGCGACAGCAGTCTTTGCCATCGTCTCGCTCTCGCAGGCCGAGCGGTTTACCGACCGCTGGTTGCGCGTGTTACGGCCCCGGGCTCGTCGCGGCCGTCATGTTGCACGCCGTCTACAACAGCCTGCTGCACAAGCCGGTGTTCGCGACGCTCGGCATCCTGATGCTGCTGCCGCCGCTGATCTACTTCGCGTTCGAGCACAGCGAGAAGGCGTTGCGCGACTGGCTGGAATCCGACCTCGACTCCGACGTGCAGCTGCTCGAGGCGATCAATTCCGGCGAGTTTTCCGACTCGCACGTCGGGCGCTACCTGCACTCGCTGCGCGACAGGTTCGACGGCCCGGTGGTCGCCGACATGCTGTGCTACCTGCGCCTGCACGTCGAACTCGCACTGCGCGCCAAGGGCGTGCTGATGCTGAAGGAAAGCGGGTTCGACGAGCCGCCGATGGACGAAGAGCTCAAGGCGCAGATCAGCGAGCTGCGTTACCTGGAGCGCAGCCTCGGCAGAGCCGGGCGAACTCGCGCTGCGGCCGATCGTCATGGCCACGGCCAAGGACCTCTGGCAGCTGCAGTGGCTGACGCGCTGAGCCAGGTCCAGGCGGGCCCGGCGTTGCGACCTACGCGTCTGCAAGGCCGCGCAGCTTGCGATACAGCGTGCGCTCGCTGAGCCCGAGCCGGGCAGCGAGCTCGCGCCGGTTGCCCCGATGGGCACGCAGTGCCTGGCGCAGCGCCTCGCGTTCCGCGTGCAACAGCGGCGAAGCCTCGTGGGTGCTCGTGCCGTCATCCACCACGGCGCGTCCCGCCGTGCCGCCGACGTATTCCGGCAGATGCTTCACGTCGATCGTATCGCCGCCCGCGAGCAGGGACGCCCGCTCGACGATATTGCGCAGTTCGCGCACGTTCCCCGGGAATTCGTATGTCGACAGGGCCGACAGCGCGGCCGGGGTGAGACCCGCCGCGCCGGCGCGCTCCATCCGGCCGAGCATCGTCGTGGCCAGCAGCGGGATGTCGGCGGGGCGTGCGCGCAGCGCCGGCGCCTCGATCGGGAACGCGCTGACGCGATAAAAGAGGTCGGCGCGGAAACGGTCCGCTGCCACGAGCTGCCGCAAGTCGCGGTGCGTTGCGGCGATCAGCCGGAAATCCGCATGCAGCATGTCGGTGCCGCCGACTCGCCGGAACAGGCCGGTCTCGAGCAGGCGCAGCAGCTTCACCTGCAGCTGCAGCGGGATGTCGCCGATCTCATCGACGAACAGCGTGCCGCCGGCTGCAGCCTCGACCAGCCCGGCTTTGCGCGCAATCGCGCCGGTGAACGCTCCCCGTTCGTGCCCGAAAAGCTCGCTCTCGAACAGGGACTCGGTGAGCCCCGCGCAGTCGACCACCACGAACGGCTTGCCGGCGCGCCGGCTGGAATCGTGCAGCGCCCGCGCCAGTACTTCCTTCCCGGTGCCCGTTTCGCCGAGCAGCAGCACGGACGTGTCCGTCGACGCCACGCGCTTGATCATCTCCAGCGTGCGCAGGAAGGCGGGATCACGGCCGACGAAGTCGTCGACCTTGCCGGCAGGGCGCAGCTGCTCGATGTGCTCCATGAACCAGGCGGGCTCGCCGCTGGCGCCGTGCAAAGGCGTGATTTCCACCTCGACGTGTTCCGCGCCCGTGGCGGAGTGGTGGACGTGCACCGCGCGCTCCAGCTGTCCGGACGCAATGGCGGCCTGCCGCGGGCAGGGCTCACCCATGCGGTCACAGGGCGCGTCGTAGCCGTGCGAGACCTCGTAGCAGAACCGGCCGACGACCGAACCCGCATGGCCGGTTCCGCAACAGCGAACGTAATGGGTGTTGGCCGCGACGACCCGGTAGTCCCTGTCCATGAGTATCCGGCAGCCGGGGAGTTGCTCGAGCAGCGATACGAGTTCGGCCGGCGGCTGTGGAAGCGGACGCATGGGCTGTCACCCCTGGCAGTGGACCGCGGGAAGTATGCCGTCAATGGCAGCGCAGCCGCGTCGTGGACTACCGCGACATGAGTGCAAGCCCTTGATTCTGAATGACGCGCTCCCGCCCCGCCGATGGCACGACTAGTGCATCAGTGGTCGGTACAAAAGCAACGGCGCCGGGAGTGGCGATCATGTTCAAACACCGAACCTTCTTTTATGTACTCATCACCACGGCCGCCCTCGGCCTTGCCGCCTGCAGCGGCGACGATGGCCAGGACGGCGACGATGGCCTTGCGGGCAACGACGGTACCGACGGCACCAACGGCCTCAGCTGCTGGGACCTGAACCAGAACGGCGTGGCCGACCTGGACACCGAAGACACGAACAAGGACGGCAAGGTCGACGTCGAGGACTGCCGCACGCCGGGCGGCGCCTATGACCCGGTCGGCCTGCACAAGGGCTATTTCACGGAGAACCCCTACACCGGCACCAGCCAGTGCCTGAACTGCCACGGCAAGATCGGCGACGACGTGATGACGACCGGCCACTGGAAGTGGGAAGGCGTCTCCTCCAACATCGCCGGGTTTGAGGGCGGGATCCATGGCAAGAAGGACCTGATCAACAATTTCTGCCAGGCCGTGCCGTCGAACGAGGGGCGCTGCACGCAGTGCCACATCGGCATCGGCTGGAAGGACAAGAATTTCGACTTCGGCAACCCGAAGAACCTCGACTGCCTTGCCTGCCATGACCAGACCGGCACGTACAAGAAAGCCCCGACGACGGCCGGGGCGCCCGATCCGAGCGTGAACCTGGTGGCGGTTGCGCAGAGCGTCGGCATGAACGGCGGCGTACCGCCGCGCTCCACCTGCGTGTTCTGTCACGCCAGTGCCGGCGGCGACGACAACGTCAAGCACGGTGACATTTCCACCGACATGAAAGCGACCACGCGCGAGTACGACGTCCACATGGGCACGGACGGCGCGAACTTCACCTGCACCGAGTGCCACCAGGTCAAGAAGGACGCGGCCGGCAACACGCTGTCGCACGGCATCGGCGGCATGGCCTACCACTCGGTGGACGAGGGCGTCATGGCGCAGTGCACGGACTGCCATTCGTCGGCTGCCAATATCCATGCCGGCAGCCCGGTCCAGGCGATCGTCCAGAGCCACACGACGCTGGCCTGCCAGGTGTGCCACATCCCGGCGATCGCGCGGAAAGTCTCCACGATGGTCGACTGGCGTTGGGCGGATGCCGGCCTCGGTGCCGCGCCTGCGACCTGTGCGCCAGCGGACCCGGCGGTGTCGCCGAACCGCGCGACCTATGCGAAGCAGAAGGGCTGCTTCGTCTGGCAGAACAACGTCCGCCCGACGCTGCGCTACTCCGATGGCAAGTGGAACCGCAAGATGCTGAACGTCAACGACGGGTACACGAGCCTGCCGGTCGACCTGGCATCGCCGACGGCGACCTACCAGACCCCGGGCGCGATGATCTATCCGTTCAAGAAGATGACCGGCAACCAGCCGGGCGACAAGGTCAACAAGATCGTGCTCGTGCCCAATCTGTTCGGCAACGCCACCACCGATGCGGACGCGTTCTGGGTCAGCTTCGACTGGGCCAAGGCACTCGCCAGCGGCGCGGCCTACACGGGCCAGCCTTTCAGCGGCCAGTACGAGTTCATCGACACGGTCATGCTGTTGAAAGTCGACCACGAGATCGCGCCCAAGGAAATGGCCTTTGGCCAGGGCGGCTTCTGCACGGATTGCCACGGCGCCAGCCAGATCGACTGGCCGGCGCTGGGCTGGAGCGGGGATCCCATCCTCGGCGGTTCGACGCGACCCGAGTAACTCCCTGGCGTCTCGTTGACGCCCTGCGCCTGCGTTCCCCCGCGGGCGCACTTCAGGCCGGTACGTAAAAAGCGTGCCGGCCTGAACTTTTTTTGCGAAGGGCTCAGCGCGCGGTGTTGCGCTTCGCGTCGAGCTCCGCCCAGCGCTCGAAGGCGGCTTCAAGTTCGGCTTCGATCTGCGTCGCGCGGGCTGCATCAATGCGCATCTGCGCGCCGCCGCGCTTGTGATAGTCGCCACTGCTCATCGCGGCGGTCAGCGATTTCTGTTCGGCCTCCAGCGACTCGATCCGCGCTGGCAGCTGCTCGAGCTCGCGCGTCTCCTTGTAGCTGAGCTTGGCTGGGGATTTCGGGCGGAGCGGCTGGGTGAGCCCTCACCCCGGCCCTCTCCCACCTTCGCGGGAGAGGGAGCGGGAAGCAGGACAGGCCGTTGCCGCAGCCAGTCGCTGTAGCCGCCCACGTATTCCTGCCAGCGGCCGTCGCCGAGCGGCGCCAGCACCTGCGTCACGACGTTGTCGAGGAACCGGCGGTCGTGGCTCACCAGCAGCAGCGTTCCCGGGTACTCCTGCAGGGTCTGCTCCAGCAGTTCGAGCGACTCGATGTCGAGGTCGTTGGTGGGCTCGTCCATCACGATGACGTTGGCAGGCTGCGCGAACAGCCGCGCCAGCAGCAGCCGGTTGCGCTCGCCCCCCGACAGCATGCGCACGGGCGACTCGGCGCGCTGCGCCGGGAACAGGAAATCGCCCAGGTAACTGATGACGTGGCGGCGTGATTCGCCCTCGCCGACCCAGTCGGAGTTCGGGCTGACCGTCGCCGCCACGGTCGCGTCCAGGTCGAGCTGTGCGCGCAGCTGGTCGAAGTACGCGATCGAGAGCTGCGTGCCCAGGCGCACTTCGCCGCCGTCGGGCGCCAGGCGGCCCAGGATCAGCTGCAGCAGGGTGGACTTGCCCGCGCCGTTCGGGCCGATCAGGCCGATGCGATCGCCGCGCGTGACGCGCAGGTCGAGCGCGCGGACGATCTCGCGGCCGCCAAACGCCTTGCTCACGTTGCGCAGTTCGGCCACCAGCTTGCCGGAGCGCTCGCCGGCATCGACGTTGAGCCGCACGTTGCCCAGCCGCTCGCGGCGTGCCTCGCGCTGGCGCCGCAACTGTTCCAGCCGCTTCACGCGGCCCTCGTTGCGCGTGCGCCGGGCCTCCACGCCCTTGCGGATCCAGACCTCCTCCTGCGCCCAGAACTTGTCGAACTTGCGGTTGAGCACCGCCTCGTCGGCCAGTTGCTCGGCCTTGCGCTGCTCGTACGCGGCGAAGTTGCCGGGGTAGGAACGCAGCAAGCCGCGGTCGAGTTCGACGATGCGCGTGGCGACCCGGTCAAGGAACGACCGGTCATGCGTCACGACGATGGCGGGCGGACCGTCGAGCAGCAGTTGCTCGAGGCGCTCGATGCCCTCGATGTCGAGGTGGTTGGTGGGCTCGTCCAGCAGCAGCAGGCCCGGTTCGAGCGCAAAGGCGCCCGCGAGCGCCGCGCGCTTGCGCTCCCCGCCGGACAGTCCGGTGGTGCCCGCGGTGCCCTCGAGGCCCAGCCGATGCAGGTACTCCACGAGTCCGGGCGTCGATGCGCCAGCGGATGCGGTCGTCGTCGATGGCATCCAGCCCGGCCCACGCCGCCAGCGATTCGCGCAGGGTCGGCGCCGCGGGCAGTTCCGGCTCCTGCCGGACCACCACTACTCTCAGGCCACTGGATTTCTGCAGGATGCCGTCGTCGAGCGCGATACGGCCGGCGATGACTTCCAGCAATGACGACTTGCCGGTGCCGTTGCGGCCGATCAGGCCGACACGCTCGCCCGCCTCGAGGCTGAACTCTGCGCGGTCGAGCAGGGGATGGGCGCCGAAGGCGAGTTCGGCGTCGAGCAGGTTGAGCAGCGGCATCGGGACGCGAGCATCGCAGATGCCCGCGTCCCGTGCCATTCGATCTACCTCAGGCGCCGGCGTCCTTGGCCGCCGGCTCGGCTGTGGCTGCCGTGCCCTCCGTCGGAGCGGCAGCTTCCGCCGGCGCGGGCGGCGGCTCCTGCAGGCCGAGTTCCTGCAACACCCTGGAGTTGGACTCTTCCTCGGCCACGATGCTGTGGCAGGTGCTGCACTTCTTGCCGATCTTTTCGCCGTCGTCCGTCTTGTGCTTGTTGTCGTGACAGCGGAAGCAGCCGGGCGAGTCCTGGTGCCCGATGTGATTCTTGTAGGTGTTCCACTTCACCTTCATGTGCGGGAAGTTGTTCCACGCGTAGGCGTCGCCCAGCGCCTTGCCGGCCTGCTCGACGGCAGGCGTGCCAGCGAGGTCGGCGTAATTCTGCGCGTAGAACGCCTTCACGGCCGCCGCGATCCCCTGCGCGTGCCTCTGCGTGCGACGCGTATTCCTTTTCCGTGATGATTCGCAGGCCTTCCCGCCGGATGTACGGCAGCGAACGGTCGATGCGGCCTTCCTCCAGCGCGAGGTCGACCTCGAACTCCGGGCTGCGATAGATGTGCGACGCGCGATTGTGGCAGTCGACGCAGTCCATGGTGCGCCATTCCGTGCCCTCGGGCGCCGGCTCTGCGCCCTTGAACAGCTTCGTCGTGCCCCCCTCGGCCAGGTCCGTCAGCTCGACCTCGTACATGATTTCGCGCGACGGGTCGGCGCGGTAGCGGACCTGGTGGTTCGGATCGACGTGCCAGTGGATTCCCTGCGACTGGCCCGCCTGCTTGCCACCGACCTTGATCATCAGCGCCGTCTTGACTTCCGTGTTGGCCTCGTCCTCCGCGTAATGCGTGCGGACCTTGAGCCTGTCGCCGAGGAACTTGGTCGGCCAGTGACACTGTTCGCAGGTGCCGTTGGCCGGGCGCAGCGAGTGCACCGGCGTCGGGATCGGGCGCGGATACAGATCGAAGGCCACCGCGATCAGCTGCCAGGACCCCGAGATCTTCGCTTTGACGAACCATTCGGCGCCCGGGCCGATGTGACAGCCTGCACAACCGACCCGCGCGTGCGGCGAGCGCTGGAAGGCCGTGTACTCCGGTTCCATGACCTTGTGGCAGGCCATGCCGCAGAACTCGTCCGAATCCATGTAATGGATGGCCTTGAAGGTCAGGCCGGCGGCCAGCGCGAACAAGGGGACTGCAAGCGCCACGAACCCGAGCAGCACGCCACGGGTGCGCTCCTGGTTGAGGTCGAAGATCGGCAGGTGTCCGGTTTCCTTGCCCTGCGCGGCGAGCTTCGCGTCCTTGCGCTTGCGCCACCACAAGCCGATCGGGACCAGCGCGAGGCCGAGCAGGAACGCCATCGGCAGCACGACGAAAGTGATGATGCCGAGATAGGCGCCGCCTTCGAAGCCCATGCCCTGCATGATCAGCAGCGCCGCGATGAGCAGGAGGCTCACCAGGATCAGCACGGTGCCGACCAGGCTGATGACGTTGCTGGTGATGCCCGCGAAAAAATGCTTGATCATTGAAATCCCCGTGGCCGTGCCTGCGTATGTTAGATCATCCGCCGGAGGCCCACGGCCGGGAGCCGTCGGAGGCGCCGGCCTGCATCAGGTCCGGCGCACTCGTGACTGTAGCCAGAAACGGCTCTGGCCGGCCCCGGGGAAGTACCCGGAACCGGCCAGAGCGAAACGCAACCGACGCCATCAGAACAGGTGCATCGCACCGCTCAGCAGCGCCTTGAAGATGAAGATCGCCAGCGCCACGCCGATCGCCACCATGGCGAAGCCGAACACGTGCGCCACCCGCACATGCGCCTCGGTCGGCGGCGGCACGAAGTACTGCTCCAGCGTCTTGTTGTCGACCAGGCGCTGGTACTCCAGCGGCCGCTCGTGCTTGAAGCGGTCGAGCGTCATGCTGCCGGTGAAGATCACCGGATCCATCGGGAAGCTCTCCGGCCGGATGTGCGTGTGGAAGAAGTGGAACAGGAAGATGAATCCTGTCGCCAGCAGCGCCTCGTCGCTGTGGATCACGTAGGCGGCGTTCAGCGCCCAGCCCGGCAGGAACCGCGTGAAGAAGTCCGGGAACCACAGCACCAGTCCCGAGACGCCGATCATCGCGACGCCCCAGAACACCGCCAGGTAATCGAACTTCTCCCAGTACGCCCAGCGGTCGAAGGCCGGCCGCGGACCCATGTACAGGAAGTACTTGAAGTTGCCGATCAGGTCCTGCGCGTCCTTGAGGTTCGGCGTCATCGAACGCCAGCCCCAGAAGAAGCCCTTCTGCTTCCTCAGGACGACGTCGTTGAACAGCATGCCGATATGCACGGCGAAGTAGCCGAAAGTGACGATCGCGGCGAAGCGGTGCAGCCAGGAGGCGACTTCCGGCCCGCCCAGCGCCTGCATCAGGCCGGGCGCCCATGGCGCGGCCGCGAACTTGAGCGGCAGGCCGGTCACCGACAGCAGCAGGAAGCTCAGGATGATGGCGACGTGCAGCCACATCTGGGTCGTGGTGAAGCGGCGGATGTACGGACCCGGTCCGAAGTGCTTGACCTCGAACTCGCCGCGCAGCCGGCCGACCAGGGTGCGCTGCAGCCACAGCGCCATGTGCAGGCCGAAGAACCCGAACACGCCGAGCAGCAGCAGCGACATGAACAGGTAGATGTAGTGGACCCACGGGTTCTGGTCCCGGTCCATCGGGTCGCTGTGCGGGATGAAGGTCAGGAACGAAGCGTTGACCTTGCCCTCGTGGCAGCTGCTCGCGCCGCAGGTCGCCGCCAGGTTGTCGGGGTGGGTGCTGGAGCGCGGGTCGGAGGCGCTCAGGTTGTGGTGCGGCGTGTGGCAGTCGGAGCACAGCGCCACCTCGTCGCGGCCGACCGCGGAGGACTTGCCGTGGAAGCTGTCATGGAACGTCTTGTAGACGCCCTCGTGGCAGTTGCCGCATTCGTGCGGCATCTCGCGCACTGCTTCGCGGCTCGCCGCCGACTTGATCGCGTGCGCCTGGTGGCAGGTGCTGCAAACCGGGCCCGGCTTGCCGTCGCGCCACAGCGCGCCATGCGCGCTTTCGCTCCATTCCTTCAGCACGCCTTCGTGGCAGCTGCCGCACATCTCCGGGCTCTTCTGGTGCGAGGTGCGCGCGCCGTCGCTGTCGTGGCGCTGGATGTCGTGGCTGCCGTGGCAGTCGCTGCAGGAGGGTGCCGACTCCGTCAGGCCCGACTTGAACAGTGCGCGCGCGTGCGCGCTGGACAGGTAGCCGTCCATGATGTCTTCGTGGCAGGCGCCGCAGTTCTGCACCTGGTTGAGCGGCGCCATGGGCGCCTGCGGGTTGTTGCTGCGGACAACGGTGTGGATGTTGCCGTGGCAGGCCTGGCAGGTTGCCGGTTTGTCGCCCTTGACCCGCGCATGGACGCTGTTCTCGAACGGAGGGACCTCGTCTTCGTGGCAATCCATGCAGACGTCGAAGGCGACCGGGCCGAGCGGCTGGCGCTTGCCCTTGTGCTTGACCGACAGTGCGGCCGTGTGGCACTCGACACAGGCCACCCGCTTGTGCGCGCTGGCGGTGAACGGCGCCTCGTGCACCGCGACCGACCGGCCTGCCTCATCCTTCATCTCGGCGTCGTCATGGCAGCCGAGGCACTTGGAATTGGCGATGGCCGGCTCGCCCGTCACCGGGTCGATCGCCGGCGGTGGTGCTGCCTCCGCCGGAGCGGCGGCGGCCGTCGCTTCGGGCTCCTGTGCGTGAATCGAAACCGGACCGGCAATTCCCAGGAGCAGCGCGGACCAGGTCAGGGTGGCGAGGGCAAGGCGCGAGGCGCGATGGCGGAACATGCTGAGGCTCCCTTGGGCCGGCGCCGGGATGCGTTGCCCGCACCCGTCACGCCGCGTGCCGCAATTCGCGGCACCCGGGGATTTTCCTCAACCAGCCCCTGAGGGGCTGCACGCATTTTCCGAAGTTTCGCCGGGACTTGCGTCGGATCGTGCCGCGCATCCCGGGCCTGCTCAGGGCTTTTTTTCATCCTGGCGCGGCGGAGCGGGCCGCGGGTCCGCGCTGCAATTGCCGCAGGCACTGTCGAGGCGCCTGACGGCGGCCCGCTCGAGTGCGCCCGTGGCGCGTGCCACCCAGGCGCTGCGGCCAGGGCTGCGCCCCCAGGCGCCGAGCCTGCGCGCCGCCCGTGCCCGGGTCGCCGCTGGAGTCAGTGACCACGCGGTGTAGACGGCAGCGACGGCGACGATCAGGCCCACGGCCAGCGCTTCGAGCATCGGCGGCTCCTGCTTCAGTTCAGCAATGCGCTTGCGACGCGATAGGTGATGAACGACGCGAGGTAAGCGAGGGCGAACAGGTAGGCGGCCATCGCCAGCGGATAGCGCCAGGAGTTGGTTTCGCGCTTGACGACGACCAGTGTCGACAGGCACTGCGGTGCAAACACATACCAGGCGAGCAGCGACAGCGCCGTGGCGAGGCTCCAGGTCTGCGCGATCATCGGCACCAGCGTCGCCGCCACGTCGCCCTCGTTCGACAGCGAGTACACGGTGCCGAGCGCGCCGACCGCGACTTCGCGCGCCGCCAGCCCCGGGACCAGTGCCAGCGAGATCTGCCAGTTGAAACCGATCGGCGCGAACACGACCTCGAGCCAGCGCCCGAGCGTGCCGGCGAAGCTGTAGAGGATGGCCGGCCCCTCGGCACCGGGCGGCGGCGCCGGATAGGTGCTGAGGAACCACAGCACGATCATCAGCGCGAGGATGATCGTGCCGACCCGCTGCAGGAACACCTTGGTGCGCTCCCACAGGCCGATCAGCAGGTTGTTGAGGTGCGGCCAGTGGTACTCCGGCAGCTCCAGCAGCAGCGGGTGGTAGGCCGTGCGCAGCGCCGTGCGCTTCAGCAGGAAAGCCACGCCCATGGCCGCGATGATGCCGGCGAAATACAGCGTGAACAGCACCAGGCCCTGCAGGTTGAACGGCCCCACCGGTTGCGCGGGAATGAATGCGGCGATCACCAGCGCATACACCGGCAGCCGTGCCGAACAGGTCATCAGCGGCGCGATCATGATCGTGGCCATGCGGTCACGCAGGTTGGGGATCGTGCGCGTCGCCATGATGCCCGGGACCGCGCACGCAAAACTCGACAGCAGCGGGATGAAGGCGCGGCCGGAGAGGCCCACGCTGCCCATCAGCCGGTCGAGCAGGTACGCGGCGCGCGGCAGGTAGCCGCTGTCCTCCAGCGCGAGGATGAACAGGAACAGGATCAGGATCTGCGGCAGGAACACCAGCACGCTGCCGGCACCCGCGATCACTCCATCCACCAGCAGGCTGCGCAGCGCGCCGTCCGGCAGTGCCTGGTGCAGCCAGCCGGCCACCGCGTTGACGCCGGTGTCGATCAGCTCCATCGGGATCGCCGCCCAGCTGAACACGGCCTGGAACACGAAGAACAGCACGGCTGCGAGGATGATCGGGCCCGCGACGGGATGCATGACCAGCGCGTCGAAGCGGGCGAGGGCGCGCTTGCGCGCAGGCTCCGCATACCCCGCCGCCTGCAGGATGCGACGCACTTCGCGCTGGGTCTGCTTGATCTCGGCGAAGCTCGGTTCGTGCCAGGCGACGGCCGGGCGCGTGCCCGGATGCGGCAAGGCCTCGAGCTGGTCGACCAGCTGCCGGACGCCGTCATGATCCACCGCGACGGTCTCCACGACCGGCACACGCAGTTCCTGTTCCAGGCGGGTGCGATCGAGGCGATAGCCGCGATCGGCGGCGAGGTCGCTCATGTTCAGGGCGACGATCATCGGCACGCCGAGATCGCGCAGTTCGAGCACCAGCCGCAGGTTGAGCCGCAGGTTGGTGGCATCGACCACGCAGACCACGAATTCGGGCGGCGGCTCGTCGGCGAGCCGGCCGAGCAGGAAATCGCGCGTGATCGCCTCGTCCAGCGTGGTCGGCGTCAGGCTGTAGGCGCCGGGAAGGTCGAGCACCTTGTACAGCCGCTGCCGCGCGGGGCCGACGAACTGCCCTTCCTTGCGCTCGACCGTGACACCGGCGTAATTCGCGACGCGCTGCCGGCTGCCGGTCAGGCGGTTGAAGAGCGCGGTCTTGCCGCAGTTCGGCACGCCCACGAGGGCGAGACGCATCGGATCGAGCGTCGCCGTCTGGCTGTTCACGTGTCGTCCCGGGCCGCTTGTGGCTCGACCATCACCGCCAGTGCCTCGCGCCGGCGCAGCGCAAACGTCGTGTTGCCGAGCCGTATCGCCATCGGATCGGCGCCGGGCCAGATCTCCTCGACCACTTCCAGTGCCTCGCCCGGGACGAAGCCAAGCTCCAGCAGCCGCCGGCTGACCGTCGACTGTGCTTCGTCACCCAGGCTCTGCGCGTCGTCGCGCACATCGACGACCACGGCCCGGGCGCCTTTGCGCAACGTGGCCAGACTGACGGGGGGCATGGCGAGCTTGGGTACCGGAATCAGGGGTGGGCAGTCTCGTCCTTAATGAGATTCGTTCGCAACAAGGGAAATTCCCTGATGCGAGTCAGGGCTCACCGCGCCTGCCCTGGCAGAGCAGCCGCCGGCGATCGAATTTTCCTATTCAGGGGATAGACGGAATGATGTACAAAACCTGTACACACGTGCTTATAATCCCCCGTACCAAAAAGATGCCTGCCGTGAAACCGAGTCCCTTCGGGGCCGAATAGAGGAATCAAGCGATGACGGAGTCAATCCTGCAGCGCGTGGCACGTGGCGACCAGCAAGCGGTCCGCCAGTGCATCGACGAGTTCGGCGGCCTGGTCTGGGCCATTGCGCGGCGCATGACGCGCTCGCGGGCGGACGCGGAAGACGCGGTGCAGGAGATCTTCGTCGATGTCTGGCGCTGCGCGGCGCGCTTCGATGCGGCGCAGGGTTCGGAGAAGGTGTTCATCACGACCATCGCGCGTCGGCGGTTGATCGACCGCATCCGGCGCGGTCGCATGAATGCGATGATGGACGGCGAGGAAGCGCTCGAGGACATCCGCTTCGCCGAGCGTGGCAACGAAGGTGAGATCCGCGTGGAAGCGGAGCGTGCAGCGGCGGTGGTCGCGCGGCTGCGCCCCGAGCAGCGCCGGGTGCTGAGAATGGGATTGCTCGAGGGCCTGACCCACTCCGAGATCGCTACGGCGACCGGGATGCCGCTGGGCACGGTGAAGACGCAGATGCGGCGCGGCCTCATACAGGTACGGCAGTGGATGAAGATCGACAATCCCGGGAAGCTGGAGCAGGCGACGCCCTGAGGACGTCGTCGCGCGCCGCGTCCGGGCGCAGTGAGCTGCCGCGTCGCCTGCGCCGGCGGCTCGAAGCCAGTGCCGATGCCTGGCTGAGTCAGTCGCCACTGCACGGAATCCTCCGCCCCGGATGTCCCTGCGCCCCCATTGGTCGTCGTCGATCGCGCCGCCGCGCGGCGTGCCTTGCTGGCGGCCGCTGCCTGCCTGCTGCTCGCCGTGGCCGGCTGGTGGCCGCGGCTCCAGTCGCTCGCGCATGACGCCGCGCACGGTGTCTCGCCGCTGCTGACCAGCGCCGAGAAAGGCCGGGAACACCTGTTGCAGAGCGCGGACGATCATCTCGGCCGCTGGGCCTGGACGCACGAGTCGGGGGTTGCGGCCGACGTGCAGGGCGAGGTCGTCTGGGACGGCTCGCGCCAGGAGGGCTACCTGACGCTGTCGGGCCTGCCGGTCAACGAGCACGCGCGCCAGTACCAGCTCTGGATCTTCGATGCCGAGCGCGATGAGCGCTATCCCGTGGACGGCGGTGTCTTCGACGTGCCGGCCGGCCAGCCGACGCTGGTCGTGCCGATCCGGCCGGCGCTGCGCGTGCACCAGCCCGTCGCGTTTGCCGTGACGCTGGAGCCTGCCGGCGGTGTCGTGGTCTCGGACCGCAGCCACCTGATGGCGCTCGCGCGCGCCGGCACTCCCTGACCCGCGCGGGCCGATGCAGGAGCCGAACATCGTTGCCGGACCGGGCGCCGCTGCCGTTGCGCCACAGGCCGCGACCGCCGTGATGCTGGTGCGTCCCGCGTGTTTCGGCAGCAATCCGCAGACGCAGGCGAGCAACCGTTTCCAGCACGACGACGCTGCCGTTGCGGCGGACTCCAATGCCCGTGCCTGCGAAGAATTCGACGGCCTGCTGCGAGGACTGCAGGCAGCCGGCGTTGCCGTCGCCGCGGTCCAGGACGCGGCGCCGCCGCAGTGCCCGGATGCGATCTTCCCCAACAACTGGGTCAGCCTGCATGCCGACGGCACGGTCGTGCTGTATCCGATGCTGGCGCGCAATCGCCGGCTCGAGCGCCAGCTCGACCGTGTCGCCGGCGTTGCCGCGGCGCACGGGCGGCGCATCACGCGGCTGCTGGACCTCACCCATCACGAGACGCAGGGCCGTTACCTCGAAGGCACCGGCAGCATCGTCTTCGACCACGTGCAGCGCGTGGCGTATGCCTGCCTGTCGCCGCGCACGGAGCTCGCACTGCTGCACGAACTGTGCGCCGAACTGGGTTACCGGCCCTGCGCGTTCCGCGCGACCGATGCCGCGGGCGTGCCGATCTACCACACCAACGTCATGCTGGCGATCGGCTCCGGCTTCGTGGTGGTCGCGGCCGAGGCGATCGATGCGGCGGACCGCAACCGGGTGCTGCAGGAACTCGCCGCGGGCGGCCGTCACCTCGAACTGATCGACCGCGGGCAGATGGCGCGCTTTGCGGGCAACGTGCTGGAGTTGCAGGCCGGCGACGGCAGTCGCGTGCTGGCGCTGTCGCAGTCGGCCTGCGATGCGCTCGGCAGCGAAGGCATCGCCCGGCTAGGACGCAGTGTCGATCGTTTCGTCGTGGCGCCCATCCCGACCATCGAACGCCTGGGCGGCGGCTCGGTGCGTTGCATGCTGGCGGAAGTCTTCCTGCCGGCGTAGCGCGCCGATACCGCCGCAGTGCGATGCTAGAATCGCCGCGTCGCGTGTAGGGGACGGACGTTGCTCGAACTCGGCTTCAAGGCGCTGCTCGCTTACCTGCTCGGATCGGTGCTCGGCAGCCTGTGGCTCGGACGCCTGCGGGGCGTGGACATACGCACGCAGGGCAGCGGCAATGCCGGCGGCACCAATGCCTTGCGCACGCAGGGCTGGGTGTTTGCGCTCGGCGTGGTCGTGGTCGATGTCGGCAAGGCGCTGCTTGCGGTGGGCTGGCTGCCGGGCGTGGACCTGCCCGGCATCGGCCTCGATCCTCGCGTGGATCGCGACTGGCTCGCGGTGACCTGTGCCGCGGCCGTCGTGTTCGGTCACGTGTATCCGGTCTGGTACGAATTCCGCGGCGGCAAGGGTGCCGCAACGCTGCTCGGAGCCGTCGCGGTGCTGGCGCCGCAGGCACTGGTCCCGGTCCTGCTGGTGTGGCTCGTCACCGTCATGCTCACCGGCTATGTCGGTCTCGGCACCATGCTCGGCACCGCCACGCTGCCGGCCTACTTTGCATTGAGCGCGCCAGGGCGCGTGCCACTGCTCGTCTTCGGCCTGGTGCTGGCCGCGTTCATCGTCTTCACGCACCGCTCCAACCTGCAGCGGATGCGCGCGGGCAACGAGAATCGCGCGCGCCGGCTCTGGCTGCTGCGGCCACGATGAGCGACAGCGCCGAGCGCCTGCTGGGGCTGCTGGCCGACGGCGAGCTGCATTCGGGCGAAAGGCTCGCGACGGCGCTGGGCGTCACGCGGGCGGCGGTCTGGAAACTGGTTGCCGAGCTGCGCGAGCGCGGCATCGCGATCGACAGCCACGAACGGCGTGGCTACAGCCTGGAGCGGCCCGTCGAGCTGCTGAGCGTCGCGGCACTGCGACGTGCCGCCGGCGCGGCCGGGCGCGAGCTTCCCGACGACACGAACGTCGTGTTCGAACTCGGCTCGACCAACGCCGTGCTGCATGCAGCGCCGGCGCCGGCCCCGGGGGCGCCACGCCTGCTGTTCGCCGAACTGCAGACCGCCGGTCGCGGCCGGCGCGGTCGCGAGTGGCTCGCGCCGTTCGGCTCGGGCCTCACGTTCTCGATCGCCTGGTCGTTTGCGGAATGGCCAGCCGACCTGTCGGCACTCGGCCTCGCGCTGGGCGTGTGCGTCGTCGATGCGTTGCGGGACCTCGGCGCCGTCGACGTCGAGTTGAAATGGCCGAACGACATCGTTCACGGCCATGCCAAGCTGGGCGGCCTGTTGCTGCAGATGCGTTCGGAAGCCGGCGGTCCCGCCTGCGTCGTCGCCGGGCTCGGCCTCAACCTGGACCTGCCCGCGCACGCGCGCAGCGCGCTGGCTGCGCCCGGGGCAACCCCGGTCACCGACCTGGCGCACGCCTGCGCGGGGCCGGTGCCCGGTCGTGTCGAGGTTGCTGCGCGCGTCGCCGTGAGCATGCTGGAAGGGTTCCGGAAATTTGCCCGAGCCGGGTTCGCTCCCTTCACGGACGACTGGTCACGGTTCGATTCCCTGCGCGACGCGCGTGTCATCGTCCTGCGCCATGACGGCGCGCTCGAAGGCATTGCGCGCGGGGCGGACAGCGATGGCGCGCTGCGCGTCGAGACGGCCGCCGGCGTGCTCGAGCGGGTGCATGCCGGCGACGTCAGCCTGCGGCGGGCATCTCCCGCAGGGCCGGTGCGTCAATGATGCTGCTGGTGGACATCGGCAACACCCGCGTGAAGTGGGCCTCGTGGTCTGCAGGCGAACTGGCGCCGCAGCGTGCCGCGGAGCATGCCGCCTGGTCGGTGCGGGACTGGCAGCGTGAGTTGTTTGCCGGGACCCAGGTCGGGCGCGTGCTGGCGGCGACGGTCGCCGGCGCGGCCAGCAAGGATGCGCTGCAGGCTGCCGCCGCCGCGTCCGGTGTGAAGGACGTGGAATTCGTCGCGTCGACGGCGTCCGCGTGTGGCGTCACCAACGCCTACCCGCAACCCGCATTGCTCGGCGTCGACCGCTGGATGGCGCTGATCGGCGCCTGGCACCAGCAGCGGACCGCGTGCTGTGTCGTCGACATCGGCACCGCCGCGACCGTCGATACGATCGACGGCAGCGGCCGCCATCTCGGCGGCTTCATCGTGCCGGGTCCGCGGCTGATGAGTGCCGCGCTGCGCGCGGGCACCAGTGACCTCGCCGCACACGCTGCAAGGAGTCCCGGCGGCGGCGGCCAGCTGTTTGCCGACAATACGCGTGACGCGATCGAACGCGGCTGCCGCGTGGCTCTTGCCGCCCTGGTCGACCGCAGCCTGGCGGAACTGCAGCGGCAGGCCGGGCCTGCGGCGCAACTGATCGTCACGGGCGGGGCCAGCGCGGAGGTACTGCCATACGTAGTTTCCGCAGGCCTGTGCCTGCCTGACCTCGTGCTGCGCGGTCTCGCCGTCATGGCGCAATCTGAGCTTGAACCCTGACCGGCTGCTGATGTCCAATTGAGTCGACAGGGTGTCCTGTCGTGACAACAAGGCCGCCCAGCGGGGTCCATTCCCGTCAGGCCACCAGGAGAAACTCGATGAAATTCCGCCGTTTGGTCGTGATCGCGAGCGCTTTTGCCGGCCTCGTGGGCTTCGGTTCCGCCGCGCACGCGGATGCCGCGGCCGGCAAGGCAACGTTCACGGACATCTGCTCCGAGTGCCACGAAGTCGCCGACTTCGAAGGCGAGGATGCGGCGGCCCTGCAGGGCACGATCAAGAAGATCGTGGCCGGCCAGATGAAGCACAAGAAGGCGCTGAAGCTGACCGACCAGCAGGTTGCCGACGTCGCCGCCTACATGGCGGCCGGCAAGTAAGTCGACTGGCACGCTCGCGTGCCGGTCACGGGGCCCGGGTTCGATCGAACCCGGGCCTTTTTTGCATTGCGGAATCCACGCTCCGGGTTTCGTGTTTGCAAAGGTAGAATCTGCGTCCGTCGAGGTCCTGGCCTCCGCTCAAGTCCACAGGAGTTTTCGATGAACGTCACACGAATCCTTGCCGTTGCCGCCGCCACGCTCGCGCTTGCGGGTTTCAGCACCGCCGCCAGCGCCGATGCCGCCGCCGGCAAGGCCAAGTTCGCGGCCGACTGCGCCGAATGCCATGAACCCGCCGACTTCGCCGGCGAGGACGCGGCTGCCCTGTCCGCGACGATGAAGAAGATCGTCGCCGGCCAGCAGAAGCACAAGAACGCGCTCAAGCTGACCGACGCCGAGGTCGCGGATCTCGCCGCCTACATGGCGGCTGGCAAGTAAGCCACCGCAACTGCCGGCAGAATGGCGCGGGTCCGGTCGCACAGGCCGGGCCCGGCGCTTCGTTTTGCTAACATCCGCCGCAGTCGAACTGTCCCGGCGGTCCCGTGCGCGTCCTTTTCCTGCTGCTGCTGCTTGCCAACCTGCTGTTCCTGGCGTGGACGCGCTGGGTCGATGCGCCCGCCCGGTCGACCGCCGCGCCGGCCAGTTCGGGCACTGCGCAGGGCCTGCAACCGATCCGGTTGAGCGGTGAGCCCGCATCCGGCGCCGGGGTCGCCGGGCAGGGGGAATCCGCCGGCACGCCAGCCTTGCTGGCCGCCAGTTGCGTCAGCGTGGGGCCGTTCATCGATCCAGTGCATGCGGGCGCCGCCGCGGCGCAACTCGAGCGGCTCGGGTTCACCAGCCGGCGACGGGTCGCGCTCGATGACGTGCGGGTCGGTTCGTGGGTGTACGTCAGCGACCTGGCGACGCCTGCCGATGCCGCAATTGCGCTCGCTGCCCTGCAGGCGGCCGGGTTCACCGATGCGACCATCGTGACCGACGAGGGTCCGGGCAACATCGTTTCGGTCGGCGTCTATGCCGACCCGGCGCGGGCAACGGAGACAGCGGCCGCCGTCGCGCGTGCCGGCTTCACGCCCTCCACCAGCGACCGTCGACGGGCCCTCGAAGTGCTCTGGCTGGATGTCGACCGGCAGGCCAATGGCGGCCTGCCGGCGCTGGACGCGCTCGGCGCGCCGCCCGCCGGGGCATTGCCCTACGACATGCGTGCGTGCCCGGCTGCGGCCGGCGACGCGGACGTGACGGCCCCCGCAATCCCTGAGCCTGCGGCCACGGCGGCACCCGCGACGGGTTAGGGTAGAATCCCGCTCCCTTCGAGGATCGGGCCGGCTTAGCACAGCTGGTAGTGCACCTGATTTGTAATCAGGGGGTCGGGGGTTCGAATCCCTCAGCCGGCACCACTTCGCAGCAGTACACACACGAGGAAAGGCCATGGCGCTCTGGAAAGATCCGACAACGAATCCGTCGATGCCCGGCTCCGAAACGAATGCGGCGCTGGCGCCCGAGCCTGCCGTCCGCCAGGTGGCGACGCCTGCGCCGGCCGCGCCCGTGGAGGTTCCGCGTCGCGCAGGCGCGGTGCCAGCCGGCGCCGCCAAGGAATCGCTGATCGCCGCCGACGTCACCATCGAGGGCAAGATCGAGGGCGCGGGCCATGTGCGCATCGCCGGCCGCTTCAAGGGCGACGTCAACGTGCAGGGCAACGTCACGATCGAACAGGGCGCGCACGTGACCGGCCAGATCGCGGCCGCGACCATCATGGTCAGCGGCGAGGTGCACGGCAACATCACGGCCAGCTCGCGCGTCGAACTGCTCGAGACGGGCATCATCAACGGCGACGTGAAGGCCGCGGTGCTGACGGTCGCCGCGGGCTCGCGCATGCGCGGCAACGCCGACTTCGGCTGGCCGGACCAGTCGAAGTAAGCGCGCGCTGCGCGCGGCACAGCGATGCTCACGGGACGCCCGGGGTCGGCAGTCGGCAGGACGCGAGCCTGCCCGCACTGCAAGGCCACGATCCTCGAAAGCTCGCTGATCTGCCCGCAGTGCCGGCACCACCTGCAGCACGGCGCCGCCTCCAAGTCGGCCGCCGATGCCACGCCACGATTTTCCGCCTTCAACGTCGAGGGCACGCTGCGCCACCCGGAGCGCGGCGGCGACTGGGAATACTCCGTGGTGCTTTCGATCCGCAACGAGCGCGGCGAGGAGATCTCGCGCCAGGTCGTGGGCGTGGGCGCGCTGCGCAACACCGAGGCGCGCACCTTCACCCTGTCGGTCGAGGTGGCGACGCCCGGCGGGCGGTGAGGCTCCGGGGCGATAAGTTCCCGGAGCCGGTCTGAGGGCTTTCCGCTATCGGGCGGTGCGGGGCGCTGTGGCACCATCCTGCGCTCGCGCACTTTGGAGAACATCCGGCCCATGAAAATCACGTCCCTGGTCCTGCTGAGTGGAATCGCGGCGCTGGCACTGCTGGCCGGCTGCTCCAAGCCTGCCGTGCCCGAGCCTGCCGCCGCGACGAACGAAGACCGCATGGAACGCGCCGCCCCGCAGGCGCCGGTCGCGCCGCCGGCCAAGCCGCAGAAGACCCCGGCCGAGCAGGCGGCCACGCTGCTGCAATTCATCGAAGATCGTCCGGAGTGCCAGCAGTTCCGTGCGCCGCTGGAACAGGCCAGTGCCGCGCCCGCCGGCGCGACGGTGGAGCTGAACATGGGCGAGATCATGGACCAGGCCTACAAGGCTGGCTGCCAGAGAGGCCCCGGCTGAGCCACCGTTCCGGCCGGTCCACGGCAGGCTGGCGGGGCAGTCCCGGCGGGCCAGTCGTGGCGCGGAAGCCGCATTCGCGGTAAGCCCTTATTCTGCTAGGTTTCCCTCGTTTGAGACCCTGTCTCAAACAGGGCCGCATAGACCGCAGGCCGAACCGCAGGAGACCCTCGACATGTGCCTGGCCGTACCCATGATGATCAAGAGCATCGACGGCTACGCCGCGACCTGCGAAGCCAAGGGCATCGAGCGCGAAGTCAGCCTGTTCATGCTGCAGGGCGAGCCGCTGGCCGTGGGCGACCACGTGCTGATCCACGTGGGCTACGCGATCCAGAAGATCAGCGAGGAAGAAGCCCGCATCACCTGGGACCTGTTCGACGAGATCCTCGAGCATGCATGAGCTCGCGATCTGCCAGGCGTTGATCGAGCAGGTCGAGCGCGTGGCACGCGAGAACTCCGCGCGCAGGATCCTTTCGGTCACGGTGGCGGTCGGGCCGCTGTCCGGTGTCGAGGCGCAGCTGCTCGAGCACGCGTATCCGCTGGCCGCGGCCGGCACGGTCGCCGAGCAGGCCCGCCTGATCGTGCAGTCCGTGCCCGTGCGGGTCCGCTGCCGGACCTGCCAGGCGGAGACGGCCGCCGCCGCCAACCGGCTGCTGTGCGGCAGCTGCAATGACTGGCAGGTCGACGTCGTCGCCGGCGAGGAAATGCTGCTGCAGCGGGTGGAAATCGAGACGGTCGACGAATCCGTCCACTGAGGACGGTCACACGATGAACGCGAGGTCACGCTGATGTGCCGTGATTGTGGTTGCTCACTCGGTCCCGCGGCGGCGCGCGCGCCGTTTGCCGCACAGCCGGCCCCGCGGGGACTGCATGTCGAATCGATCGAGGTGATCACGGCGATCCTCGACCAGAACGATCGCGTGGCGGCGCACAACCGCAGCCACTTCGATGCGCATGGGGTCCTGGCGGTCAACCTGATGTCGTCGCCCGGCTCGGGCAAGACCTCGCTGCTCGAGGCCACGATCAAGGCGCTGCAGGGCGAGCAGGTCCGCATCGCGGTGATCGAGGGCGACCTCGCGACCGAGAACGACGCGGCGCGCATCCGTGCCTGCGGCGTGCCCGCGGTCCAGATCACGACCGGCAACGCCTGCCACCTCGACGCGCAGATGGTGCACGATGCGCTGCATTCGCTGCCGCTCGAGGGCATCGACCTGCTGTTCGTCGAGAACGTCGGCAACCTGGTCTGCCCCGCCAGCTTCGACCTGGGCGTGCATCGCAACCTGACGCTGCTGTCGGTGCCCGAGGGCGACGACAAGCCGGCCAAGTACCCGGTGATGTTCCGTGGAGCGGACCTCGCGCTGATCACCAAGGTCGACCTGCTGCCGCACATCGAGGAGTTCAGCGTCGCGCGCGCGCGCGACTCGCTGCGCCAGGTGGGATTCAAGGGCGAGATCATCGAGCTGACGCGCCGCGGCGGACCGGGCTTCGAGGCGTGGCTCGCCTGGCTGCGGACCGAACTG
Source organism: uncultured Gammaproteobacteria bacterium (assembly GCA_963744735.1). Taxonomy (GTDB): domain Bacteria; phylum Pseudomonadota; class Gammaproteobacteria; order Steroidobacterales; family Steroidobacteraceae; genus RPQJ01. The sequence goes on from CAVUVH010000019.1 coordinate 259,313, forward strand.
GCGGCGCGCCGCGCCGCCGCCGCCTGAGCCGGACCAGGGGGAACCATGACTACAGCCGCCGAATGGCTCGAGCGAATCCGGGCGCTGCCATTGCCGCCGTCGATCAAGGTGATGAACGTGTGCGGCGGCCACGAGCGCTCGATCACGACTGCCGGGCTGCGCAAGGCGATCCCGTCGAACATCGAGCTGGTGCCCGGCCCGGGTTGCCCGGTCTGCATCTGCCCGGAAGAGGACATCTACGAGGCGATCCAGCTCGCGCTGCACGAAGGCGTGATACTGGTCGCGTACGGCGACATGCTGCGCGTGCCGGTCAACGCGCCGAAGAGCGAGCCGCGCTCGCTCGAGCAGGCCAAGGCGGCGGGCGCCGACGTGCGCCCGATCGCGAGCCCGCTCGAGGCCGCGAAAATCGCGCGCGAGAACCCGTCGCGCAAGGTCGTGTTCCTCGCCGCGGGCTTCGAGACCACCACCGCGCCGGCCGCGGCGCTGCTGGCGCAGGGCGCGCCGGAAAACCTCCTGTTCCTGATGTCGGGGCGCCTCACCTGGCCGGCGGTGGCGATGCTGCTCGGTTCCGGCGAGCCTGGCTTCGAGGCGCTGATCGCGCCCGGCCACGTCGCCACGGTGATGGGTCCCGAGGAGTGGGAATTCGTGCCGCGCGACCACGGCATTCCGACCGCCGTCGCGGGTTTTGCGCCCGACTCGCTGCTGGCTGCGCTGTATTCGGTGCTGCGGCAGAAGCTCGAGGGCAGGTGCTTCCTCGACAACTGCTATCCCCAGGTCGTGCGTCCCGGTGGCAATGCCACGGCGAAGCGCTACATCGACGAGACCATGGACATCGTCGACGGCAACTGGCGCGGCATCGGGCCGATCCCGGGGTCGGGCTACGTGCTGAAGCCGCGGCATGCCGTGAACGACTCGCGCGTGCAGCTGCCGTCGTACACCGAGATGTCGCGCAAGCGGGCCGGCGAGATGCCCCCGGGTTGCGATTGCGCCAGGGTCGTGCTCGGCCGCATCTACCCGAACCAGTGCCGCCTGTACGGCGCCGCCTGCACGCCGCGCCACCCGATCGGTCCGTGCATGGTCTCGGACGAAGGCGCGTGCCGCATCTGGTGGGCCGATGGCGTCCGCGAGAACGTCTGGCAGGGCCGCCAGGCCCAGGAAGCCTGACGGGCCACCGACCGCCATGGCGCAACCCGCACCGGCGGTCGTGGCGCGACGCCTGCTGCTGACCGGTCGCGTGCAGGGCGTCGGCTTCCGGCCGTTCGTCTATCGTCTCGCGCACGAACTCGGGCTGGCCGGGTTCGTCCGCAACCTGCGCGGCGACGTCGAGATCGTGCTGCACGGCCCGTGCGACTCCCTCGACCGGTTCGAGCGCGAAGTGGTGCAGCGGGCGCCGCCGCTGGCGCGACCGCTCGTGCACTCCGTCGCCGTCTACGGCGGCGCGATCGAGCCTGGATTCCAGATTGCGGCAAGCAGCGCGGCACTGCAGCCGCAGGTCTCCGTGCCGCCGGATTTTTTCTGTTGCCCGGACTGCCTGGCGGAACTGGCCGCGCCCGGCGACCGGCGCCACGGCTACGCCTTCATCAACTGCACGCAATGCGGGCCGCGCTACACGCTGATCGAGGCGCTGCCCTACGACCGCGTCAACACCAGCATGCGCAGCTTCGAGCTGTGCGCGGCGTGCCGCCGCGAGTACGAGGATCCGCTCGACCGTCGCTTCCATGCGGAGCCGGTGGCGTGCCCGCAATGCGGGCCGCACCTGCGCTTCGTGCCGGCACAGGGCGAGGAGGCGCGCGGCGCGGGCGATGACGGCGCGCTCGCGGCCGCGGTCGCGGTCCTGCGGGCCGGGCAGGTGCTCGCGGTCAAGGGCATCGGCGGCTACCACCTGCTGTGCGACGCGCGCAGTGCCGCGGCCGTCGCACGGCTGCGCCAGCGCAAGCGCCGTCCGGACAAGCCGCTGGCGGTGATGTATCCGTGGCGCGGCGCGGACGGCCTGGCGCTGCTGGCGGCCGGGTTCGAGCTCGAACCCGCGGCACGGGCCGCACTGCTCGACCCCGCCCGCCCGATCGTGCTGCTGCGCGCGAAGCCGCAGCTCGACCTCGCGCCGCAGGTAGCACCAGGCCTGCGCGAGGTGGGCGTGCTGCTGCCCTACAGCCCGCTGCACCAGTTGCTGCTCGGGCAGTTCGACGGGCCGGTGGTCGCCACCTCGGGCAACGTCAGCGGCGAGCCGGTGCTGATCGACGCGGACGACGCCGCGGCGCGCATTGCCGGGGTCGCCGACGCCTTCCTGCATCACGACCGCCGCATCGTGCGTCCGGCGGACGATTCCGTCGTGCGGGTGATCGCGGGCCGCGCCCGGCCGCTGCGCCTCGGTCGCGGCATGGCGCCGCTCGAACTGGACCTGCCGCGCGCGCTGCCGCAGCCGGTGCTGGCCGTCGGCGGCCATCTCAAGGCAACCGTGGCGCTCGCCTGGGGGCAGCGGGTCGTGGTCTCGCCGCACATCGGCGACATGGGCACGCTGCGCAGCGAGCAGGTGTTTGCGCAGGTCGCCGCCGACCTGCAACGCCTGTACGACGTCCGCGCCGCGCGCGTGCTGTGCGATGCGCATCCCGACTACGCGACCTCGCGCTGGGCGCGGGCGGGCGGGCTGCCCGTCGACACGGTGCTGCATCATCACGCGCACTCGGCTGCGCTGGTCACGGAGCACGGTTGCCAGGACGAGCCGGCGATCGTCTTCGCCTGGGACGGCGTCGGTCTCGGTGGCGACGGCACGCTCTGGGGCGGCGAGACTTTCGTGGGACGGCCGGGCGCATGGGTGCGGCGCGCGAGCCTGCGACCGTTCCATTTGCCGGGCGGCGACAAGGCGGGCCGCGCGCCATGGCGCAGCGCCGCAGCGCTCTACTGGGAGATGGGCGAGGACTGCCCGGTGCCCGTGCCTGACCCCATCGTGCGGGATGCCTGGCAGCGCCGGCTCAATGCGCCGCAATCGAGCGCGGCCGGGCGCTTGTTCGATGCCGCCGCCGCCGTGGTGCTGGGAGTCGCCGAAACCAGCTTCGAAGGGCAGGGGCCGATGTGGCTCGAGGCGATCGCCGGTCCAGCCAGCGAGTTTCCGCAACTGGCCTGGCAGCCCGACGCCGGGGATGGCCTGCTGCGGCTCGACTGGGCGCCGCTCATGGCCTGGTTGCGCGACAAGGCTGCCCTCGCTGCGGCCACCCGCGCCGGCGCGGTGCACGCCGCGCTGGCGGCTGCGATCGTCGCCGCAGCCGAGGTCCTGCGCCAGGAATCGGGCTGCAACGTGGTCGGGCTGACCGGCGGCGTGTTCCAGAACCGGCTGCTCGCCGAGCTCGCGACGGACCAGCTTGGCGAGCGTGGCTTCCGGGTGCTGCTGGCCGCGGCCGTGCCGCCGAACGACGGCGGACTCAGTTACGGGCAGGTCGCGGAATTCCTCGGCCGGCTTCGCTGAACGCAGTCTAAAATCAACAGGCCATGCTCTGGTTCGAACGCCCCTTCCTTGCCGTCCTGCGCCACGAATACGCGGCCTCGATGCGCTTTGCCGAGGACGACACCGCCGAGGTCATGCCGCGGGCGCCGGCGCTGCCGTGCCAGCTGTACGTGCATGTGCCCTTCTGCGAGGTCCTCTGCCCGTTCTGCTCGTTCCACCGGGTGCGCTACAACCCGGCCAAGACCCGCCGCTATTTCGATGCCCTGCGGCGCGAGATCCAGCTCTACCACGACGCCGGCTTCCGCTTCAGCGACGTCTATGTCGGCGGTGGCACGCCGACGGTCGATGCGGACGAGCTGATCGGGACGCTGCAGCTGCTGCAGTCGCTGTCGCCGGTCCGCACCGTCTCGATCGAGACCAACCCGAACCACCTCGACCGCGAAACACTGCTCCGCTACCGCGATGCGGGCGTCACGCGGCTGTCGGTCGGCGTGCAGAGTTTCGACGACGGGCTGCTGGCCGGCATGGAACGCATCGACAAGTACGGCAGCGGCGAAGTCATCCGGCAGCGGCTGGCGGCGGTGCAGGGCATCTTCCCGACCCTCAACGTCGACATGATCTTCAACCTGCCGGGCCAGACGCAGGCGATGCTCGACCATGACCTCGACGTGCTGCGCGAGCTGGGCGTCGACCAGATTTCCTTCTATCCCCTGATGACCGCGCCCACGGCGCGGCACAAGATGGACAGGAGCATGGGGCGAGCCGACCCGGCGCTGCGCCACCCGATGTACGAGCGCATCCTCGAGCGGCTGCTCGGCGACGAATACCACGCCGCTTCCGCCTGGTGCTTTTCGCGCAACCAGGGCATGTTCGACGAATACATCATCGACCAGGACGACTATGTCGGCGTCGGCAGCGGCGCCTTCAGCTACGTCGGCGGTGCGTACTACTCGACGACGTTCTCGCTCAATCATTACTGCCGCCGCATCGAGGGCGGGCAGAGCGGCATCACGCAGCGCCGCCCGGTCTCGCGCAAGGACCGCATGCGCTATGACTACCTGGTGCGGCTGTTCGGCGGCGAACTCAGGCGCGACTACATCGAGCGCCGCTACGGCCGCGCATTCTGGTGGCTGATGGCGCCGGAGCTGCTGGCGATGCGCGCCATCGGCGCGACGCGGCACGACGCCGACGCCATCCGCCTCACGCACCGCGGCATGTACTGCTGGGTGCTGATGATGGCCGAGTTCTTCAACTCGGTGAACGCCGTGCGCGAGCAGATGCGCGAGCACATCCGCGCCGAGCTGGACGCGTGGAACGAAGAAGCCAGGGTACCCGTTGCGGCCGTCGGCCGTGCGCCGGCGCGGCAAGCCGCAGGAAACTGAACATGCAGGACACCCACGTCTCACTGGCCCACGGCAACGGCGGCCGCTACATGCGCGAGCTGATCCAGGAGATCTTCGCGCGGCACCTGGCGAACCCGTACCTCGACACGGATTCCGACGCGGCCGTGCTGCCCTGGAATGCCGCGGACGGGCAGCTCGCGTTCACGACCGACAGCTTCACGGTGCAGCCGCTCGAGTTCCCGGGCGGCAACATCGGCTCGCTCGCCGTCCATGGCACCACCAACGACCTGGCCGTGGCGGGCGCGGTGCCGCGCTACCTGAGCCTCGGCGTGCTGCTCGAGGAAGGCCTCGAGTTCGCCGTGCTCGAGCGGGTCGTCGCCAGCATTGCGTCGGCGGCGCGCGAGATCGGCGTCGTGGTTGCCGCGGGCGACACCAAGGTGGTGCGCCGCGGCGAGGGCGGCGGCATCTATCTCAACACCAGCGGCATCGGCGTGCGCAACCCGGCCCTGCGCCTGGGCGTGAAGGAGATCCGCGCCGGCGATGCCATCCTGGTCAGCGGCCCGGTCGGCGACCATGGCATCGCGGTCATGCTGGCACGCGAGCAGTTCGGCCTGCGCGGTGACCTGCAGTCGGATGCCGCCAGCGTGCTGCCGCTGACGCTCGAACTGGCGAAGTTCGCGGGCCTGCGCTTCATGCGCGACCCGACGCGCGGCGGGCTCGCGACCGTTGCGCACGAAATCGTGCAGGGCAGCGGCCTGGGCGTGAAACTCGAGGAAACCCGGGTGCCGGTCCGCGATTCGGTGCGGTCCGTGTGCGAGATGCTGGGCTACGATCCGTACTTCCTGGCCTGCGAAGGCCGCGTGGTCGCGGTCGTGGCGCCTGACGAGGCCGACGCCGCGCTGGCCGCGCTGCGCGCGCTGCCCGCGGGCGCCGACGCCGCCATCATCGGCCAGGTGCAGCAGCAGCCGGCGCGGGTGATCCTGCGCACACCGCTCGGCGGCGAGCGCGTGATCGAGGAACTCGAGGACGACCCGCTGCCACGCATCTGCTAGCCGCAGCGCATCTCTGCCGCGCGTACCGCGCCCTCCAATACTACGTATTCTCCCGCGGCCGCTCCGGCGGTATCGGTGGCGTCCTGCAGCCCCCGGGCAGGGGCGGTGAGGACCCGCGATGACCACCAGTACCAGCCAATGGATCTATGCCTTTGCCGAGGGTGACGGCCGCAACAAGCTGCTGCTCGGCGGCAAGGGCGCCAATCTCTGCGAGATGACGCGCATCGGGCTGAACGTCCCGCCGGGATTCGTCATCACCACCGAGGCCTGTCTCGCGTACCTGGGCGATGCCCAGCGCAACCTGCCTGCGGGCCTGCTCGACGCGGCGCGAACGCACATGGCGTCGCTCGAGCGCCAGACCGGCAAGCGCTTTGGCGGCAGCGACGACCCGCTGCTGGTCTCGGTGCGCTCCGGCTCCGCCATGTCGATGCCGGGCATGATGGACACCATCCTCAACCTCGGCCTGAACGAGACGACGCTCGCGGCGCTGATCCGCCACACCGGCAACGAGCGCTTCGGCTACGACGCGTGGCGCCGCTTCATCCAGTTGTTCGGCAAGGTCGCGCTCGGCGTCCCGGACGCGCTGTTCGACGAGCAGTTCGAGGTCGTCAAGTCGCGCGTCGGCGTCAAGCAGGACGTGATGCTCGGCGCGGACGAGCTGCGCGAGATCGGCGAGCGCTTCCTGCAGGTCGTGCAGCGACACACCGGGCAGCCGTTCCCGTCCGATCCGTACCAGCAGCTCGAGATCGCCATCAAGGCCGTGTTCGGCTCGTGGCTGGGCAAGCGCGCCATCGACTACCGGCGGGAATTCAAGATCACGCCGGCGATGGCCAACGGCACGGCCGTCAACGTCGTGGCCATGGTCTACGGCAACATGGGCAACGACAGCGCGACCGGAGTCGGCTTCACGCGCAACCCGGCCACCGGCGAGAACCAGCTGTACGGCGAGTACCTGACCAATGCGCAGGGCGAGGACGTGGTCGCCGGCATCCGCACGCCGAAGCCGATCGGCGACCTCGCCACGGAGATGCCGGGCCTGTACGTGCAGCTGGTCGAGCTGCGCAACCGGCTCGAGCGTCACTATCGCGAAGTCCAGGACTTCGAGTTCACCATCGAGCGCGGCACGCTCTACTGCCTGCAGACCCGCAACGGCAAGATGAACGCCGCGGCCCGCGTGCGCACCTCGGTCGAGATGCACGAGGAAGGCCTGTTGAGCCGGGCGGAGGCGATCACGCGCGTCGATCCGGCGCACCTCGAGCAGATGCTGTTCCCGCGCCTCGATCCGCAGCACAGGAGCCTGCCGCTGGCCACCGGACTGCCCGCCTCTCCAGGCGCCGCCAGCGGCCAGGCGGTGTTCGACGCCGACCGCGCCGAGACGCTCGGCAAGCAGGGCACGAAAGTGATCCTGGTGCGCGAGGAAACCAAGCCCGAAGACATCCATGGCTTCTTCGCCTCGCAGGGCATCCTGACCAGCCGCGGCGGCAAGACCTCGCATGCAGCGGTGGTGGCGCGCGGCATGGGCAAGCCCTGCGTCGCCGGCGCCGAAGGCATCCAGGTCGACGTGGCAATGCGCGTGGCGTTCATCGGCGACCAGGTGATCAAGGAAGGGGACATCGTCACCATCGACGGCAGCACGGGCCGGGTGTTCCGCGGCGAGGTGCCGACCGTGGAGGCCGATTTCTCGGCGGCGCTGGTCAAGTTGCTGGGCTGGGCCGACGAGCATGCGCGCCTGCGCGTGCGCGCCAACGCCGACACCCCGCAGGACGCGGCACGCGCGTTGCGTTACGGCGCGAAGGGCATCGGCCTGTGCCGCACCGAGCGCATGTTCAACGCCGCCGACCGGCTGCCCATCGTCGTCGACATGATCGTGGCCGAGACGCCCGAGGACCGGCGCGCGGCGCTCGATCGCCTGCTGCCGATCCAGCGGGCGGATTTCGTCGGCATCTTCCGCGGCATGGCGCCGTACCCGGTGACCATCCGGCTGCTCGACCCGCCGATCCACGAGTTCCTGCCGACGGAGCGGCAGCTCGAAGACGACATCGCCCGGCTGCACGAGCTGCGCGGTGCCGCCCGCGGCATGGAAGTGCTGACGGAGGCCGCACGCTTCCTCGCCGACACGCAGATCCCGGCGACGCTGCGCGACTTCGGCGAGACGCGGCTGATCGACTCGATCATCGCCCGCAAGGAAGCCGTCCTGCGCAAGGCACGGGCGCTGCGCGAGGTGAACCCGATGCTGGGGCATCGCGGCGTGCGGCTCGGCATCACCTATCCGGAGATCTACACCATGCAGATCCGCGCCGTGCTCGAGGCGGCGGCCGACTGCATGCGTTCCGGCGTCGAGGTGCAGCCGGAGATCATGGTGCCGCAGGTCTGCACCGCCCAGGAACTGAACCTCGTCCGCGACTACATGTCCGCCGTGCAGAAGCAGGTCGAGCTGACCTACGGCGTGCAGGTCCCGTGCAGGTTCGGCACCATGGTGGAAGTCGTGCGCGCCTGCATGCGTGCCGAGAACCTGGCCGAAGTGGCCGAGTTCTTCTCCTTCGGCACCAACGACCTCACGCAGGCGACGTTCTCGTTCTCGCGCGAGGACGCCGAGAACAAGTTCCTGCCGATGTACAACGAGCGGGGCATCCTGCAGGACAACCCGTTCGAGGTGCTCGACGTCAAGGGCGTCGGGCGGCTGATGGCGCTGGCCGTGGAATGGGGTCGTCGCAGCCGGCCCGGGCTCAAGGTCGGCATCTGCGGTGAACATGGCGGCCACCCGGCCTCGATCACGTTCTGTGATTCGATCGGGCTGGACTACGTGTCCTGCTCGGCGCCGCGGGTGCCGATCGCGCGGCTGGCCGCCGCGCAGGCGGCCATCAGCGGCGCGCGCCGTGGCTGAAGCAGCGGCTGCGCAACGATCCAGTGCCACGCATCCGCTGGCGCGGCATTACCGCGGCGCGTAGAGCGGCGTGATGTCCATGTAGATGAAGTATTGCCGCGCCTTGTCGCCGCTGAAATGCAGCACGTCGACGAACGGCAGCCGCAGCGTCGAGCCGTCGTGGCGCGTGTAGAGGCAGGATCCCTCGCAGACTGCGCTGGTGGCATCGCCCCAGTGGTGCAGCACCTCGTGTTCGCTGGCCTTGATCGAGGCCCAGAAGCCGTCGACGGCTGCGCCGATCGCGGCGTGACCCACGGCCGCAGGACCGTTGGCGAAGCGGAATTCGCAGTCGTCCGTCAGGTAGGAAACGAACGCCTGTGTGTCCTTGCGGTCGATGGCGCGGCACAGGGCCAGCCACCAGGCACGGTCGCGCATGCAGATCTCCAGTCGCGGGGCGGGGCGGCGCATGGTGCCACGCGCCGTGGCTCGCGTCAGTCCCGCACCGCATGAGACCCGCCCTTGGTATCCGTGTTGCCACGATTGCAGTAGGTATTTGCCGCAGCGGTTCCGGTGGACAAAACCTGTTCCGGGGCCGCCAGTTGCGAGGCACTCGCAACGCGGCCCGGTGTGGCGTGCACGCATCAGAAAAAGTTCCCTACGCCGCACGCAAACTTCGGTAATCCGAGGTTATTGCGGCGCGCTGCGTTTCCTAACATGGCGCCCGTTACTGATCAGGGCCGCGACCGGTCCGGGTTTATCAGCTTGGTGAAAGCCGAGCGAGGGAGTCGAAAATGAGACTGACGAAACTGCGGAGCGCGCGAGGATTCGTGCCGCTCTTTGCGCTGTTGGCGCTCGGCGCCGGCCTGGCCGGTTGCGAAGGCGACGACGGCAGAGATGGCGCCCAAGGCCCGACGGGTCCGACCAGGGTCCGGCGGGCGGAACGGGTCCGACGGGTCCGACGGGTCCTGGCGTCGGAGGTCCGGTCGGCGCCGCCGATGGCGACCTGTCTGGCGCGGTGACCGCCGTCACCATCGACAGCGCCGCAGGCCAGAAGGTCAAGGTGCGGTTCACGCTGGCCGACGCCGCGGGTCTTCCCGTCACGGATGCCGCGACCAACAACTTCGAGTTCCAGATCGCCAAGCTGGTGCCGGCCTCGACCACGAAGCCGCAGTACTGGCAGAGCTACATCAACCGCTCCGACGCCGAAGGTGACGTCAAGGTGCTGCTGGGCGGTCCTGAGCGCGCCAAGCCGACGCTGATCGACGCCGCGACGGGTACCTACGAGTACACGTTCTGCACGCCGCTCGCGACGGTCTCGTCGTTCATCTACTACGGCAGCCCCGACGTGCCGGCTGGCAATTGCTCCAGCACCGTCGTCGGCAATGCCGGCGAGATGACGAGCGCGGCCTGGGCGGCCGTCGAGCCGACCATCGACGTCAGCTACCAGCCTGCAGCCCCGACCCGCATCACGATCGTCGGTCGCGACGGTTCGCTGGTCAACGTCGTGCAGGACTTCGTCCCGTCCGCGTTGCCGGCCCTCCCCGCCGCCACGGCGGCCGAAGTCGTCACCAACGCGTCCTGCGGCGCCTGCCATGCGGAAGACGTCTCAGACCGCACGCAGCTGCTGATCATGCGGACCGTGGCGCAGAAGGGCGGTGGCCACCTCGGTCGCCGGTACCAGGTTGAAGTCTGCGTCATGTGCCACAACGCCACGGGCTTCGACCCGGCGACGTCGACGGACGACGAGTGGGAGACGCTGAACCTCAAGAACATCGTGCATCACCTGCACACTTATGGTGAGTATCCGCAGAATTCGCCGTTCGGCGGCGTGAGCAACATCGGTGCCGGCTTCGCGCCGGGCGCCAACCCGCTGTGGACACACGGTCCTCGGGCTGCCTGGCCTGCCTGGCACGTACAACTGCCGTACCTGCCATGACAACCAGAACCCGATGGTCCTGCCGTTCCAGCCGGAAGACCGCGCGGCAGCCGACAAGGATGCGTGGCAGGTCAACATCACCCAGGACGGCTGCGGCAGCTGCCACCCGGTTGATTTCACCAACCACTTCGGCAACCAGCCGGACGACCTGCAGTGCGAACTGTGCCATGGCACCGACCGCTCCCTGCCGGTGAGGGTGGCGCACGCGACGCCGTATTCGACCCCGAACAACCCCGAGCTCTATGCAAGATGGTCAATGGGTCCGGTGCTGGAGTCGAAGACAGGTCGAGTATGCGATCCAGAGCGTCACGGTGGACGAAGCCACGGGCAAGCCGACCGTCACGTTCTCCATCAAGGTGGACGGCACACCGCTCGATCTGAACGACCCGGCCACCTTCCCGGCTGGCGTGTTGTCGATCGGCGGCGTCAATATGCGCCTGGTCTGGAGCAAGCCGATGGGCGAGCCGGTCAACGGCCTGAACGGTCCTGCGATCGCCAACCCGAAGGACTGGAACAACCTCGGCACGACGTCGGGTCGCCAGTACTGGAACAACACAACCAACCTCGGCGTGGGTTTCGCAGCGTACGACCAGCCGACGAGTGCCAACCTGTCCACCGCCGGATTCCTGGCCTCGCTGACCGACAACGGTGACGGGACGTTCACGACGGTTGCGGGCATCACGCCCAGCTGGCAACTGGCTTTCCCGGCCGGCGCGACACTGCGCGCGGTCGCGATCGAGAGCTACCTCACCTTTGGCGACGACCGGCTACAACGGCCAACGACGGCATGAACATCAGCGGCGTCGCCCCGATCAAGGGCGTCGACGGTGAGAATGCCGTGCGTCGTACCGGTATCGTCGATCTCGACAACTGCAACACCTGCCACGAGCGCATTGGCTTCCACAGCAATGCGGGCCGCATGGCCAACGTCGAGTACTGCCAGACCTGCCACAACCCCGAACTCTCGAGCAGCAACATCTTCGAGGGCTTCGCGACCTTCCCGCTGGCAGGCAACGAGGAGTTCTTCTACAAGCAGACGTCGAACAACTTCAAGGACATGATCCACTCGATCCACGCGGCCCCGTTCCGCGAGGAACAGAATCCGGAAGACCCGTATAACTTCATACGCGTCGAATCCGCTTGCTGGCGGTGGCTCGGGCCCGATGGTGTTCCAGGACGTCCCGTATCCGCTCCAGGTCAACGACTGCGAGGCTTGCCACAAGTCCGGCACGCAGTACCTGCCCGAAGGCGCGGCCGCGGTCGGTCTCGGCTGGTCGGTCTACGACGCAGCAGCCGGGCGCTCGGCACGGCTACCACGTTCAACCCGCTGCTGACGATCCGCAAGGGTCCGGCAACCGCGGCGTGCGCGAACTGCCACAGCAGCCCAGAGGCGGCTGCCCACATCCAGGCCAACACGTCCGCCACGGCTCGCGCCGAAAGCTGCGTGGTGTGCCATGGCGAGGGCAGGGCCTACGAGGCGCATGGTGAGTAACCGCTGAAGGACTTCCAGTCCTGACGGTGACCGGGGGAGCGCAAGCTCCCCCGGTTTTTTTGTGCCTGCAAAACGCAAGGGCCATGACCCTCGGATAACCGAAATACTGCCGGCTTGGAGCTAGCCACTAAGATGAGACTCAGTCGCGCCGCCGTTGGCCCGACCCCCCGCAGTGGCGGATGTTTCGCGCCGGAGTCGCACAATGACCACATCGAGCAGGAATTGGTTCGCCTCGGCACGGAGGTTGGCCCTGACGGGCGCGGCAGCGTTGCTGCTCGCCGCCTGCACCGGCGGCAGCGACAACACCGGACCGCAGGGCCCCGACGGTCCTGAGGGCCCGCCGGGAGGCGGGGTACCGCCCGGAGCCGTCGCCTCGGCCACCTCGCTGCAGGTCCGCATCAATCGCGCGGTCGTCGGCCAGGACGGTCGCCCGGTCGTCGATGTCTTCATTGCCGACCAGACGGGTCGCCCGGTCACGGGGTTGCCGGCGGGCAACATCCGCTTCGTCATGGCGCGGCTGGAGCCGGCGGCGAACGGCAAGTCGAGCACCTGGCATGCAATGACGCGCCGGATCGAGGCGTTCCCCGGCACGCCTGCGCCCACCCCGGCCGACCGCGTCACCGGGACGGCCCGACCAACCAGGGCTACACGGAAACCGGATCGGCGGGCACCTGGGTCGACAATCGCGACGGCACCTATCGCTACACGTTCTCGTACAACGCCAGGAACGACGCCGGGATTCCCTACGACGCCAGCCTGCCGCACCGCGTCGGCCTCGAGATCCGCACGTCACCGAATGTCACGGCGCAGAACCTCCCCGCCAACAACCCGACCTACACGTTCGTGCCGGCCACCGACACGAAGCTCGAGCAGTCCGGCCGCGAGATCGTCGACAACGACACCTGCAACGCCTGTCACGACAACCTGGTGTTCCACGGCGGCGCGCGCTTCGACCTGAAGTACTGCGCCATGTGCCACGACTCGTATTCGTTCGATGCGCAGTCCGGCAATTCGCTCGACCTCAAGGTGATGATCCACAAGATCCACGCCGGCGAGACCCTGCCGAGCGTCGAGGCCGGCGGCTTCTACGGCATCTTCGGTTTCGGCAACGTGTTCACCGACCTGGGCGAAATCGTCTATCCGCAGGACAAGCGCAACTGCACGACCTGCCACGAGGAGACGGACACCGACACGCCGCAGGCGAGCAACTGGCGGCTCACGGTCAATCGCGAGACCTGCTCGTCCTGCCACGACACCATCAACTTCGCCACCGGCGCGAATCACGGCGGCGTCGCCGCCACGGACGACACCTGCACCGCCTGCCACGGCCCCACGGCGCAGCTCGCCAACCTGCGGGTGGAGCGCGCGCACCAGATCCCCGAGCAGCTGGCGGCGGCGAAGTTCAAGTACGAGGTGCTGGCGGTCGCGAACTCGGCGCCCGGGGAATTCCCGACGGTGACCATCCGCGTCGTCGACCCGACCAACGGCAATGCGCCGTACGACATCCGTGCGGTCGAACGGGCCGTTCCAGAATTCCTCGGCCTCGCTGCGGGTAGAGGTCGCGTTCTCGACGCGGCCGGACTTCACCAACACCGGCAGCGGCTCGGCCCCGACCGCGACCACCGGGACGCCGGCGCAGCCGATCGCCATCGATTTCAAGGCCAACGGCGTCGCCGACCCGGCGTTCCCGGGCGCTTTCAGCGCCACCGCGGCGCAGGCGATTCCCGCGACCGCCATCGGTTCAGGCTCAGCCCTGCTCGAAGGCCGGCCGGCACTCGACGTCAATGGCGATGGCACCCTCGAGAGGCTGCCGGTCGCCGCGGCAGGGCTCGCGTTCGCCATCACCGATGCGACGCCTGTTGCTTACCGCAAGATCGTCGACATCGAAAAGTGCAACGACTGCCATCTGGAAGTGACCCTGCATGGCAACAGCCGGACGGGCAACGCGGAGCTGTGCGCGACCTGCCACAACCCGAATGCCACCGACATCAACCGGCGGGTCGCGGGTTCGAGACTGCGAGTCCGTCACCGGCACGCTCGACGACCAGACCATCGACTTCAAGGTCATGATCCATGCGATCCACGCGGGATCGCTGGCCGGGTACAAGGTCTGCGGCTTCGGTAACACGGGCTACGACTTCAGCAACGTGCGCTACCCCGGCAGGCTCAACAACTGCGAGGGCTGCCACCTGCCCGACACCTACTACCCGCCGGCCGCGGGCGCGGCGCTCGCGACGACGTTCGACGCAGGTGATCGCTCGACGCCGCTCGGCGACATCGCGGTTTCTCCGGGCGCCGCCGTCTGCACCTCGTGCCACACGAGCGGCGAGGCGCGGCTGCACATGGAGATCAATGGTGCCGCGTTCAGTGCGGTCAAGGATGCGGACAGCCTCACGCCGGGCGCGCCGCTCGAGACCTGCGGTGTCTGCCACGGCAAGGGCACCGGCCCGGCGGACGTGGCCACGGCGCACGGCGTCGGCCAGTTCCTCTACAACGATTGATGCCCGGTCACACAGCGGACGCACAGCAATGAACTCACCGAATGTCCTGGGAAAAAGCCTGCTGCTGCTGGGCTTGCTCATCGGTCCCTGCCTCGCGCTGGCCGCGGTGCCCGCGGGCGCGCCCAACGCGGGCGCTCCGTACAGCGCCAAGGGCGCCGACACGTGCCTGAGCTGCCACGAGGGGCCCGAGGTCAACGACGTGTTCCACACGGCGCACGCGCAGCCCGCCGACGCGCGGACGCCGTTCGGCAAGGGCCAGCTGCAGTGCGAGGCCTGCCACGGGCCGGGCGGCAATCACGCCAAGCGCGTGAAGAAGGGCGAGACGCGACCGTCCATGATCAAGTTCGGCCGCAATGCCGACACGCCGGTCAGCGTGCAGAACGCGATGTGCCTCGGTTGCCACGAGAAGTCGCAGGCCGCGCAGTGGCACGTCGGGCCGCATGACGTGAACAGCGTTCCCTGCGCCGCCTGCCACGACAGCCACCAGGCCAGGGATGCGGTCCTGTCCAAGGCCACGCAGGCCGAGGTCTGCTACACCTGCCACGTCGCCGAGCGCAGCCAGTTCCTCAAGCCCTATGCGCACCCGGTGCGCCAGGCGAAGCTTGCCTGCAGCGATTGCCACCAGCCGCACGGCACCACGGCGCCGAAGCAGCTCGTGCGCGCCACGCTCAACGACACCTGCTACGAGTGCCACGCCGAGAAGCGCGGGCCGCTGCTGTGGGAGCACCAGCCGGTCACCGAGGACTGCGCCACGTGCCACGCCGCGCACGGCTCGAGCAATCCCGGCATGGTCAAGCTGCGCGGGCCGCTGCTCTGCCAGTCGTGCCATTCGCAGCAGGGCCACCCGAGCTTCGGCTACGGCCCGTCCGGGCTGCCCGGCGGCGCATCGCCCTCCACGGCGCTCGCGCTCGGCAACTGCATGAACTGCCACTCGCAAGTGCACGGATCGAACCATCCCTCCGGTTCGTCGCTGACACGGTGACCGCCATGGAACAACGCAGCCATAAACTCATCCTCGCGGTCGCCGCCATCCTGCTGGGCGCGGGCTCCGGCGTCCGTGCCGAAGAGACTCCCGCGCCGGACACCTCGGCCTGGGCCTGCAGCAAATGCACCTTCGCCAAGGGCTACGCTTCCAGCGCCGAGCTGGGCGCGGGCTACCTGGACGAGTCCAGCGCGAAATTCGGCGACGCCACCGGGCTCGATGAGGACGGCGTGTACGTGGTCGCGAACGCGTCCGGCGGCGTCAACCTCGAGTCGGGCTATCGCCTGGACTACGAACTGCTCGATCTCGGCCTCGACTCGCGCGCGGCGAGCCTCGAAGGCGGCAAGCAGGGCAGTTACGACTTCGGGATCTGGTACGACCGCATTCCGCACCGCATCGCCGACACCGGCGAGACGATTTTCGGCGGCGTCGGCGGCAGCGACCTGACCCTGCCGTCCGGCTGGGTCCGCGCCGGCAGCACCGGCGGCATGACCGCGCTCGGCACCAGCCTGCGCAGCGTCGACGTCGGCTACGACCGCGATCGCTATGGCGCCAACGGCCGCTACCTGCTCGGTGAGCACTGGACGTTCGCGCTCGACTACAAGCGGGACGAGCGCAGCGGCACGCGCCCGCGCCTGGGTTCCTTCGGCAGCGTGACGAGCGAGATGCTGCGCCCCGTCGACGACAGCACCGACCGCATCACGGCCGACGTGCGCTACCAGGGCAAGCAGTGGACGGCGCGCGTCGGCTACTTCGCCTCGATCTACGACACCAAGACGGCAGACTTCACGTTCGACAATCCGTTCAACGCGTTCGTCGCCGGCGGTGACCGCGGACAGATGGCACTCGAGCCCGACAACTTCTACAGCGAATTTTCTGCGTCGGTCGGCTGGTTCGGCCTGCCGTGGAACACCGCCGTGACGCTGTCGGGCGCGATGGGGCAGGGCACGCAGGACAGCGGGTTGGCGCCGTACACGCTCAACCCGAACATTTCGGTCGATGCGCTGCCGTGGCAGGACCTCGACGGCGAGGTCAGCGTGACGCGGGCCGACCTGTCGCTGAGTTCGCGGCCGCTCGAGCGGCTGCGCCTGCGCGGCGCGGCGTCCTATGACGAGCGCGACAACGACAGCCGGCAGGCGGCGTTCACATCGATCGTGCACACGGACCTGTTCCCGGTGGTCGAGGATCGCATCAATCCCGTCTACGGCTACGAGCGCACGCGCGTCAACGGCTCGGCGGACTACGACGTCTACGACGACCTCACCGTGGGCGTCGGCGGCGAGTGGCGCCACGACCGACCGCACCGGCACCGCGGTCGAGGTCACCGGCGAGGAAGTGCTCGATGGCTGGGGCCGCGTGCAGTGGCGTCCCAGCGGCTACCTGGGGATCGTGCTCAAGGGCGGCGCCGAGGAGCGCGAGCCCGACCAGTACGATGTAGACGTTGCGGTGGGCTACGGCCAGAACCCGCTGCTGCGCAAGTACAACCAGGCGTACCGCTACCGCTCGTACGGCGAATGGTCGGCAACGTGGCCATCGGGTCGCTGCCGCTGTCGCTCGGCGTCAACGTGCACTACGGCGACGACAGCTACATGCAGTCCGCGCTCGGGCTGGTGTCCGGGCTCGATCGCCGCTACGGCGCCGACCTGAACTGGACCGTGAGCGAGAACATCTCGGCGTACGCCTCGGCCGGCCGCGAGAAGATCGACGCGCGGACCAAGGGCAGCAGCATCTTTGCCGCGCCCGACTGGACCGGCGAGGTGAAAGACGACTTCGAAACCTACGGCGCGGGCATGAACGCGAAGCTCAGCGACAGGCTGGGGCTGACGCTCGACTACACCTACGCTGACGGCGATTCGAACACCGCGCTGCAGGGCGCCGGCAGCGGCCAGTTCCCGACCGTCAAGAGCGAGCTGAGCTCGTTCAAGGCGGCCGTGACCTACGGCGTCAACGAGCGCGCGGACCTGCGGCTGGCATGGTGGTACGAAACGCTGAAGACCAGCGACTGGGCGTACACGCCGCAGCCGGCGGCGCTGCCGACGGTGCTCGGCCTGGGCATCGACCCGTACAACTACGACGTCAACTACGTCACGCTGTCGCTGCGCTATCGCTTCGGTGGCCCACCGGCCGCGGAGACGGCGGCGGAGTAACGGGCGACCTGCGGCGCTGCGCCTGGCCCTTGGCGCGGGCCCGTCACGGCCTGCGCCAGCGCGCTCATGGTCTCGCGCGCCTCGCGATTCGCGCGGCGGAACCGCACGAATCGCGGCGAACCTTGCCCGGGCGGGGTCTCGGCGATGGTGGCCTCGGCAGGTCATCGAGTGCATCCACGCCTCGCCCCTGCGCCCGGGCTGCGGCGCTCGACAAATCGCGCGCCGGCGCAGGCCGTGCCCGGCCCGCGGCCGCAGCTGGCGCCGTGAGCGTGGCAGTTCGCGGCCGCGCGCGTCCGGGCTGCCCGATCTTTCCCCGCGCGATTTGTCGAGCGCCGCAGCTCGAGCGCGAGGCGTGCGACGGTCACTGGCCTGGCCGCTGCTCCGCTGCCACCATCGTCGCGCGCCCGCTCGAGCAAGGTTCGCCGCGAGGGCCCTGGCCCTCGCGAAGCGCGCGAGACCATGAGCGCGGGGAAAGATCGGGCAGCCCGGACGCATGGAGCACCGACGCATGGAGCACCGACGCATGCAGCGCCGGACGCGCCTCGCAGGCGTCAGCGCCCGCCCGCAGCCCGCCGCAGGATCGCGCGGGTGAGCCCCTTGAAGATGAACACGTGCGCCGGGATCAGCACGAACCAGTAGACCAGGCCCCAGACGCCGGCCGGGTGCCAGTAGGCCGTGGCCGACACGCTGGTGGCCGCGCCCTGCGGCTGCACGACGAATTCGAGCACGCCGGCGCCAGGGCGCCTTCATCTCCATCAGCAGCGTCAGCCGCCGGCCGGGCTCGAGCGCGATCACGCGCCATGAGTCGACCACGTCGCCGACGCGCAGCTCCGTGGGATGGCGTCGCGAGCGGCGAAAGCTCGGGCCACCGACGAGCCAGTCGAGCGCGCCGCGGATCCACCACAGCACGCCGGCGTAGAACCAGCCATCGTCGCCGCCGATCGTGCAGACGGTGGCGAACACCTTGTCCGCCGGCACGGCGGCGCTGGCTGTCGCGCCCTCGCGCTTCGCATAGAACGCGTACTCGGGGTGGAAATTGCGGCACGCAATCGAGCCCTCGACCCAGCGCGCCACCACGGCATGCTGCCGGTCCGCCTCGATCGCCGCGCGGATCGCAGCCTCGAGCCCCATGCGCGCGCGCGGCACCAGGCGCTGCAGCTCGTCGTCGCGCGCCACGAAGTCGTGTTCGAGGCCTTCGACCAGCGCCTGCGCGATGCCGACCGGCACCGTGGTCACGAACCGCAACCAGTAGGACGACAGTCGTGGCGTCAGCACGGGCACCGGGACGATGCGCGGCTGCTTGCCCACCAGCCGGCCGTAGCAGCGCATGATGGCCTCGTACGTGACCGTGTCCGGCCCGCCGGCATCGAGCGTCCTGCCCGCGGCCGCCGGCAGGTCGGCCACTGCCACCAGGTAGGCCAGCAGGTCGTCGAGCGCGATCGGCGTCGATACCGACTGCACCCAGCGCGGCGTCACCATGACCGGCAGGTGGTTGACGAGGTCGCGGATCACCTCGTACGCGGCCGAACCGGGCCCGATGATCATGCCCGCGCGCAATTCAGTCACCGGCACGCCACATTCGCGCAGCACTGCGCCGGTCTCGGCGCGCGAACGCAGGTGCTCGGAACGCGCGTGGGCGGGAATCAGTCCGCCGAGGTAGACGATGCGCCGCACGCCCGCGGCGGCGGCGGCCTGGCCGAAGTTGCGTGCCGCCTCGCGGTCGAGTGCGCCGAAGCCGCGGCCCGCTGCCATGGAATGCACGAGGTAATAGGCGACCTCGACGCCCTGCAGCGCGGCCGCCAGCGTCGCCGGCTGCAGTGCGTCCGCGCCGACACACTCGACGCCGGGCCAGCCGCGGGCCTCCAGCACCTCGACGTTGCGCGCGCTGGCGCGCACGCGCCGGCCCGCGGCCACCAGCTGCGGCACGAGGTTCGAGCCGATGTAGCCGCTTGCGCCAAAGACCAGCTGCAACGGGCCGTTGGCGGCGGGCATCCCCGGTCAGTGCGCGAAGATCGCGCCGACAAACAGCAGGATCGAGCCCACGGCCTGCAGCCCGATCGTCATCTCGATGCTCCTGGTCAGCACGGCCCGGCTGACGTCGTTGCCGATGCCGGCCGCCGCCTTGAAGCCGCCGGCCAGGATCGCGAGCGCGCCGATGGCCACCCACCAGGGCAGCGAGCCCATCGCGATCAGGATCGCGATCGAGGCAAAGGCCGCCACATGCAGCACCCGGTACCCCAGGCGCGCGCGATCGAGCCCGAGCCTGACCACCATCGTGTGCTTGCCGTTGGCGGCGTCGGCCTTGCGATCGGGCACTTCGTTGATCCAGAGGATCAGCATGACCCAGATGCCGACCGGGATCGCGAGCAGCAGGGCGCCCAGGTCGAACACGCCGCTCTGCAGCCAGGCAGCGCCGCAGACCGGCAGCACGCCGAACGCGATCATGAGGAAGAACTCGCCGACACCCTTGCCGCTCAACTGCACGGACGGTGCCGAGTACAACCAGGCGATGGCGATGCCGCCGAGGCCGAGCGCCACGACGATCGGGCCCCTTGAACAGGGCCAGCACGAGGCCGATGACGCAGGCGAGGCCGATCAGCGCCCAGCCCCAGCGATGCATCTCCTGCACCGACAGGATGCCGTTGGTGATGAAGCGCGAACCGCCCGTGTAGGGATGGATGTAGTCCTCGTTGGCGCGATCGGTTCCGGTGATCTCGTCGCCGACGTCGTTGATGACGTTGCTCGCGCAATGCACCAGTGCCGTGGCGAGCAGCGCGAGCAGCGCGATCCCGAAGTCGAACTGGCCTGCAAGCCCGCCACCCCAGGCGGTGCCGACGAGCACGGGCAGGACCGACGCCGTGAGGAACTTGGGTCGCGTTGCCAGGAACAGGCGGCGGGCCCGGCGACCGAGGCCATCCCCCGCCAGGTCTTCCAGGCGTGGTTCGAGGGGCGAAACGGCGTCCTTGATCATGCGCGGGCCTCCGGGAGTAGCGGCGCACGCTAGCGACCCGCGGCCCCGCCGGTCAAGTCCGCGACGTGGCGGACCCTGGCTGGCCACCCTGGGCGGCGTTGCGGACGCGCACGGCTTCTTCCTGGTCGACGGCGTCCAGTTGTTCTTCGATGCTGCGCAGCGAGCGGTCGATCTCCGGCAGCAGCACGTTCTCGAGCGCGCGTGCGCGCCGCTCGGTGCGGCGGTACTCGGCGACCAGGCAGCGCAGGTTGGCCTCGAGCGCGGCCTGGGCGACCAGCCCCGCCACCAGGGTGCCGAAGGCAGCGGCGGTGCGGCGCAGTTCCGGCGTCGATCGCACCGGCGGCGCGACCAGCACGGGCGGCCCGGCCTCGAGGGTCGCCATGCGCAGGGGCAGGCCGAGAAACGTGCGGCGCTCGACCAGCACCCGCGCGTCCGCAAGCGACAGCGGCGGCTCGACCGTCAGGTCGTCGAAACCATGCACCTCGAGCGCGGCGCCGAGGGCCGCGCGGGCCGCCTGCCATTGCTCCTGCTGCGTGAGGCCGAGCGCCGTGTGCTGGCGCAGCTGGCGCAGGATCTCGGTGGCCAGCAGCACCCGCTTTTCGTCCAGCAGGTCATAGCCCTCCTGCACCAGGCGTCGTTCGTCGCGCAGTTCCAGCAGCGCGACGCGGGTGGCGGCAACCTCGCCCGACTCAGGCATGGGCGGCTTCGGCGAGGTGACGGCCGATCTGCGCATTGGAGAGCCGCGTGAGTTCACCGTGCGGCAGCCCCTGCAGCACCGACCAGCCGGCCTCCAGGCTCTCTTCCAGCGTGCGCGCCGCGGGCTGCAGCACGAACTGCCGCTCGAAGCGGTCGGCGAACGCCAGGAACTGCCGGTCGTTTTCCGGCAGGCCCTGGTCACCCATGACGCTGGCGAGCACGCGCACGCGCAAGGCGCGCGCGTACGCGGCGAACAACTGGTGCGCGAGCGCCGGATGATCCGCGTCGGTGTAGCCCTTGCCGATGCCCGCATCCATCAGCCGCGACAGGCTCGGCAGCACGCGCACCGGGGGATAGATGCCGCGCCGGTCGAGTTCGCGGTCGAGGACGATCTGGCCCTCGGTGATGTAGCCGGTCAGGTCGGGGATCGGGTGGCCGATGTCGTCGCCGGGCATCGTCAGGATCGGCAGCTGTGTCAGCGTTCCGGCGCGGCCGCGGATGCACCCGGCGCGCTCGTACAGCGAGGCGAGGTCCGAGTACATGTAGCCCGGGTAGCCCTTGCGGCCCGGGATCTCGCCGTGACTCGCCGAGACCTCGCGCAGGGCCTCGCAGTAGTTGGTCATGTCGGTGAGGATCACGAGCACGTGCCGACCCTCGTCGAACGCCAGGTACTCGGCGGCCGTGAGCGCAAAGCGCGGCGTCAGCAGCCGCTGCATGCCCGGCTCGTCCGCCAGGTTCAGGAACATCGCCGTGTGGCCGAGCGCGCCGCTCGACTCCATGGCGAGGCGGAACTGCTCGGCCGTGTCGTGCGGCACGCCGATGCCGGCAAACACCACGGCGAAGCTGTCCTCGGCCTGCGTGCCGCGCAGGCGCGCGCGCTGCGCGATCTCGGCGGCGAGCCGGTCGTGGGGCAGGCCGCCGGCCGAGAACAGCGGCAGCTTCTGCCCGCGGACCAGGCTGTTCATGACGTCGATGGTCGAGATGCCGGTCTCGATGAAGTCGCGCGGCAGCGCGCGCCAGGCCGGATTGATCGCCAGGCCTTCGATGCGCCGCCGCCAGCGCGCGGCCACCGGCGGGCCGCCGTCGAGCGGCCGCCCGACGCTGTCGAAGACGCGGCCGAGCAGGTTGGGGCCGACACCGAACAGCAGCGGCTCGGGCCGCAGGCGGATGCGCGTGCCCTGCAGGCTGAGTCCCGTCGTCGCCTCGAGCACCTCGATCACCATCGTGTCCTGGTCGAGCGCCGCGACCCGGCCGAGGCGGGCGCTGCCGTCCGCGGCGAGCACCTCGATCGCGGCATTCAGTCCGACCCGCGCCTCGCGGCGCGCGAACAGCAGCGGGCCCTCGATGCGCGTCACCGCGTTTTCCAGCAACAGGTCAGCCTGCATGCGCGGTCACCGTGTGCAGCTGGTCGAACTCGTAATCGATCTGGCGCGGCAGCTGTCGCAGGCGCAGCAGGTCGTCCTCGCCGAACTCCTCGCCGAGGCGCTGCAGCTGTCGCAGCAGCGGCAGCGCGGCGATTCGCGCGGGCGCGACGCCGGCGGCGATCGCAGCGTCCGCCCGGTCGGTGAAGTGCAGCAGTACCGCCAGCATCGCCACCTGGCGCGCGGGTGAGCAGAAGCGGTCGACCGGCGAGAACGACGACTGGCGCAGGAAGCCCTCGTTGATCAGGTCGGCGCAGAGCAGCCTGGCCTGCTGCGCCGGGGGCAGCGCATCGCGGCCGACGATGCGCGCCATGCGCTCGAGGTGCGCCTGCGCCTCCAGCAGTTCGAGCGCGCGCTGGCGCTGCGACAGCCAGTCCGGATTGCCAGAGCGCCGCCAGAAATCCGCCAGTTCCTGCACGTCCGAGCCGTACGACAGCAGTGGATGGATCGCCGGATAGAAGCGCGCCTGCGCGCGCTGGCGGTCGAGCGCCCAGAAGCAGCGCACGTAGCGCTTCGTATGCAGCGTCACCGGTTCCGAGAAATCGCCCGCAGGCGGGCTGATCGCGCCGATGATCGTGACCGAGCCCTCCTGCCCGGCCAGCGAAGTGACCCGCGCCGCCCGTTCGTAGAATTCCGCCAGCCGCGAGCTGAGATACGCCGGATAGCCGGCCTCGCCCGGCAGTTCGCCGAGCCGGCCCGACACCTCGCGCAGGGCCTCGGCCCAGCGGCTGGTCGAGTCCGCCATGAGCGCCACGTTGAGGCCCTGGTCGCGGAAATACTCGGCGACCGTGATGGCCGTGTAGATGCTGGCCTCGCGCGCCGCGACCGGCATGTTGGAGGTGTTGGCGATGATCACGGTGCGCTCGGCCAGCGGCCGGCCGCTGCGCGGATCGTCGAGCTGCGGGAACTCGTCGAGCACTTCCGCCATCTCGTTGCCGCGCTCGCCGCAGCCGACGTAGACGATGACGTCGGCGTCGCACCACTTTGCCAGTGCTTCCTGCAGCACCGTCTTGCCGGTGCCGAAGCCGCCGGGCAGGGCGGCGCGGCCGCCGCGCGCGACGGGGAACAGCGTGTCGAGGATGCGCTGCCCGGTGATCATCGGCTCACGCGCGCCCAGCCGTTCACGCACCGGGCGCGCACGGCGCACGGGCCAGTCGTGCTGCATGGTCAGTTCGTGGCGCAGGCCGCTGGCGTCGACCAGGCGCAGCAGCGGCTCGTCGTCGCGATATTCACCGGGCTCGGCCAGCCACTCCACGCGCCCCTCCAGCCACGGCGGCACCAGCAACGACTGTGGCCGCGGCGCGACCGTGCTCGCGAACACGCTGCCCGGGGTCAGCGTTGCGCCCGGCTGCACACGGAACTCGACGCGGTGGCGCCCCGGCACGCGCGCCACGGCGCCCGGCTGGATCTGGAAATCCGCCGCCCGCGACAGCGGCCGCAGCAGGCCATCGAAGATGCCGCCGAGCAGGCTCGGGCCGAGCTTCACCGACAGCGGCTGCCCCAGGCCGACGACCGGCATGCCGGGCTCGAGTCCGGTGGTGTCCTCGTACACCTGCGCCACCAGTTCATCGCCGCGCAGCTGGATGACCTCGCCGAGCAGGCGGCGCTCACCGACCGCGAGCGCCTCGAAAATGCTGAACGCCCCGTGACACGGGCCCGCAGCACCGGTCCGCCGATCCAGGTGATGCTGGCTTCGCTCATGCGCGTGGTTCCGGGTCGCCGCGGCCGGCGCGACTTTCGAACTCGGCCAGCAGTTCGGCGGTGATGCGCTCGCGCGCGGCCAGCAGGCCCGGCAGCGTGGCGTCGACGCAGGCGTTGCCGGCGCGCAGGCGCAGGCCCGCGCCGAGGCCGGCCACGGCCAGGACCGTGACGGTCGAACGGGGCGCCATGCGCGCGGCGATGACCGGACCCAGGGTCGGCGCATGGGTCGCATCGAGTTCGACCTGCACGTGCTCGAGCTGCAGCAGGCTGCGCCCTGCGGCAGCGCAGGCGGCATCGCACCAGCGCTGGCGTGCATCGTCCTGCGACCAGCGCGACTGCAGCGCGGCCGGCAGCGCCTGCCAGGCGCGGTCCAGCAGCTCGCGCAGGGTGCCCTGGCGCGCACGGCGCGACTCGGTTTCCAGCGCAGCGCGGCGCCGGGCGACTGCATCGTCGTCGGCACGGCGCGTTTCGGCGATGGCCTGGCGCACCCGCGCCCGCGCCTCGATCCGGGCACGACGTACGATGTCTTCCGCCTGCGCCGCGGCCTCGTCGCGCACGCGGCGCACGCGTGACTCCTGTTCCCGCGCCAGGCGGCGCAGCAGGGCCGTGGTCTGTGCATCCAGCAGGCTGGCAGGCAGGCTCATGTCTCGATCCCCAGCGCCAGTCGCACCTCGTGGGCCAGGTCCGGCGGCGCGCCGCGTCCCATCACGTCCGGGACCACCAGCAGTGCCGGTGTGTCCGCCAGCAGGGCCGACTGCAACTCGGCGGTCGGTACGCCGTCCAGCAGCGTGCCCTCGAGCAGCACGCAGTCGTTGGGCTCGGCGCGCGCGCGGCGCAGCTGCAGCGCGGCGTCGCCCGTCGTGGCGACCCGCGTGTCGACGCCGGCGAGGCGGAATCCGGCCGCCGTCGCCTCGCTGCCGATGAAGACGATGCGCGCCACGGTTCAGCCGAGCCGGTTCAGGATCAGGATGGAGACGATCAGGCCGTAGATCGCGATGCCCTCGGCCAGGCCGACGATGACCAGCACGCGACCGAAGAGGTCTGGTTTCTCCGCCAGCGCGCCGAGCGCGGCCGTGCCTACCTGGGCCACGGCATAGCCGGCGCCGAGGGCGGCGAGTCCGGCCGCCAGCGCGGCCGAGGCGTAGCCCCAGCGCAGCACCTCGGGGCTCGCCGCCGCCGCCGGCGCCGCCTCCGCTGCCAGCGCTGGCCAGGCGGCCAGCAGCGTCAAGGTGGCGACGATGACGGTGGTCACCGTCAGTGTCGCCAGGGCAAGGATCCAATGCGTGCGGACAGTCATGGCGTGCCTCCGGGAAGCGATGCCGGCGGCGGCGTTAGCGGCGCGAACGGGCGGCCGCGTGCCGTCAGGAAGCGGATGAAGAATTCGAACAGCACCAGGCGCGTCGTCTGGATGCTGACGACCAGGCCTTCGAGCGCGATGATCGCGGCGTTGCCCAGGATCAGCACGGGCCAGAAGCCCGCACCCGCCGCGGTGGCCATGCCCACGACGGCCGAGCACAGCCCGGCGTGCGCGAGCGCGAACGCGCCGACGCGGACGAAGGAAACGGTGTTGACGCCGAGCTGCAGCAGGCGTTCGACGCTTTCGCCTGCCGCCCGGCCGAACGCGGCGATGCGCGCCTCCGGGTGGGCCAGCACGGAGCCGCCCAGCGACAGGCCGATGCCCAGCGGCACGGCCCACATTGCGCGGACGTCGAGCGCCGTCGCGACCAGGCCCAGGTAAGCCAGCAGCAGGCCGGCGTCGCACAGCAGCCAGTGCCGCAGTTGTCCGCGCCAGTAGGCCTGCAGCCCGTCGAGCGCCAGGCCGAGCGCCAGCACCGCGACGCCGAATCCGAGCGCGGCGCCAAGCACCGGCAGCGGCTGCTCCAGCGGGCGCAGCCAGAGCGCGGGAATCAGGTCCTCGCGCGCGAACACGCTGCCAAAGGCCACGCCGAACGCCATGGCGACCAGGCCGCCCGGCAGCAGCAGTCGCAGCGCCGGCATGCGCCGGCCGAGCACCCACCCGCCGAGTGCCACGATCGCGCCCTGCGCGACGTCGCCGAACATGAAGCCGAACATCAGCGGCGCCAGCAGCGCGATCAGCACGCTCGGGTCCGCATCGTTCGCGGCAGGCACGCCCATCATGCCGGTCACTGCCTCGAACGGCCGCGCCCAGCGCGGGTTGCGCAGCACCGTGGGGGCGATCGTGCCGACCGGCGCCTCGGTCATGCGCAGCAGGTAGTGCAGTTCGCGCCGGTCCAGTGCCGCACGCAGGGAGGCGTCGTCGGGCGCGGAGCACCAACCCGTGACCCAGGCGAAATGCTCGGTCACCGGCAGCTCCGGCACGTGCGTCACCACCCAGGCGGTCAGCGCCAGTGCCGCCAGCGCCTGCGGCAGTCCCTGCTCGGCATCCAGCCGCGCGAGCGCTGCCCGCGCGACCTGGTTGCGGGCATCGAGTGCGGCGCGTCGTTCGCGCAGCTGTGCCGGGACTGCAGCCACGTCCTGCGGCAGCCCGGCCGGCAGGTCGATCCGCTGCACCTTGCGTGCGCTCATCGCGGCATCGAGTTCCGCCATGTCCTCGCGCGGGCCCACTGCCAGCAGGTACGCCTCGCGGCCCGGCTGCGGCGACCAGTACTGGTGGATCAGGGCCGGCGGCAGCGACAGCGCCGGCGTTCCCGCCGGCAGCACGTAGACGCGTCCCGCGAGCACCGGCCCGGCGGCCGCCATGCGGTCGAGCCGCGGCAACGCCGTTCCGGCGATGTCGCACAGTCTTCTCCAGCGCATCGAGTTCGGCGCGCTCGAGCGCCAGCGCCTCCAGTTCCTGGACGACCGGCTCCGCGGCGGCGGCCCAGCGGCGCAACTGCTCCAGTGCGAGTTGCGGCGCATCGAGCAGCGATTCCCCGGCGTCCACCGGGCCGGCGGGGACCGCGGGCCACCACGGGCGGAAGCGCCGCGCCAGCGTCTCGAACTCATCCAGCACGCGTCGCAGGTCGCCGAGCGGCAGGCGCGTCTCGGCCTGGCTGTAGGCCTGCAGCTCGACACAGCGTGTGCGCGCCAGGCTGTCGAGCGCGGCACCCAGTTCCTCGCGCGAGGTGAGCAGTTCGAACCAGTGTGCCGGAGACGGGCGCAGCATCATGCTGCACCCGCTGCCAGCACGGCCCGACGCAGGGCGCCACCGCGCAACTCGAGCAGGCCGAGACCTTCCAGGCCAAGGTAGGCGACCGCTGCGGCGGGCGACAGCGGATGGCGCCGGAACAGGCGCAGCAGTCGCGCGGCGAACGCGCGCTGCGCTTCGGCGCTGCCGGCACCGGGCGGCGCGTCGCGCAGCGTTGCGTCGAGGGTCATCGCGGCAGCGCCGATGGCGTCCAGGGCGCGACCGGCCGTGGTCTCCCCGGGGCGCAACAGACGCCAGTGCGCCTGCCATGCCGCGACCATGTCGCCCTGGGCCATCAGCGCGGGTCGCAGTGGCCGCAGCGGCGAGGCGTCGAGCACCGCCGGGCGCAGCGCGGGCTCGGCCGCCACGACGCGGCCCAGCACCGGGTCGTCCCTGCTCCACGACGGTGGCCGTCCGTCCCGGGCGAGCTTCTGCAGCGCCGGCAGGTATGGCAACCAGCGCAGCCAGCGGATCGCCGGTTGCCAGGCCGCGGGTTGCCACTGCGCCACTTCGTCGACCAGCGCCGACCACTCGCCGCGCAGGTGCCGTTCCAGGTCGTGCGGGGAGAGCGTGGCGGCAAGGCGCGCCGTGTATCGCCGCAGCGACGTGGCGCGCATCGCGGCAAGAAAGCCCGCCAGGTCGCGCGCTGCGTGCGCCCGGTCGATTTCGGCGTGATCGCTGGACTGGCCGAGACGTGCCTGCAGGCGTGCCTGCGAGTACGCGAAGCCAGTGCGACCGGTGTTCACGCAAGCTCTTCCGTGGTGAGCCGCTCGGCCAGTGCTGCGATGGCAGCGGAGGCGACGGCCCGCAGCTGCGCGGCATCCGGCATGTCGGTGACCGCGGCCGCCTCGAGTTGCTGCAGCCGCGCGGCGAGCCGCTGCTCCGCTGCCGCATGCAGGCGTCCCACCCGTTGCCGCGCCTGCTCGAGCAGCAGGCGCCGGCGCTCGCGTGCCGCTTCGATGGCGGCGCGCGCAGCCTCGTCGGCCGCTGCCAGCGCGGCGGCGGCGGTCTGCTCGGCCGCGAGCACGCGCTCGATCGCGTCCGCAACGGTCCGGTCGGGTGTGGTGTCTGCCATCGCCGCACAGTCGGCATCGCAGGGGCGCGCGGGACAAGTGCCTCGCGCCCAGTCGAGCGATGCCGGTCCTCGGGGCGACATTAGGCCGGGGCCTGCAGGCTCGAATCGGGAGTAGTGCCTACCGCTACTGCGCCTTGCGTAGAGGCCGCGCCGGGACGCTTCAGGCCTGCTTCAGGCCCGCTTCAGCTGCCGTGGTTCTGCATCATCAGGCCGGTGCCGCCACGCGACACGTGCGCCACCACCGCGGTGCGCCGGTGCAGCTTGGTGATTGCGCCCAGGCTGATGGCAAACGCGAGCTCCACGGTCTGCCCCTTGCGCAGTCCCATGTCGCCGGTCTCGACGAACACGCCCGTCGCGCTGAGATTGCGCGCGCGGCACAGCCGGTGCCGGCGTCCCGGCAGCAGCACGTAAACGGTGGTGCGGGCGCGATGCCGCGTGGTGAGTCTTCGTTCCACTTCTCAGCTCTTTTGGTTCTGCAGGATCGGCTGATGTCGCGCCATTATGCACGGCGCGCAGCCAGTGTGAAGTGGTCCGGCGCAACTCCGCGGCGTTATGTCCGGAGTCGCCTGCGGTATGCTGCGCACCGTCGGAAAAATAGACAACATGACGCACGATCCCACGCCGCAATCCCTGTCCCGCAACGCGCCGATCGGCGTGTTCGATTCCGGCGTGGGCGGGCTCACCGTGCTGCGGGCACTGATCGCGACGCTGCCCGCCGAAGACTTTGTCTATCTCGGCGACACGGCGCGCCTGCCCTATGGCACGAAGAGTCCCGGCTCGATCCGCCAGTACTCGCTGCAGGCCGCGCGCCTGTTGCGCCGCCGTGGCGTGAAGTGCCTGGTCGTGGCCTGCAACACCGCCTCGGCCACGGCGCTCGACGCGCTCACCGCGGAGTTCGCCCCGATCCCGGTCATCGGCGTGCTCGAGCCCGGCGCTGCGGCGGCCTGTGCCGCCACGCGCAGCCGGCGCATCGCGGTGCTGGCGACGGAGGGAACGGTGCGCGGCGGCGCGTACCAGGCGGCGATCGCGCGACTCCTGCCCGACGCGGTGGTGACCGCGCGCGCCTGTCCCTTGTTCGTCGCGCTGGCGGAGGAGGGCTGGATCGACGGTCCGATCGTCACGGCCGTGATCCATCGTTACCTGGACGACGTGTTCGTCGCCGGCGCGCCCGCGGCGCACCCGGACACGCTCGTGCTCGGCTGCACCCATTTCCCCGTGCTTGCGCCGGCACTGCGCGACGTGCTCGGGCCTGCGGTCGCCATCGTCGATTCCGCGGCGACGACCGCCGCAGCCCTGGCCGCGGCGCTGCGCCAGCAGGACCTGCTGCGGCCGGCCGGCGGCGACGGCACGGTCAAGCTGCTGGCCACGGACGGCGCCGAGCGCTTTGCGCGGGTCGGCGCCGGATTCCTCGGGCGCCCGCTGCAGCCGGCCGACGTCGAGATCGTCGACCTGGCCTTCGCCTCCGCCTCAGGCGCCTGAGCCCGGCGGCGCGTGCCGGCGTGCCGCCACCGACACCAGCATCGACAGCGCCAGGATCGAGCCGATGATGGCGAGCGACCAGGTGATCGGGAACTTGCCGCCGAAGGCCTCGTTCAGCCACACCATCTTCAGGCCGACGAACACCAGGATGAAGCCCAGGCCGTACTTCAGGTAGCTGAAGTACTGCACCGCGCTCGCCAGCAGGAAGTACATGGCGCGCAGGCCCAGGATCGCGAAGATGTTCGAGGTGAACACGATCAGCGGCTCGTTGGTCAGCGCGAAGATCGCGGGCACCGAATCGATCGCGAAGATGATGTCGGAGAACTCGATGAACACCAGCGCGACGAACAGCGGCGTGGCGTAGAGCACGCCCTCGTGGCGGTGCCAGAACCTGTCGCCCTCGATCTTCGGCCACACCGGCACGAAGCGCTTCACCAGCCGGATCACCGGGTTGCGCTCCGGCTCGAGCGGCTTCTCCGGCAGCAGCAGGATCTTGACGCCGGTGGCGATCAGGAACGCGCCGAACACGATCACGATCCACTGGTACTGCATCAGCACCGAGCCGAGCGAGATGAACAGCGCGCGGAACACCAGCGCGCCGAGGATGCCGTAGAACAGCACGCGGTGCTGGTACTTGCGCGGCACGGCAAAGTACGAGAACACCGCGACGAAGACGAAGATGTTGTCGACGGCGAGCGCCTTCTCGACCACGTACCCGGCCAGGAACTCGAGTGCCGATTCGCTGGCGAGCCTGGCGTGATCCATGCCCGCCAGCGCCGGCACCTGCGGCAAGTGCCAGAGCATGTAGCGGTAGAAGAGGTAATTGAACAGCAGCGCGAGCAGCACCCAGATCACGCTCCAGGTGGCGGCCTCGCGCGCGCCGACCTCATGTGCCTCGCGATGGAAGACGCCGAGGTCGAGCGCCAGCACGAACAGCACGAACAGCGTGAAGCACGCGTAGAACCACCAGTAGTCGGCAAAGGGGAACAGCAGTACGTCGCTCATGGGCGGGCGTGCCTTGTCGCTGGGCGTGGAACGGGCGGCCGCGCGGACGGTGCCGGTCCGCGCATAATATACGAACTGAGATTCGTACTAAGTGATTCGCCAGATTCCGTTCATGATAGCGGGGTGGGCCGGGTCAGGGCTCGCGGTCGAGCATCGCCATGCCGGCTGCCAGGTAACGCTCGCCGGCGACGTTGCCCGGGGCGAAGACCTGGTCCAGCAGGAACTGGTCGCAGGCCGCGAGCCGTACGGCGGTCGCGCCCAGGTTCTCCGCGAGCCGCGACCGGCGGGTGGTGCCGAAGATCGGCACGATGTCCTGCCCCTGCGCCAGCAGCCATGCCAGGGCGACCTGGCCTGGCGTGGCCCGTGCCCTGGCCGCGACTTCCGCCAGTTTCTCCAGCAGGCGGGCGTTGGCCGCCAGGCTGGTGTCCTGGAAGCGGGGCTGGCTGGCGCGGTAGTCCGCGGGCGGCAGGTCGGCGCCGCGCAGGGCTTCGCCGGTCAACAGGCCGCGTCCCAGCGGGGAATACGGCACCAGGCCCACGCCGAGTTCGCGGCAGGCGGGCAGGACGCCGCGCTCAACCCCTCGTTCGAACAGGGAATATTCCGACTGCAGCGCACTGATCGGGTGGACCGCATGGGCCCGGCGCAGGGTCGCGGCGCTGGCCTCGGACAGGCCGAGGTAACGGACCTTGCCGGCCTGGACGAGCTCCGCCATCGCCCCGACGACGTCCTCGATCGGCACCCGCGGGTCGACCCGGTGCTGGTACAGCAGGTCGATCCGGTCGGTGCGCAGGCGCTGCAGGGACTGCTCGACCACCGCCCGGACATGGTCCGGACGGCTGTCCAGCACCCGGCCCTTGCCAAATCCCTCGCTCAGGTCGAACCCGAACTTGGTCGCCAGCACCAGCCGGTCGCGGCGCGCGCCGAGGACGCGGCCGAGCAATTCCTCGTTGCGGTAGGGGCCGTAGACCTCGGCGGTATCGAACAGCGTGACCCCGGCGTCCACGGCCGCCAGCAGGGTCGCCTCGCATTCGGCGCTGTCGGCCCCGGTGGCGTAGACCCCGCTCATGCCCATGCAGCCGAGCCCGAGGGCGGACACCTCGAGGCCTTGCCGGCCAAGCTTGCGGGTTTCCATCGGAGCCTCCATTACGGCCGGGGAGTGGTTTTGGATTGACACGGCCGGCCGGCCCCCCGAGAATACGCGGCTCTCTGTTCGCGGAGGGGTACCCAAGCGGCCAACGGGAGCAGACTGTAAATCTGCCGGCTTATGCCTTCGAAGGTTCGAATCCTTCCCCCTCCACCAGAACGCGAGCGTAGCGGAGAGGCGTGGGTCGCGCGACACGTGGGCAACGGAACCGGCGGACGAGGCGGGTGTAGTTCAATGGTAGAACCTCAGCCTTCCAAGCTGATGACGTGGGTTCGATTCCCATCACCCGCTCCAGCCGGATGCCGAGGAACGGTGTGTTGATTGACGAGGCGGCCCACGTAGCTCAGTCGGTAGAGCACGTCCTTGGTAAGGACGAGGTCACCGGTTCGATTCCGGTCGTGGGCTCCACTTTTCGGAAAAGGGGATAGGGGTTAGGGGATAGGGGCTAGCAAGAGGTTTCAGCGTCGCGCGCAGCGCTTCGGTCAATCCGCTAACCCCTAACCCCTAGCCCCTGTCAAACAGGATCAGAAGTTTTTTAGAGGTGATTGGTCGTGGCTAAGGAAAAATTTGCGCGCACGAAGCCGCACGTGAACGTGGGCACGATTGGGCACGTTGACCATGGCAAGACGACGCTGACGGCGGCGTTGACGAAGGTGATGGCGGAGAAGCACGGCGGCGCGTTCATGGCGTACGACCAGATTGACAAGGCGCCGGAAGAGAAGGCGCGCGGGATCACGATCTCGACGGCGCACGTGGAGTACGAGTCGCGCGAACCGGCACTACGCGCACGTGGACTGCCCGGGGCACGCGGACTACGTGAAGAACATGATCACGGGCGCGGCGCAGATGGACGGCGCGATCCTGGTGTGCTCGGCGGCGGACGGCCCGATGCCGCAGACGCGCGAGCACATCCTGCTGGCGCGCCAGGTGGGCGTTCCGTACATCGTGGTGTACCTGAACAAGGCCGACATGGTGGACGACGCGGAGCTGCTCGAGCTGGTGGAGATGGAAGTGCGCGAGCTGCTGTCGAAGTACGACTTCCCGGGCGACGTGACGCCGATCATCAAGGGTTCGGCGCTGAAGGCGCTGGAAGGCGACACGAGCGAGATCGGCGTGCCCTCGGTGGTGAAGCTGGTGGAGGAGATGGACCGTTACATCCCGGTGCCGGAGCGCGCGATCGACGGCGCGTTCCTGATGCCGGTGGAAGACGTGTTCTCGATCTCGGGCCGCGGCACGGTGGTGACGGGGCGCATCGAGCGCGGCATCGTCAAGGTGAACGACGAAGTGGAGATCGTGGGCCTGAAGGACACGGTGAAGACGATCTGCACGGGCGTGGAGATGTTCCGCAAGCTGCTCGACCAGGGGCAGGCGGGCGACAACGTGGGCGTGCTGCTGCGCGGGACGAAGCGCGAGGACGTGGAGCGCGGCCAGGTGCTGTGCAAGCCGGGTTCGATCAAGCCGCACACGAAGTTCGAAGGCGAGGTGTACGTGCTGACGAAGGAAGAGGGCGGCCGTCACACGCCGTTCTTCAAGGGCTATCGTCCGCAGTTTTACTTCCGCACGACGGACGTGACGGGGTCGGTGGAGTTGCCGGAGGGCGTCGAGATGGTGATGCCGGGCGACAACATCAAGATGACGATCGAGCTGATCGTGCCGATCGCGATGGAGGAAGGCCTGCGCTTCGCCATCCGCGAGGGCGGCCGTACGGTCGGCGCCGGCGTCGTGGCAAAGATTCTGAAGTGAGGGGCCAGGGGTCAGGGGACAGGGGCTAGTCGATCACTCGACGCTCCGTTCCGACTAACCCCCGACCCCTAGCCCCTAACCCCTTTCCAAGAGGTTCCGTTCAGTCCTACGCCGAAGTTTGCGCAGCACAGGCCAGTAGCTCAATTGGCAGAGCGGCGGTCTCCAAAACCGCAGGTTGGGGGTTCGATTCCCTCCTGGCCTGCCAGTCGATGAAGACGACGGGGCGAGTGCGGCAACGCGGCAGAGAGGACGGGTCGGACCCGGCATAAGCGAATGACCGAACAGGCACAAACCGGCGGCGCGAGCGCGCTGGACACAGCGAAGCTCGTCGCCGCGATCGCGATCCTCGTCGGAGGCGTCGCCGCGTTCTACGTGCTCGACGAGTACCCGGCCGCGGTGCGCTGGCTGATCGTGCTGGTGGCGGTCGCCGCCGGCATCTTCGTCGCGCTGCTGTCCGCGCAGGGCCGCGAGCTCGCGCAGTACGTGCAGGGTTCGCGCGTCGAGCTGCGCAAGGTCGTCTGGCCGACGCGCGACGAGACGACCAAGATGACGCTGGTCGTGTTCGCCGCGATCGTGGTCATGGCGCTCTTCTTCTGGATGCTCGACATGCTGCTCGGCTTCATCACGCGGTCGCTGACCGGACAAGGGGGCTGACCGTGGCGCTTCGCTGGTATGTCGTTCACGCCTACTCGAACTTCGAGCACAAGGTCTCGGAGAGCCTGAAGGAGCGGATCAGGCTGCACGGCCTCGAGGACAAGTTCGGCGAGATCCTCGTGCCGACCGAGGAAGTCGTCGAGATGCGGGACGGGCAGCGCCGCAAGAGCGAGCGCAAGTTCTTCCCGGGCTACGTGCTCGTGCAGATGGAAATGAACGAGGACACCTGGCACCTGGTGCGCGAGACGCAGAAGGTGCTCGGCTTCATCGGCGGCACGCCGGAGAAGCCCGCGCCGATCACCGAGCGCGAGGCGAACGCGATCCTGCGCCGCGTCGAGGAAGGCGCGGAGAAGCCGCGGCCGAAGGTGCTGTTCGAGCCGGGCGAAGTCGTCCGCGTGACGGACGGCCCGTTCAACGACTTCAACGGGGTCGTCGAATCGGTCAACTACGAGAAGAGCCGCATGCAGGTGGCGGTGCAGATCCTCGGGCGCTCGACGCCCGTCGAACTCGAATTCAGCCAGGTCGAGAAGGCCTGACTTTAACGGGGAGCCCGGCGCGAGCCGGGCGCATGGACCCACAGAGGTAGCAGAGAGATGGCAAAGAAAGTCAACGGTTACGTCAAGCTGCAGGTGCCTGCAGGCCAGGCGAACCCGAGCCCGCCGATCGGTCCGGCGCTCGGCCAGCAGGGCGTCAACATCATGGAGTTCTGCAAGCAGTTCAATGCGCAGACCCAGCAGGTCGAGAAGGGCCTGCCCATCCCGGTCGTGATCACGGTCTACAGCGACCGCAGCTTCACGTTCGTGATGAAGACGCCGCCGGCATCGGTGCTGATCCGCAAGGCGATCGGCATCGAGAAGGGCAGCGGCACGCCGAACACCGCCAAGGTCGGCAAGATCACGCGCAAGCAGCTCGAAGACATCGCGAAGACCAAGACGCCCGACCTCACCGCCGCCGACCTCGAAGCGGCCGTGCGGACGATCGCGGGCAGTGCCCGCAGCATGGGTGTCGACGTCGAAGGCGTGGAGGTCTGATCATGGTTGCCGTCGCAAAGCGCATGAAGCCGTGGGCCGAGAAGATCGTCCCGGGCAAGCAGTATCCGATCGACGAGGCCCTGGGGCTCGTCAAGCAGTTCGCCACCGCCAAGTTCGACGAGGCCGTCGACGTGTCGGTCAACCTGGGCGTCGACGCCTCGAAGTCGGACCAGCAGGTCCGCGGCTCGACCGTGCTGCCGCACGGCACGGGCAAGACCGTCCGCGTCGCCGTGTTCACGCAGGGCAAGAACGCCGACCTCGCGCGTGAAGCGGGCGCCGACATCGTCGGCATGGAAGACCTCGCCGAGAAGGTGAAGGCCGGCGAGCTCAATTTCGACGTGGTCGTGGCGAGCCCGGACGCGATGCGCGTCGTGGGCCAGCTCGGCCAGATCCTCGGCCCCCGCGGCCTGATGCCGAACCCGAAGGTCGGCACCGTGACGCCGGACGTCGCGGGCGCGGTGCGCAACGCGAAGGCGGGCCAGGTCCGCTTCCGCACCGACAAGGGTGGCGTCATCCACTGCACGATCGGCAAGGCGAGCTTCGACAACTCGAAGCTGAAGGAAAACCTCCACGCCCTGCTGACCGACCTGCAGAAGTCGAAGCCGGCCTCGTCGAAGGGCGTGTACCTGCGGCGCGTGTCGCTGTCGTCGACGATGGGTCCCGGCGTGCCGGTCGACCAGTCGTCGCTCACGTCGACGGCGGGTTGATCCGGCACAGGTTTTTGAATCAGCGATTTTGATGCAGGGCCTGCCGTCGCCCGGTGCCACGCAAGTGGCGCAAGGCGGTGGCCGGCCATCATCGAAGACCGCAGGCGGGAGAGCTCCCCGGAGCCGCTCCCTTAATCGAGCGAAGCCTGCGCAGATGGTGGTACCCGAGACAGTGTCTTTACTGCCGAAGGTCCGCCTTCTATCGAAGGGCGAGCGCCCATGGACGGGTGTTCGAAGTTTGATCTTCAGGCCAGGAGGAAGACATGGCGCTTAGATTTGACGACAAGAAGGCACTGGTGGCCGAGGTCGCGGAGGTTGCGCAGACAGCGCATTCCGTCGTGGCCGCGGAGTACCGGGGGCTGCCCGTCGCGAAGCTGACCGAGCTTCGCGCCAAGGCCCGCGCCAACCGCGTCTACATGCGTGTGGTGAAGAACACGCTGGCCCGCCGGGCGGTTGCCGGCACTCAGTTCGAGTGCGTCGGTGGCAAGCTCAAGGGCCCGCTGATCCTCGCCTTCTCGCAGGACGATCCGGGCGCGGCAGCACGGCTGATCAAGGCATTTGCGAAGGACAACGACAAGCTCGTGCCGACGCTGGTGTCCATTGGCGGCGCAGTACTGCCGGGCACAGAACTCGATCGCGTCGCGAACCTGCCCACCAGGGACCAGGCCCTCGCGCAGCTGCTCGGAGTTCTCAAGGCCCCGATCGGCAAGTTCGTCCGCACGCTGGCAGAGCCTCACGCGAAGCTCGTGCGCACGATCGCAGCGGTCAAGGACCAGAAGAGCGCGGCCGCCTGAGCGGCCGGCGTCCAGTTTCAGGGTATTCAGGCAACAGCATTTACAGGAGCTACTCAAATGGCTGCTACTAAGGAAGACATCCTCAACGCAATCTCCAACATGACCGTGATGGAGATCGTTGACCTCGTGAAGATGATGGAAGACAAGTTCGGCGTCACCGCCGCTGCCCCGATGGCCATGATGGCTGCCGGCGGCGCTGCTGCGGCCCCGGCCGCCGCCGTGGAAGAGCAGACCGAGTTCACCGTGACCATGACGAGCTTCGGCGCGAACAAGGTCGGCGTGATCAAGGTCATCCGCGAGATCACCGGCCTCGGCCTCAAGGAAGCGAAGGACCTGGTCGAGGGCGTGCCCTCGATGGTCAAGGACAGCATCCCGAAGGCCGACGCCGATTCGATCAAGAAGAAGCTCGAAGAGGCCGGCGCTGCCGCGGAGATCAAGTAACCGCGATGCGCGGGCACCTGCCCGTAGCACTGTGGGGAGCCGGGTTGCGTACCGTCGCAACCCGGCGTCCCCTGTGCGTCGTTTTTTCGTCCAGTAGTTTCCGTCGCGCCCAGGCGCCGGCTTCGGCAGCCTCGAGAGGGTGATCGCAATGGCTTATTCCTTCACCGAAAAGAAGCGCATCCGCAAGGATTTCGGCAAGCGGTCCAGCATCCTCGAGGTGCCGTACCTGCTCGCCATCCAGCTCGATTCGTACCGCAAGTTCCTGCAGGCCGACACGGCCGAGAACGGGCGTGACGAGATCGGCCTGCACGCCGCTTTCCGCAGCGTGTTCCCGATCGTCAGCTATTCGGGCAATGCGCTGCTCGAGTACGTCAGCTACCGGCTCGGCGAGCCGGTGTTCGACGTCAAGGAGTGCCAGCTCCGCGGCCTCACCTACGCCGCGCCGCTGCGCGTGAAGGTGCGCCTCGTCGTGCTCGACAAGGAAGCCCCCGGCGCCAAGAAGCCGGTGAAGGACATCCGCGAGCAGGAGGTCTACCTGGGCGAGCTGCCGCTGATGACCGACAACGGCACCTTCGTCGTCAACGGCACCGAGCGCGTCATCGTCTCGCAGCTGCACCGCAGCCCGGGCGTGTTCTTCGACCACGACCGTGGCAAGACGCACAGCTCCGGCAAGCTGCTGTTCAACGCGCGCGTCATCCCGTACCGCGGCTCGTGGCTCGACTTCGAGTTCGATGCCAAGGACTGCGTCTACGCGCGCATCGACCGCCGCCGCAAGCTGGCGGTCACCATCCTGCTGCGCGCGCTGGGCTACAGCGACGAGCAGATGCTCGACCTGTTCTTCGACAAGAACACGTTCTTCCTGTCGCCGAACGGCATCGAGCTCGCGCTCGTGCCGAGCCGCCTGCGCGGCGAGACGGCGTCGTTCGAGATCAAGGCCAACGGCAAGGTCGTCGTCGAGGAAGGCCGCCGCATCACTGCGCGCCACGTGCGCCAGCTCGAGGATGCCGGCATCGACCGCCTGGCCGTGCCGACCGACTACCTCGTCGGCAAGGTGCTGGCGCACGACGTGGTCAACACCGAGACCGGCGAGATCCTGGCCAAGGCCAACGAGATCCTGAGCGCCGCCACCGCGCTCAAGCTGGTGCAGGCCGGCATCACCGAGATCCGCTGCCTGTACGTCAATGACCTCGACCGCGGCCCGTTCATCTCGGACACGCTGCGCATCGACCCGACCAAGAACCGCATGGAGGCGCTGGTCGAGATCTACCGCATGATGCGCCCGGGCGAGCCGCCCACGCGCGATGCGGCCGAGAACCTGTTCCAGAACCTGTTCTTCAATCCCGAGCGCTACGACCTGTCGGCCGTCGGCCGGATGAAGTTCAACCGCCGCGTCGGCCGCCAGGAAGTGAAGGGCGCCGGCATCCT
Organism: uncultured Gammaproteobacteria bacterium; assembly: GCA_963744735.1. GTDB lineage: Bacteria > Pseudomonadota > Gammaproteobacteria > Steroidobacterales > Steroidobacteraceae > RPQJ01. Next base: position 298,503 of record CAVUVH010000019.1, read on the forward strand.
CTACGACCAGCTGCACTTCGGCCGCCGCGGCGACGACTTCGCCAAGGCGCTGATCGAGGCGAACGGCGAGACCTCGGACATCATCGACGTGCTGCGCACGCTGATCGACATCAGGAACGGCAACGGCGTGGTCGACGACATCGACCACCTCGGCAACCGCCGCGTGCGCTCGGTCGGCGAGATGGCCGAGAACGCCTTCCGCGTCGGCCTCGTGCGCGTCGAGCGCGCCGTGAAGGAGCGCCTGACCATCGCCGAGAGCGAAGGCCTGATGCCGCAGGACATGATCAACGCCAAGCCGGTCGCGGCCGCGGTGAAGGAGTTCTTCGGCTCCTCGCAGCTGTCGCAGTTCATGGACCAGAACAACCCGCTGTCCGAAGTGACGCACAAGCGCCGCGTCTCGGCCCTCGGCCCGGGCGGCCTGACGCGCGAGCGCGCCGGCTTCGAAGTCCGCGACGTGCACCCGACCCATTACGGCCGCGTCTGCCCGATCGAGACGCCGGAAGGCCCGAACATCGGCCTGATCAACTCGCTCTCGGTCTATGCCCGCACCAACGACTACGGCTTCCTCGAGACGCCGTACCGCAAGGTCGAGCACGGCCGCGTCACCGACGAGATCGTGTACCTGTCCGCCATCGACGAGGCGCAGTACATGATCGCGCAGGCGAACGCCACGCTCGACAAGAAGGGCGCGTTCACCGACGAGCTGGTCTCGAGCCGCTACCAGAACGAGTTCATGCTGTCCTCGCCCGACAAGCTCCAGTTCATGGACGTGTCGCCGAAGCAGATCGTCTCGGTCGCCGCCTCGCTGATCCCGTTCCTCGAGCACGACGACGCGAACCGCGCGCTGATGGGCTCCAACATGCAGCGCCAGGCCGTGCCGACGCTCCGTTCCGAGACGCCGCTGGTCGGCACCGGCATGGAACGGCCGGTGGCGATCGACTCCGGCGTGACCGTGATCGCGCGCCGCGGCGGCGTGGTCGACTCGGTCGACGCATCGCGCATCGTGGTCCGCGTCAACGACGCGGAAACGACCGCGGGCGAGGCGGGCGTCGACATCTACAACCTCACCAAGTACACGCGCTCGAACCAGAACACCTGCATCAACCAGCGCCCGCTGGTGCATGCCGGTGACGCGATCGCGCGCGGCGACGTGCTGGCCGACGGCCCGTCGACCGACCTGGGCGAACTCGCGCTCGGCCAGAACCTGCTGGTCGCGTTCATGCCCTGGAACGGCTACAACTTCGAGGACTCGATCCTGATCTCGGAGCGCGTCGTCCAGGAAGACCGCTTCACGACGATCCACATCGAGGAGCTGACCTGCGTCGCGCGCGACACCAAGCTCGGGCCCGAGGAAATCACGGCCGACATCCCCAACGTGGGCGAATCGGCGCTGGCCAAGCTCGACGAGGCCGGCATCGCCTTCATCGGCGCCGAGGTCAAGGCGGGCGACATCCTCGTGGGCAAGGTCACGCCGAAGGGCGAGACCCAGCTCACGCCGGAAGAGAAGCTGCTGCGCGCGATCTTCGGCGAGAAGGCTTCCGACGTTAAGGACACCTCGCTGCGCGTGCCCCCGGGCATGGACGGCACGGTGATCGACGTCCGCGTCTTCACGCGCGACGGCGTCGAGAAGGACAGCCGCGCGCTGTCGATCGAGAAGTCCGAGATCGAGAAGGTGCGCAAGGACCTGGCCGACCAGCAGCGCATCCTCGAGGAGGACCTCTTCTCGCGCGTGCAGTCGATGCT
>CAVUVH010000020.1:0-193130 GCA_963744735.1 uncultured Gammaproteobacteria bacterium
ACGACGAGAGCTTTTCCATCGCCTTCACATACCACGGCCGGCTATTCCACGACTGGTAGGTGATGCGCCGTGACCGTGCCAGGTCCTGCTCGAAGACGTCTTCGAGTCTTTCGGCGAATGCCTTGTCGTAGACGTTGAGATTGGCTTCCTCGTTGAGCCGGAACGAGCGATTGTCGAAGTTCGTCGAGCCGACCGACACCAGCTGCGAGTCGACGATCATCGCCTTGCAATGGAACATGGTCGGCTGGTACTCGTAGATTGCAGCCCCGGCCTGCAGCAGTTCGCCCCAGTCGGAACGCGAGGCCTGGCGCACGACCAGGGCATCCACCTTCTTGCCGGGCACGATGATGCGTACCTTGACGCCGCGCGCCAGCGCCGAACGAATGGCTCGTCGGGTCAGCTCGTCCGGGACGAAGTAGGCGGCCGCCAGGTCGATCGTGCGCTCGGCGGCGGTGATGGACAGCAGGTACATGAGTTGCATGCTGTCGCCGCCGCCGCTGGGCGAACTGGTGAAGACCTGCGCGAGCGCATCACCGACCGGCGCCAGCGGCGGGAAGTAATCGGTGCCCTGCAGGACCTTGCCGGAGGTCTTGATCCAGTTGTCCATGAATGCCGCCTGCATCTGGGCAACGGCGGGGCCTTCCAGCCGGTAGTGCGAGTCGCGCCAGTGATCTGCATCCTGGGCGTCGCCGGCCCAGGGGTCGGCGATCCCGACGCCGCCGGTGAAGCCGACCTTGCCGTCCACGACCAGCAGCTTGCGGTGGGTGCGGTTGTTCATGCGTCCAAGGTTGTACCAGCGCAGCGGGTGGTAGTGCTCGATCTCGATGCCGCTCGCCTTCATCTCGTCGAGCATGGCCTGCTCGATCTTCTGGCTGCCCAGCCAGTCGAGCAGCACATGAACCTTGACGCCGGCCCGTGCCCGTTCCTCGAGCGCCCGCGCGAAGACCCAGCCGATGTCGCCGGACCAGTAGATGTAGGTCTCGAAGGTGATGGTCTGCCGGGCGTCGCGAATGGCGGCCAGCATGGCCGGGAAGATCTCGTCGCCGTTCTGCAGTCCCTGGACGCTGTTGCCATCGATGATGGGCGGGCCCAGCAACGTGCCGAGCTCCCGGCGGAACTGAAGGTCGCCGACTCCGTAGTGGTGTTCCAGCGAGGTCTGGATCTGCTTTTCCGCGGTGACGAAATTCATGAACACCACGACCGCAGCCGCGGTGATCAGCCCTCCCACCAGGCCCGCGATGATCATTCTCTTCCTGTTCCAGGCCATGAACCCTCATTCCTGCCTGCAGTGGCAAGCCAGTCGCGGCTGTCCCGGGCATCGGCCGGGCATCCGGACAGGATCTACTGCAGCGGCTCGAGGTTGAGGATCATGTTCAGCACCGTGCCGAGCAGTGAATTCGAGCCGTTGGCACTGGTGCCGTAGGTGCGACGCCCGTAGTAGCCGTCCTCGTAACCGCGCTGGAATCCCTCGCGGAAGTAGTAGTTGTAGTCGTCCTGCCGCACATAGCGGCCGTCGAAGCCGTAGTTCGCGTCCTGATAGGCGAAGGATCCCTGGTAGTCGAAGCGCCAGTGGTCCTGCTGGTCCGCGCGCCCGGCCTCGTAGCCTTTCTGGTACCCGGTGTTCGAGGCCTGCCTGAGCAGGTCGGCACCGTACTGGTTGGTCTGGTACGTGGTGTCACCGCGCCGGTACTGGTACGTCGGCGGCGTGTAGTAGTACGGGTCGTTGTCGTAGTCGTGCCGGTCGTTCTCGAGGCGTGCCTGCTGCTGGCGCAGTTGCTCGTAATAGGCCTGCTGGTAGCGGTACTGGGCCAGCCGCTTCTGCTGCTCCACTTCGCGCGCATTCCGCAGTGCGAGCGCCTGCTGTTCCGCGATGCGCTGGTTGTACTCGGCCAGCAGCTGCTTCTGCTCGCGGATGCGCTGCTGTTGCTGCTCCTGCGAGAGACGATGCTGCTGTTGCTGCTGTTCCTTCGCCTCCTTCTTTTCTTCCTTTGCTTCCTTCTGTTCCTGCTGCTTCTGCTGTGCCGCAGCCTTGTGCGGGGCCGACACGTCCTGCCCATGCTGGGCGTGGCTGTTGAAGCTGATCGACGCAAGCGCTGCGCTCATCGCGACTGTCAATGCCAGTCGGGTAAGGGTGCTGGTCTTCATCGCATGTCTCCGTAACCTGACCGAACGAACTCCCGGAAGTGGTGCCGAGATGCACGATTCCGGTGTGGTCAGGGTATCCCCTGGAAGCCGCGCTCATCTGTACGGTAGGGCACCGTCGGGCTGCTACAGGGCCATGATTTCCGACGAGTCGGGGGCGGAGGATGCCCGCCGCAAGACGTTGCGGCGCCCGGCACGTGTGCCATACTGCTTCCGGCCCATCGAGCGGCGACAAGTCCGCGGGCCAGGGGGAAGTCGAGATGGCGCACCTTGTCCGCCTGCTGCTCATCGTGGCCGCCGGCGCTGCCTGCCTGCAGGTCCAGGCCGAGACGGTGGGCCGCGCGGTATTCCCGGAGCCGCAGCCGAGCTGGTTCATGATGGTCGGGACGGACGCGGGCTACATCTTCGACGGCGCCGACGGCGAGATGCAGGGCCTCATTTCGCACTCGCCTTCACCACGGCGATCGTCACCCAGCCCGAGCGCAAGGAAGCCTACTTCGTCGATTCGTTCTACTCGCGCGGCGTGCGCGGCGAGCGCAGCGACGTACTCACCGTCGTGGACCTGCGCGACCTCACGCCGGTGGCCGAGGTCGCGCTGCCGCCCAAGGCGGCGGCGCTGCGCATCCGGGGCCACATCGGCCTGCTCGACGACCAGCGCCACGTGATCGTGTTCAACATGACGCCCGCGCAGTCGGTGAGCGTGGTCGACGTGGTCGAGCGCCGGTTCGCCGGCGAGATCTCCACCGCGGGCTGCGGCATCATCATGCCTGCCGGCCCGCGCGGCTTTCTCATGCTCTGCGGCGACGGCACCCTGCAGCACCTGCGGCTGGACGAGCGCGGCCTCGAGGCGGGCCGCAGCCGCAGCAAGCCGTTCTTCGACGTGGAGAAAGATCCGGTCTTCGACCGGGTCGTGCACGCGGGTGGCGACTGGATCCTGGTCACGCACGACGGCCTCGTACGGCAGGTGGGCGTCGACGGCGAACGCATCCGCGTCGGCGAGGCCTGGTCCCTGCTCAACGAGGACGACCGCAAGGACGGCAGATGACCGCGAGCAGTGGCGCCCAGGCGGCTACCAGCCCTTCACCATGCATCGCGGCAGCTCGCTGCTGTATGTACTGATGCACAAGGGCAAGGTGGACACGCAGGACGCGGAAGGCAAAGAGATCTGGGTCTACGACACCAGCCGCCGCAAGCGCGTCGGGCGGCTCGAGCTGCCGGTGGAGGCCGTCGGCATCCTGGCGAGCCAGGAGAAAGTGCCGCGGCTCTACGTGCTGGACAAGGACAACAAGCTCCACATCTACGACGGCCACCGGCTCAAGCTCGAGCGCACGATTGAGAAGCCGGGCCCGAACGGGCCATTGCTGCAGGTGCTGGCACCCCATGATTGACCCACTGCTCGCGCGCCTGGTCGCGGCCGGCCTCGCGCTGCTGCTGCTTTCGGCCGCCTGGCACAAGCTCGGCGCGCGCGCGCAGTTCGCGGCGGCGCTGCGCGGATATCGGCTGCTGCCCGAGTCCCTGGTCGGGCCCGCGGCCGTGCTGCTGCCGCTGTTCGAGGTCACGCTCGCGCTCGCCTGGCTGGCAGGCCTGGCGCGCGGCATCGTGGCGGCGTCGACGGCTGGCCTGCTGCTGCTCTACGCGGCGGCAGTGGCCGTCAACCTCTGGCGTGGCCGTGTCGACATCGACTGCGGCTGCGGTCTCGGCGGTGCCGGGCGCGGCGACGGGCGGCTCACGTGGGGGCTCGTGGCGCGCAACGCGCTGCTTGCGACCGCCGCTGCTGCCGCGGCGCTGCCGGTCGCGCAGCGCGAGGCCGGGCGCTTCGAGCCATGCTGCTGGTGCTGGCGATCCTCGCAGCGGTGCTGCTGTATGCGGCCGCCTCGCAGCTGCTGCGCAACGGCGCGGCGATGGCCGCGTGGAGGACGCCGCGTGACTGAGCTGCTGCTCGTCTCCAACCTGCTGCTGTGGTGCCTGGTGATCGTGCTGGCGCTGGTGGTGCTGGCGCTCGCGAGGCAGATCGGCGTACTGAACGAGCGCGTGTCGCCCGCCGGCGCGCTGCAACCGACCAACGGCCCCAGGGTGGGCGAGTCCACCCAGGCGGTGCCCTACCGCGAGCTGGGCGGCGCGGATGTCACCGTCGGCGGTGCGTCCGGCGACGGCCGCGCGACGCTGGTGCTGTGGGTGTCGCCGACCTGCCCGGTGTGCCGGACGCTGGTGCCGACGGCGGTCTCGCTCGCGACCGCGGAGCGGCTGCGGCTCGTGTTCGCCAGCGACGGCGACCGGCTCGAGCAGCACCAGGCATACGTGCGTGAGCTGCGCATCGACGCCTATCCATACGTCGTGTCGCAGGCGCTCGGCCTGCGCTACGCCGTGAGCAAGCTGCCGTTCGCGGTGCTGATCGGCGCCGACGGCGCGTTGCGCAGCAAGGGGCTGGTGAACACGCGGGAGCACCTCGAGAGCCTGGTCGAGTCCATGCGCTCGGGCGTCGCCACGCTGCAGGATTTCGTTGCCGCCGCGGACGAGCGCCGCGAGGCCACGCTCGGAGGACAATCGACATGAAGATCTCCCGGCTCCTGGCAGCAAGCTGGCAATGGCTGGACCGCCGCGCGGGCAACGGCAGCCGGGTGCTGGCGCGCACGACCTCGCGGCGCAGCTTCCTCGCCCGGATGGGCACGGTGCTGACGGGCGCGGCCGTGCTGCCGCTGCTGCCGGTGGCGCGCGCTTTCGCCGCCGAGACCGTGAGCGAGCTCGGCGACCCGCAGAGCTGCGACTACTGGCGCTACTGCGCGCTGAGCGGCACGCTCTGCGCCTGCTGCGGCGGGACTGCCACTTCCTGCCCGCCCGGCGCCGAGCCGTCGCCCATCACCTGGGTGGGCACCTGCCGCAACCCGGTGGACGAAACGACTACCTGATCTCCTACAACGACTGCTGCGGCAAGGCGGTCTGCCGCCGCTGCGACTGCCACAACACCGAGCGCGCGCGGCCGGTGTACTACCCGAGCAAGAGCAGCAGCGTGCTGTGGTGCTTCGGCACCGAGAGCCGCGCCTACCACTGTACGGTCGGCATCGTGCTCGGCGAGGCCGGCAAGTAGGGGCGACGTGCGCGCGGTCTCCACGGCGATACTCTCGGGCGCGGTGCTGGCGCTTGCCGCCGGGGCCGCCGCGGCGGACCCGCGCGCCGATTACCTCATGCACTGCGCCGGGTGCCACCTGGCTGATGGCCGCGGCAGCCCGCCCGAAGTGCCCTCGCTGGCGGGGCCGCTCGGCTACATCGCCGCATCGCCCGCCGGCAGGGACTACCTCGCACGCGTGCCCGGCGCCGCGCAGGCCCCGATCAGCAACGAGGCGCTCGCCGCCGTACTCAACTGGGTGCTGCTCGAGTTCAACCGCGAGACATTGCCGGCGGGCTTCCGGCCACTGCGCGGCAGCGAGGTAGGACGGTCGCGCGCGCAGGTCCTGGCCGACCCGCTCAAGCGACGCCGCGAATTGTGGCCGGGACACGACTGACTCCGGCTGAGGGCCGCGCCCTTAGCTTCTCGAGGCCAATGGCGCGGTGCCTGCGTCCGTCAGCTCCTGCGCGCTGCTCCGTCCGCCGCAAGACGCGCTTCTGCCTGCGCCATCATCGACTGGAAGCGGGGGTCCGCACGCAGCGGGTTCAGGTCCGGATCGATCTTGGCGTGATTCAGTCGGTCGATGTAGGCGGTCGCGAACACGGGCTCGAGGATGTCGATGGCCGCTTCCGCATCGCCCAGCATGGTCAAGGCGCAGGCGAAGTTATAGCGCATGTTCATGTTGTCGGGATCGATCAGCAGCGCGCGGCCGATCCATGCCTTCGTGCGCTCGGTATCCTGCAGACAGGCCAGCGCCGCCACGCCGTAGCCCATCGCGGCACCGTTGTTCTGGTCCTGCGCCAGGATCTTCTCGGCTCGCGCCAGCGCAATGTGTGCCGAGCGCAGCACGCCATCGCGATCGCCCACGGCCGCGTAACAGGTCAGCAGCATGCTGGGCGAATGCACGTCCGATTCCATCAGCCGCATCGCCTTTTCGAAATAAGGGATCGCCTCGGCAAAGCGCTGCTGCCGTACCCGCAGGTAGGCCGCCGACTTGTTGACCTCGTACGACTCGGCATTGAGCCGCAGCGCGATCTCGATCTCGGCCGCGGCCTCGTCGTGCCGGCCGTACTGCGACAGCACGCGGGCCTTGACCGCATGGGCCTCGGCCAGGTCGCGGTTGAGCTGCAGCGCGCGTTCGGCCGCGGCCATGCCGTCGTCGCCGCGCCGGCCGTGGGCAAAATGCAGCAGCATCTGCCCCAGCGCCATCAGCGCCCAGGCCTGGGCATAGTCGGGGTCGATCTCGGTCGCCCGGCGGCTCAGGCGCACGCTGGCCTCGGCGCGGCGCGGGTCCTGCTCGATGCCGGTGGCGTAGTTCTGGCGGGCCATCAGGTACAGGTTGTAGGCATCGACGTTGTCGGTGCCGCGCTGCTCGATCGCCTGCTTCTCCTCGGGCAGCAGCTTGAGTTTCAGCGCCTTGACGATGGCCTCGGAGATCTCGTCCTGCAGCGCGAAGATGTCGTTCAGGTCGCGGTCGTAGCGCTCGGCCCAGACCTGGTTGTCCTTCGCGGCGTCGATCAGCTGCGCCGTGATGCGCACCCGGCCACCGGCCTTGCGCACGCTGCCTTCGACCACGTGCGAGACCTTCAGCTGCTTGGCAACGTGGCCCACCTCGACCGACTTGCCCTTGAAGTGAAACGCCGTGTTGCGCGACACCACGGCGAGCGAGGAGACCTTGGTCAGGTCGGTGATGATGTCCTCGCTGATGCCGTCGCTGAAATACTCCTGCTCCGGATCGCCGCTCATGTTGGCAAACGGCAGCACGCAGATGGAAATTCCGGCGGGCCGGGCCGCCGGCGTGGTTGCCTCGCTGCTGGCGGCCAGCGGTGCCGCAGACCGAAGGCGCGCGACGGGAGAGCAGGGCGCGCACGGACCGCAGCAGGTCCTGCACTGCGGGACTCGCGGGGTTCTCGCCCCAGCCATCGAGGTCGGTGGTGTGGATGGCCCGCACGTCGATCGGCAGCTCGGCCGCATCGAAGCGCACCGGGATGAGCACGCCGCGATCCGCGGCATCCCGCGCCTCGCCGCGCACCCAGCGCGATTCCACCGACGTCGGGGTCCACACCACGAGCACTGCGGCGGCGGCGCGCAGCTGTGTGGAGATCTGGCGGTCGAACTCCTGTCCAGTGGCGATTTCCGTGTCCCACCACACCGACCAGCCCTGGGACTCCAGCACGGCCACCAGCGGCGCGACGCGCGCCTTGTCGCTGCGTGCATACGATACGAACACATCAGCCATGCCGCTCGAACCTCCAGGAGCGGCGGTCGCCATGAACCGCCGTCGAATCCTTAGCTTACGACGCCGGCGGACGACTTGCCCGGGTCCGTGCGTGGGCCGCCAAAGGGGCACGACCGGGCGCCCGTTGCGTCAAAAGTTGCTTGCCATCGGCGCTCATTGGGCGCTCCATGGCAGACATCCCTTCAATTGCCATCGACTTTCTACCCATGTACGACAAATACAGCGTTTATCCCAGCGACCCGCAGCCCCGGCCGGCGGCCGAAATTGCGGCTGAACGCCGGGAACAGATCGCGCAGGAGCGCGCAGCGCAGCAGGCCGACAAGGATCGCAACCTGGCCCGGCAGCGGTCGATCGAGACCGCGCCCGCGACACGGATCGCGCTGTGGGAATCCCGCCACGGCCTGGCGATGCCGCGCGACCCCGGCCACCCGTTGATGCGGTATATCGCAGAGTGCACCGATCTCGACCTGGCGCAGGTCGAGGCCGAGCACCAGCGTCGCGCGCTCCTGCGCAAGACGGCTGCGCGCTGACCGGGTAACGCGCCCGGCGTCGTCTATCGCCTGAATAGGATCCAGCGATTGGACCCGCGCCGTGGCTGCGCGCACTCTGCTCGTCACTGGTCCCACAGGACGAAGCGAGGAAACCATGGCAACCGAATCGAAATGCCCGATGTCAGGCGGTGCCGGCAAGGTCTCGATGGCCGCGGCTGCGGCCAATCGCGCCTGGTGGCCGGAGCAGTTGAACATCAGCATCCTGCACCAGCACTCGCCGCGGTCCAGCCCGATGGAGCCGGCGTTCGATTACGCGGCCGAGTTCCAGCGGCTGGACCTGTCGGCGGTGATCAAGGACCTGCACGCCCTGATGACCGATTCGCAGGACTGGTGGCCGGCCGATTACGGCCACTACGGACCGTTCTTCATCCGCATGGCGTGGCACAGCGCGGGCACCTACCGCGTGGCCGACGGCCGCGGTGGCGCGGGCTCGGGTTCGCAGCGCTTCGCGCCGCTCAACAGCTGGCCGGACAACGGCAACCTGGACAAGGCCCGCCGGCTGCTGTGGCCGATCAAGCAGAAGTACGGCCGCAGCATCTCCTGGGCCGACCTGATGATCCTGGCCGGCAACGTCGCCCTCGAATCCATGGGCTTCAAGACCTGGGGCTTTGCCGGCGGGCGCGAGGACGTCTGGGAGCCGGAGGAGGACATCTACTGGGGCCCCGAGGGCAAGTGGCTGGCCGACGAGCGCTACAGCGGCGACCGCGACCTGGCCAACCCGCTCGCGGCCGTGCAGATGGGCCTGATCTACGTCAACCCGGAAGGTCCGAACGGCAAGCCGGACCCGGTGGCCTCGGCGCGCGACATCCGCGAGACCTTCGCCCGCATGGCGATGAACGACGAGGAGACGGTCGCGTTGATCGCGGGTGGCCACACCTTCGGCAAGTGCCACGGTGCGGCCGATCCCGGCAAGTACGTCGGACCCGAGCCGGAAGGCGCTGCGATCGAAGAGCAGGGCCTCGGCTGGAAGAACACCTTCGGCAGTGGCGATGGCGTGCACACGATCACCAGCGGCCTCGAGGGTGCGTGGACCACGCACCCGACCCGCTGGGACAACAACTACCTGGAGAACCTGTTCGGCTTTGACTGGGAACTGACCAGGAGTCCGGCCGGCGCACAGCAGTGGACGCCGAAGAACCCCGCGGCCGCCGGCATCGTGCCGGATGCGCACGATCCCGTCGCGCCGGCATGCGCCGATGATGTCCACCGCCGATCTCGCGCTGCGCATGGACCCGGCGTACGAAAAGATCGCGCGTCGCTTCCTGCAGCATCCGCAGGAACTGGCCGAGGCGTTTGCCAGGGCCTGGTTCAAGCTGACGCACCGTGACATGGGGCCGCTCACGCGGTACCTCGGACCGCTGGTGCCGAAGCAACCGCTGCTGTGGCAGGACCCGCTGCCTCCTGTCGATCATGCGCTGGTCGACGAGCGCGACGTCGCCGCCCTGAAAGCCAAGGTCCTTGCGTCAGGCCTGTCCGTGGCGCAGCTGGTCTCGACGGCGTGGGCGGCGGCCTCGACTTTCCGTGGCTCGGACAAGCGTGGCGGCGCCAACGGCGCGCGCATCCGCCTGGCGCCACAGAAGGACTGGGAGGTCAACCAGCCGGCGGAGCTGGCGGTGGTGCTGCAGCGCCTCGAGTCCATCCAGCAGGAATTCAATCGCGCGCAACAGGGCGGCAAGCGGATCTCGCTGGCCGACCTGATCGTGCTGGCCGGCACGGCGGGAGTTGAGGAAGCCGCGAAGCGCGCCGGACAACTGGTCAAGGTGCCCTTCACGCCGGGTCGCACCGACGCATCGCAGGCGCAGACCGACGTCGAATCCTTCGCCGTGCTGGAGCCGCAGGCCGATGGCTTCCGCAACTACCTGCGGGCCGGAACGCGCATCCGGGCCGAGGAGTGGCTGATCGATCGTGCCCAGCTGCTGACGCTGAGCGCCCCCGAAATGACGGTGCTGGTCGGCGGGCTGCGGGTCCTTGGCGCCAACGTCGGGCAGGCGCCGCACGGTGTATTCACGCAGCGACCGGGCACGCTGAGCAACGACTTCTTCGTCAACCTGCTCGACATGTCGACGCAGTGGCAGCCATCGAAGTCGACGGCGGACGTGTTCGAAGGTCGCGACCGCAAGACCGGTGCCGTTCGCTGGACCGCGACCCGTGCCGACCTGGTCTTCGGTTCCAACTCGCAGCTGCGCGCGATCGCCGAGGTCTATGCCTGCGACGATGCCAAGGCAGCGTTCGTGCGCGACTTTGTCGCAGGCGTGGAGCAAGGTCATGGACCTCGACCGCTTCGACCTCGCGTAGAGCGCAGGGCGGAGCGGAGGCGACGCTCGATTTCACGGGGCGGGTCGGCGTAGAGCGCCGCCCCGAACTTCAGCGCGCGACGCTGCAGCCCCTGGCGGCGGTCCTCGATCGCCTCGAGCAGCCGCGCGGGTGGGCGCGTGCCGGCACTGGAGGCGCGCAGTCGGTCCAGCAGCATCACCAGGTCGTGGTCCTCGCCGAGCCGGCCCGCCAGTGCGTGCGCTGTTCGCACCGCAGTGTCGAGTCGGCCCGGAAAGTCCTGGACCCGGCACCTGCAGGATGTACTCGTATTGCTTTACCTGCTTGCGCCACTCGTGCCATTCGGAGGACGGGCTCGACGGCCCGAGACTCCTGAACTGCCGGCGGCCACGGCGGTAGATCCTGCGCAGCCGCGCACCGAGCGGCGAGGTGCGAGTTGACAGCAGTGAGGTCGAGCCCAGGCAATGGCGGGCTGCGCTGATGTTTCTCGCGGCGATTCCGGCGCAGATGACGCGCCGCTCGTCGTCCGGCACGGAATCGGCCTTGCCGAACTCACGGTCCAGCTTGCGCAGGGTGGGCGACGACGGCGGCAGACCGGCGAGCCGCCACATGCGGCGCAGCGTCTGCTGCAGCACGCGTTCATCGCGCAGGTCCGCCAGCGCCCGTCCTGCGTCGATCAACCGGCCCTTGCAGAATCGATGGTCGTCCCCGTTCAGCACCGGTCGCAGCAGGCTGAGCAGAGCCCGCGCACGCTTCAGCGCGCGCCTCGTATCGTGGATCTGGGTGTCCGTCGGTCGCCGGCCATGGCTGAGTGGGGCGACCGCGGCGTCGAGATTGCCCAGCAAGGTTGCCCGCAATACGGTCGGGTCGAGCGGGCTGCCTTGATGCACCGGGTGCTCCTGCGACCGCGGATGCGCGGATCGCTGGGGCGCAAGCTTTCAGGACTGTCGGCCGCGGTCAAGCACGACACGCCCGCGCGATGCCGCGACGTCAGCCCGCCGCTGAGTGCCGCCAGATTTCCTCGACCTGGAACCGGCCCGTGGCCGTCAGGTCGGCCGGCGCGTGTTCGCCCCGCAGTTGCGCGCGACGCGCCATGAACGCCGACCCGGCGACGACGTCCAGCGTAGTGGAGCGGGCAAACAGGAAGCCCTGGCCCGCCACGCATCCCAGCTCGCGCAGGGTCGCGGCCTGGTCCTCGCTCTCGATGCCTTCGGCGATGGTCTCCAGGCCCAGTGTCGTGCCCAGCGTCACCACCGCCCGCGCAAGCTCGGGTCCGCCGTCCTGCTCGGTCAGCCGGCTGACGAACGCGCGGTCGATCTTCAGGATGTCGATCGGGAACCGGTGCAGGTAGGACAGCGACGAGTAGCCCATGCCGAAGTCGTCGATCGCGAGCCGGACGCCCAGCGCCTTCAGTTCGCGGAAGCGCTCCAGGTTGCCTTCGGTGTTGTGCATGATCGTGCTCTCCGTCAGCTCGATCACGAGGTCGCTGGGTTCCAGGCCCGAGACCTGCAGCGCATGACGCACGTCCGCAACCAGGTCGCCCTGCTGCAGGTGACGACCCGAAATGTTGACCGCGAGTCGCAGCCCCTTGCCTGCGGTGATCGAGTCGCTCCACCGGCGCACCTGGCAGCAGGCCTCCACCAGCACGTGGCGTCCGAGCTCGACGATGCGGCCGGATTCCTCGGCGATGGAAATGAACGCGCCCGGCAGCACCAGGCCCCGCTCCGGGTGGTTCCAGCGCACCAGGGCTTCGACGCCGAGCAACTCGCGGTTTTCGAGGTCGACCACCGGCTGGTATTCGACCATGAACTCGTTGCGCAACAGCGCGCGATCGATGTCCTTCTCCAGGCGCAGCCGGTCGTGCAGCTGTTCCAGCATGTACTCCTGGAACAGCACGTAGCGCGCCTTGCCGGCGAACTTCGCGTTGTACATGGCGATGTCGGCATTGCGCAGCAACTGCTCGGTATCGTCCCCGCGCTGTGAGCAGGCGACGCCGATGCTCGCCGAGGCGTCGACCTCGCGACCGTCGAGCAGCAGCGGAAGATTGAAGGCCGCGGTGATCGACTCGGCGATGCGCTCGACGTCCTCCTCGCGGCCGATGCCCTCGAGCAGCACCGCGAATTCGTCGCCACCGAGGCGGGCGACCGTGTCGGATGGCCGGGTCGCCTTGACCAGTCGTTGCGCCGCCGCCTGCAGCAGGCGGTCGCCGGCGTCGTGGCCGAGCGAGTCGTTGATGTTCTTGAAGTTGTCGATGTCGAGGAACATCACCGCGACCTGCTGCTGCGAGCGCTGCGCCAGTGCCAGCGCATGCTGCACGCGGTTCCAGAACAGGCTGCGGTTGGCGAGCAGCGTCAGCGGGTCGTGGAAAGCGAGCTTGCGCAACTGCTCCTCGAGCGCCTTGCGCTCGCTGACGTCGCGGAAGTTCAGCGCCAGGCCGGCGACCGCCGGATCGTCCATCAGGTTGCTGCCCACGCTCTCGAGCGTGTTGCGGCGATCCTCGGACTCGACGGTCACCTCGATCGGCCCGATGACGCGGCCGCGGCTGGCCGCAACCTCGGCCAGGAACGTGGCAACCTGCTCGCGGTCGCCCTCGGCCCACAGCTGCAGCAGGTCGCGGCCGACGAGGTCGTTGGGGTGAATGCGGAAGGTGCGCTCGGCGGCGGGGGAGGCGAAGCGCACCAGTCCGTTGGCGTCGGTGATGATGATCACGTCGGCTGCGTTCTTGATCAGCGAGGCATAGCGCGCCTCGACCCGGTCCGCGGCCTTGCGCTCGCGCAGCGCCGCGTCGTCGCGGAAGATCACGCCCTGGCGCACCATGACCAGCGAGGTGAGGATGAAGATGACGATGGTCATGGCGTTCGCCGGGCTCGCGCCGGAACTGCTCTCGACGTACACGAGCATCAGGAACGAGATCATCATCGCCAGGAACGGCAGCCCGTCCATCAGGCCGCCACGGCCCGCATGGTGCGTGTGGCGGCGCGGGCGACGGCCGCGCAGCTGCTCGCGGGCGGCGGCGCCGAGCCAGATGTAGCAGGAGAGATAGATCGCGTCGGAGATGCCGCCCGGCAGGTAGGTGCCGGAGACCTTCGACATGGCCCAGACGATGTCGGCGATCGACATCGACGAGAACCCCAGCGTGAGGAAGATCAGGGTGCGGCGCCGGATCGGGCGCCGTCTCGGAGTGCATCAGCAGGATGCCGAAGGCCAGCAGCATGATGCAGTTGAGGGCGATGTAGGTCTGCGTCAGCAGGTACTTCAGCATGTCTGGCTCGTGCTGCGCATCGGCCGTCGGCGCGATCACGCCGAACCAGAAGAACGCGCCGAAACCCAGGGTCAGGATCGTGGCGTCGAGGCTCAGCCGCGCCCAGGGCACCCGTACGGTGGCGGCGCGGACGACGGTGAGGGCGGCGGCAAAGACCAGCGGGTAGAAGGCGAGGAAGAACACGTCGCCGATCGACGGAAACGGATCGATGCCGAACAGCCAGTACGTGGAGTGCAGCAGGTTGCCGACGCTGTAGACCGCGAGTGCGGCGGCGAGCAGCCACCAGGTGCGCTTCGCATCGGGCTGTCGGCCGAGCGCGCTGGCGGCCGCGGCGGCAAGAATCGCCACGGCGATGCTCGCCGATCGAGTCCGAGTACAGGTTGAAGATCTCGAGCGCGTCGTCCGACCGGGCCGGTATACGCGATGATGAGCACCGCGATGGCGATGTAGCCGAAGAGCGCCAGGACAACGGCTTCGGTCCAGCCCGCTGCGGCCGGACTGCGTGATCCAACGACGTCGGTCGTGTCCCTCGACGACATATTCCCCGGTGAGCTTCCTGCGCCCATGGCAGTTGTTCTCTGGTCGCCGTATGAAGCCTCAGGGGCTGGAATCAATCCGTGACCGGGCTCCGCAAATGGCCGGCCCGGGTGTGACGGGGCGCACAGTTCAGGGGCCGTGGGCCTGGAACTCCGGGGATCGGAACGTCTCGCGGCCGCCCATGAATGTCGCCAGCACGCGGGTTTCGAGCAACTGCGCGGGCGTGGCCGCCAGGAGGTCGCGCGACAGGATCACGAAATCGGCGTACTTGCCGGCGGCGATCGTGCCCTTGAGGTCTTCCTCGAAGCTCGAATAGGCGGCGTCGCGGGTGTAGTGCCGCAGCGCGGCTTCGACGCTGATCCGGTTGGCCGGGTACCAGCCGCCTGCGGGCTTTCCATCGCGCGTCTGGCGGGTCACGACGGCGTAGATGCCGGCGATCGGATCCATCGTGTACACGGGGTAGTCGCTGCCAAACGCCTGCACCACGCCGGCGTCGTCGAAGATGCGCGGCGAATACGCGAGCGCCGCCCGCGCGGGGCCGATCAGCGGGGCGTAGTTCTCGAGCGTCGTCGCATCCGGCGTGGCCCCGATCGGCTGCGTCGAGGCGATCACGCCGAGTTCACGCATCCGCGGCAGGTCGGCCAGTGCAGGCACTTCGACGTGCTCCAGGCGATGGCGGCGATCACGCGGGCCGTTGACGCGCGCGGCATGCTCATAGGCATCGAGTCCCATGCGGATCGCGCCATCGCCGATCGTGTGCAGCGCCACCTGCAGTCCTGCCTTGTCGTAGGCCGCGACGGTACGGTTCAGCGCTTCCTGCGACATCATGGGTTGGCCGTTGCCGCCGCCAACGAATGGCTCGAGCATGAAGGCGGTGCCCGCATCGACCGTGCCGTCGAGGATGGCCTTGGCAAAGCCGTAGTACAGCAATTGCCCGCGCGTGGCATCGCGCATCGCCACGTATCCGGTAAGTTGCTGTGCAGTGACGTTCTCGTCCAGCGGCACGGACGCGCGGTAACGGACCGGCAGCTTGCCCTCGGCCTGCGCGCGCTCGACCGCCCGGCGTTCATGCTCGGTCAGCCCGACGTCGGTCGCGTCCTGCAACGAAGTCAGTCCGAGCGATGCGGCCGCGGTCACTTCCGCCAGCAGGAGCTGGTACGTGTCCTCGGCCGATAGTTCGGGCAATCTTCCCGTGACCAGCGCGGCGGCGGCCTCCTTCAGCAGTCCGGTGGGTGCGCCGGTCGCATCGCGCACCACCTGGCCGTCGGCCGGATCGGGCGTGTCGCGGTCGACGCCCGCAAGCTCGAGTGCGCGGCTGTTGGCCAGCGCCTGGTGGCCATCACGATCCCGTATCACGACCGGCCGATCCGGGAAGATCTCATCCAGGTAACGCTTGTCCGCGACGCGACCGGGAAAGTCGTTGGGCATCCAGCCACGGCCCACGACCCAGCTCTTTGCCGGCAGGGTGCGCGCGTAGTCGAGCAGGCGCTGCTGGATCACGGCGACCGAGCCGGCCGCATCGAGCCGCGCGCTGCGTCGCGAGGGCAGGTGCCAGTGCGCATCGATGAAGCCCGGCACGACCCGGCGCCCATCCAGGTCGACGATGACGGTGTCCGCGGAGGCGAGGCTGCGCACCGCGTCGTCGCTGCCCACGGCGACGAACCGATCGCCCCTGATCGCGAAGGCAGTAGCTTCCGGCTGCGCGGTGTCACCGGTCCAGACGCGGGCATTGAGATAAACGCTGTCCGGGGCGGCGGCCGCCTGGACCGTCGCGACCAGCAGCGCCAGCACCAGGCCGGCGCTGCAACTAGACCAGGCTGTGCGGCTCACCTGCGTGCGTCCCCCGGGGCGGCCTGTGCCGCAGCCGCAGGTATACCATGATCGCCGATCGTTGCGTCCGGCCCCGCACGGCGAAAGAACAGCATCGCCGGCACCAGCGCCAGCAGCGTGAGCGCGGCAGCCGTTGCGAACACCGCGGCGTAGCCGAAGCTGTCCGTGAACACCCCGCCGACCGTCGCCGCCATGCCCGTGACCAGCACCATCAGCGAGGCCTGCAATGAGTAATCGGTGCCCGGCGTATGCGCGCGGCAGCGGTCCATCATCAGCGTGAACAGGGCGACCGTGGACAGGCCATCGACGAACTGCTCGAAGTACACGATCGCGCCCAGCACGAGGATGCTCTGCACGCCGGCGACCACCCACAGGTAGCCGGCGAGTCCCAGCGCCTGCAGCACGCCGAACGCCAGCAGCGACTGCCGACGGCCCAGCCGCAGCAGGCTTGCGCCGCCGACGAAGGCGCCGAGCACGCCTGCCGTCGCGCCGGCCACGCCAGTGATCGCGCCAATCTCCGCCAGCGAGTAGCCACTGTCGCGCAGCAGCGGTCCGGTCATGCGCGAGGCCAGCGAGTCGCCGAACTTGTACAGCGCCAGTGTCAGCAGCCACCAGCCGAGACCTGGCCGCGCCACGAAGCCGCGGAACAGTCGGACGTAGCCGCCCAGCCCATGCCACTGCGAGTGCGAGGCCTCGCGTTCGGCGGCCGTGCGCGCGTCGTCCATGAACAGCACCGGCACCAGCACCAGCAGCAGCAGGCAGGCGAGGCCGCCGTAGCTTGCCTGCCAGCCGTAATGCGCCACGAGCCAGAGCAGGCCGCCGCTGCCGAGCACCATGCCCAGCTTGTAGCCGACCACCTGCAGGCTGTTGCCGATGCCGCGCCATTCCGGTCGCAGCCGGCTGACTGCGTAGCCATCCGTGGCGATGTCCTGCGTGGCCGAGACGACGTTGGCGCAGAACAGGATCGCAAGCAGCCAGGGCAGCCGGTCGATCCAGACTTCGAAGTCGCGGGAGGCGACCAGCAGCATCAGCGCCATCGTCAGGCCGTTGAGCCCGAGCAGCCATTGCCTGCGCGTGCCGTGACGATCGATCAGCGGTGCCCACAGGAACTTGAGTGCCCACGGCAAGGCGAGCGCGCTGGTGAATCCGATCAGCGACAGCGACACGCCCTGGTCGCGCAGCAATGCGGGCAATGCCTTCGCAATCAGGCCAGAGGGCAGGCCCTGCGCGAAGTAGAGCAGGGCGAGCAGCGCGAACAGTCGCCACTGGTTGGCCAGGCTTGCCGCACCGGCGCGGCCCTGCGTCATGCGGCGGATCCTGCAGTCATTCCGGTCGGGCCGGGCTCAGCCGCCACAATTCCGGCAGGCGCTGCACGACGGCGGCCTGTGCCGCAACGCGCAACTCGAGCTGCGAGCCTGCGAACGCCGGGGTCTCCACCACGATCACCGTGGGCGCCGAGGGCCCTGGCACGGGTTGCCCGTCGACGAACACCGTGCGGGCGGCCAGCAGTTCGTCGATCGAGCCGTCGCGGATCGGGCGGCCCTGGTCGTCGCGGCTGATCACGCCGTCGACGATGGTCTCGCCGAAGCGCGTCTTGCCCGATTCACGCAGCGGGATGCCCGCAGCCTGCAGCAGGCGGACGATTTCCGCACCGACCGCACTTCGATCGGGCTGCGCACCCTGTGAATAGATGTAACCGCCCGCGGTCGAGAGTTCGTCCTCGTGCAGGTCGATGACCAGCCGCGGCGGGTACTGTTGCGCCAGCTGCAGCACGTGCCCCGTCAGCGCCAGCGTCTCGGGCCCGGGAGCCTGCGCGGCGCGCGCCCGCGTGCCTGCGTCCAGGTCAGGCAGCAGGTACTCGGCGTCGCCCACGCTGTACCCGCCACCGGTCTTCCAGTCGCGCTCAGGCGTGTTGGGATACCGCCAGTGGTTGCGATAGGCGCGCGGATTGGCCAGCGGAATCACGACCATCGGCACGCCCTGCGCAGCGAGCTTCGCCAGCACCGGCAGGTGGCGCGCGATCGCGTTGGGACCTGCGGGCTCCTCGCCGTGGACCCCGGCCAGCAGCCAGAGCGCCGGACCCTGTTGCGGCGTGCGCCAGGCCTTGATCACCTCGGCGGATTCGCCCGCGTAGGCGAAGAGGGTGTCCGCATGCCAGCCGTGTTCGGTTGCGAGCGTGTCGAATCGCGCCATGATCGACGTGAGTGGCAGGCGGCCGTCGGCGACGTACTCGTCCGCCGGCTGTGCAGCGGCCGGCGACCGCACATCGGCCGCGTCGGCGGACAGTCCTGCGGCGAGGACGACGACGAACGCGAGCCACGCCCGGCACAGCCGCCGCATCAGCGGACCCCTTGCCGCTTCATGTAGACATACAGCGGCAGCCCGGCCGCGCCGAGCAGCAGCGACCAGGCGAACGGCTCGCGGCCCAGGCCAAAGAACGCGAACAGGCTGTAGGCCGTGCCGAGCAGGCCGAGCACGAACAGGCTCGCCGGCAGCCTGCGCTCGCCACGGCGGGTCAGCACCACCAGCGCGATGGCGCAGAGCAGGTACAGCGGCAGGTTGGCGGCGGTCACGACCAGCGACAGGAAAGTGAACGTGTCGACCATCGACTTGCTGTAGTTCATCAGCACCATGCCCGTGGCCAGCACGCCGGTCAGCAGCAGCGACACGACCGGCGCACCGCGCGCATTCAGCTTCTGCACCGGGGCCGGCAGGAAGCCGTGGCGGCCCATCGACGCCGTGAGTTCGCTGGCGAGCAGCGTCCAGCCGTTGAGTGCCCCCAGCCCGCTGATGACGATGAACAGCGACAGCACGCGGCCCTTGCCCTCGCCGACATACTGGTCGAGCAGGTCGGCAAACGGCGCCGATGACTGGGCCAGTTCGTCCTGCTGCAGCAGCAACAGCGCGATCGAGGAGACCCCGAGGTAGATCGCGGCGGTCAGCAGGGTGCCGAACATGGTCGCGCGCGGGATCGTGGTCGACGCATCCCGGACGCGTCCGGCCGGCACCGCGGCCGACTCGATGCCGAGCATCGCAAACAGCGCGATGGTCGAGGCCGCGAGCAGCGCCTCGAACGTGATCGGCGTGGCCGGCACCTGCCGCGTGTAGACGGCGGGCTCGGTCAGCAGCAGCCAGGCGCCCAGGCCGAGCACGAACAGCATCGGCAGCAGCTTGAGCGCCGTGGTCACGACCTGCACGCGGCCGCCGGCCCGCACGCCCAGCAGGTTGACGATCACGAACAGCCAGAGCAGCGCCACGGCCTGCACGGCCGGCGCCACGCCCGCCGAGCGCCGGCAGCACGTTGCCGATGTAGCCGGCGAGGCCGATCGCGATCGCCGCATTGGTGATCCAGCACGAGACCCAGTAGCACCAGATCGCGAGGAACGCCGGCAGGCTGCCGGTCGTGCGCTCGATGTAGGTGTAGGGGCCGTCCGCCGCCGGGAACTCGCGCGCCAGCTGCGCGAACACCCGGGCCAGCAGTGTCATGCCCAGCACGGTGATGCCCCAGCCGAGCATCGCATTGAGGCCGTAGGGCGCGAGCGACGCGGGCAGCACGAAGATGCCGATGCCGATGGTGTTGCCGACCACCAGCGCGGTGCACATCCAGAAGCCGAGTTCCTTGCGTGGTGTCCTGGCCCGCTCGCCCGTCCGTCATGCAGTCGCTCCCCGCGGCATCGAGTCCGGTAAAGTCTGGTCACGGCATCGGCCGGCCGATGAATCCGCGGAGCCCAATCATGCAACGAACCCTGTCCTTCCTGCTTGCCTGTCTCGTCGCCGGCGACCGCCACGGGCGCGGAGCCGCGCGCGCGCGACCTCGGCGTGCCGTTCGAGGGCACGCCCGGGCCGCTGAACGCGATCACCGACGTGGCCGGCGTCACGGTCGGGCCAGGTCACGCTGATCGAGGACCTGGCCGACGGGCGCAAGGTCCGCACCGGCGTGACGGCCATCGCTGCCGCGCGGCGCGGAATCGGTCGGCACCAACGCCTACGGCGGCTGGTTCGCGCTGAACGGCAACGGCGAGATGACCGGGACCGCCTGGCTCGAGGAATCGGGCAGCCTCGAGGGGCCGATCATGCTGACCAACACCCACAGCGTCGGCGTGGTGCGCGACGCAGTGATCGCCTGGCGCGTGCGCGCCGGCGCGGCCGATGCCGGCGGCTACTGGTGGTCGCTGCCGGTCGTGGCCGAGACCTGGGACGGCCACCTGAACGACATCAACGGCTTCCACGTCCGGCCCGAGCACGTCGATCCGCGCGCTGGACAGCGGCCACGTCGCGGCGCCGGTGGCCGAGGGCAACGTCGGCGGCGGCACCGGCATGATCTGCCACGAGTTCAAGTGCGGCATCGGCACGGCCTCGCGCCGCGTCACGGTCGCGGCCGCCAGCTACACGGTGGGCGTGCTGGTGCAGGCCAACTACGGCCTGCGCGACACGCTTGCGCATCGCCGGCGTGCCCGGTGGGCCAGGCACTGCGCAACGACCGTGTCTACAGCGAAGCGGCCACGTCGCCGGCCGCCGACACCGGCTCGATCATCATCGTGGTGGCCACCGACGCGCCGCTGCTGCCGCACCAGCTGAAGCGCATCGCCCGGCGCGCCGCGCTCGGCCTCGGCCGCATGGGCAGCTTCGCCGGCAACGGCTCCGGCGACCTCTTCATCGCCTTCTCGACCGCCAACGCCGGCGCGCTCGGCGGCGGCAGCCCGCTCGTGCAGTCGACGTCCATCGGCAACGACGCAGCTCGACCCGCTGTTCGAGGCCACGGTGCAGGCCACCGAGGAGGCCATCGTCAACGCGCTGGTCGCCGCGCGCGACATGCAGGGCAGCGAGGGGCACTACGCCAGGGCGCTGCCGCACGCCGAGCTCGTGCGGCTGCTGCAGAAGTACGGCCGCCAGGTCCCGGTGCGACGCTGACCCCGGTCAGCTCGCGCCGCCCTGCAGCGCCTCGTCGAGCGCGCGCCGCAGCAGCACGACGGCTTCGTCCACCTCGGCGGTCGTGACCGACAGCGGCGGCATGAACCGCAGCGTGCTGACACCGCAGGACAGCAGCAGCAGGCCGTTGTGGAAGCCGCGCGTCACCAGCCGGTCGCACAGCGCGCGCGCGGGCGTCCGCTCGGCATCGTTCTCGATCAGCTCCATGCCGATCATCAGTCCCTTGCCGCGGATTTCGCCGATGCACGGGTAGTCGCGCGACATCTCGCGCAGGCGCCCCATGAAGTGCTCGCCGACGCGCGCGGCGTTGGCGGCGTACTCCGACTGCACCAGGTCGAGGGTGGCGATGGCCGCGGCGCAGCTCAGCGGGTTGCCGCCATAGGTGTTGCCGTGCGCGCCACGCTTCCACTGCTCCATCAGCGTGCGCTTGGCGACGATCGCGCCGATCGGCAGTCCCGAGCCCAGGCCCTTGGCGCTGGTCATGATGTCGGGCTTGCACGCCCGAGTGCTCGCACGCCCACATCCGGCCGGTGCGGCCGACGCCCGACTGCACTTCGTCGAAGATGAGCAGGATGCCGTGCTCGTCGCAGAGCGCGCGCAGCCCGGCCAGGAAGCCTGCGGGCGGCCACAGGTAACCACCTTCGCCCTGCAGCGGCTCGACCAGGATCGCCGCGACCTCGGAGGCCGGCACGTTGCGTTCGAACAGCATGCGGATGTAGTCGAGCACCGCCTTGCCCTGGTCGGCGCCGGCAAACAGCGGCCGGTACGGATTGGGGTAGGGCACGTGCGTGACGCCCGGCATCGTCGGCGCGAAGCCCTTCTGCTGCGTGTACTTGCTCGAGGTGAACGACAGCGAGCCCATGGTGCGGCCGTGGAACGCGCCCAGGAAGCCGATGAATCGCGGCCGTCCGGTCACGTAGCGCGCGAGCTTGATCGCGCCCTCGACCGACTCGGTGCCGGACTGGCAGAGGAAGCTCATCACCGGCTCGCCCATCGGCGCGACCTCGGCGAGGCGTTCGGTCAGCCGCGTCATGTTCTCGTGCCAGTAGTCGCTCGACACGTGCAGGAACTGGTCCGCCGCCGCCTTGATCGCGCTGACGACCTTCGGGTGTGCATGACCGGTCGAGCACACGGCAATGCCGGCCACGAAGTCCAGGTAGCGGTTGCCGTCGACATCCCAGACTTCCGTGCCGCGGCCGTGCGACATCACGAACGGATAGTCGCGGGGATAGGAGGGCGCGGCGACGCCGACGTCGCGGGCCAGCATGGCGCGGGCCCTGGGCCCGGGCAGTTCAGTCTTGATGTGGGGATTGGACATGGTGGGCTCCTGGAGTGGGTGCCCGCTTCAGGCGGGCAGTCGCACGGGGCGCTGGTGCGCCTCGCGCGTGCGCGCGTGCAGTGCGCGCAGGGTTTCGAGTTCGAGTGGCGTCGGCGGCGGCAGCACCGCCAGCTCGCGCGCCTGCTGCAGCGGCCAGCCGGTGGCCGCGCGCGCCGCGTCGGCGGTCACGCCGGGGAAGAGGGCCGACAGCTGCAGTTCCTCGCGACACGGGATCGGGGCGCAGCACGCCGTAATCGGTGATGACCGCCTGCGGACCCTGGCCTCGCATGGTCGTGGCGGCGCGGGCGCCGTGGCCCGCGAGAAAGCCGCCGCTGGTGCGGAAGTCGAGCTGCGGCACCAGGCTGCGCGGTGTCGCCTTCAGCATCACGAACGTCTGCCGCGCGTGCGCCGCGATCTCGGTGGCGCCGCCCGCGCCGGGCAGCCGCGTCTTCGGCGCGTCGTAGCGGCCGATCACCGTGCTGTTGAGGTTGCCATGGCGATCGATCTGCGCCGCGCCGAGGAAGCCGACGTCGACGCGGCCCGCCTGCAGCAGGTAACTGAAGACCTCGGGCAGCGGCACCACGCAGGCCGCGGTCTCGGCCAGTTCGCCGTCGCCGATCGAGAGCGGCAGCACGTCGGGCCGGGTGCCGATGGTGCCGGATTCGTACACCAGCACGATCTCCGGCGCGTGCGTCAGCCGCGCCAGGTTGCAGGCGGCGCTCGGCAGCCCGATGCCGACGAAGCAGACGCAGCCGTCCCACAGCAGGCGCGCCGCCGCGACCGTCATCATTTCGTCGCGCGTGCAGTCCATCACGCGGCCTGCCCGCAGGCTGGCCAGGAATGCAGCATGGTCGGCGCTGCCGAGCACGTGGCGCTGCATCCACGCCAGGAACGTCTCGCGCTCGCGCGCGATGCCGTCCCAGCGCTGGTAGAAAGCGTTGTCGCGCGCGTAATGCCCCTGCACGTAGGACGGATACGCGCCACCCGGGCACAGCGCCACCGCGTTGACGGTCCAGTGCGGCAGCACGATGCCGTTCATCGCGGGCGGCAGGGCGTCCACGATCTCCTCGACCGTGACGATCAGGGTGTGCGCCGCCAGCGCCGCTTCGCGCTGCGCGCCGACGATGCCATGGATGCCGACGTTGCCCTGCCGGTCCGCGCGTTGCGCGTGCAGGATCGTCACGTCCGGGTTGATCGCCGGCACGGCGGCGAGCACCTCGCCGGTGAACGGGCATTCGACGCTGCGGATGCGCGGGTTCACGGCCGGCAGGTCGCTGCCGAGGTAGCCGCGCAGCGTGGCGAACGGCAGCCGCGCCGCGCCGGCGCAATACGCGGCGGCGATGCCGGCATGGGTGTGCTCGTCCAGTTCGAGCGCACGCGGCCAGCGCTGCTCGACCGCATCGCGCAGCCGGTGCAGCGAGCCGACTCCCGGGTTGCCGCCCCAGGAAAACGTCAGCCGGCGCGCGCAGCCCATGCCGATCAACTGGTCGTAGACCAGGTCGGGCGTCATCCGCACCAGGTGCAGGTCGCGGCGTCCCTGGCGGATGAGTTCGTGTCCCGCCGCGAACGGGATCAGGTGCGTGAATCCCTCGAGCGCGACGCAGTCGCCGTCATGGACGTGTCGCGCGATGGCGTCCGCCAGGGTCGTCAGCTTCTGCGTCAAGATCAGTCCACCACGGTGCGCGACTGCTCGCGCTGATATTGCGCCAGATAGTAGAACGAGGCGATGGCCTTGCCGGTCGAGCCGGAGCCCTTCCAGCCGCCGAACGGCTGGTACCCCGGCCAGGCCCCGGTGGTGGCGCCCTGGCGCCGGTTGGCGTAGGTGACGCCGGCCTCGATCTGCTCGTGAAACCAGGGGACCTCGTCGGCCGCGCCGTAGAAGCCCGCGGTCAGCCCGAGGTTTGACTCGTTGGCGAGATGCATCGCTTCGTCACGGCCGCCCACCCGGTGCAGCAGCAGGATCGGCAGGAACATCTCGTGCTGCCACAGCGGGTGCGCGCAGCGGCGCCTCCGCCAGCAGCGGGATCGACGTAGTGACCGCGGGCCAGGTCGCCGGCGCGCAATTCGCGACCGCCGGCGAGGATCTGCGCGCCGCCTGCGCGCAGTTCGGCCAGGTAGCGGGCGTGGCTGGCGGCGGCGCCGGCATTGATCACGGGGCCGAGCCAGTGCTCGCGCCGGCACGGATCGCCGATCCGGATCGCGGCGATCTGCGCGCGCAGTCGCTCGATCAGCGCGTCGGCGACCGTCGCATCGACGTACAGGCGCGAGAGCGCGGAGCACTTCTGGCCGCCCATGCCGTAGGCCGAGCGCACGATGCCGGCGGCCGCGTCGTCGAGGTTGGCCCGCGCCGTGACGATGCAGGGATTCTTGCCGCCCATCTCGGCGATGCACGGGCGCGGCCACGGGCCGCCAGTCATCTGCTGCAGCAGTTGCATTCCCACCGGCACCGAGCCGGTGAAGGTGATGCCGGCCGTCGCCGGGTGCGCCGCCAGCGCAGCGCCCACCTCGCGCCCGGAGCCCGACAGGTAATGGAACACGCCGGGTGGCAGGCCCGCGTCGCGGATGCAATCGGCCAGCAGGCGGCCCGCCCAGGGCGTGTCGGTGGCGCCCTTGACCACCACGGTGTTGCCGGTGACGAGGGCCGCGGCCGTCGGGCCGCCGGCGAGCGCCAGCGGGAAATTGAACGGCGCGATCACGACCCAGGCGCCGTACGGCCGCATGACGCTGCGGTTGCGCGAGACGACGTCCGGCAGTGGATCGTTCGGCAGCACGTGGTCGAAGCCCGCCTGCCGCTCGAAGTCGTCGGCGTAGTGGCGGAAGAAGTCGACCGTCTCCTGCGCCTCGCCCAGCGCCTCCATGCGGTTCTTGCCCACTTCCAGCGCGAGCGCCGCCGCGATGTCGTAGACGCGCGCTTCCATCACGTCCGCGACCCGCCGCAGGTGCTGCAGCCGCGCGGCCATCGGCGTTGCGCGCCAGGCGGGGAAGGCCGCGTGCGCGCTCGCCATCGCCTGCGCGGCGTGGTCAGGCGTCGCCACCGCGAACTCGCCGAGGATGGTCTCGTGGTCGATCGGGCTGCGGCGCTCGGCGTAACGGTCGGCTGGCGTGTCGAGTCCCGCCAGGTACAGCTCGTGCCGCTGGCCGAGCCGGGCGCCGACCCGGAGCAGCGCCGCGTCGAACCGCTCGTGCAGTTCGACCGGCGGGTCGAACATCGTGGCGTAGGTCAGGCGAAAGCTCATGACGATGTCCCGTGCAGCGTTCAGGCGGGGAAATGACGCGACAGCAGCCGGTCGAGCAGGGCCAGCGCGCGGTCGAGGTCGGCTTCGTCGATGACGAGCGGCGGTGCCACCAGCAGCAGGTTGCCGCGCGCCCCGAACGAAACGCCCTCGGCCAGCGCGTCCTGCAGCAGGGCCGCGAGCGCCGGTGGCGTCTGCGGCCAGGGCGCCAGCGGTTCGCGCGTCGCGCGGTCGCGCACGAGTTCCAGCACGGCGAACAGCCCATGCCCGCCGCGCACGTCGCCGATCACGCCATGCTGCCGCGCCAGCGCCTGCAGCCGGTCGAGCAGCGGCGGCCCGAGGCGGCGCGAGCGTTCGATCAGGCCTTCGTCACGATACGCATCGAGCGCTGCGACGCCCGCCGCGCAGGCCAGGGGGTGGCCGCAGTAGGTGAGGCCCGTGCCGAGCACCTGGTCATGCAGGCGCGCGGCAATGTCCGCGGAGACGATGACCGCGCCCAGCGGCAGCATCGCTCCGGTCAGGCCCTTGGCCAGCGTGATCACGTCCGGTCGTCCGGCATCGCCGAAGCGCTGCCAGGCGAACCACTCGCCACAGCGGCCAAAGCCGCTCATGACTTCGTCGGCGATCAGCGGTGACGCCGCGTTGCCGCGTGTGCTCGCGCACCGCCGGCCAGTAACTGTCGGGTGCCACGATGCCATTGGAGCCGGCGTTGGGCTCGACGATGACTGCCGCGACGTGCCCGGCGCCAAGCTGGTCGATGCGCCGCCCGATGGCCGCCGCCGCCAGCTCGCCGCACTGCGCGGCATCCTCGCTGCCGAACGGGACAGCGATAGGCATACGGCGGCTCGACATGGCTCACGCCAAAGGCTTCCGGGTCGACCATGGCACGCGTGCGCGCGTCGCCGGAGAGCGCCATCGCCAGGTGGGTCGAGCCGTGGTAGGAGCGGTCGCGCGCGACGATCAGGCCGCGCGGCATGCCCATCGCCTGGCGCACGATCTTGACCGCGTGCTCGTTGGCGTCGGCGCCGCCGAGCGTGAAGAACACCCGGCCGCCGTCGAACCCGGCGATCTGCAGCAGGCGCGCGGCGAGTTCAGCGCGGGGCCGCGCGCCCCAGGCATTGGTGACGAAGCACAGTTGCGCGGCCTGCGCCTGGATCGCCGCGACCACGCGCGGATGCTGGTGACCCAGGTTGCTGCATTCGGCCAGGCTGCTCAGGTCGAGGATGCGCCGGCCGTCTTCGAGGTGCAGCCAGGCCCCGCTGCCGCCGGCCACGGTGGGCGCATTCCATTGCGACTGCGCGCACCAGCTGTGCAGGACGGTGTCTCGCTCGGAAGTCATGGCGGTATGTGTGTCAGGGCAGTCCTGCGCGCGTCATCGATCCCCCGGATCAGCGTCTCAGCCTGAGCTGCAGTTCGTTACGCCGGTAGTCGATGACCAGTGTATCGAGTGTGCCGAGCACGTCCATCCCGATGATCAGCGCGGGCCTCGAGGTGAGCGCCCAGTACTCGAAGATGTGCAGGTCGCTGAACATGACCTCGGCGTTCCTGACGATCAGTTCCCCCGCGACGATGCCCGGCACCCGCACCCGGGTGGCATGCTGGATGTCCTCGGTGACGCCGATCACGGCGTCGTCGAACTGGTCGCGCTGGCCGCGCCGTCGCGCCAGGGCCTCGCGCAACGCGAGATTGCCGACCGTGACCTGCGCCCCGGTGTCGATCAGTGCCACGGTCTTGATGGGCCCGACCATGACGTCGACGCGCAGCCCCTTGTTGTAGGCGTGCTTGAACGGGATCGTGGCAAAGCCGGCGGGCGCCGGGGTCCGGCGCGAGCGGACGATGCTGATACGGTCACGGAAGAACTCGATCTGGATGCGCTTGTCCTGCATGCCTTCGCCGCCCAGCACGCCGTCGGCGCCGCCAAACGCATCGGCCACGATCGGCATGGTCGTCCCCTCGACCAGCAGTTCGCCGAACTCGAGCGTCTCGGCCTTGACGGCGGAGACGATCGCGGTGCCGGTCACACCGCGCAGCTTCACTGCATCCTGGCGGACGGGCAGTCCCACCTCGTCGGCCACCCGCTGGATCACCGCCGAACGCGTCGCGCCCGTGTCGAGCACCAGCCGGTAAGGACCCTTGCCGTTGATCAGCACGGGCGCCCAGATCCGGCCGATCTGGTCGCGCGTCGTCGGCGCCACCCAGCGCGGCTCGGGCGCGGTGACCACGACCTCTTCCAGCGGCGGCATGTGGCGACTGGCGCCGGCCGCCGCCAGCAGGAGGTACGGCAGGGCGGCGGTGAAGGCGCTGCGGCTCATGCGTGCAGGTATAGCACCGCGGCGACGGCGTGGCACGAGCCGGGGCGGACGTGTCAACGGCCGTGCGGGTGCCGCGTTGTGAGGGCTGTACGGAACTCGATCCCCTAACGCAAAGGAAAGCAATCATGTCGTATGTTCAGCTTCCCGCCGCCGTCGTGGCCGGTCTCGCCGCAACGCTGCTGCTCAGCGCCTTCGTCGTCACCGACGCACAGGCCGCCGGCGCCGGCCACAAGCCCCGCGCGCAGGCCGCGCAGGGCAACGCGTCGCGCTCCACGCAGGTCCAGCGGACGGCCAAGGACCAGACGCGCCAGCGCAACACCAGCTGGAGCAACTCCAGCGGTCGGCAGATGCAGGTCGAAAGCGTCACCCAGCGCACCGAGAACGGCCGCATCACCAACTCGACCGCCACCCGCGACGACGGCAGGACCGCCACGCGCAACACGACCGTGGTCAACGATCAGGCTGCCGGCACACGCTCGGTGCAGTCCACGGCCACTGGCTTCAATGGCGGCACGACCAGCTATTCGAGCCAGGCGCAGCGCACCGACGACGGCTACACCCGGGACGTCACCCGCACCCTGCCCAGCGGGCAGGTCAATGAGCGCAACATCGACGTGTCCTGCGACGCGGCCGTCCAGACCTGCACGAAGACGGTGGTCGGCAGCCGCGGTGAATGAGCCGCGGCGTCAACGGGCGAAGTAAAGCACCAGCCCGAGCAACGCGGCCAGGACGATCATGCCGAACACGATGCGGCGATCGGACTGGCCGCGGACATCGGATACCCCGGGCACCGGGTCCCGGGCCGCAGCACGCACGCCGATTTCCCGCTGCAGGGTCGCGTCGGCCATCACCTGCGCCCGCACCGTGGGCACTGGCGAGCGACCGCTGCTGCGGATGGCCGTGATCTGCGCCTGGCAGTCGCAGCCATGCTCGAGCAGCGGGATCAGTTGCGCGGCCGCGGTGGCCGGAACATGGCCGATCGGGGCGCCGCTCGGCAAATTCACTGCCAGCACCGTGCCGAAATGCAAAGGGTCGCGCGTCGGTGTCAGCGTCACGGTCGTTCCCACCGTCGCCTCCGCGGCGATCAGCGCGGGCCGATCTGCGGCGCGCACGCCCGCCACCATGAAGCTGAGGTCGAGCCCCGGCGCGGCCGCCCTGGCTGGCGCCGCCGCAGGCGCGACGCGGTCGGCCTGTGCGCTGTCCCAGGCGGCGTGCGCCGCGGCCCGCGCGTCGAAGGGCAGCACCGACTCGACCGCGCGATAGACCTCCGCGTACTCCTCGGGCGTGATGCGGCCGTCCGCCAGCACGCGATCGATCACGATGCGCAGGTAGCGCGCCGGCGGCATCTGCGCCGCGTCGGCGTCGTCGAGCCACTGGCGCAGGCCGGCGATCTCCTCCGGTTCGAGTTTTCCATCGGCGGTTGCGGCCTGGCACAGCGACAGCAGCTCGGCGCCGATCTCGGTCGCGAGCTGGGCCGGGCTCAGCGCAAAGTCGCGATTCAGGTACGTGGGCAGGGTCTGTGACATACGCGGGCATCCCGGGCCGGCAAGGATGGCGGCAACGTCCCCTGTCGGGCGGACGCTGTCAAGCGCGCGACGCGCCTGATGCGGGAGTAGATCAGAGGTTCCCAGCTGCTATCGTATGGGCAATGAGCCCGAGACGACGGAAATGCCCGTGAAACGCAGGTCAGTATTGCAGGCCGCCTTGCTCGGCGGCGGCGCCGCGCTCGCCGCCCCCGCCATATCGCGCGGACTCAAGGAATGGCGCATGGTCACCAGCTGGCCCAAGGGGCTGCCGGGCCTCGGCACCGGCGCTGAGCGGCTGGCGGCCAACATCACCCGCATGAGCGGGGGCCGACTGACGATCAAGACCTACGCGGCCGGCGAACTGGTGCCCGCGCTCGAGTGCTTCGGCGCGGTCGCCAACGGCACCGCGCAGATGGGGCACGACGCGGCCTATTACCACACCGGCAAGACCGAAGGCGCGGCGTTCTTCACCGCTTTTCCGTTCGGGTTCACCGCCGCCGAGATGGACGCGTGGATGAAGTTCGGCAACGGCCAGAAGCTGTGGGACGAACTCTATGCGCCCTTCGGCTTGCGCGGCTTCCATGCGGGGAGCACGGGCACGCAGATGTTCGGCTGGTTCCGCCGGCCGATCCGTTCGCTGGCCGACCTGCAGGGACTCAAGTTCCGCGCGCCCGGCAACCAGGGTCGCGTGCTGCAGAAACTCGGCGTCACGCCGGTGTCGCTGCCGGGCGGCGAGATCTTCCCCGCGCTGCAGTCCGGCGCGATCGACGGTGCCGAGTGGATCGGTCCCTACAACGATCTCGCGCTGGGCTTCTACCAGGTGTGCCGCTACTACTACTCGCCCGGCTATCACGAGCCCGGCGCCGATGCTGCAGCTGACCATCAACGAGCAGGCCTGGCGCACGCTCGACGCCGAACTGCAGGCGATCGTCCAGGCCGCGGCCGCGGCCGCCACCCGCGACGTGATGGCGGAATACAACGCCCGCTCCGGACCGGCGCTGCGCACGCTGATCGAGAAGCATGGCGTGATCGTGCGGCCGTTGCCGGAGGACGTGCTGCTCGCCTGCGGGCAGAAGTCGAACGAGGTGCTGAACGAGATCCATGCCGCGGATTCGTCGCCCGAATCGCATCGTCCGCCGCATCATCGAGGACTTCCTCGCGTTCCGGCAGGAGATCATCCCGTGGACACGCGTCGGCGAGCAGGCCTTTCCTCAACGCGCGCCGGCTGCCGTTCGAGTTCAAGCTGCGGGGGTAGGCCGCCCCGTATTCACTGCGCCGGCGGCGGCTGCGGCGGCAGCAGGTCCTCGAAGTTGTCCAGGTACGGCGCGTTGCGTCCGGGCGCAGGCGGCTGCAGCAGGTCGCTGAAGTCGTCACTGACCGGCGAACCGGTGGCCGCGGCCGGAGCGGCCAGCGTGTCGGCGGCATCGAGCGCCGGCGGCTCCTGCCCGAACAGGCGGTCGGGCAGCCCGGTGGCCAGCGTCGGCACCATCCAGACCAGGGCCAGGCCGAGCAGCTGCAGGCCGACGAACGGCAACACGCCCCGGTAGATCTCGACCGTGCGCAGCATCCTGCCGGCGACGCCGCGCAGGTAGAACAAGGCGAAGCCGAACGGCGGCGTGAGGAAGCTCGTCTGCAGGTTGATGCCGATCATCACGCCGAGCCAGACCGGATCGACGCCCAGCTTGATCAGTGCCGGCGCCGCAATCGGCACGACGATGAAAATGATCTCGAAGGTGTCCAGGAAGAAGCCGAGGACGAAGATCACCAGCATCACCGCGAGCACGGCCGTGAACGTGCCGCCGGGCAGCGACGACAGCGCATCGTGCACCAGGTTCTCGCCGCCCAGGCCGCGGAACACCAGGCTGAAGACGCTGGCCCCCAGCAGGATGATGAACACCATCGACGTAATCGTGAGCGTGCTGCGCATGACCTCGCGCAGCACCCGGGTATCGAAGCGGTTCTTGAAGCCCGAAAGCAGCATGGCACCCACGGCGCCCACCGACGCCGACTCGGTCGGCGTCGCGATGCCGGCCAGGATCGAGCCGAGCACGGCCAGCATCAGCAGCAGCGGCGGCGCGAGCGCACCGAACACGCGCCCTGGAAGGCCGGCGCGCTGCTCGGCCGACATTTCCAGCGGCGGACAGGAGGCCGGGTCGATGAACGACTTGACCAGGATCCACGAAAGGTAGAGCCCGACCAGCACCAGGCCCGGCAGCATCGCCCCCGCGAACAACTGCCCCACCGAGATCGGGTCGGGGGACAGGTTGCCCAGTTCGAGCTGCGCCTGCTGGTTGGCGCCCTGCAGGATGTCGCCGACGAAGATCAGCACCGTGGAGGGCGGGATGATCTGCCCGAGCGTGCCGGCGGCGCAGATCGTTCCTGCGGCGAGTTTCGGGTCGTAGCCTGCGCGCATCATCGCCGGCAGCGACAGCAGGCCCATCGTCACCACCGTCGCGCCCACGATCCCGGTCGACGCCGCGAGCAGCGCGCCCACGATCACGACCGAGTACCCCAGGCCGCCCCGCAGCGAGCCGAACAGCTCGCCCATGGTCGTGAGCAGCGCCTCGGCGATCTTCGAGCGCTCGAGCATCACGCCCATGAACACGAACAGCGGCACCGCGACCAGCGTCTCGTTGGTCATGATGCCGAAGTAGCGGCCGACCAGGGCCGACAGGATCGCCACGTCGAACACGCCGAGCGCGATGCCGAGCGTCGCGAACATCAGGCCCACGCCGGCCAGCGTGAAGGCCACGGGATAGCCGAGCAGCACGGCGGCGATGGTGGTCGCGAACATCGCGACCGAGAGCAGTTCGCCGACCAGCACCGGGCTCATGCGGCACCCTGCGGTGGCTGCGCGTCAGGCCCGCTCATCGGTCACCCTGTCTTCGTCGTGGTCGAGCAGCGGGCGGCCGGCGAGGAACAGGCCGCGGCGGGCCAGCAGCGCGAGCCCCTGCAGGAACAGCAGCCCGCACATGGCCCACAGCATCGACTTCAGGACGTACAGGCCCGGCATCCCGTCCGCGGTGGCGGACGCCTCGCGGATGCGCCAGGACTCCAGCACGAACGGCGCCGACGTCCACGCCAGCACCGCCAGCCATGGGAACAGGAATATCAGCGTGCCGAGGATGTCGATCCAGGCCTGCCCGCGCGGCCCGAGCCGGCCATACATCACGTCGACGTTGACGTGGCCGCGGTGCAGCATGGTGTACCCGGCCCCGGCCATGAACACCGTGGCGTGCTGCCAGACGTACAGCTCCTGCAGCCACGGATAGCCGAGGTTGAAGCCGTAGCGCAGCACGACCACGGCAAAGCAGGTGAGCACGCAAGCCACCGTCAGCCACGCCACGGTGCGGCCGATCCAGTCGTTCAGCGCATCGACGCCCCTGACGAAGCGCGGCAGCAGGTTCATCGTGCGCGGCGGCCCCGGCGGACGATGATGCAGGCGACCACCACCACTGCCAGCGTCAGCAGGCTGAAGTAGAACTGGCTGGCCAGCGCCGGCGTGGCCGCCATCGCGATGACCACCGCGATCATCGCCGCGATGACCAGGTAGCTGAGCCACGGGAACAGCCACACGCGCACGGCCTTGGTCTCTGTCTCGGGATGGCGGCGCCGCAGGCGGATGTGCGACACCGCCGTCATCAGGTAGACGAACAGGATCACCGTGCCTGTCGTGCTCACCAGGAACGCGAACACGCCCTGCGGCGAGACGATCGCGATCACGACGCCGATGACCCCGACCAGCGAGCCCAGCCAGATCGAGCGCGCCGGGACCCTGCGTTCATTGACTTCGACCAGCCAGCGCGGCGCGTCGCCACGATCCGCCAGCACGTGCAGCACGCGCGAGCACACGTACACGGCGGAGTTCAGGCACGACAGCACCGCCGTGAGGATGATGAAGCTCATCGCCGCGCTGCCCCAGCCAAACCCCATGACGTTGAGCGCCAGCGTGAAGGGCGACTCGCCCGGCTTGACCAGCGGCCAGGCGACGACGCACACGATCAGCGACAGCGACAGGATGTAGAACAGCAGGATCCGCCAGGAGATCGACGTCGCCATGCGCACCACGGCGCGTTCGGGATCCTTCGATTCCGCCGCGGCGACCGTGGTGATCTCCGGCCCGACCAGCGAGAAGAACACGGTCGTGACGGTGGCCAGCACCGGCACCCAGCCCATCGGCGCGAAACCGCCGTGCGCGGTCAGGTTGGCCACGGTGGGCCCGGTGGGCGAGGTGAGCCCGAAGGCGTAGGCGGCCGCGACCAGGATGAACGCGATGATCGCGGCCACCTTGATCGACGAGAACCAGAACTCGAATTCGCCGTACGAGCGCGCCGACATCAGGTTGACGGCGGTCATGACCGCCATCAGCACCAGCCCGATCTGCCAGACCGGCAGGTCGATCCACAGCTGCAGGATCTGCGCGCCCGCGATCGCCTCGATCGGCACCACGACGATCCAGAAATACCAGTACAGCCAGCCGGCAATGAAGCCGCCCGCATCGCCGAGCCCGGCGCGCGAGAACTCCGAGAACGAGCGCACGTGCGGATGCGTGAGCGCCATCTCGGCCAGCATCCGCATCACGACGAAGACGATGCCGCCGGCCAGCAGGTACGAGAGCAGCGCCGCGGGACCGGCGGCGGCGATGGCCGCGCTGCTGCCCACGAACAGGCCGGCGCCGATGACGCCGCCGATCGTGATCATGGTGATGTGGCGCGGGAGCAGGGCCCGGCTGAGTTCGTGCTGCTTGCCGGGCACGGCCGGATCGGTGGCTTGGGTCATGGGTTCGGCATGGGACGGCCGGACGCAGTTGATGTCAAGGACCGGCTCAGAACAGCCCGAGGTCGAGGCCGGCCGCGAGCGTGGCCCCGAGTTCTTCGCAGCGCGCGAGGTCGGCCGCGGCAATCGTCTTCTCCCGCAGGATCGCCGCGGGCGTCTGCGCCTGCGTGATCACGAGCAGCGCCGGGGCCACCGGCTTGAGCCGCCAGCCGAGCGCGATGCGCTCGATCTGCCGGATCGCGCCCTGGCCGTCGCTGCCGGCGCAGACCAGCGTGGCATACGGGCGGCCATTCACCCGGTCGAGCGCGGCGTAGTAAGTGCGGTCGAAGAAGTCCTTCATCAGGCCGCTCATCGAGGCCAGGTTCTCCGGCGTCGCGAAAACATAGCCGTCTGCGCCCAGCACGTGCTCCGGCTGCGCTTCCTGCGCGTGCAGCAGCGTCGCGTGCACGCCCTCTTGCTGGCGCGCGCCGCGCAGGGCGGCCTCGGCCATCTGGCGCGTGCCGCCGGTCATCGAGTGATAGACGATCAGCAGGGTTTTCAACGCCGGCCCGTGCAGTTGGCATAAAAGACGGCCGTCGCCGGCCAGTCGCTGAAGATCGCGCGGATGCCGACCTGCCGTGCCAGCACGTCGAGCACGCGCAACACATCGCTCTCGCCGGTGATCGCGGGGTTGATGGTCTGGTAATAGAACCCGTTGTCGCCCGCGTGCAGCGTGCCCGAGCGCTCGAGGCTCCAGGTCACGATCTGGAGCCCGGCCTGGCGCGCGTCGCAGCGCGGCCGGCGAAGGCACCAGCGCGCCGCGCTCGTCCACGGCAAGCAGCGCAAACATCGCCGGAGCCCAGATCCGCACGCCCTGCGCGTGCAGTCGCCGCAGTGCGGCCGCGTTCGGCAGGTCGCTCGACCCGCTCGGCCGGGTCGAGGTAGACCGCCTGCCGGGCGAACTCGGGTTCGCGGGCCAGCCAGTAGCTGATGTCGTCGAGGCTGAAGGATTGCGGCCACACCTGGTCCGGTGGCACGCCCGCGGCCCTGTATTCGTCGAGCATGCGCTGCGCGAAGTCGTGCTGGGTCATGCCGTCGAACGGCATCGGCACGACGGGCTGCTTGAGTTCCGGAACCATCTGCACGCCCAGCTGGCGGAACAGGGCGATGCTCTCCGCGTGCGTCATCAGCGTGCCGCTGTCGATGCCGTCGGCGTTGGCCGGCGTGCGGCCACCCCGCACGAACTGCTCCGCCGAAACTGCGCCTGGATCGAAGCCATCGTGCTTGCCGCGCAGGGTGCGGAACTCGGCGAGGGTGATGTCGCTGGTGCGGCACTCGGCGGTCGCCGGCGCAACGAGCGTGCCCGCGCGGTCGAAGACTGCCGGCTGGAACGGCCGGGTGCAGCGCGCTGCCAGGGGGGTCAGCAGGATGTCGGTGGTGGTGTGCAGGTCGTTCTGCGCATGCCGGCAGACGAGCTGCTTGTCGCGGGTGAAGGTCACGTCGCACTCGATCACCCCGGCGCCCTGGGCGGCGGCGGCCAGGTACGACTCGCGCGTATGTTCGGGGAAGCGCAGGGGTGCCCCGCGATGGCCGAGCGCGAAGGTCGTCCGACGTACCGGCGCGTCGATGCAGGCGGCCAGCTCGGTCTTGAGCGGCCCGGGCGCCAGGCCGGCCACGAGCGCCACGGGACGCGCGTCGGGGCGGGAGGCAACGATCTCGCCGGCAAGGCCCGGCAGCGGCACCAGCAGCGCAAGCAGTAAGAGGGTGCAATGCCGCAAGGGAAGTCGCCTCGCTGGACGGGTGGAGGCCCGAATGCTCGCATCGCGCGGCACGAATAGCCATCGCCGCCGACCGCTTTTCGCGCAGGTAGAACACCGCCTCCCCGCGCTGCGCCGTCTCGTTTAATCTCCGGGCTCGCGCACGACGAGGCGGACAGCATGACCAACGCGGTTCTGGGAATCATCGGCGGCTCGGGCCTGTACGACCTGCCTGGCATCGACGACGTGCAGCCGCTGCACCTGCCGACGCCCTGGGGCGAGCACTCGGACGGGCTGCGCACGGGGCGCGTGGGCGCCACCCGGGTGGTGTTCCTGCCGCGCCACGGGGTCGGGCCACCGGATACCGCCGCACGAA
The DNA here is from genome assembly GCA_963744735.1 of uncultured Gammaproteobacteria bacterium. GTDB lineage: Bacteria > Pseudomonadota > Gammaproteobacteria > Steroidobacterales > Steroidobacteraceae > RPQJ01. Next base: position 36,142 of record CAVUVH010000020.1, read on the forward strand.
ATCAATTACCGCGCCAACATCGACGCGCTGAAGCAGGCCGGCGTCACCGACCTGGTCTCGTTTTCGGCCTGCGGTTCCTACAAGGAGGCGCTGAGTCCCGGCACGTTCGTGCTGGTCGACAACTTCGTCGACCGTACCGTGCACCGGGCCAGCACGTTCTTCGGCACCGGCTGCGTCGCGCACGTCTCGTTCGCGCACCCGGTCGGACCGGCCCTGCAGGACCGGCTCGAGGCGGCGATGCGCAGCGAGGGGATTCCGTACCAGCGGGGCGGCGTGGCCGTCTGCATGGAGGGTCCGCAGTTCTCGACACTGCCGGAGTCGCTCACCTACCAGCGGCTCGGCTACGACATCATCCACATGACCTCGATGCCCGAGGCCAAGCTCGCGCGCGAGGCGGAAATCACCTATGCCGTGGTCGCGATGGTCACCGACTACGACTGCTGGCACGAGGTGCACGGCGCCGTCGACGTCGCGAGCCTGATCCGGGTGATGGACGAGAACCGCGGCAAGGCGCAGCGCGTGTTTGCCCGGCTGGCCAGGGATTTTCCGGCAGAGCGCGTGCCGTGCCCGGCGGGCTCGCATCGCGCCCTCGACGGCGCCATCATCACGCGGCCCGGGCAGCGCGATCCGGCGCTGCTGGCGCGGCTGCAGACGGTCGCCGGGCGCGTGCTGGGCGGCGGCTGAGACGGCGCGGAGGCCGCATGCGCATCGACGGACAGTCGTACCGCACGATCTGGGAACTGACCCCGGGTGGCGACGTCGCGGTGATCGACCAGACGCAACTGCCGTTCGTGCTCGCGACCCGGACCCTGCGCGAGCCTGCAGATGCCGCCAGCGCCATCCGCGACATGGTCGTGCGCGGGGCGCCGCTGATCGGCGTGACCGCCGCGTATGGCGTGGCGCTTGCCTGCCGCAGCGATCCCGGCGATGCGCACCTCGACGCGGCGATCGATTCGCTGGCGGCGACCCGTCCCACGGCCATCAACCTGCGCTGGGCCCTGCAGCGCATGCGCAGCGTGCTGGCCGCCTTGCCGCCGGCTGCGCGCGAGCAGGCGGCGTACCACGAAGCCGCCCGGATCGCGGACGAGGACGTGGCCGCCTGTGCTGCCATCGGCCGGCACGGGTCCGCGCTGCTGCACACGCTGGCAGCGCGCAAGCCGGGACAACCCCTGAACGTGCTGACGCACTGCAACGCCGGCTGGCTGGCCTGCGTCGACTGGGGCACGGCGCTGGCGCCGGTCTATGCGGCGCACGACGCCGGGCTGCCGCTGCATGTCTGGGTGGACGAGACGCGGCCGCGCAGCCAGGGCGCGTTCCTGACCGCCTGGGAACTCGGCGCGCACGGCGTGCCCCACACGCTGATCGCCGACAACGCCGGCGGGCACCTGATGCAGCACGGCAAGGTCGACGTCTGCCTGGTCGGCAGCGACCGCACGACCGCCTGCGGCGACGTCGCCAACAAGATCGGCACCTACCTCAAGGCGCTCGCGGCGCACGACAACCGCGTGCCGTTCTACGCGGCGCTGCCGTCCTCGACCATCGACTGGTCGCTGCAGGACGGCGTGCGCGAGGTGCCGATCGAGGAGCGGGCCGCGCGCGAGGTGACGCACGTTCGTGGCCGCAACGCGGCGGGCGAGGTGGTCGAAGTCCTGGTGGCCGCGCCGGGCAGCCGCGCGCACAACCCGGGCTTCGACGTGACGCCGGCGCGACTGGTCACCGGCATCATCACCGAGCGCGGCATCGCCGCGGCGACGGCCGCCGGGTTACGCTCGCTGTTTCCGGCCAGCCACGGAGCCTGAGCGCCGCATGCACGCCACGGACCTGCGCAACGAGATCATCGCCGTCACGCTCGCACTCGATGCGGCGGGCATGGTGCCGAACAAGTCGGGCAACGTGTCGGCCCGCAGCGCGGACGGGTACCTGATCACGCCGGCGGGGACGGCCTATCGCGACCTGCAGGCGGCCGATCTCGTCGCCCTGTCGCTCGAGGATGCGCCGCCCGCGGCCGGGCAGCGACCCTCCTCGGAATGGCGCATGCACGCGGCGATCTACCGCGCGCGGCCGGACGTGCAGGCGATCGTCCATACCCACAGCCCGCACGCGACGGCGCTCGCCTGTGCCGGGCGCGGCATTCCACCGTTCCACTACATGATCGCGCTGGCCGGCGGCCACATCCGCTGCATGCCTTACGCCACCTTCGGCACGGCGGAACTGGCGCAGTCGGCCGTCGATGGACTGGCGGGACGCCGTGCCTGCCTGCTCGCCAACCATGGCGTCATGGCGGTCGGCACGACCCTGGCCCGCGCCCATGCCGTGGCGATCGAGGTCGAGAACCTCGCGCGTGAATACCTGCTGCTGCTCGGCGCCGGCCTCGAGCCGCGGTTGCTCGACGACGCGGAGATCGAGCGCGTCATCGGCCGGTTTACCGGCTACGGGCGCCTGGGCTAGGAAGGCCGGCGCAGGCGCAAGCGGCTGCCGGCAAACTGCCCGCCGAAGTAGGCGGCGACGAACAGCGGCAACATGCTCCAGCGGAAGGGCAGCCCGAGCGCAAGGCGCAGCGCGATCACCAGCGGCACCGACCGCGTGCACGGCGACGAACCACTGCGGCGAGAACTTGCGCAGGCCCGCGCGCCAGTAGCCGAAAGGCAGGTTCAGCGCGAACGTCGCCGCCAGCGCAACCAGGTACGCCAGCGGCTCGGTCATGTCGCGGTTTCCAGTCACGGGCAGCGCCCGCGCGCTCAGTGCGGCTTGCGCGCCGCCGCCGCGCCCTGCGACATGATGCGGTCCGTCCAGGCGATGCCGAGCGCCGACAGGATGAACACGGAGTGGATGATGGTCTGCCACATCACGCCGTCCGCGGTCACCGTCGTGCAACCCTTGCCGTTGGAACCCGCGGCCAGCAGCGCCTGCGCCGCTTCGATCGCTGCGGGCGTGCCGCACACCGGCATGCCGCCGATCATGCCGGCCTCGATGAACGTCTTCAGCAGGTGGATCGAGCTGATGCCGATGATCGCCATCGCCAGCTTCACCTTCAGCACGCTGGCATTGACGTGACTCAGCCATTCCGGCTGGTCGGGATGTCCCTGCAGGTCCAGGCGCGAGACGAAGGTCTCGTAGCCGCCGACGATCACCATCACCAGCAGGTTCGAGATCATGACCACGTCGATCAGGCCGAGCACGATCAGCATGATCGACTGCTCGGTCAGCGTCGGCGCCGAGTGGATCAGGTGCCACAGTTCCTTCAGGAACAGGAACACGTACACGCCCTGGGCCACGATCAGGCCGAGGTACAGCGGCAGCTGCAGCCAGCGCGAGCTGAAGATCAGGTTTGGCAGAAGGCCGAGCGGCTTGCGTACGGGGTTGTTCATGCGGTGGTGCGGTTGACTGTTTTCCATAATCCGAGCGCGAGCCTAGCACTGCAAAAGGCGTTCATGCATTACCGCTGCGCTGCGGACTTCAATGCGCTGGACAACCCGTGCCCGAAACATAGTTTCATCGGGCAAACCAGGAGGCCGAGTGGCTTGCGGACTGCGTTGTTCATGGGCTGTTCGAGACTGGCAGCACGGAAATGGCCCGCCAGAGTAGGGATCGCCGGCCGTCATGCCAAGCCCCCATGGCGGCGGGGCGCCGGGCGCAAATCTCGCCACGAGGTTGTCGAGCTTCCGGGATAGACTCGCGCGGCAACCGGGCCCGAGGCAGGGCCTGGTCCGCGAAGAGTTCCGTCGGGTTCAGGGAGTTGAGTGCACGCATGAACAAAGTCTGGGGTTCGCCGAGAGTCAAGGCCGCGGTGGCGGCGGTGCTGGGAATTGCCGCGCCGGCGCTGTCTGCGCACGGCCAGCCGGTGGCTGACGACGGCACGGTGCTCGAGGAAGTCGTGGTCACGGCGACGCGCCGTGAAGTCGACGTCCAGGACGTGCCGTTCAATATCGTGGCGTTCGGCCCGGAGACGATCGAGCGAGCTGCGAATCAGGCAGTCTGGCTGAATTCAACCGTGCGGTGCCTGGCCTGTACGTGCCGAGCCAGGGACCGCGCGGCAGCAACCTGGTCACGGTGCGCGGCCTCAACGTGAGTTCGCTCAACGACACCGCGCTGGCTGGGCAACAGCGCCGGCGACACGGTGGCGACTACCTGGGCGACATCCCGCTGTTTGTCGACCTGCAGATGATCGACATCGAGCGCGTCGAGGCGCTGCTCGGCCCGCAGGGCACGCTGTACGGTGCGGGAACGCTCGCGGGCGCGATCCGTTACCTGCCGAACGTCCCGATCCGACCGCGGTTCGACGCGGAGGTCGGCGGGCGCCTGTATTCGGTCAACGAAAGCGACGGCATGGGCACGGACGTCTGGGGCATGGTCAACGTGCCGCTGGTGGACGACCGCGCTCGCGCTGCGGCTCGCGGCCGGCTACATCGACGATCCGGGCTTCGTCGACTACAACAACATTGTGCGCGAGCCGGGCGTGTCCGATCCGAATCCGGACCTCGAGGATCCCGCGGCGGTGCAGCCAACCTGCGCCGGGAAGAAGGACGTCGACACGGAGGAGACATTAACCGGTCGCGTCGGGCCTTTACTGGCAGGTGAGTGACGCGCTCGACGGCGAACCTCACGTATTACTACCAGGACCAGGAGGTCGGCGGCCGCACGGTCAACCACGACGGGGCAGTCGGCTCGGGTCGCTACGTGTCCGCCAGCCGCTTTCTCGAACCGAGCGACGGACAACGACCTGCTTGCGCTCGAGCTGGCGTGGGACCTGGGATTTGCCGAGCTGACGTCCGCGACGGGCGCGTCGAAGTTCGAGTCGCACGGCATCCGCGACCAGACGGACTTCCTGATGGATCTCGATTACGGCTACGAGGATTTCCCGCAGTTTGCCGCTATGCCGTCGACGATCTCGAGAAGAAGAGAACATCAACCAGGAGCTGCGGCTCGTCTCGCAGGGCACGCAGCGTTGGAACTGGATCGTCGGCGCGTTCTTCAATCGCTACGAAGGCATGGCGTCGCCGTGCCGAGTACACGCCGGGCATTCCCGAGTGGTATGGGCTGCCGCCGGGCACGCCGGAGCTGGAGTACCTCGCAGTCAGCGACCGCACGCTACGAGGAGAAGGCTTTGTTCGGCGAAGTCGGGTATCGACATCACCGATCGCTGGCAGGTGACCGTGGGCGCGCGCTGGTTCGACTTCGACGACGAGCTGTCGCTCGAAGACCGCGTTCCCGTTCTTCGATCTGGTGCTGATCGACTTAGCAACGCAACAAGACCGGCGATGACGGCTTCATCTTCAAGTTCAATACTTCGTACGAGTTCACCGACGACGCTGATGGCTTACCTGACCATCAGCGAGGGGTATCGCATCGGTGGCCTGAATTCGGGCCCGCCTGCAGGACCCGATGCCCCGGGAGCAGATCGTCTGCCTGAGAGGACGACGAAGTGCTGATCAAGCCGGACACGACGATCAACTACGAAGTGGGTCTGCGCAGCCTGTGGCTCGACGGCCGGTTGCTGGTTAACGCGGCCGTGTACTGATCGACTGGCAGGACATCCAGGTGCGATGGCACCAGCGACGTGGGCGCGCTGCGCATCACGCGTCAACGGTGGCGCGGCGGAAACGCACGGGCATCGAATTGTACTCGCGCTGGCGATCACCGAGGAGCTCGAACTGGCGGCAGCTGTAGGCGTACAACAGACGCGCAGCTCACGAGCGACGCGGAGGGCCTCGTCGAAGGCGGCGAAGGCATTCGACGGCGACCGACTGGCCGGGTCGCCCGGAGCAGCAGGGCACGCTGCTGCTCGAATACCGGCGGCCGCTCGACAACGGCTGGATGCTTCGAGGCGAATTACGCGTTGACGGCGGTCAGCGACGTCTACACGAAGGTCGGCTGCGCAACAACGGCGAGGCACTGCGCGGCTACAGCGGTGCACGGGGCATCGGTGGGGCTGAGCGGGACCAGTGGGCGGCGACGCTTTACATGGACAACCTGTTCGACAAGTACGCAGTGACTCCGTGCGCCGCGACCGGAGCTACATCCGGCCGATCGAGCGTCAGCCGACGGTTCGATCGTGGATTCGCGCACTTACTTCGAGAGCATGTTGCGGCCACGCTCGCTGGGACTCGAGGTCAGCTATCGTTTCGCGCTCTGAGCCTCGCTGGACGGAGCAAGCACAGGCGGAAGCTGTGCTGAGCGCCGCGGCGTGGGCGGCTGAGAAAGGCGGGGTGTGGGACGGGCTTGCGCTGATTCGTGCGGCCTGCGAGGCCGATACAGGCGAACGCCAACGCGCATGGCACAACTGGCGCGCTGGCTGTCGAAGCTGAATCGCCACGCGGAAGCGCTGGCCGCCGCCGCCTGCGCCCTGCGGTGCAGGCCGGGTTGGCCGCAACCTGGACACGCTAGGCGTGGTGCTGAGCCGGGCGGGTCGGCACGAGCAGGCCGTGGCAATGCTTCCAGCGAGCCGTCGACAGGCCCACCGGAGCGGCCAGCCGGAACTTCAACCTGGCGTCGTCACTGAAGTTCCTGGGACGATTCGAGGCGGCGGAAGCGGAATACGAAGCCTGCCTCGCCTGTGACCTGCGCTACTGGCGCGCGCATACGGCGCTCGCGCAGACCCGGCGCCAGACGGCGGAACGCAATCATGTCGATCGACTGGCCGGCTGCTTGTTGGAGCCGGAACCGACGGTCGAGGCCGAGTTGCACTTGCGGCACGCCCTGGCCAAGGAACTGGAAGACCTGGGCGAGGACGCCGAAGTCGTTCGCGCAACTGCAGCTGGCACAACAGCGCCGGCGGGCCGTCCGAATTACGACATTCGATCGTGACCGCGCGATCTTCGAGCGCCTGCTGCGCCTGTTCGCCGGCCGCTGCCGATGCCGGACGCTCGAGCGGCCGTGGCGCGCTGGGCCGATCTTCATCGTCGGCATGCCGCGCACCGGCACGACCCTAGTCGATCGCATGCTGGGAAGCCATTCGCAGGTGGCGTCCGCGGGTGAGTCCCAGAACTTCGGCCTGCTGCTGAAGCGTGCAACCGGAACAACGGCGCCGCAGGGTCCTAGACGAGCCGACACTGGCGAGATCGCTGCACGTCGACCTCGCTGCAATCGGCCGCGAATACCTTGCGCAAACCCGGCCTGCCGGCGAAAAGCAGCGTTTCACCGACAAGATGCCGCTCAACTTCTTCTATCTCGGGCCTGGCGCGGGCGCTGCCGCAGGCGCGCTTCGTGGTGTTGCGACGGCACCCGCTCGACACTGGGCTCAGCAATTTCCGACAGCTGTTCGCCCTTGGCGTGCCGTACTACGACTACGCGCTGGACCTCCGCGACATTGGCCGCTATTACGTGCTGTTCGACCGGCTCATCGCGCACTGGCGCAGCGTGCTGCCAGGGCGTGTCCACGAAGTGAGATACGAGGCGCTGGTGAGCCGATCCCGACGTGGAATCGCACGGCTGCTGGCAGCATTGCGGACTGCCCTGGGAGGACGCCTGCCTTGAGTTCGAGCGCAGTACCGCGGCAGTGGCAACAGCCAGCGCGGTGCAGGTGCGTCAGCCCCTGAATGCCAGCGGCGTGGGACGCTGGCGTCGCTATCGGCAGTCGCTGACTCCGCTGATCGAGGAACTGCAACTGGCAGGTGTTGCACTGCCGGGATTTTCCATAAGCGGCGAATGACGCTTTGCGCTGGACAACCCCCGCCGAAACATAGTCTCATCGCGCAAATGAACGATGACCCGGGAGGAATCGATGACCAATGCCACTTGCTCGGTGCCGCGCACGCTTGCCCTTGCCGTCCTGCTTGCGGGGGCAATGGGCTCCGTGCAGGCCGCGCCACCGCCCGCCGCACCTGGCCAGGGCGCGGAGCACGCGCGCATCGTCGAACACTGGACGCCGGCACGGCGTGCTGCCGCGATCCCGCGCGACCTGGTCATCGACGAGCGCGGCTACGGCTACCTGAAGCTGCCGAACGGCGCGCTGCAGCCCTACGGCCACACCGTGCTGCCGCCGCGGGTTCGCAGCGGCCGATGGCCAAGCCGGGCACGGGCGATACCACCGGCCCGACCGTCACCAATCTCAATCCCGGCAGCGGGCGTGACGGTCACGACGACGGCGTATTCGTTCAAGGCCACGGTCACTGATGCGGGCGGTGTCCGCTCGGTGTCGTTCCGGGTGGGGCCGAAGGGCGGACTGCAGTCGGCGTTTACGGCCACGGCGGGCGCCGGGGGTGTCTACACCGCCAACCTGACGGGCCTCGCGGATGGCGCCTGGACCTGGAGCGTCGTCGCCAAGGACAACGCCAACAACACGACCACGACGCCGCTGACCGAATTCACGGTGAGCCTGGGCTCCGGCGGGGGCGGGGGCGGCGGCGGTGGCAGCAACGGCACGGTCGTGACCAACGCGGCGTACACCGGCGGCGGCAAGATCCAGAATGCGGTCGGCCGCATCTACTTCGAGATGCCGAGCAACTCGCGCCGCACGCGCTGGGCGGGTTACGTCTGCTCCGGCACCGTGGTCGCAGATGGCACCAGCGGGCGTTCCGTGATCCAGACCGCGGCCCACTGCGTCTATGACGATGCCTACAAGGCGTATGCGCGCAACGTGATGTTCATCCCCAACCAGGACGGCACGACCGGTGCGGGCACGGACCTGAACTGCGGCAACGATCCGCTCGGCTGCTGGACGACGTGGTTCGGTGTCGTCGACAGCAACTGGACGACGCGGACCTTCCCCGACAACATTCCCTGGGACTATGCGTATTACGTGGTCAAGGACAGCGGCGCCTACACGCCGGGCCGGACGACCGTCAACGACGGCTCTGGACGTGGCCGTGCCGCCCATCACCGTGAGCTTCACGACGCCGCCGACGTTCGACGTCGCCAACAGCGCCACGGACTACGCCACGGCGCTCGGCTATTCCTACAGCGACGACCCGAACTTCATGTACTGCGCCGAGGACCTGTCGCAGCTGGACGGCGCCAACTGGTGCGCTGGCCAGCTGCGGACTGTCGGGCGGCTCCTCGGGCGGCCCGTGGATGCAGCCGTTCACCAACGGTGACGGCAGCCTGGTCTCGGTCAATTCCTGGGGCTACACCAACCAGCCGGGCATGTACGGCCCGAAGCTGTCGGGGACGTCCGCATCCTGCGTGTTTACGCGGGCGAAGGCCGCCAACGTCACGACCACCGTCGACGGCGACGAGGGTTCGACGGCCTCCTGCCCCTGAACAGGCAGCCGGGCGTTTGAGCTGACGCACGGGCCGGGTCACCTGCGAGGGTGCCCGGCCCTTTCGCTTTCCGGGGCGGCTGTCTCCGCGGGGGCGCCGGTCCGCTAGAATGACCTCCTTGGCTGCGACGGCGGCCGCGACCGGGGCCTGCCCTTGAACACTGCGCCAGAGATCTACCGCGACCTGCAGGCCAAGCTCGGCGACGTGCTGCCGGACGCCGAACTGTTCCTCAAGGCCGAAGTGGCGGCCGAGGTGCAGCGGCTCAAGCTCGAGCGCGACGCCGTGATCCTGGGCCACAACTACATGGAGCCGGCGCTGTTCCACACGGTGCCGGACTTCCAGGGCGACTCGCTCGAACTGAGCCGCCGCGCCGCCGAGACCGACAAGTCGGTGATCGTGTTCTGCGGCGTGCGCTTCATGGCCGAGACGGCCAAGATCCTCAACCCGGGCAAGACCGTGCTGCTGCCCACGGCCAAGGGCGGCTGCTCGCTGGCCGAGAGCATCACGGCCGCGGATGTGCGCGCGCTGCGCGAGGCCTATCCCGGCGTGCCGATCGTCACCTACATCAACACCTACGCCGACGTGAAGGCCGAGTGCGACATCTGCTGCACCTCGAGCAACGCCGCCGCAGTGGTCGAGTCGCTCAAGTCCGACACCGTGATCTTCCTGCCGGACGAGTACCTCGCGGCCAACGTTGCGCGCGAGACCGGCCGTCACATCATCGTGCCGTCGGTGCTGCGCAAGGGCGCCGCTGCCGCGAGCGGCGGCGACACGACCGTCGAGCACACGATGATCTCCTGGAACGGCCGCTGCGAGGTGCACGAGCTGTTCACGCCCGAGGACATCGACGTCGTCCGCCGGCAGTACCCCGACGTGATGATCCTCGCGCACCCCGAGTGCAGCCCGGAGGTCACCGCCAGGGCGGATTTCTCCGGCAGCACCACGGCGATGATCCGCGCGGTCGAGAAGTCGAAGGCGAAGCGCTTCCTGCTGCTGACCGAATGCTCGATGGGCGACAACATCGTCGCCGCCAACCCGGGCAAGGAAATGCTCCGGCTCTGCAGCCACCGCTGCCCGCACATGCACGAGATCACGCTCGAGCAGACGCGCGATTCGCTCAAGTACATGCGCTGGGAGATCGACGTGCCGGAGGACATCCGCGTGCGCGCGCTCCGCTCCGTCGAGCGCATGCTGGCCGTCGGGCCCAAGATCGATTGAGCGACACCCTGCGCAGCGACGTGCTGGTCATCGGCTGCGGCATCGCCGGCGGCACGGCGGCGCTCGAACTCGCCGCGGCCGGCCTCAAGGTCGTCGTGATCACCAGTGCCGACCGCGCCGAGGAGTCGAACACCTACTGGGCGCAGGGCGGCATCATCTTCCGCGGCGAGCAGGACTCGCCCGAGCTGCTGGCGCAGGACATCATCCGCGCCGGCGCGGGCCTGTGCCATGAGCAGGCGGTGCGCACGCTGGCGGAGGAGGGCCCGCCGCTGGTGCAGTCGATCCTGATCGACCAGCTGCAGGTGCCGTTCGACCGTGGTCGCCGATGGCAGTCTCGCGCTCGGACGCGAGGGCGGACACTCGGTGCCGCGCATCGTCCACGCCACCGATGCCACCGGTCGCGCGATCGAGACGGCGATCATCACTGCGCTGCGCCGCCACCCGAACGTCACCCTGCTGACGCACCACACGGCGGTGGACCTGCTCACCCCCGCGCACCACGGACGCGACCGCCGTGCGGTGTACGAACCGCTGTCCTGCGTCGGGGCCTACGTGCTCGACCAGGCCAGCGGCGCGATCGAGCGCTGCCTGGCGCGCGTGACGGTGCTGGCCACCGGCGGCCTGGGCCAGATCTTCCTGCGCACGACCAACCCGCCGGGCGCGCGCGGCGACGGCCTGGCCATGGCCTATCGCGCCGGTGCGCGCGTGATCAACACCGAGTACGTGCAGTTCCACCCGACCGCGTTCTATCACCGCAACGCGCCGTGCTTCCTGATCACCGAAGCCGTGCGTGGCGCCGGCGCGCGCCTGGTCGACGAGCACAGGCGCCCGTTCATGGAGCGCTACGACCCGCAGTGGAAGGACCTGGCGCCGCGCGACGTCGTCGCGCGCGGCATCCACGCCGAGATGCTGCAGCAGGGCGTGCCCAACGTTTACCTGGATGTCGCGTCCTACGTGCCTGCCGAGCGCATCCGCGCCGAGTTCCCGGGGATGTACCGCGGTTGCCTGGAGTACGGCATCGACATCACGCGCGACCTGCTGCCGGTCGTGCCGGCCGCGCATTATTCCTGCGGCGGCGTCTGGGTCGACCAGAACGGCGAGACGACGGTGGAGCGGCTGTACGCCGTTGGCGAGGTCGCGTGCTCCGGGCTGCACGGCGCCAACCGGCTCGCCAGCACCTCGCTGCTCGAAGGGCTGCTGTGGGGTCACCGCTCGGCCTTGCGCGTGTCGGCGCAGCTTGCGGCCAGCACGACCGGGCTGTTCGAGGACATCCCGCCGTGGCAGGCCACCGGCCACGAGGCCCCCGACCCGGCGCTGATCCTGCAGGACATGAGTTCGCTGCGGCACATCATGTGGAACTACGTCGGCCTGGTGCGCACGCGGCGGCGGCTGCTGCGCGCCATCGAGGCCCTGCGCAACCTCGAGGTCGAGGTCGAGCGCTTCTACCGGGCTGCGGCGATGACCGACCAGTTGCTCGGCCTGCGCAATGCGGTGCGCGTGGCGCTGATCGTGACCCTGGCCGCCTGGTCCAATCCCGAGAGCCGCGGCTGTCACTACCGCGAGTGACGCGGCCGCCGTCGGGACTCAGCCGAGCACGCGCAACAGCTCGCGCACCGCGATCACCACCAGCAGCAGGGTGCAGATGGCGAAAACCGAGAAGCGCACGACCACGCGGTTGACGGTCGCCTGTACCAGCGAGTGCACGATGCGCCCGGCCACGTAAGCCCAGGCCAGGGTCAGGGTGCCCGCGGTCGCGCCGCCCGTCAGCGCGGCGAACAGCATCAGCGCATAGAAGATCGTCGGCTGCTCGTGCAGGTGGTTGTAGTTGTCGGCCACGGAGCGCGCATGCCCGGGCATGCGGTGTGCCCAGACGTGGGGATGCGCGGCCTCCTGCGGGTCGATGCCCGCCTTGTTCATGGCGGGTATCCGGGTGGCGTACATCCAGAACCACATCACCAGCGTCCAGGCGATGAGCGCCAGCACCGGCAGCAGGAATTGCGTCGTCGTCGGCATCGTCGTTCCCCCGTTGGTCTATTTTTCAAGCAGCTCGAATTTCAGGCCGGAGTGGGCCTCGAGCCGCGCAACCAGCTTGTCGCCAAAAGCCGTGGCGGGTGTCCAGAACCCGCCGCCGACCCGTGATCGCGGGATGTCCTGCGCGAGGCATACGGCCGCCTGCCCCAGCATTTTGGCGGTCGAGCCATAGCCCGGATCGCGGTCCCCCGTGACGCGCGCGCGGATGACCTGGCCGTTGGCGCAACGGCCGTGGAAGCGCAGGTCGAAGCCGCCCGTGCGCTGCTGCTCGGGGCTCGGGCCTTCGCCGGGCGCAGGCAGCACGAACTTCTCCAGTGCAGCGCGCAGAGGTCCCACGGACCCGGCCAGCATGAAGGCACCGAGACCCGCGCCGGTGGCCGTGGCTGCCAGGCGGCCGCGCACGCCGCGTCCGGTCAGCAGTGCCTCGTCGTAGCGGAACTCGCGGCCGTAGGCATGGCCCGCCAGCGCATTGCTGCGATGCACGACACGCGTATTGATGGCGCTCATGATGAATGGCGCGACCCAGGCGTCGAAATCGGCGTCGTATTCGGCAAACGACACATTGGGCTGGCGCACGCCCTTGACCTTGCCGGCGGGGCAGAGCAGGTACGGATTCTGCAGCGACTTCCGCAGCGCGGGATCGGCCGCCACTTCCTTCAGCACGTTCAGCAGCGAGGCGACCGTGCCGCCGGAAAAGCCGCCGCGCATCGAGCGCACCCGCATCTTCACGGTCGCGCAGGGCTGGCCGAATTTTGCCCGCGCCTGCTGCTGCAGGAAATGCACGCCGAGGTCCGACGGGATCGAATCGAAGCCGCAGTTGTGGACGATGCGCGCGCCGGACAGCAGCGCCGCGTCCTCGTAGCGGTCGATCATCCGCTTCATCCACTGCACCTCGCCGGTGAGGTCGCAGTAGTCGGTGCCGGACTCCGCGCAGACGCGGACCAGCGGCTCGCCATAGAGCGCATACGGGCCCACTGTCGAGACGACCACGCGGGCACCGGCGCACAACTGGCGCAGCGAGGCTTCGTCAGCCGCGTCGGCGACCTGCAGCTCCAGCTTGCCGGCGCCGCGCCCGAGCGACTTCCGCAGCTCCTCGAGCCTGGGCCCGGAACGGCCGGCGGCGGCCCAGCGCAGTTCGCCGCCGACGCCGAATTGCTCGAACAGGTAGCGGGTGAGGATCTGGCCGACGAAGCTCGTGGCCCCGAAGACGACGACATCTAGGTTGGGTTTGCTCATGGACCCGCATCTTAGACCAATGTCTCAGTTCCGCCTGCAGGCCGACTTGCTAGATTCCGGGCCGTAGTGCCAACCGCACAGGGGGATCCTTTCATGGCCGCACCGCCCACCATCGACTGGAACGCCGTCATCAGCGACCCGCGTTTCCAGGCGCTGCACCGCAGTAAGCAGGGTTTCCTGACCCGGCTGATGATCTTTTCCGTCGCCTTCTACTTCCTGCTGCCGATCGGCGCCGCCTATTTCCAGGACCTGTACAAGGTCAAGGTCTGGGGTGTCGTCAACTTCGGCCTGCTGTTTGCGCTGGTCCAGTTCATCGCGGCATGGTCGGTCGCGTTCTACTACTCGCGCCGCGCCAGCTCCGAGTTCGACCGTCTGGCGCGCGAGATCGCCGCCGACTACGAAAAGAAAGGGAAGGCCTGAGCATGAACATGCAGCAACGCAAAGCGCTGGCCTGGGGCCTCGTCGGACTGGTTCCGGTCGTAGGCATCAGTGCCTATGCCCAGGGCGCCGTCACCCCCGAGTACCGCTGGCTCACTTTCATGGTGTTCGCGGCCATCATCTCGCTGACGATGTACGTCACCTACGTCGCCTCGAAGCGCGTCAAGTCGGCTTCGGACTTCTACACGGCGGGCGGCGGCGTCACTGGCCTGCAGAACGGCTGGGCGATCGCCGGCGACTACCTGTCCGCCGCATCGTTCCTCGGCATCGCCGGCCTGATCTCCCAGTACGGCTACGACGGGTTCATGTACTCGGTCGGCTGGCTGGTCGCGTACATCACCGTGCTGCTGGTGATCGCGGAACCCTGCCGCAACATCGGCCGCTACACGCTCTCCGACATCCTCGCCTACCGCAACAACCCGAAGGCGATGCGCATCGTCGGCGCGCTGTCGGTGATCACGGTCTCGACCTTCTACCTGACGGCGCAGATGGTGGGCGGCGGCGTGCTGGTGAAGACGCTGATCGGCATCGACTACGAGGTGTCGGTGATCGCGGTGGGCGTGCTGATGCTGGCCTACGTGCTCTTTGGCGGCATGGTCGCCACCACCTGGGTGCAGATCATCAAGGCGATCCTGCTGGTGATCGCCTCGCTGGTGCTGGTCGTCATGGTGTGGCTGCCCTACGGCTTCTCGCTGCCGGGGTTCCTGGCGGACGTCACGGCGGACCCGAAAGTGCAGGCGCGTGTCGCCTCGCTGCTGGGTGATCCGGCGAAGGCGATGTCGGCGGCCGAACTCGGCCAGCGCTTCCTCGAGCCGGGCCTGTATTTCAAGGCGCCGATCGACCAGATCTCGCTCGGCATGGCGCTCGTGTTCGGCACGGCCGGACTGCCGCACATCCTGATGCGCTTCTTCACCGTGCCGACCGCGCAGCAGGCGCGCAAGTCGGTGGTGTGGGCGATGGCCATCATCGGCGGCTTCTACGTGCTGACGCTGTTCCTGGGCTTCGGCGCGGCCAAGCTGGTCGGCCCGGCCGCGATTGCCGCCGTCGATCCGGGCGGCAACATGGCTGCCCCGCTGCTCGCGCAGTACCTGGGCGGCGGCCCGAACTCGTTCCTCGGCAACTTCATGCTGGCCTTCGTCTCCGCGGTCGCGTTCGCAACGATCGTGGCCGTGGTCGCGGGCCTGGTGCTGGCTGCCGCGTCGGCCATCGCGCATGACCTGTACGTCGGCGTCTATCACGGTGGCGACACCGTGCCGCCGCAGCAGCAGGTGCGCGCGGCCCGCATCGCCACGGTCGTCGTCGGCGCCATGGCGATCGCCATCGGCATCGCGGCCAAGGGCCAGAACGTCGCGCACCTCGTCGCGCTGGCGTTTGCCGTGGCGGCTTCGGCCAACTTCCCGTGCATCCTGCTCACGCTGTACTGGAAGAAGTGCAGCACCGGCGGCATCGTGCTCGGCATGATCGTCGGCACGGTGGTGGCGGTGGGCCTGACCCTGGTCTCGCCCAACGTCACCTACCCCAAGGCGGTGCGCGAAGCGTCGATGAAGGTGCTGGACGGCGAGCCCGCCAAGCGCGAGGCGATCGCGGCCAGGCTGGCCTCGCTCGATCCGGAGGTCGTCAAGCAGGGCCAGGTCGAACTGGCTGCGCTCGACAAGGCCGTGACCAAGGCCACCGGCGACATGGCCAAGGTCGAGGGCAAGGAGCGGTCCTTCATCGGGCTCGAGGAGCCGCTGTTCAAGCTGAAGAACCCCGGCATCATCTCGATTCCGCTCGGCTTCCTGGCCGTGCTGCTGGGATCGCTGCTGTTCCGCGACCGCAGGTCGGAAGAACTCTGGCCGGAGGTCTACGCGCGGCAGAACACCGGTATCCTTGCATCCAAGGCGGCGGCGCACTAGGCAAGGAATCCCGGATCGCCCGGCACAGCCCCGGTCGCGCAAGCGGCCGGGGCTTTTGAGTTCTGCAACCGACGGTCGAACCCGCATGGCCACACCGCCACTCATCGTCGAATCGACCATCCGTTTCCTGCGGTCCCACCTGCCGTTTTCGCGCATGGCCAGGGGCGACCTGGAGTTCATCGCCGCGCGCGCGCGGCTCGGCTACTTTCCGGTGGGCAGCACGATCGTCGATCCGGCCGCCGGCATCCCGGACTACCTGCACATCATCCAGCGCGGCCACGTGCGCGTGCGCAATCCCAACGCCACGGCGGACGACGAGGTGCGCGGCGTCGGCGAATGCTTCCCGGTCGCGGCGCTGGCGGCGGACGCGGCCGGCACGCGCACCTTCGAGGCGACCGAGGACGTGTTTGCGCTGCTGCTGCCGCGCGCAGACTTCGACGGGCTGCGGCAACGCTCGCCCGAGTTCGCGCAGTTCTGCGCCGAAGCCATGGCGACGGTGCTGCATCATTCGCTCGGCCAGTTGCGCAACCATTTCTCGCAACGGGCCACGGACCAGCAGACGCTGCTCGAGCCGCTCAGGGCGCTGGTGCGGCGCGACCCGGTCTATTGCGCAGCGGACACGCCGATCAGGCAGGCGCTGGAGCGCATGAGCGAGCAGGGCGTGCGGACGATCGCCGTGGTCGATGCCGAGCGGCGGCCGCTCGGTGTGTTCACCCTGCTCGACCTCATGGAGCGCGTCGTGCTGCCCGGCATGCCGCTCGATACGCCGGTTGCGGAAGCGATGACCCGGCACCCCGCGATGCTGGACGAGCTGAGCACGGCGCAGGAGGGCCTGGCCCTGATGGCGAGCAAGGGCTTCCACCAGCTGCTGGTGGTGCGCGGGGGCGAGCTGTCCGGCATCGTCACCGAGCGCGACCTGTTCGGGCTGCAGCGGGTCACGATGCGCAACGTCTCGCAGTCGGTCAAGCTCGCCCGCGACGTTCCTGCCCTGCAGCGCATCGTCGGCGACATCGCCGCGCTGACCGACAATCTGGTCGCGCAGGGCGCGGCCGCCGAGCCGCTGACGCACACGATCACCGCGCTGAACGATGCCCTGACGCAGCGGCTGTTCGAGCTGCTGCTGCCGCGCTTCCAGCTCGAGGACGTCTCCTGGTGCTGGCTGGCGGTGGGCAGCGAGGGACGCAGGGAGCAGACGGTGGCCACCGACCAGGACAACGCGATCGTCTTCGAGTGCGAGCCGGCCGCGCTCGATGACACGCGCGCGCGGCTGCTCGCCTTTGCGCGCGAGGCGAACGCGCGGCTGGCGGAACTCGGCTTCCCGCTCTGCAGCGGCAACATCATGGCCAGCAACCCGGAGTGCTGCCTGGCGCTGGACGAATGGTGCGCGCGATTCGCGTCGTGGATGCGCGAGCCGACCCCGCAGGCGCTGCTCGCGGCCAACATCTATTTCGACTTCCGGCCACTGACGGGCAATCACGTGCTGGCCGAGCGGCTGCGTGCCTGGCTCGATGCGACCAGCGGCGAGAACAAGCTGTTCCTGCGCATGCTGGTGGCCAATGCGCTGCAGGCCGAGCCGCCGCTCGGCTGGATCCGCACCTTCCGCACGGACGAGGGCGAGTTCGCGGGCACGCTCGACCTCAAGACCCACGGCACGCGCATCTTCGTCGACGCGGCGCGCGCGTTTGCGCTGGCGCTCGGCCTCGGCGAAACCAACACCTCGCAGCGCATCCGCATGGCCGGGCGCCGCCTCAACCGCGACGAGCGCGAGATCACGGCCTCGGTCGACGCGTATCACTTCCTGCAGCTGCTGCGGCTGCGCGCGCAGCGTGGCGGACTCGACGCGGCTGCGGGCGAGGCGGGCGAGCAGGGCGCCGAGCGATCACGCCAGGGCCTGAACCGCCTCGATCCCTACGCGCTGAACGAGATCGACCAGCGCATGCTGCGCGAGGCGTTCCGCCAGGCGCGCGCGCTGCAGACGCACCTCGACCAGGTGGTCGGCCACTAGGCCGGGGCGTGCCCATGCTGACGTGGCCGTGGTCCCTGCCGGAGGCGTGGCGAGCCCGCCGGACGCGGCACGCGCTGCCGGCCGGAGTCCGCGACCGCCTGCGCCGGATCCGGCGCGGCTTCCTGCATCGGCCCGGCCTCGGCCAGCCGCTGGCGCTGGCACGCTTCGTGGCGCTCGACCTCGAGACCACCGGGCCGCGCATGCTGCAGGATCGCATCATCTCGATCGGGGCGGTCGCCGTGAGCGGGCGCACCGTCCGTCACGACGATGCGTTCGAGGCATTCCTGCGCCAGGACCAGTCGAGCGCGGTCGACAACATCCTGATCCACCAGATCGGCGGCCAGCAGCAGCTGGCGGGCACCGATCCCGTGACGGCCCTGGTCGACTGCCTCGAGTTCATCGACGATTCGCGCGTGGTGGCGTTCCGCGCCGAGTTCGATGCCACTGTCTTCGGGCGCGAAGTACGCTCGCGCCTGGGTTATCGCTCGTGGCCGCGCTTCATCGACCTGGCGGCACTGCTGCCCGCGATGTTTCCGGGCACCGAGAACGACACGCTCGACGACTGGGTCGGCCACTTCGGCCTGCCGCCGATCGGGCGGCACCACGCGATCGCGGATGCCTATGCCACGGCGCAGTTGCTGATGATCGTGCTGGAAGCGGCCCCGCGCCAGGGCATCGAGACCGCCGCCGACCTGCGCGATGCCGAACAGGCGCAGCGCTGGCTGGGACGACGACATTGAGGCCTGGCCGCGCTAACATTCGTCGTCCCACCCTGCGGAGCCACTCGAATGATCACTGGTCGCTGCCAATCGCCCCGGGGCAACTTCGCGACTGCCGTCGTGCTGGCGTTGTCGTCCATGCTGCCGGCAACCGCCCGCGCCGCCGAGGAATGGGTCTCGATCGCCAAGTCCGATCGCACCGAGGTTTTTGCCGATCCTGCCTCCGTCGTGCGTTCGACTTCGACACCGTGGGTGATCGTGCTTACGAAACAGAATTTCACGGAACCGCAGCCTTCCGCAAAGAAAGGCAAGGTCTATCTCTCGGCGAAGAATGAATATCGCGTTGATTGCGATAACCGGCGCCTGGCATACCGCGAACTGCGGACGTTTGCGGAACTCGACCTGCTCGGCGACCCGGTGCAGAAGACGAAGATCGGCGAGAAGAACCTGAAGTGGATGGACGCTGCGACGGGCACCGTGTTCGGCGAAATCCTCGACTATGCATGCAAGAATGTGGCGGGCAGCCAGCCGCCGATGAACTGACCGTTTTCGACAGACGGCAAGGAAGGCCAGCATGCGGACAGCGGAACTGAAGACCCCGGGAATCGGCGGACTGGACCTGTTCGCCCAGGCATGGTTGCCGGAAGGTTCGCCGCGCGCCTTGCTGGTGCTGTCGCACGGGCTGGGGGAGCACAGCGGCCGCTATGCGACGCTGGCAGGCGAACTGGTCGGGCAGGGTTACGGTGTCTATGCGCTGGATCATCGGGGGCATGGGCGCTCGCCCGGCCCCCGTGCCAACATCCAGCGATTCGCGCACCTGGTGTCCGATCTCTGCGTCTTTGTCGGGCGCTGCAGCCGGCAGCACCTGGATACCCCGGTTTACCTGCTTGGCCACAGCATGGGTGGCGCAGTCGCGTTCGGGAGTGCGTTGCGCCTGCAGGAATCCCTGCGCGGCCTGGTCCTCTCGGCACCTGCGCTCGCGCCCGGCGAGGCCGTCTCGCCGCTGAAGGAGTTTGCCGTCCGCACCCTGGCCGCAATTGCGCCCAACACCGGTGCGCTGGCACTGCCCCCGAGTGCCGTCAGCCGGGATCCGGCCGTGGTGGCGGCCTATGAAAGCGATCCGCTGGTGCTGCACAAGTCGGTGCCGGCGCGCACGGTCGTCGAACTGCTCGACGCCATGCGCGGGTTTCCGGCGCAGGCGCCCCGCCTGCGGCTGCCGACGCTGATACTGCACGGCACCGGCGATCGCCTGGTCTCGCTGCCGGCCAACCGGCCGGTCTACCAGGCCATCGGCGCCAAGGAACGCAGCCTGAAGGTCTACGAAGGCCTGTACCACGAGGTCTTCAACGAACCCGAGCGCGCCACGGTGATCGGAGACCTGTTGCGCTGGCTCGGGCGCTGAGCGGCCGGTCACATTTCAGGCGGTCGCGGTCGAGTCCTGCGCCAGTCGGAGTAAGGTCGCCCGTGTATGAGCGACCCGGCACCCTGGCGACCGTGGCACGCAGCCCGTTGGCTGCCGGCACTGCTGGTCGCAATGCCGCTCGCCACCGTCCGCGCCGACGGGCCGGCAACCGCCGACACGGGTCTGTGGCGTGACGGAGTGGCGCTGATCGGCACGCTGTGGTCCGACGCCCGCGCGCGACTCAGGCATGATGGCCCGGACTGGCTGCAGCATCGGTCGCGCGCCGACAGGATGCCGGCTTCGTCTGCCGCTGCCACGGGCGCCACCTACCTCGCATTGCAGGATGCGCGTCCCGACGGGACGGACCTGCTGACGGTGCGCTATGCGTTCGATGCCGCGGGGCCGCTGCGCACCTATGCGGGCGCCGGGCTCAGTCACGCGCAGTACTACTTCGACGGGTCGGAGACCGGGCACGCGCTGCTGTCGCGGCAGCAGCGCCGCATGGACCTCGGGCCAGCCGCGGAGCTCGGCGCTGAACTGGCGCTCAGCGAACACGTGCGGATCAACGCCGACCTGCGCTGGGCGGATCTCGACGAGCGGGCGAGCGTACTGCGTGGCGACAGCGGCCCGGTGGCCGCCGACCCGCTCGCCGTTGGCGTGACGGTGGCCTACCGCTTCCGCTGATACGTCCTCAGGCGGACGGGATGAATTCCTCGTCGCCCTGCTGGATGCGCTCGAACTTCAGGAACTCGTAATAGCCACAGGTCCGGTCTTCCGGGTAGATCCGGCACACCGACGGGCGCGCCGCATAGACGGTGCAGCGCCGCTCCTGCTGGTCGAAGAACATGCAGGTCGACTTGAAGACGTGATCCTTGCGGTGACGCAGCAGCTGCTCGTCCAGTTCGCGCGTCTGGTAACGGTAGGTGAACCGGGCACGCGCCGCGGTCACGCTGATGCCGAAGTGCCGTGCCAGCCGCTGGATATCGAAGTCACGGATGGCGATGCGCGAATAGCTGCAGCAGTAGCCCGGGCACTTCGAGCAGTCGTAACGCGGCTTGGGCGCGGCTTTCTTCTTCATGCAGGTCTTGGCGTGGCTGGCAGGTCGCGCAGTGTAACGGGCGATTGGCGGGACTGCATTGCTAGGTAGTAGCGCGGATTCAGCCGCGGCGGCCCGGCCGGACAATCGGCGCGAGGTCCGCCATGGATCACGTCCCCGGTTCCGACTCTGCCAACGCGCCGGCCTGGCACGCCATGCCGTGCCCGCAGGTGATCGACCGCCTCCAGTCCGATGGCGGTCGCGGCCTCGACCAGGCGGCAGCCGCGGCACGCCTCGCGGCCGGCGGCCGCAACCGGCTGCCGGCGCCGCAGCCGGATGCACCGGTCGTGGTACTGCTGCGGCAGTTCCGCAGTCCGCTCGTCTACGTGCTGCTGCTCGCAGCCGGGCTCGCGCTGCTGCTGGGCCATGTCACCGATGCGGGCTTCATCGGCGTCGTGCTGCTGGTCAACTCCCTGCTCGGTGCCTGGCAGGAGCTGCAGGCGGAGCGGCAGAGCGCGAACCTGCAGGGACTGCTGCGCGTCCGTGCCACCGTGCAGCGGGACGGCAGCGCGCGCCAGGTCGACGCCGAGGAACTGGTCGACGGCGACGTCGTGCTGCTGGAAAGCGGCGATCGCGTGCCGGCCGACCTGCGGCTGCTCGAAGCACGCGGGCTCGAGGTCGATGCCTCGCTGCTCACGGGCGAGTCGCTGCCGGTGCTGCGCGATGCCGGGGCACTCTGCGTCGCGGACGTCGCGCCGCCGGACCGGATCAATTGCGCGCACGCCGGGACGCTGGTGGTCCGCGGCAGGGGCCGCGGCATCGTCATCGCCACCGGCCTGCAGACCGAGGTCGGTCGTCTCGCGCGGGCCATGGTTGCGACCGTCGCCGGCAAGCCGCCGCTCACGGCCCGCATGGAACGCTTCAGCCGGGCGATCGCCTGGGTCGTGCTGGTCGCTGCAGTGCTTATCGGCGCGATCGCGGTCCTGGTGCATGACCAGCCTGTCTTCACGATGTTCACCTTCGGCGTGGCGCTGGCGGTGTCCGCCATCCCGGAAGGACTGCCGGTGGCGGTCACGGTGGCGCTGGCCATCGCTGCGCGCCGCATGGCGCAGCGCGGCGCGATCGTGCGCCAGCTGCCGGCGGTGGAGGGGCTGGGCAGCTGTTCGCTGATCGCCAGCGACAAGACGGGCACGCTGACCTGCAACGAGCTCACGGCCGTCGAGCTGGTGCTGGACGATGGTTCGCGCTGGAGCGCCTCGGGCGCAGGCTACGCGCCGGCAGGCGAGATCCGGGTGGAGGACGGCGCCGGCCCCGACAGTGCCGAGCGCCTGCGCCAGGTCCTGCGGATCGCCGCTGCCTGCAACGAAGCGGAGATTCTCCGGCACGATGGCCGCTGGGAGTATCGCGGCGATCCGACCGACCTCGCGCTGCTGGCGCTGGCGGGCAAGGGCGGTGTCGAGCGGACTGCGCTGCTCGGCGAGTGGCCCTGCGTCGACCGGCTGGCCTATGAACCCGAGCGCCGCTACGCCGCCACGTTCCATCAAGGCGCCGGCGGCAGCTGGACGGCGGTCAAGGGCGCGCCCGAGCGTGTCTTCGAGCTCTGCACGCTGGATGCGGCGCTGCGCGCGAGGATGCAGCGCGAGGTCATGGCGCTGGCCGCGGCCGGCAAGCGTGTGCTGGCGCTGGCCGAGGGCCATGCCGGTCGCGGGCGCGCGCCTGATGGCGGTCCAGCAGAACCTTCGGGCCTGACCCTGCGCGGCGTGGTGGGACTGGTCGATCCGCTGCGACCGGGCGCCGCAGAAGCCGTCGCACGCTGCCGCGCGGCGGGGATTCGCGTTGCGATGATCACCGGCGATCATCCGGTCACGGCGCTGGCCATTGCGCGCGATCTCGGCATCGCGCAGACCGCCGATGAAGTGGTGGCGGGACCTGCGCTCGCCGGCCTCGACGCGCCAGGGCTGCGCGCAGATCGTCGAGCACGCAACGGTGTTCGCGCGCGTCACCCCCGAGCAGAAACTGGCGATCGTTGCGGCGGCGCAGTCGGCCGGTCATTTCGTCGCGGTCACGGGCGACGGCGTCAACGACGCTCCCGCCCTGCGCTGCGCCAACATCGGCGTTGCGATGGGTCGCGGCGGCACTGACGTGGCGCGCGAGGCGGCCGACCTGGTGCTGAGCGACGACAACTTCGCCACCATCGTGGCCGGCGTCGAGGAAGGCCGCATTGCCTATCGCAACATCCGCAGCGTCGTCTACCTGCTGACTGCCGCCGGCATCGCCGAGGTGCTGACCGTGGGAATTGCCGTGCTTGCGGGCCTGCCGTTGCCGCTGCTGCCGGTTCAGCTGCTGTGGCTCAACCTGGTGACCAATGGCATCCAGGACGTGGGCCTCGCCTTCGAGCGCGGCACGGGCGACGAACTGCAGTCGCCGCCGCGCTCCAGCCGTGAGCCCGTCTTCGACCGCCTGATGCTGCAGCGTGGCGTGCTCGCCGGCCTGTGGATGGCGCTGCTGGGCCTGGCGCTGTTCATCGCGCTGCTCGGTGCGGGCCGGCCGCTGGAGGAGGCCCGCAATGCGCTGCTGCTGCTGATGGTCCTGATGCAGAACGTGGATGCCGTCAACGCGCGGTCGGAGATCCTGCCCGCGCTGCGCCTGCCCTGGCGCAACAATCCGCTGCTGCTCGCCGGGATCGGCCTGGCCCTCGCGCTGCACGTCGCAGCGCTCTACCTGCCCGTGCTGCAGTCGGTGCTGGCGGTCATGCCGCCGACGCCGGCCGACTGGATCATCCTGCCGGGACTGGCGCTGTCGCTGCTGGCGCTGATGGAGGGGCAGAAGTACTGGCGCCGGCGCCAAGGGAACCTCTGATTTACTCCCACATGAGCGCGACCGCGTGCGAGTTTTCGCCGCGGGCGCGAAGCGAGGACCGAGTGGATGTCGATCCACGACCGACGAGTGACAAAGCCCGCGGCGAAAATCGCCCGGTCCCCAAGGGGTTACGCGCGTGACGGCGCAGCACGTCGTTGCTCGCCTGGCCCATGGAACAACCATGGGGCGGCGGCTCGCGCCTCATGCCGCGCCGTCGCGCGCATAACGCGCCTCATGTGGGAGTAATTCAGAGGTTCCCCAGCAGCGCGCCGAGCAGGACGACCTGCAGCAGGACTGCCGGGAGGATCCTGAGCCGACCCTGCATGACGGCCCCGGTGAGCCACAACACGCCGATGATTGCGACCGCGCCGCAAACCCGTGGCACGGACGGCAACACGTCCGCGTACCACAGCAGCGCGGTGGTGCCGAGCACGGCCAGGGTGATCTGCGCTGCCGCAAACACGCGTGCCGCCGTCGCCAGCGGCGGATCGAACGTGCGCACCGACCCGACGTCGAAGGCCGGCTTCTGCCAGGCGACGCCCTGGGCGCCGGCCGGCTGCCAGCCCGGCGGCTTCAGCCAGATCCGCAGCTTGTCCGACCAGCGCTCGGCATGCCAGGACTTGCGCGCGAGGTCGGCGTAGACCTCGAGGTTGGCCCAGAGCGGGTCCCAGGAATTGAGCGGCGCGCGCGTGCCGTAGACGCAGCGTTCGGATTCCTCGACGAACGTGCCGAACAGCCGGTCCCAGAGCATCAGGATGCCGCCGTAGTTGCGGTCGAGGTAACGGTCGTTGACCGCGTGGTGCACGCGATGGTTCGACGGCGACGCAAACCAGCGGTCGAACCAGCCGAGCTTGCCGATCACCTCGGTATGGATCCAGTACTGGTAGAGCAGGTCGACGATCGCCGCGACCGCGAACATTTCCGGCGGCACCCCGGCCACTGCCATCGGCAGGTAGAAAATCCAGCCGAGGAAGGCGCCGCTGCTGGTCTGCCGCAGCGCCGTCGACAGGTTGTAGCACTGGCTCTGGTGATGGACCACGTGCGAGGCCCAGAACACGGCGCTCTCATGGCCGAGCCGGTGGTTCCAGTAATAGCAGAAGTCGTAGAACACGATCGCGAGCAGCCAGGCCCACCACGCCTGCGGCCACTCGCCGAGCGCCACGTGCTCGAACACCAGCGCGTAGACGCCGAAGTTGAACACGCGCACGAACAGGCCGACGACCTGGCTCATGACGCCGAGGCTCAGGCTGTTGACCGCATCGTTCAGGCGGTACGCGCCGCCGAGGCCACGCGCGCGCGCCACCACGAGCTCGAGCATGATCAGCAGGAAGAACACAGGTGTGGCGTATGCAATGGCCTTGCCCACGATCGCTCCTCAGTGCCCTTCGTGCCAGCCGCGCGAGCGGTCCACCGCCCGGGCCCAGCCGGCCATGCGCGCCGCGGCTTCGTCGCGGGACATGCCGGGCTCGAAGCGCCGGTCCGCGCGCCAGTTGGCGGCGACGGCCGCGGTCGACGGCCAGAAGCCGACGCCCAGCCCGGCGAGGTATGCCGCGCCCAGCGCCGTCGTCTCGGTGACCTGCGGCCGCACCACCGGCACGCCCAGCAGGTCGGCCTGGAACTGCAGCAGCAGGTCGTTTGCCGTGGCGCCGCCGTCGACGCGCAGTTCCCGCAAGCCCTGTCCCGCGTCACGCTGCATCGCCAGCAGGACCTCGGCGCTCTGGAAGGCGATGGCTTCGAGCGCCGCGCGCGCGATGTGGGCGCGCGTCGTGCCACGCGACAGCCCGAGCATCGCGCCACGCGCGTAGGCGTCCCAGTGCGGGCTGCCGAGACCGGTGAAGGCGGGCACCAGGTACACGCCGCCGGTGTCGGGCACGCTGGCGGCCAGCGCCTCGACCTCGTCCGAGCGGGTGATCAGGCCGAGTCCGTCGCGCAGCCACTGCACCACGGCGCCGCCGACGAACACGGCGCCCTCCAGCGCATACGTCAGCGCGGTCGTGCGCCAGGCGATCGTGCTGAGCAACCGGTTGGCTGAAACGAGCGGCGTGCCGCCGGTGTTCAGCAGCAGGAAGCAGCCCGTGCCGTAGGTGTTCTTGGCCATGCCGGGTTCGAAGCAGGCCTGCCCGAACAGCGCCGCCTGCTGGTCGCCGGCGATCCCGGCGATCGGGACCGGCGTGCCGCCGAGGTCCGCCATGGGCTGTGCCGTGGTCAGCGACGAGGCAATGACCGTGGGCAGCACGGCGCGTGGCACGCGCAGCAACGAAAGCATGTGCTCGTCCCACTCGCCCGAGGCCAGGTTGAGCAGCAGCGTGCGGCTGGCGTTGGACGCGTCGGTGACGTGATGCCGGCCGCGGGTCAGTTTCCAGGCCAGCCAGCTGTCGATGGTGCCGAAGGCGAGCTCGCCGCGCTCAGCGCGCGCACGCGCCCCGGGCACATGGTCGAGCAGCCAGGCGAGCTTGGTGCCGGAGAAATACGGATCGAGCAGCAGGCCGGTGCGTCGCGCGACCTCGGGTTCATGGCCGGCCTCGCGCAGCTGCTGGCAGGTGTCGGCCGTGCGGCGGTCCTGCCAGACGATGGCCGGCGCCACCGGACGGCCACTGCTGCCGGTCCCAGAGCACCGTGGTCTCGCGCTGGTTGGTGATGCCGATGGCGGCGACGGCGGCCGGCGCCACGCGGGCGCGGGCCAGGACCTCGGCAATGGTCGCAGCCTGCGTCGCCCAGATCTCCTCGGCATCGTGCTCGACCCAGCCCGAGCGCGGAAAGTGCTGCGTGAACTCGCGCTGCGCCGTGGCGACCGGCAGGCCCCGCGCGTCGAACAGGATCGAGCGCGAGCTGGTCGTGCCCTGGTCGAGCGCAAGGATGTAATCAGGCATGTTCGTTTCCGCCGGGCCTGGCCGGGATTCTAGAGCAGCCGCGCGTGCATTGCGCCCCGGGACGGCGGTGGGCATGATCCCGCGATGCAAGCAGCCGGCGACGTCGCGGAATTCACGCTCAAGGCGGTCGTCATCGGCGTCGTGCTCGGCATCGTCTTCGGTGCCGCCAACGCCTACCTCGGCCTGCGCGTCGGCATGACGGTGTCGGCCTCGATCCCGGCCGCGGTGATGACGGTCGCGGTGTTCCGGCTGCTGCAGCTGCGCGGGACGATCCTCGAGGCCAACATGTCGCAGACCGTCGCCTCGGCGTCGACGTCGCTCGCGACCGGCACGATCTTCACGATCCCGGCCCTGTTTCTCTGGGGCGCCATCCCGCCGTACTGGCAGGTCGTGGCGCTGTCGTTCCTCGGCGCACTGCTCGGCATCGCGGCGATGGTGCCATTGCGGCGGCTGCTGATCGTCAAGGCGCACGACGAGCTGCCGTACCCGGAAGGCACCGCCTGCGCCGAGGTGCTGCGCGCGACCACGCGCGAGGGCTCGGCTGCGGCCGGCGCCAGCGTCTGGATCTTTCGTGGCATCGCGGTGGGTGCCGGCGTCAAGATCCTGATTTCGCTGGTCTACCTGATCCCCGGCGAGATCGGCTTTGCGCTGCCGGTGCTGCCCAAGGCCGAACTCGCGCTGGAAATCGCGCCGGCGCTGCTCGGGGTCGGCTACATCCTGGGCTATCGCCAGGCGGCGGTCTGCGTGGCGGGCGCGCTGATCTCGGCGGTGGTGATCACGCCGCTGATCGCCTGGATGGGCGCGTCGCTGACGCAGCCGCTGTACCCGGAAACGCAGCGACTCGTGCTCGACATGAGCGCGGGCGACATCTGGTCACGCTACGTGCGCTACATCGGCGCCGGCGCGGTCGCGACCGCCGGCATCCTGACGGTGCTGCGCGGCCTGCCGACGATGGTCGGAGCCTTCACCGCAGTGGCGCGCGGCATGCAGGACAGCGACGCCCGGGCGACCGGCGGCTCGGTGCGCACCGACCGCGACCTGCCCGCCAGCTTCGTCTTCGGCGGAGTCGCGGTCGTGGTGCTGACGGCAGGCCTGGTCCCCGGCGTCTTCGGCGGCGAGATGACGGTCGTCCAGCGCGCGATCCTCGCCTGCGGCGTCGGCTTCTTCGGCGTGCTGTTCGTGGCCGTGGCGGCGCGCATCGTCGGCATCGTCGGCGTGTCGTCGCAACCCACCTCCGGCATCGCGCTGGTGACACTGCTCGGGACGGCCTCGATCTTCGCTGCCGCCGGCTGGGTCGACGCCGATGCGCGCGCCGGCGTGCTGACCGTCGGCACGATCGTCGCGGTGGCGGCGAGCAAGGCCGGCGACATCTCGCAGGACCTCAAGACCGGCTGGCTGGTCGGCGCCACGCCGGCGCGGCAGCAGCTCGGGCAGCTGATCGGCGCGGCGTTCGCCTGCTGGGCCGTCGCGGCGACGGTCATGCTGCTCGGCAGCGCCTACGAATTCGGTTCCCGGGAGATTCCCGCGCCGCAGGCGACGCTGATGAAGACGATCGTCGAAGGCGTGCTGGCCGGCGCGCTGCCGTGGGACCTGGTGCTGACCGGCGCAGGACTCGCCATCGGCGCGATGCTCTGCGGCGTGTCGGGCCTGGCGTTTGCGATCGGCATCTACCTGCCGCTCGCCACGATGGCGCCGCTGTACGTCGGCGGCTGCGTGCGCGCCCTGGTCGAGCGCAAGCGCGGCGCGACTGCGACGAACGACAGCGACACCGGCGTGCTGGCGGCCTCGGGGCTGGTGGCCGGTGAAGGACTGGCCGGCGTCGCCATCGCCGGCCTGGTCGCGGCCGGCATCGCGCCGAAGTCGATCGACTCCAGGCTCGGTGGCCTGGGCGGCGAGGTGATCGCGCTGCTCGTCGCGCTCGCGGTCTGCGCGTTCCTGCTGCGCGGCGGGCGCGCCACGACGGCCGCGCCCGGGCGGCCATAGATCAGGGGTATCTCAGGCAGCGACCGGGTTTGCCGCCAGCCACGCATCGAGCAGCGCCGTGCTGCCGGCGGGCAGGTGCAGGCCCAGCTTGCTGCGCCGGTAGAGGATGTCGGTCGCCGTGCGCGCGAACTCGGCCGTGCGCAGGTAGTTGATTTCGCGCGCGTGCACACCCGGGAGCACCGCGGCGCCCAGGTCAGTCATGGCCGCGCAACCGTCGAGGATCTGCGCCATGCGCGTGCCATAGGCGCGCGCGTAGCGCTCCAGCAGCGGGGCCTCGAGCCATGGGTAGCGCCGGCGCATGCGCGCGACGAAGGCGTCGAAGTCCGCGCCTTCCATGTCGCCGCCGGGCAGCGGCACGGTCGCGGTCCACGCGGTCGAATTCGCGCCCAGCACCGGCGTGATCATGTCGACCACGTCCTCGGCGAGCCGGCGATAGGTCGTGAGCTTGCCGCCGTACACCGACAGCAGCGGCGGGCCGCTGCGGTCGAAGTCCAGCAGGTAGTCGCGCGTGACGCTCTTCGGATCGGCGGTCGACTGTCGCCAGCAGCGGGCGCAGGCCCGCAAACGTCCAGACGACGTCGGCCTCGCCAAGCTCGCGCGCGAAGTAGCGGTTGGCCATCTCGAGCAGGTACAGGATTTCTTCGCGACCGATGCCGGGCTGCGCCAGGTCGCCGGTGTATTCACGTTCGGTCGTGCCGAGCAGCGTGAAGTCGCGTTCGTAGGGCAGGGCAAAGACGATGCGGCCGTCCGGGCGCCTGGAAGATGTAGGCATAGTCGTGATCGAACAGCCTGCGCACGACGACATGGCTGCCCTGGATCTGCCGCGGGTGATGCCGTCGCCGGTGCCGGCGAGCAGCGGTCGAGGAATTCCGCGACCCACGGTCCAGCGGCATTCACCACCAGCCGCGCGCGCACCGTTGTTCGCCGCCGCCCTCGTGCCGCAGGGTCGCGATCCATTCGGCGCCGGCGCGCTCGAGCCGCACGCAGGCGCAGCGCGTCAGGACGCGGGCGCCGCGTTCGTGCGCGTCCATCGCATTGGCGACCACGAGCCGCGCGTCGTCCACCCAGCCGTCGGAGTACACGAATCCCTTGCGGTAACGCGCGGCCAGCGGCGCGCCCGCCGGGTGTCGCCGCAGGTCGATCGCGGCCGACCCCGGCAAGGTCTGCCGCGAGGCCAGGTGATCGTAGAGGAACAGCCCGGCGCGGATCATCCACGCCGGCCGCAGGTGCGAGTCGTGCGGCAGGACGAAGCGCAGCGGCCAGGCCAGGTGCGGTGCAGAGCGCAGCACCACCTCGCGTTCGCGCAGCGACTTCCGCACCAGGCCGAAGTCGTAATACTCGAGG
Organism: uncultured Gammaproteobacteria bacterium; assembly: GCA_963744735.1. Lineage (GTDB taxonomy): Bacteria > Pseudomonadota > Gammaproteobacteria > Steroidobacterales > Steroidobacteraceae > RPQJ01. The sequence continues at coordinate 66,376 of CAVUVH010000020.1, forward strand.
TAACGCAGGCCGCCATGCACGAGCTTGGTGCTGGCGGAGGAGGTGTGCGAGGCGAGGTCGTGCTGCTCGCACAGCAGGGTGCGCAGGCCGCGGCCCGCCGCATCGCGTGCGATGCCCGCGCCGTTGATGCCGCCGCCCACGACCAGCACGTCGCAGTGCTGCATCGCGTCGCTCAGACGATAGAGCAGCACGCTCGCGCGCTGCTCTTCCCAGGCGCGCTCGTCCGCCAGCGCGATCGCGTCGAGGTCGCCCGGCTCGGCCGCGGGGTCGTCGACCCACTGCCGCAGCAGTTCGCTGCCGTTGATCAGGTCGATCGCCAGCCGGTCGTGTTCGTATTCGTAGGGGAAATCGCGCCAGAGATCGTAATCCGGGTGCACCTTGCGCAGGGCCTTGAACGCCAGCGCCTGCAGCCGCCAGGGCTGGAAGCGCCCGTGGTCGTAGCTGCCGTCCTCGACGTGCGTCTGCAGGCCGGCACACAGCTTGCCCTGGTGCTTGTGAAACGTCGGCTCGAACCAGCACGGCCGCAGCCGGCAGCCCTCGCAGCCAGTGCGGCGCCAGCCGCTGCATCTCGCGCAGGATTGCCTCGCTGTCGAGGTCCGGCGCGCCAAAGAGTTCCAGCGGCCGCGTCGTGCCGCGACCTTCGGACAGCGTCGTGCCTTCCAGCATCACGCTGCCGGGATAGCAGCGGGCCATCCACAGGTTGGGTGCATTGGGGCTGGGGTTGACCCAGCTGCGCTCGCCGAGCGGCCAGCCGAATCCGGGCGCGTCCGTCCGGTCGCCAGCCGGTCATCCCGACGACGCGGTAGTCCAGCTCGAGCGCGAACCGCTGCATGAACCAGCGACCCATTTCGCCGAGCGTCAGGCCGTGCCGCATCGGCATCTCGCCGGCGCCGACGAAACTCTCCCAGCCGGGCCGCAGGCTCAGTCCTTCGACCCGCCGACCGATCGGGTTGGGCCGGTCCAGCACCCACACCGACTTGCCTTGTGCTCGCCGCGGCTTCCAGCACGTAGCGCAGGGTGGTGATGAAGGTGTAGATGCGGCAGCCAAGGTCCTGCAGGTCCACCAGCAGCACGTCGAATGTCTCGAGCATGGCGGGCGTCGGCCGGCGCACGGTGCCGTACAGGCTGAAGACCGGGATGCCGAGCCGCGGATCGACGAAGTCGGGCGACTCCACCATGTTGTCCTGCTTGTCGCCGCGCAAGCCGTGCTGCGGTCCGAAGGCCGCCGCCAGGCTGCACGTCGCCGAGTGTCGCCAGTGCGTCGATCGAATGCGTGAGGTCGGCGGTGACGGACGCCGGGTGGGCGAGCAGGGCGACGCGGCGGCCGCGCAGTTCCTGGCGCAGGTCGGCGTCGGCGCAGAGACGATCGAGCCCGAACTTCACTCGGCGCGGTTCCGGACCGCGGCGCGCAGCAGGTCAGAGGTGCCGGCGGGTTGCTTGCCCACCTGCAGCACGAAGCCGAGCCGATGGTGGAAATCCGGCAGCGCCGACGGATGCGTCAGCGCCCAGTACGTCAGGTTTCCTGCGCCTTCCTCGATCACGGCCGCAGCGCCCGCGCGCAATGGCGATCCGGGTTGCGGCATCGGCAGCTCGGCCAGGTAGGTGACGGCCTCGAGCACCAGCCCGCGCGGCATCGGCCGCACCGCGACGCGCGGCGGGCGACGGACTTCGATCGGCGTCATGCCGCGCCGGTAGCCGACGAAGCCGTACATCGCCCATTCCGTCGACGGCGAGAAGTTGAGTTCGCAATACGCCTCGCCCTCGCCGTCGGGCAGCGCGACGAACATCTCGAAGCAGGTGTGCCGCCAGAGTTCGTCGGTGCGCGCCGCCGGACGCAGCGTCGGCAGCACGACCTGGCTCATGTCGGCATCGAGTTCGAAACGCACCGCCAGCTTGCCCGCGCCACCGATCCGCGCACTCGCCCGGATCGCGCTGACTGCGCGACTCGGGGTCGACGGGTGACAGGCCAGGGCCACGGTCTGCGGCTGCGTTCGTCTCATCGGATTGATTCTAAAGGGAATTGCTCAGATTGGCGCGATCAACGTCGGGTCCGGGCGCTCCAGCCATGCGAGGACCGCTGCGGCAAAGCGCTCGCACTCGGCGATGGCGGTCTGCCAGGCGCGGGTGCGGGCGGCATGGTCCGGGCCGTAACGGTAGAAGTCCTGCCGGTCGGGCAGCTTGCCCTGCGGCAGCGAGGCCAGGAACTCCGCTGACGGCGCCAGCCAGCAGCATGTCGTCCAGCCACGGGTGGGCACGCGGTGCGCGCCGCCAGGGCAGGTGCTTGTCGAGCCAGCCGGGCGTCAGGAAGTCGTTGAAATGGGGGTAGAACACGAGCCGGCCGTCATGACGCCGCGGGTACGGCAGCAGCAGGTGGTAATCGATCAGCGCCCCGTCCCAGTAGTACCCGGCAGGGGCGCCCGCGATGTCCCGCACCGGCGACGCGAGGGTCGGAATCGTGCCGGTCGCGAGCAGGGCGTCTTCCGCGTTGGCGTCGTCGAGCGGCACGCGCACGAGGCCGAAGTCGTCGAAGGCATCGCCGTCGAACACGCTGGGTCCGGGGCCGGCGCTGAAGACGACCCGCTCGAGGTGCTGCGCCAGCCGGGATCGCGACCAGGCATTGCTCAGGAGCGCGCGGCCGAACGCGAGCTTCGATTCCTGGCCGTGCAGCGGCCCACGCGCACGCGCGGTGATGACGTCGAGCGTGACGCCCGCGCGCCAGCGCAAGGTTCCGGTGCCACGGGCCGCCTGGGCGATGCGCCGGCACACGGCGCTGACCTCGCCAGGTGCGGGCCGCGCGTTGTAGTCCTGGCCGTACACGTAGGCGTGCTGCACGCGATCGAGCGCTGCCAGCGGCTCCTGCTGTGCGAGCGCCGCCGCACGCCACGCGCCGATCGAGGCGCCCAGCAGTTCGAGGGGTTGCGCCGCGGGCAGCCAGCCGTGCTGCAGCAGCAAACGGTCCAGCGGCAGCAGCGCCAGCCCCTTGGGCCCGCCCGCCGCGGCCGGGATGCAGCCGATGTCGCCCGGCGCGAGTCCGTCGCGGCTGATCCGGCGCAAAGCCGCCGGGCCGGCGCGCAGGGTGAAGGGGAGTGAACGCGGAGGCATCGCGGCGCGATCCTAGGGAAGCCCTGCACAGGATCGCAAGAGGCGCGTTACGATGCCGCGCAGTCCCTGCAGCGAGGTGTGCATTGAACACGGTATCGGCAGCGATCATCGTCTGCGCGCTGGCGGTGGCGGGCCTGCTGGTCGCCGAGCGTCGCGGCTCGCAGGCCGGCAAGTGGCTCGCCAAGCCCGTTGCTTCCGCGGCCTTCGTCGCAGTCGCGCTCGGCTCGGGTGCGCTCGAGTCCAGCTACGGCCTGTGGCTGCTCGCTGGCCTGCTGTTGTGCCTGGTCGGGCGACATCCTGCTGATTCCGCAGACGCGCCCGGCGATTTTCAGGGCCGGAGTGTTTGCGTTCCTGGCGGGGCACCTCGCCTATGCGGCTGCGTTCCTCACGCGTCCGCTCAGCCTCGGCTGGCTGTTCATTGCCGGCGCGGGGCTGGCCGTTGCGCTGTGGCAGGTCTGGCGCTGGCTGAGGCCCGTCGCTGCCTGCGGACATGCGCAGGCCGGTGCAGGCCTATTTTGCGGTGATTGCCGTCATGGCGACCCTGGCCTGTGGCCTGACCGCTGCGGGCGGACCCGCCACCGTCGCCGTCGGCGCGCTGGCCTTCACCGCCTCGGATATTTCGGTCGCGCGCGACCGTTTCGTGCGGCCTCAATTCCTGAACCGCGCCTGGGGACTGCCGCTCTATTACGCGGCGCAGGTCTTGCTGGCGCTGAGCCCGGCCGCCATGCTGCGTTGAACCCAGGCAGGATCCGGCAACACCATGCTGCAACCCGACGAATCACTGCCCGAGGTGCCGCGTGTCCCTGCACCGTGGACCCTGCAGGGCCATGCCTGGATGGTGGCCATGCGGCTGCCTGCCGGAGATCCTGCGCGCACGGCCTTCTTGCCGGGCGAGTTGCGCGCCACGGTGAAGTCGGCGGTGGCGGTGCTGATGTGCGTGGCCTACGACAGCGCGCCCTGCGGCCCGTACCGCGAGTTGCTGTTCATCCCCGGCACGGCGCAGTTTGGCCAGGGCCGCTTCCCGACGATCAGCCGCATTCTCGTGTCGACCTGGGACAGCGTCGTCAACGGCCGCCGCAACTGGGGTATCCCGAAGGACCGGGCGACGTTCGACTGGTCGCAGACGGCCGATGCCGATCACTGGCGCGTGAGCAGCGACGGGAGCGAGGTGTGCGCGCTGGAGTTCACGCCGCCGGTGGGGCCGCGCCTGCCGTTGCGCAGCCAATGGGTGCCGCGCGCCTTTGGCACGGTGGCGCAACGGCTCGCCGGCAGCACGTACTACGTGCGGCCGGAGGCCCGCGGCTGGATGAGGCTGTGCCGGCTGCGCCAGATGCGCTGCAACGACGCCTTGTTCCCGGACCTCGGTCGCGCGACGATCCTGGCGGCGCTGCGCATCGAGGATTTCCGGATGGTGTTTCCGGTGGCGCGCGTCGATCCCTGACGCGCGCCGCCGGTGCCGTCAACCGACGCCGTCGGCTGACTGCCTGGCGTGCAGCGCCTGCAATTCAGGGCTGCCGATGCGGTCGACGGCTTTGGCGAGAGCCTCTTCCCGGCACTGCCGGTAGTCGGAGCGGCGCGCGCAGGTCCATGACTCTCCGGCTCGGGCCCGCAGGCGCGCGCGGCCGCTTGCGACAGGCGTGCGTACAGCGCCTTGTTGCCGGCCGAGGCTGTCGAGGTCGAGATCGGCGTAGTCGACGACGACCTGCGTGCGCACCATGCCGGGCCGTGCTGCATCGCCGGCTCGTGCGGTCGCTGCGGCACCGAGCGTCGCCGCCAGTGCCAGGGTCGCAATCACCATACTGCTTCGCTGCGTGAGGTCAGTCATCTTGGCTCTCCTTGGGTTTCAGTGCAGACGCTTCCATTCACCGCGGGGAGAGTGTGCCGCAGGTCGGCCCTGTGCGGGGCTCGCCTCGTCGCGCGGCGCGGGCGACTCGTCGCAGCGGCTCTGCTAAGGTGAGTCCGTGAAATTCAATCGGGCTGCGGACTGATGCTCGCGTTCAAGCTCGCCTACACCGCGTTCGTGCTGGTGGTGTGCGTCATCTGGTGGCGCCATTACACCTGGCGCAATTTCCTCTGGTTCTCCGACATCGCGTTCATCGGTGCGGTGCCCGCGCTGTGGCTCGAGAGCGCGGCGCTGGCGAGCGTGCTGGCGGTGGCGGTGCTGCTGCCGGAGATTCTCTGGAACGTCGATCTCGCCGGACGGCTGCTGCTGCGTCGGCGCATCACCGGGCTCACCGATTACATGTTCGAACCCGAGCGGCCGCGCTTGTTGCGCGGCCTGTCGCTGTTCCATGTGCCGCTGCCGCTGGTGCTGCTGTGGATGGTGCGCGAATACGGTTACGACGAGCGCGTGGGGCTCACCGGCGCCGTGCTGCTCGGGGCGGTCGTCCTGCCGTGGAGCCGGGCGGTCAGTTCGCCTGAAAAGAACATCAACTGGACCTACGGCCTGGGCGCCCACCGCCCGGCACTGCCGGCGGCGACGTACCTGGCGCTGCTCTACGCGGCATTCGTGCTGCTGGTGTTCATTCCGACGCACCTCGTGCTGGCCGCGCTGTACGGGACGGCGGCCTGACGGCCATCCCGCCGCGCTGCCATTGCGGACGAACACGGAGCACGCGCCGGCGCTGCCGTTGTATACTCCCGCCAGCATCAAGACAGGGCGTTCGCGCCCAGGCCAACCTGCCTGCCCGGGCAAGGTGGCTCGCACCCCGCGGTGCGGATGCGGCCGGCAGGCAACGAAGCGGGTGCAGAGTCACCAGCCCACCGGCGCGTCATGCGGCAGTGGGCTTTTTCTTTTCAGCCCCGCCCTGCATGCGCGCCCCCGTCGCCACCGGTCAATGTGCAATGACCTCGGGCACGGGAGTGATCTGGCGATGTCCAACCGCAATCTGCAGGCCGCCGCGGCCGTTCAATGGGATTACGCCACCGCTGCCGCCGGTCGCTGCGCAGGCGCTGGCGCAGATGGTGCGCTGCGGCCGGCGCGATGCGCCGCGGACCGCGCTGGGCGGCGCGCTGGTCGGCTACTGGGGCTGCGTGCGCAGCCTGGCGCTGCCGGAGCGGCGCGAACTGTGCCAGGCCCTGCGCGAGGCCATCCGCCGCGGCGACACGACCGTGCGTGCCTGGCTGCCCGTCGTGCTGGGCGAACCATGCCCGTCGCTGGTGCGGGACGCTGCACTCGCCTATGTCGCGGCCTCGCCCGCCGGCCTGGAGCACGAGGCTGCAGTGATCGACGAAGCCTGCGACTGGATCCGGCGCGACCTGGGCCTGAGTGCGGCGGGCATCTTCGCCGCGCTGCTTGCGTCCGCCGACCCGGCACTGCTCGAGCGCATCGCGCCGCTGCGCTGGCGGCTCGACGCCCGGCAACGGGCTGTCGTGTTCGAACTGACCGCGGCTGTCAGCGATCCCGCGGTGCGGGAGCTGCTCGACGACTGGCGCGCGGCGGCTGCCGGCTGAGGCCGCGGGCTCAGCGGTCCGTGGCCGCGCTGCCGCCGGCCGCCGGGGCGGCCGGCGCGACATCGCGCCGCCAGTGACTGACGTCCTGCGGCTTGCGCTCGTCGAGCCAGTCGAACACCAGCGCGTGCCAGGCGACGCGCTGCACGTAGGCACGGGTCTCGTTGAACGGGATGTTCTCGGCCCACACGTCGAGATCGAGCGGTGCCGGCGGCAGCCAGCGCTGCGCCGCACCGGGCCCGGCGTTGTAGCCCGCGGCGGCCAGCGCAGTCTCGCCGTCAAAGCGTTCGACCAGGCTGGCGAGGAAGGCCGAGCCCAGCGGAATGTTGACTTCGGGCAGCAGCAGTTGCGAGCGCATCGGCGGCGGCAGGCCGGCGCGCTTGGCCGTGATGCGCGCGGTCTCCGGCAGCAGCTGCATCAGTCCCAGCGCGCCGGCGCTGGAGCCGGCATCCGCGCGGTACAGGCTCTCCTGCCGGATGATCGCGTAGATCAGGTCCTGCGGCAGGCCGCTGCGCCGGCTGGCCGCCGCCACTTCGGCGTCGAAGGGACGCGGGTACAGCAGGTCGTAGTCGTTGAAGATCTTCTGCCGGGCTGCGGTCGCGATGGCCTGGTCGTGCCAGCCCCAGCGGGCCGCGAGCCCCACGGCCTGCGCCTGTCGCGCCGGCGACAATTCGTCGAGTGCGGCGCGCCATTCGGCCGCGGCGGCCGACGTCATGTCGCAGGCGAGCAGCTCGCGCGTGCGCACGAACGCGGGCTCCGCCGCCAGCGCGTTGATGTCCTGGTCGCTGAGCGCGAGCGGCTGCAGTTGCGGCACGTACTTGCGATCGAGTCGCGCGGCGGCATGCACCGAGTACCAGTTGTCCGTCGGAATCACCGCCGCGTACAGCTCGCGGGACTGCGCCAGCGTTGCCCAGCTGTTCGCTGGCACGTGCCGACCAGTAGCGCCAGCGCGTCTGCGAGCGCAGGGGCTCGGGCATCGCGGCGATGGCCGCCGCTGCTTCGCGCCAGTCGCCGGCCCACAGCGCGGCGCGGGCGCGCCATTCGTGGCCGCGCTCGTCGAAGTCGTCCTCGTGCACCAGGCGGAAGAACTCGAGCGCGCGCGGGTGACGGCTCCAGGAGAGCGCCAGGCCCACCGCCAGCGCGTACGGGCTCGCCGCGCGTGCGTCGAGCGACCGTGCCTGGCGCAAGGCCGGGAACGCGGCAGCGGCGGCCTCGGCATCGGCCCGCGCAAAGCGCAGCCAGCCGTCCTCCAGCGCCTGCGGTTCGACCGCTCGCGCGGGTTGCGCGATCAAGTGCGTTGACTTCGCGTGCCGGCTGCTCGATCAGCGCGGCCCACTGCAGCAATGGCGCGGCACGCCCGGACGGGCAGCGAGCGAGCCAGGTAACGGCCGAGGGCGGCATCGCCCGCGGCGAGCGCGAGCCGTGCGCGCTGCTCGGTCAGCTCCGTGCCCGGGCCGCCGCGTGCCCGCCACCACTCGAGCGCAGGATCGCAGGCGTCGGGCAGGCTGTGGGCGTCAGCCAGGTTTGTGTCAACGCATCGACCAGTCCCTCGACCGGCCCGCGCAGCGTGCGCGCCGTCAGCCAATGACAGCGCAGCGCAGGCTGCGTGTCCCGCTCGGGGTCGTACTGCTGCAGGTAGGTGTCCCATTGCTGGCGTGTCGCCAGGCTCGTCAGCCAGTTCGAGCGCAGCGAGCGCGTCACCGGCAGGTCGCCCTGCCGGGCCAGGAACGCCGCGATCTCGGCATCGAGTGCGGCAATCACGGCTGGATCCGGCGTGGCCGCGCGGCGCGACAGTTCGAGCCGGCGCGCGAGACGCTGCGCCTGCAGGTACGGGTACAGCGGATAGCGCTGCAGCGCCTCGGTGTCGGCGGTCTCGACCACGCCGGAACCGGACTGTGCCGCTGCCATGGCGGCAATGAAGGCTTGCCCTGACCTCGGCCCGGGCCGGCTGCGTCGTCGGCGTGGACCGGCGCTGCTGCCCACGCCAGGCAGAGCAGCAATGCGGCGGTCAGTCGGCAGGCTTGTGGCATGAGGTCCATTCCGTGGCGATGACGCAAGTTACCGCATTGCAACAAGAAATCGATCGATTTTCGAGGGCTGATACTTACTTGCTGCGCGGCCCTCCACCCTTAAGTTCCATCTTTTCAATCGGTTGCGACGGGCGCAGCGGCCTGCTGCGCCAGCGTCGGCCCCGCCCCGCGCAATTCTTCCGCGCCGGCCCCTTCCCGCCCCTGCTGCGGTGCCGCAAAATTGGCGGATCGGGCTGCGGCGACTCCGAGCCGCGGACCACGTCCGAACCTCTGGTAGGGAGAGACTCATGCTGTACACGGGACCCGCCTTCAGCGTCACGGCGCTCGGCGATGGCATCGTCGAACTCAAGTTCGACCTCGCCGGCGAATCGGTCAACAAGTTGAGCCAGGCCGCGATCCGCGACTTCGCGGCGGCGACCCGGGCGATCGCGGCCGATGCCAGCGTCAAGGCCGTGGTGGTGACCTCCGGCAAGGGCGTGTTCATCGTCGGCGCCGACATCACCGAATTCGGCGCGATGTTCGCCGACGGGCGAGGAGGGCATCGCCAGGGGCGTGCTCGAGGTGAACCGGATCCTGTCGAGCTTCGAGGACCTGCCGGTGCCGACCGTGGTCGCGATCAACGGCGTGTGCCTCGGCGGCGGGCTCGAACTCGCGCTCGCCGCCGACTACCGCGTGATGTCCACCACGGCGTCGGTCGGGTTCCCGGAAGTGAAGCTGGGCATCTTCCCGGGTTTCGGCGGCTCGGTGCGCATGCCGCGCGTGATCGGCATCGACAACGCCGTCGAATGGATCTGCGCGGGCGCCGACAAGAAGGCGGACGCAGCGCTGAAGGATGGCGCCGTCGATGCCGTCGTGCCGCCCGAGCAGCTGCGCGAAGCGGCGCTCGCGATGGCACGGCAGTGCATCGCCGGCAAGCTCGACTGGCAGGGTCGCCGCGCCGCCAAGCTGGCGCCGGTCAGGCTCAACAAGATCGAGCAGACGATGGCGTTCAACTCGTCGATGGCCGTGGTCGGCGCGCAGGCCGGCCCGAACTACCCGGCGCCGATGCTGGCGCTGAAGAACATGCAGGAAGCCGCCACGCTCGGTCGCGATGCCGCGCTCGAGGTCGAGGCGAAGTACTTCGCCAAGGCAGCGGTGACGCCGCAGGCCAACGCGCTGATCGGCGTGTTCGTCGCCGACCAGGCCGTCAAGAAGGCGGCTGGCAGCTGGGAGAAGAAGAGCAAGCGCGAGATCAGGCAGGCGGCCGTGCTCGGCGCCGGCATCATGGGCGGCGGCATCGCCTACCAGGCGGCGCTACAAGGGCACGCCGATCATGATGAAGGACATCCGCGAAGAGCGCTGGCGCTCGGCATGAACGAAGCGGGCAAGCTGCTGGCGAAGCAGGTCGAGAAGGGACGCATGACGCCGGCGAAGATGAGCGAGACGCTGGGCCGCATCCGCCCGACGCTGAACTACGGCGATTTCGGCGGTGTCGACATCATCATCGAGGCGGTCGTCGAGAACCCGAAGGTCAAGACGGCGGTGCTGGCGGAGGTCGAAGGCCTGGTGCGCGAGGACACGATCATCGCGTCCAACACGTCGACCATCTCGATCAGCCTGCTGGCCGAGGCCCTCAAGCGGCCGCAGAACTTCGTCGGCATGCACTTCTTCAACCCGGTGAACATGATGCCGCTGGTGGAAGTGATCCGCGGCAGGCAGTCGTCCGAGGAGGCGGTCGCCGCGACCGTGAAACTCGCAGGCCGGATGGGCAAGACCGCGGTGGTGGTGAACGACTGCCCGGGGTTCTTCGTCAACCGCGTGCTGTTCCCGTACTTCGCCGGCTTCCACATGCTGCATGCGCGACGGCGCCGACTTCCAGGCCATCGACAAGGTGATGGAGAAGTTCGGCTGGCCGATGGGTCCCGCGTACCTGATGGACGTGGTCGGCATGGACACCGGCGTGCATGCGGCGGAAGTCATGGCCCAGGGCTTCCCGGACCGCATGCGCCACGACTGGCGCAACGCGACCCAGGTGCTGGTCGACAACAAGCGCTACGGCCAGAAGAACGGCAAGGGCTATTACGTCTACGCGCCCGACAAGAAGGGCAAGCCGAAGAAGTCGGTGGACCCGGCGACCTACGAGCTGATCAAGGACGCCGTGGCTCCGCGCAGGGAGTTCACGCCGGAAGAGATCGTCGCGCGCTGCATGGTGCCGATGGTCAACGAGGTGGCGCGCTGCCTCGAGGAGAAGATCGTCGCCTCGCCGTACGAGGCGGACATGGCGCTGCTGTACGGCATCGGCTTCCCGCCGTTCCGCGGCGGCGCCTGCCGCTACGTCGACCAGACCGGCGTCGCGAACTTCCTTGCCATGGCCGACAAGCTGGCGCCGCTCGGCAAGCTGTACGAAGCGCCGCAGCTGCTGCGTGACATGGCTGCTTCCGGCAGGAAGTTCTTCGGCTGACCGCGGCCCCTACGGAATAATGGAGCGATCAACATGAGTCTCAATCCCCGCGATGTCGTCATCGTCGATGGCGTCCGCACCGCCATGGGCCGCTCGAAGGGCGGCATGTTCCGCAACGTCCGCGCCGAGGCGCTCTCGGCCGAGCTGATCAAGGCGCTGTTCCGCCGCAACCCCGGCCTCGACATGAACGAGGTCGAGGACGTGATCTGGGGCTGCGTCAACCAGACGCTCGAGCAGGGCATGAACATTGCCCGCAACGCGCTGCTGCTGGCCGGCCTGCCGCACACGGTCCCGGGCCAGACGGTCAACCGCCTCTGCGGTTCGTCGATGCAGGCGCTGCACACGGCGGCGGCGCAGATACAGACGTCCCAGGGCGACGTGTTCGTGATCGGCGGCGTCGAGCACATGGGTCACGTCGGCATGATGCACGGCATCGACCTGAACCCGGCGGCGTCGACGCAGTATGCGAAGGCGTCGAACATGATGGGCCTGACCGCCGAGATGCTCGGTCGCATGCACGGCATCACGCGCGAGATGCAGGACAGGTTCGCCGCACGTTCCCACGCCAAGGCCTGGGAGGCGACGCAGACGGGTCGCTACAGGAACGAGATCATCGGCATCGAGGGCCACGACGCCATGGGCGCGCGCGTGCTGTGCGAGATCGACGAAGTGATCCGTCCCGAGACCACGGTCGAGACGCTGGCGGCACTGCCGCCGGCGTTCGACCCAAGGGCGGCACGGTCACGGCGGGTTCGTCATCCGCGATCTCGGACGGCGCGTCCGCGATGCTCGTGATGAGCTACGAGCGTGCCAGGGCGCTGGGCCTCAAGCCGCGCGCGAAGATCCGCGCGATGGCGGTGGCGGGCTGCGACCCGGCGATCATGGGTTACGGCCCGGTGCCGGCGACGAAGAAGGCGCTCAAGCGCGCCGGCCTGAAGATGGAAGACATCCAGATCGCCGAGCTCAACGAGGCCTTCGCGGCGCAGTCGCTGCCGGTGATCAAGGACCTCGGCCTGATGGAGACCTTCGACGAGAAGGTCAACCTGAACGGCGGCGCGATCGCGCTCGGCCATCCGCTGGGTTGCTCAGGCGCCCGCATCACGACGGCGCTGGTCAACGTGATGGAGCAGCAGAACGCGACGCTCGGCGTGGCGACGATGTGCATCGGCCTCGGCCAGGGCATCACCACGATCCTCGAGCGCGTCTGATCTCCGCCCCCTCTCCCGCTTCAGCGGGAGAGGGCCGGGGTGAGGGCCGGGTGAGGGCTCTCCCCGAGAGTGGGAGAGGGCGGGGTGAGGGCCGGCGGTTGCACATGTCCCTTACTCCGGGGACCCGGCGTTGTGCATTTGCCCCAATACCCGCGCGTGCCGTTCTGGCAGGAAATGCGCCGGTTGAATCCACCGGGGAGATGCGCATGGACACCAAGGCACGCGACGTCGCGATGGCGCTGGCGGAGGACGCCCGCCAGGCGGAGTGGGAGAACGTCAGCTTCACGGCCGAGGTCTTCAAGGGCAGCTTCCGCTGGGACCTGCGTGCATCCGTTCCCGGCGCAGTCGGCGGAAGACCGGAAGATCGGCGACGACTACATCGTAAAGGTCCGCGCCGGTGATCGAGAAGCACGTCGATCCCTGCCAGATCGACGAGCAGGGCGAGTATCCCGCCGCCGCGCTCGAGGCGATGGCGGCGATCGGGCTCTTCGGCATGAAGATTCCGCAGGGAGTACGGCGGCCTCGGGTTCTCCATCACCAATTACGCGCGCGTGCTGGGCTTCATCGGCAGCTACTGCGCCAACACGGTCACGTACCTTTCGGCGCACCAGAGCATCGGCGTGCCGCAGCCGCTGCGCGAGTTCGGCACCGAGGAGCAGAAACGCAAGTACCTGCCGCGCCTCGCGCGTGGAGAGATCTCCGCGTTCGCCCTGACCGAGCCCGGCGTCGGTTCCGACCCGGCGCGCATGAGCACCGTGGCCACGCCGACCGACGACGGCAAGGCGTTACATCCTGAACGGCGACAAGCTGTGGTGCACCAACGCTCACCGACCCAAGACCACGCTGATCGCCGTGCTCGCACGCACGCCGGACAAGGTGCTGCCCAACGGCAAGTCGATTCCGCAGATCTCGTGCTTCGTCGTCGAGACCGCGTGGCCGGGCGTGGAGCGGGTGCGGCGCTCGACGCTTCATGGGCCTGCGTGGCATCGCCAACGGCTCGTCACGTTCAAGAACGTGCGGGTGCCCGCGGAGAACATGATCGGCAAGCCCGGGGAGGGCCTCAAGATCGCGCTGGCCACGCTCAACGTCGGCCGGCTGGGCCTGCCTGCCGCCGCGATCGGCGTCGGCATGGCCTTCGTCGACGACGCTCGCTGGTGGGTGACCACGCGGCAGCAGTGGGGCCAGCCGGTCGGCAAGCACCAGGCCATCGCCAGGATGGTCTCGAGTTATGCCGCGCACCTGTTCGCGATGAAGAGCATGGTGTACCTGACCTGCGCGCTGGCTGACCACAAGAATGTCGACATCCGGCTGGAGGCTGCCGCGGCCAAGTACTTCTGTTCCGAGACGCTCTAAGCATCCTCGACGACTACCTGCAGGTGCGCGGTGGCCGCGGCTACGAGCGGGCGATGTCGCTGTACGAGCGCGGCGAGCGTCCGACCAGCGTCGAGATGGCGATCCGCGACATGCGCGTCGGGCGCATCTTCGAGGGCTCGTCCCAGGTCATGCACCTGATCATGGCGCGCGAGGCGCTCGACACGCACTTCAAGCTGGTGATGCCGATCCTCCAGCCCAAGCCCGGCCAGAAGATCAGCAAGGGCGAGGCCATGATGAAGGCCGCCGGGTTCTACTCCACGTGGCTGCCGAAGCTGTTCATGCCCGAGACCGGGCACCACTTCGACGCCCGGCACCTCAGCGAGGCGAACCGCAAGCACCTCGCGTACGCGGGCAAGACCAGCAAGCTGCTCGCCCGGCGGCTGTTCGCGACCATGGCCAGGTTCGGCCCGAAGCTCGAGAAGGAGCAGCTGATCCTCGGCAACTTCGTCGACATCGGCGTCGACCTGTTCGTCATGTCGACCACGCTGTCGTACGCAGATCACCTGCTCGGCGAGAATCCGGCGGACCAGAGTCCGCAGGAACTGGCGGACCTCTTCTGCCGCGAGGCGCGGCGGCGCATCGAGGCGAACTTCCGTGCGGTGAAGTCGAACAACAACCGGTCCTATCGCAAGGTCGCCGGGCTGTTCATGGACGGCAGCCTGGGCTGGCTCGCGGACGGATCGATGAACCCGATTCCGCCGCAGTACCGCGACTGGGAGAAGAACGACTACGAGCATCCGGGGCGTGACGCGGCCGCGCGCAAGCCCGGGGAGTCGAAGCCGCCGCAACGCGACGAAGCGGCTTGACGACGAAGTCGCGGGGCTTCCCGCCGATCGCCGCACCGGACGCGCGCGTGCTGATCCTCGGTTCGCTGCCGGGCCAGGCGTCGCTCGCGGCGCGGCAGTACTACGCCCAGCCGCAGAATGCGTTCTGGCGGATCATGGGTGCGTTGTTCGGCGCCGGCCCGGATGTCCCGTACGCGGAGCGGGCAGACCGGCTGCGCGCGAGCGGCATCGCGCTGTGGGACGTGTGCAGGGAGGCGGTGCGGCCGGGCAGTCTCGATGCCGCGATCGACCTGGCAACCGTCGTGACCAACGACTTCGAACGCTTCTTCAGCGAGCATCCGCGCATCGCCCACGTCTGCGTCAACGGCGGCACGGCCCATCGGCTCTACCTGCGCAGGGTGCAGCCCGACCTGCCCGAACCGCTGGCGTCGCTGCCGCTGCACCGGCTGCCATCGACGAGCCCGGCGCACGCAGCGCTGCGACTTTGCGCAGAAACTGGAACGCTGGCGTCTGCTCGAAGGCCTGCTGGCGGCCTGAGAACGCGCCGCGCGCTGCATCCGGCTACGGCACCTGGCCGGGTTGCGGACGATCCTGGCAGGCCCCGGGTGCCTCGAGCGCGATGCGCACGACGTCCTCCGGCGTTTCCGCCAGCCGGATCAGGGCCAGTTCCGGCGGCGAGATCGTGCCTTCCCGCACCAGCGTGCGGTCGAAGAACTGCACGAGCTCGCCCCAGAAGTCGCTGACCCACGGCAATGAGGGGAAAGCGCTCGATCTTGCCGTTCTGCACCAGTGTCGCCAGCTCGAACGCCTCGTCCAGCGTGCCGAAGCCGCCCGGCAGGAAGACGAACGCCGACGAGTACTTGACCAGCATCACCTTGCGCACGAAAAAGTGCTCGAAGGGGATGAACCGGTCGAGGTAGGCGTTCGGCAGCTGCTCGCGCGGCAACTTGATGTTGCAGCCGAGGCTCAGGCCGCCGCCCTCGCGCGCGCCGCGATTGGCAGCTTCCATCAGGCCGGACCCGCCGCCGGTCATGACGGCGAAGCCTGCCTGGGCCAGCGCGCGACCGATGCCGCGTGCCAGGGTGTAGTACCGGTGGTCCTCGCCCAGGCGCGCCGAGCCGAAGACCGTCACGCAGGGCTGGTCGAAGTCGAAGCTCTCGAAGCCGTGCAGGAACTCGAGGAAAAAGCGCACGGCGCTTTCGAGGTCGGCCTCGCGGTTGCGGCGGCCGGACAGGAACAGTTTCTCGGTGCCCTCGACCTGCTGCAGCAGCGAGGGTGCGCGGCTTCCATCGGGCTTGTCCGTCACGCAGAATCTCCCGGACCAGGGCGTCCGCCGCCGGACGGGCCGGCACCTCAAATCATACTCCGGGGAGAACTGCATGATCGGCTACGTCACGCTGGGTTCGAACGACATCGCGCGCGCTGCCGCGTTCTACGACGAACTGCTGCGCCTGCTGGGCGCGGGCCGCTTCATGGAGTCCGACAGGTTCGTGGCATGGGCGGTCGCGCCCGGCCAGCCGTCGCTCGGCGTCATCAAGCCGCATGACGGCAAGCCCGCCACGGTCGGCAACGGCGTGATGGTGGCGCTGGTCGTCGACAGCAACGACAAGGTCGATGCGGTGTACCGCAAGGCGATCGAACTTGGCGCACAGGACGAAGGCCCGCCCGGCCCGCGCGGCCTCGAAGGCTTTTACGCGGCGTACTTCCGCGATCTCGACGGCCACAAGCTCAACTGCTTCTGCTGGAAGCCGGCCTGAGTAAAGCCGCGCACGCCGGTGCCGGCCGCGCTGTCATGCCCCGCTGAAGTCAGGTAAGTTGCGGGCACCACCGGCAGGCGGCGCCGGCCGTCACCGCGCCTGCGGGCTCCAAAAGGGGATTCGATGTCGACCTTCATGGCCTGGATGAATGAACTCAACGGCATCGTCTGGGGTCCGGCGATGCTGGCGCTGATCCTCGGCACGGGCCTGTACCTGCAGGTGCGCCTCGGCGGCATGCCGATCCGGCGGATCGGCGCGGGCCTGCGACTGGTCTGGAGCGGCCGCGGCGGTGACGAGGCACACGGCGAGGTCAGTCCCTACGCGGCGCTGATGACCTGTCTCGCCGCGACCATCGGTGTCGGCAACATCGCCGGCGTGGCGACGGCCATTGCGCTGGGCGGCCCCGGGGCGGTGTTCTGGATGTGGATGACGGCGCTGGTCGGCATGGCCACCAAGTACGCCGAGGTGCTGCTGGCGGTGCACTACCGCGAGCGCGACGCCCAGGGTCGCTTCGTCGGCGGGCCGATGTACGCCATCCGCAATGGCCTCGGCCCGCGCTGGGCCTGGCTCGGGACGATGTTCGCCGTCTTCGGCGGGCTGGCCGGCTTCGGCATCGGCAACATGGTGCAGTCGAACAGCATTGCGGCCGCGCTCGACAACTCGTTCTGCGCTGGACCCGATGATCACCGGCCTGGTGCTGATGGTGATCACCGGCGCCGTCATCCTGGGCGGCATCAAGCGCATCGCCGCGGTCTCGAACTGGCTGGTGCCGTTCATGGCAGTCGGCTACGTGCTGGCGGCACTCTGGGTGCTGGCGTTCCACTGGCGCGAGATTCCGCACGCGTTTGCGCTGATCTTCGAGACCGCGTTCACGGGCACGGCCGCCGTCGGCGGCTTTGCCGGCGCGGCGATGATCGCCGCCATCCGCTACGGCGTCGCGCGCGGCATCTTCTCCAACGAGGCGGGGCTCGGCACGGCCGGCATCGCGCAGGCGGCGGGCATGAGCAACGACCCGGTCCGCAGCGGCCTGATCGGCATGATGGGCACGTTCCTCGACACGATCGTGGTCTGCAGCATGACCGGCCTCGCGATCGTCGTCTCGGGCGCGTGGCAATCCGGCAAGACCGGCGCCGAACTGACGCAGCTCGCGTTCCAGTCGGCCATGCCCGGCATCGGCGGCGAGGTCGTCGCCATCGCGCTCGCGATCTTCGCGCTGACCACGATCCTGGGCTGGTCGTATTACGGCGAGCGCTGCTGGCAGTTCCTCGTCGGCCACTGGACGATCAAGCCGTACCGGATCCTGTGGACCATCGCGGTGTTCTTCGGCGCGATCACGCATCTCGATCTCGCCTGGACGATTGCCGACACGCTCAACGCGCTGATGGCGATCCCGAACCTGATTGCGCTGCTCGCGCTGTCGCCGGTCGTCGTGCAGCTGACGCGCGCGGGGCTGGCGCGGGCGTTGCAGGATTGACCCGGCGTTCGGCGCTGCACTTGCCCGGCGGCTGCCGCGAGGAGGCGAGGCCATGACCGTGACGCTGCCGGTGCCGTTCCGCTCTTCCCGCGTGTTGTCGCGCGGTGACGACACTGCTGCCCGGACCGCGGCGTGGCACTCGATGTCGTCGGGCATCGACTGGGGCGAAGCTCTCGATGCCGGCTGGCGTCACCGCGTCGAGCAGGTGGCGGCGCGGCTGGGCTGGCCGGTGCCGCAGTTTGCGGTGGGCGGGCAGGGCGACCGTGCCACGCTCGGCTTCACCGCTCCAGTCGACCAGTTGCTGACGGCGCGCGAGGCCAACGAATGGGCGCTGTGCGCCGCGCTGCTCGAACGCGATCCCGTGCACTGGAGCGCGCTGCACGAAGCCATGCGCGACGCCGTGATTGCGCATGCGCGTGTCGACGCCGCGCCGCCCCATCCGGCCGCGGCGCTCGATGAGACCGCCGCCCTGGCGCACCTGTGCCAGAGTGGCGGCGACGAGGCCCGTCGCGGCAGCAGTAGCGGCTACTGCGGACGCCAGACGCCCTCGCGCCGCGGGTCGGCGCCGGCCTCGAACGCGGCCGGGCTGCCGCGGACCGCGACACCGTGGATGCCGGATTCCTCGCCGCGCCCCGCCTTCAACTCCACGCCGAGTTCCGCCAGCCCCTGCGCCAGCCCGGGGCTGATGCGCGGCATCTCGCCATAGAAGTCGGCACCGCGCGCAATCACGTTCGGCAGGTTGATCGCGTCCTGCAACGGCAGCTCCCAGGCGAGCAGGCCAACCAGCGTCTTGGCGTTGTACGCCAGGATCGCCGAGCCGCCCGGCGACCCGAGCGCTGCGACAAAGCGGCGACCGTCGCCGCTCAGCACGATCACCGGCGACATCGACGAACGCGGTCGCTTGCCGGCAGCCACGGCATTGGCGACCGGCCGCCCCGCATCGTCGATGGCGCGGAACGAGAAATCCGTGAGCTGGTTGTTGAGGAAGAAGCCGCCCACCGAGCGACCGGAGCCGAACACCGACTCGACCGACGTCGTCATCGACACCACGTCGCCCGCGTCGTCGACGATGACGAAGTGACTCGTGCCGGGCACCTCGGCCGTGGCGTCGAGGCCGAGTCGTGTCAGCACCGCGCCGGGCGGGCTGCCTGCCAGCGGTGGCTGCGGGGCGGCGCGCTCTCCGATCTGCGCGGCACGCGAGTCGAGGTAGCGCGCGTCGAGCAGGCCCGCGACCGGCACGGCGACGAAACGCGGGTCGGCGACGAACTGGTCACGGTCCGCGAACATCAGGCGCGTCGCCTCCGCGAACTGCAACCAGGCCTGCGGGTCGGCGGGGTCGCGCTGCGCGATGTCGGTGCGCTCGAGCAGGCCGAGCAACTGCAGCATGCCGACGCCACTCGAGGGCGGCGGCGGCACGCACACGAGGTAAACCCGGAACGGATGGCACAACGCCGGCGTCTGCTGCGGACGATAGGCGGCCAGGTCCTGCAGCGTCAGCGTCCCGGGCCGCGGCTCGGCCCGGATGCGGGCGACGATCTGCTCGGCCAGCGGTCCTTCCAGCAGCGCGCGCGGACCGTGCGCAGCGAAGGTGCGCAGGGTCGCCGCGTACGCCTCGTTGCGCAGCGTGTCGCCCGCCTTGATGATCGTGCCGTCGGCGTGCGTGAACAGCGCGCGCGCGTCGGGCAGCGTCGCCTGGGTGATCGTGCTGTTGGCAAACCGGCCGAGCCGTTGCGGCACGACAAATCCCTGCTCGGCCGCGCGGATGGGAGCGTCGAACAGGTCCTTCCACGGCAGCCGGCCGTGTTGTGCATGCACCAGGCCGAGCATCGCCACGGCGCCGGGCGGGCCGGTCGAGCGACCGCTGGTCACGGCGTCGGAGTAACTGAGCGGTGCGCCCTGCTCATCCAGGAACATGTCCGGCGTCGCGCCCGCGGGTGCGGTTTCGCGACCGTCGAATGCGGTCACCTGGCCGGAGCGCGCGTCGTAGTACAGCAGGAAGGCGCCGCCGCCCAGCCCCGAACTCTGCGGCTCGACCAGGCCCAGCGTCGCCTGCACGGCCACGGCAGCATCGGCCGCGCTGCCGCCCGCCCGCAGCACCTGCAGTCCGGCCTCCACGGCGATCGGGTTGGCGGCGGTGACGCCCGGGATCAATCGCGGAGTCGTGGCCCCTGTCTGGGCGCGGTCTGCGTCCGGGGCGACAGCCGCGGGCGCGCCGGCCACCGGCGCAGGGGAGGGTGGCGGCGCATTGCGGCAGGCCGCGGCGGACAGCGCCAGCAGCGCAAGCACGAGCAGCGGCGCGGTGCGCAGCCGGAATTGATCAGGCGTCATGGGATGCGGCATGGACGGTACGAGGGCCCCGACAATAGACTGTCCGACCTTTTCCAGTCGAGACCGCGCGCATCCCATGCTCCGACCAGCCCTCCGCTGCCTGGCCATCCTCTTCGTCATGATGTCCGTCGCGCAGGCGGCGGCGCCCGCTGCGGCCGCGCCGGACGATCGTGGTCGTGCAGGCCGGCCGGCTGCTCGACCGCCCGGGTCGGGCGCCGCGCGGGCCGAGCACGATCGTGATCCGGGACGGCCGGGTGAGCGAGATCCTGGACGGCTTCGTCGACGTGCCTGGCAGCCGGCGCGTGATCGACCAGCGCGCGCGGTTCGTGCTGCCCGGGCTGATCGACAGCCATGTGCACCTCCATTCCGACACGGGCGGCCAGCTGGGAGAGCTCGAGTCCGTGCAGCTCGAAGACGCCGAGATCGCATTCAACGCGCTGGTCAATGCGCGCAAGACGCTGCGCGCCGGCTTCACCACGGTGCGTAACCTCGGCGATGCCAGCGGCGCGACGCTGGCACTGCGCGATGCGATCCGCGCCGGCAAGGTCGTCGGGCCGAACATCGTCGATGCCGGCCGCTCGATCTCGACCACGTCGGGCCACATGGATCACGCGCTCGGCTACCGCGAGGAATACAGCGACCTGCGGCATCAGCACGAAAACCTCTGCGACAGCCCCGAGTCCTGCCGCCGCGCGGTGCGGATACAGGTGGGCCGCGGGGTCGACGTGATCAAGATCGCGACGACCGGCGGCGTCAACAGCCAGGTCGGCGCCGGTCTCGGCCAGCAGATGTTCGACGACGAGGTCGCAGCCATCGTCGAGGCGGCGAGGATGTACGGCAAGAAGGTGGCCGTGCACGCGCATGGCGCCGACGGCATCAACGCCGCGCTGCGCGCCGGCGTCAGCTCGATCGAGCATGGCACGCTGCTCGACGACACCTCCATCGCGATGTTTCTCAAGAACGGCGACGTACTATGTCCCGACGCTGTCCACCATCAACGGTTACATCGAGCGGCTGGCGAGCAATCCGGATGCCTATTCGCCGGAAGTGCGGGCCAAGATCGAATGGCGCATCCGCGTGACCGGCGAATCACTGCGCAAGGCGGTGCCGCGCGGCGTGAAGATTGCCTTTGGCACCGATGCGGGCGTGAGCAAGCACGGCCGCAACGCCGACGAGTTCGAACTGATGGTCAAGCACGGCATGACGCCGGCGGCGGCGCTGCAGGCGGCGACCGTCAACGCCGCCGAGTTGCTGGGACTGCAGGACGAAGTCGGTACGCTCGAGCCGGGCAAGCGCGCGGACCTCATCGCGGTCGATGGCGACCCGCTGCTGGACGTGACCGTGCTGAAGCGTGTGCCGTTCGTGATGAAGGACGGCCGCGAATTCATCGACGGGCCCGGCTGAGCGCCGGCTGAGGTCGCGCGTGGACCGGCGTCCGCCATCGTTCGTGCAGGCCCTGCCGTTTTCCGAGGCCTGCGAGCGCAACAAGGCTCCGATCCTGGCGGTGCTGCAGCGCTGGCTGGGGCGGCAGGGCGGAGTGGTGCTCGAGATCGGGGCCGGCACCGGGCAGCACGCGGTGCATTTCGCGCGCCACCTGCCGCAGCTGGGCTGGCAGCCCACCGAGCAGCCGGAAAACCTGGCGGCGCTCGCGGCGCGCGTGGCCCTCGAGGGTTCCAGCAACCTGCTGGCACCGCTCGAGCTGGACGTTGGGCAGGCGGCGTGGCCCTGCGAGTACGACAGCGTCGATGCGGTCTTCACCGCCAACACGCTGCACATCGTCTCGTGGCCGCAGGTCCAGGCGTTGTTTCGCGGCGTGGGGCGCGTGCTGCGTGACGACGGCCTGCTGGTCGTGTACGGCCCGTTCCGCTACGGCGGGCAATTCACCTCGCACAGCAATGCGCTGTTCGATGAGACCTTGCGCTTGCGGGATGCTGCGAGCGGCATCCGGGACTTCGAGGCCGTCGATGCACTGGCGGCGGCCGAGGGCCTGCGCCTGGTCGAGGATTGCGCGATGCCGGCCAACAACCAGACGCTGGTCTGGCGCCGCGCGCGGGGCGGACGACCGGGCTGACGACCCGCGTCAGTACGCGGGGTCGTACATCTCCGCGCGGATGGTTTCCTCGATGTCCGCGGGACGCTCGATCGAAGCCAGGCCGTCACGCAGGGCGATTTCTGCCACGTCGACGGCGATCCGCGCGGACACGTCGCGCACGGTGCTCAAGGGCGGGTACAGGCTGCCCTGGTCGAGATCGGCCTGCGACGTGCACCCCGCCAGCGTGCGTGCCGCGGCCAGGAACATGGCTTCGGTCACGCGCGTGGCGCCGACGACCACCAGCGCCAGGCCCACGCCCGGGAAGATGTAGGAGTTGTTGCCCTGCCGCGGCACGAAGTGCCGCCCGTCGGGCAGCGTCACCGGATCGAACGGGCTGCCCGAGGCAAACAGCGCCCTTCCGTCAGACCAGGCATAGGCCTGCTCCGCCGTGCACTCCGCCTTCGAGGTCGGGTTCGACAGCGCAAAGACGATGGGCCGCTGGTTGAGTCGTGCCATCTCGCGCACCACGCCCTCATGGAACCCGCCCGGGGTTGCGCCGACACCGATGATCGCCGTCGGCTGCAGTGCCCGCACCGCGCCGAGAAAATCGTCTACCGGCGCGTGCGGATGGGCGTAAGGGCGCTTGTGCTCGGCGAGTGCGTCGCGGCCCGCGACGACCAGCCCCCGGGAATCGACCATCCAGCAGCGGCTCCGCGCGGCCGCTCCGTCGAGGCCGTCTTCGATCATTGCGCGCACCAGCAGGTCCGAGATGCCGGTGGCTGCCTCGCCGGCGCCGAGGCACAGGAAACGCTGCTCGGTGATGCGCTGGCCGGTGACACGCAGGGACGAGAGGATTCCGGCGACCGCCACCGACGCGGTGCCCTGGATGTCGTCGTTGAAGCAGCTGATGCGGTCGCGGTAGCGGCGCAGCAGGCGGAAGGCATTGTGGTTGGCGAAGTCCTCGAACTGCACCACCACGCCCGGGAACACTTCCTGCGTCGCCACGATGAACTCTTCGACCAGTTCGTCGTAGGCATCGCCGGAGATGCGGCGGTGGCGCAGGCCGAGGTACAGCGGATCCGCCAGCAGCGCCTCGTTGTTGGTGCCGACATCCAGCATGACCGGCAGGCACTTCCACGGATGCAGCCCCGCGCAGGCCGTGTACAGCGACAGCTTGCCGATCGGGATGCCCATGCCATTGGCGCCGAGGTCGCCCAGGCCGAGGATGCGTTCACCGTCCGTGACGACGATCATCGCCGCTTCGCGGTGCGGCCAGTTGCGCATGACCAGCGACATCCGGCCCTTGTCCGCGGCCGTGACGAACAGGCCGCGCGGCCGGCGGTAGATGTGCCCGAACTGCTGGCAGGCGAGGCCGACGGTCGGCGTGTAGATGATCGGCATCATCTCGTCCGCGTGGTCGGTCACCACGCGGAAGAACAGCGCCTCGTTGCGGTCGAGGAGGCTGGACAGCATGATGTATTTCGACAGCGGCGTTTTCAGCCGGCGCACGTTCTCGAGCACGCGCGCCACCTGCTCGTCCTGGGTGGCGACGTGCGGCGGCAGCAGCCCGCGCAGGCCGAGCACGTCGCGCTCCCGTTCGCTGAACGCGGTGCCCTTGTTCAGGGTGGGATCGCGCAGCAGGGCAGTGCCGCGCGGGAACCATTCCGGGATCGGGGGCAGGGAGCGCTTCGGCATCGGCGTGTCCGTGGTGCAGGCACGCGCGATGCTAGAGGGCGCGGTGCGCCCGTCAACGCGGAAAGTCCTTAGGCCGGACGCCTCAGGACGGCGTCTTCATCTGCGACTGGCAGTAGTTCGGCAGGCCGATGCGATCGATCAGCTGCAGCTGCGTCTCGAGGAAGTCGATGTGGCCCTCCTCGGACTCGAGGATGTCCTCGAGCAATTCACGGCTGACGTAGTCGCCCACCTTCTCGCAGTACGCGATCGCGACCTTGAGGTCGGGGTGGGCTTTCTGCTCGAGCTTGAGGTCGCACTCGAGCAGTTCGCGGACGTCCTCGCCGATCATCAGCTTGCCCAGGTCCTGCAGGTTCGGCAGGCCCTCGAGGAACAGCACGCGCTCGATCAGCTTGTCGGCGTGCTTCATCTCGTCGATCGATTCGTGCTGCTCGTAGTCGCCGAGCTTGTCCAGCCCCCAGTTCTTCAGCATGCGGGCATGCAGGAAGTACTGGTTGATGGCGGTCAGTTCGTTCTTGAGGATCTTGTTGAGGTGCGCAATGACTTCGGCGTCGCCCTTCATGGCGTTGGCTCCGGCAGCAGGCTGTGGGACGCCGCAGTTGCGGCGCAGAAGTCAGGAAGCCTGCGGGGACCGCGCGCAGGAATCAAGCGGCCTGGGGTCGAGCATTTCCCGGGCACAGGGCTCGCAGGCCCCGCAGCAGGTGGCGACACCGGTGCAGGACTGCAGTTGCTCGAACGAGCGTGCGCCTTCCTGGATGGCCTGCTGCAGGCGCTTTTCGGACAGACCGTGGCAGATGCAGACGTACATGGACCGACACCTCTCCGTGGCAGCATCCTAAGCGAATCCGGCTACTGAATGCAAATGATTCGCATTTAAGTATTTACCGTAATGGGACCGGCCCCGATCCGCAGCGGTCCTGAGGCTGCAGGAGCATTGCTAAGATGCCCGTATGAGTCACGAGTCGATTCCCGGAGCGCCCGCCACCCCGGGTCCGGACCTGCCGCCAGCGACACTGCAGCGCGCCTTCATGGATCGTGCGCGCCGCGCCGTGGAGCGTGAGCACGAGAAGCCCCCGCTGCGGCTGGGGCAGAAGGCCATCGCGCTGGTCGCGGCCTGCGGGCTGGCGTTCGGCATCGTTTACGCGTTCGCGAGCTTCCTGGGCGGCATGCAGCGGGTCATGGACCTGCTCAACGAGGAGGAGCAGCGCCAGCAGCAGGCCGAGGCGGAAAAGAAGAAAACGGAACCGATGCCGGCCTACGTGGTGCCGTCGGACTGAGTCCGGCTCCGATGCAAATCCTGCGCAAGGCGTGTCTCGGCGTGCTGCGGTTGTTCGGCTGGCACAGCTCGCTCACCTGGCCGCCCGAGCCGCGCGGGCTGATCATGGTCTATCCGCACACGTCGAACTGGGATTTCCCGATCGGGGTGCTGTTCAAGCTCGCGCACGACCTGCCCGCGCAGTGGATGGGCAAGGACTCGATGTTCCGCTGGCCCTTCCGCCGGCTGCTGCTCGCGCTGGGCGGCGTGCCGATCAACCGGCGCGAGCGCACGGGCTTCGTCACCGCGATGGCCGAGGAAATGCATCGCCGTGACTGGATGTGGATCGCGGTGGCGCCCGAGGGCACGCGCGCTGCCACCGACCACCTGAAGTCGGGGTTCTACCAGCTGGCGCTCGCCGCAGACGTGCCGATCGGCCTCGGTTACATCGACTACAGGCACAAGCACGTCGGCATCGACCGCTATGTGCGGATGACCGGCGACGAGACGCGCGACCTTGCCGTCCTGCGCGAGTTCTACGCCGACAAGCTGGCCAGGAAGCCCGCGAACGCGGGCGGGTTCCGCTTCCGGCAACGCTAAGGTGGCATTACGCATGGCCCCTCGCGCGCGGTCGTCCAACAATGACGGCTTGCAGGCTAGGGGGCGCGACATGAACCGGTTTGCATTCATCCTGCATCCGCTCACGGTCGATTACCTCGCCCGGCACCCGCGGTATTCCTGGACCCGTCACCTGCCACGGTCCCTCGTGGAAGCGGGCGCGGCGCACATGCCGGCTTCGCACGTGGGCCGCATCGAAGGTGGTGTGTCGCCCGCGACCGGGCCAGGCCATCGAGGGCGCCATCTATGCCATGGGCGCCACGCCGCGACAGATGCTGTCGCGTCCACCCGAGTTCACCTACCGCCGGCTCGACGCTGCGATCAGGGACGCGGCGGCGCATGGCGCGCAGATCGTCGGACTCGGTGCATTCACCAAGGTGGTCGGCGACGCCGGCATCACGGTGGCGAGCCGGGCGCCGATTCCAGTCACGACCGGCAACAGCCTGACGATCGCAGCGACGCTCGAGACGGCCAAGTTGACGGCCCGCCGCATGGGCTGGCCAGACCTTGCGCGTGGCAGGGCCATGGTGGTGGGCGCGACCGGGGCGATCGGCTCGGTCTGCTCGCGGCTGCTGGCCGCCGCGGTGCGCAATGTCGTGCTGGTCTCGATCGAGCCGGAGCGGCTGCGGGCCCTGCGCGAGAAGATCCTGGCCGAGACGCCGGGCGCGACGGTCGAACTGGACACGAGCACCCAGCGCTGGGTCGGCGAGTGCGACCTCATCGTGACCGCGACCTCCGCCTTCGGCCAGCGTGTGCTGGACGTCAGCCAGTGCAAGCCTGGAGCCGTGATCCTCGACGTGGCCCTGCCGCCGGACATTTCCGCCGAAGAGGCCGCGGTGCGACCCGACGTGCTGGTGGTGGAGAGCGGCGAGGTGCTGATCCCGGGGCCGGTGGAATTCAGCTTCGACATCGGCCTGCCGCCCGGCGTCGCCTATGCCTGTCTGGCGGAGGCGGCGCTGCTCGCGATGGAGGGCAGGTTCGAGAGCTTCACGCTCGGCCGCGACGTGGCTCCGGAGAAGGTCAAGGAGATTTACCGGCTGTTCCGCAAGCACGGCTTCCAGATCGCGCCGCTGCGCACCTTCGGCGCGCCGCTGACCGATGCGCTGGTCGCCGAGAAGAATGCGCTGGCCGAGGACCTGCGGCGTGATCCTGCGCGCCTGCAGCGGGTCCGTGCCGAGGCCGCGGCGCGCATCGCGCGCATTCCCCCGCGCGCCAAGGGCGTCGCCGGAGTGACGACTCTGAAGGCCTGAAGACTGCGAATGAGATGGCAGGCCGGCGGCGGCCTGTGTATACCCGGACTCGGCATATCGCAGGAAACAGACCCATGTTCGCATCGCTACGGGCCGTCGCGGCCCTCGGAATATTGCTGGCCAGCACCGCTTGTTCATCGGTTTCGGTCCCGGCGGGCATCGAGCCTGTGACCGGCTTCGAGGTCGAGCGCTACATGGGACGCTGGTACGAGGTGGCCCGGCTCGATCACCGCTTCGAACGCGGGATGGAGCAGGTCACCGCCACCTACAGCCTGCGCCCGGACGGCACCGTCGAGGTGCTGAACCGCGGTTATCGCGCGGACAAGGGCAAATGGAGCGAGGCCAGCGGCACGGCGAAGTTCCTGGGGGCGACCGATGTCGGCGGCGCTCAAGGTGTCGTTCTTCGGCCCGTTCTATGGCGGCTACAACGTCGTCGATCTCGATCCCGACTATCAGCATGCCCTGATCGCCGGACCGGACACCTCCTACCTGTGGATACTCTCGCGCACGCCGACCCCGCCACCCGCCGAGGTCGAACGACTGGTGGCCAAGGCGGCATCGCTGGGATTCGACACCGGCGCGCTGATCTTCGTGCGGCACTGACGTCGCCGCGCCCGATATGCCGGTCCTGGAGTGCAGATCACCGTGAGCATCGCCCTGCTGATCTTCGTGTCGACCATCGCCGTCAGCCTGCTCGCGCTGTACGCCGCACCGCGGCCTGATCGACCGGCTCGATCTTCCGCCCTTACTACGTCAGGCGCCGCGGCGAGTACCACACCTGGGTCACGCATGGCTTCGTCCATGGCGACCTGATGCACCTGATCTTCAACATGATGACCTTCTGGTTCTTCGCCTTCATGCTCGAGCGCAGGATCGGCGGCGTCGCTTTTGCTGCCCTGTATTTCGGCTCACTGGTGCTGGCCGTCAGCACGACCTACTTCAAGCATCGCAACGATCCCCAGTACGCGACCCTCGGTGCGTCCGGCGCGATTGCCGCCGTGCTGTTCGCGGCCATCGTCTATTTCCCGACCATGAGCCTGTTCATCATCCCGATCCCGGTGCCGATCCCGGCGCCGCTGTTTGCCGTCGCCTATGTCGCTTACTCCTGGTACGCGACCGGTGGCGGCCAGCTGTCGGGCGGACCTGGCGGGCGCAGGCTCAACCACGACGCACACCTGCTGGGCGCCGTGCTCGGGCTGGTCTTCGTGCTGCTGACGGATCCCGGCGCCTATCGGGATCTGCTGCGCATCGTGCTGGGCTGAGTCCGCCAAACCGAGAACTGTGTCCCTGCTCTGCAGGACTCGATCCCGCACGCACGTGCAATGGCGCGCGGCTGGGTTATCCTGCTGCGGCCGAGCCCGCCACCGGAGATTCGAGATGCTGCAGAAAAGTTTGGTCGCCGCGCTTTGTCTTGCATTGCTCAACCTGTCATCGCCACCGGTGGCACAGGCCGCGATCGTCGGCACCCTGCAGGCGGTCGAGGCGGGCAGTTCACGCGCCGCCGACCTGTCGACCGTGACGTCGGCGCTCGCGCGCGACCAGGTGCGTGCACAGATGCTGGCGCTGGGCGTGGACCCGGTCGCCGTCGATGCGCGCGTTGCGCGACTGACGGATGCCGAGTTGCGCTCGCTGGCCGAGCGCATGGACACGCTGCCCGCCGGCGGTGACGCGCTGGCGATCATCGGCGTCGTGTTCCTGGTGCTGATCATCCTGGAACTCGTCGGCGTCATCGACATCTTCAAGAAGACCTGAGGCCGTCGCGGCCGTCGCGGCCATGCGCGCGCCGGTCCTCCGGCGGCGGTCGGCCTGCCGGCGCTGCTGCTGGTCATGCAGGCCATGGCCGGTTGCGTCGTGGCGCCCGCAACGTCCGGCCCGCCGGCCGGCCGCCCGGCAGCCGATTGAACTCGAGTCGACGCCGTTCCATCCGCAGACGTCATACCAGTGCGGTCCGGCCGCGCTCGCGACCGTGCTCGGCGCGGCGGGCCTGGCGGTCTCTCCCGCGGCGCTCGCCGACGAGGTCTACCTGCCGGGTCGCGAGGGGTCGCTGCAGGCGGAACTGGCCGCGGCGGTACGGGCCCGCGGGCTGCTGGCATACGAGGTGGGTGACGAGCTCGACGACCTGTATGCGCAGCTTGCGGCCGGCACGCCCGTGCTGGTGCTGCAGCGGCTCGGCGCGGGCCCGTGGCCAGGCTGGCACTACGCGGTGCTGGTCGGCTACGACAGCGAGGCCGACAGCGTCATCCTGCGTTCCGGCGAGGAGCGGCGGCTGCAGATGAGCGCCGCCCGGTTCGAGGCCACATGGGAGCGCGGCGGACGCTGGGCGATCGCCGTCTTGCAACCGGGCGACCTGCCCGCGCAACGCCGATCCAGGCCGTTACCTGGCGGCGGCGGCAGCACTCGAAGCGATGCCGAATCCGCAGGCCGCCGCAGCGCGCCTACGCGGCGGCCGCGATCCGCTGGCCTGGCGATCCGTTGCCCTGGCTCGGGCGTGGCAACGTCGCGGCCGGGCAGGGCGACTGGCTGCAGGCCGAGCGGGCGTTCCGGACGGCGCTGGAGATCGACCGCAGCTCGGCGGCCGCGCTGAACAACCGTGCGGAGGCGCTGCGCCAGCTGGGCTGCCTGCAGGCGGCGGCGCACGCGCTGCAGGCAGGCATGCCTGCGATCGCGGCCGACGACGCGCTGCGGCCGATCCTGGAGCAGACCCGGCGCGAGATCGAAGCCGGTCCGGCGGTCGCCCCGGCCGCGGGGTGTGCACAGTTCACGCTGCACTGAAGCCCGTCACGTCCAGCGGCAGCGGCTCGGTTTAAACTGCCGCCACCATGACCCTGCGCGAGCGAGTCGAAGAGATCTTTCCGGAATGGGCCCGGTGGTACCCGAGCCTGTTCGATGCCGCCGTCGACCTGGGCGTCATTCGCGCGCGCGTCTGCGATCCGTCCTCGCTGCTGCTGTCGAACCGGCACGCCGGGGTTCGCGCGGCGGCCGAACTCGAGCACCGCAGGCGCTGGAGCGCGGAAGAGAACGAACCCGAGGAGTGAGCCGCCCTATCCGGCCGCGGCGCTGCCGCTCGCGCGCTCCGGCGCCGCAGCACCGACGCCGTCCGGCACGGCCGGCAGGTGCCGCTCTTCGCGATAGAGGCGCAGGATGAACTGCCCGGCGGGATGCGCCCGCAGCCGTTCCACCTCGGCGCGCCAGGCGGGATCGCGGATGTCGGCGAGTTCCAGGCGCCGTCCTGCCAGCCGCGCACCCGGGTACTCGGGCGGCAGCACCGCCAGGGCGCCGAGGCTGGCGAAGGTGATGTCGGCAAAGGTCAGCGTTGAGCCCGTGAGGTACGGACGACCGTCGGCCAGCAGCCGATCGACCTCGTCGAAGATCTCGTGCGTGCGCGCGAGTGCACGGGTCGCGCGCGCCTGGTTCACGCCGAGCATGCGCCTCACCGCGAATGCCAGGACCGGCTGCAGGACGAGCAGCAGCGCCCGCTGCCAGCCGGGGATGGCGCGGCTCCTCGATGCCCCAGGAGCGGAGGCTGAGCGACCGGTCGCGCAGCAATTGCTGGTACAGCCAGACCCGGACATCGTTGCCCAGCCGCCGGTCGAACCGCGTCTCCAGTTCGATCGCGGCGGGCGTCGGCTCGAGGAACCACGTGCGCTCGCCCGGCAGGCGCCCCGCGTATTCGCCCCAGAGATAGCGCAGGATCCGCGGCGAGTCGCCGATCCGCGTGAGTCCCGGCGGCACCTCGAGCCACGGCACCGAGCGCCCGGTGAGCAGCACGCCGAGGATGCCGATGTTCGGCACCTCCTCGTAGGGCACGCCGAGCCGGTCCAGGCACCAGCGCACCTTCTCGACATAGTGGGAGAACGTGATCGTGTGCAGCCGCAGCGGTGCCTCCGGCCGGCGCATCGCCCGCAGCGACATCCACAGCCGCGCGACGAGTCGCAGCACGTGCGACGCAGAGCGCTGCGCCGCAGCGCGGCGGCGATGCCCCAGCCTGCGGCGGCCACGATGACCGGCAGTGCGTAGAGCGCCGCTCCCAGAACCACCCGTGGATCGCGCAGGCGCATGGGCAAAGTCTACTGGCGCGCGACGGGTTCCGCGCAGTTCTCGGCCACCTGCGTGCGCAGGATCTGCACCAGCCGGCGGGTCGCGGGCCCGGCGGCTTCGCGATCCGCATGCACGAGGTACAGCGTTGCGAACCGCTCGGCGCCGGCCGCGAGCGGCAGGCGCACCAGCGATCCGGCCTGCAGTTCTTCGCGGATGTTCTCCGCCGCGTACCAGGCGAAGCCCAGGCCCATCGTGGCGGCACGGATCGAGGTCGCCTTGTTCGACACCGTCCAGCGCCGCTCGTTGAGCCAGCCACCCGAGCGGTTCTGGCGTACGGCCGAATCGCGCACGACCAGGTGACGCTGCGCGCGCAGGTCCTCGAGTTCGACCGGTCGGCCGAGCTGCGCCAGCGGGTGCGACGGTGCGGCCGCGCAGACGAAGCGGACCTGCAGCAGCGGGTCGCCGATGAATCCGCCCGGCACGATCGAGCCGATGATGAAGTCGACACGACCCTCGATCAGCGCCTCGTCGATGCCGCCCAGCACCGCCTCGATCAGCTCGATGCGCACATCGGGATGCTCCGCGCCGAATTCGCCCAGCGCGCGCAACAGCAGCCAGGTCGGGAAAATGGCATCGACCGCGAGCCTGACCTCGGGCTCCCAGCCCCTGGGCGAGACCGGCCGCGGCGCGCTCGATACGACCGGCGTCGTCGAGCAGGGCCTTGCCGCGCCGGTAAAGCACCTGTCCGGCGGGCGTCAGCACGGCACGGCGTCCCTGCAGCGTGAACACCTTCAGGCCGAGGAGGTCCTCCAGCTTCTGGATGGTGTAGGTGACGGTCGACTGGGTACGGTGCAGGTGCCGCGATGCCGGCGCGTAACCACCGTGCTCGACAACCGCCGTGAGGGCAGCCCACTGGTCGAGGGTGATTTTCGGGTTTGGCATAAAATCGAATTTGTCGATAGATAAGATCGAAAATACCGTCTTTTTTATTCAAGTGATAGATGGAAAATGCACGCACTGCAATTCATCGACCAAGGAAAGCCGCCATGCAGACTCAGTCCACAACTCAAACCACCTCCGCCAACCTCGCCGACCTGGGTGGCCGCGTGCTGCTCGCGGCGATCTTCCTGATTTCGGGGCTGGGCAAGATCTCCGGCTACTCGGGCACCCAGGGCTACATGGAAGCGATGGGCGTCCCCGGCATGCTGTTGCCGCTGGTGATCCTGCTCGAGGTCGGCGGCGCGCTGGCCATCATCGCCGGCTACCGCACACGGCTCGCGGCCGCTGCGCTGGCGGGGTTCTCGCTGGCCTCGGGTGTCCTGTTTCACGGCGGGGCCGACCAGATGCAGCAGATCATGCTGCTCAAGAACGTCGCCATTGCGGGCGGCTTCCTGTTGCTCGTGGCGCGTGGCGCCGGCGCCTGGTCGCTCGACGCGCGCCGCGAGCGGCTGACGGCGCCTGGTTCGGCGGCGAGCGCCCGCATCTGATGCGATAGCCAGCAACGAAAGTCCAGTCACCGTCATCCGTTCCGGGGAGAACTCTCGATGAACAACTCACGCAAGCTGCAGGCCGTGATCGAGTCCGTGGCCGCCTCCGACGGCGCCGGCGTCAAGCTGCGCCGCAGCCTCGGCAGCCGCCAGAACCTGCGGTTCGATCCGTTCCTGATGCTCGACGAGTTCTTCTCGGACGATCCGGACGATTACCTCGCCGGCTTTCCGTCGCATCCGCATCGCGGTTTCGAGACCGTGACCTACATGCTCGACGGCCACATGCGGCACGAGGACAGCTTCGGCAACCGGGGCGACCTCGGTCCCGGGGACGTGCAGTGGATGACCGCGGCGCGCGGCATCATCCATTCCGAGATGCCGCAGCAGACGGCCGGGCGCATGCGCGGCTTCCAGCTGTGGATCAACCTGCCGGCACGCGAAAAGATGAAGCCGGCCGCCTACCGCGACATCCCGTCGCGCGAGATCCCGACCGTGGCGCTCGCGGGCGGGGGAGAACTGCGCGTCATCGCGGGTGAGTTTGTGCAAGGCGACACGAGGACTGCGGGACCGATCGGTGGCCTGAGCACCGCACCGCTGTACTACGACGTGCGCCTGCCGGCGGCGAGCGAGACCGTGATACCGACGCCGCTGACGCACAACACGTTCCTGTACGTGTACGAAGGCAATGCGGTGGTCGGCGACGACTCCAGGCCGCTGCCGTTCCGTTCGGCTGGACTGCTTACGCCGGGGGCATCCGTGCGAATCCGCGCGGGCGAGACCGGGCGTGAGACTCCTGCTGCTGGCCGGGAAGCCCATCGGCGAGCCGGTCGTGCAGTACGGTCCGTTCGTGATGAACACCACCGAGGAGATCCAGCAGGCCGTGATCGACTATCAGCGCGGGCAGCTGGCGGTCGCCGGCTGAGTCGCACGCCCCGCGCGGGGCGCAATCGGCCTGCGGCGAACCGCAGGTCCGCGGTACCCCGGCTGGTCTATGCTCGTGCCTCGGGAGTGGTCTCGCGCCAGGAGGCGCCCATGAGCCACAAGCACGAAAGCCTGCTGCGCACGATCTTTCATGACCCGATCAGCGCCAACATCCACTGGCGCGAGATCGAGTCGCTGCTGCATCACCTGGCGGCGGAAATCGAACCGCTGTCCGGCGCGCGCCTGCGGGTGAAGCTGAACGGTGTCGAGGGCATCCTGCACCGGCCGCATCACGGCAACACCCTCGACAAGAACGCGGTGCGGCACCTGCGCGAGTACCTGGCGCACGCGCGCTGCACGCCGTCGCAGTACGAGCAGACGCACTGAACAGGTGAGTGCGCGCTTGCGCGGCGCCAAGGCTTCCCCGTGCGGGTGATCGCGGTAAAAATCGCCGTGAACCCGTCCATGGGGGCTCCGCGCGCGGCGTCCATGCCGCGCACGGTTTTTACCGAATCACCCGCACGGTGAAGCCTTGGCGTCACCGCGACGTGGAAGTCTGGCGCCGTGTGAGGTCGCCGTGTGGCGCGTTCAGGCCGGCTCCGCCAGCCGCTTGAGGTCGCCCGGCTCGATGTCCATCGCGCGGCCGAATCCGGCGACGTAGGTGCCGGCCACGAAGTCGAGGCGGTACAGCGTGAAGTCGCCCAGGTTGAACGTGATGCGGCTGTCGGGAAACCGCGCCAGGTACAGCGCGCGGCCCGCTTCCCAGTCCGCGCTCTTGCGCTCGTACGGGTGCACGGTGCAGTCGAACATCAGGCGTTCGATCTGCAGCGGGTCCTTGTCCGGCGCGTCCTGCTCGTGGATCAGGATGCCGGCGTGCGCGCCGGCGGCGAGACCCTGGGAATGACGCGCCATCCTCGACGCGTGCACGAGCACGCCTGAGCGACCGGGCACCGGGACGAAGGGCAGCAGTCCGGCGTAAGGCCCCTGCGGCGTCTGTACCGCGAGCGTCAGGATGCGCTGGCCATCGAGCATCGCCTGCAGTGCGCGAACCGTGGACTTCAGCATGACGCGTTCGATCCTTGCGACGGCAAGCCAGTGCCTGCTTCAGCGCGACAGCCGGTGCAGCAGCAGCGCCGCGCGCTTGATCTGCAGGGCGAGCGAATCGAGTTCGAGGTACTCGCCCGGCGCATGGTCATTGTCGCCCATTGCGCCGAGGCCATCCAGGCAGGCGAGCCTGCCGTCCTCGCAGACGAATGAAATGTCGCCGGCGCCGCGCTCGGCGGGCGGCTGCGCCACGATCGGTTCGGCGCCCAGGTCGCGACTGACGCGATCGAGCGCCGCCAGCACCCGCTCGCTGCCGGGGTTTGGCGCCATCGACGGATAATCGTTGACGATCGCGAGCGTCGCCGTCGTGCGCGGCAGGTTCTCCGTCACGATCTGCTCCATCTTGCGCCGGGCCGCGTCGAACTGCGGCGCACCGAGATAACGGATGTCGCCTTCGACGCGCACCTCGCGCGGGATGACATTGGTCTTGCCGTGCGCGGATGCCGCGCTTGGATGCGCCGTCGAAAGTCACTTCGGTGCCGCCGACGATCACGGAAGGGTTGTAGGTCAGGTTCGGTTCCTGCAGCTCCGTGCGGAACCGCTCGAGGATACGGGCGGCTTCGAAGATCGCGCCATGACCGCGTGCCTCGCCAAAGATCCCGGACGAGTGGCCCTGCACGCCGGTCACGGCCAGGCTCCAGGAACCAATGCCGCGGCGGCCGGTCACGGCCTTGCCGGGACTGGCGCCCTCGAAAGCCAGCGCGATGTCGGCGTCGCGTCCGGCAGCCAGCAGGTCAGCGCGCGTGACCGCGAGCGGCGCGCCCGGGTCTTCCTCATCGCCGGTGAAGATCGACCGTGACGTTCATGCCGCGCAGCTGGCCGGTGCCGTGCAGGGCCCGCAACGCTTCCAGCGCCACGAGGTTGCCGCCTTTCATGTCGGAGGTGCCGGTGCCGTAGGCGCGATTGCCCTCGCGCCGGAAAGCTTCGCCCTGCAGCACCGTGTCGAGATGGCCGATCAGCAGCAGGCGCGGACCATTGCCGCCACGGTGCGTCGCGACGAGATGCCCGCCGCGCTGCATCCCGGCCGGCAGTTCGATCCAGCGTGTCGCGAATCCCAGCGCCTGCAGTTCGCGCGCGTAGATCGCGCCGACCGCGCGCACGCCGGCCAGGTTCTCGGTTGCGCTCGGCACGTTCACCGTTTCTTCGAGCAGGCCGATGGCTGCGTCGAGCTGGCGGTCGACCTGCGCAACGATCTTCGCTTCGGCGGACTTCAGTGGCGCGGCGCCGGCCGCCGCCGGGCGGCCCAGTGCAGCAGGGAGCAGGCCATGGCCGCCAGCACGAAAGGCGCAAGCGTCACGGATCTCATGCTGCGGGCACAGGCAGCGTCGCGGTCGGACACGGCTGCGATCAACGCGGCAGGAACGGCGGGACGCCGATGAACCGCTGGTGTGCCCAGACCACGAACACGACATAGATTGCCAGGCCGCCAATGACCGCGATCACGTCGTTGACCTTCGACGGCGGCGCGCCCGGCGTGCGGCGCTGCACGGTGCGCTTGCCGACAGCGATGCGGTCCGCGACGGCCCAGGCCAGGAACCCGCCGAACAGCAGCACGTCGGCGACCGTGCCGTTGACCAGCAGGTGCGCGACGGCCCACGCCTTGGTCGCCGTCAGCATCGGATGCTTGACCGCGGCCTTGATCCTGCCGGGCAGGTAGGCCGCGAGCAGCAGCGGAAACACCGGCAGCAGCAGCAGCGCCGCCACGTGCCGCATCCACAGCGGCGGCGTGTACAGGATCGTGGGGTCGAGGCGCGCGATGGCGTAACCGTGCACCAGCATGATGAAGCCGATCACCGAGACCACTGAATACACGGCCTTCCACGACAGGTCGCCCATGCGGGCGGCCGTGCGATCGCGCCAGGCCGGCGCCACGATGCCGACGGAATGGATGCCGAAGAACAGCAGCAGGCCGATGATCAGGTAGGTCATGGAGTCTCCCTCGATTTCGATGCGAGTGTAGCGGAGGTTCCGCGCAGGGGTCGCGGCGGCTGCCGGATCCAGCGCCGCACTTCCTCGTTCCAGCGCAGCAGCAGGTCGGCGGCAAAATCAGAAAACACGCGGACCTTGGCCAGTTGATGGCCGGACGGACGGATACACCAGCGAGATCGGCGGGCCCGGGGCGATGAAGTCCTCGAGGATCAGCTTCAGTTCGCCGCGCGCGACGTACTCGGCCACCAGCAGGTCGGCCGTGTGAATGATGCCGAGCCCGGCCGTCGCCGCGATGATCGGCGCCTCCCCGGCATTGAACAGCATGGCGAACTTGAGCCCCAGCCGCTTCGGCGTGTACGGCGGCGGAAACGTCCACTCCGGCGGCGCTCCCGAGACCGTGCTGAGGCCCACCAGGCGGTGATGCCGGAGTTCGTCCGGCGTCTGCGGCTCGCCGTGGTCCTGCAGGTAGGCGGGCGCTGCGCAGGTGACGAGATTCACCTGCGCCACGCGCCGCGCGGCCAGTCCGGCTTGCCGGATCTGGCCCACGCGCAGGGCGACGTCGACCTGGTCGGCCACCAGGTCGACGATCCGATCGTTGAGGCGCAGGTCCAGTTCGATCAGCGGGTAGCGGCGCGTGAATTCCGCCAGTGCCGGCAGCAGCAGGTAGCGGCCGAAGGCGACCGGGACATCGACGCGGAGCTTGCCCTGCGGCTTGGAGCGCGTGCCGCGCAAGGTCTCCTCCGCGTCGCGCAACTCCTCGAGGATGCGTCGCGTGCGCGCCAGGAACTCGGTGCCCTCGGCCGTGAGGGAAACGCGGCGCGTGGTGCGGTTCAGCAGCCGCGCCCCGAGATGCTTTTCGAGGGCGGCGACGTGCGCGCTGGCCGCGGGCCGCGACAGGTCCAGCTCGTCGGCGGCCCGGGCGAACGAGCCGCGCTCGGCCACCCGGCTGAAGACCCGCATCGCCAGCAACTGGTCCATTTCTCTATTGTTCTGAAATCCGGAATAGAGTGCAACGGTTATTCGGATTTATCGAATACATGGGTCAGCGTACCTTCGCTCCCACAACAGCAGGAGGTTCCCATGTTCAACCGCAAGTCAGGCTCCTTTCCCGTCTTCCCTGTCGCCATCGGCACCGGTCTCGCCGTCTCGGTGGCATTCGTCGTGACCGTCCTGGTCGAGGCGGTCGCCGGCATGCAGAGCTTTCTTTGAGTGCGCGGTGGCTGGCGGCCGGAGGCGGTCCAGCTGGGTTTTCCTCCGGCCGTCGATAGGCATTTAAGTTATATAAATCATTAAGTTATAAAGTTGCTGCGGCGCAGCACAAATTGCGCTAGTCTATGCCTCGATTGCCCGATCGTGAGTCGGCCGAAAGGTCCAGAGACTCATTGTTCAACGGCACCGCTGCCGGCTCCGACCCCGCGATCTCATCAGGAGGTTGCATGGACTGGTTCTCACGTTCGTACCCCTGGGCTCTCGCGGCCTGGCTGGCCATCGCTACGGCGGCAGCCTTCCTGCTGCTCGCCCATGCCCTTACTCATGGCCAGGTGACGCTGGGCTGACCTGCCCCAAGGCTTCGGCGCGAAGTCGAGCGGGAGCACGCCGAGGGCCGATGCGTGCAGGCTCTGCACGTAGAGCATGCCGTCCTCGCTCGGTGGCGCCGCTCGTTTCCGGCAGCTTGCCGGTCGGGTCCTGCAGGTCGAGCAGCACGCGCCCTTTTCGTCGAAGGCGATCACGTGGCCGATACACGGGCGGCACCGGCCACAGGACCCGCGGCAGCCGCAACGTCAGCGCGCGCAGCCAGGGCCTGCCGGACATCGCATCGATGGCCGGGCTGCGCGGCTTGGTGAAGCCGGTCCAGTAGCGGCCGTCCTCGCCGCGAGTGATGTTGTCGGGAAAGCCGGGCAGGTTGTCGAGCAGCACCGTGACGCCCGCCGCATTGGCGCGCAAGGCGGCGCCGACGTCGATCCCCTCGGACGCCCGCGAGATCTTCAGCACACGATAGGTTCCCGTCTCGGCAACCAGCAGCGACTGCTCGTCGGCCGAGAGGGCGATCGCCGTTGGGAAAGCACAGTCCCCGGGCGACGACGCGGGTCGTGGCCGCGACAGGATCGAACTCCAGCACGCGGCCCGTGCACGAATGCTCGAGGATGTCGAACAGCGCCGCGTCGAACGTGCCCAGGGTCCGCGGCGAGATGCGCTGCGTGGCGTCGGTGAAGAGGATCCTGCCGTCCGCCGCCACCTGCACGGCGTCGGCGTACAGGATCGGCGTGCCGTCGACGCTGTCGGTGAGCACGCGCACCTGGCCCGCGGCGTCCACGGCCAGCAGGCCACGCAGCGCATCCGCGATCACCAGCTGGCCGCTTGCATCGAAATCGAGGCCCAGCGGCCGGCCCGCGGTGCGGGCCACCACTTCGGGCGCGCCGCCGTCGGCATTCATGCGCAGGACCGCGCCGGCCAGCGTGCCGGTGTACAGCAGTCCGTCCGGTCCGAACTCGATGTGCTCGGGACCGATCTCCGGCGCAATCGAAACCAGCTGCAGGCCGGCGAGGCGGTCGTTCTGCGCGTGGACGCCGACGTAACCCGGTGGGGACGGGCGCCTGCCAGGCGACGGGTTCGACCGGCACCGGCCAGGCGAGCAGGTACGCGAGGAGCGCGACCATGGCCGCGCCCAGGAGCAGCAGGAGTTTGCGCATGTCGTGCACTCCGGGGTGTCGTTCGCCGGTCAGGCCGGCAGATGCAGCAACTGGCGGGCTTCGGCGGGCGTCGCGCATTCGCGACCGGCGCCGCGGGCCAGTGCCACGATCGCGTCGATCAACTCGCCGTTGCCGCGGGCCTTGCGGCCGTCGGGCAGGTAGAAGGTGTCCTCGAGTCCGGTCCGCAGGTTGCCGCCGAGTTCGGCGGTGCGCCGGTGCAGCGGCCAGACGTTCTCGCGTCCGATGGCGGTCACCTGCCAGGTGGCGCCGGCCGGCAGCAGGCCAACCAGTATCGGCAGCAGGGCGGGATCGGCGGGCATGCCCGACTCGACGCCCATGACGAAATTGACATCCGCATGGCCGCGATAGAGGCCGGAGCGCAGGAACATCTCGACGCTGCGCACGATGCCGACGTCGAAGCACTCGAACTCGGGCAACGCGTTCGTCTCCTGCATCACCTGCAGGAACGCGGCGACCTTCTCCACCGGGTTGTCGAACAGCATCGGCGGCCAGGCCCAGCGGCCGTCGCTGCGCACCTTCAGGTAATTGAGCGAACCCGCGTTGGCCGCGGCGATCTCGGGCCGCACCGCGCGGATGCAGGCCACCGGGCCGGAGATGTCCGGCCCGACCACGCCCGTGGACTGGTTGAAGACGATGCCGGGGCAGGCCTCGCGGATCGCCTGCGCGATCTCGACGGCGAGGGCGGGTTCCCATGAGGGCAGGTGGCCCTTGCCGGGGCCCTGCTGGCGAAAATGCACGTGCACCACGCTGGCGCCCGCGTCGTATGCCGCACGCGCTTCCCGCGCCATTTCCGCCGGCGTCACCGGCACGTTGTGCTGTGCCGGGTCGGTGAGCACCCCGGTCAGGGCGCAGGTCACCACCACCTTCGATGTCATGCGCCGTCTCCTGCATAACTGGCGAGCCGCTGACCGGGCGTCACCTGGTCACCGACGCGCACGCCGATCCCGTCGATGCGCCCGTCACGCGTTGCGCGGACCTCGTGTTCCATCTTCATCGCCTCGATCACGACCAGCCGGTCGCCCGCCGACACCTGCGCGCCTGCCGCGACACAGACTTCGGCGACGCGGCCGTTGAGGGTGGCGAGCACTTCGGTGACGGCGTCGCTGGCGGCCTGCGCGACCCGCCCCGGGGCCCGACGCAGGCAGTCGAACGCGAAGTCGCCGTGTGCAAGGTGCAGCCACAACGTCTGTCCAGCCCACGCGTGCCGATACTCGACGCCGCTGCCGTCCACGAGGATCCGATGAAACTGGCCGGCCGGTGCCGCGCGCCCGCCGATCTCGTGGCGGGATGCGGCGTGCTCGACCAGTGCGCCGTCACGGCTGAGTGACAGGCGGCCGCGCTGCTCGGCCTGGTCGGCCGTCGTCGCTGCCTGCCAGCGCAGGCGCCACGGATGCGGCAGCGGGCGTCCCGTGCTCCAGTGTCGCCAGGGCTCGGGCGTGCACTCTGCTTCCGGCGCAGCGGCGACCGACAGCCATGCGGCCAGTGCCCATACCCGCGCATCCGGGACCGCGGCGCGACTGGCGGGCGCGGCAAAGTGCTGCCCGATGAAGTCGGTCGAAACCTCCTGGCCCGCGACGAAGGCCTCGTGCCGCAGGAGCTGGGCGAGAAAGCTGCGATTGCTGGGCAGTCCGAGCAGCACGGTGCGGTCGAGTGCCGCGGCGAGCTGCCCGATGCAGTCCGCGCGCGTCGGGCCGTGCGCGATGAGCTTGGCCACCATCGAGTCGTACCAGGGCGGAATCCGCGGCGCCTGTCGCAAGCGCGTGATCGCAACGGACACCCGGCGGCGCGGACCAGTCGGCGACCGTGCCGCTGCCGGGCTGGAACTCGTTGGCCGGAGACTCGGCGCACAGTCGCACTTCGATCGCGTGACCGTCGATGCGCACGTCCTGCTGCGCCAGTGGCAGTGGCTCGCCGCGCGCGACACGCAGCTGCCATTCGACCAGGTCGAGTCCGGTGACGCATTCGGTGACCGGATGCTCGACCTGCAGCCGCGTGTTCATCTCCATGAAATAGAACTGCCCGGCACGATCGAGCAGGAATTCGACCGTGCCGGCGCCCACGTAGCCGATCTCGCGCGCCACGGCGACGGCGGCGGCGCCCATCGCCGCCCGCAAGCCGGCGTCGACGGCAGGCGAGGGCGATTCCTCGATCAGCTTCTGGTGGCGACGCTGCACCGAGCAGTCACGCTCGCCCAGGTGGAGGACGGCGCCGTGCGTGTCGGCAAACACCTGGATCTCGACGTGACGCGGTGCCGGCGACCGCCTGCTCGAGCAGCAGGCGCCCGTCGCCGAACGCCTTGACCGCTTCGGCCGCCGCCGAACGGACGGCCGCGGGCAGGTCTGCTGCCGCCGCCACGAGGCGCATGCCGCGGCCGCCGCCGCCGGCCGCGGCCTTGACCATGACCGGAAAGCCGATGCGGGCCGCTTCACGCTCGAACGTCGCGGCGTCCTGCGCCTCGCCGTCGTAGCCGGGCACGACCGGTATTCCGGCCGCGGCCATGCGCTGGCGCGCACGCGCCTTGTCGCCCATCGCCGCGATCGCGTCCGCGGGAGGCCCGACGAACACCAGCCCGGCACCGGTCACGGCGCGCGCGAAGTCCGCGTTCTCGGACAGGAATCCATAGCCAGGATGGATCGCGTCGGCGCCCGCCGCGCGCGCTGCCGCGAGGATCCGGTCGACGCGCAGGTAACTCTCGGCCGCCGCCTCGCCGCCGAGCGCGATCGCCTCGTCACAGGCGGACACATGGCCGCCGCCGCGGTCGGCATCCGAGTACACGGCGATCGTCGCGATTCCCATGCGTCGCGCCGTGCGCGCGATCCGGGCGACGATCTCGCCACGGTTGGCCACCAGCAGGCGTCGCAACGGCATCACGTGAACTCCGGCAGGTCCGTGACCGCGCAACTCCATGCCGGCGCGCGGCGTTCGCGGCTGGCGGCGATGCCTTCCTGTGCGGCGCCCGTGCGCAACTGCCTGGCGAAATCGAGGGCCGCCGCGTCGAGTGCAGCCGGGAGCGGCAGTTCGAGGTTGCGCGAGACCAGCTGCCGGGTGGCACGCAGCGCCGCGGGTTCTGCCGCCGCCAGCCGCCGCAGTTCGTCCTGCACGGCCTCCTGCAACGCGGCCCCGCTGACGACGGCGTCCACGAGTCCTGCGGCCGCCGCCGCCCGGGCGTCGAGCCGCGCGGCGCTGAGCATCAGCCAGCGGGCCTGCGTCGTGCCGGCGCGGCGCGCAATGAACGGCGCGATCTGCGCCGGGATCACACCGAGCGTGACTTCGGGCAGCGCAAACGTGGCGTCGTCCGTCGCGATCACGCGGTCCATGACCGCGGCGAGTCCGCAGCCGCCGCCCATGGCCGCGCCGCGGACCACGCCGAGCGTGGCGACCGGCAGCGACGCGAGGCGCTCGAGCACCGTGCCGAAGTACCGGTTGTGCTCGACGATCGGGTCGGCACCGGCACCGGCACCGGCCGGCGCGGACAGCAGCTCGAGGAAACGGCCGAAGTCGGCGCCCGCACAGAAGTGACCCCCCGCGCCCCACAGCACCAATGCGCGCGCGCCGGCGTCCGACTCGAGCCGGTCGCACAATTGCAGCAGCGCCTGGAGCATCGGTTCCGACAGCGCATTGCGCTTGTCGGGCCGGTTGAGCCGCGCAAACCAGAACGCACCGCGCCGCTCGACCTGCAGGCAATCGCCGTGGTCAGCGCTCATGGCGCCGGCTTCGGCTGCGTGCCGGCGAGCTTGCTGATGATCGACAGCATCACTTCGTCGGCGCCACCGCCGATCGAGCCCAGGCGCCCGTCGCGATACAGGCGGGCCACCGGGTTTTCCCAGGTGTAGCCCATGCCGCCCCAGAACTGCAGGCACTTGTCGGCGACTTCGCGCGACAGGCGGCCCGCCTTGAGCTTGGCCATCGAGGCCAGTTGCGTCACGTCCTGGCCGGCGACGAACAAGCCGGTCGCGCGGTACACCAGCGCCCGCAGCGCCTCGATCTCGGTCTGCAGCTCCGCCAGCGTGTAGTGCACCACCTGCTGGTCGAGCACGGACTTGCCGAAGATGCGGCGGCCGCGCGTGT
Organism: uncultured Gammaproteobacteria bacterium; assembly: GCA_963744735.1. GTDB lineage: Bacteria > Pseudomonadota > Gammaproteobacteria > Steroidobacterales > Steroidobacteraceae > RPQJ01. The sequence goes on from CAVUVH010000020.1 coordinate 109,429, forward strand.
ACTCGATCGTGTCGGCAATCGCGTGGTCGAGGCTGCCGAGGGAATTGGCCGCGCCCCAGAGTCGCTCTTCCTGGAACTGCTGCATCTGGTAGGTGAAGCCCATGCCTTCCTCGCCGATGCGGTAGCGCTGCGGCACGCGCACGTCGTCGAAGAAGATCTGCGCCGTGTCCGAGCAGTGCATGCCCAGCTTGCGGATCCTGCGCGCCACGGTCACGCCGGCCGTCTTCATCGGCACCACGACCAGCGACTTGTTGCGGTGCGGGCTGCCGGCGGAGGTGGTGACCAGGCAGCACATCCAGTCGGCCTGCGCGCCGTTGGTGATCCAGAGCTTGCCGCCGTTGATGACGTAGTCGTCGCCGTCCTTGCGGGCGGTGGTGCTGATCGACGGCGACGTCCGAGCCGGCGCCGGGCTCGGACACGCCGATGCACGCCACCATTTCGCCGGCCACCGCCGGCGCCAGGAACTCCTGCTGCAGCTCGGCGCTGCCGATCCGCGCCAGTGCGGGCGTGGCCATGTCGGTCTGCACGCCGATGGCGAGCGGCACTCCGCCGCAGCGGCAGCTGCCCAGCGCTTCGGCCAGCACCACCGCGTAGCTGTAGTCGAGCGCGGCGCCGCCGGCGGTCACGGGCTTGGTCAGTCCCAGCAGGCCCAGTGCGCCGAGCTTGCCGAACACCTCGTGCGCCGGAAAGGCGCCGGCGTCCTCCCAGGCATCGACGTGCGGATTCAGTTCGTCGCGGCAGAAGCGCTCGACCGTGCGGCGCAGTGTCTCGTGTTCGGGCGTGAAGAGCATGCGGTGCTTCCGTCTAGGGGCGCGCCACGCCGAACGTGAGCGGGCGCAGGGTCAAGCGGTCGGCGCGCTGGAACAGGTACAGCACCTGTGTCAGCACCTGGCGTGTGTCGCGCGGGTCGATGATGCCGTCGTCGAGCAGGCGGCCCGAGGTGTAGAACGCAGACGTCTGCCGCTCGAACGTCTCGACGATCTTCGCGCGCATGCCGTCGATCTGGGCGCGGTCCGGCTCGAGGCCGCGTTCGCGGGCGGAGGCCTCCATGACGATGGCCATCGTGCCCGCCGCCTGCTCGGCGCCCATGACCGAGGTGCGTGCGTTGGGCCACGAGAACGCGAAGCGCGGGCCGAAGCCGCGGCCGCACATGCCGTAGTTGCCGGCGCCGAACGAGGCCCCGCAATGGATCGTGACCTGGGGCACCGTGGCATTGGCCACGGCCTGGATCATCTTCGAGCCGTGCTTGATCATTCCGGCGCGCTCGGATTCGCGGCCCACGATGTAGCCGGTGGTGTTCTGCAGGTAGACCAGCGGCAAGGCGGACTGGCAGCACTGCTGGATGAAGTGCGTCGCCTTGCTCGAGCCCGCGGGATCGAGCGGGCCGTTGTTGGTCAGGATGCCGACCGGGAAGCCGCCGATCGACGTGTGCACGCACACGGTGGCAGGGCCGTACAGCGGCTGGAACTCCATGAAGTCCGAGCCGTCGCAGATGCGCGCGATGACCTCGCGCATGTCCACCGGCTTGCGGCCGTCGACCGGCATCACCTCGAGCAGTCCGTCGGCCGGCAGGCGGGGCTCCGCGGCGCGCGGCAAGGGCGACTCGTGCCGGTGCCAGGCCAGGCGGCCGACGTGCTCGCGCAGCGCCCGGATGGCGTCGGCGTCGTCTTCGGCCAGGTATTCCGCCAGTCCCGACACGGCCGCATGCATCAGTGCGCCGCCAAGTTCCTCTTCGGTGGCGATCTCGCCGGTGGCGGCCCTGAGCAGGGGCGGCCCCGCCAGGAACGCGCGGGCGCGGTCCCGCACCATCACCACGTAGTCGGACATCCCGGGCATGTAGGCGCCGCCGGCGGTCGCGCTGCCGTGCACGATCGTCAGCACCGGGATGCCCGCCGCCGACAGCCGCGCGAGGCGGGCGTAGTGCGAGCCACCGGAGATGAAGTCCTCGACACGGTAGCGCAGCAGGTTGGCGCCGGCGGACTCGACCAGGTGCACGAACGGCAGCCGGTTCTCCAGCGCGAGCTGCTGCGCGCGCTGGAACTTCTCCAGTCCCATGGGCTGCAGCGCGCCGGCCTCGATGCCGGAATCGTCGACCACCACGACGCAGCGCGTGCCGGCGATCTCGCCGATGCCAGCCACGAGGCCGCCGCCGGGCGTCGACTTGTCCGGGTCCGCAACGTCCATCAGGTAGCCGGCGCAGGCCGCCAGCTCCAGCAGCGGCGCGCCCGCGTCGAGCAGCAGCGCCAGGCGCTCGCGCGGCAGCAGCTGGCCGCGCCGGGCGAAGCGGGGGCCCGCCCGGCCCGACGCCGCGGCCGTGCGCTCGCGCAGCTCGTCGTGGCGCGCGATCAGCGCCAGCATGTGCGCGCGATTGCCGGCGCTGGCAGCGCTGCCCGGATCGAGGCTGGATTGAAAGACCGGCATGCAGCGCCCTCGCGATCGGTCGGTCGATCTTAGAGCAAGCGCTTGCTTGAATAAAGGGCGCGACATACGATGCCGCGCATGCAGCACCTGCGGCTGAGCCCAGACCGAGTCACGCCCGGGCACGCGATCTTCCGCGACGCGGTGCAACGATTTGTCGCGCAGGAGATCGAGCCCCATGCCGGGGCCTGGGACGAGGCCGGCGGGTTTCCGCGCGAGCTCTACCGGCGCGCGGCCGCGGTCGGGCTGTACGGCATGGGCCTGCCCGAGCTTCACGGCGGCACGCCGGAGGCCGATTCGATGCATGCGCTGATCGCCGGGATCGAGCTGGCCCAGTGCGGCGCGGGCGGCGTCGTGGCCTCGCTGATGTCGCAATGCATTGCCGCGCCACCGATCGCCGCGCTCGGTTCGGCGGAACTGCAGAGCCGCACCCTGCCGCGGATACTGTCGGGCGAATGGATCGGGGCGCTGGCGATCACCGAGCCTGGCGGCGGCTCGGACGTGGCCGCGCTGCGCACGGCTGCCCGGCGCGACGGCGACTGTTACGTCGTCAACGGCGAGAAGACCTTCATCACCTCGGGCGTCCGCGCCGATCTCTACACCGTGGCGGTGCGGACCGATCCGGCGGCGCAGGGCGCGCGCGGCATCTCGCTGCTCGTGATCCCGCGCGACACCGCGGGCTTTACCCGCACACCGCTCGACAAGATGGGCTGGTGGGCGTCGGACACGGCGCACCTGCGCTTCGAGGACGCGCGAGTGCCGGTCGCGAACCTGCTCGGTCGCGGAGGGCGAGGGCTTCCGCGCGATCATGCGCAACTTCACCGGCGAGAGGTTTTCGATGGCCGCCGGTGCGCTCGGGTTCGCCTGGGTCTGTTACCGCGAGGCGCTCGAATGGGCGCAGCAGCGCCGCACGTTCGGGCAGCGGCTGGTCGACCACCAGGTGGTGCGGCATCGCTTCGTCGACATGCTGGCCGCGATCGAAGCCACGCGGGCGCTGCTCGAGGACGTCGCCTGGCGCCTCGATCACGAGCCGCCGGCAGCGCCGAGGTGGTCGCGTCGGTCTGCATGGCCAAGAACACGGCCACGCGCACGCTGCAGTCCTGCGCCGATGCCGCGGTGCAGACACTGGGCGGCATGGGTTACATGCGCGGCAGCAAGTCCGAGCGCATCTACCGCGAGGTCAAGGTCAACATGATCGGCGGTGGCGCCGAAGAGATCATGAAAGACCTTGCGGCCAGGCAGCTCGGCTGGTGAGCCGGCGCGCCGCTGCCAGTCCCGGGCGTCCCCGCCGCCGGCCCGGCCACGAGGTCGACGGCAGTCGCCGGCAGCTGCTGCTGCGGGCCTCGGCGCGGCTGTTTCGCGAACAGGGCTTCGATGGCACCTCGGTGCGGGACATCGCCCGGGCGGCCGGCATGCAGTCGGGCAGCTGGGTGTACCACTTCCCCACCAAGCAGGACATCCTGGTCGCGGTGATGGAGGAAGGCCTGCTCGATGCGCTGGCCCGGATCGAGTCCATTGCGGCGCAGCGGCTCGACCCGCGCGAGCAGTTTGCGCAACTCGTGCGCACCCACCTCGACACGATCCTCGGCCCGGGCCAGGACTTCGTCCCGGTGCTGCTGTACGAGTGGCGATCGCTGGAATCGTCCGCGCGCCGGCGCGTCAGCGTGCCGCTCAAGCGCTACGAGGCCATCTGGCAGGCTGCGATCGATGCACTGCAGCAATCTGGCGCATGGACCGGTACCACGCGCATCGACGCATTGCTGCTGTTCGGGGCGCTCAACTGGATCGCGCGCTGGTATCGGCCTGGCGGCCCGCTGGATGTCGATGCGCTGGCGGCGGAGTGCGTGCGATTCTTCCTGCGCACGCCACCGGCACGGCGTAAAACTGCACGCGCAGCCGGCTGATTTGTTTTGCATGGCAAAAATGCAACGTCAATCCGGGTTGTCTTGTGTCGAAGCCACTGGCAACCTTGCGCAACGGGGATGATCGATAGTGGTATTTCGGATACTCCCGACTGTGACCGTGGAAGGTCAGGACTAGCCTGCCCCGGTGGCCGGACCTTCGGGTCGAGTCGGCCAGGTCGCAAGAGTATCCGCAGGGATTGATAACCGACTGGACTCACAGGCAACTGGGGGATTTCTAATGACGAGTGAAACGATGATTCGGGATCGCCGCAGCTCGCAGCTCGCCGCAGTGATCGGTGTGGTGCTCGCGGGCTACGCGGGCAGCGCGACGGCTCTCGAATTCGAGTTCGACAACGGCGGCAAGCTGAACTGGAATACCACCGTATCGGTGGGTGCGAGCTGGCGCGCCGAGGATCCGAGCGAGCGGCTCTTTACGCGAGCGGACGGTTCACTCATCGGCAAATACTCCAGCCCCCTGATCCCGGGCACGCGCAGTGGGTCCCAATGACGGCCTCGCGGGCAACCACGCCGCGGGCGACGGCAACCTGAACTACGCCAAGAACGACCGGTTCTCGACACCGTTCAGGGTCATCACCGATCTCGAATACAAGAAAGGCCGCTTTGGCGCCCTGGTGCGGGCCAAGTACTGGTACGACCAGGCCCTGAACCAGGAAGAAGTGCTCGTCGGCAGCCAGGCCAACAACTTCAACGGCACTCGTCCCGGGCTCGGGCCGATTCCCGGTTACACCCTTTGCCCGTCAGCGACGCCGCCCGGCACGGCGTGCCTGCCGGTCTCCCCGCCCGGGCAGAACCTGTTCCCCACGGCCAAGTTGAGCGACCGGGGTTTCGAGGCCGAACAGCAGTTTGAGAACTTCTACCTGCTGGACGCCTATGTCTATGGTTCGTTCGCCGTCGGCGAAACCGACCTGCAGCTGCGTCTCGGCAACCAGGTGATCAACTGGGGCGAAAGCATCTTCATCCAGGGTGTCAACCAGATCAATCCGATCGACGTCCCGGCCGCACGCCGTGCGGGTGCCGAGCTCAAGGAGATCCTGCTGCCGGTGTGGGCCGCCTACGCGAACTGGGGTTTCAACTTCGGCTCGATCGAGGCCTTCTACCAGCTGCAGTGGAACAACACGTCGGTGGACGCTTGCGGTACGTACTTCAGCGCGACCAGCACGCTGATCGGAGCCGACCCCGGTTCGTGCAACAGCATCACTGTCGTCGGCGGCCAGCCTTGGGAACCCGGCTGCCTGGCACGGTGTCGCCGATCGTCCCGCAGCTGGGTTCGCAGCCCTTCCTGCAGGGAGCTTCCGGCACGTACGTCCCGGCGCATCCAGGGTCGCGAGCCGAGCGACTCCGGCCAGTTCGGCATCGCCTTCCGTTTCCCGGTCGAGAAGATCGACACGGAAATCGGCCTGTACGCCATGAACATCCACAGCCGACTGCCGGTGGCGGCGAAGCATCACCGGCACTAACCCGAACGACGTGCCGCGCTCGCGCTGCGCAGTGCGGGCTGATCCGGCGGCAACACCAGGTTGCCTCTGGGGTAACGATGCCTACGGGCCTTACTGGACCACAAGCCGGCTGCGCAGCCTGATTCCCGGCGTCGAGGCCCAGATCGAAGGCGACCTGGCCTTGGCCGGGGCCCCGACCAACCTCGAGTCCGGCAAGGGCTTCTGGGAATACCCCGAGGACATCCAGATCTACGGCATCAGCGCCGCGACCAACCTGCTGAGCTGGTCCACGTCCGCCGAACTGAGCTACCAGGTCGACGTCCCGGTCATGGCCAACGGCAACGACCTGATCGGTGCCGGTGTGCTTGGCATCGGGCCCTACCGGGCACGCGCGCGCGTGGTCCAGGCGCAGAGCGAGGGCGCCTACCTGCAAGGTCACGACCGGTTCGACAAGACCCAGTTCCAGGTCAACGCGGTCAAGACCTTCAGCAACATCGTCGGCGCCGAGAGCCTGCTCGTCGTCGGCGAGATCGGTTCGCAGTGGAACAACGTGCCCGACTACACCAAGGGCGGCATCCGTTACGGCCGCGGCTTCATGTACGGCACGGGGTCCGAGCCCGGACTACGGGCCGGCCACGGCGGACAACCCCGAGGGTCGCCCCGGGCTCGGTGCGGCCCTCGGGCCTTACGGCGACATGTGCTCGCCGACCTTCTCCGGCGTGCCGGTGCCGGTGCCCAATGCGTTCTACAACCCGCAACCGGACGGCTGCCGCAACGACGGCTTCGTGACGGACGTGGCCTGGGGCTACCGCCTGCGTGTCTCGGCGGACTACAACAACGTCATGGACAGCGGCGTGACTGTCACCCCGAGCGTGTTCTGGGCGCACGACGTGGAAGGCGTCTCGATGGACCCGACCTTCATCGAGGACCGCATGACGCTCGGACTCGGCGTGAAGTTCAACTACAACAAGAAGTACGTACTCGACGTCAACTACGTGAGTTACGAAAACGGCGGATTCGACCCGTTGTTCGATCGCGACTACTACTCGGCCGCTGTCAGCGTGACCTTCTAACCGGATCCAGGAGACGAACCAGATGAAGACTTTGAACAGGATCCTGGCCACCGCGATCGCGGCGGCAGGTCTGCTCGGCACGGCGCTGCCTGCGTATGCCAAACTTTCGGCCGCGGAAGCTGCCCGCCTCGGTGCCGACCTGACGCCGATGGGCGCCGAGAAGGCCGGCAACAAGGACGGCACGATTCCCGGCCTGGACCGGCGGACTGTGCGCGCCGCCCGCAGGGTGGACGGCGGCCAAGGGCTACGTCGACCCGTTCGCTGGCGACAAGCCGAAGTTCACGATCACCAAGGCCAACGCAGCGCAGTACAAGGACAAGCTGACGCCAGGCACGCTCGCGCTGCTCGCGAAGTACGACAACTTCAAGATGCCGGTCTACGAGACGCGCCGGACGGCATGTTATCCGGACTCGGTGTACGCGGACGTCAAGGCGAACGCGCCGAAGCTCGAACTGGCCGGCTTCGGCATCACGGGCGGGCGCGCGGACGTGCCATTCCCGATCCCGAAGAGCGGCATCGAAGCGATCTACAATCACCAGCAGCGCTACCTCGGCCCCGGCGTGCTGCGCGAGTACAACAGCTTCCCGGTGCGGGCGAACGGCGATTTCTACAAGATCGGCGCCCGCGAGTACCGCATCTTCAATACCAGCCTCGACCAGCCGCAGCCAAACCTGCTGCTGGCGTTCCAGTCGGCCTTCACTACACCGGCGACGCTCGAGGGCACGATGTTCCTCGTGCACGAGCCGATCGACCAGGTGAAGCAGACGCGCTCGGCCTGGATCTACAACGCGGGCCAACGGCGCGTGCGCCGCGCCCCCGATCTCGCCCACGACAACTTCACGGACGGCACGGAGGGCATGCGCACGTCCGACCAGTTCGACGCATGGAACGGCGCGCCGGACCGCTTTGAGTGGAAGCTGATCGGCAAGAAGGAGATCTACGTCCCTTACAACGCCTACAAGCTGTCCGACAAGAAGCTCAAGTACAAGACCGACATCGTCCAGAAGGGCACGATCAATGCCGACCTCATGCGCTACGAACTGCACCGCGTGTGGGAGGTGGAGGCCACCCTCAAGCCGGGCAGCAAGCACATCTACGGCAAGCGGGTGTTCTACCTCGACGAGGATTCATGGTCGGTGATGTACGAAGACGCCTATGACACGCGCAAGCAGCTCTGGCGCATCGGCGTGCACCCGCTGATGATGTTCTACGACGCGAAGATCCCGTATTACCGCGCCAACGTCTGGCACGACCTGAACAGCGGTGCGTACTATCTTGCGGGCCTGGACAACGAGATCAAGACGCCGTGGGACTGGAACCAGACGGGCAAGTGGGCCGATTTCCAGCCCGATGCGCTGCGTCGCTCGGGTACCAAGTAACCGCGCATACGCTGGCAAATATGCCTCGTTCGAGCTGACGATGGCCGGCCTCCGGTTCCGCCGGGGCCGGCCGTTTTGCGGCGGGGGGAGCCCGGCCGCGGGGGAAACAGGAAAATGACGTATCGGGCAGGAATTGCCTGCGCCTTGCTTGGCGCGACTCTCAGCTGTCTTGCCGCGCCTGCGCACAGTGAAGAAAAAGCCGCCGCGGCGAAGCCTGGCTCCACTGTGGTTGTCGATGTGCGCAGTGACCGGATCGTGCTGATGGACATCGCCCAGGCCGGCGACCGGCTCATCGCCGTCGGCGAGCGCGGCTTCGCGCTCGTCTCCGACGATGGCAAGGCATGGAAGGGCGTGCAGACGCCTATCACGCGGCAGCTCACCGGGGTGGCATTCAAGGACGACAAGGTCGGGGTCGCGGTCGGCCACGGCGGGTCGTTCGTGCGCACGGAGGATGGCGGCACGACCTGGTCCGAGGTCGTCGTCGACGAGGCGGGTCCCGACTCCCTGCTCGGCGTGACGCACCTCGATGGCGACCATTTCATCGCTTACGGCGCCTTCGGGCTGTACTTCGATTCGGTCGACGCCGGCAGGACCTGGCAGCGCGGCATGGTGCTGTCCGAAGACTTCGACCGCCACATTTCCCAGGTCATCGCGGTCGGCACGTCGCTGCTGCTGGTGGGCGAGTCCGGCACGCTCGCGCGGTCCGACGACGGCGGCGCCACCTGGGTCGCGCTCACGTCGCCGTACCAGGGATCGTTCTTCGGCGCGCTGGCGGTCAAGGACGGCAGCGTCCTCGTCTTCGGCATGCGTGGCAACGTTTACCGGACGATGGACCTCGGCACGACCTGGCAGAAGATCGAGACGGGCACGACCGTGTCCTTCATGTCGGGCCAGCAACTCGCCGACGGGCGTGTGATGCTCGTTGGCAACTCCGGCCTGATCGCAGAAAGCGCCGACGGCGGGCCAGAGTTTCGTGCTGCACACGGCCAAGCCCGGCAAAGGCTTTGCCGGACTGATCGAGAAGACGGGCGGCGGCATCCTCTTCGCGGGCGAAAGCGGCGTCACGCCGCTCGACCCGGCCTGGCTCAAGGGCCAGTAAAGGCAGCGGTCAAGGACAAAATAAATGGCGAACGACGTTAAGCCCGGCATGAGTGCCGACGATGCCGCGATCGAGAAGATCCAGTTCACTCCGGACTGGGTCGGCAAGATTTCCTACTGGATTTTCCACTACCGCAAGCCGCTGCTGATCCTGTTCATCCTGATCACCATCCTGCTGGGCGCGATGGCGAGCCAGCTGCGCGTGCAGGCGGCGTTCACCAAGATGATCCCGCTGAAGCACCCGTACATGGCGACGTTCCTGGAGTACCAGTCGGACTTCGGCGGCGCCAACAAGGTGCTGGTCGCGCTGCAGAACAAGAAAGGCGACATCTACGACAAGGAGTTCATGGAGTCGCTGCGCAAGGTGACCGAGGAGGTTTTCTACATCCCCGGCATCGAGCGCAGCTCCGTTGCGTCGCTGTTCACCTCGAACGTGCGCTTCACCGAGGTCGTCGAGGACGGCTTCCGCGGCGGCAACGTGGTGTCCGCGGATTTCGCCGGCACCCCGGAACAGATGGCGAAGGTGCAGGAAAACCTGCTCAAGTCCGATTGGGTCGGGCGACTGGTCTCGAACGACCAGACCGCAGCGATGGTCGTGGCGACACTGATGGAGAACGACCCCGAAACGGGCGAGCGACTCGACCTGCAGGCGGTGGCGGCCCAGCTCGAGGGGATCCGCGCCAAGTACGAGAACGAGAACACCGGCGTCCACATCATCGGGTTCGCCAAGGCCGTGGGCGACATCGCCAAGGGCGCCGCCGGCGTGCTCGTGTTCTTCGGCATCGCCTTCGTGATCACGGCGCTGCTGCTCCTCTGGTACTCCGGCTCGCTGATGATCACGGCACTGGCATTGATCTGCGCGATCGTGCCCGTGATCTGGCTGCTGGGGCTGCTGCCGGTGTTCGGCCTGGGGCTGGACCCGATGTCGATCCTCGTGCCGTTCCTGATCTTCTCGATCGCGGTCTCGCACGCCGTGCAGATGACGAACGCCTGGCGGCTCGAGACCCTGCATGGCGCAGACGGCATCACCGCTTCGACGCATTCGTTCCAGAAGCTGTTCATCCCGGGCGCGATGGCGCTGCTGGCGAACGCGCTCGGCTTCATGGTCATCGCGTTCGTCGAGATCGAGATCGTGCGCGAGCTCGCCTTCACGGCGACGATCGGCGTCACGGTGATGATCATCACCAACAAGATGCTGCTGCCGATCCTGCTCTCCTACTACAAGTTCACGCCCGAGCAGGCCTCGAAACTGGCCGGCAAGGAAACGGCGGGCGACTGGCTCTGGGAACGCGCCGGCGTGCTCGCCACCAAGAGGGTCGCGTGGATCCCGATCGTCATCGGACTCGGGCTGCTGGCCTTCGGCCTGTCGCAGGCGCGGCACCTGCACATCGGCGACATCGGCAAGGGCGTGCCCGAGCTGCGGCCCGACTCGCGTTACAACCAGGACGTCGGGATGATCACCAGCCACTTCGCGATCGGCGTGGACCTGCTGCAGGTCATCGCCGAAGCAAAGCCGGCGGACGACGAAGACTCGCCCTGCGTCGACCGCGAGGTCATGGAAAAGATCGAGGACTTCGAATTCCAGATGCGCCAGGTCGAGGGCGTCGCGACCGTGCGCAGCCTGGCCGGCTTCGTCAAGTCGATGACGCAGTCGTTTGCCGAAACGTTCGCCAAGTGGCGCATGCTGCCCGAGAGCCGCGCGCAGATCGCGCAGGGCGTCGGTTATGCGACGCGCATGGGCAACGAGTTCATGAACTCGCGCTGCACCGCGATGCCGATCAGCATCTACACCACCGACCACCAGGCGCAGACGATCGAGCACATCGTCGCAGAAGGTGAAGGATTTCAAGGCGGCCGGCGGCGACACCGAGCGCGTGACGTTCCGGCTGGCCAGCGGCAACGTCGGCGTCATGGCGGCGACCAACGAGGCGGTTCACGCCGCCGACAAGTGGGTCAACCTGGCGCTGTTTGCGTCCGTGCTGGTGCTGTGCCTGATCACCTTCCGCTCGTTCCCGATCACGCTCTGCATCATCCTGCCGCTCGCGCTGGTGACGATCCTGTGCAACGCGCTGATGGCGATCCTCGGCATCGGCGTGAAGGTCAACACGCTGCCCGTCGTGGCGCTGGGCGTCGGCGTGGGCGTGGACTACGGCATCTACCTGTTCGAGCGCATGAAGCACGAGATGGAGGACAACGGCCTCAAGCTGCAGGACGCGTTCGTCGAGGCGCTCAAGCAGCGCGGCACGGCCTCGGTGTTCACCGCGGTGACGATGACCATCTCGGTGGCGACGTGGACATTCTCGGCGCTGAAGTTCCAGGCCGACATGGGCATCCTGTTGCGTTCATGTTCCTGGTGAACATGTTCGGCGCGATCCTGTTGCTGCCGGCGCTGGCGGCCTACCTCGTGGGCGACAAGAAGACCGCGCCCAAGGCGCAGGCGAAAGCTGGCATAAAAAACGAGCCGGGCTCCCAGGCCGGCTCGTGTTCGACGCAGCCTGCGGGCGCGCAGGGGCGCGTCGGCGGCCTCAGCGGGCGCGCCGTTCCTGGACGAGCTGGTCCAGGCGGTCGATGAAGCGGCGTTCTTTCTCGCTGACCAGTTCGCCGCCGATGCCCAGCAGGTCGCCTTCGCGCGCTGCACGCGCGACGCGCATCGCCAGCGACAGCACGAACTCGCTGTAGTGCATGAGGTCTTCTGCGGAACCGTGCGTGCCCAGGGCATCGAGCGCATGCCGCGCGGTCTCGAGCGCCTTTTCCTGCAGCCGGTCCGGCGTGCGATGCGCTTCGTCGAGCGTGTAGAACCATTTCCGCACGTCGTCCTGCGCATGCATGATGTGCGTGCTGCCGCCGATGTCGCTGACCAGCGGATGGGTGCTGTTGATCGCGTCAACGATCGCCTGCAGGCCTGCCGAACGCTCGAGCATCTCGTCGAAGGCGCTGCCGCCCGATGAGGAGACGGCGATGATCACGTGGTGCGGCGTGTTGCGCACGGCCTGCCACTGCACGATCGTCAGTTTTTCCCTGGTCAGCATCTGCGATTCCTCCACCCTGTATTCTGTTCGTCCTGCCGCGGGCTCCCGCAGGGGCCGCAGCAGTGCGTCGGGGCATGATACTCCGGCGAGGGGGGAGGTTAAACGATGGACGTGCTGAAGCAACCGCTGGCGTTGCCCTGCGGCGCCAGCCTGCCGAACCGGCTGGCCAAGGCCGCCATGACCGAAGGCCTCGCGGACGGCGCGCTGCGGGCCACGCCTGCGCTCGAGCGGCTCTACCGCACCTGGAGCGAGGGTGGCTGCGGCCTGCTGCTGACGGGCAACGTGCAGGTGGACCGTTTCGACCTCGAACGGCCGGCCAACGTGGCCATCGACCAGTCTGAACCGCGGACCTTCGACGCCGAGGCGCGGGCCCGGCTGGCGGCCTGGGCGCGTGCCGGGACGGTCAACGGCAACCACCTCTGGGTGCAGCTCTCGCACGCCGGGCGCCAGTCGCCGAGGTATGTCACGGGCCGCCCGCTCGCGCCGTCGCCGGTGCAGCTCGACCTGCTCGGCAACTATGCACGGCCGCGTGCACTGACCGAGGACGAGATCCTGGGCCTCATCCGCCGCTTCGCCCACGCGGCGCAGGTCGTGCGCGAGGCCGGGTTCACCGGGGTGCAGGTGCACGGCGCGCATGGCTACCTGATCAGCTCGTTCCTGTCGCCCGTCACCAACCGGCGCACCGACGACTGGGGCGGCACGCTCGCCAACCGCGCGCGGTTCCTGCTCGAGACCGTGCGTGCCGTGCGGCAAGCGGTGGGCACGGATTTCCCGGTGGCGCTCAAGCTCAACTCGGACGACTTCCGCAAGGGCGGGTTCACGCACGACGAATGCCTGCAGGTGGTCGCGTGGCTCAACGACGAGTCGCTCGACCTGCTCGAGGTCTCAGGTGGCACCTACGAGCAACCGCGCCTGATCGGGTTCGAGGGCCGCAGCGACGACGCCGTGGCGGTCCGTCCCAGCACGCGCGCGCGCGAAGCCTATTTCCTCGATTACGCTGCCGCGATCCGGCGCGTGGCGCGCATGCCGTTGATGGTCACCGGGGGATTCCGCACGCGCGCGGGCATGACCGCCGCGCTCGGCGCGGACGGCAAGGGCGACTGCGACGTCGTCGGCCTGGGCCGGCCCCTGTGCTGGAGTCCCGCGTTTGCACGGCAGCTGCTGGCCGGCGAGGTGAGCGGCATCGCCGACATGGATGCGCGCCTGCGCCTGCGCGAAAGCGGCTGGCTTTCGCCGCAGGGCAGGACCATCGTCGCGCGCGCGCTGAATGCCTTTGGCGCGCAGTCCTGGTACTACTGCCAGCTGTTCCGGCTCGCGGCGGGGCAGCCGGCGGACCTCGAGCGCAGCGTGTACTCGACGCTGCGTGAATACCTGGTGGCGGAGTTGCGCGCGGCCGCCGCAACGCGCCGGGTGTATCCGCGGCCGTGAATTCCGCCGCTAGTACGTAGCGAACCACTCGCAGGCAAGATCGGCGACCTGCTGCGGCGCCTCCAGCGGCAGCCAGTGGCCGGCGCCCGCGAGTCTTTCATAGCGCCATGGCGCCGTGAGCTGCCGACCGGACAGACGCATCTGGTCCTCGGCCAGGAAATGATCGCGTTCGCTCCATACACCCAGCGTCGGGACCGTGCATTTGCCCCACGGCCCGGCGATGACGCGGCGCAGGTTGGCGCGGTACCAGTTGAGTCCGGCTGTCAGCCGCCCGGGGCGCGACAGGTCGCGCACGCAATCGTCCACGCGCGGATGCTGCCGTGCCCAGCCGCGCAGGCCGGCATAGTGGCGCTGTGCGAGCCAGCGCTCCGCCAGCCCCGGCCACTGCCAGGCCAGCGTGTACAGCCCTTTCAGCTTCTGCTCGACCCCTGCAAGCGCGTACTGGCGCGGATGCCCGACCGACAGCACGACCTGCGCCGGCACCAGCTGCGGATGCTCGAGTGCCAGGCACCAGGCCGCCACCGCACCCCAGTCATGGCCGATCACGCGGACGGGCTCGTCGCGCAACAGCCGGGAGATCAGCGCGCGCAGGTCGGCGACGGTGTGGCCCAGGGCGTAGTCGGACGTGCGGGCAGGTGCATCGGACTGGCCGAAGCCGCGCAGGTCGGGCGCGATCACGCGGTATCCGGCCGCCACCAGGCGTGGCGCCACATCGCGCCACAGCGTCGCTGGAATCCGGAAAGCCGTGCAGCAGCAGGACCGGCGGCCCCGCCGAACCCAGCCGCCGTACGCGCAGCGTCGCACCGCTGCCCTGGACCCGGGTCTCGCTCCAGCCAGACATTGCTGCCTCCGTCGCCGCGAGCGCACTTGACTGGTCCTGAGCTTACCGCAGTCCTGCGGCGAGTGGTGCCATGCGCCCTTTCCCGGTTGCCGGGTGCGAGGCATCATGCAGGCCCTCCCAGGACAGGCAAGGCACCGGACCCGATCATGAACATTTCCAGGCCATTGCTCGCCGCCGCGCTCGCGCTGCTGGTCGCAGCCTGTGCCACCAGCCCGACGGGGCGCAGGCAGCTCATGCTGGTCTCGGAAGACCAGGCCATCAGCGCATCGCGCCAGGCGTATGTGCAGGAAATGGGCAAGTACCAGAAGGCCGGCAAGCTGGTCACCGATCCGCAGGTCATCAAGCGGGTGCAGGTCATCACCGAGCGCCTGGTCGCGCAGGCCATCGTGATGCGACCGGACAGCGCGAAGTGGCTGTGGAGCGTGCAGGTCATCGACGAGCCGAAGACCGTCAATGCCTGGTGCATGGCGGGCGGGCGCATGGCCATCTACACGGGCCTGATCATCAAGGTGGATCCCACCGACGACGAACTCGCCCAGGTGATGGGCCACGAGATTGCGCACGCCCTGGCCAATCACACCGCCGAGCGCATGTCGACCGCCATGGCGGCGAACGCGGCGATACTGACCGCGGGCCTGCTGTCCGACAAGCCGGGCCAGACGATGGCCCTGGCCGCCACTGCGGCGACGGTCGCGATCAAGCTGCCGAACAGCCGCACCTCCGAGAACGAGGCCGACCAGATCGGCATCGAACTCGCCGCCAAGGCCGGTTACGACCCCCGCGCGGCCGTGACGCTCTGGCAGAAGATGGGCAAGGTGGGCGGCAGCGCCCCGCCGGAGTTCCTCAGCACGCATCCCAGCGATACGACGCGACAGCAGCGGCTCGGCGCGCTCGCGCCGCAGATGATGCCGTATTACCAGGCGCCCGGAGCGCGACCCAGGGCCCCGGTGCGCATGGGGCCGGCGGGCGTCGCATGATCAAAGCGCCGGCCGCATGAGCGGCGACGGGCCGCCCAGGCCGCCGGTCGCGGAGGTGCGTCCCCACGTCGTGCGCTCGCCGCACGGCGACCGCGTCGATGACTATTACTGGCTGCGCGACGACGAGCGCGCGGCTGCCGACGTGCTCGCCTGGCTGCGCGCCGAGGACGCCTATCGCGAGGCGGTGACGGCGGCCTGGCAGCCGCTGCAGGACGCGCTGTACCGTGAGATCGTCGGCCGCATCCGGCAGGACGATGCCAGCGTGCCGTACGAGTACAACGGCTGGTGGTACCAGCATCGCTACGACACGGGCGACGAGTACCCGGTGTACCTGCGCCGCGCCGGCGGCCCGCAGGGGCCCGAGCAGGTGCTGCTCGACGTGCGCGCGCAGGCGCGCGGCCACGACTTCTACGAACTCGGCGCGCTCGAAGTCAGCCTCGACCAGCGCTGGCTCGCGCTGACCGAGGACACGGTCGGGCGCCGCCAGTACACGCTGCGCTTCCGCTCGCTCGAGACCGGGAATGGCTGCCCGATGCGGTGCCGAACGTCGAGGAGGGCATCGCCTGGACCGCCGATCACCGGCGGGTGCTGTATGTCGAGAAGGACCCGGTCACGCTGCTCGGCCTGCGCGTGCGCGTGCATGAACTCGGCACCGATCCCGCGCTCGACCCGGTGGTTCACGAGGAGCAGGACGAGGCGTTCTACACCTCCGTCGGCATGACCAAGGACCGGCGCTTCCTGCTGATCGACTCGAGCAGCACCGTCACGACCGAGACACGGTACGCGCGCATCGACGATCCGGCGCTGGCGTTCAGGGTGCTGCTGCCACGCGAGCGCGGCCACGAGTACGCCGTCGATCACGTGGGCGAGCGCTGGGTGATCCGCAGCAACTGGCAGGCCGTCAATTTCCGCCTGCTCGAGGCGCCGACGGACGCGGCCGGCGACCGTGCGCAGTGGCGCGAGCTGGTGCCGCACCGTGACGATGTCTTCGTTGCCGGCTTCGACGTGTTCGAACGCTGGCTGGCGGTCGAGGAGCGCGTGGACGGCCTGCGCAGGATCCGCCTCCGCTCGTGGGATGGCGCTGCCGAGTTCCATCTCGATGCCGACGAGCCGGCCTGGCGCATGGCGCTGGGCGCCAACGAGGAGGTGGCCAGCGAAGTGGTGCGTTACACGTACACCTCGCTCACCACGCCGCGCACCACCTGGGACTACGACCTGCGCACGGGCGAGAAGCGCATGCTGAAGCGCGACAGCGTGCTCGGCGACTTCGATCCTGCCCGTTACGCCACCGAGTACCTGTGGGTGCCGGCGCGCGATGGCGAGTCGATCCCGGTGGCCCTGGTGTACCGTCGCGACACGTTCCGTCGCGACGGCAGCGCGCCGCTGCTGCAATACGGCTATGGCGCGTATGGCATTTCCTCGGACCCGGTGTTCTCGTCCAGCCTGCTGTCGCTGCTCGACCGCGGATTCGTCTATGCCATCGCGCAGGTCCGCGGCGGCCAGGAACGGGGGCGCCGCTGGTATGAAGCGGGGCGCCAGCTGCAGAAGCGGCACACGTTCGAGGACTTCATCGACGTGACGCGGCACCTGGTGGCCGCGCGGTATGCGGATCCGACGCGCGTGTTCGCGCGCGGCGGCAGCGCCGGCGGCCTGCTGGTCGCGACGGTCGCCAATCTCGCGCCGGAGCTGTACCGCGGCATGGTCGCGCACGTGCCCTTCGTCGACATCGTCACCACCATGCTGGACGACTCGATTCCGCTCACCACCAACGAGTACGACGAGTGGGGCGATCCGCACGAGCGGCCGTTCTACGAATGCATGCTGGGCTATTCGCCCTACGACAACGTGCGGGCGCAGGCCTATCCCGCGCTGCTGGTGACGACCGGGCTATGGGACAGCCAGGTGCAGTACTACGAGCCCGCCAAGTGGGTGGCGAAGTTGCGCCGCCTGAAGACTGACGACCGGCCATTGCTGCTCAAGGTCAATTTCGACGCGGGTCACGGCGGCAAATCGGGCCGTTTCGAGCACCTGCACGAGGTCGCGCTGGAGTACGCGTTCCTGCTCGACGCAGGCCGGGCTGGGGCGGGAATCGAGAAAAAGCCCCCCGCCGCGGACGCGACGGGGGGCTGTGCATCGTCGACCGGAGCGGCTTACTTCGCCGGGCGCGGCCGCCTTGGCCGCGGGCTCCGGGAACCCGCGCTTGCGCATCAGCGCGCCGATGCCGGCGTCACGGCCGCGGAACTGGCGATAGCCGTCCGCCGGGTCGATCGTGTTGCCGACCGAGAACACGTTGTCGCGCAGCCGCTTGGCCACGGCCTTGTCCCACGGACCGCCCGCCTCGGTGAACGCTTCCCACGCATCGGCCGTGAGCGTGTCCGACCACAGGTAGCTGTAGTAGCCGGCCGAGTAGCTGTCGCTCGAGAACACGTGGTTGAACTGCGGCGTGCGGTGGCGCATCACGATCTCGGCCGGCATGCCCATGCTCGCGAGGGTTTCGCGCTCGAACTTGTCGGCGTCGATCTTCGCGTCGCCCGCCAGGTGCAGCTTCATGTCGATCAGCGCGCTGGAGAGATACTCGACCGTCTTGAAGCCCTGGTTGAACCTGGAGGCGGCTTCGATCTTCGCGACGAGTTCCGCGCGGGATCGGCTTGCCGGTCTGGTAGTGCAGCGCGTAGCGGTTGAGGATCTCGGGCGTGGACAGCCAGTGCTCGAGCACCTGCGACGGGAACTCGACGTAGTCACGCGCGACCGCCGTGCCCGACACCGACGGGTAGTTCACGTTCGAACTCAGCCCGTGCAGCGCATGGCCGAACTCGTGGAACAGCGTCCGCGCGTCCTCCCAGCTGATCAGCACCGGCTCGCCGGGCTTGCCCTGCACGAAGTTCGAGTTGTTCGAGACGATGGTCCTGACGTCGCCGTCGAAGCGCTCCTGGTTGCGGTAGGCGTTCATCCACGCGCCGGAGCGCTTGCCCTTGCGTGCGTACGGGTCGAAGTACCAGAGCCCGACCAGTGCGCCCTGCGGGTCGGTGACCTCCCAGACGCGGACGTCCGGGTGGTACACCGGCACTTTCGCGGCGTCGACCGGCTTGAAGGTGAAGCCGAACAGCTCCTTCGCCATGTAGAACATGCCTTCGCGCAGGTTCTCGAGCTGCATGTACGGCGTGATCTGCGGTCTCGTCGAGGTCGTACTTCGCCTTGCGCACTTTCTCGGCGTAGTAGCGGTAGTCCCAGGGCTCGATCTTGATGCCGGCCTTCTCGTCGTCGGCGATCTTCTGCATGTCCGCGACTTCTTCGTGGACGCGCGCGACGGCCGGGGTCCAGACCGCTTCCATGAGTTCCATGGCGCGCTCGGGCGTCTTCGCCATCGTGTTCTCGAGGCGCCAGTGCGCGTGCGTCGGGAACCCGAGCAGCTTGGCGCGCTCGGCGCGCAGCTGCAGGATCCGCGCAATGGTCGCGTTGTTGTCGGTCGCGCCGCCGTTGTCGCCGCGGTTGACGAACATGCGCCAGGCCTGCTCGCGCAGCGCGCGGTTGTCGGCGTAGGTCAGGAAGGGCTCGACGCTCGAGCGCGTGTTCGAGATCGCCCACTTGCCCTTCTGGCCGCGGCCTTCGGCGCCCTGCGCCATGCCGTCGCGGACGGCCTGCGGCAGGCCGGCGAGGTCCGCCTCGCGCTCGATGTAGATCACGCCGTCGTTCTCGTCCTTCAGCACGTTCTGGCCGAAGGTGGTGAAGAGTTGCGCGAGTTCCTGGTTGATCTCGGCCGTGCGCTTCTTGGCCGCGGCGTCGAGCTTGGCGCCCGCGCGGACGAAGTTCGTGTAGTACACCCAGGCAAGCCGCTGCTGCTCGGCCGTCAGGCCGGACTTCTCGCGTGTCTCGTAGACCTGCGCGATGCGCTCGAACAGCTTGGGGTTCTGCGTGATCTGGTCGCTGAAGGCGGCGAGTTTCGGCGCCATCTCGCGCTCGACCGCCTGCACCGCCTCGTCGTTCAGCGTCGAGCTGTAGATGCCGTACACCGTGATGGCGCGATCGAGCGCGCGGCCGGTGCGCTCCATCGCGGCGATCGTGTTGTCGAACGTGGGCGCTGCCGGGTCATTGGCGATGCGGTCGATCTCGGCCAGCTGCGCAGCCATGCCGGCTTCGAGCGCGGGCTGCAGGTCGGTGACCTGGGCCCGGTCGAAGGGCGGCACGCCGCCGTAGGGGCCGGTCCAGGGGGCCAGCAGCACCTCGCCGGGCTTGGCGGGGGCGGGGCTCGTTTCAGCGTGTGTCATGGTGGTGGCGAGCAGCGCGCAGGCGCCCGCGGTGGCCAGCAAGGTCTTCATTGACGGCTTCGGTCCTTCGGTGGTGCAGGGCGGGCCTGCGGCAATGGGGCGCCAAGGGTACCTCAGGGGCCCGTCTCGCCCAACCCGGGCAGCCCGAACCAGGCGCGCAAGGCCGGGCGCTGGAAGCCCCAAGCCGCGAGCAGCGTAAAAGCGGTCACCGCGCCCAGGATCAGGGCCAGGCGCAGGTACGGCTGGCCGTGCTGCAGGCGCATCTGTGCGAGCGCCACCGTGGTCAGGATCCATTCCACCGCGGCCAGCAGCAGCACGGCCTGCACCACCCGCGCGGCCCACGGCCGCCGCACTGCCAGCAGTCCGGCCAGCAGCAGGGCGAGCACCGCCAGCAGCGGCAGGCCCGCATGCAGCAGGTGGGCGGCGAGCAGCAGCAGCGCGAGGCCAGGCAGGGCGAGCAGGGCGCCCGTCCGGTGGCTCACGCACGCTCCCACATCAGGTCGGAGGGCTGCCGCACGGCCGTCTCGATCATCTCCAGCAGCGGCACGGCGCGCAGCCGCAACCTGACCGGCCGCTCCGCGGGTTCCTCGTCGTCCTGGGTCCGGGTTCCGGCGGCAACGGCGCGGGCGAGTACTGATCACCGTGCAGTTCGAGCCCGGCGCGCAGCCGCTGCAGGAATCCGGGCAGGTCATTGGCAAGGACAGCGCCCGGCACCGTACCCGAATGACCGCCCAGGCGTACCAGTGCCAGGGCCGGTTCGCCCTGCATCAGCAACTGGCCGAATTTCGTGCCGAACTTGATCATCATGGCTGCGAGAACCTCCGCAATTGGAGGGCCGCCAGCGCATGCACAATGCGCCGTCACTCTCCGCAGGTTGCTGCGGACCGTGCCGCCCGGCAGCGTCCGGGATTCTACCTGTTCCGGCTGGGACTGCCTGCGTCGGGCGACAGCACAACGGGACCCGCTCAGGGTTAAAATGACAAAGGCAAGGAACTGCACTCAGAACCAATCATGACACGGCCGTTGCTGCTCGACGACGCCCCGCGCTTGCGCGCTTTGTTCGGGTGATCCTGCGGCACGCCGCCGTGTGGCTGGCCGCGCTGCCGGGCGTATCGTCTGCCAGCCTGCCGCACCCGCGTCGCCGCCACGCACCATGGCCGAGGTGCTGGCCGCCACGGTGCCGGCCGACTGGCGCCCGCTCGTGCCCGAGGACACCCTGTACCTGCAGCTGCCGCAGGGCCGGGTGGTGATCGAACTGGCCCCGGCGTTTGCCCCGCTGCACGCCACCAACCTGCGCATCCTTGCACGACAGAAGTACTTCGACGGCCTGGCCATCGTCCGCTCGCAGGACAACTATGTCGTGCAATGGGGCGATCCGTCCGAGACGCCGCGCAGCCTCGGTCACGCACGGGCGACGCTGCCGCCGGAGTTCACGGTCAGGCTGACACCCGGGCTGCCGTTCGAGCCGATCCCGGACCGGGATGGCTACGCGCCCGAGGTCGGCTTCAGCCAGGGGTTTCCGGCCGCGCGCGACCTGGCCCGGGGCGAGGCCTGGCTGGCCCACTGCTATGGCATGGTCGGGGCCGGGCGGGGAAATGCACCCGACAGCGGCAACGGCGCCGGGCTCTACGTCGTGACCGGCCACGCCCCGCGCCAGCTGGACCGCAACATCGCGCTGGTCGGCCGGGTCGTGCGGGGCATGGAGCTGCTGGCGACGGTTCCCCGTGGATCCGGTCCCATGGGATTCTACGAACAGGCTGGACAGTACGTGCCGATCACGAGCGTGCGCGTGGCGGCGGATGTGCCGGCGGGGGAACGCGAGGCGCTGGAAGTCATGCGGACCGACACCGCAAGCTTCCGTGCCCTGGTCGAATCCCGGCGCAACCGACGCGACGACTGGTACCTTGTGCCGGCCGGCTACATCGATCTCTGCAACGTGCCGATCGTCGTGCGGCCCCGTTCGTGAGGGGCGGGGATACGCGGCGGTCACTTCGGGGGAAGCAACATGGAACGGTTCTGGCTCAAGCACTATCCGGCCGGCGTCCCGCATGACGTCGACCTCACCCAGTACGACTCGCTGGTCGCGCTGATCGAAGACGGTTTCCGCAGGCACGCGACGCGCAATGCGTATGCGTACATGGACCGCTTCTTCACCTTCGCCGACATCGACCGCTACTCGGCCGCCTTTGCCGCGTGGCTGCAGTCGCAGGGCATCCCGCGCGGCGCGCGTATCGCGCTGATGATGCCGAACGTCGTGCAGTACCCGATCGCGCTGGCCGGCGTGCTGCGCGCGGGTTGCGTGGTCGTCAACGTCAATCCGCTCTACACGCCGCGCGAACTCGAGCACCAGTTGAAGGATTCCGGTGCCGAGGCCATCGTCATCCTCGAGAACTTCGCGGCGACGCTGCAGCAGGTGATCGAGCGCACCGCGGTCAAGCGGGTCGTGATCGCGACGCTCGGCGAGATGCTCGGTTTCCCCAAGGGGACGATCGTCGATTTCGCGGTGCGCAAGCTGAAGAAGATGGTGCCCGCCTACACGCTGCCGGGTCACGTGCGCTTCACGGCCGCGCTCGACGCCGGTGCGCGCCGCAAGCTGGAGCCGGTCGCCCTGACGCAGCGCGACGTCGCCTTCCTGCAGTACACGGGCGGCACGACGGGCGTGTCGAAGGGCGCCACGCTGACCCACGGCAACCTGGTCGCCAACGTGCTGCAGATGGAGGCGTGGATCGTGCCCGCGCTGCAGGACACCTCGCGCGGGCCGGTGCCCGAGCAGTTCGTCTACATCTGCGCGCTGCCGCTGTACCACGTGTTCGCGCTGGTGGTGAACTGCCTGTTCGGCCTGCGCATCGGCACGCTCAACGTGCTGATCACCAATCCGCGCGACATCCCGGGCTTCGTCAGGGAACTCGCCAAGTACAAGTTCAACGTGCTGCCCGGCGTCAATACGCTGTACAACGCGCTGGTCGAGAACGAGGCCTTCCGCCAGCTCGATTTCTCGAGCCTGCGCGTCGCCAACGGCGGCGGCATGGCCGTGCAGAAGGCGACCAGCGAGAAATGGCTCGCGCTCACGGGCGTGCCGATCATCGAGGGTTACGGCCTGTCCGAGACGTCGCCGGTCGCCACCTGCAACCCGATCCTCAACCGCGAGTACAACGGCACCATCGGGTTGCCGTTCCCCAGTACCGAGATCGACATCCTCGACGATGCCGGCCAGCCCGTGCCGCTGGGCCAGCCGGGCGAGATCGCGATCCGCGGCCCGCAGGTGATGGCGGGCTACTGGAATCGCCCGGACGAGACGGCCAAGGTCATGACACCGGACGGGTTCTTCAAGTCGGGCGACATCGGCATCATGGACGAGCGCGGCTACATCCGCATCGTCGACCGCAAGAAGGACATGATCCTGGTCTCGGGCTTCAACGTGTACCCGAACGAGATCGAACAGGTGATCGCCACGCATCCGGGCGTGCTCGAATGCGCCGTGGTCGGCGTGCCGGACGAAAAATCCGGCGAGGCCGTCAAGGTGTTCATCGTGCGCAAGGATCCGGCGCTCACGGCGGAGCAGGTGCTGGATTTCTGCAAGGAGCACCTCACCGGATACAAGAAGCCGAAGTACGTCGAGTTCCGCGACGAGCTGCCGAAGAGCAACGTCGGCAAGATCCTGCGGCGCGAGTTGCGGGATGCGGCGGTCGCGGCGGTGCAGGCCAGGTCGGCGTGACTGCGCCGCCGACCTCGACTACTGCCCGCGGAACTGCGGCGGCCGCCGCGCCATGAACGCCTGCATGGCCTCGCCGAGGTCGTCCGAATGCAGGAATGCGGCGTTCCACAGCGCGACGTAGTCGAGTTCGGCGTCGACCGCGCGGCGCGCGGCGAAGCCCAGCACCTGCTTCGAGCCCTGCACGGCCAGCGGCGAATTGGCGGCGATGGCCGCCGCCAGTTCATTTGCGCGCGCCATCAGTGCAGCCTGGTCCGGCAGCACGTCGTTGAGCAACTGCACCTCGCGCGCGCGTCGTGCGTCGTAGTCCGCGCCGGTAAAGATCCATTCGCGCGCATGGCCGTCGCCGATGATGCGCGGCAGCCGCTGCAGCGAGCCGACGTCAGCCACCATCGCGATGCGCGTTTCCCGCACCGAGAACGTGGCATCGGCCGTCGCCAGCCGGATGTCGCAGGCGGTGATCAGGTCCATGCCGGCGCCGATGCAGGCGCCGTGCACCGCGGCGATCACCGGCTTGTTGGTCAGCGCCAGGCACGAGCACGTCTGCTGGTAGGCGCGGATGTCGTCATACAGCTGGCGCCGCCGCGCGACGGCCGAACCGCCGCCGCCCGAGAGCGACCCGCCGGCGAGACCGCCGGCGTGATCCATCAGGTCGATGCCCGCGCAGAACGCCTTGCCGCGGCCGGCCAGCACGATCACCCGCACCTCCGGCGTCGGCATCGAGCGACGCCAGCGCCGCCGGGATCGAATGCCACAGGGCACGGTTGAGCGCGTTCAGTTTTTCGGGGCGGTCGAGCCAGAGCGTGGCGATGCCGCCGTCGCGCTCGAGGCTGAGGTGGGCGTAGGTCTCGGGCATGGTCGGATGACTTCCGTACGCTGGGAGGGGTTCAGTGGGTGCCGGCCCGGGGCTTGCGCCGGGCGACGTTCAGCACGCCGCGCACCAGCACGTCGGTGGCGCCCGGTGCCAGGGCGGCGATTTTCTCGAGCAGGGCGCCGCCGGGCGGCACGGCCACTTCGGCCAGCTTCAGTCGCACCGCTGCAAACACGGCCCAGACCACCCAGGCCACCGGCATGTTCAGCGACTTCGGCCAGAAGCCGGCGCTGGCCGGGTCACTCGCCGCCGCCTCGGCCATCGGCGTGTCGATCACGCCCGGCAGCACCAGCGAGACGCCGACGTTGCCGCCCAGCAGTTCCGTGCGCAGCGCTTCGGTCATGCCGACCAGTGCGAACTTGGACGCGCAATAGCCGCCGAGCGGCGAGAAACCGCGGCGGCCCGGCGAGCGATGCCACGTTGACGATGTGGCCGCCGCCCGGCTGCGACTGCATCTGCTTCACCGCGGCCTGCATCACGTGCAGCGCGCCGAAGAGGTTCACGTCGAGCATCCGCTGCAGGTCCGCCGGATCGATATCGGCGACGCGCGCCGGGATCAGCACGCCGGCGTTGTTGACCACGACGTCGATGCGCTCGAAGCGCTTGACCGCCTTGCGGAAGCAGGCGGCAACGGCGACGGGGTCGGTGACGTCGGCAGCGACCGCCAGGGCCGCGCCGCCCGCCGCTCGCGCCTGCGTCGCCACCTTGGACAGGGCCGTGGCGCGGCGCGCCACCAGCACGACGTTGGCGCCGGCCGCCGCGAACGCCAGCGCCGTCGCGCGGCCGATGCCGCTCGAGGCGCCGGTCACCAGCACGGTCTGGCCGTCGAAGCGCAGGGCAGGGAGCTTCATGACGCGAAGCGTAGCGCGTCCGCCGCGGCTCTGCTCCCTCACCCGGCCTTCGGCCACCCTCTCCCGCACGCGGGAGCTGACCCTCACCCGGCCTTCGGCCACCCTCTCCCGCTTGCGGGAGAGGGGATAAATCTACTGCAGCACCGCCGCCACCGGCACGTGCTTGTAGCCCAGGTCGCGGGCGACGGCCGCATTGGTCACCTGGCCGTCGTGCACGTTGAGGCCGTTGGCCAGGTGCGGGTCCGCGCGCAAGGCCCGCTGCCAGCCGAGGTCCGCCAGCTTGCGCGCAAACGGCAGGGTCGCGTTGTTGAGCGCGAACGTCGACGTGCGCGGCACGGCGCCCGGCATGTTCGCCACGCAGTAGTGGATCACGTCATCGACGACGTAGGTGGGATCGGCGTGCGTGGTGGCCTTGCTGGTCTCGAAACAGCCGCCCTGGTCGATCGAGATGTCGACCAGCACCGAACCGGGCTTCATGCGCCGGACCATGTCGCGGGTGACGAGCTTCGGCGCCGCGGCGCCGGCGATCAGCACCGCGCCGATGACCAGGTCGGCTTCCATCACCAGTGTGTCGATGTGATCCTGCGTCGAGTACTCGGTGCGCAGCGTCGCGCCGAAGATCGACGAGAGTTCACGCAGGCGCTTCATCGAGCGGTCGACCACGGTGACGTCGGCGCGCAGGCCCACCGCCATCTCCGCCGCGTGCGTGCCCGACACGCCGCCGCCCAGGATCACGACCTTGGCCGGCGCCACGCCCGGCACGCCACCGAGCAGGATGCCGCGGCCGCCGTTGGCCTTCTGCAGGCAGTACGCGCCCACCTGGATCGACATGCGGCCCGCGACTTCGCTCATCGGCGTCAGCAGGGGCAGCGAGCCGTCCGGCGCCGTGACGGTCTCGTAGGCGATGCAGGTGGCGCCGGACTTCACCAGCGCCTCGGTCTGCTTCGGATCGGGCGCGAGGTGCAGGTAGGTGTAGAGGATCTGGCCCTTGCGCAGCATCGCGCATTCCTGCGGTTGCGGCTCCTTCACCTTCACGATCATTTCACTGGCGGCGAAGATCTCGGCCGCCGACGTCGCAATCTTCGCGCCGACGCGCTGGTAGTCCGCGTCGCTGAAGCCGATGCCCGCCGCGGCGCCGGTTTCGACCAGCACTTCGTGGCCGGCTTCGATCAGTTCGCGCGCGGCCGCCGGCACCAGGCCGACCCGGTATTCATGGACCTTGATTTCCTTCGGCACGCCGATGCGCATGACTGTTCTCCCCGCGATGTTGGATGTGGCGGCCGCCGGGCGGCGCGAACGCCAAGAATAGTTGGCGCGCGACCGTGGATTCGTGCAAAGTCAGGCCGTCCTGCAGGGCTGTACGCAATTAATCCATGCTTTTGGGCTAGGCATCCGCAGATTCTGCATTTCCAATGGCCACCTCCCTGATGAAGCTCGACCGCGTCGACAACCAGATCCTCGCCGCCCTGCAGCGCGATGGCCGCATCAGCAACCGCGAACTGGCCGAGCAGGTGCACCTCAGTGAATCCGCCTGCCTGCGCCGCATGCGTGCGCTCGAGGAGGCCGGGGTCATCGACCGCTACGCCGCGCTGGTGAACCAGGCGCGGGTCGGGCTGCCGGGCAACGTCTTCGTCAGCATCACCCTCAACCGGCAGGAGCAGGCAGACCTCGCCGCATTCGAGGAGGCGGTCAAGCGCGTGCCGGAAGTGATGGAGTGCTACCTGATGACCGGGCAGCAGGATTACCTGCTGCGGGTCGTGGTCTCGGATGCCGCGGACTTCGAGCGCCTGCACAGCCAGCACCTGACGCGGCTGCCGGGGGTTGCGCGCGTGCACTCCAGCTTTGCGCTGCGCACCGTGCGCAAGGGCAACGAACTGCCGCTGCGGCAGGATTGATACGAACGAACGGAGTATCGAATGTCCCGACCTGCACCGATCGATCCCCAGGCCGCACTTGCGCTTGCAGGCTTCGCTGCCGGGCTGGACCTTGTCCGCCGATGGCCGGGCGATCTCGCGGCGTTTTCGCTTCGCGGACTTTCACGCGACCATGGCCTACGTCAACCGGCTCGCTGCGGTCGCCCATGAGCAGGACCATCACCCGGACCTCAAGGTGGGCTACAACTATTGCGAGGTGCTGTTCACGACGCACGATGCCGGTGGACTGACCACGCTCGACGCGACGTGCGCGCGGGCCGCGCAGGCGTTGTTCGACGCAGTGGACTCCGCCTCGTAGCGCCAATCGCTCGGCGTCAGGCCGCCCCCGGAATCGCGAGATGCACTGCTTTTCCAGGTTTCATCGCGTTCTGCACACGATCCAGCGTACCCAGCTCGACCGTGGCATGGGAGCCTGTGAAAATCTCCCGCATGATTGGAGCTTGTCGCAGAGATAGCCGTGCGTATGGCTGGGCGTGCACAGCGTTCACGGGTGCGTTTTTCGTGGCACTGTGCGGCGCCCGTGCTGGGCCAACCAGCACCGCGCAGCCGGAGATCATTCGAGGGTCTGCGGAGTACGCCATACCCACTCGCATCGATCACGCCGGACGCATCCTCGTACCGGTCCGAGTCAACGGCCAGGGTCCATTCCGATTCATCCTCGACACAGGCGCCAATCGCTCAGTCCTCTCACCAGAGATCGCCGCGCGCCTGAAGCTGGTACCTTCCACGGAGACTTCAATCGGCGTGCACGGCGTCACCGGATCGGCCGTCATGCCAGCCGTGGAAATCGACAGCCTTGCGGCTGGCGACTTGGAGGTAGCAAAAAGGCAGCGTGTCCCGGTGCTGCCCGGAGCCGTGCTCGCCAATGCTGACGGCATCCTCGGCATCGAGGGCCTGATGAGTTCGCGTATCGAGATCGACTTCGTGAACGACATCGTCCGGGTCGCGCGCTCGAGCGGCCGGCCGCCGGACAATGGAATGCTGGCGATCCCCGCCACCCTGCGCAACAACGGCCTGCTCATGGTCCGCGGCCGCGTCGGTCGGGTGCGGATCAAGGCCATCATCGACACAGGTGCCGAGAAGACTCTTGGCAACCTTGCGCTGCGCCGGGCACTCGAGCGTGTGCCGCAGCGTCCCGGGGAATACGTCGTCACGACCGTCATCGGCGCGACGCCGGATCGCGGCGAGGGTACGTCGCAGATCGCACCGTCGATCTGGCTCGGTGACACAGAGGTTCGAAACCTCGAGATCACCTTCGGCGACCTGCATGTGTTCCGGATCTGGAACCTCGAGAGAGAGCCCGCCTTGCTGATCGGGATGGACCTGCTCGGAACGGTCGAGCGCCTGGTCATCGACTACCGGCGCCGCGAAATCCAGGTCCAGCCCTGAGCAGGCAGCGAATCGCAGGCATGAAAAAGGGGCGGCTCTTGCGAGCCGCCCCTGAACACCAACGGAACTTCTATTAGAACCTGGCCTTCATCCCGACAAAGTACGAAAGTCCGAAGACATCGTAGTAACCGGGAATCGTGTCGAGCGCCTGCGTGCCCGAGCAGCCGGTGCAGAAGAACGGCGGATCTTCGTCGGTGAGGTTGGTCACGCCGAGGTAGATCTCGGACTCCTGGCCCGGCATGCCGATGAACTCACCGAGGTCGAGGCTGAAGCGCAGGTTGTGGTACAGGAAATCGTCGACGTCCGGGAAGCCCGCATCCTTGCTGCCCGGGGCCATCTCGGCGCTGCCCACGTAGCGCATGTTCCAGTTCGCGCCAAACGGGCCGATCCGATAGCCGATATTGGCGTTGCCCGTCGTCTCGATGAAGCCCTGGTCCGAGGTCGAACCGCCGGCGATACCGAGATAGTCGATGGTTTCCTGCCCGGCGATGGGCGTGTAGTCCGCCTGGTCGTAGAAGGTCATCAGCAACTGGATGTTGAAGCGGCCCCAATCGCCGGTATCGAACATGTAGCTCGCGTCGACGTCGACACCGCTGACCTCCAGGCTGGCGATGTTCTCGAGTTGCTCGTTGACGTCCGTGAGCACGTAGTTGGCGCCAGGAACAAGCACGTTCTGGCCGCGGGTCACGACGTTGCACAGCAGGCGCGACTCGGTGTCGTAGCAGAGGTTGGTGGCATCCTGGCGGCCGACCGCCGTGATCTGGTCGCTGATCTCGATCTCGAATCGATCGACGGTCAGGGCAAAGTTCGGCAGGAAGCCAGGCGTCCAGACCAGGCCGTAGGTAAGGCTGTCGGATTCCTCAGGCGCCAGGTTCGGATTGCCACCCGAGAGGCCTGCTACGCTCTGCTCGACGACGAGTGGCGGCTCGTAGCCCGCGGGCACGCCGTCAGCCAGGCAGTTCGCCGCGCGTGTCGGGCTGTTGTTGCGACGCGCCTCGGTGCACGGATCGTTCACGACGCCGAAGGTCTGGCCGATGCCCGACAATTCTCCCGGGACCGGCGTCCGGACCGCTCGCGACTGCATCGCACGGAAACGCAGGCTCTTGATCGGTGCCCAGTCGCCGCCGTACTTCCAGGTCTCATAGTTGTCGCCGCGCGACGGATCCGACCAGCGGAACGCTGCCTCCGCATTCAAACCATAAACGAAAGGCAGATCCTTGAGGATCGGCACGAGGGCCTCGGTGAAGATCTCCGAGGTGCGGGTCGTCGACTCGTCCACGTCGCTGATCTGGTTGCCGGTCGTCGTCGCGTTGTTGATGTAGTTGTCGTGGTCGAGATTGCCCGAGAACGACCGGTACTCCGCGCCGACGACTGCCCGCAGGCCGCCCGCCGGGAGGTCGAACAGCGTACCGCCTACCCAGGCGACCGAGTCGTTCAGCTCGCTCTCGCCTGTCGAGTTCGAGTTCGCGCCAAGCGCCGCGATCATCTCGGGCGTGTAATTGAACGGGTTGATCGGAATGCAACCGGTGGCCCGTGCGCCCGGATCGATGCAGCGATACTGGCCAGGATTGTCCGGATCGGCCTCGACACGCAGACCGTAGTACAGGCGATCGGTCCGGACGAGACCCTCGGTCCCGAGGTCGACCTTGGTGCGGCCCCAGACGTGCGAAACTTCCCAGTTCCAGTCGTTGCCAAGCCCAAACAGCGAATCGAAATCTCCCTTCAGGCCGGCCACCGCGCGCGTGGTGTCACGATCGCTGCTGGCACCGCGATCTTGGATCATGTTGAAGCGCTGCCACCACACGATGTCAGTCGCTTCCGGATCGTTTGCCAGGACCGCGTTCCGGAGTTCCACCGGCACGAATGGATTGTCGATCGGCAGGTTTGCAGCGAGTCCATCGACACCCGGGCCGCCGCCATACAGGCTGCCGGCCTGATCTGATTGGTACGGGTGCGCCTCAAACCGCGAATCGATCTTCGACTGGCCGTAATTCAGCTCGGCAAAAGCAGAGATGCGCTCTGCAACGGGGTATTCGAGATCGGCGGCGAGCATGATGCGCTCGGTCGGGATCGCGAGGTCGCGATTAGCATTGCGGTTGTAGCCGTCGATTGCGGTGACGAACGGGATCAGGTTGCCCTCGTCGTCCGTGATGCTGCCGTTGCGGACGGTGTAGCCCGTGTCGGCGAAGAACCGACCGCCGGGGCTCACGCCTGAGCGGGCTGTCGGACCGCGGCGCTGGGTCGCCGGGCTCGTCCACGCGAAGTCTTCTGCGCAGAGGTAGCGGTCGGCACAGCTGACCTGGCCCTGATCGTCGTACTGAATGGTGACCAGCGCGTTTCCGCCATCACCAAACTTGCCGCCCATCATCACGTAGGCACCAGGGCCTTCGTTGTCACCCTGGTCGGTCGCGCCGTACGACACGCCGACTTCGATGCCCTCGAAGTTCTTCTTGGTGATGATGTTGACCACGCCGGCGACGGCGTCAGCGCCGTAGATCGCGGCGGCGCCGCCGGTGATGACTTCCATGCGCTCGATGTTGGCCGACGGGATCGTGTTGAAGTCGACCCCCGTGGACGTCGATGTGCCGCCGGGCATTCGGCGACCGTTGAGCAGCGTGAGCGTGCGCACAGAGCCGAGGTTCCGCAGGTTGGTCAGGTTAAGGCCCGCGGACTCAACACCCGAAAATGTCGACTGCGTGCGCGACGCGCCGAATCCCGGCGCAAACTGCGGCAGCGTCGTCACGAGTTCGGCGATGTTCTCGGTGCCGATGTTCTGGAACGCGTCCTGGCCGAACGAGACTGTCGGTACCGCGGCCTCGACCTCGGTTCGCAGGATGCGCGATCCGGTGACAACGACCTGCTCGAGCTCTTGCTCCTGCTGTGCGAACGCCGCGGGGGCATGAATCCCGGCGCCTGCAGCGCTGGCCGCAATCAGTGCGAAGCGCACCGCGGCTGTCACATTACGATTGGTCATCACTTCCTCCACAAAAGAAGTATTCAGAACGATTTGCTGCCGCATCTGTGCCGGCAGGACAGTTACCTAAGAGCTCTGCGGACCGTCGCTCTTCTTGCGACGCGTACGCATGTGCCGTGAATGGTACACCTGACGCGAACGCGCTGGGAAGGCTCCGTTGTGATTAAGCAACCCGAGCGACGTCCGAGGCAAACCTTGTGTCGCAGTCGCCGCACGTCTGGACTGACTTTATGCACGTCCCAGCGGTCTTGGTCGCTGTTCCTCATGGTTGATGCAAAAATGCAACAATTTGGATGGCGCCATTCGTTGCGTCACGGCGACAGGAAAAGCGAAGTTGCGGGACTTCTTGTCAGGCCGATGCTTCAGGGTCGGCTGCGTGCCCGATTCCATGCGAATCGGCATGTTGCGACAGATCGCCTGGTGGCCGTCCCCCGCGGGTTGGCGGCGATCGGCGCGACTGAGCGGATCAGGACGAACTTCGTGAAGCCATGTCCAGTCGTCCTGATAACGCCAGACTACTGATCGCTATTCGCGCAAGGCGAGTCTCCCGCAGCCCGACCGGCCTCCGGCCGCAGCACGCGGTCGCCGACCTTGATGCCGTGCCTGGCGACCGTGCCGGCCTTCAGTTCCACCACCAGCGCCACCCGCTTGCCGGAGCGGATGTCCGCCAGCGACAGGGGCGTGGCGCGCTCCTTGATCGTCACGACGCAGCCATCGGCGTCGGCGAACAGCATGTCGAGCGACAGCCGGGTGTTCTTCATCCACATCGAGACGTACTGCGGCGGCTCGTAGATCGAAGATCATGGCCTGGTCGGGGCCCATCTCGCTGTCCTCGACGAACATCAGGCCCTGCGCGCGGGTTTTTGCGGTGTCGGCGCGCCAGGCCTCGAAGACCGGCTGCCGGAAGCTCGAGCGGGTCGCAATGGCGATGCGTTCGCGTGGGTAGGCGCTCAACGGAATGGCGTCGGCTTCATCCGGCGCGGCCTGCAGCGGCAGCGCCAGCCACGAACAGGCGAGGGCGATCAGTGCGATGCGGACGAGGGCAGGCAAGGGCTCAGGGATCCTGCGGGTAAGCGATGATGGCCTCGACGTCGAACCGCGAGACCAGCACAGATCCGGTCCCTGCGGGGACGGCGCGCGCAGGCTGGGTGCAGTAGCCGCGGCCCGTCAGGAAGTACAGACCCGCGGCACCGGCGACAGGTTCCTGCCGCACCTCGTCCAGCGCGCACTTGTCGTCGCCCTGGGTGGCGTAGAACTCGCCCGCGCCTTCGCGGACGATCGTCACGCTGGCCGGCACGTTGCGGCCGGACGGTGCAGACCGGGCCAGTGCGATGCCGACGATCAGCAGCAGCGGTTCGTCGCCCGCATTGCCCTTGTAGACCAGGCGCACGCCGTCGCCCCCCGGCCGGGGACCGCCGAGACACTGGCGCACGCCTGGCGCCGCCCAATCGATCTCGGTGTCGATCACGCCCTGCAATCGCGCGCGGATCGAACCCTTGTCAGCGGCGCGGCAGAGCGCCGAGGCCGCCTCGAAGCCGGAGCCTGCCGCAGCGTCGGGCTTTGATTCGACTTGGGGCCGGGCCGAGGGCTCGACCTGCGGGTCGGCGTGGCCGCAGCCGGCGCCGAGGATCGCCAGCAGTGTCGCTGCCGCAAATCCCGTCCGCGCTCCGCGTCGACACACCTGCCCGACCGGGGCCGGCTCGATCCTGCGTCGCTCAGGCAAGCACGGGTCGCTGCTGTTCGGGGGCGGATTCTTCGCCGGCCGGCCGCGCGTCCCGGACCAGCAGTGACTTGGCCAACTGACCATGAAGATAGCCGATGCCCCTCGCGAGATGCAGCGTGACGGTGAGCAGCACTATCCCCAAGATCGACATGAAGGGCAACAGCGCCGGATGCGGCGACTGCATGACCACGTCGTCGAGCGCGATGAAGCTGGCGTGATGCAGCAACAGGACGATCGGCGCGATGATCAGGGCGAGCGAGGTGGCGATGCCGGTCACGACGAACGTGAAGTAGAAGATGCCGAGCGGCAGCATCAGGAACAGGTACAGCAGCGTGCCCCAGGTGCGCGGGTCGCGCAGCATGTCCAGCACACGCTGCACCCAGCCGGCGGCAGGCCCGGGATGCACTGGCCGCCGCGGCATGCGCGTGCCGAGCAGGGCCTCGACGATGCGGCCTTCCGCCAGCGCCAGCACCCGCGTGATGCCCACGAACAACAGGAAAATGGGCAGGCCGATGATCAGGATGGCCGTGCCGATCGACAGCGACACGCCGGTCACGGCGAAGGTGAAATAGAACACGCCCGTGGCCAGCGCGAGCAGCATGTAGGCCAGGCTCAGGTAGGCGCGCGAATCGGCGTAGACGCCAAAGAACCGGCCGAGCGTCGAGTGCTTGGGCTTCGGCGGCGGCGTGCGCAGTGCCGCCTGCACCCGTGTCTCGTTCATGCGGTACGCGTCGGCGACCTCGCCCGGCGCGCCGTAGCTGGCGACGATGCGTTCCAGCATCACCTGTTCAGTCAGCTCCGGGTGCTGCGCGAGTTCCGCCCGCAGGTGTTCCTCGGCGTCGTAAAGCGCGTCCTGCACCAGGGCCGGATCGGCCTGCTGCAGTTCGGCGCGGAGCAGGTCGAGGTAGGACTCGACGGTAACCGGTGTGGCGGCCGTCATGACGGCATCTCCTGTGCGGCGGAAGGCTTGACGACGGTGTCGACGAAAGTACGTGTGGCGAACCAGGTGTCGCGCCACGCCTGCAGCACCTCGCGGCCCAGGGGCGTGATGCGGTAGTAGCGGCGGGGTGGCCCGGAATACGAGGGAACGACCCGGCTCGACAGCAGCCCTGCGCCGCTCATGTTGCGCAGCACCGGATACAACGCGCCCTGCTTGAACGGGGCGACCGGCAGCTCGTCGCTGCTCAGGCGCCGGGCAATTTCGTAGCCGTAGAGGTCGGTATCGGCCTCGGCCAGCACGGACAGCAGCACCAGCGAGGTCAGGCCCGCGCTGAGCTCGCGCTGGAACTTGCGGGCCTGCGCCTCGGCTGGCGCGTCCTCGGCGGTGGCAACCGCATCGTCGTCCTGACTTTGCATGCGATCCATCTCGTTGTTAGCTTGGTTGTATTGTTAATTAGGCACTATTAGGAAGTCAATAGTAATACTGATCAATTTATAGTGATGCACCGCAGCATGGTACTTCGCGCTGCATCGACTCTGTACTATCCCCATCAGGCGCTGTTTGCCTGAATGGAGTCGTGCGGGATGTCGACCGAACAACAGCGAGTGTTTGCTCCGCGGCGATATCTCAGCCGGCTGACCCGGGGTACGCAGGCGATCATCATGGCGGGCGGTCGAGGCGAGCGGCTCAAGCAGCTCACCGAGGACCGCTGCAAGCCCGCAGCGCCTTTCGGCGGCAAGTTCCGCATCGTCGATTTCGTGCTGTCCAACTGCCTGAACTCTGGCATCCGGCAGATCTCGGTCCTCACGCAATACAAGGCGCATTCGCTGATCCAGCACATCGGCAAGGGCTGGGGTTTCCTGCGCGGGGAATTCGGCGAGTTCATCGAGATCATTCCGGCGCAGCAGCGCCTCGGACCCGAGTGGTACCAGGGCACGGCCGATGCGCTGTGGCAGAACATGGACCTGATCCGCGCGCACCGGCCGCTGCACGTGCTGGTGCTGGCGGGCGACCACATCTACAAGATGGACTACGGCCCGATGATCGGCTTCCACGTCGAGAAGGAAGCCGACATCACGGTCGGCGTGGTGGAAGTGCCGCTCGACCGCGCGCGCGAGTTCGGCGTGCTCGGCGTCGACGAGTCGAACCGCGTACTGAACTTCCTCGAGAAGCCGACCGATCCGCCGCCGCTGCCGGGACGGCCCGACGTGGCGATGGCCTCGATGGGCATCTACGTCTTCAATCCACGGCTGCTCGAGCGCCTGTTGCGCGCGGACGCCGAAGACCCGTCGTCGGCGCACGATTTCGGCAAGAACATCATCCCGCAGGCGATCGACAAGCTGCGCGTCTTCGCCTATCCGTTCGAGGACGTGCGCAGCAAGGCGCAGCACTACTGGCGTGACGTCGGCACCATCGACGCATACTACGACGCCAACATGGAACTGGTGCGCGTCTCGCCCGAACTCAACATCTACGACGAGCAGTGGCCGATCTGGACGTACCAGGAGCAGTTGCCGCCCGCCAAGTTCGTGTTCGACGACGACGACCGCCGCGGCTGCGCGATCGACTCGATGGTGTCGGGCGGTTGCATCATCTCCGGCTCGCGCGTGTCGAATTCGCTGCTGTTCTCGCAGGTGCGCGTGCACGATTACTCCAAGGTCGACCGCTCGGTGATCCTGCCGCGCGTGAGCATCGGCGAGCACTGCGACATCCGCAACGCCATCATCGACGAGGGGACCGTGGTGCCGGACGGCACCACGATCGGCGTCGATCCGGCGCGTGACCGCGAGCGCTTCTATGTCAGCGAGAACGGCGTTACGCTCGTCACCGCGTCGATGTTGCGGCCGGCGACCCGCTCGGGCTGAAGCCGCGGTCCGCGCCGTCCGTGCAGGCGCTCGTGGCCTGAATTTTCCCCATACCGACCCGCCGGGAGCCCGCGTCAAATGCTGCTGCGAAACGTACTGCTGAAACTGGCCCTGCTGCTCGCGCTGGCGACGGGCGCCGCCGGCTGCTCGACGCTCGGCAAGAACCTCGAGGCCCCGGAACTGAGCCTGGTCGGCATCCAGATGCTCTCCACCGACATGTTCGCGCAGAAGTTCAAGGTGCGGGTGCTGGTCAAGAACCCGAACGACCTGGAGCTGCCGGTCACCGGGATCGACTACAAGATCATCCTGATGGGCGACAGCTTTGCCGACGGCGTCAGCGCCGACCAGTTCCTGCTGCCGGCCAAGGGCGAGGCCGAATTCGACATGGTCGTCACGACCAATTTCGTCAGCAGCTTCGGCCGGTTGTTGAGCCGCGTCGGTGGCTCGAAGCTCGAGGATCTCAACTACGAGATCACCGGCAAGGTGCTGGTGGACAAGGGCATGATCCGCAAGATCCCGTTCAGCCACGCGGGCACCGTGGACGTCTCGCGCGCACTCGGCCCGAAGAAAGGCGAGACCTGAATTCGCCGCCTGATCAGGCCATGCTGCCTACGGCCGTCGTCCAGCCGCGCCGTACAGGGTCCCTCGTACTTCGGCGACGCGGGCATCCCAGGAAAAATCCTGCCGCATGCCGTTGGCCACCAGCCGGCGCCACACGGTCGGCCAGCCATACCACTCGAGCGCCGTCGACAGCGCCCAGCGCAGGCCGCCGGCGTCGAAGTCGTTGAACACGATGCCCGTGCCCTCGCCGGTGGCAGGATCAAAATGCTGCACGCTGTCGGCGAGGCCACCGGTGCGGCGCACCACCGGGACGGTGCCGTATTTCAGGCTGTACATCTGGTTGAGCCCGCAGGGCTCGTACAGCGAGGGCATCAGGAAGATGTCGGCCGCGGCCTCGATGAAATGCGCGAGTTCCTCGCTGTAGCCGCTGTAGAACACGACGCGGCCCGGAAACCGCTGTTGCAGCTCGTGCAGGAAGCGCTCGTAGCGCTCCTCCCCGCTGCCGAGCACGACGAAACGGAAGTCGCGTTCCTGCAGCAGGGACGGCAGCACCTCGAACAGCAGGTCGATGCCCTTCTGCCGCGTGAGCCGGGTGACCATCCCGACCAGCGGCACGCCGGCGGGCGCAGGCATCCGCAGCAGGTCGAGCAGCGCTTCCTTGTTGCGGCGCTTGCCGTCCATGCTGCCTGAGTCGTAACGGAACGGCAGGTAGCGGTCCGTGGCGGGATCCCAGTCCTCGTAGTCCGCACCATTGAGGATGCCGCTGACCGAATCCCGGCGTGCGCGCAGGTCGCCGTCCAGTCCATAGCCGCCTTCCGGCGTGCGGATTTCATGCGCGTAGGTCGGGCTGACAGTGGTCACCGCGTCGGCGTAAAGGATCCCGTGACGCATCGGGTTGATGCGGCCGTGCCCGAGGTCGGCCTGGTGCAGGGCCTCGATGCTGACGCCGGGCCCGACGTCGGCCGCCGCGCTGGCCGAGAACACGCCCTGGTAACCGATGTTGTGGATCGTGAAGACGCTGCTTGCCCGCCCGAACACCTGCGTGTCCCAGGCGTAGGCGGTGCGCAGCAGCAGCGGCGCGAACGCCGTGTGCCAGTCGTTGCAGTGCACGATGTCAGGCGCGAACCCCAGCCGCTGGCAGCATTCGAGCGCGGCACGCGTCAGCATCAGGTAGCGCACATGCTCGTCGTGCGCATCCGAGTAGATGAACGGGCGATCGAACACGGCGGGACAATCCACCAGCTGCACCCAGGCGTCGGAGCCGGGCAGCCGTGCCTCGCGCACGTCGTAGCGGAACTGGCTGGTGCCCACCGTCACCGAAAGACCCTGCAGGGCCGGGACCGGCCGTTGTTCGCAGCCCTGCAGGTCGGACAGGGCGTGCAGCGGCACGAACACGCGGATGTCGTGTCCGCGACGGTGCAGGTGACGCGCGAGCGCCGAGGCGACGTCGCCCAGCCCGCCTGTCTTGGCGAAAGGCGAGATCTCGGCAGTCAGGAAGCAGATGCGCTGGACGCCCATGGACGCGCTAGTTTGCCACACGTGACGGCGCGCTCAGCACGATCCGGGTGGTGTCGGCGCGCGGCGTCGGTATTCTTTACGGCATGAGTGCAAAGGTTAAGTCGCCTGCGCCCCGGGCGCCGGAGTTCCGCCGCATCGCGCGTGCCATCGAGTACCTCGCGGACCGGGCGGGCGAGCAGCCGTCCCTGGCCGAGATCGCCGCGGCCGCCCACTGGAGCGAGTACCACTTCGCCCGCGAGTTTCGCCGCTGGACCGGCATCTCGGCCAAGCAGCTGCTGCAGCAGTTGTCGCTGACCGCGGCAAAGCATGCGCTGGACGACCAGCGATCCGTGCTGCAGGCAGCGGTCGACGCCGGGCTCTCGGGGCCGGGCCGCCTGCACGACCTGTTCGTCGTGCTCGAGGCGGTGACACCGGGCGAGTACAAGGCACGCGGCTCAGGGCTGACGTTTCTGCACGGCGTGGCCGCGACCCCGTTCGGCGAGGCGCTGGTCGTGCAGACGGACCGGGGCATCGCATTCCTTGCCTTCGCTGACGAGCGCGGCCGTTTCGAGGGCTTCGAGGATTTCCGTGCGACCTGGCGCGAGGCGGCGTGGCGGCGGGACGATGCCGCAGCGCGGCGGGTGGCGGACATGATCTGGAAGGCGGCACCGGCCGGCGGGCGCAGGCTCACGCTCTGGGTCCACGGCAGCAATTTCCAGTTGCAGGTCTGGCGCGCGCTGCTTGCGGCGGGCCGCCACGGCACGGTCAGCTATGGCGTCCTGGCCGGGTCGATCGGCAAGGCCTCGGCCAGCCGTGCGGTCGGCGCGGCCGTTGGCGCGAATCCGGTTGCCTGGCTGATTCCGTGCCACCACGTGCTGCGCGCGAATGGAGCACTCGGCGGCTATCGCTGGGGCCTGGAAAGGAAGCGCGCCATGCTCGCCTGGGAGCTGGCGCAGTCGCTCAGGGGCGCTTCTCGTCGTCGTCCTTCGACTTCTCGCCACGCTTCGGCAGGATCGCGCTGAGCATCGATTCCTGCATCTTGGCCAGCGCCTCGATGTTCTGCCGCGTCAGGTCGGCCATGGTGGCAAGCGGCGTGTTGGCCACGATCTTCGAGATCTGCGTCTGCAGGTTTTCCTGCTGGTGCAGGAAGGTCTCGACGCTCTTCTCGAGGAAGCTGGCGAGGAATCCCTGCATCGAATTGCCGTAGAAGCGGATGATCGACTCGAGCACCTTGGTGCTCAGGATCGGCCGGCCGAACTGCTCCTGCTCGGCAATCACCTGCAGCAGGATGTGCCGGGTGATGTCGTGCCCGGTCTTGTCCTCGACGATGCGGATCTTCTCGCCCTTGACGATCAGCTGGCGGATGTCGTCCAGCGTGATGTGGCGGCTCTGCGAGGCGTCGTACAGACGGCGGTTCGCGTACTTCTTTATCAGGCGTTCCTGGCTCATGCCCGGAAGTGTACCTGAGCTATTGTGCGCTGCACTAAACGCACTGCAGAAATCAGGTGCAGGCGGCAGCCCCAGCAGGGGCGCCGCCCGCGCGGGACATCAGGTCAACCGGATCAGGCGGCCTTGCCGGTCGCCAGGGCGGTCGCGTCCTCGATCCACTTGGCCAGGCCGGCCTGCGACTCGCTGGCCATCTCGGCCAGGGACTGCTGGCGCACGGTCGCCTTCTCGGCAAACTTGGTGGCGATTTCGCGCTGCCGGGCGATCAGGGTCGGCAGGTCCTTGGCCTTGACCGTGGCGTTCAGCTGGTCGAGGGCCAGCTGCAGCAGGTCGCCGGACACTTCGTACTGGAAGCGGGCGACACGCTCGATGTTGCCGACCATGACCTCGTTCATCCTGGTCGCGGGGGCAAATGCGCGCTTGGCGTAATCGGTGTAGTCCGTCGTCGTCTTGGTGGCGGCCATCGTAGTGCTCCAGGGTTGGGAAGGGCAGCTCGTCAGGCGCGATCCTAGCCCAAAGCATTTTGCAGTGCAATATCAATTATTAGGCTGTTTTAACGAACTGATTGGCAGATATTTTGCACTGCATACAGCTCCTCCGGATCGCTCCCGGGAGGCTGGCCGTGCGCGCTACACTGCCCGTTCCAGCAACGAAGGGGACGCGCAATGAACTCGCAGACGGCGGCACGAGAAGTCCTGGCGAGCCTGCAGGCCCGGGTCGGGCAGGAAATCCATTGCAGCGACTGGCTCGAGGTCACCCAGCAGCGCGTCAACGAGTTTGCGCAGGCCACCGGCGACCACCAGTGGATCCACGTCGATCCCGAGCGTGCGGCGCGGGAGTCGCCCTGGCAGGCGACGATCGCCCACGGCTACCTGACCCTGTCGCTGTACCCGCTGCTGCGGGGCCTCGTGGATTCCGCCACCCCGCTGTTTCCCGGGGTCACGCGGGTGATCAACTACGGGCTCGACAAGCTGCGCTTCCCCAATGCGGTCAAGGTGGGCAGCAAGGTGCGCGCCCGCTGCGTGCTGCTCAAGGTGGAGGAGGTTGCCGGCGGCCTGCAACTGACCGAGCAGTACACGGTCGAGATTGCGGGCGAGGCCAAGCCCGCCTGCGTCGCGGAAGCGATCATGCGCGCGTACTTCTGAACCCGGCGGACCCGGGCGCGGCACGGCCGGGTCGAACGGCGGTTCTGCCGTGATTCCTGCCCGGCATGAGCCGGCCGCCGTGGCTTGGGTATAGTCGCGGTCAACGACACACGCCCCGGGGCGGAGGTTCCAGCATGATTTACGACAGCATCCTGCACACGATCGGTCGCACGCCGATCGTCCGCGTCAACCGCCTCGCGCCGCCGCACGTCTCGATCTACGTCAAGTGCGAGTTCTTCAATCCGCTCAGCTCGGTCAAGGACCGCCTCGCGATCGCGATCATCGAGGACGCGGAAAAAAGCGGCGCGCTGCAACCGGGCCAGACGGTCGTCGAGGCGACCTCGGGCAATACCGGCATTGCGCTGGCGATGGTCTGCGCCGCCAAGGGCTATCCCTTCGTCGCAGTGATGGTGGAGACGTTCTCGGTCGAGCGGCGCAAGATCATGCGCATGCTCGGCGCCAGGGTCATCCTGACGCCCGCCGCCGAGCGCGGCAGCGGCATGGTGCGCAAGGCCGAAGAACTGTCGAAGAAGCACGGCTGGTTCCTCGCGCGCCAGTTCGAGAATCCGGCCAACCCCGCCTATCACCGCTCGACCACCGGGCCCGAAATCCTCAGTGACTTCGCCGGCAAGCGGCTCGATTTCTTCGTCTCCGGCTGGGGCACCGGTGGCACGCTCACCGGCGCGGGCGAGATGATCCGGCTGGCGCGGCCGGACGTGAGGATCGTCGCCACCGAACCCGCGGGGGCGGCACTGCTGTCCGGAGCCGAGTTCAAGCCGCACAAGATCCAGGGCTGGACGCCGGACTTCGTGCCGAAGGTGCTGAACCGCTCGGTGCCGCACGAGATCATTACGGTGACCGACGACGAGTCGATCGCTGCCTCGCGGGCACTGGCCGCGAAGGAAGGGATCTTCTGCGGCATCTCGTCGGGCGGCAATTTCGCCGCGGCGCTCAAGGTGGCGGAGAAGGCCCCGGCCGGTTCGGTCATCCTGACGGTGCTGGCCGACACGGCCGAGCGCTACCTTTCGACGGCGTTGTTCGAGGGCATCCCGGACGGCTCGGACGCCGAACCGGAGTGAGTCGCCCGCGGTGATCGGGGCGTCGGGGCCGGTCACCGGGCAATCCACTGACGACCCGCCGGCGAATCAGGGATAATTCCGGATCCCTGACTGCGCAGCCGCGCCCTGAAGAAACCGATGCCTGAATCCCTGCGCAAGGTCCTGCTTGGCGCCGTCATCGGCGCGTTCGTCGTCGGCTTTGCCTGGCACCTGGCCGGCGAGCGCGCCAAGCGCGCTCCAGCCGCAATGGGCGGTGGTGGCCCGCCGGCCGCGGCGATGGCCGGTGGCGGCCCCGGCAAGCCGGGCGGCAAGCCCGGCGCCGCTGCAGGCAGTGGCGGCCCGGCGATCCCGGTGATCGCCACGCCGGCGCGGCTCGAACGCCTGTCGCTCGAGATCGAGGCCCTCGGCACTGCCAAGGCCAACGAGTCCGTCGACATCACGGCCAAGGTATCGAACAAGGTCACCGCCGTCCGCTTCAGCGAGGGCCAGCAGGTCAGCCGCGGCGAGTTGCTGGTGGAACTCGACGGTGAACAGGCCCGCGCGGACCTTGCCGTTGCCGATGCCGCGCTCAAGGAAAGCGCCAGCCAGCTGCAGCGCAGCCGCGAGCTGTACGCGACCAAGGTGCTGTCCGACCAGCAGATCGAGCAGATCGAGGCCACGCATGCCGCCAACCAGGCGCGCGTGGCGGCGGCACGTTCGCGTCTCAACGACACCGTGATCCGCGCGCCCTTCGGCGGACGCGTCGGCCTGCGGCGGGTCAGCGTCGGCAGCCTCATCGCGCCGGGCGCCGTCATCACGACGCTGGACGACACCAGCAGCATCAAGCTGGACTTCACCGTGCCCGAATCCGTGGTCGCGGCGATGAAGCCGGGCCTCACGCTCGAGGCGACCAGCGTCGCGTTTCCGGGACAGACCTTCACCGGCCGTGTCGACAGCGTGGATTCCCGCGTCGACCCCAACACGCGCTCGGTGATCGTCCGCGCGCTCGTGCCCAACCCCGCCGGCCTGCTGAAGCCGGGGATGTTCATGAACGTGCACCTGTCGCGCGGCGAAGCCGACGTGCTGGTCGTGCCCGAGGAATCACTGGTGCCCGAGCAGGGCGATGTCTTCGTCTATGTCGTCAGCGACGGCACCGTCGAGAAGCGCAAGATCATCACGGGCCAGCGGCGTGTCGGCACCGTGCAGGTCACGCAGGGCCTGCAGGCGGGCGAGCTGATCGTCACCGAGGGCACGCAGAAGCTGCGTGACGGCGCCGGCGTCACGGTGGTCGAGCCGGGCGCGGCTGCGCCGGCAGCGGCACCCGCGGCGGGAGCGGCGGCCACGCAATGAAGATTTCCGAGGTCTCGGTCAAGCGTCCCGTCTTCGCGGCGGTCATCAGCCTGATGCTGGTGATCCTGGGCGTGCTGGCCGCCTTGCGCCTGCCGGTGCGCGAACTGCCGGACGTCGAGGCGCCGATCGTCTCGATCGACACGAACTACCTGGGCGCGTCGGCCGACGTCGTCGAGACCAAGATCACGCAGGTGATCGAGGAGCGGGTCGCCGGGCTCGAAGGCATCACCAAGATCACTTCGCAGAGCACCGACGGACGCTCCAGCATCAACCTCGAGTTCGACCCCGGGCGCTCGGTGGACGAGGCCGCCAATGACGTGCGCGACCGCGTGGCGCGCGTCGTCGGCAACCTGCCGCCGGAGGCGGACCCGCCCGAAGTCGGCAAGGTCGACTTCGGCGCCGACCCGATCATCTGGCTGTCGCTGTCCAGCGACACCATGAACGTGCTCGAGCTGACCGACTACGCCGAGCGCGAGCTGGTCGACCGCTTCAGCGTGCTGCCCGGCGTCGCCCGCGTGCGCTTGAGCGGCGCACGCCGCTATGCGATGCGGGTCTGGATCGATCGCGAGGCGCTGGCGGCGCGGCAGCTGACGGTCGCCGACATCGAGGCCTCGCTGCGGCGCGAGAACGTGCAGCTGCCCGCCGGGCGGCTCGAATCGTCGCAGCGCGAACTGACGCTGCGCACCGAGACCGGCCTCAACAACGAACAGGACTTTCGCGAGCTGGTGATCGGCCGCGGCGCCGGCGGTTACCTGGTCCGGCTCGGCGAGGTGGCCGATGTCCGCCGGGCGGCGGAGAACGAGCGCACGATCTCGCGCACCAACGGCGTGCCCGGCATCAGCATGGGCATCGAGCAGATTTCCAAGGCCAATACGCTGGAAGTCGCGGCGGCGGTCAGGGCAGAGCGCGAGCGGCTGCTGGCGGACCTGCCCGAGGGCACGCGGCTCGAGATCAACCTCGACCGCTCGACCTACATCGATGCGTCGATGAAGGAAGTGGTCAAGGCGCTGCTGATC
Source organism: uncultured Gammaproteobacteria bacterium (assembly GCA_963744735.1). Lineage (GTDB taxonomy): Bacteria > Pseudomonadota > Gammaproteobacteria > Steroidobacterales > Steroidobacteraceae > RPQJ01. The sequence goes on from CAVUVH010000020.1 coordinate 153,609, forward strand.
GCCATGGCGCTGGTCATCGCGGTCATCTACCTGTTCCTCGGCAACCTGCGCGCGACGCTGGTGCCGGCGGTCACGATCCCGGTGTCGATCATCGCGGCCTTCATCGTCATGGCGGCACTCGGCTTCTCGATCAACACGCTGACGCTGCTGGGCCTGGTGCTCGCCATCGGCCTGGTCGTCGACGACGCCATCGTCGTGCTCGAGAACATCTACCGGCGCATGGAGCGCGGCGAGCCGGCGCTGATCGCCTCGGTCGACGGCTCGCGCGAGATCGGGTTCGCGGTGGTCGCCACGACGATGGTGCTGGTCGCCGTGTTCCTGCCGATGTCGTTCCTGCAGGGCAACGTCGGCAAGCTGTTCCGCGAGTTCGGCTTCACCATCGCCGCTGCGGTCGCATTCTCGTCGCTGGTCGCGCTGACGCTCACGCCGATGATGACCTCGAAGCTGTTCGCCGGCGGCGCGCACCGCTCGCGCATGAACGAGGCCGTGGACGACTTCTTCCGCAGGATGTCGGACGCCTATGACCGCGCGCTGCGGCGCGCGATGCGCCGGCCGTGGCTGGTGATCGGCGTCACGCTGGCCGCGACCGGCCTCGCCGCCGTGCTGCTGCGCACGCTGCCGACGGAACTCGCGCCGGTCGAGGACCGCGGCTTCGTCTTCGTCGGCATGAACGGGCCCGAAGGCTCGTCGCTGGAGTACATGGACCGCCACCTGCGGCTGCTGGAGGGCATCGCGCTGCAGGAAATCGCCACGGGCGACGTGGTCCGCGTCAGCGCCCGCGTGCCGGGCGGCTTCGGCGGCGCCGGCGAGCGCCATGAACGAGGCGCGCGGCTTCATGCTGCTGGCGCCCTGGGGCGAGCGCGAGCGCTCGGCCGACCAGGTGGCGCAGTCGATGCGCATGCCGCTGAACAAGATTCCGGGCGTGCGCAGCTTCGTGACCGTGCCGGGCGGCTTCGGTGGCGGCGGCGCCCCGGTGCAGGTCGTGCTGCAGGGGACCGACTACGCCGACCTGGTGCAGTGGCGCGACCTGCTGATGCAGCGCATGGGCGAGAACCCGGGCCTGACCAACGTCCAGTCCAACTACGAGGAGCGCAAGCCGCAGTTGCGCGTCTCGGTCGACCGCAACCGCGCCGCGGACCTCGGGGTGTCGTTGCAGACGGTGTCGCGCACGCTCGAGACCGTGCTCGGCTCGCGCATCGTCACCACCTTCATCGACCGCGACCGCGAGTACAACGTGATCCTGCAGGGCAGGGCCGAGGACCGCGCCACGCCCACGGACCTCGACAACCTGTACGTGCGCTCCGATCGCACCGGCGAGCTGGTGCCGCTGTCCAACCTCGTGAACATGGCCGAGCTGGCCGGGCCGACCCGCCTCAACCGCTTCGACCGGCTGCGCGCGATCACGGTCAGTGCCGCGCTGACGCCGGGCTACGCGCTCGGCGATGCGCTCAGCTTCGTCGAGGGCGTGGTCGACAACGAGATGCCGCGATCGGTCAAGCTGGCCTTCGACGGCCAGTCACGCGAGCTCAGGCAGTCGGGCATGCAGCTCTACCTGATGTTCGTGCTCGCCCTGGTGGTGGTGTTCCTGGTGCTGGCGGCGCTGTTCGAGAGCTTCGTGCACCCGCTGGTCATCATCACCACGGTGCCGCTCGCGATCATCGGCGCGCTGCTGGGCCTGTGGATGTACGGCATGTCGATCAACGTCTACAGCCAGATCGCGGCGATCATGCTGGTCGGCCTCGCCGCCAAGAACGGCATCCTGATCGTCGAGTTCGCCAACCAGCTGCGCGACCGCGGCGTCGAGTACCGCGAGGCCGTGATCGAGGCCGCCGCCATCCGCCTGCGGCCGGTGCTGATGACCAGCTTCTGCACGGCCTTCGGCGCGCTGCCGCTGATGCTGGCCTCGGGCGCCGGTGCCGGCTCGCTGCAGTCGATCGGCGTGGTCGTGTTCTACGGCGTCGTGATCTCGGTGCTGATGACCCTCGTCGTGGTGCCCGCCGTGTACGCGCTGGTGGCGCGGAACACCGGCTCGCCGCAGGACGTGGCGCACCGGCTCGAGCGCCTGCGGGCCTCACTGTCCTTCGACAAGCGCCCGGAGAGTCCGCAACCCGCTGAAAGATAAGATCTTTTTGAATGACGCCCAAGGCCCGCTGTGGGCCGGTGGGCCTTGCTACAATCGGGTCGGCCTCCACGATCCGTCATGGCACTCAGTCCATACCAGCAACTCGAACAGGAATTCCGCCGCCTGCATGCATTCCAGGGCGCGGCGAGCCTGCTGCGCTGGGACTCCGCGGTGATGATGCCGCGCGGCAGCGCCGATGTCCGCGGCGAGCAGCTGGCAGTGCTCGATTCAGAATGCCATGCGCTGCTCACCTCGCCCCGTGTCTCGCGGCTGATCGAGCGCGCCCAGGCGAACGAGGCGCAGCTCGAGGACTGGCAGCTGGCCAACCTGCGCGAAATGCGGCGCGAGCGTGACCACGCGATCGCCACGCCGCTGTCCCTGATCACGCGCCTCGCGCGCGCGACCTCGCTGGCCGAGGTGCACTGGCTCGAGGCCCGCCAGGAAAACAACTTTGCGCTGTTCGCGCCGCACCTCGAGGAGGTCGTGGCGCTGACCCGTGACAAGGCCCAGGTCCTGTCGCAGGCGCTCGGGCTCGCGCCGTACGATTCGCTGATCGACGGCTTCAGCCCGGGCTTCCTCAGCGCCGACATCGACCAGCTGTTCAAGGTGGTGATCCGGCGCCTGCCGAACATGATCCGCGACGCGATCGAGCTGCAGGCGGAGCGGCCGCCGCTGCCGATCAACGGCAAGGTCGGCGTCTCCAAGCAGCGCACGCTGGCGCTCGAGGTGATGCGGATCATCGGCTTCCCGTTCGACCGCGGCCGGCTGGACGAAAGCAGCCGGGCCTTCACCGAGGGTGTGTGGGGCGATGTCCGCATCGCGACGCGCTACTGCGTCAACGAGCCGTTCTCCGGCCTGATGGGGGTGCTGCACGAGACCGGGCAGGCGATGTACGACCTGGGCCTGCCGGCCGAATGGCGCGACCAGCCCGTCGGGCGCGACCGCGGCATGGCGCTGGAGGAAAGCCAGTCGCTGCTGCTCGAGATGATCATCGGCCGCAGCCGCCCGTTCCTGACCTGGCTGCGCCCGCTGCTGGAGAAGCATTTCGGCTGCACCGGCCCGGAGTGGGAAGTCGAGAACCTGTATCGCACGCTGACCCGCGTGCGGCGCAGCGCGATCCGCGCCGATGCCGACGAACTCACCTATCCCGTGCACATCATGCTGCGCTACGACCTCGAGAAGCAGATCTTCGACGGCTCGATGCCGGTGCGCGACCTGCCGGAGGCCTGGCGCGCGGGTTTCGACCGGCGCCTGGGGCTGCGGCCTGCAAACGACACCGACGGCTGCCTGCAGGATCCGCACTGGGCGCTCGGCCAGTTCGGCTATTTCCCGTCGTATGCGCTGGGCTCGTTCATCGCGGCGCAGCTGTACGAGAGCCTGCGTGCCGAGAGCGAGCACTTCGATGCCGAGATCGCGGCCGGCCGCTTCGGCGGCCTGTTCGAGTGGCTGCGGCAGAACGTGCACGGCCGCGGCGCGAGCGTGGGCGCGCAGGAGCTGATCAAGGACGCGACGGGCAGGACGCTGTCGGCGGCGCCGTGGCTGCGCTACGCGGAGTCGAAGTACCTCGAGACTGCGGCCGAAGCCGCGGGTTAGCCGGCGTCCAGGTCGAGGCCAGGGGCGATCTTCGATGCTTCCAGCTCGACCGCAATGGCGGCCGCCCGGCGCCGTGCAAGCACGACCGCACCGCCCGAATCCAGCCACTCGGCGAAGTCGCGCGGCTTGAGCGGCGGCGAGATGTAGTACCCCTGGATCTCGTCGCAGCCCAGCCAGGACACCATTTCGAGCGACTCCGCGTCCTCGATGCCCTCGGCCACCGACCGGATCCGCAGGGCCTTGGCCATGGCCAGCACCGCCGCGGTGACACCCTGGGCGCCCACATCGGTATACAGGTCGGCCATCAGCGACCGGTCCAGCTTCACGCAGTCGAGCGGCAGACGGCGAATCTGGCCCAGCGAGGAATAGCCGGTACCGAAGTCGTCCATGGCGACCCGCACGCCGTCGCGCCGCAGTGCCTCGAGCATGCGACGGACCTCGGGCGGCGCGTGCACGATGCTGGTCTCGGTGATCTCGATCTCGAGCGCATGTGCCGGCAGCCGGTGCTTGTCGAGCGCGGCCCTGACCCGGGCGGCGAAATTCGGCTGGCGCAGCTGCCGGGCGGCGACGTTGACCGAGACGAAGAATTCGTCCTCGAAGCGGGCGCGCCACGCTGCAAGCTGCCGACAGGCCTCGTCCAGGACCCAGTCCCCGATCTGTTCGATGAGGCCCGTTTCCTCGGCGATCGGCACGAATTCCTCGGGGCCGACGGAGCCGAGTTGCGGATGTTCCCAGCGCAGCAGGCACTCGATGCCCGTGATGTCGAGCGTGGCACTTGCGACGCGCGGCTGGTACATGAGGTGAAGCTCGCCGGCTTCGACCGCACGCCGCAACGCCGACTCGATCGCCAGGCGCCTGCGCGACCGGGCCAGCGGCACGGGCGAGAAGAATTCGCAGGACCGCGGTTCGAGGGCGTGCTCGGAGGCCGCCTGCGCGTGGGTCAACCACTGCTCGGCGTCCGTCGAGTTACCGTCGACCAGCGCCAGTCCGGCGCTGACGGCCGGCAGGTACCCGGTGCCGAGGTCCGTCGGCTGGCCGCTGACGCGCGCGAGCACTGCGCCGATGAGTTCCGGCAGGGTCTCGGCCGGCTCGCGGCTGCGGACCAGCAGGGTGAGACCGGCTTCGGACGTGCGGCACACCCTGGCGGCGTTGGCGTGCCTGAACGGAACGCCACCGGCTTCGGCCTCGGCCAGGCCCTGTCCGATCTGCCGGGCCAGCTCGGACAGGAGTCTGTTCGCGACTTCCGTGCCATGTGCCTGTGCGATGCGTTCGAGGCCATGCACACGGCAGGTCGTCACGCACATGGCGATCCCGGGCTCGCGATCCCTGAGCGCGATCGCGAGCTGCTCGAGGAAATAGACGCGATTCGGCAATCCCGTGGCGCTGTCGAAATAGGCGAGGGTGCGCACGGCGTCCTCGGCCCGGCGCAGGCGGGTGAGGTCCTGCAGCGTGACCAGGACCGTGCGCGAGCTGGCCGAGCCATCGGCCTGCACGAGTTCCGCTTCCTGGTGTATGTAGAGTTCCTTGCCGGTCGGAGTCAGCACGCGGTGTTCGAAGCTGAAGCGGCTGTTGTCGGTGGCGCAGGCGATGAAAGCCTGTCGCACCAGGACCTGCTCGCCAGGGTCGAGCATCGTCACGAACGACTCGTACCGCTTCATGGGCTCGGACTCGCGCTCGAGGATCTCGCCGACCATGGGCGACATGTCCAGGGTCTTGCCATCCAGGGTCAGTTCCCAGTGTCCGACCCGCGCGATGCGCTGGGCCAGCAGCAGCTTGGAGCGACTCGACCAGAGGTCATCCTGCATGGCGCGGTCGCGCAGCAGGAATCGAACGCGCTCGACCAGCAGGCGGGGATTCATTCCCTTCTGCGCGAAGTCGCTTGCTCCCGCGGCAAAAGCGTCGCTGATCGACACGATGTCATTGCGCCCGGTGAGCATCAGGATCGGCAGTCGCCGGCCGTCGGCCCGCTCGCGGATCTTGTGGCAGACTTCGATGCCCGTCATCTTCGGCATGTTGACGTCCAGCACCACGCAGTCGGGCTGCGTGAGTTCGAACTGCCTGACCGCCTCCTCACCGTCGTTGGCGCTGTGCACCACGAAACCCGCCCCGCCGAGGGCAGCCTCGGCCAGCAGCAGGTGTGCGGGGTCGTCGTCCGCGATCAGGATGGTGGTGATGCGGGTCGGATCCATGCCTGCTATCTCTCCGTGCCGATCGGGCAATCAGTCTGGTACATGCTGGTCAGGTCCCGGTGCCGCGTTGCGCCTGGCCGCGCAGCGCCGTCTCGAGCTGCGCGTACGCGTGTTCAAGGCCCGAGGCCGCGCGCCGCGCCGCCTGCAGGTCCGCCTGCTCCTGGATCGAGCTCTCCAGCAGGTCGAGCAGATCGGCGAGCCGGCGTCCGCCCAGGTTGCTGACCGCAGACTTCAACGAATGGGCCGCGGCCCCGGCCGCTGCGAGCTCGCCGGCCTCGAGCGCCGAACCGATCCTGCGCAGTGCCTCCGGCGCCGACGCGAACAGCATGTCGCACAGGCGCTCGAAGACCTGCGGCCGGCCCAGTCCACGGATCGCCTGCACCTGCTCCTGGTCGAGGACCGGAAGTCCGGCGGCGGGCAGTTCCTCGAACAGGCCCGTGTCGAGCAGCGTGAGCGTCGCCGTCGCTGACAGGTCGGGCACGTCGACGGGTACTGCTGCGACGCTGGGCGTGGCAGGCCCGCCTGCGGGCACGGCGGCCGGCTCGACCGGCGCGACAGGGCTGTCCGGCAGCAGCGTGCCGCGTGCGGCGGCAATCGGCCGCAGGATCTGCGCGAGCTGGGCCTGCGTGAACGGCTTGGCGAGGAAGGAATTCATGCCCGCGGCCAGGCAACGCTCCCGGTCCCGCGTCAGCGCGTTGGCGGTCAGCGCGATGATCGTCGTCGGCTGTCTGCCGCGGGCACTTTCCTCGCGCCGGATCTCGGCGGTGGCCGCATAGCCGTCCATGACCGGCATCTGGCAGTCCATGAGCACGACGTCGAACTGGCCCGTGCGCACCTGCTCGACCGCCACGCGCCCGTCCGCGGCGATGACCACGCGACAGCGGAGTTGCTCGAGCATCGCGGTTGCCACTTCCCGGTTGATCACGTTGTCGTCGGCGACCAGCACGCTGAGCCCGAGGCTCGCGGGACGCTGGCCAGCCGGCGAGGCGGACGCCTCTGGAATCTCCGGGTCCGCGTCAGTGCCGTCGCGTGCCGCGCGCACCGTCGTCAGCAGGTTGCGCAGCTGCTGCTGCCGTACGGGCTTCGCGATGCAGACGTCCGGCCGTACCGCCCGGTCGCCGACCTGGCGCGGCTCGAAGTCGAACGCGCTCAGCAGCGCGACATAGGTGTCAGGCGCAGTGGAGTCCAGCCGGATGGCCCGCAGCAGGTCTTCGGCCGTCGCGTCGGGCAGCGCATGATCGAGCAGCACCACGTCAAAGGGAGCCCCGAGCCGCGCTGCACTGCTGACCACGTTATCGATAGCGCGCCCGCTGGTGACCACGGTGACCTCGACGCCCCAGCTGGCGAGCACCTCGCGCAGCGCCATGTAGCTGATCGCCACGTCGTCGACGATGAGCGCGCGCATTCCCCTGAATTCGGTGCCGTCCGCCACGGGCGCGGACTCGGCGACCCCGAACGGCAGGGCGAACGAAAATGCGCTGCCATGGCCGAGCTGGCTGTGCAGGTCGATGCGTTCGCCGCCCATCAGGCGCACCAGGCCGGTCGCGATCGACAGGCCCAGGCCCGTCCCGCCGACGCGGCTGGCATTCTCGAGCTGGGTGAAGGCCTCGAACACGGTCGCGTGATTGCCCGGAGCGATGCCCGGACCCGTGTCGGAGACGCGGAAGTGGAGGCGGCACTGGCTGCCATGCTCGAGGTCGTCGATCCCGACACGGACCTGGATCTCGCCGTGCTCCGTGTACTTGACCGCGTTGGACAGCAGGTTGCCAAGCACCTGCCGCAGGCGCAGCGCATCGCCGATCACGACCTTGGGCACGCCCGGCTCCACCTGGCAGCTCAGTTCCAGCTTCTTGGTCTCGGCGCGCCCGGCATACAGCTGCGCGGCCTGCTCGACCAGGTCACGGACCTCGAACGGCTCGCACACCAGGTCCATCTTGCCCGCCTCGATCTTCGAGTCGTCGAGGATGTCGTTGATGATCTGCATCATCGTGCCGGCCGCCTCGCGCATCGAGTCGACGAAGCGCCGCTGGCGCTTGTCGAGCGTCGTGCCCGCCAGCAGTTCGGCCATGCCGAGCACGCCGTTCATCGGCGTGCGGATCTCGTGGCTCATGTTGGCCAGGAACTGGTCCTTCGACCGCATCACGGATTCGGCCTTGAGCAGCCGCATCTCGATGTCGCGCGTGCGCTCCAGGATCTGCTGGCGCGCCGCGAGGCGCACGTTGCGCATCTCGCGCTCGTTGTCCGTCAGCTGGGCGGTCAGCGCGTGGAAGTTGTCCGCCAGCCGGGTGAGCTCGTTGCCGCGCCGACCGGCCTGTGGCGGAACCTGCGACTTCCGGCTCTGGCCGTGCGTCGCCTGCACCAGCTGCTCGAGCGGTTCGACGACCTGGCGGCTGAGACGGCGCGCCGCGAGCAGTGCCAGCGCCCAGCCGAATGCCAGTACGAACGGCGTCTGCTGCAGGTGCCTCATGGCCACGTGCCACCCGGACGGAGTGGCGATGAGCAGGTTGAGCTCGGCGGGGACGTTGGCGGCGAGCGGCGCGGATCTCGCGACATACGTCAATGCCTGGTGCAGGTTCGCGTCGAGCCGGTTTCGTTCGTACCAGCCGGCCCGGGCCCCGGTCAGGGGTGGTGCGCGGCCGAAGGAGACCACTGCGGCCAGGTCGGGCGCGTTCCGATCGAAGGTCCAGAGCACCTGGCCCGCAGGCTGCTGCAATGTCGCCGCAATCACGCTGGGCTGCGCCTGCACGCCGGCGAGAATGTCACTGCTGCCGCGCGTGTCGTCCTGCCGCATGATCGCAGCCGCGACCCGGGCCACGTGGGCTCGCGACCCGAGGTAGTTCGCGACGATGTCGTACGACGCGAGGGCGAGCTGGGCCAGGAGGATCGTCAGCGTGACCGCCGCGACCACGGCGAGACGGAGCTGGTCCGACATCGACATGGAATCCCAGGCCTCGTGCCATTTCTGGCGCAGCCGTCGTGCGGTCGTCGGTTGCGGCGGCGACTCCCGTGGAGCCGAGGCCGTTTTCGCCTTCGGTTTCATGCGGTTGCGGTTCCGTCGCGCAGCACGGCAGTGGCGTGCGATACCATGCCGCCTGGGCCGGAGGTGAGATGAATGGTCTGCATCGCAGTAGCGCTCGCGCGAGTACTTCCCGTGGTCGGTCCGGCAGTGCAGTTGACAGAATACGGACCCGCCAAGGGTGAAACCGTGAACCGGCACAAGCATTTGGGGTCCGGCCCGAGGGGGTCCCGTGCCCAAGGCCCGCCTGTGACCGGCGCAACCGCCGTGCCCGCGGCCCCGGCCACCGCCGCTGAGCCGGTCCCGGCCGCCTCCGCGGAGCACCCATCGAATACTTTCAGGCGCCTGCAGGCCCGCCTGCGCGGCCAGGTCGGCCGGGCGATCGGCGATTTCCGCATGATCGAGGACGGCGACCGCGTGATGGTCTGCGTCTCGGGCGGCAAGGATTCCTACGCGCTGCTCGACATCCTGCTGTCGCTGCAGCGGAGCGCGCCGGTGCGATTCGAGCTGGTGGCCGTCAACCTCGACCAGAAGCAGCCGGGGTTTCCGCAGCATGTCCTGCCGGAGTACCTCGCGGCGCTCGGCGTGCCGTTCCACGTGATCGAGCAGGACACCTACCGCGTGGTCAAGCGCGTGGTGCCCGAGGGCAAGACGATGTGCGGGCTCTGCTCGCGGCTGCGTCGCGGTGCCCTGTATCGCTATGCCGCCGAGAACGGCATCACCAAGGTGGCGCTCGGCCACCATCGCGACGACATCGTCGAGACCATGTTCCTGAACATGTTCTTCGGCGGCCGGCTGAAGGCGATGCCGCCCAAGCTGCTGTCCGAGGACGGGCGGCACATCCTGATCCGCCCGCTGGCGTACGTGCCGGAGCGCGACCTCGAACGCTACGCGCGCGCGCGCCGGTTTCCGATCATCCCGTGCCGGCTGTGCGGTTCGCAGGAGCACCTGCAGCGTGTCGCGGTGAAGAAGATGCTGGCCGACTGGGAGCGCGATTACCCCGGGCGCACCGAGGCGATCTTCTCCGCGCTCGGCAACGTCACGCCGTCGCACCTCGCCGATCCGCGGGCATTCGACTTCGCCGGGCTCGAGGCGCGCCGTGCCGCCGTGCTGGCCGCGCTGCAGGCCTCACCGTCGCCGGACGAGCCCGCGGCGACCGAGATCGCGCGCGAGCCCTGGGAAGAGCGTTAGGGAGGCTCTGCACAGGTGCGCAGGTGACGCACTGCGTGCGCTCGATCCGGTGCCTGTCACCGAGCTTGGAAAGGCAGACACGCGCTCTGTGACAGGCACCGGATCGAGCGCTCTGGCAGCGTCGCAGGCTGGCACGTCGCGAGCGTCCGATCCGGTACCGTTCCCCGAGCGCGTGTCTGCCTTTCCAAGCTCGGGGGACGGTACCGGGTCGGACGCGCCAGCCACTGACCGCCTGCGCACCTGTGCAGAGCCTCCCTAACGCAACCCGGGCCCGGTCAACGGGCTCGACGGACGCCTGCTCAGGCAGGCTGCCGCAGCCTGCGAGTGCCGGTAGCCGTAGGCGAAGTAGATCGCAAAGCCGATCCCGGTCCAGATCGCGAGCCGGATCCAGGTGTCGTGCGGCAGCGCGTACGCCATGGCGAAGCACACGATCACGCCGGCGACCCCCGTGAACGTCGCGAACGGCACGCGGAACGGCCGCGGCGTTTCGGGCTGCGTGTAGCGCAGCACCACCACGCCCGCGCACACGGCCGAGAACGCGATCAGGATGCCGATCGAGATCAGTTCGCCGAGCACGTCGAGCGGGAACACGCCGGCGAAGAACGCCGCGATCACGCCGGTGACGAGGGTGGCGACGTGCGGCGTGCGGTGCTTCGGGTGCACCTTCTGCATCGACGGCGGCAGCAGCCCGTCGCGCGACATCGCCATGAAGATGCGCGGCTGGCCGAGCAGCGACATCAGGATCACGGAGGTCAGGCCGACGATGGCGCCGATCTTGACCAGCATGCCGAGCCACTTGAGTTCCGGGTGCGCATCGAGCGCCACGGCGACCGGCGCCGAGACGTTCAGCTCGGTGAACGAAACCATGCCGGTCATGACCGCGGCCATCGCGATGTAGAGCGTGGTCGAGATCAGCAGCGCCGCGATGATGCCCCAGGGCACGTCGCGCTGCGGGTTGCGCGCTTCCTGCGCCGTGGTCGCCGCCTGGTCGAAACCGATGTAGGCGAAGAAGATGATCGCCGCGCCCTGCATGATGCCGCTGAAGCCGAACTCGCCGAAGCCGCCCTGGTTGGCCGGCAGGTAGGGCGTCCACAGCTCGGTGTTGACGAAGCGGATGCCGACCACGATGAACAGGATGATGATCAGCACCTTGATCACCACCATCACGTTGTTGGCGCGGGTCGACTGCCTGACGCCGACATAGCAGACCCAGGTCAGCAGCATCACGATCAGCACGGCGGGCAGGTTGATGAGTGCCCCGGTGGCGCCCAGGTGATGCAGGGCGCCGTCGACCTTGCCGAGCGGCGCGTTGGTGAGCGCGGCCGGCAGCTGCAAACCGAACTCGGCCAGCAGGTTGACCACGTACCCGGACCAGCCCACGGCCACGGCCGCGGCCGACATCACGTATTCCAGGGCCAGGTTCCAGCCCACGAACCAGGCGATGCCTTCGCCCAGGGTCGCGTAGGTGTAGCTGTAGGCGCTGCCCGAGACCGGGATCATTGCCGCCAGTTCGGCATAGCAGAGCGCGGCGAGCCCGCAGCCGATGGCGGCGACGAGGAAGGCCAGCGTGATGGCCGGGCCGGTGTGCTGCGCGGCCACCGTGCCGGTCAGCACGAAGATGCCGCTGCCGATCATGGAGCCGAGCCCGACGGAGGTCAGGGCCCGCCGGTCCAGCACTCGATTCAGCTTGGGCCCGGACTCTATTTCGCGATTGATCGCGGCCACGGATTTGCGGGCCGCCAGCTGTTTCAGCACCAGTCTCTCCCCTGTGTCCCCGCCCAAGTCTCGCACAGGGGCAGGGGCTACCGCACGCCGCCTGCGCCGCCCTGGTGAATTATCATGCCGCCATGACCGCGCCGCCCCCGCCACTGGACCGCACCGACCCGCGCCCGCTCGAGAGCACGTACTGGGTCGTGCCTGGCCGCCTGCTGGTGGGCGAGCATCCGGGTTCGCGCTCGCGTGCCCAGTCGATGGAGCGGCTGCGGCGCTTTCTCGAGGCGGGCGTGACCTGCTTCATCGACCTGACCGAACCCGGCGAAGCGCCCGCGTACGAGATGCTGCTGCCGTTCGAAACTCCAGCGGGGCAGCGCGTGGAGTACCTGCGCGAGCCGATCATGGACCATGGCGTGCCGGCCGATCGCGAGACGATGGGCCGCATCCTGGCCATGCTCGATGGCGCGCTCGACGCGGGCCATCGTGTGTACCTGCACTGCCGCGCCGGGATTGGTCGCAGCGCCACGGTCGCCGGTTGCTGGCTGGCAGAGCGCAATGCCACGGGTGGCGCGGGGGCGCTCGACGAACTGGCGGGTGCCTGGCAGCAGGCGGCGCAGGCGCGTTACTGGCCGAGCGTGCCCGAGACACCGGAGCAGGCCGAGTTCGTGCGCAGCTGGCAGGCCATGCCCGCGCGGCGACCGCCGCGGGGCGCAGCCCTCGGCGGCCGCGCGCAGTGCGATGGATCCGGGTCACGCTGGAACTGGCGCAGCGCGTGCGCGGCGGCTGGTTCGGCCTCGCGCTCGGTGACGCGCTTGGCGGCCTGTCCGCCGCCGGGGCGCCGGGCACGCCGACGACACTGGCCTGGGGCCAGCACACCGCCCTGAGCCTGTGCCTGGCCGACAGCCTGGCGGACTGCGGCCGCTGCGATCCGCGCGACCAGATCGAACGCTACTGGCGCTGGTTCAGGCAGGGCGAGCACGACGCGCGGGGCGAGCCTGGCGCCGACACGGCCAGCCCCGACGTCGCCAAGGCGCTGGCGACGTATCGCTGGCGTGGCCAGCCGCGCGCCGGCTCGCACGACCCGAAGGACGTCTCCGGCGGCAGCCTGCCGCGCGTGCTGGCGGCCGTCCTGCATGCGGGCCGCGATCCCGCCCGGGCGATCGCGCTGGCGGCCGAATGCTCGCGCACGACGCACCAGTCGCCGGTGATCCTCGATGCCTGCCGACTGTACGCGGCGCTGCTGCTCGGCGTCCTGCAGGGGCACCCCGCGGCATCATGGCTCGAGGCCGTGCCGGAACCCGCTGCACGCTGCTGGGGCCCGAAGCCGCTGCGCAAGGATGTCCGTGCCACGCTGACACGCGCGCACACCACGGCCGCCACGGCGACGTGCTGCAGGTGCTGGCCGCGACGCGACATGTGCTGGGACGCGCGGCGTCGTTTGAAGAGGCCATGGCCTGCACGCGCGAGGCAGTGAAGGAGGACGCGGCGCTGGTCGGCAGCCTGGTCGGCACCCTGTTCGGGCTGGCGCACGGTTTCGATGCGCTGCCGCCCGGGCGCGTGGCGCAACTCGCCGGTGTCGAGCAGCTGGAGCGTGCCGCGGCAGCCAGCCTGGCGCAGCTCGCGCCGCCGGGGGATGGAGCGTGAGCACGCGCCGGCGCCAGCGGCGCGAGCCGGCGTGGACACGGCTCGACGACGAAGCGCTGCTCGACATGCGCTTCTGCGACCTGCGGCTTTCGCTCAGGAGCGCGGGCCTCGATGCGGCAGTGCAACGCCTGTACGAAGAACTGCGCCTGAAGGACATCCGCTTCCGGCCGCACGTCTGGCTGTCGGAGGAATGGTTCTCGCCCGACGGCATTCCGGGCATCGCGATTCCGTTCTATCTGGCGCACCCGCGGCTGAAGCAGCTCGAACGACGCTTCATGCACGAGGTCGAGGGCGGCAACGACAAGTGGCTGATGCGCATCCTGCGGCACGAGACCGGCCATGCGATCGACACGGCGTTCGGGCTGCGGCGCCGCAAGACCTGGCGGGACACTTTCGGCAAGGCGTCGCGGCGCTATCCGACGCGCTATTCGCCGCGGCCGACCAGCCGCAGGTTCGTCCTGCACCTCGGCCACTGGTACGCGCAGAGCCATCCCACCGAGGATTTCGCCGAGACGTTCGCGGTGTGGCTGCCGCGGCGCTCGCGCTGGCGCAGCCAGTATGCGGGCTGGCCGGCGTTCGCCAAGCTCGCCTATGTCGACGGCACGATGCGGCAGCTGCAGGGCCGCCGCGCCGTGTGCCTCAACCGCGACGTGATCGAGCCGCTGGCCGAGAACACGCGCACGCTGCGGGAGCACTACCGGCGCAAGCAGCGGCGCTACGAGATCGACACGCGCCGCAGCTACGACCGGCGGCTGCTGCGTGTCTTCGGCACGGCGGCCGATCATCCCGATGCGCTGCACGCGAGCCGCTTCCTGCGCCAGGTCCGGCCGCAGGTGGAACGACTGATGATCCGGCGTGCGAGAATGCACCCGTACCTGGTCCAGCACGTGCTGCGCACGGCCACCCAGCGTGCGCGCACCATGGGCCTCCGGCTCAGCCACAGCCAGCGCGAAACCAAGCGCGAGGTGCTGGTGATGATGGAACGCATCATGCTCGACATGCTGCTGCGCGACCGCGAGAACTACGCCCTATGACCAAGAAGCGAAAGAAGTTGCGCGTGCTGGTGCTGGTGCACGAGACGCTGGTTCCGCCCGAGGACACCGCGGGCTACTCGGTGCAGGAGATCGACGAGTGGCGCACGGAGTACGACGTGACGACGTCGCTGCGCGCGCTCGGGCACGAGGTCAAGGTGCTCGGCATGGGCGACAACCTCGCCGAGCTGCGCGCGACGATCATGGACTGGAAGCCCGACATCGCGTTCAACCTGCTGGAGGAGTTCCAGGGCATCGTCACCTATGACCAGTACGTGGTCGCCTTCCTCGAGCTGATGCGCCTGCCGTACACGGGCTGCAACCCGCGCGGCATGATGATCTCGCGTGACAAGGTGCTGTCGAAGCAGATCCTGGCCTACCACCGCATCCGCACCGCGCGCTATGCGCTGCTTCCGCGCAAGCGACGCTATGCCGAGCCGCGCAAGCTCAAGTTCCCGCTGTTCGTGAAGTCGGCGACCGAGGACGCGTCGCTGGGCATCTCGCAGGCCTCGATCGTCTACGACGGGCAGAAGCTGCGGGAGCGGGTGGAGTTCATCCACGAGCAGACCAGTTCGGACGCGCTGGTGGAGGAGTACATCGAGGGACGCGAGCTGTATGTCGGCGTCATGGGCAACGAGCGGCTGACGACCTTCCCGGTGTGGGAACTCAATTTCGGCACGCTGCCCGACGTGATGTCGATCGCCACCCGCAAGGTCAAGTGGGACCGCAAGTACCAGCAGCGGCACGGCATCGGGACCGGGCCGGCCCGCGACCTGCCCGCCGGGTTTCCCCTGCGGCTGGCCGCCGTCGTGCGCCGCATCTATCGCGCGCTCTCACTGAGCGGCTATGCGCGCATCGACCTGCGGCTGCAGCCGGACGGCACGGTCTACGTGCTGGAGGCCAACGCCAATCCCAATCTCGCCCAGACCGAGGACTTCGCGACTTCGGCGCTGGCCGCGGGCGTGGGTTACGACGCCGTGCTGCAGCGGATCATGCAGCACGGTCAGAGCTACGATGCCGCGTGGCGGGAAGGGTAGGGGATAGGGGATAGGGGCTAGGGGTTAGGGGTTAGTCGGAGGAGCAATTGCAGCATCTGGTGCAACGGCACCTCCGACTAATCCCTAGTCCCTAGCCCCTAGCCCCTTCTTCAAAGTGTATGGCCGTACTTCTGGAAGTGCGTGCGCTCGTACAGCGTCTGGCAGTCGTAGCAGCGTGATGCCTGCGGCGCGGCCTTCAGCCGCTGCGGGTCGATCGGCTTGTCGCAGACCTCGCAGCGGCCGTAGCTGCCGTCCGCCATGCGCAGCAGGGCCGCTTCGACGGCGCGCAGTTCTTCGAGGTCACGATCGATCTCCGCCAGGCTGACGTCGACGATCAGGTCGGCGAAGGATTCGTCCTCGAGGTCGTGCACCGATCCGGCGATCTGCCTGTGGTGCTCGGAATCGCTCTTCAGCAGCGTCTGGCGAATTTCCTCGCGCAGCGCCGTCCGGCGCGCGCGCAGCTGCTCGCGCAACGCCTCAATCTGCCGTGCTTCCGCTGCCTTCTGCATGTGCTGTGTCCGTGGTGGCCGGTCCAAGGATCGACTGCACCCACGGGCGCTGAAATAAGGAGCTTGCGCAATTGGCTGCGCCAAATGCAGCACGGCACTGCGGACGTCCGCGTCAGTCGGGGGGCAGGGCGCTGCGGTCCGGAAACAGTTCATCCTCGAAGCCGAAGCGGCTCATGTCGGTCACGCGCATCGGATAGAGGATCCCGTCGAGGTGGTCCACCTCGTGCTGCACGACCCGGGCGTGGAAGCCCGTCACCGTGCGGTCGAGGGGCCGTCCCTCGAGGTCGTAGCCCTGGTAGCGCAGGTGCGTGTGGCGCGGAACCCACCCGCGCAGGCCGGGCACGGACAGGCAGCCTTCCCAGGCCTCGTCCTGGTCGGTGCCGATCGGCTCGAGCCGGGGATTGACCAGCACGGTCCAGGGCACCGGCTCCGCCTGCGGGTAGCGCGGGTTGGACGTCACCTCGAAAATGACGACCCGCAGCGACACGCCGATCTGCGGCGCCGCGATGCCGGCGCCCTGGCGGGCGCGCATCGTGTCGTCCATGTCCGCCACGAGTTCGCGCAGCTCCGCGGTGGCGAAGCGAGTGACCGGCGCGGCCACCTGTTGCAGCAGCGGGTGCCCCATGCGCAGGACGGGTCGGATGGCCATGCGTAAATGCCACGGTGCGGGCGGCCTAGCGTAAACCACCGCCGCCAATTGACAAGGCCCGGTCGCGGGCGTAGCTAGGCGGATTACATTCTGGACCCGATCGCATGGACCACGGACTGCGCTGCTGGAAATGCGGCCACTCGCTGGCCGACTATTCGCTGCCGCTCAGGCGGCTCGAGGAATGCCGGGCCTGCCGGGCCGAGCTCCATGCCTGCCGCATGTGCGAGTTCTACGACACCGGCAAGGCCAAGCATTGCCGGGAGACGATCGCCGAGGAAGTGAAGGACAAGCAGGCCGCCAATTTCTGCGACTATTTCCGGCCCAGCGCCGCGGCCTACCGGCCCGAAGCCCTGAGCGCGGCCGACCAGGCCAAGGCCCAGCTCGAAGCGCTGTTCGGGCGCAAGTGAACCGACCAGGAGACGACCCACGTGACGATGTTTCGACTCGCTGCGCTGTCCGCCACGGCGGCCATGACCCTGCTCGCTGCCGTGGCCGATGCGGCAGAGCGCGCCCGCGGCGGGCCCGGCGCAGCCGGCAACCGTTCCTGCGCGCCCCGAAATCTACGCGCCCTTCACGCTGCAGGCCGACCTGTCCGGCCTCACCGACAAGGAGCGTCGCATGCTCGGCTTGTTCATCGAGGCCGCCGACATCATGGATGGCCTGTTCTGGCAGCAGGCCTATGGCGAGCGCAAGCCGCTGCTCGACGGCCTCGCCGGGGACGCAAAGGCGCGACGCTTCGCCGAGCTCAACTACGGGCCGTGGGACCGGCTCGAGGGCAATGCGCCGTTCGTGGCGGGGGTGGGGCCGAAGTCGCCGGGCGCGACGTTCTATCCGCAGCGACATGAGCAAGGAGGAGTTCGAGCGCGCCGACCTGCCGGGCTCGCGCAGCGAGTACACCGTGCTGCGCCGCGACGCGCAGGGCCGGCTGCAGGTCGTGCCGTACCATGTCGAGTACAAGGCCGGGGTGGAACGCGCGGCGGGCCTGCTGGAGCAGGCGGCGGCCCTGGCCGAGGACGCGGGACTCAGGCGCTACCTCGAGTTGCGCGCCAGCGCGCTGCGCACGGACCAGTACCGGGACAGCGACCGCGCCTGGCTCGACATGAAGTCCAACCGCATCGACGTGGTGATCGGGCCGATCGAGACCTACGAAGACCAGCTGTTCGGCTACAAGGCCGCCTACTCTGCCTACGTGCTGGTCAAGGACATGGAGTGGAGCCGGCGCCTGGCGCGTTATGCGGCGATGCTGCCCGAGCTGCAGCGCGGCCTGCCGGTGCCGGACGCGTACAAGGCCGAAAGCCCGGGCACCGACAGCGACCTCAACGCCTACGACGTCGTCTACTACGCCGGCGACAGCAATGCCGGATCGAAGACGATCGCGATCAACCTGCCGAACGACGAGCAGGTGCAGCTCGAGAAGGGCACGCGTCGCCTGCAGCTCAAGAACGCCATGCGCGCCAAGTTCGACGCCATCATGGTGCCGATCGCCGACGAGCTGATCGTGCC
This sequence comes from uncultured Gammaproteobacteria bacterium, assembly GCA_963744735.1. Lineage (GTDB taxonomy): Bacteria > Pseudomonadota > Gammaproteobacteria > Steroidobacterales > Steroidobacteraceae > RPQJ01. The sequence continues at coordinate 171,806 of CAVUVH010000020.1, forward strand.
GGAGCAGCGCAGGCACGTCACCTTCGACGCGTTCTTCGGCGACGTGATGTTCCACGAAGTCGCGCACGGGCTCGGCATCAAGAACACGCTCGACGGCAAGGGCACGGTGCGCGACGCGCTCAAGGACCTCGCCTCCGGCCTCGAGGAGGGCAAGGCCGACGTCCTCGGCCTGTACATGATCACCCGGCTGCACGAGAAGGGCGAGGTCTCAGGTTCGCTCGAGGACTATTACGTCACCTTCCTGACCGGGATCTTCCGCTCGGTGCGCTTCGGCGCCGCCTCGGCCCACGGCCGCGCCAACATGCTGCGCTTCAATTTCTTCGCCGACCGGGGTGCCTTCACGCGCGATGCGTCCGGGCCGCTACCGCGTCGACATGGCGAAGATGCGGCTCGCGATGGACGAGCTGTCCGCGCTGATCCTCAAGCTGCAGGGCGATGGCGATTACGCCGGCGCGCAGAAGCTGTCGGCGGACCTCGGCGTGATCAGGCCCGAGCTCGCGGCCGACCTTGCCCGCCTGTCGACCCGGAATATCCCGGTGGACGTGACCTTCACCCAGGGCAAGGCCGTGCTCGGCCTGAAGTGACCGGCGTGCCGTCTCCGGTCGAGTGCGTCCTCGAGCCGCGGCCGCGCGACCTCGGCGACTTCACGGTGCGCCGGCTGCTGCCCGCACCCGGCCTGCAGACGGTGGGGCCGTTCATCTTCTTCGACCACATGGGCCCGGCCGATTTCGGACCGGGGCAGGGCGTCAACGTGCGGCCGCATCCGCACATCGGGCTGGCCACCGTCACTTACCTGTTCGAAGGCGCCTTCATGCACCGGGACAGCCTCGGCACGGCGCAGGTGATCCGGCCCGGCGACGTCAACTGGATGGTCGCCGGTCGCGGCATCGTCCATTCGGAGCGCACCCCGCCGGAGGTGCGGGACGCGGCAGGCCGCGCCCGCGCGCACGGCATCCAGACCTGGGTTGCCCTGCCGCGTGCCGAGGAAGAGCGCGCACCGTCGTTTGCGCACCATGCCGCGGCCACCTTGCCGCAGTTCGAGCAGCCCGGCGCCAGGCTGACGGTGATTGCAGGCACGGCCTACGGCCGTCGCTCGCCGGTCGAGGTGTTTTCGCCCACGCTGTACGTCGATGCGCAATTGAACACGGACGCCAGGATCGAGGTCGAGGCCGCGCATGAGCAGCGCGCCTGTTACATCGTCAGTGGTGCGGTCGAGATCGCCGGCGAGCGCTACGGCGAGGGGCAGTTCGTGGTGCTGGCCGAGGGGTCCGGCCCGGTGCCCGTGCGTGCCGCAGCCGAGGCGCGCGTGATGCTCGCGGGCGGCGCGGCGCTCGACGGGCCGCGCTACATCGAGTGGAATTTCGTCTCGAGCACGCGCGAGCGCATCGACGTGGCCAAGGTCGGACTGGCGCGGGCGCCGCTTCGCGCCCGTGCCGGGTGACGACGAGCGGATACCGCTGCCTGACGAGTGAGCACGCGGCCGTGCCTGGCCGCCGTGCTTCAGCCGCCGTTCAGTCGCGTCCCGCAGCCGCGCAGGGTGCTGCCGCCAAACTCGACCGTCGCCGAGTGGTCGAACTCCACCTCGCCGTCGTCGACGCAGCGTTCCGGCCTGACCGTGATCCTGATCGCCTGGTCGCCTTCACCTGCCGTGAACACACGGCCGGGACCCCCGGATTCTGCCGACTCCTGCGACGTATCCCAGGCGTGGGTCTCGCTGCCGAAGTTCGTGATCCAGCTGAGCCGCGCCGCCGGCCCGACTTCGAGCACCCAGCCGGGCTCGTTGCCCGTGGCGCGATACACGACCCCGCGCACCCGGGCGTCCTCGCGCAGCGAGGCGGCCCGGCGCTCTTCGCACTGCACCGGTGCCGTGCCCTGGCGTTCCAGGGTCGCGGTGCTGCCCTTGGTCCAGAACGTCACCACGGCGTCGGCGTACTTTGCGCCCGACGCACTGACGGCCTGGTCGAGGCGACGGGTGCCGTCGTGGAAGTCGATGGCAACGGCCTTCTCGCGCAACAGGTTGCGCATGACCAGCGTCTGGCCGTCCGCACATTCCCAGACATACGCCCGCAACACGCCGGTAGGCAGTTCATCGTCAGCCGCCGCCCCTGGAGCGGCTGCCGGCGCGGGAGCTGCCGCGGGCTCCGGCGTCGCGACGGCAGGCGCGGCCGGCGGCTGACGCTGGCAGGCAGCCAGGCCGCAGACCGCGAGAACGGCCAGGGCAGCAGGGCGCAGGAATATGGATGTCGTCACTGGTGACTTCATGCTGGGCAGCCTCGACGTGGTCCCGCCGCGAGTCGGCGCGGCCGCATCTTACACAATGACCTCAGCAGTCCGCGTCGCGCAGCCGGGCCCGCGCTTCGCGCCAGCGCTCCCACAGCCGGCCTGCCTCGCGCGCCGAGTACCCGGCCCGCATCCGCTGGTCCAGTTCGGCGACGTCCTCCTCGAGCCGCGCGCAGGCCTGCTCGCGCGCCCTGGCCGGCTCGTTCGACCCGGCGGCATCGTCGCGTTGTCGCGTCTCCTCTGGCCGCGGTTGCGGCCGGGTGGTGCTGGCCCGGACTTCCTCGCCGGCCGGGGTCACCGTCCGTAGCTGGCGCGTGTCGGCCAGCGGGCCGCAGGGCCGGTCCGAGTAGGTGACCAGTTGTGGCGTGATGCAGGTGAAGATCACCCGGCGGGTCACTGCCGCGCGGACCGGGGCAGGTTCGAGCACGACGGCGCCGCCGCCCCCCTGCGGCGAGTCGACCGCGGGCAGCGGCAGCACCTGCGCCGCCTGGGCGCGTTCCGGCAGCGCGGCCAGCAGCAGGGGTGTCGCGAGCAGCAGCAGGCGCATGGCGGGGCGTGGCACGGCGGTCCCTCCCTGGATGAGGAGAGTCAGCGTGACGCGCGCGGGGAGTGTTGTCGTGCGGGATTCTGCGCGAATACGCGCAGTTAGAGGCGCCCTGGTCCAGTCACCCGCATGCGGGAGAAGGTTGCAGGTCCCTCAGGCGCGGCCGACGTTGGAATCGGTGGGTGCGTGGAAGTACTGGCTCTCGGTCGAGAACTGATCGATCAGTCGGCGCAGTTCCGCGATGCGCGCATCGGCGGTGCCGACGGACAGGCACTCCTCGCAACGCGGGTCGCCGCAAGGCTGGCGCGTGTACAGCCAGTACTGCACCGCACCCGCCAGCAGGCCGTCCGCGATGTCCCAGAGGTCGGCCTTGTCGTCCGCGTCCGCGATGTCATTGCCGAGATCGACGGCCTTGCTGAAGGCCTCGTCGAACGGGTGGGAATCATCGATTTGAGTCTTGGCAGTCACGGCGATCCGGCAATCATTGCGAAGCAGTCGAATGGTAGCAGAAAAGCGTCCCCGCCGCCGCCGCGAAATGCCGGAAACTGCTTGTAAATCAGCCGATTCGGCGGCTTCAGATGCCGGCCTTGCCGAGCGCGTCCACCAGTGCCCTGAGCGCGCCTGCCAGTCCCGGATGGCCGGCCTCGAGGCGCACGGCCGCGCCGTCGAGGGTATCGGCGGGGGTCGGTTCCAGCGCGGAACCTGCGGTGTCCGGCTGGCGTCGCAGCGCCGACTGGATGTCGCCGAGCGCCGCCTCCAGCATCGCCCGCTCGCGCGGGTCAAGCTCGCCCGCGGCGCCAAGTTCCCGGTGCAGTGCTTGCAGCGTCTGTTGCAGGTCGTTCATCGCGTACTCCGCCGAAGCCGTGTCCCCGCCGCCAGTGTAGCAGCGGTCGAACGGCACCCCGTCGTGGAAACACCGGACGCTCGCCGGCTTTCATCGCCTAGAATGCGGCCTGGACAAATCTGGGAATCCGGACCATGAAATTCACGCAACGTGCCCTGCTCTGGCTGCTCGCCGCGCCGGTCCTGCTGGGCGCCGCGCTGCCGGCCAGCGCCGCCGACGCGCCGCGCTTCGAACTGACGCCCTTCGTCGGCGGACGTGCCGGTGGCGGATTCGACGTAGAGACTGCGGAGGGGTCCGAGAGTTCGGTCGACCTCGGTTCGGGCGCGAGCTTCGGCCTCGAGCTTGGCATGTATCGCGACCGGCAGTCGTACTACCAGCTGATGTATTCGACCCAGAATGCCGACATCGACTCGCGCGATCCGCTGCTGGACGGCATCGAACTGCGCATCGACTACCTGCAGTTCGGCGGCACGGCCTTCTTTCCGCAGGAAAACGACCATTACGTTCCGTACCTGTCGCTGACGCTCGGCGCAACCTTCATGCAGCCCGATGACGACGAATACGATTCAGAAACGAAGTTTTCCGGCAGCATCGGCGGCGGCTTCCGCATTCCGCTCAACGAGAATGTCGGGGTGAACCTTGGCGTCCGCGGTTACCTGACGCTGCTCGACTCCGATACCCGGCTGTTCTGCAAAAGCGATGCGGACGGGGCGGAGTGCCTGGTGCAGTCGTCGGGCAGCACGTTCTTCCAGGCCGAGGCGCAGCTGGGACTGAGCGTCAGGTTCTAGCGCCGGTCACTGGCCGCGGCAGGCGCCGGTGCCCGTCCCGCCGCACGTGGTGACGCTGTTGCGGACGCCCTGCCACACGTCCTGGCCACGGGACTGCAATTCGGCGTACTGAGCTTCCGTCACGCACGTCTCCTTGCTGAAACGCGATCCGGTCTCCGTCGCCCTGCTGCACAGCAGCCTGACGCCCTTGCGTTCGACCAGCCTGTAGCCGGGCGGGATGCTGCTCTCCGCGGGCGTCGTGCCGGGCTGGCCTGCCGGCGGCTGGCTCGCCGACGGCGGGTCGGTGGCGACGGCAGCAGCGGCAGGGGCCACCGGTGGGGCCGAGGGTTCGGTGGCGCAGGCGCCGAGCAGGATGGCCGCGAGCGCGATTGCGAGGTGTCTCATCCTGGCTCTCCCCGGGCGTCAGTATCTGCGGAGACAACTACAGCGTCCGCACGCTGCCGGCATCATACATTTCGGGCGGTGTCCGCGTGAACAGCACACGCAGGCGCAGGCCGACCTGCTCCGCCAGCGACAGCGCATTGCGCTCGCGCATCACGCGCACCAGCGTGGCCGGGTCGTCGGTGATGATGTTGTCGACGTCGCGCTCGATCATGCGCAGCATCACCTCGGGCTCGTTCACGGTCCACACATGAACCTGCTTGCCCGCCGCCTGGGCCTGCGCCACGAGCCGGGCCGTGGCGCGTGCCGAATTGAGGCTGACGAAATCGGCGTCGACCCGCAGCACGTTGCCGACCGCGGCGGTCACGATCAGCCCCGTGACCAGGCGGGGCTCGATGGCCTCGACCTGCCGCAATGCCGCAAGGTCGAGTGACGTAATCACGACCTCGTCGATGAAGTCCTGCTCCCGCAGCAGTGCGACGACCGCCGGCGCCAGCCCCGGATCGGGCACGTTGTATTTCAGCTCGACGTTGATCCGGAACCGTTCCCGCGCGTAGTCGATCACCTCCGCCAGCGTCGGCACGCGTTCGCCGGCATGCTGCGGCCCGCGCCGGCTGCCGATGTCGAGCGCCTGTATTTCCGCGAGCGTCAGGTCACGGACCTTGCGCGGATCACCGGCCATCCGCATCAGGTCGCCGTCGTGGATGACCACCAGCGCGCCATCACGCGTCCTCTGCACGTCGAGTTCGACGTAGGTCGTGCCGGCCTCCGCGGCCGCGCGGAATGCCGCCATCGAATTCTCGGGCGCCTGCAGCGAGGCTCCGCGGTGGGCAGTCACCGCCACGTCCTGGCGCACTTCGAGCCGCTGCAGCAGGAACACGAGCGAGCCCGCCGCGACCAGGCCGAGGGCCACGGACGCCAGTACCAGCGGCCGACCGACCCGTGCGCCGGTCGCCGCGGCAGCGTGGTCGGCGAGTTCCTCCAGCTGCAGCCCGGAATCGCGCTGCTCGGCGTACAGGCGCGTCGCCAGGAACTGATGCCCGGCGAACTGCAGCGTCGTGCTGGCAAAGCCGAACACGATCGTCACTGCCATGAACACGGCCACCAGCGGCAGCACGCGCCCCGGATCGACGCCGGCCCAGGCAAAGGCGCCATCGGTGAACACCCGTCCGGCGCCCAGGGCAAGCGCGGTCAGCAGCGTAACCAGCAGCCACCACAGCAGCAGCGGGGCAAGCGTCCGCAGCAGGCGGCCCTCGAGCATGCGCTCGCTCGCCCGCAGGACCGCCGCGGGGCCCAGCGGAAAGAACATCGCGATCGGCATCGCGTAGATCCAGCGGGCGAACTGCGCGAGCAGCACGAAGACGAGCCCCGCGGCCGCGATGCCGGCGGCAAGCAGTGCGCGGCGCCACTCGGGCGGGTGCTCGGCCAGGTAGTAGTTGACGTCGCGCCCCGCGAGCGTGCCGAACCAGACGATGGCGACGATCGCGAGGAACGGCAGCGCGAGCAGCACGACACGCACGAACACGCGGCGGCCGATGCCGGCCAGCACGCGCAGCCTGCCGGTCACCGCACCGATCGTGTCGCGGACCGTGACCGGGCGTCCGCCGATCGCGTGTCCTGCGATCCAGGCGTAGCCGGCGAGCAGGGCGATGTGAAAGCCGATCGTCGCGCCGGCGACCAGCAGCACGAACGCGAGCCCGGGCACGGACAGCACGAAGCCGGCGATGTCGAAGTTGCTGACCACGGCCGAGCCCGAGCGCGCGACCAGCCGGTCGCCCAGCCAGCCGGCCAGCGGCGCGATCGCCACGAATCCCAGCAGCTGCACCAGCAGCTGCCAGGCCACGACCACGCGCCAGCGCCGCGCGAGGTCGACGCGGGTGCGGCGGAAGAGTCCTGGCATCTGCATGGTGAATCCCGGGTGCGGTGTGAACTTCGGCCGTGCGCGGACCAGGTCGCTTCAGACGAGGACCCGCTCGATGCCGCCGGCGTTGGCCCGCTGCACGTACGTCTCGAGCCAGGCGGCGCCCAGCAGGTGGCGCGCCATCTCGACCACGATGTAGTCGGCGCTGGTGCCCGCATCGTCATCGTATCGCGACAGGCCCTGCAGGCACGACGGGCAGGACGTCAGGACCTTCACCTCGCCGCGGAAGCCGTCCCTGCGCAGGTCTGCCGCCCCCTGTTCCATCTCGCGCTGCTTGCGGAACCGGACCTGCGTCGCGATGTCCGGGCGCGCCACGGCAAACGTGCCGGATTCGCCGCAGCAGCGGTCGTTCTTCGCGACCGCGCCATTGGCGCCCGCGTCCAGCAGCGCGTTGACCACCTTGAGCGGGTCGTGCGTCTTCATCGGCGAGTGGCAGGGGTCGTGGTACATGTAGCGCGTGCCGGTCGCACCCTCGAGCCGGATGCCCTTCTCGAGCAGGAACTCGTGGATGTCGAGGATGCGCGAGCCCGGGAAGATCTGGTCGAACTCATAGCCCTGCAGCTGGTCATGGCAGGTGCCGCAGCTCACCACCACGGTCTTGATGTCGAGGTAGTTGAGCGTGTTGGCCACGCGATGGAACAGCACCCGGTTGTCGGTGATGATCTTCTCGGCCTGGTCGAACTGCCCCGCGCCGCGCTGCGGGTAGCCACAGCAGAGATAGCCGGGCGGCAGCACCGTCTGCACCCCTGCGTGCCACAGCATCGCCTGGGTGGCCAGGCCCACCTGCGAGAACAGGCGCTCCGAGCCGCAGCCGGGGAAGTAGAACACCGCCTCGGAATCGCCCGTCGTGCGCGCCGGGTCGCGGATGATCGGGACGTAGTTGCGGTCTTCGACGTCGAGCAGCGCGCGTGCCGTCTTCTTCGGCAGCCCGCCCGGCATCTTCTTGTTGATGAAGTGGATGACCTGTTCGCGCACCGGCGGCCGCCCGCCGGTCGTGGCCGGCGGGCGCCGGGTCTGCGCCGCGCCGAGCTTGCCCAGCGCCTGGTGGCCCAGCCGCTGCGCCTTGTAACCCCAGTCGATCATCAGCTTGCGCGTCAGCTTGATCGTGCCCGGGTCGTTCGTGTTGAGGAAGAACATCGCGGCCGACTTCGCCGGATTGCCCGCCTGGTTGCCGAGGCGGCGCAGCACGTCGCGCATCGCCATCGAGACGTCGCCGAAATCGATGTCGACCGGGCAGGGCGCCTCGCACTTGTGGCAGACCGTGCAGTGGTCGGCGACGTCGCCGAACTCGTCCCAGTGCTGCAGCGAAACGCCGCGCCGCGTCTGTTCCTCGTACAGGAACGCCTCGATCAGCATCGACGTCGCCAGGATCTTGTTGCGCGGCGAATAGAGCAGGTTGGCGCCGGGCACGTGCGTGCTGCAGACCGGCTTGCACTTGCCGCAGCGCAGGCAGTCCTTGATCGCGTCGCTGATCTGGGCGATGTCCGACTGCTGCATGATCAGCGACTCGTGACCGAGCAGGTTGAAGCTCGGCGTGTACGCATTGCGCAGGTCCGCGCCGGGCAGCAGCTTGCCGGCGTTGAAGTGGCCCTGCGGGTCGATGCGGCGCTTGTAGTCGCGGAAGTCGCGCGTCTCGTCTTCGGTCAGGAACTCGAGCTTGGTGATGCCGATGCCATGCTCGCCGGAAATCACCCCGCCCAGTTCGCGCGCGACGCGCATGATGCGCGCGACGGCACGATTGGCTGCCTGCAGCATCGCGTAGTTGTCGGAGTTGACCGGGATGTTGGTGTGCACGTTGCCGTCGCCTGCGTGCATGTGCAGCGCGACGAAGACACGGCCCTGCAGCACGCGCCGGTGGACCGCCTCGAGGTCCGCCAGCAGCGGCACGAACGGGCCACCCGCGAACAGCCGGCGGAAGACGGCTTTCAGTTCCTGCTTCCAGGACACGCGCAGCGTGCGATCCTGCAGCAGGTCGAACACGCGCAGGCCCGGCTCGCCTGCGAGGCGCGCCTCTGCCGCGGCGGCGACTTCGTCGAGGCCCAGCCCGCGCAGCGCGCCGGCCGAGTCCGCGAGCGGACGGTCCAGGCTGGCCGCGTACCACGACCAGCGCCGCCGGCACTGGGCCACGGCCTCGAGCGCCTGCTCGATCCGGCCGCCGAGGACCTCGTCGCGCGGCATGCGGTCGATGTCCGCATCGCCGGTCTTGCCGAGCCTGGGCTCGCCGCCCAGGTACGCGTCGAGCTCGTCCAGCAGTTCGAGCTTGTTGGCCAGCGAGTACTCGATGTTGATGCGTTCGATCGCGTCGGTGTACTCGCCGAGCCGCTCGAGCGGGATCACGACGTCCTCGTTGATCTTGAACGCGTTGGTGTGGCGGGCGATCGCCGCGGTCCGGGCGCGGTCACGCCAGAAGGCCTTGCGCGCCTCGGCGCCGACCGCCGTGAAGCCTTCGCCCGCGCGGGCATTGGCGATGCGCACGACATCGGACGCGCAGCGCGCAACCGCCGCCTCGTCCTCGCCCACGATGTCGCCGAGCAGCACCATCTTGGGCAGCGCGCCGCGCTTCGACTTGGTGGAATAGCCGACCGCCTTGAGGTACCGCTCGTCGAGGTGCTCGAGGCCCGCGAGCCGCACGCCGGCCGTGCGGCCCTGGCGGCCGATCTCGTCGCGGATCTCGACGATGGCCGGGATCGCGTCGCGCGCCTGGCCGAAGAACTCGAGGCACACGGTGCGGATGTGCGCCGGCATGCGGTGCACGATCCAGCGCGCGGAGGTGATGATGCCGTCGCAGCCTTCCTTCTGGATGCCCGGCAGGCCGCCCAGGAACTTGTCGGTCACGTCCTTGCCGAGGCCGCCCTTGCGGAACGTGGCGCCGGCGATCTCGAGTCGCTCGGTGCGCAGGGTCTTCGCGCTGTCGGGCGCCTGGCGGCCGTCCTTCCAGGCCAGCTCGAACACGGCAGTCGCGACGTCGTGGATCCTGCCGAGGTTGTGGTCGAGGCGCGTGACCTCGAGCCACTGGCCCTGCGTGTCCACCATGCGCCACCAGGCCAGGTTGTCGAGCGCCGTGCCCCACAGCACGGCCTTCTTGCCGCCCGCATTCATGGCGATGTTGCCGCCCACGACCGAGGCATCGGCCGAGGTCGGATCGACCGCGAACACGAATCCGGCGCGATGTGCGGCTTCCTCCACCCGGCGCGTCACCACGCCGGCTTCCGTGAACAGCGTCGGCACGTGGCCATCCACGCCCGGCAGTGGCCGCTGCTCGACCGGGTCGATGCGCTCGAGCTTCTCGACGTTGATGACGGCGGCAAACGGCGTGAGCGGCACGGCGCTGCCCGTGTAGCCGGTGCCGCCGCCGCGCGGGATCACCGTGAGGCCGGATTCGATGCAGGCGCGCACCAGGCCCGGCACCTCGGCTTCGGTGTCCGGCGTCAGCACCACGAACGGCGTCTCGACGCGCCAGTCGGTCGCGTCCGTGGCGTGCGCCACGCGTGCGTAGGCGTCGAAGCAGACATTGTCGTCGCGCGTGTGCGCAGCAAAGGCCTTGCGCGCGCGGCGACGCAGGGTCTCGGTGCGCTCGAAGGATTCGGCGAACTCCTGCACTGCGACGCGCGCGAACCCGAGCAGCCGGCCGACCTTGGCGTCGCGGGCCACGTCGCCTGGCTCGCGCCGCTTTTCAATGTCGCCCAGGCGATGGTGCAGCGCCTCGACCAGCAGCTCGCGGCGGCGCGGGTTGTCGAGCAGGTCCTGCTCGAGATAGGGATTGCGCCGCACGACCCAGATGTCGCCCAGCACCTCGTACAGCATCCGCGCCGAGCGGCCGGTGCGGCGCTCGGTGCGCAGGTCGTCCAGCAGGGCCCAGCCCTCCGGGCCGAGCAGCCGGATCACGATCTCGCGGTCGGAAAACGACGTGTAGTTGTACGGTATCTCGCGCAGCCGCGGCGGCGGATCGAGTTCGTGCCCGGGCTGTGCGGGGATCGGGGCAGCAGCGAGGGTGCGGAACGGCGTTCACGGGGGGGCGAAATCCAGCCTTGGGGACGGGCGCATTCTCGCCCGAGCCGGTCGCTTTGGGTACCGGGGAAACCGTCGACGCCTGCATCGGGGCTCCGGCAGCGGTCAGGAGCGAGCGGACGGCATCGCGTCGCTCGGCCCCCTATTGCCCCGGCGATCATGCAATATCGCGGAAAATACTCGCGCGCCGCGGGGCGTGGTCGGCAGGGCAGGCAGGGTCGATGACCACCATTGAAGTGTTTCTGATCGCGCTCCTGATCGTCTTCACGGTCCCCTACCTGGTGTGGCGACTCGGCCGGACGGAGTACTACGCGCCGCTGGTGGTCGTGCAGATCGTCACTGGCATCCTGCTGGGCCCGGGCGTGCTCGGGGCGGCTTTCCCCGGCTACTACGATTTCGTCTTCCAGGCGCCGGTGGTGCAGGCGCTGAACGGCATCGCGTGGTGGGCCGTGATGTGCTTCGTGTGGCTCGCCGGGATCGAGCTGGATCTCCGCAGCGCCTGGGCAGACCGCCGCGACAGCGGCATCACCGCCGGCCTGGCGCTCGGCGTGCCGCTGCTGGCCGGCTGCGCGGTCGCTGCCGTGCTCGCGCTGTACGGCGGCTGGGTCGGTCCACGAGCGTCGACCTGGCAGTTCATCTTCGGCGTCGGCATGTGCTGCGCGGTGACGGCGCTGCCCATCCTGGTGCTGTTCCTCGAAAAGCTCGAGATCCTGCGCGAGCCGCTCGGTCAACGCGTCCTGCGCTATGCGAGCATGGACGACCTGGCGATATGGGGCGTGCTCGCGCTGATCCTTGCCGACTGGGACCGCGTGGGTCGGCAGGTCGCGTTCCTGGTCGCGTTCGTCATCGCCGGCATTTACTTCCGCAAGCTGATGCTGCGGTTGCCGCAGCGCGACCGCTGGTACGTCGGCCTGATCTGGCTGGCGGCCTGCAGCCTGGGCGCGGACTGGGCGGGACTGCACTTCATGGTCGGCGCGTTCCTCTCCGGCGCCGTGATGGATCGCGACTGGTTCGACCATGGCCGCGTGGATGCCCTCCGGGACAACGTGCTGCTGCTGATCATGCCCGTGTTCTTCCTGAGCACGGGCCTGCGCACCGAATGGACGCTGGGGGGCGTGGCGGTGTTTGTTGCGGCCGGTGCACTGCTGGCGGCGGCTGTCGCCGGAAAACTGCTCGGCACGCGGCTGGCGGGCGCGATCCTGCGGTGGCCGCCGGGTGAGGCTTCGCTGGTGGGCTGGCTGCTGCAGACCAAGGCGCTGATCATGATCATCTTTGCGAACGTGCTGCTCGACAAGGGCGTCATCACCGCCACCACCTTCACGGCACTGCTGCTGATGGCTGTCGCGAGCACCACGCTCACCGTGCCGATGGCCGCGCCCCTGCTGGCGCGGCTGCGGCGTCCGCGCGCCGGGACGCCGTGAAGCCCCCACGGATCAGGCAGTCCCGCGCCTCGCCTCGAGTTCCAGCCGGACCTGGTGTGCCCGTTCCTCGGTGATCGGGAACTTCGCAATGGCCCAGATCGCCAGGCCTGAGGCGACAAACGGCACCGCCGAGTCGAACAGCCGCATCAGGAAGATGGCCTGATCCGACTGGTTGCCCGCAAGGGCCACGTCGAAACCCGTCGCGTTCAGCAGGAAGCCGCCGCCGGCCAGGGCGGCGGCCATGCCCAGCTTGATGACCCACCAGAAGACGGCGCCGTACATGCCCTCGCGGCGCTCGCGGGTCTGCAGCTCATCCAGGTCGACGACGTCGGCGATCATCGACGGAATGAGCGTGAACAATCCGCCGAGACCGAATGCCAGGAACGGAGCCGGCAGCAGCAGGAGCCAGGGCAGCTCCGGGTCATAGCAGACCCACTTCATCGCATAACCCAGCATCGATATGCCGATGGCGACGTAGAAGGTTCGCTTCTTGCCGAGCCGCGTGCCCAGCCAGGTGACGATGACGATGACGCAGAAAGACGCGATGGCCCCCGCGGTTCCGGCGTATCCGGCGAACTCCGCGCCGCGCACCATGTCGCCGCCGAAGACGTAGTAGATGATCACGTAGGACTGCAGCGACGCGATCAGGATGAATCCGTTGAACACCAGAAACGTCGCTGCGCACAGGTTCAGGAAAGGCCGGGACTTCAGGGTCACTTTGAAGCCATGCAGGAAGCCCGCGATGCTGCCCATCAGGCTCGATGCGCCGGCACGCTTCTCCGCAGCCACCGATTCGGTCGCCGCGACGACCGTGACCCGCTCCCGCAGGAAGATCGCAGGCAGGACTCCGATGGCCATCACGCAGATTCCGATCACGATGGCCAGGCCCGCGGCGCCATCGACCATGCCGTCGAAAAGCCGCTCGTTCTGCATGATCAGCAGGAACCAGGGCGCGATGACGTAGGCCAGCTGGCCGATGAAGTTCTGCACGCCCATCAGCCGCGTTCGCTCGTTGTAATCGGGCGTCAGCTCGTAGCCCAGGCCGACCCACGGTGCCGCGAACACGGTGTACGCGAGATAGAAGAGCAGTGAGCCAAGCAGGAAATACCAGAAGTAGAACGACTCGCTCTTGCCGGGTGGCAGTTGCCAGAGCAGGGCGAAGACGATTCCGACCGCGATCGCCCCGATGAATATGTAAGGACGGCGGCGGCCCCAGCGGGTCCGGGTATTGTCCGAGATGTAACCCATGACAGGATCGATGAAGGCATCCCAGAGTCGCGGCAGGGCGCCCAGCAGGCCGACCAGCGCCGGATTCATGCCGAGCCCGAGATTCAGGACGATCATCATTCCGCCGCCGGCCGCGGCCAGCAGGTTGTTGACGAACGCGCCCAGGCCGTAGACGACCTTGAGATGAAACGGTATCCGGTCCCCGGGCGCTGTCTGGTAATGGTTCATCGCGGATCATCGTCACTGATGTTGACAGCGCTGTCAAACCAAGTTAGAAGGGCTTTCCTGCGACAAAACCCCCGTTGAAACCCGCGGACCGGCGCACGTGATCCAGGCCGGCCGAGCCGAGACAAAGCAGACGCGCGATGGAAAAAAATACGGGGTTCATGACCAGGACCGCGCTGATCGTCGCGCTCGGCGGCTTCCTGATGGGTTTCGACGCATCCGTGATATCGGGCGTGGTCGGCTTCATCCAGGGTGAGTTCGACCTCACGCCGATCGAACTGGGCTGGTGCGTCTCCTCGCTGGCGTTGACGGCGACGATCGGCATGATGTTCTCCGGGCCGCTGAGCGACCGCATCGGTCGCCGGCCGGTACTGAAGATCGCGGCATTGCTGTTCGCCGTGTCCGCGATCGCGTCTGCCGTCGCCCCCGGGTTCATCACGCTCGTGATCGCGCGCATGATCGGCGGCTTCGGCGTCGGCGCGGCGCTGGTCATCGCGCCCATGTACATCGCCGAGATGGCCCCCCCGGCCTCGCGCGGCCGCCTGGTCTCATTCAACCAGCTGAACATCGTCGTCGGCATCTCGGCGGCCTTCTTCAGCAACTACCTCATCCTGACGCTCGGCGAATCGCCGGCCGCGTGGGCCGCGGCGCTGCGCCTCGACGACTGGAACTGGCGCTGGATGCTCGGCATCGAGACGCTGCCTGCCATCCTGTATTACCTCGCGCTGCTGTTCGTGCCCGAGAGCCCGCGCTGGCTCGCCATGCAGGGTCGCGAGGACGAGGCGCGCGAGGTCCTGAGCCGCGTCAGCGACGCCACCCAGGCAGAGCGCGACCTGCAGGAGGTCAAGGACAGCATCGAGGCGGAGGCAGGACTCGGGCAGGTTTCCTGGCGTGCCCTGGGCCATCCGTCGCTGCGGCTGGTCATGACCATCGGCATCTCCGTCGGGATACTGCAGCAGATCACCGGGATCAACTCGGTCTTCTTCTACGCGCCAATGATCTTCGAGCAGTCCGGCATCGGGACCAACGCGGCCTTCATGCAGGCGGTCCTCGTCGGGCTGGTCAACGTGGTCTTCACCGTGGTTGCGATGTCGCTCATAGACCGCGTCGGGCGAAGGCCGCTGCTCGGGTTCGGCCTGTCCGGAATCGCGGTCAGCATGCTGCTGCTCGCGTACGGATTCGGGTCTGCAACCTATGCGTTCGACCGGGAGGCGATCGCGGGGCTGCCGGCGGACATTGACCGCCAGCAGCTCTCTGCCCTGGTGGACCGGACTTACTACAGCGACACGGAATTCCGCGAGGCCGTCTCCGCTGCGGTCGGCGGTGATGTCTACCGGAAGTTCGAATCACAGCTCGTCAGCAGCGCCATCACGATGAAGCCGACGCTCATCCTCTTCGCAATACTGGGTTTCGTCGCGAGCTTCGCTGTTTCCATCGGGCCGGTGATGTGGGTCCTGTTTTCCGAGCTGTTTCCCAACCGGGTCCGCGGCCTGGCAATATCCTTCGCCGGCCTGGTCAACTCCACGGTGGCATTCGTGGTGACCCTCGTTTTCCCGTGGCAGCTCGCGACACTGGGAAACTCCGCCACGTTCCTGATCTACGGCCTGTTTGCGTTGCTCGGATTGATTTTCATCATGCGTATCCTGCCGGAAACAAAGGGCCGTTCGCTCGAGGAACTCGAGGCGGTGCTCGTCAAGGGCTGACATGGGAATTCACCCATGCCTCGTCCTGCCTGCGGAGAAGCGATGATTTTCGCCCGGCTCGTTGCGCTTGCTGTTCTCGTCGCCGGCGCCGGTTGTGGCCTGGCGACGGAGACGACCATGCCGGCCGCGAGCGCTTCCAAGGGGCAGGCCACCGGCGCGCTGCTGGCCGGAGAGTCGATGGCCGTCAGCTATTCTGGATTTCGCGCGGGCCAGTATCCGGACCGGGGCAGCGGCGCCGTGAATCCGAGCGCCGACGAGATTCTCGAGGATCTCGAGATCCTGGCGCGGCACGGCTTCCGCCTGATTCGCCTGTATGACTCCGGCGACAACACGCGCGCCACGCTCGAGCTGATCCAGGAGCACGACCTGCCGCTGAAGGTATTGCTCGGGGTCTGGCTCGACGCCGAGTCGAGCAATCACGAAGGCTGCCCCTGGCTCGAGGAGCCGATTCCCGCTGCTAAGCTTGCGTCCAACGCCGTCAGGAACGACGCCGAGGTCGAGCGCGGAATCGAGCTCGCGCAGCGGTTCCGCGACATCGTGGTTGCCGTCAACGTCGGCAACGAGGCGCTGGTCGAATGGACCGACCACGAAGTACCGCTCGACAGGGTCATCACGTACGTGCGCCGTGTGCGGGCAGGCATCGACCAGCCCGTGACGGTGGCCGAGAACTATCTCTGGTGGGCTCGGAGTGGCGCGCCGCTGGCGGCGGAGGTCGACTTCCTGGGCGTGCACACCTACCCGGTCTGGGAGGGCAAGACCATCGACGAGGCATTGGGCTACACGGTTGAAAACATAGAGTCCGTGCGTGCCGCATTGCCCGGCCGGCCGATCGCGGTGCTCGAGGCCGGGTGGCCGACGATTGCCAGCGAGTTTGCTGACCGGGCCAGCGAAGCCAACCAGGCGCGGCACTACGCGGAGCTGCGGCAGTGGGCCGCCTCGACGAACACGACCGTGTTCTGGTTCGCAGCGTTCGACGAGCCCTGGAAAGGCAGCCCGGACGATCCGCTCGGTGCCGAAAAGCACTGGGGCCTGTTCAATGTCGATCGGACGCCCAAGGAAGCGATGCGATGATGGCGAGAAGGTACCTGGGTAACGCTCTCGTGCGTTGCGTGTTGATTGCCCTGCTGGGGTTGCTGGCGTCCTGCGGCGGCGGCGGAGATTCGGCTTCCAGCCCGCCGCCTCCGCCACCCCCGCCACCTCATGGCGGCGCGATCGACCACTACGTTGTACATGCTTTCCCGCCCGACGCCGCGAGCGCCCTCCCTGGGGCACAGAAGAGCAAGGTCGGAGCCACACGAGCTAAGTCGTTGATGGCACTCGATTCCGATGACCGAGCGGCCAGCGACGTGACGAGAAACGTCGGCGCCGCCGCCCCGAACTGCCACCCTTGAGCGGCAGCGGAGGGGTCAGGCGAAAGGCGCTACTTCTGGATGATGATCCAGCCGTCCTTCTCGTCCTTGTTCTCTCCTGCCGGTCCCTCGAGGATCTGCCAGTACTTGTAGTTGCCGTTCGGGGTCTCCGCCCGGATCTCCCCGGACGCGCAGGTTCGTCCAGAGCAGTTGACCCGGTAACGGGTTCCGACCCGGATCATTCCCTCGAAGATCTGGTCCTCGAACTCGATCTTGAGGTGGCGATTTTTCTCGGTCGAAGCCCAGAAGGCCAGGTCCCCCTTCTCTTTCGAGAGGGCGACCTTCTTGTAGTTCAGAGTCGCGGCCGAGGGGCCCACGACGATCGCCCGCGTGCCTTTCGGCGTGCAGGCGGAGAATCCGCCGATCGCGACTCCGGCGAAGAGGGCGGCGAGCGCGATCCGGAACGGCCAGGCGCGGTAGGTCACGGTGTCCTCCTTCCGGAGCCGACGGTCTCTCGTCGCTCCGGGCTACTTCTGGATGATGATGCGTCCGTTCGGCTGGGGCGGGCCGTTGTTGAGGCTGACGGTATACGTAAACGTCTTCTTCGTGCCCGGGGTCGCCCCGGCCCGGAAGACTCCCGTCCCGACCGGGCCGGAGTCCGCGGTGTTTGCCGAGAACGTGAGATTCGGAAAGGGTGACGGCTGCGCGAAGACGATCGCCAGCCGGCTGCCCACCGGAGCGATCCAGGTGATCTGGTGGGATATCCCGATGTTCGCTGACGGGCAGTCGAGGGTTCCGTTCGCGTTGACGAGAATCGTGCGATTCGAAAACGACGTGCAGTCGACCTGGGGTTTCGGGGCGATCGCCCTGCCGATGACGATTCCCGCGATCAGGCCCCCCACCAGGGCCACTCCCACCGAGGTTTTTTGATCCGATGATGTCCTCGCCTAACTGCCCGCCGCCTTGCGCGGCGCGGCGACGATGGACTGAAACTCCGGAGACTGCCGCAGGGCCGCGAACTGGGCTGCCGTCCGATGATCTGGCGGCAGTAACCGGAGTCGACGGCGCGGCGGATCCAGCGCAGCGCTTCTTCCGGCCGGCCGCGCAGAGCGGCAACGGTCGCCGCGTCGGCGAACACGCTCGGCTGCTTGTCGTCCAGCGCGATCGCCGTCTCGAGCTCGCGGGCTCCCTGGTCGGCCTGACCGGACCGCGCGAGGGAGGTCCCGAGGGCCGCGTGGGCCGCTGCGTTCTGCGGATTCAGGCTCAGGGCGGAGCGCGCGAGCTGGATCGCGCGGGCGAAGGCCTCGCCTGCCCGCTCGCGCTGCCCGGTCTCCGCAAGAGAGTCGCCGAACGCGACCCAGACCTGGAAATCGTTGGGCGCGTTCCGGGACGCCACCTCCAGCGACTTCACGGCTTCGGGAAGGCCGCTCGGTCCACAGAAGCGTCAGCCCGAGGTTCGAGGCGGCGATCGGATCTCCCGGCCGCAGCTCGAGCGCCGTTCGAAACGCGGAAATGGCTTTGTCGAACTCGCACCCGAGGACGAGGACGCCGCCGAGGTTGCTGTAGGCGCGGTAGCTGTCCGGAGCGGCTTCGGTCGCTTTCCGAAACCAGTCCGCGGCGACGAGCCAGCGGCCGCGGTCGGCGCGCAGGGCGCCGAGCTGATTGAACACGGCGAAAGACGGCTGCAGTTTCGCGGCTCGCTCGAAGGCCTTCTCGGCTCCGGAATCGTCTCCGAGAGCCTCGGAGGCCCGCCCCAGCCCGAGCAGGGCCTCGACCTTGTCCGGGCTCGCGACGAGCGCCTGGTTGAACGCCTTGGCCGCTTCCTTCGCCCGTCCCGTGACCAGGAAAGTCTCTCCGGCGACGACGTCGACCTCCGGCAGGTTCGGATCGAGGACGCGCGCGGCGTCGCTGGCCGCGACCGCGCGGTCGGCCCACGCGCGGTCCTTCGTGAAGTCGAACATCGCCAGGTTTGCCCGGCCGAGAGCGGCCTGAACGAGTGCCGACTGGGGCTTCTCTTCGGCGAGCTGGGAGAGGATCTGAGCCGCGCGCTCGACGCCCTCTCGCTTGTCGTACCTCTCCGCAGCAGCCCGATGGCCTGCAAGTAGCGCTCCTGGTCCGCCACATTCTCGAGGCCCGACGGCGTCGGTGTCCGGCGGACGCCGCGCTTCAGGTGGAGCTCCCGCACCACGCCGTCGGCGACCCGGTCCTGCAGGACGAACAGCTCCGCGCCGTCGACCATCTGGGCCGCGAGCTCCTTGCCGTTCCCGTCGAGCAGCCGATACGTGATGCGGTACCGGTCGTTCTCCCGCTGGAGCGAGCCGGACACCAGCCGGTTTGCCCCGAGCTTCCGGGCCACGCGGGCGAAGTTGGAATCGTTCTCTCCGGCTTCGACGGCGGCCCCGGCGTGACGACCTGGAGGCCCGGCACGTTCGCCAGCCGGACGCTGACCGTGTCGGCCATCGCGAGACCCAGGAGCTCTCCCTCGGGCAGGTTCGTCATGTTGCGAAACGGAAGGACGGCGAGGGAGTTGTTGCCCGCCGGCGCGCCCGAGCGTTGCCCGTGGAGAATCATCCAGCTCACGGCCGCGGTGAGGACGACGGCCGCCGCGCCGAGGCGGCGCCGCTTCCGGCGCACCGCCACGCGCGACTCGGTCTCCGGCAGTTCTCGGGTCTCCCCGAGGCTGTCGTCGAGCTCGATCCGCGCGTCGCCGATCGCCTGCAGGCGCCGGGTCACTTCCTTGGTGAGGCAGCGTCGAGTAGTCTCCGTAGGGCCGGTGGCGCGTTTCGCGGAAGGGCCTTCCAGTCCGGCTCGTCCCTCACCAGGGCGGCGAGCGTGTCGGTCACATTCTCGCCCTCGAAGGCTCTTCGGCCCGTCGAGCATCTCGTAGAGCACGCACCCGAACGCCCAGATGTCGGTGCGCTTGTCGACCGCGCTTCCCGCGCGCCTGCTCCGGGCTCATGTAGGCCGCCGTGCCGAGGATCACGCCCCCGCCGGGTCGCTGCCGACGGTCATGGTCGGCGAGTGCGAGACGTCGCGGCTGCGCGACGCCGCTCTGCCAGCGCCTTGGCCAGGCCGAAGTCGAGCACCTTGACGCGTGCCGTCCGGCGTGATCTTGATGTTGGCGGGCTTCAGGTCGCGATGGATGATGCCCTTGCTCGTGCGCGGCTTCGAGCGCCTCGGCGATCTGGCGCGCGATCGGCAGCGCCTCGTCGACGGCGGCAGCGGCCCCGCGCGCGATGCGCTCGGCCAGCGTCTCGCCCTCGACGAGCTCCAGCACCAGCGCGCGCGATGCCGTCCAGCTTCTTCGAGGCCGTAGATCGCGCGCGATGTGCGGATGGTTCAGCGACGGCGAGCACTGCGCCTCGCGCTCGAAACCGCGCGCAGGCGCTCGGCATCGCTCGCGAACGCCTCGGGCAGGATCTTGATCGCGACGTCGCGCTCGAGCCGCGTGTCGCGCGCGCGGTACACCTCGCCCATGCCGCCCGCGCCGAGCGGCGCGAGGACCTCGTAGGGGCCCAGGCGGGCGCCGGCGGAAAGCGTCATCGAAAACGCCTGCCGCATTCTAATGCGCAGAGCGTCGCTTCGGGGCCTTACAATCGGCCCATGCAGGGCTTTCGCCGGGGGATTCTCGCGGCCCTGGGTCTGTCCGTCTCCACCGCCCTGCTCGCCGCCCAGCCGCCGGTCTCGCCGAGATCCTCGAGCGGTTCGATCACCTGACTGTGGGCGACGCCGTGGCCGTCAACAACCTCCACCTCACCGCCGGGCACGTGGACTGCGTCCTGGCCGGCCGGGCCGCGCCGGTCCGGGCGGGGGGAGGAGGTCGTGGATCTCTTCGAGGGAGCCGGGACGATGGACTACCTGTCCGTCGATCCGATCGAAGCCCCGTCCGTGATGTTCAACGCAAAGAAGGGATCGAGCCTGACTCCGGAGAAGACCGACAAGGGAGTCCGGCTGCGCAGCCGCTTCGGCCGGATTCTCTGGCTCGCCCAGGGTCATCCGCTGCCCGCGTCTCGGGAGGCCCCGCAGCCGCGCTCGCCGACTCGCTCGCGAAGCAGCGCGAGAAATTCCGCCGGATCAACCTGCCGCCCTTCTCCCACGACTTTGCGATCCAGCGGCTCGACGCGCCTGCGGCCCCCCTCGTGTGGGCCGAGCTCGACGGGGGAGACGCAACCTGGTCTACCGGCTCGACGGCGACTCGAATCCTTCGGAAGAGCTGGGGGTCGTGTCCTCGAGCGAATGGAATGACCCGGAGCTCAAGAAGAACCTCTTCTACAACACGCTGTCCGACCAGCCGATCGGCCGCGACCGTCGGGACCCGCCGCGGCCGCGGTTTCTGCTCGTGGACGTCGACGTGGATCTCCGCGCCTCCGCCGGAAACGAGGCCAGGCTGACGGTCGTGGAGACGCTCGCTCCCCTCGGGCAGCCGCTCGCCGCACTGCGCCTGGACCTCGAGAGCACCGTCTATACGTTCTCCGGAAACAACCTGGCCACGCGCCGTGAGCATCTCGTGAAGGTCACCGACGAGGCCGGGCGTTCCTTGCCGTTCGCCCACCGCAAGGACGAGGTCGTGGTCCAGCTCGCCGAGCCCGCGCCGCCGGAAAAGCCCTTCAAGCTGACGTTCGAGATCGACGGCG
>CAVUVH010000021.1:0-22258 GCA_963744735.1 uncultured Gammaproteobacteria bacterium
TCTGGTCCGAAGAAAACCCGCGATATTGGAGGAACCGTGCCTGTTTTGCACGTACACGGGCGTCGGCCGGCAGGTCCGGGCCGAACTTGCGCCGGCGCCCCCCCCGCGCAGCCTGGATCCAGTCGGTCCCGCTGGTGCCGAAGGCCTGTTCGACCGTTTCCGCGTCTACGCCTTTCTCGCGCAGGCCCATGCGGATGCGCACCGGCCCGCGGCCGCGTCCGGATTGCTGGCTGACGAACTGCTCGGCGAATCGCTCTTCGCGCAGCAGGCCTTCCTGCACCACGGCTGCGACCGCGGCCGTGACGAGGTCGGGGGGATACCCCTTGCGCAGCAGGCGCGTGGCGAGCTCGTGCCGGCTGAAATCACGGCCCGCCAGCAGCGCGTAGGCGGCCGTGCGGACCGTGCGTTCGTCTGCCTCGGCCGCCGCGCCGCGCTCAGCCCTCGGCCGCCTGACCCGACGCCGCCTCGCCCTTCTTCGGGACCAGCAGCCGGGCGCGCAGCGCGGTCTCGATCTCACGCGCGGTATCGGCATGCTGCTGCAGGTAGTTGCGGACGTTTTCCTTGCCCTGGCCGATGCGCTCGCCCTTGTAGGAGTACCAGGAGCCGGACTTCTCGATGATGTTCTGCGCCACGCCCATCTCGATGATCTCGCCTTCGCGCGAGATGCCCTGGCCGTACATGATGTCGAACTCGGCCTCGCGGAACGGCGGCGCCACCTTGTTCTTGACGACCTTGACGCGGGTCTGGTTGCCGACGACTTCCTCGCCCTGCTTGATCGCGCCGATGCGGCGGATGTCGAGCCGCACGGAGGCGTAGAACTTGAGCGCGTTGCCGCCGGTCGTGGTCTCGGGGTTGCCGAACATGACGCCGATCTTCATGCGGATCTGGTTGATGAAGACGACGATGGTGTTGGAGCGCTTGATGTTGCCGGTGAGCTTGCGCAGCGCCTGCGACATCAGGCGCGCCTGCGCGCCCATCTGCATGTCGCCCATCTCGCCTTCGATCTCGGCCTTGGGCGTCAGCGCCGCGACCGAGTCGACGACGACGATGTCGACCGCGCCGGAGCGCACCAGCATGTCGGTGATCTCGAGCGCCTGCTCGCCGTTGTCCGGCTGCGACACCAGCAGCTCGTTGACGTCGACGCCGAGCTTCTCGGCATAGGCCGGGTCGAGCGCGTGCTCGGCATCGACGAAGGCGGCCGTGCCGCCGGCGCGCTGCACCTGCGCGACGACGGTCAGCGCCAGCGTGGTCTTGCCGGAGGACTCCGGTCCGTAGATCTCGATGACGCGGCCCTTGGGCAGGCCGCCGACGCCGAGCGCGATGTCGAGCCCGAGCGAGCCGGTGGAGACGACCTCGACGTCGTAGCTGTTGGAGTCGCCCAGGCGCATGACCGAGCCCTTGCCGAACTGCTTCTCGATCTGGCCGAGCGCGGCGACCAGGGCTTTCTTGCGGTTTTCTTCCATTGCGTTGCTCATGAGTCAGGCGTGGGAGCCGGGTCGACCCGGCTCGTGAAAGGGGATCAGCGGGATGGGTGCATTATTCCACAGGCCTGCCCGCTGGCGGTCCGAAAAATTGCCCGGAATCACCGGTTTCTCAGCCACCTTCGACCGTCTGATTCCACCAGCACAGAGGCTCATAGCGTGAGCCTGCCGGATCGGTCACCGAGCGCACGAGCGCAAAGCCGCTGGATTGCCACACGAATGGAGGCTCGAGCAGCGAACTCGCGGCGGCCCGGACTTTGCGCGCGAGCGTCAGGTGCGGGCAGAACGGTCGCGCGTCGAGCGTGAAGCCCTCCTCGACGAGCGCCGCGCGCAACTGGGTGACGAGCGCCGCGAGTCCCGCGGGAACCCGGCTCGCCACGAGGCACACGACCTGCGGCTTGCGCCAGTGCTCGACCCGGTCGAACTCGATCGTGAAGGGCTCCATGCGCACACGCCCGGCGGCAGCTTGCAGCGCAGGCTGGCGTTCACGCGGAACCTGGCCCAGGAACTCGAGCGTGACGTGCCACTGGCCAGGGCTCTGCGGCTTGCCCTCGACCGAGGCCACGATCGTATCGACGCGCGCACGCAGAGCCTGGCGCAGGGTGGGATCGGGCCACAGTGCAAAGAAAAGCCGGTCGCTCATCCGGCGAGCAGCCGCTCCAGCGCGAGCCGCACCGTCCAGCGCCGGACGTCGTCGCGCCCGCCCGCGAATCTTTCGCAGCGCGCTTCCAGACGAAACGCGCCGTCCTTTTCACGCCGGGCCCAGGCCAGCCAGACCGTCCCCACCGGCTTGTCGGCGGTCCCGCCGTCGGGGCCGGCCACGCCGCTGACGGCGATGGCCCAGGTGGCGGCATCGAACACTCGCAACGCGCCCTCGGCCATGGCACGAACCACCGGTTCACTGACCGCCCCGTACCGCTGGATCGTGTCCGGATCGACGCCGAGGGTGTGGCGCTTGACGGAGTCCGCGTAGGCCACGACGCCGCCCAGGAACCAGCGCGAGCTGCCGGGGACATCGGTGCAGGCCTTGGCGATCCAGCCCCCGGTGCAGGATTCGGCCGTGACGAGGGTCTCACCGGCCGCCACCCGCCGGGCCCCGACCGCCGCGGCGAGTTCCAGCAGTGCAGCGTCCGGGGGTGCGGTCATGCGACAATTCTACCGCCCCTTGCAGGACGCGGCAGGCCGTCGCTATCTTGCCGGGCGGCGCTTGGATATCCAACAAACAGGCAGGAACCCATGAAAATCGCTTCGCTGGCAGCGGCGCTGGCCGTCACTGCGCTCCCCGTCGTGAGCTTTGCCCAGGCCGCGCCCGCGGCAGAGACCGTCAAGACCGACGAACAGATCATCCTCAGGCAGGTCATGACCGACAAGCGCGCGGTCTATGCGCAGAACCTGCAGCTGACGGAGGCCGAAAGCCGCGCCTTCTGGCCGGTCTACGACGAGTACGAAATCAAGGCCAAGAAGCTGAATGACGAGTTCCTCAAGCTGGTGGACGACTACGCCGCCAAGTTCGGCTCCATCACCGACGAAGACGCCGCCGTGATGCTGAAGACCAAGATGCGGATCGAGAAAGACCGCGAGGCCCTGAAGCAGACCTACACGAAGAAAGTGGCCAAGGTCCTGCCGCCGGTAAAGGCGCTGCGTTATGCGCAGGTCGAAACGCGGCTCGACAACATGCTGAAGCGCGAAGTTTACGGACTCATTCCGCTCGCGCAGTAAGCCTGCGCACCCGATCAAGACACCTAGGAAGCAAGACTCATGAAGAACCTGAAACTGGCACTCGCTGCCACCGCATTGCTCGCCGTCGCCGCACCGTACGTGGCGCAGGCACAGTCCAGCTACGACGAGCAGCAGCAGCTGATCGCGCAGATCCAGGCGGACAAGCGCGCGGTCGTGCTCAAGGCGATGGCCTTCGACGACGCGCAGCTGACGGCGTTCACGCCGATCTATGACAAGTACCAGGCCGAGCGCAAGCTGCTGATGCAGCGGGGCGCCGACCTGATCAACGCGTTCGCGTCGAACTACGATTCGATGACGGACGACGCGGCCAAGGGCCTGCTCAAGGACTGGTTCAAGCTGCAGGACGACGAAGCCAAGCTGATGCGGGACACCGCCAAGAAGCTCGACAAGGTGCTGCCGTCGACCAAGGTGCTGCGGTTCGTGCAGGTCGAGAACAAGCTCAACACGCTGCTGCGCCTGCCGGCCCTGCAGGGCATTCCGCTCGCTCAATAAACTGCGAGGAACACCGCCATGATGCAAACATTCGGTTCCCGGCCGCGTCTGCCGCTGGTCGCGGCGCTTGCCGCCGTCGCGGCACTCGTCACGGGCTGCGCCAGCGGCCCGGACGTGCGCGGCGATTACGACCGTGCCGCGGACTTCGGCAAGTACAGGACCTACAACTTCCTTTCGGCCGGTAGCGGCGACGGCGCCGAGTTCAAGTCGATCGGACAGCAGATGATGCAGCAGGCGGCGGTGCGTGAGATGGAAGCGCGTGGCTACGTGAAGTCCGATAACCCGGACCTGGTCATCAACTTCAAGGGCAAGCTCGAGGAAAAGACCGATATCCAGTCCACGCCCGCACCATACTACGGCCCGTCGTTCGGGTATCGCGGCTGGGGCGGCGCACCGTACGGCGCCTACGGTTACGGCGGTACCGAAGTGACGACGCGACGTTACAACGTCGGCACCCTGGTCATGGACGTCATCGACCGTGAAAAGCGCCAGGCCGTATACCAGGGCGGTATCGAGGGCGTGGTCACGTCCAAGATGATGCAGGACCGGCAGGGCTCGATCGACAACGCCGTCGCGGCGATCTTCGCCAAGTACCCGTTCGTCGCGGGCCAGTCGGCCCCGGTGGCGCCGGTCGAGAAGAAGTAGCAGTCGCTGCCTGCAGCTGCAGGCATGAAGAAGCCGGGCCCCGTGGCCCGGCTTTTTCTTTGGCGAGCGGAGTTGGACCTGGTGTTGCCGGCTTACTTGGCGGGCGCGGCCTCGACCTTGATCGCGACCGCTTCGGTAAAGGTCAGCTCGACCGTGTCACCCACGCTCACGCCCTCGAGCTTCTCGGGATGCTGCACCTTGATCGTGCGCGTGTTGCCCGCGGGGCCCTGGAACGTCACCGAAGGCACCTTCGGGTCGATCGCCGTTATCAGGACGGTCGCCGTGGTCTGGCGCGCCAGCGCACCTTCCGGCTTCTGGCCCAGCGCGGCCGCGCCGCCCGCGATCGTCGTCTCCGGCGCCACGGTCGTGCCGCCCTTCTTGACTTCGTAAGCCAGTGCCTCGGCATAGACCACGCGCAGCACGTCGCCAACCTTGACCTGGGCAAGGTTCTGGACGTCTTCGCTGGCGACGATGGTGGTCTCGGAGCCGTCTTCCATCTTCAGCGTGACCTCACGCGTCTTCTGGTCGAGCGCGGTAACGACCGCCGTCGCTTCGACGGTCGCGACCAGGGTCTCTCCCTTCGGCGTCGCCGCTACGGCCTCGATGCCAAGACCAAGAGCGCAAGCAAGGCAAAGGGCGGCCATCGAATGTCTGCTGAGATTCATGTTGAACTGCTCCAGGTGATCCTGTTGATCGAAAGCGTAAGACCGACCCCTGGCGTGGCCGGGGCAGCGTCGGGTTTTGAGCCCGCGATTGTAACCTCTCCAGGGAGCCGCGGCTTCGCCTGCAGCGACACCACGCGGCACCCGAGGCGAGCACGCGGCGCACCATTACCCGGGCGGGTCCCGCGCGGGGCTCCCTGTCCACATCCTGTTGCCGGCCAGCCAAGAGGCTAGAATCAGGCGGCGTGACCGAACAACCCAAATCCCCGCCCAACACTCCCGTCATGACCCAGTACCTGCGCATCAAGGCGCAGTACCCCGACGTGCTGCTGTTCTATCGGATGGGGGACTTCTACGAGCTGTTCTTCGACGATGCGCGCAAGGCGTCACGCCTGCTCGACATCACGCTGACGGCGCGCGGCACCTCGGGCGGCGAACCGATCCCGATGGCGGGCGTGCCGGTGCAGACGCTCGACAACTACCTGGCCAAGGCGGTCCGCAAGGGCGAGTCCGTCGCGATCTGCGAACAGATCGGCGATCCGGCCAAGTCCAAGGGTCCGGTCGAGCGGCAGGTCGTGCGTGTCGTCACGCCGGGCACGGTCACCGACGATGCGCTGCTCGAGGAACGCCGCGACACGCTGCTGGCCGCGGTCTGCCCCGGCGCCGATGGCTTCGGCCTCGCCTGGCTCGAACTTTCGAGCGGGCGGTTCCACGCCCTGCAGGCCGCAGGCGACGAAGCGCTCGCGGCGGAACTCGAGCGGCTGCGCCCGGCAGAACTGCTGGTGCCCGAGAGCACCGCCGGACGTTGGGGCATGCGTGCCGAGATGTCCGTGCGCCAGCGTCCGCCCTGGCATTTCGAGGCGGCCAGCGCCGAGCGCCAGTTGTGCGAGCAGTTCGGCACGCGCGACCTGGCCGGCTTCGGTCTTGCCGGGCGCGGGCTTGCCATCGGTGCCGCGGGTTGCCTGCTCAACTACGTGCGCGAAACGCAGAAATCCGCCCTGCCCCACCTGCGCGGCATCCGCACCGAGCTGCGCGAGGACGCGCTGCTGCTCGACGCCGCGACGCGCCGCAACCTGGAACTCGACAGCAGCCTGTCCGGTCGCAGCGACAGCACGCTGCTCGACGTGCTCGACCGGACAGCCACGGCCATGGGCGGCCGCGAGCTGCGCCGCTGGGTGCAGCGTCCGCTGCGCGGCATCGAACCCCGCGCCCTGCGCCTGCAGGCCATCACGTCCCTGCTCGATACCGGCACGCACCCGGACCTGCACGCGTTGCTGCGGCGCGTCGGCGACATCGAGCGCATCCTGGCGCGAGTCGCACTGCGTTCGGCACGACCGCGCGACCTGGCGCAACTGCGCGAGGCACTGGCCTGCCTGCCCGACGTGCAAACGCTACTGGCCAGGATCGAATCGCCGCTGCTGCAACGGCTGTCAGCCGCGGCCGGAACGCATCCGGCGATCCAGGCGCACCTGGCGCAGGCGCTGGTCCCGGCACCGCCGGCACTGCTGCGCGAGGGCGGCGTGTTTGCGACCGGCTTCGACGCGGGCCTCGACGAGCTGCGACGGATCAGCGAGCACAGCGACGAGGCGCTGCTCGACCTGGAGGCGCGCGAGCGCGAACGCACGGGTTTCCAGAACCTGCGCTTCGGCTACAACCGGGTGCAGGGGTACTTCATCGAAGTCAGCCGCAGCCAGGCCGACAAGGTGCCCGCCGACTGGGTCCGGCGCCAGACCGTCAAGAACGCCGAGCGCTACATCACCAGCGAACTGAAATCGTTCGAGGACAAGGTGCTGGGTGCGCGCGACCGCGCCCTGGCGCGCGAGCGCGAGCTGTACGAGGGGCTGCTGGACACGCTGATCGACACGCTGCCCGCGCTGCAGGGCACGGCCGGCGCACTGGCCGCGCTCGACGTGCTGGCCAACCTGGCGGAGCGGGCACTGGCGCTGCGGCTGGTGCAACCCGAGCTCTGCGAGGACTCCTGCATCGACATCCGTGGCGGCCGCCACCTCGTGGTCGAGCAGCACCTCGACGGGCCGTTCGTGCCCAACGACCTCGACCTGCACGACACCCGGCGCATGCTGATCGTCACCGGCCCCAACATGGGCGGCAAGTCGACCTACATGCGCCAGGCCGCGCTGATCGTGATCCTGGCCGGCATCGGCAGCTATGTCCCGGCGGCCTCCGCCCGCATCGGTCCGGTGGACCGGGTCTTCACGCGCATCGGTGCCGCGGACGACCTGGCGGGCGGCCGCTCCACCTTCATGGTGGAGATGACGGAAGCCGCCAACATCCTCAACAATGCGACGCGCGACAGCCTGGTGCTGATGGACGAGATCGGCCGCGGCACCAGCACCTTCGACGGGCTGTCGCTGGCCTGGGCCTGCGCGCGGCACCTCGGCCGCGAGATCGGCGCGTTCACCCTGTTTGCCACGCATTACTTCGAGCTGACCGCGCTCGCGGACGAGTTGCCCGCCTGCGCCAACGTCCACCTCGATGCCACCGAGCATGGCGACCAGCTGATCTTCCTGCATGCCGTCAAGGACGGTCCCGCCAACCAGAGCTACGGCCTGCAGGTCGCGCGCCTGGCCGGGGTGCCGAAGAACGTCGTCGGCGAGGCGCGGCGCTACCTGCAGGAACTGGAGCGGCGCGAACATGCGACCAGGCCACCGAGCCCGCAGCAGGACCTGTTGCTGGCCCTGCCGGAGAACGAGACCGAGTCGGCACTGCGCCGCATGCTGGAAGGCGTCGATCCCGAGTCGCTGAGTCCGCGGGCCGCGCTCGACGTGCTGTACCGGCTCAAGGAACTGCTGGACGGCAAGGACTGACGGCTGCAGCCGCTGCCGGGTCGCGCCGTGCGCACCTCAGCGGGATTCGGCTTTCGCGTCGAGGATGCCGATGACCTGCCGCGCACACGCCTCGAAGCGGTCGATCATGGACGCGTCGAAACCGGCGAACTGTTCGCTGACGGTACGGCCGATCTCGAGTTGCCCGCGCTCACCGACCGTGATCCAGCCCTTCTGCTGCAGCCACTTGACCTTGCGCCGCACCGTCTCGCGCGGAATGCCGGTGGCAGCGCTGACCGACAGCGCATTGCAGTGTCGCAAATGCGGCAGGTGGTCACCGGCTTCGACCAGGCGGTCGAGCCCCGGCTCCGAGTGGCGGGCGACCTCGTCGTAGTAGCGCTGGACGTTGTGCTGGGCGATCGTGGCCAGGACGATCGCCGCAGTGAGGTCACCGTCGAACAGCTGGTGGGCCCGGATGAGGTGGTCGGTGACGAACCGGCCGATCAGGTAGGAAAGTTCGCGGCGGCGTTGGGTCGAGGGTCGGGTGGGCATGGGGCAATCCGGTGCGTTCCAGTCGGGACGGCATCGTTACCCAAAATGGGTAGCTGGTGCCAGCCGGATCGGCGTTTTCGCTGTTGCCTTAAAAATCCAAAGGTTAGACTCCCTCGCAGCAATTGACCGGCAGCCATGCCGGCCCCAAGGGGCACAGCGGTGAGCAAAGTTTTTTCGGGAACCTCCCGGATGCGGGCGGCCGTGGCCGTCGCGGCGGCGGTGACGACGTTTGTCCTGTCGGGTTGTGGCCAGAAGCAGGCGGGCGGCATGCCGCAGATGCCGGTCGAAGTGAAGGCCGTGACCGTGGCGCCGAGCTCGACCATCACCTATGCCGACAAGGTCGGCGAGGTCCGCGGCTCGCAGCAAGTCGACCTGCGGGCACGAGTGAGCGGCATCCTGCTGCAGACGCATTTCGAGGACGGCGCACTGGTCGAGAAGGGCCAGCTGCTGTTTTCGATCGACGCGCGCGAATACCGCGCGCAGGTCAACAGTGCCCGTGCACAAGTGGCGTCGGCCGAGGCGGACCTCTACCGCGCCCGCCAGGACGTGGCGCGCTACGAGCCGCTGCTCGCCGACGAGGCGATCGCCCGCCAGGTCTACGACAACGCCGTCGCCACGGCGCGCCAGGCACAGGCGCAGGTCGACGCCAGCCGCGCCACCCTGCAGGAAACAGAACTGGGCCTCGAATACGCGGAGGTGCGGGCGCCGCTGCGCGGTCGCATCGGCGCGGCCCAGGTCTTCCCGGGCGGACTCGTCACCGCCGGGCAGACCGAGCTCGCGACAATCTCGGCCGACGACCCGGCCTGGGTCTACTTCACGATCAGCGAGGCGGAACTGCTCGACTTCGAACGCCGCATGGGCGGCCGGACGCTGGCCGCGGACGATCCCAGTGCGCAACGTGCAGCTGATCCTGAGCGACGGCTCGGTCTACCCGCTGCCGGGCCGGATCAACTTCGGCGACCGCGCGCTCGACGCCACCACCGGCACCTACAAGCTGCGCGCCGAGTTCCCCAACCCGAACCACGCGTTGCTGCCGGGCCTGTTCGCGCGGGTGCGGGCGACGGGCGCGAAGCTCGACAATGCGCTGATCGTGCCCGACCGGGCCGTGCAGGAGCAGCTGGGCCGTTATTTCCTGACCATCGTCGGCGAAGGCGACAAGGCGGAGATGCGCCCGGTGACGCTGGGACAGCGTTTCGGCAACCGGCAGGTGATCGTCGGCGGGCTGCAGACGGGCGACCGCGTGGTGGTCGAGGGCATCCAGAAGGCACGCCCCGGCGCGCCGCTGAAGGTCGTGCCGGTCACGCTCGAGGACTTCGACCGTCCCGCCGGCGGCGACGCCGCGACCGACGCGGCCACGGCCCCGGCCGCCACCGCGAACTGACCGGTACCGCGCGATGTCCCGCTTCTTCATCGACCGCCCGGTCCTTAGCGATCGTCGATCTCGCTGTTCCTGATGCTGGTCGGAACGCTGTCGCTGATCGGCCTGCCGATCGGCGAGTTCCCGAACATCGCGCTGCCGACCGTGCAGGTCAACAGCTTCTACCTCGGCGCCAGCTCGGACGTGGTCGAGGAAGCGGTGACCGCGCCGATCGACCAGCAGATCAACGGCGCCACCGACATGCTGTACATCAGCTCGGTGAGCGGCGACGACGGCAGTCTCGGCCATCAGCGTCACCTTCGCGCTCGAGCGCGACCCGGACCTGGCCGCGGTCGAGGTGCAGAACCGCGTCTCGCAGGCCAACTCGCAACTGCCCTCCGAGGTGATCAACGCCGGCATCACTGTGCTGAAGCAGTCGCCCGACGTGCTGATGTACTTCGCGCTGTACTCGCCCAATGCCACCTACGACCCGCTGTTCATCAGCAACTACGGCTTCGTCTACATCGTCGACGAACTGAAGCGGGTCAAGGGCGTCGGCGACGTCAAGGTGTTCGGCTCCGACTTCGGCATGCGCGTGTGGCTCAAGCCCGACCGCATGGCCAGCCTCGGCATCACCGCCAACGACGTCGCGCAGGCCATCCGCGAGCAGAACGTGCAGGTGCCCGCCGGCCAGGTCGGCCAGCCGCCCGCCGCGCGCGGCCAGAGCTTCCAGTATTCGCTGCGCGTGAAAGGGCGCCTGGCCCAGTCCGCCGAGTTCGCCGACATCATCGTCGGCTCGAAGCCGGACGGCTCGTTCATCCGGGTCAAGGACATCGGCACCGTCGAACTCGGCGCGCGCACTTACAGCAACGTCTCCACGTTCAACGGCAACCCCGCGGCGGCGATCTCCGTCTCGCTGGTGCCCGGCGCCAACGCGCTCGAGACCGCGGCACTGGTCAAGGCCAAGCTCGACGAACTGGCCGCCGCGTTTCCGCAGGACCTGGACTACAGCATCGTCTACGACACCTCGGCGTTCGTCGAAGCCTCGGTCGAGGCGGTGATCCACACCTTCATCGAGGCGCTGGTGCTGGTGCTGGTCGTGGTGTTCCTGTTCCTGCAGAACTGGCGCACGACGCTGATCCCGATGCTGGCGGTGCCGGTGTCGCTGGTGGCGACCTTCGCCGCCTTCCAGCTGCTCGGCTTCACCATCAACACCCTGTCGCTGTTCGGCATGGTGCTGGCCATCGGCATCGTGGTCGACGACGCGATCGTCGTGGTCGAGGCGGTCGAGCACAACATGCGCACGGGGCTCAAGGTGCGCGAGGCCACGATCAAGGCGATGGACGAGGTGCAGGGTCCGGTGATCGCGATCGCCCTGATCCTGGCCGCGGTGTTCGTGCCGATGGGCTTCATCCCCGGCGTCACCGGCCAGCTGTACAAGCAGTTCGCCGTGACCGTGGCGGTATCGACGGGATTCTCGGCGCTGGTTGCGCTGACGCTGACACCCACCATGTGCATCATGCTGATGAAGCCGCACGAGGAAAGCAATGGGCCCGTGGCGCGCTTCTTCAAGGGGTTCAACTCGGGCTTCGACTGGCTGAACGATCGCTACGGCGTCGCGGCGGCGGTGCTCGCCCGCCGCACGCTGCTGGTGATGCTGACGCTGGGCATCGTCGTGCTGGTGACCGCGGGCCTGTTCCGTGCCGTACCGACCGGGTTCGTGCCGGACGAGGACAAGGGCGCCGTTTTCATGCAGGTGCTGCTGCCTGACGCGGCGTCGCAGGAGCGAACTGCGGCGTGCTGGCGAAGCTCGAACCGCAGGTCCGCCAGATCGCGGGCGTCGACTCCGTGGTCGGCGTCACCGGCTTCGACCTGCTGTCGGGCACGGCCGCCTCGAACGGCGCGCTGGTCATCGTCAAGCTCAAGCCGTGGTCGGAGCGCACCACGCCGGAGACTGGCGTGCGGTCGATCCTGGGGCAGCTTTACGGGCTCGGGCAGGACATCCCCGAGGCGGTGGTGATGCCGTTCAATCCGCCGGCGTTGCCGGGGTTCGGCTCGGTGTCGGGCTTCTCACTGATGCTGCAGGCGCGCTCGAACCCGCCGCCCGCTGAACTGGCGGCGGTGGCGCAGGAATTCATCGCTGCGGCGCAGAAGCGGCCCGGAGATCGGCAGCATCAGCACGACCTTCAGCGCCAGCACGCCGAACTACCAGCTGTTCGTCGACCGCGAGAAGGCGAAGAAGCTCGGCGTGCCGGTCAGCGACGTGTTCACCACGCTGCAGACGTTCCTCGGCGGCTACCAGGTCAACGATTTCAGCCGCTTCGGCCGCAACTACAAGGTCACGATGCAGGCCGAGTCCGACTTCCGCCAGGAAGTCACCGACATCTCGCGGCTGTTCGTGCGCAACCAGGACGGCGGGATGGTCCCGCTGGATACCCTGACGACCTGGCAGCAGAGCACGGGCGCGCGCTTCCTGCAGCGCTTCAACCTCTATCGCACCGCGGCGTTCAGCGGCACGCCTGCGCCCGGCGCCAGCTCCGGCGACGCGATCCGCGCGCTCGAGGAAGTGGCGCGCGAGACCCTGCCCGATGGCTACGGCATCGAGTGGTCGGGCCAGAGCAAGCAGGAAATCGAGGCCGGCAACAGCTCGACCATCGTACTCGGCCTGTCGATCATCGTCGTCTTCCTGTTCCTGGCTGCGCTCTACGAGAGCTGGGCGGTGCCGTTCGCGGTGCTGCTGGCGACGCCGTTCGGCTTCATGGGTGCGCTGTTCGCGCTGAAGATGCT
Source organism: uncultured Gammaproteobacteria bacterium (assembly GCA_963744735.1). Classification (GTDB taxonomy): domain Bacteria; phylum Pseudomonadota; class Gammaproteobacteria; order Steroidobacterales; family Steroidobacteraceae; genus RPQJ01. Next base: position 12,500 of record CAVUVH010000021.1, read on the forward strand.
CGGCATCCCGTTCAACGTCTACGGCCAGATCGGCCTGGTCACGCTGGTGGGCCTGTCGGCCAAGAACGGCATCCTGATCGTCGAGTTCGCCAAGCTGAACCGCGAGAGGGCATGCCGATCTACGAGGCGGCGATGGATGCGGCGCGATTGCGGCTGCGGCCGATCCTGATGACCTCGCTCGCGTTCATCCTCGGCGTGGTGCCGCTGGTGCTGGCGAGCGGCGCGGGCGCAGCCTCCAAGGTCTCGGTCGGCGTCACGGTGTTTGGCGGCATGATTTTCGCGACGATCCTCACGACGCTTGCAGTGCCTGCCTTCTACGTGCTCATCCAGGGGCTGTCGGAACGGTTCGGTGGCAATGCGCCGCCCGCAGCGCCGGCCGTCACGACAGAGAACGGGGCGGCGTCCGCATGAAGCGCCCAGCCCGCGTCCTGGCCGTGACCGTGATCGCTGTGCTGACCGGCTGCGCGGTCGGCCCGGACTACAAGCGGCCGGCCGACCTGCCCGCCCCGGCCGAGTTCCGTGGCGTGCTGTCGCCGCAGCAGGCCGAGTCGATCGCCGACCTGCACTGGACCGCGGTCTTCAACGATCCCGAACTCCGCGCGGTGATCGAGACGGCGCTCGCCAACAATCTCGACCTGAAGATTGCGGCCGCGCGGGTCGAGGAGTTCCGCGGTCGTGCGCGCGTCGCGCGCAGCTACCTGGGGCCCAGCCTGGGCGTGACCGGCAGCACCGCGCCGGCCCCGGGGACACCGGACGACAGCACGTACTCGCTCGGCCTGTCCCTCAACTGGGAAATCGACCTGTTCGGCCGGCTGCGCCGCGCCAACGAGGCTGCGCGCGCCCAGTTGCTGGCGACGGAGGACTTCCAGCGCGGCGTGGTCAATGCCCTGGTCGCCGATGTCGCGACGACCTGGTTCCGCCTGCGCGAGATCGACGAGGAAATCGCGATCATCGAGCGCTCGATCGCGAGCCAGGCTGCGTCGCTGGACCTGGTCCGTTCGCTGAAGCGCAATGGCGTCGCCTCGGCGACCGAGGAAATGCAGGCGCTGTCGCAACTGTCGGCCACGCGCTCGCAACTGCCGCGCGCGCAGCTGAACCGCGTGCAGACCGAGAACCTGCTGCGCCTGCTGCTCGGTGCCGAACCGGGCCCTGTCGCGCCCACGCCGCAGCCACGGGCTTCGTGGTCCCGGACGACATCCCGGTCGGGCTGCCGGCGCAGCTGCTGGCACGCCGGCCCGACCTGCGCCAGCTCGAGAACGAACTGCACGCGGCCACGGCCAGCGTCGGCGTGGCGGAGGCAACGCGCTTCCCCTACCTGTCGCTCGGCCTGACGTCGTTCCTGGGCCTGATCAGCCCCGAACTCAGCCGCCTGCTGGACGGCAATGATCCGGCGCAGGACCTGTTCTCCATCGGCCCGTTCGTCAACATGCCGCTGTACCAGTCGGGGCTCGGCACGGGCAATGTCGAAGTTGCGAAGGCGCAGCTGCGCCAGTCCGAGCTGGCCTATCGCCGTGGCGTGCTGCAGGCCTACCGCGAAACGGCCGACGCGCTGGTGGTCACCGACAAGACGCGCGGCATCATCTCCGAGAGCCTGATCCGCCGCGACGCCGCCCTGCGCCTGCAGGGCCTGCAGACCGGCGGTACAAGGCAGGCGTGGTGAGCTTCCTGGAAGTACTCGATGCCGAGCGGCAGCTGTTCGCCGCCGAGATCGAGCTGTCGCAGTCGCGGCTGGAGCGCATCCTGGGGTACGTCGACCTCTACCGCGCGCTGGGCGGCGGCTGGACGCCTGCGAAATAGGGGTTAGGGGTTAGGGGTTAGTCGGAACGCAGTCGGCGACTGCTGTGGCCCTACGGAATTGGGCTTGCAAAGCGGACGTTCCCGTACTTCCGGGTTCGGCCAGAAACGGACATTAGGGCGTTGTTCGGGGAATCGGGCAAAGCCCACATCAGTGTGCCATTCAGATTCGCGGGCATTGCCCCATGCATAACTCAACGAGCTGTCCGTACTGTGGAACCCAACTGCCCGTTTCCAAAATCTGGAGATCGGCGTTCCTGTGGGACGGTATCGTCCTGTGGCGACGAACCGGGCTCACGTGCCCCGAGTGCAATCACGACGTCGTGATCAAACAGGCCCGTGCAGTTGTGGCGGCTATACCTTACTCCTGGGTGGCGCAGGCGCGTTGGCTTGTGTAGAGCAATACATCGAAAAGGCCCGTGGCATCGAATTCTCCAAGGTAGGGCATGCCCTATTTCTCCTTGGGGGGATTGGCACTTTGATTTGGATTCACGAATTAGTCACCCCTCTGTTTCTACGAGTCCGCAAACCGAAGCCGATGGAAGATGTCGATCTGAGGGAATGACCGGGTTGGGTCGTTAGTCGCCTGTCGGAAACAATGAACCTTTACGACCAGTTCTTCGCCGGAACTTATTTCTACCTCCTGAAGGCAGAGCACGCCGGGGTATACAAGGAACGCGATTATTTCGCTCTGTCGACAATATTGTTACTTGCCGTCACCCAGATGCTTGTCCTTTGGACAATCGGCAACATTTGGTTCGACAGGGCTTTGATGGGCAGCATGGCCATGAGCGTCTCTGTGTTTATCACTGCACTCGGGCTTCACTGGGTCTTCTACGTTCGCAACACGAGGTACGTCGAGGTGATCTGTCATTTGAAGGAACGGCGACGCATGTTGATGCGGAGGGCTATCGCTGTGCACGCGGCGGTAATCCTTACATTCTTCTCTCATGTCGCAATCATGATCTCTCGACTGCCTTGACTATGTATGCGAAGGCGCAATGTCCGTAGTGGGTCGCTTTTTCCCGTTGACTGTCTGCTATCGGGCACGGGTGCGGGGTCGTCGGGCGGTTAGGAGACGGGGCGCTCAAGTTTGGCAGCCATATAAAAATATTGCTCATTAGCCATATCCATGGTAAAAGAAACAGATGTTTGCGAGCTTTGAATGGGACCCCGACAAAGACGCGGAGAACCAGCGGAAGCACGGCGTGTCGTTCACAGAAGCCCAGGCAGCATTCCTCGATTCCGGTCGTGTCATCGCCCGCGACCTGGAGCACAGTCGGACAGAGCCGCGCTTCTACTGTTTCGGCCGTGTGGCCGACGGCATTCTCACTGTCCGATTCACGTACCGCGGAAATCTGATTCGCATCATTGGTGCCGGATACTGGCGCAGAGGCAAGAGACTCTATGAAGCACACTCGAAAGTACGCAAATGAACCGCTCGGTCGCGTAGAGATGGTGGAAGACTTCCTTCCGCCGCCTGATCAGCTTGTCTTGAGGGAAGACGGCGTGAAGATCACCATCTCCCTCAGCAAGAAGAGCGTCGATTTCTTCAAGGCGCATGCCGCACAGTCGAAGGTTCCGTATCAGCGGATGATACGAACCCTGCTCGACAGTTATGCCGACAAGCATTCCCGGGCGCCCCAACTCCGCGGTCCTCTGGACGGCGGTCACCCTGAAAGGAGCGCGCGGAGCGCCCGCCGCGGCCAATCAACGCCCTTACCTACCGTCCGCCCTGTGTCGTCTTCTCGCCCGGAGCGAAGCGCCCATGCCGGAGGAAATGTCCCACCTGGGCCGCGACGTCCTGCGCAAACAGCATGCCGACGTGGCTGTGCGGCAGCACCAGGTGATCGTTCAGGCCCGGGATCACCGTCTCGCTGACCGCAACGGTGCCGTCGTTCTCGTCGTCGAAGTGCGCAAAGAACTGCCCGGTGCCGACGCGCCGCGTGCCGGCAATGGCGCCCAGCGCCCGCGTGCGACCGTCGCCCCAGCAGCGGCCGCAGGGTTCGGCGAGTTCGCGCAGGATGTGCGGCCCTAGCAGCGGCCGCAGTGCCGCAAATCTCGCGACACCCTGGGCGGCGCGGCTGCCGCCGAGCGGCGAGCCCAGCAACACGGCGTTGCCCGGGCGATCCTGGATGCCGTGCTCGACCAGCGCCTTGTAGACGATGGCCCCGCCCAGGCTGTGGCCGACCAGGTGCACACGCTCGCTCGAGCGGCCATGACGGTCGACGAACTCAGCGAGCTCGGCCGCGATTTCCGCTGCGTCGCCGTTCATCGACGGGTACGAGAACACGTGCACGTCATACCCGTGCTGCACCTGCAGGCGATGCCGCAGCACGCCGAACTCCAGCCCGTTCATCCACAGGCCGTGAACGAGGATGACCGGGTCGCGCGGCGTCGCGGCCATCACTCCTTGAGCGGCAGCTTGACGCGGATGTGCAGGTCGCGCAGTTGCTGCTCCGACACCTCGGTCGGCGCGTCGGTCAGCGGACAGGTCGCCGTCTGCGTCTTCGGGAACGCGATGACGTCGCGGATCGACTCGGCGCCCGCCATCAGCATGGCGAGGCGGTCGAGGCCGAACGCGATGCCGCCGTGCGGCGGCGCGCCGTACTTGAGCGCGTCGAGCAGGAAGCCGAACTTCTTCTGGGCCTCTTCCGCGCCGATACCGAGCAGCTCGAACACGGTCGACTGCATCTCGTTGCGATGGATACGCACCGAGCCGCCGCCGATCTCCGAGCCGTTCAGCACCATGTCATAGGCCCGCGCCAGCGCCGTGCCCGGACTGGCCTTGAGCGCCGCGGGATCGTCGTCGACCGGCGCCGTGAACGGATGGTGCATGGCGGCCCAGCGCTTCGCGTCGGCATCCCACTCGAACATCGGGAAATCGACGACCCACAGCGGCGCCCAGCCGTCCGCGACCAGCCCCAGGTCCTGGCCGACCTTGAGGCGCAGCGCGCCGATCGCGTCGTTGACGACCCTGGCCTTGTCCGCGCCGAAGAACACGAGGTCGCCCGTCTGCGCGCCCGTGCGCTGCATCAGCCCGGCCACCGCGGCGTCGGACAGGAACTTGAGGATCGGCGACTGCAGGCCGTCGCGGCCCTTCGTCGCATCGTTGACCTTGACGTACGCGAGGCCCTTCGCGCCGTAGCGCGCGACGAACGCCGGTGTAGTCGTCGATCTGCTTGCGCGAAAGCTTCTCGCCGCCGGCAGGCACGCGCAGCGCAGCCACGCGACCCTCCGCATCCGCGGCCGGACCGGAGAACACCTTGAACTCGCAGTCCCTGACGAGGTCGGCGACGTCGACGAGTTCGAGCGGGATGCGCAGGTCGGGCTTGTCGGACGCATAGCGGCGCATCGCCTCGGCGTAGGTCATGCGCGGGAACGGATCCGGCAGCGACTGGCCCAGCACGTCCCTGAACAGCTTGCGGACCAGGCCCTCCATCAGGTCCATGATCTCGTCGCGGGCCAGGAACGAGGTCTCGATGTCGAGCTGCGTGAACTCGGGCTGGCGGTCGGCGCGCAGGTCCTCGTCGCGGAAGCAGCGCACGATCTGGTAGTAGCGGTCGAAGCCCGACATCATCAGCAGCTGCTTGAAGATCTGCGGCGACTGCGGCAGCGCGAAGAACTTGCCCGGCTGGGTGCGGCTCGGCACCAGGTAGTCGCGCGCGCCTTCCGGCGTCGCCTTGGTCAGCATCGGCGTCTCGACGTCGATGAAGCCGTTGCCGTCGAGGTACTCGCGCATCGCGCGCGTGATCGCGTGCCGCTGGCGCAGCCGCTTCTGCATCACGTCGCGGCGCAGGTCGATGTAGCGGTACTTGAGCCGCGTCTCTTCCTTGACCTCTTCGTCGAGCTGGAACGGGATCGGCTCGGAGCGGTTCAGCACCTCGATCTCGCGCGCCAGCAGTTCGACCTGGCCCGAGGCAAGGTTGGCGTTGGCCGTGCCCGCCGGGCGCGGGCGCACGGTGCCGGTCACCTTGATGACCCACTCGCCGCGCAGCCGCTCGGCTTCGGCGAAGACCGCCGCCGCATCCGGATCGAACACGACCTGCAGCAGGCCGTCGCGGTCGCGCAGGTCGACGAAGATCACGCCGCCGTGGTCACGGCGGCGGTGCACCCAGCCGGCCACGGAGACCGTGGAACCGACCAGGCGCTCGTTGACGTCGCCACAGAAATGGGTGCGCATGGACATGGGGAAATCCCGCTGAAATGGAGGCGCCGCGGGCCCGGGGCCTGCCGCCATCGAACCGGGGGATGTTACGGAGGGGGTTGCTGCGGCGCAAGATTGGCGGCTACAGCCGCCTTGGGCCGCCACGCCGGCGTGATCACGCCCAGCGTGAAGATCATCTTGAAGGCGTCGTCCACGGTCATGTCCATGAACATGCACCTCGGTGCGGTCGACGGCGATCAGGAACCCCGTGGTCGGGTTCGGCGTGGTCGGCACGAACACCTGCACGAGTCCCGGCCGGTGCGGGCACGTATTTCCTCGAAGTTCTCGGACATCAGGAAGCCGATGCTCCAGGCGCCCTTGCGCGGGAACTCAACCATGACCACCTGCTTGAACGAGGTGCCCTTGTCGGTGAGCACGGTCTCGCTGAAGGTCTTGGCGCCGCCGTAGACCGGCCCGATGACGGGAATCTTGCGGATCAGCCGCTCGACGACCTCGACGAACTTCTCGCCTATGAGGTCGCGCGTCAGGAAGCCGGTCAGCAGCAGGACCAGCAGCGCGAGCACGATGCCGAACCCCGGGATGTACTGGCCAAACACGGCCTCGGGCCGCCAAGAGGGCGGCAGCAGCACGATCGACTGGTCGAGGATGCCGGAGAGAAAACGCACGACCCAGACCGTCACGACGATCGGGACCCAGATCAGCAGGCCGCCGATCAGGTAATTGCGCAATGCCCGCGCAGGATGGCGCTTGCCGGGCTTGTCGCCGTCGCTGCCTGCGTCTTGGGGGACTCATTTCTGGCACTAGGGGCGGCTTCCAGGGGTCGCGCGTCAGCGCTTGCGGGCGGCTTTCTTGCCGCAGGTTTCTTCGTCGCCGGCTTCGACCGTGCCTTCGCCGCGGTCTTCACCGGAGGCTTGGCGGCCACGGTCTTCCCGGCGCCATCGGCCTTCGTCGTCCGACGGCTTCTTGTCGCCGCCCGCATCAGCCACCGCAGGCGCTCTCGTCCTTGCCGGCGAGGTTGCGCTTGGACTCCTTGTCCGACTTGAAGTCGGTCTCGTACCAGCCGCTGCCCGCCAGGCGGAACAACGGCGCGGACAGGAGCCGCTTCAGCGTGTGCTTGCCGCATTCGGGGCACTCGCGCAGCGGCTTGTCCGACATCTTCTGCAGCGCCTCCAGGTGGTGGTGGCACTTCTCGCACTGGTATTCGTAGATCGGCATGTTGTCGTCTTTGTACTCTTACACCCTCTCCCGCGCGAGCGGGAGAGGGCCGGGGTGAGGGCTAGGCCGGCCAGGATTATACCGGCCCGGAGACTCGCTCGAACGCAAGGGCGCCGTCCCGGACCGTGACACGGATGGTGTCGCCCGGCCGCAAAGTCCCCGCGCAGGATCCGCTGCGCCAGCGGATTCTCGAGCTGGTGCTGGATCGCCCGCTTGAGCGGCCGCGCGCCGTACACCGGATCGAATCCCGCCTCGCCCAGCAGGTCGCGCGCCGCGTCGTCGAGTTCGAACGCCAGATTCGCGCTCGGCCAGGCGCTTGCCGCAGGTAGCCCAGCTGGATGTCGCACGATCTGGCGGATGTGCTCGCGGCCGAGCGGGTGGAACACGACGACTTCGTCGACGCGGTTGATGAACTCGGGCCGGAAGTGCTGGCCGACGATCTCCATCACCGCCGCCTTCATCTGCGCGTAGTTCGCTTCGCCCGCCAGCTCCTGGATCACGTTGCGAGCCGAGGTTGGAGGTCATGATCGACGACCGTGTTGCGGAAGTCGACCGTGCGGCCCTGGCCGTCGGTCAGGCGGCCGTCGTCGAGCACCTGCAGCAGCACGTTGAACACGTCCGGGTGCGCCTTCTCGACCTCGTCGAGCAGGATCACCGAGTACGGCCGGCGGCGCACGGCCTCGGTCAGGTAGCCGCCCTCCTCGTAGCCGACGTAGCCGGGCGGCGCGCCGATCAGGCGCGCGACCGAGTGCTTCTCCATGAACTCGGACATGTCGATGCGCACCATCGCCTCTTCGGTGTCGAACAGGAACTCGGCGAGCGCCTTGCAGAGCTCGGTCTTGCCGACGCCGGTCGGGCCGAGGAACAGGAACGAGCCGTTCGGCCGGTTCGGGTCGGACAAGCCCGGCGCGCGAACGGCGGATCGCATCGGACGACGGCCTTGACGGCCTCGTCCTGGCCGACGACGCGCCGCGCGAGCGCCTCTTCCATGCGCAGCAGCTTCTCGCGCTCGCCTTCGAGCATCTTGGAGACCGGGATGCCGGTCCACTTGGAGACGACCTCGGCGATCTCCTCCTCGGTGACCTTGTTGCGCACCAGCGTGGGCGCCTTGCGCCTCCGCTTCCTGCGCGGCCTTCAGGCGCTTCTCGAGTTCCGGGAATGCGGCCGTACTGCAGCTCGGACATGCGGCGCGAGGTCGCCGGCGCGGCGCGCGGCCTCGAAATCGAGCTGCGCGCGCTCGAGGTCCTCCTTGATCTGCGCGGTGCCCTGCGCGGCGGCCTTCTCGGCCTTCCAGATCTCCTCGAGGTCGGCGTATTCCTTGCCGAGCTCCGCGAGCTGCTCGTCGATCGCCTCGAGGCGCTTCTTCGAGGCCTCGTCCTTCTCCTTCTTGAGCGCCTCGCGCTCCATCTTGAGCTGGATGATGCGCCGGTCGAGCCGGTCGATCTCCTCCGGCTTCGAGTCGATCTCCATGCGGATGCGCGAGGCCGCCTCGTCGATCAGGTCGATCGCCTTGTCCGGCAGCTGGCGGTCGGTGATGTAGCGGTGCGACAGCGTGGCGGCCGCGACGATCGCCGGGTCGGTGATCTCGACGCTGTGGTGGACCTCGTAGCGCTCCTTGAGGCCGCGCAGGATCGCGATCGTGTCCTCGACCGACGGCTCGTCGACCAGCACCTTCTGGAAGCGGCGCTCGAGCGCCGCGTCCTTCTCGACGTACTTGCGGTACTCGTCGAGCGTCGTGGCGCCGACGCAGTGCAGCTCGCCGCGCGCGAGCGCGGGCTTCAGCATGTTGCCGGCGTCCATGGCGCCCTCGGCCTTGCCGGCGCCGACCATGGTGTGCAGCTCGTCGATGAACAGGATGACGTTGCCTTCCTGCTTGGCGAGGTCGTTGAGCACGGCCTTGAGGCGCTCCTCGAACTCGCCGCGGAACTTGGCGCCGGCGATCAGCGCGCCCATGTCGAGCGCGAGGATGCGCTTGCTGCGCAGGCTCTCCGGCACCTCGCCGTTGACGATGCGCTGCGCGAGGCCCTCGACGATCGCGGTCTTGCCGACGCCGGGCTCGCCGATCAGCACCGGGTTGTTCTTGGTGCGCCGCTGCAGCACCTGGATCGTGCGGCGGATCTCGTCGTCGCGGCCGATGACCGGGTCGAGCTTGCCCTGCTCGGCGCGCTCGGTCAGGTCGATCGGTGTACTTGTCGAGCGCCTGGCGCTGCTCCTCGGCGTTCGGGTCGTCGACCTTCTGCGCCGCCGCGGATCTCGTCGATGGCGCGCTCGACGGCGCCCTTGCCGACGCCGGCGTCTTGAGCATCTGCGCCAGCGGGCCCTTGTCCTCGAGCGCGGCGAGCACGAACAGCTCGCTGGTGATGTACTGGTCGCCGCGCTTCTGCGCGAGCTTGTCGGTCAGGTTCAGCAGGCGGCTCAGGTCGTTGGAGAGGTGCACGTCGCCGCCCGTGCCCTCCACCCTGGGCAGGCGGTCGAGCGCCTCGCGCAGGCGCGAGCGCAGCACGTTGCACGTTGCCGCCGCACTTGTCGAGCAGTGGGCGGACGGTGCCGCCCTGCTGGTCGAGCAGCGCGAGCAGCAGGTG
>CAVUVH010000022.1:0-31721 GCA_963744735.1 uncultured Gammaproteobacteria bacterium
ACTGCTGAGCCCCTGAGGCCTCCGCCGAGATGCCAGGTCGCGCAATACCTCGCGATTGAGTTCCAGCGCGTAATCAGCGGGCCGTCGCCGCAGGGCGACCAGTAATTTGCGCCAAAGCAAGAAATTTAGTGCAGCAAGCATGCGCAACCTTGTAGAGCTTCACCTGAAGCCGGCGACCCTGGAGCGGTACGGGTTACCAGACGTGCCGTACTCCGTCCCGGCGGCCGACCTGCAGTCGGCCCTGCTCGGGGATCGGGGACTGCCGCTGGCCGTGATGCTGCATGGCCTGCAACTGCGTAGCGGGGATGGCGCGGCCCAATGGCTGCAGATCGAGCCCGCAATGAATCGACTGGCCGAGCTGCTGGCGCCCGACGACACACGGGAGTCTGTTTCAGCCGCAGGCGATACGTGGTGGCTTGAGATCGGTCCCGTGGACCTTGGGTCAAAGCTGGTCACGATCCAGCGTGGTGACGTCCTGGTCGCCGCGATCACCGCCCGGGACGACGGGCGGCTGCGGGTGGCCGTGTTTCGCCCACTGGATGCCAAGAGTGCGGAATACCTGATTGGCCTCGGCCAGGTGCCGCACCCCGAGCACGGCGTCTGCATGCGCGAGAACAACTGGGAGTACGCGCTCGACAGTTCCGCCGGCAACGGCAACTACTACGCCGCCGACCGTGGCGAGGCCTACCTGTCCTACTGGGAGAAGGGCCTCGGTGTCAGCTCGGACGGCACCGAGGTGCCCGAATGGCGCAAGCAGAAAGACCTTGTCGCCCTGCCCGCCGCACGAGTGGCGACGGAGTTGGGCATCTACTACACGCTGTCTGGTGATGAGGGCGAGCAGCCTGTTGCCGAAACCGGCGAAGCCGCAGAGCCCGAGACTTCGGCGCTGCCGGCATGGCGTAGCAAGCGCCAGCAGCGGCGCACTGTCCAGGGGCGCTTCCTCGGATGCCTGCTGGGTGGCGCCGTCGGCGATGCGCTGGGCGCACCGGTGGAGTTCATGAGCCGGACGAGATTCTCCGTCGCTTCGGCCCGAACGGCATCCGAACTACGCGCCGGCCTTCGGTGGCCTGGGCGCCATCACCGACGACACGCAAATGACCCTGTTCACCGCCGAGGGGCTGATCCGGGGCTGGGTACGCGGTTGCTTCAGGGCATCACCACCTATTCCGGCGTGACGGCCCACGCCTATTTGCGCTGGCTGCAGACCCAGGGCGAACGCATCGACTGCGCACGACTTCGGGACCGATGAGCCCGGTTGGCTCATTCAACAGCGCCAGCTGCACAGTCGTCGCGCACCGGGCAATACCTGCCTGTCCGCCCTGCGTGCGATGCGTTGCTTGGCGGAGCCCGCCGCGCAACGACAGCAAGGGCTGCGGCGGCGTCATGCGAGTGGCGCCGGTGGGACTGTTTACCTGGCGCCTGCGTCCGCATGCATCGCCACAGGACGCCTTCCGGCTGGGCGTCGAGCTGGCGGCACTCACCCACGGCCATCCCGACCGGAGCACTGACCGGCGGCGTTCTGGCCGTGCTGGTTCTGGCGATGACGGACGGAGCGTCGCTGCCTGACGCGCTGGCCGCTGTCGAAGGCGATCCTGCGTGCAGAGAGGTCCCACGAAGAGACGCTGCGCGCGATCGAGACGGCCGAATCACTTGCCGCTGCCCGCGTGCCGCATGCGGAGGCCATCGCCCGGCTGGGCCGGGGCTGGGTCGCCGAGGAAGCGCTGGCGATCGCAATCTACTGCGCGCTGGTCGCCCGCAATTTCAGGCATGGCGTGATCCTGGCGGTGAACCACGACGGCGACTCCGACTCGACCGGGGCGATCGCCGGCAACCTGCTCGGCGCGATGCATGGCGTAAAGGCGATCCCGACCGCGTGGCTGGAGCCGCTGGAACTGCGCGACGTCATCACCGAACTGGCCGAGGACCTGTACGCATTCAAGGATTGGGAGATCGGCGAATACAGCGAGAACAAAGAGCTGAACCAGCGGATCTGGGGGAAGTACCCGGATTCGATCAGAGTCAGCCGCCACCTTTCCACGGATTTACGACCTCGAGCCCCGCGAAATCGAAATCCGCAACATTGCGCGTCACGAGCCGCAGGTCATGCTGCAGCGCTCCGCCGCCGCGTCGCCTCGGCCAGGTCGTACGTCGACTGGAGATTCATCCACAGGCGCGGTGATGTCCCGAGCACTTCTGCGAGGTCCAGGGCCGCGTCCGCGGTGACACCACGCTTGCCCTTGATGAACTCATTGAGCCGGGCCTTCGTCCAGCCGATCTCGCGTGCGAACGCGGCCTGCGACTTGTCAGCCGGCTGCAGGAACTCCTCGAGCAGCATCGCGCCCGGGTGAATCGGGTTGGCTGGCTGCAGTGCGCGCTTTCTGGTCATCGTCTCGCCCTCCGCAGGTTCAGTGGTAATCGACCACGGTCACGTCCTGCGCATGTCCCTGCTCCCACCGGAACACCAACCGCCACTGGTCGTTGATCCGGATCGAGTGATACCCCTTCCAGCGACCCTTGAGCAGTTCCAGGCGATTCCCGGTCGGCACTCGCAGGTCGTTGAGTTCGGCGGCGTCGTGCAGGTACAGCACCTTGCGTCGCGCCACGCGGATCAATTCGGGTGGAAAGGCCCGGGTCTCCCTGGACCTGCGATCGAAGAACAGGTCTTCGGCGAGCCGATTCCCGAAGCTTTCGATCATGTATTTAGGTTATCGGAACACGATAATGATGGCAAGGAGCCCAATGTCGGGCGAGCGCTTATCGTCCCTTGCCTGGACACGTCACGGACAGCTGAATAACCGTCCTGTATGCCACGCAATCGGTTCGACGGATCGGCTACGACGACGGTGCGATCGACAGACGCAGCCCCATGGCATCGAGTAACGCCCGCAGCGTCCGTAATTCCGGATTGCCGTTGCCCGACAGAGTTCGGTAGAGCGTGGTCGCGTTCAGGCCGGCCTGCTGCGCCAATCCCGGCACGCCGCCGAATGCTTCCGACAGCCGGCGCAGTGCCAGCATGAGCTCCTGCTGGTCTCCATCGGCGAGCACCTGGTCCAGGTAGGCCGCGGCATACTTCCGATCGCGCCGCAAGCTGTATGCGCTGCTCCCGGATTCCGATACCGAAGTGCGGGGCCTGCTTCGTGTCGTCGATGAGTCGGGCGAGGATTACCTGTACCCGGCGAAGAACTTTCACAAGGTCGAGTTGCCGGCCGCGGTTCGTCGGGCGGGGTTTCACGCGGCGTGATTGGCAGCGACGAATCGAGCGATCAGTCGCCGGACGCCGTCATGCGGCGCGCGCATCGGATCCATCGTCAAATCGAGATTGAGAGTTTCAGCTGAAACGTCAGTAGCGATGCCAGGACGGCCGATAGCCGAGAATTTCCGCGAGGTGGATTCGCTCTCGCGGTGAAGGAAGTCAGGCAACCAGGTTGCGCACTTCGCGCCGGACCTCGCCCTGGATCAGGGTGGATTCCTTGACCAGGTTGATTTGCATAGCCACCCGCGCGACGTCGAGCAAGGACCGCTCGATACGGTAAGCGCCCCGCTCCTCGAGCCATTCCAGCACGTGCGCCAGGTGCCACAACTCGACGTTGCCAGAGTGAAACGGCGTCGGAAAGGTTTTTGCGTGCGCGAGAGACAACTGCCGCATGTTCTGCCGGCTCACCCCGACCAGCTCGGCGATGTCGGTCAGGCCAACGGAGTCGGGACTGACCTCGACGAGTCTCGCGGTCGGAATCGCTTTCTTGACGGCCATCAGGGCACTGACGATGGCGGCCTGCGCCGAGCGGGCTTCGCGGGAAAACTCCAGCGCAATCCGCCCCGGCTGGCCGATGCCAACCAGTGAGTCGTCGCAGCCCGCGTCACCGAGACGTTCCACGAGGTCGTCGGCATCACTGTCAGCAGCCGCGAGCCGGTATTTCAACGTGAAGTCGTATTCCATCGGTCACCCTGACTGCGGTTCGTCGTGCGCAGTTCGCTTCCTGCGTGCCGTGCAGTTGTCGACCACACGCTTGATCTTTCGCGCAAAGTTGCCGGGGTTCTTCGGCGTGCTCCAGATGCTGGTGATGCAGAACTCGCCGCACCGACAAGCACTATCGTCGTACGGACAGAATATCCTTCCCCACGCGTGACTGCCGCCCACCTCGACGCGCCAACCCGCTCTTTCCGCGTGCCGGAGGGCTTCCTCAATATCCTTGTTGGGGTGCCTGTTCCGCGCCACGCGAGACGTCCTGTCCAAGCTAGTGTCGCGAAAGTCGATTGTCAAGTGACAACTTCCCGCAATGACTCATCTTTGCGTGGCAGATCACGTCGCGAACAGCTGGATTTCTGCCCCGAACGACTGGATTTCAGTCCGACGCGTCCGGGTTGGCGGAGAGTTGGCCCAGGCTTTTTTGTCCTGACCATGCGCGGGGTTGAAGCTGGCGGTCGCCTCGAACCCCGTCTAAGGTCACAGATTGTGACCTTAGAGATCCGGCGTCCACCGCAGTCAGCTGGAACATGAAGTCGGCAGGAAAGCGACTCGAGTTCCGCTTCACCGCTTGATTGCGGACTTTGACTTCAACCTGATAGAGGCGTGCCAGCTCGCGGTCCAATATGACCTTCTCGCCCCGTATCCAGTTGCTGCGTGCGCACACTCGAAACTGTCGTGATTGCGCAGAATCTTCTTGAGCTTGTCAGCGCCGAATCGAGCGATCAGTCGCCGGACGCCGTCATGCGACGCGACGCACGTGCGCAATCTCGTTGTCACCGACAGGGCGAACCGAGTTCGCTGGGACGGTCACAACCGCCAGGGTTTCACCCGCGAGCGTAGCGAACTCCACCTCGAATCCGGCGCCCGCCTCGTGCACGAGCACGACTGTACCGACGTCGCCCTGCTTGAGGCTCTCGGCAGGAATGTCGGCCATCAGCACCACCAAGTCGTGTTCTCGAATTGTCATTTCTGCACGCCTCGCAATGGGTACGCCGTGATGAGCCTTGGGCCGCGCTCTCCTACCTCGATGAACCAGATGCTTCGAATCGACGCCGCTCTTCCGGTCGGCCCGAAAATGCGACCGTCAATCAGGTACTTGGCTCCGAAGGACGTCTGCCGAACTGAGCTTACCTCATTGTCTGCGGCATGTTGAAGCAAGGCACGACGTAGCGCGGCGGGCTGGTCTTTCCGGAATTCCAGGCTAGTGAAAAACAGCGCTTTGCTGCGGCCAGACGGGTGGTTATCCGCAAGCAGATAGCCCGAGATCTTCGACTCGGGCACGTACGCCTCGTCGATGTGTGGAAGCCGCATGGAGCTCGGTCACGGTGAGTCTCCACGACACTACGGCTACACCGCCACATCAGCTGATGCAAATCTTCCCGGAACAGTGAAATTCGAGATTCGCCAGCGGTTTTCAAATCGAGATTGAGAGTTTCAGCTGAAACGTCAGTAACGGTGCCAGGACGCCCATGACCGCGAGGATGCGGGCCGAGCAACACCAGGCGTTGGGCGTATGTGCGCTACCGCGCTGACGGATGCTGCGGTGCAGCATTACTCTGAGCCCGTCTTCAATGAGCGGAGCACACCATGACGATGGGCTGGATGGAAACGATTCGCTTTCTTGGCCTCGACCTCATGGTCGCTACCGTGTTCGCAGTGGCGAGTCTCGACGCAGCTGCGTGCGTCCTTAGATCCGCATGGGGTCGCATCCCGCGCAACGCCACTACCGTAGTCCGGAAGCAGGCGGCGCCTTCTCAACGCTCCGCAACTGCTCCAGGCACGCCATGACCCGCTGCAGCAGCGCGCCACCCTGGCCGGGCTTGGTGCTGGTCATGCTCTCGTCGGATGCGCGCAGCCCGGCGTTCAGGTCTTCCTGCCATGCCTCCAGCCGCGCGATTTTCTGCGCGGCCGTCATTGACTGGTCGCTGACCAGCGCCTCCGGCGTTTCATAACGATCGTAGTCGGTCTTGGGGTTCATGATTACCCTCGCAGGAACCACAGCAGCGCGTCGTTGAACGCCTGCGCATGGGAAAGGTTCAGCCCGTGGGGCGCACCGCTCACCGTCACCAGCTTGCTGCCGAGCACGGCACGGTGGGTGCGCAGGCCCGAGCCTTCGATCGGCACGATCGCGTCAGCGTCGCCGTGGATCACCAGCGTGGGCACCGTCACCTTCTTCAGGTCGTCGCGGAAGTCGGTGGTGGCGAAGGAATCCATGCAGGCCAGCGCCGCATGCTGCGCCGACTGCTGGCACAGGGCGATCGCCTCGCCACGCTGCGCCTCGCTGACCTTCAGCACATCGTTGGCCGTGAAAAAGGCCCGGGTGAACTGGTCGAAATAGGCATCGCGGTCCTGCTCGAGCTCCTGCTTCTTCTGCTGTGCCTTCTCGGGCGTCAACGGGCCGTCGGGGTTGTCGGCCGATTTCATCAGGTACGGCGGCACGGCCGCGGCAAACACCACGCTGTGCAGGCGCGATTCGCCGAAGCGTCCGACGTAGCGCGCGACTTCGCCGCCGCCCATCGAGAAACCCACCAGCGTCACGTCCTGCAGGTCGCACTGGTCCATGACGCGCTGCAGGTCGTCGGCCAGCGTGTCGTAGCTGTACCCGGATTCCGGCTTGTCCGAGCGGCCGAAGCCCCTGCGGTCATAGGCCACCACGCGGTAGCCGGCGGCGCGCAGCACCGACACCTGCGGCTCCCAGGCCTGGGCCGACAGCGGCCAGCCATGGATCAGCACCACCGGTCGGCCGCTGCCACCGCTGTCTTCGATGTGCAGTCGCACGCTGTTCGCGGGCACTGCCGTGGGGCTGATCGATGCTGTCGGGTTTGCGGTGGCGGATAGGTTCATGTGCCTCACCTGGTTGAGTGGACGAGTCAACGAGCGCGAGACTCGCGCCGCGAATGGGAGAGTGACTTCTAGGCCAGGATGGCGGCCGCGTCCGTTCGGTAGCGGACGGTCACGGAGCACCGCTGGCAGGGCCCAACGGCAAGTCCGCTCGTGTGCGGTGGCGTACAGTCGGCGCGGCCCGCTCCTGCCAGACTCCCCTTCTGGTCCGCTTACTTTGGGGAGTTATTCCATGATCAAGATCGTACTCGTCGCCGCCCTCGCCACGCTGGCCCTTGCCGGCTGCGCCAAGAAGGAAAGCCCGGCTTCCGAATCGGCATCCGACGCCTCTGAAGCCGCCGGCCAGGCTGCGGACAGGGCCGGCGAGGCCATTGACGCCGCCGCCGACGCCACCCGGGAAGCTGCATCAGATGCCGCCGACGCCACCAAGGACGCCACTGCCAACGCCGTAGACGCGACCAAGGAAGCGACTGCAAACGCGGTCGACGCGACCGGCGAGGCCGTCGAGAACGCAGGCGAAAAGATGCAGGACGCGGCCAGGAACTGATCGGCCGCGCGAGCGGCACCGCGCCCGGCAGGGGTCTGCGTCGTCGACGCAGGCTCCGGCGTTCACTCCTCCGGGCCGCTCGGCAGCGTCCACTCGCCTGTCGTGCGGCCGGGGCTACCGTGAATCATGCAGCGCTTCGCCGTCGCGCTGCCTCGGCCAGGTCGTAGGTCGACTGCAGGTTCATCCACAGCACGCGGCGATGTCTCTGAGGCGACCTCCCATGGCAAAGGAACCCAGCGATCTCGTGGTTTGCGTCGACAACTCCGGCTACGAGGCCGCACTGGAGCGCCGCAGTTCGTCGCGCGGTGTTTCACGCGGCATGATGGACACGCGTATCGGATCCACCCTCGAAGTCGCGCTTGAGAGTTTCAGCTGAAACGTCGATCGAGAGCTCCGACGCAATAGCTCGCTGATCTCCCCGCCAGCGCCCGGTTACCGACCGTACAATCTGCTCATCGATCACCGTCCAGGTGTCACCGGGGGCTATGAATGATCCTGCGTCGTATCGCGCACCACCTGCAGCAACAGCAATGGACTGCGGTCCTGATCGAGCTCGTGATCGTGATCCTGGGCGTGTTCCTCGGCTTCCAGGTGTCGGACTGGGCCAGCGAGCGCGCCAGCCGCTCCGCCGAGACCCGGCACCTGGAGGAGATCGCCGAGGACCTGCGTGCGGACGCAGAGGCCTTCGACGGCATCAGCAGGTCGGCGGCGATGCGCATCAGCGGGATCGACTACATCCTGGGCGAAACCCGCGGCGTGACCCGGCCGAGCTCGTATCGTCACCCCGACCGGGGATTCATTCGACATGCCGGCCGGTCCGCCCGTCGCCGACGGCGGATCGCACGACGCTGCTGAGCCGCGCCAACCTGATTCGCTCGACCTCGGGCAATCGAACCGGCTTCGAGGCGCTGCTCGGCGCGGGCGGCATGCAGAAGATCCGTGATCGCCAGATCAGCCGCCAGTTACAGGTGTACTACGCGCAGCTCGACGAGATGGCGGAACTGACGGTCATCGTGAAACAGCTCCGCGCCGAGGGCGTGGCGATCGGGCACACGCTGGGATTGTCTGCTTTCGGGGAAATGGATCCGGACCAGACTGACCGCCATCGTGCGCGGCAGCCCCGCGTATTCCGCTTACCTGCGCACCAACCGCGAATGGGCGGCCGTCTACCTGAGCACGGTCAATGAACAGCGGCAACGGGCCCTGAATCTACTCGGCCGACATCGACGAGTACCTGGGCAAGGGCGGCCGCTAGACCCACAATGCACGGCGCAACCCGTACAGGTGCTTCATGTCGCTGACGCTCTACTCCCACCCCTTCTCGTCGTACTGCCAGAAAGTGCTGGTCGCCCTGTACGAGAACGACGTCGAGTTCGAGTACCGATCGCTCGAGGACCCTGCGGCGATGACGGAACTGAAGGCGCGCTGGCCGTTCGCGCGTTTTCCGCTCCTGGTCGACGACGGGCGCACGGTCGTGGAGTCGACCATCATCATCGAGCACCTGATGCTCACGGCACGGCGGCCGGGTTCGCTGGCTGCCCGAAGACCCGCTGGAGGCGCTCGAGGTTCGATTCCTCGACCGCTTCTTCGACAACGACGTGATGTCGGCGATGCAGAAGCCGGTGTTCGCGGCGCTCAGGCAGGACAACGCCCGCAAGGACGAGGCCATGGCGGAAGCGAGTCGTGCGCTCGACCTGGCCTATGGCTGGCTGGAGCAACGGCTGGAGGGACGTACCTGGGCCGCCGGCGAACGCCTGAGCCTGGCGGATTGCGCCGCGGCGCCGTCGCTGTTCTATGCCGACTGGGTGCACCCCATCGCGGATGCGTTCCCAGGGTGCGGGCTTACCGCTCGCGCCTGCTGGCCTGGCCTGCGTTCGCGCGAGCGGTCGACGAGGCCAGGCCGTATCGGTCATTACTTTCCGCTGGGGGCGCCGGACCGGGATTGAGCCGGCACCCTTGCGGTGGTCACTTGAGGCAAGCGGCTGAGGTGGCGAGGTCGCGACTCAGGCTCATGCAGCGCCGTCTCAACCGCCGAGGGCAGCTGGCTCAGTACCAGCTTGTCCATCTGCACTCGTTTGCTGGCTTCGTCGATGTCGATGCCCACGAGTCGCCCCGCGGCGTTGTAATCCAGCACGACGCCCTCGGAGATCTCCCGGCTTTCAACGCTTGGCTCTTCCGAAAGGTCGATGTAGAGCGAGTCTGTGTCGGCGAAGTAACTGAGTTTCACGGTTTGAACCCCCTGTCGCGGAAAGCGTTCAGGATCGTGACCTTATCGGCCAGCGTGACTACCCGCAAGTGACGGCCTCCGAGTTCTGGAATTGGCGCCCAGAAGCGGTACCGCGTATCGCCTTGCGGCTCTGACCGCGTTGGATGCTCAACTGCTGCGATGCACCATTCCTTGCGGAGGTAGGGGCGTTTAAGCAGGACCTTTTGCTCGAAATAGTCAGCGAATTTGTACTCGACCACGGTACCGATCGCTCACCGTGCGGGAGCAGCGATCGTCGGTCAGGTTCTCATCAGGTTGCTACGCGACTTTTCTCAGCGACTTCGACCGGAAAGAGTCTGGATCGTACGACTCAGACTGGCCGGACCACTTATCTGCGGCCGCCGCGGGCCTTCCACGCGAGCCACAGGCACCAGCCGCCGATCCCGCCGCCGAACAGGATGACCTGCAGGTCCCACTGCGTCCACGCACCCGCGGCCGCCAGCCGCATCGTCGCGATGATCGCCGTGAGCGTGAACAGCACGACGCCGAGCGCCAGCCACACCACCCACGAGAACAGCGATCCCGGTCGGCGCGAACGACTGAACACGAGACGCCAGCCTGCCTGCGCGCAGAATCCCCAGACCACCACCAGCATCAGCTGGAAGATCAGCTCCGAGCTCGTCGCGGGCGCAATGGGCTCGCCATTCGACCACCGGCGGAACAGGTCGTAGCCGAGAAAGAGCGCGAGTCCGCCCGCCGCAAGCAGCAGGACCACGCCCGCCGCGCGTGACCAGGCGGCTGGCACCGGCGCCAGGTACAGGTCGCCGTCGTCTTGCCCATCGCTCGACACGTCGACGTCGCGTTCATTCTTCATCAGGACCACATCCTGCCTCATCGTTGCTGACGGCGTAAGCCAGGCTGGGTGCCGGCCCGCGAGCGGTGCCCCGTCATTGAATCCACCCGGCGCCCCGAACGAATAGGATGGCGGTTCGCCCCTGGAGACCCTTGCCGATGAACAACCTCTTTGCCCCCGCCACGCTCGCCGGCCTCCCGCTGCAGAACCGCATCGTCATGGCGCCGCTCACCCGCAGCCGCGCCGACGCCATGGGCGTGCCCAGGCCCTTCGTGCGCGACTACTACGCGCAGCGCGCCAGCGCCGGCCTGATCATCTCCGAGGGCACGCAGACCAGCTTCGCAGGCCAGGGCTACGCGCGCACGCCGGGCATCCACACCCCGGAGCAGGTCGCGGCCTGGAAGCGCGTGACGGACGCGGTCCACGCGCGCGGCGCGAAGATCTTCATGCAGTTCATGCACTGCGGCCGCATCGCCCACCCGCTCAACCGGCAGATCGCGGATGCGCCGGTGGCGCCGTCGGCGGTGAAGCCGGCCGGCCAGATGTGGACCGACCAGCAGCAGATGCAGGACTACCCCACGCCGCGCGCGCTCGAGACGGCCGAACTGCCCGCGCTGATCGAAGAGTTCGTCACCGCGGCGCGCAACGCGATCGCGGCGGGCTTCGACGGCGTCGAGCTGCACGCGGCCAACGGCTACCTGCTGAACCAGTTCCTGGCGTCCAACACCAACCTGCGCACCGACGGCTACGGCACCACGCTGCCGGGCCGCATCCGCTTCGTGGTCGAGGTGGTCAAGGCCGTGGCCGCCGCCATCGGCGTGAACCGCACCGCGATCCGCGTGTCGCCCGGCCACATGTTCAACGACATCGCCGACGCCAACCCGCTCGAGACGCACGTCGCGCTGCTCGACGCGCTGCCGACCGCCGACATGGCCTACGTGCACGTGATGCTGGCGGACGCGTTCAGCCCGCAGCTGAACAACGCCGGCGACCCGCAGGTGCTGCTGCGCACGCTGCGCGCGCACATCAAGGGCACGCTGATCGCGGCCGGCAACCTCACGGTCGAGAGCGCGCAGGCCCACCTCGACTCCGGCCTGCTGCAGCTGGCCGTGTTCGGCCGGCCGTTCATCGCCAACCCGGACCTGGTCGAGCGGCTGAAGACGGGCGCGCCGCTGGCGGCCCCGCGCGCCGAGCTGTTCTACACGCCGGAGGCGGAAGGCTACAGCGACTACCCGGCGCTGGCGGGGTAAGGCGGAGCGGGAGCCGCTCGGCGCCTTCGAGCCGCGACAGGCCGCGGTCGAACGTTCCGAGCGGCAGGTCGGCCGGCCTTGCGTCGCGACTTCGAGCGACCAGGCAAATCCGAGAATCCGAGGGCCGGCCGCGCGCGGAACTGCGTGCAGCGCACGCTGGACCACGTCCGCCTCCTGGATCGACAACTGGGCATGGTTGAGCAGCATCTCGACGGCGCGCGGCCAGCTGCAGCCGCGGAACGATCGTGCACCGCATCGAGCACCCAGACGGTTTCGCGCCAGCACGAGCTGCGGCACCCAGGCGCCGCCGGCGATGAACGGCCTCGGCCGCCGCGACCTGCTGCGGATCGTCACCGCACGATCAGCCGCACCAGCAGGTTGGTATCAACCGCGATCGCATGCTTGTCGTGCGGACGTAGGCGCGCACATGCCCGCCTTGACGTCGCCGGGCTTGCGCCTTGCCGGCTTCGTCGCGCCGAAGATCGCCGCATGGATGTCCGCCGAGGTGCACTTGCCGTCGCGCCGCACGACGAATGCGCCGTCCCGCCATTCCCAGACCAGCACCGAGCCGGGCCCGACGCCAAGCTGTCGCCGCACCTCGGCTGGCGACCGAGATCTGGCCCTGGGCTGTCACCTTGGACTGGATACTCATCATTTCAAATTACCCCGGTAATGCATGGCGGTCAACCCACGAGGTCGGGCGCCCCACCGGGACCGCCGATTGTCGCGGCAGCACGACCGAGCTGTCCGCGGAGAATCCGTGGAATCCGCGCGCAAATCGGGCTTGCGCCGGGCTAGACTCCCGGCAGCCAGCCGTCCACCGGAGCCGCAGTGAGTCCGCCCTGCCCGTTCTGCGCCATCGCACCCGAGCGCATCGTCCTCGACAGCGCACACGCCTTCGTCATCCGCGACGGGTTCCCGGTTTCACCCGGCCACACGCTGATCATCCCCAGGCGACACGTCGGTCGTTCTTCGACGTGACGGAGGCCGAGCGCGCCGACCTGATGTCGCTGCTGGCCGCGGCGCGTGAGGAGATCGAGCGCGAGTTCCACCCCGCAGGCTACAACATCGGCATCAACGACGGCGCCGCCGCCGGGCAGACGGTGCCGCACCTGCACATCCACCTGATCCCGCGCTACACAGGCGATCGCCCCGACCCGCGCGGCGGGGTGCGCTGGGTGCTGCCGGACAAGGCCGCGTACTGGGACAAGGACTGACGTGGGCAAGGTCCGGGATTCGGGGACGCCACCGACTACCCCGCCTCACCGAGCGCCTCGGTTGCGGCCTTGGCCGTGCTGAGACCCTGCAGCATGACGCTGGTGGCTTCGATCACCAGCACGAAGGCGGGCTCGTGGGCCTCGTTGCGTTCCGCAGCCTTCTCGAGCTGATCGACAGCATCCGCCAGGGCCGCGAGGGCCTGCATCATCGTTGCGTCCATGCCGGACAGTCGCTCGATCGCCGTGGCGACGTCGGCCTTGCCTTCGCCGATCTCTGTCTGCAGCAAGGCCAGCTCGAACGTCACCCGACTGGAGGCGTCCCTGATCTCTGCGCTGACCTGCAGCACATCCGGGCGCAGGCCCTCGTCCATCGGCAAGGTCGGCAGCGCCTGCAGCAGATCCCCGGCCTGCGCCTCCATCGTGTCCGCGCAGTCCCGCACCGCGGCGATGGCCGCCTGCAGCAGGTTTCTCTTGTCGCCAGACGTCATGTTTTCTCCAGTTGCTTCATGGCGCTTGCCCCGGTCGATCACGATCAGGACCCATTACGTGGAGTGTATCCTTGCCAGCATGAAATACCTGCAGAAAGAGTCCGACGACGAGATCACGCTGTCGCCCGCGATTCCGGCCGTGGCCTCGGTGATCCTGCTGCACGGGCTCGGCGCCGATGGCCGGGACTTCGTGCCGATCGTGGGCGAACTCGGCCTGCCCGACACGCTGCCGGTGCGCTTCGTGTTTCCGCATGCGCCGTTGCGGCCGGTCACGATAAACAACGGGATGCGTGATGCGGGCCTGGTACGACATCAAGTCGTTCACGCCGGCCGGCCGGGCAGACCTTGCCGGCACCGCCGAGTCGGCGCGCCGGGTCGCGGGCTACATCGATCGCGAGCGGCAGCAGGGCGTAGCTCCCGCGCGCATCGTGCTGGCTGGATTCTCCCAGGGCGGTGCCGTCGCGTTGTACGCGGGCCTGCGCTATCCCGAGCGACTGGCCGGCATCCTCGCCATGTCGTGCTACCTGCCCTTCCCGGAGACGCTCGCCGCGGAACGAGCGGCCGCGAACGCTGACGTGCCGATCCTGCTGTGCCATGGCCGCAGCGATCCGGTGGTGCCGATCGCGATGGGACTCGAGGCGCGCGCGGAGCTCGAGGCGCACGGCTACGCGCCGGAGTGGCACGACTACCCGATGCAGCATGCGGTGTGCATGGAGGAGATCGCCGACGTGGCGCGGTGGCTGCGGCAGCGGCTGGCGCCGGCGGCCGCGGTAGCGCTCAGGCGTCGTGTCCGTTCAGCCCGCCGGCAGCGTGAGCAACTCCGCTCCCAGGTGCCCGACCTTCACGTAGATGATCGCCCCCTCCGCGCCCGTGTACGGCGTGTGGCGGCTCCAGCGCGGGCTGCGCAGCCAGGATCCGGCGGGGTACTCGCCGTGCTCGTCGCGGAACAGGCCTTCGAGCACGAAGATTTCCTCGCCACCAGGATGCATGTGCAGGTTGAACTGCGTATGCGGCGCCCACCGCACCAGCGCCGTGCTGATGCCGTCGTGCTCGTGCAGCGGCATCACCGACAGGCCCGGCACCAGGCCCGGTCGCCACTGGGCGCTGCGCGTGTCGATGATGACAGGCTGCGTGTCGTGCGCGGCGAACTGCCATAGCTTCACGAACAGCGTGCAGCCGTCGTGCGAGTGCGGAGCGTGGCGGGTGCCGGGCGGATTGCGCAGGTAGGTCCCCGCGGGATAGTCGCCCTGCTCGTCCGAGAACACACCGTCGAGGACGAGGATCTCCTCGCCGCCGCCGTGCAGGTGCGGCTTGAACTGCGAGCCCGGCGCATAACGCACGAGGCTGGTGGCGCGCGCCACCTCGCCGCCGATACGGTCGAGCGGGCGGCGCAGCACGCCTGCCATCGGCGAGGGAATCCAGTCGGCCGCGGTCGCGGGTGGCACGACCACGCGCTGCGTGAAGTCGGCATGGATGTGGGTGTCGATCATTCCTGCGGCAGCCCTGCTGCGGCGCTCGGCTGGAGCGGACGACCCGAGCGCGTGGCCCTTGCGTCCACCGCGGATCAGCGCGCCCTCACCGAGCGAACTCGTGATCATCACCTGCGCCATCTCGACGCAGCGCCGGGCCAGCGCGGCGGCGCCTTCGTGCAGCGCGGCCGAGCCCTGCACGGCCTTCTCGTTGTTCTCCATGTCCTCCGCGCTCCAGCCGCGGGTGTGCGCGATGTACGGGAACTGCGGGAACTGGCAGCCGACCTCGGCGAAGAACCCGAGCAGCTGGCCGGCGACGCCCTGCACGTTGTCCTGGCCGCCGGTGATGACGAAACCGGCCACCTTGTTGCGCAGCAGGTGCTTGCCGGCGACGGTTTCCTGGTTCTGGATGCAGTTCATGCGCTCGACCATCTTGTAGTACAGGCTGCTGGCGCCGCCCCAGCGGATCGGCGTCGCCACCAGGATCACGTCGGCCCAGTGCACGACGCCCTCGTACACGCGATCCATCTGGTCGTCGGCGTCCATCTGCGTGATCGAGCACGGCCAGGTGCAGGCGCGCGCCGACTTGGAATAGAAACCCTCGCACTCGCGGAAACTCAGCTCGCGGATACGCAGCAGCTGCGTCTCGCAGCCGTGGTTCGCGGCGGCGCTGGCCAGCGCGTGCGACAGCAGGTCCTCGGAGGTGCTGTAGCGCGGGTGCGCCGCGGTCATGGCCGTGGTCGACAGCCCCAGCACGCGGATCGGCCCGGGCTCGCGCTGCGGCGTGCGGGCCAGCGGATGCGGCGCATGCGGCTTGCGGCCGCGCTTGCTGCTGGCCTCGGCGTTGACCAGCACGCGGCCGTTCTCGACCCGCACCTCGTGCGCCGGCACGCGGTCTTCCTCGTAGCCGGGCTCGCCCTCGCCGGTGCGGCAGTGGAACTTCCAGTAGTGCCAGGGGCAGACCACGTAGTCGCCGTCGAGCCGGCCTTCGCCGAGCGGCCCGCCGACGTGGTTGCACACGCCCGAGATCGCGCTGAACTGGCCGTCCTTGTGCACCAGCGCGATCTTCCTGCGCCCGAGCAGCACCTGCTGCAGCGGCTGCAGCGCCAGCTCGGCGGCGGCGCCGACATCGATCCAGGTGGGGTCGTTCTGCATGCGGGATGCTCCCGGTCGGCTCAGGGATGACCGGCGCGAGCATACGCGCCCACCGCCGCACTGCCGAGCACGCACCACACCAGCGCCGGCGTGGTGCCGGCACTGAACAGCCCGAACAGCGGGCGCAGCAGCAGCGCCGTCAGCGGGAACAGCAGGCCGAGTACCAGCGCCGTGCGCCAGTGCGCCTGCCGGGGCGGCCCGGGGCGTCGAGCCGCGGCCCATCCGGCCGCGAAACCGAGCCCACAGAGCAGCGCTGGAATCAGGTTGATCCACAGCACCCAGTGAAACGCTCCGAGCTTGCCGAGTGCCTGCCCGCGCCCCGGCAGCACGTACTGGGCCAGCGCAGCCCACGCGGTCAGTCCGCTCCAGACACCGGTCGCGTAGGCCGCGGTGCTCTTGCGGCCACGCGATGAAGTCGTGGGCAGGCAGGGCATTGTTCGACTCAATCGCACGTGAAGTCCTCTGCGCCGACCGCCCGGCACATGGCGGGAAGCCTTAGTCTCTGGCCGGTTGCTCCATCGATTCGCTCAAGGATCTCCCCCTGTTCAGAGGGAGTGTAGACGAACCGGACGGTCCGCTAGCGTGGTCTCAGCGGGGAATCGCTGATGCCATCGATATTCTCCGGGGCGGCGACCTCCGGCACGGCTTGCCTGATCCACGGATACCCGCCCCGGGCCATTTCATAGCCGCGCTCGAACAGCGCCCGCATGAAGTCGCGGTCGAGGAACTCGTCCGAGTCGTGCTCGAAGTCGGCCGGAATGCGCGCCAGGTTCAGCTGCCAGTTCGTCGTCCTGGGCGGCATTGAACACGCGCACGGGGTCTTCCAGACCGCGCGTCAGCAACATCGACCACAGCGAGCGCCACAGCACCGGCGACACGCGGGGATCCACCTGCTCCCACTCCGGCAGGCCTCGTTCGTCCAGAGCCATCGACGACGCGGATCGCTCGAGCAGCGGCGAAATGCTCTCGCGGAACGCATTCAGATAGGGGCGTTCGCGCGCGTTGCGAATCACGTACACCTGCGGCTTGCCTGCGACGTGCACGTGCTCGACGACGCGCTTCCAGTCGAATCCCGCCGGACCCAGAAACAGCATCGAGGTGACGCCACCGTCGACGTGCAGTTCATCGTAATGGACGCCATTCGCCTCCACATCGATGCGCACGGGCGGAAAGACGCCCGGCAGCGTCGACGAGGCGAGGATCACGTCACCGATGAGTTGCCGTGCATTGGGCGCCCCGCTCGCCGCGATCCGCGTGATGTCCCAGACCACCGGGCGTGCCGCATCGAGGTGCGTCGTGCCGATCAGGAGCTTGCGGCCCTTGCGCGCTTCGGCTGCAATCCGCGCCACTTCCTCGTCACCGAGGTACTGGTCGATCAGCCGGCGAAATCGTGCCGTATCCATCGCGGCATCGCCGGTCAGCGCCTGCTTGAAACTGCGCCGCTCGACGAAGTCCGCGGTCGAATAGCTCGAGTACACCTGGCGCAGGCTGTCGTCGTACTCGGGCCCCAGGAAGGCGAGCGTCGCGATGGTGGCACCCGTGCTGACCCCGGTGACGATCTGGAATTCCGGCCGGGTGCCGGCAGCCGACCAACCGACCAGCAGTCCCGCGCCAAAGGCGCCGTCGACACCGCCGCTGGAGACGACCAGGTAGTTGTGCGGCCGATCGAGTATCGCCGCGCAACAGGCGGCCAGGCGGTCGTCGGTGGGTTCGAGCCAGTCGCGCAGCGCCGAAGCCGCATCGTCGCCCCAGTAGCGCACATCGGCCGGCATCCCGGGCAGGCGAGCCTGGTCGGCGATTTCCGGGGGCAGCGGGTGACGCAGCGGCGCGGTGGCGCAGCCGACCAGCGTCACGCCGAGCGCCAGCATGATCGCCACGCGATGGATCGATGAGTAAAGAGTGCGGCCGGACAATTCAGTTCCTGGGCATGACTATGCGCCACCCCGCATGGTCATGCCATGATCCAGAGATCAACGCAATTACACCTCCCCGATGAAGCGCCCCCATACGATCCTGCTGCTACTGCTGCTGAGCGCATCCGCAATCATTGGCGGCTGTGCGACGACGGCACCCGTTGCGCCCGGCCCGCGGCCGGCCAACTGGGCAGACGCCGGTCGCGGCGAGTCCCGGCCTGCCGAATCTCCATCGCGTCAACTCGACCCTCTATCGCTCGGCACAACCGTCGCGGGAGGGCTTCGTGCTGCTCGACACGCACGCAAGCCTCGCGAACGGGGATCCACCGATCAGGACCATCGTCTCGCTGCGCGTCTTCAAGGATGACTCTTCCCTCGTCGCCGCGCCCTCGGCACTGCGCCTGGAGGAGATTTCATTCAAGACCTGGCACCCCGAGGACGAGGACGTCGTCAAGTTCCTGCGCATCGCCACGACGCCTGCCCTGCAACCGGTGCTGGTGCATTGCCGGCACGGTTCCGATCGCACGGGCACCATGGTGGCTGTATATCGAATCGTCGTCGAAGGCTGGACCAAGGCAGAAGCCAGCGACGAAATGATCCACGGCGGCTACGGCTTCCACCCGCTGTGGCAGAACCTGCTGCGCTACATCGAGACACTGGACGTCGACGCCATCCGCGCGCAGGTCGCGGCACAGGGTCCGTGGCAATAGCGCGAGTTTCCATGCGGCCGGGCTGCCCGCGCCGGTACGCTGGACATTCGAGCGGCTGACTTATCCGCTCGAAACCGATAGGATTTCTCGATGATAAAACCTCACAGCCCTCGACCTCTCCCTGTCACGCAGGGGCGCCGGCGGCAGTACGGACGGCGCATTGCCGCTGTACTGACGGCGCTCGCCCTCTGCGACTCAGTCGCCCACGCCGACTCGCCGGCCTTCCCCGAAGCCTCGTACCGCAAGCACATCGAAGTGCTCTCCTCCGACGCCTTCGAGGGCCGCGCGCCCGGCACCGAGGGCGAAAAGAAGACCCTCGCCTACCTCGAGCAGCAGTTCCGGGCCGCCGGGCTCGAGCCGGGCAATGGCGACAGCTACCTGCAGGCCGTGCCGCTGGTGCAGATCCAGCCGCACACGGATGCGGTGATGAAGGTGCGGGGGCCGGCCGGCCAGTCGCTCGAGCTGCGCAATCCGGACGACCTGGTGGCATGGACGCGGCGCCCGGTGCCGCAGTCGACGCTCGAGAACGCCGGCATCGTGTTTGCGGGTTACGGCATCGTCGCGCCCGAGTACGGCTGGAACGACTACGCGGGCCTCGACGTGCGCGGCAAGCTGGTGCTGGCGCTGGTCAACGACCCGGGCTACGCGACGCAGGATCCGCAGCTGTTCACCGGCAACGCGATGACCTACTACGGTCGCTGGGACTACAAGTTTGCCGAGGCCGTGCGGCAAGGCGCCGCCGGGCTGCTGGTGATCCACGAGACCAAGGCAGCCGGCTATCCCTGGGACGTGCCGCGCAACGGCCATGACCAGCCGCAGTTCGACCTGTTGCTCGCCGAGCCGGCGGCGCAGCGGCTGGCCGTAGAGGGCTGGATCCAGGAACCGGCGGCGGAGCGGCTGCTCGCGGCCGCCGGGCTCGACTACGCGGCACTGAAGCGGGCCGCGTCACAGCGAGGGTTCAAGGCAAGGCCGCTCGGGCTCGAACGCGAGCCTCGGCATCCGCAACGACGTGCAGCAGACGACCACGTACAACGTGATCGGCAAGGTGAGCGGGCGCGAGCGGCCGGGCGAGGCGTTTGTCTACACCGCGCACTGGGACCACCTCGGCAAGAAGGCAGACGCGAAGCCGGGCGAGGATGCGATCTACAACGGCGCCTCGGACAATGCCACGGGCGTGGCTGCGCTGATCGAACTCGGCCGCGCATTTGCGGCGACGAAGCCGGCGCCGGAACGCTCGCTGCTGTTCGTCGCCGTGACCGCCGAGGAGTCCGGCCTGCTCGGCAGCGCGTACTTCGCCGAGCATCCGCCGGTGCCGGTGTCGCAGATGGTCGGCGGCCTGAACATGGACAACCTGTACGCGATCGGCAAGACGCGCGACCTCACGGTGATCGGCTACGGCGCGTCCGAACTGGAGGATGACCTGCGGCAGTGCCGCGGCCGCGCAGGGCCGCGTGCTGGTGCCCGAGCCGACGCCGGAGAAGGGCTTCTATCTACCGCTCCGATCATTTCAACCTGGCGAAGAAAGGCGTGCCGATGGTCTACACCAAGGCCGGCATCGACAGCCCGACGCAGGGCGCTGACTACGGCAAGCGCTGGCTCGACGAGTACATCGCGCAGCGCTACCACAAGCCGTCGGACGAGTACTCGGCGCAGTGGGACGTCAGCGGGGTCATGCAGGACCTGGCGTTGTACTACGCGGTCGGGCTCGCCAACGCGACCTCGGACCGCTGGCCCAACTGGAAGCCGGGCAGCGAGTTCCGCGCGATCCGGGACGAGAGCCGGAAATAGCTGCTGATGAAATGGGTGCGCCGGATACTGCTCGCCATTGCGGTCCTGGCGTGCGGACTGATCGCCGCCGCCTTGCTGACGGCGCTGCGCACCGAGCGCCCGGTAGGCTTCCAGGTGGTGCGGGCCAGCGGCGCCGACGGGCAGCCGTTTCCTGTCGGCGTGTGGTATCCAACCGAGGGACGTCCCCGACCGACGACCTTGCTGGGCCCGCTGCTGATGGAAGTGGCGCCCGACGGCCCGATTGCGGGACGCGACCTGCCGCTGGTGGTGATCTCGCACGGCAACGGGGGTGGGCCCGGCAGCCACGCGGACCTGGCGCTGGCGCTTGCGGGAGCCGGCTATGTCGTTGCAGCTCCCATGCACGCGGGCGACAACTATGCCGACCAGGGCGCCGTCGGCTCGGTGTCCTGGCTCAGTGAGCGCACCCGGCAACTCCGCGCCACCGTCGACTACATGCTCGGGAGCTGGCAGGGTCGCGACCGCATCGACCCGGAACGGGTCGGCGCGTTTGGATTCTCGGCAGGCGGATTCACGGTATTGACCGCGGTTGGCGCCCAGCCTGACCTGACCATCATCGCAAGGCATTGCGCCGAGTCGCCAGAGTTTGCGTGCGACCTGCTGCGGTACACCAAGTCGCCTTTACTGGATCCTGCGGCACCCGGAATGGACGCCGCCTTCGTGCCTGACGCGAGAATCAGGGCAGCGGTCGTGGCGGCGCCGGGCCTCGGGTTTGCGATGGGCCCGCACGCGTTCGGCAATGTGAGCGTGCCGATCCAGCTGTGGAGCGCCGACCAGGACACCAACGTCCCGTATGCCACCAACACCGGGCCGGTGCGCGCTGCATTGGGTCCGCGGGCCGAGTTTCATTCGGTGGCCGGTGCGGGCCACTTCTCGTTTCTTGCGCCCTGCGGCCTGCTCAGGCCTCCTGGTCTTTGCTCGGATCCGGGGCAGTTCGACAGAAAAGCGTTCCACGCCGAGATGAATGACAGCGTCGTCGCTTTCTTCGACACCAACATGAAGAACGCAAGCTAATTGAGGACCGTCAGCTCGGCGATCTGTGCCGGCTCGTCGCCGCGATCCATGTCGGCGACTACGTCGAACACCGGCCCGCCATCGATACGGGTTTCAATGCCTTCCAGCTTGAGGCGGGTCGGCTGGCCATCCCCCTCGACGACATCGGTCATGATGACCGCGCGGTCTTCCGCATCGAGCCAGCCGAAGCGGCAGCCCAGGACCGTCCCGTCACTGAGCGCGTCTTCCGTGTCTTCGGCGCACGCGAGCAATGCGATGCGCCCGTCGTCGGTCACGGCCGCGTCGGTGAACCCGAACGGGATTCCCGCCACGTCGCCGAGATGGATCTCCAGGATACGGCGAACCGCCGGAACTGGATGGCGGCCATCAAGCCAGCCCAGGAACCCGTCCAGCGGAATGTCGAGGATCGCGTTCCACGGTTCGACGCCACGCTTGCCATTGCCCCGCTGCAGCATCCGCAGCCAGTCGCCCTGCAGCACTGCGCCTTCGATGTTCAGGCGGGCGCCACGCGCGGCGGCGTGAACGCGCAGGCCGGCGTAGAGGTCGCTGCCCGACAGCTGCTGCGCGATCGCTCCCTTCCCTGCCGCGATGGTCACGATTTTCTCGCGCTGCGGGCTCGATCCCGAACCGAACGCCACGAGCCGGCCGTCCGGCAGCACGACGCAGGCCTCGAGATCCATCTTGAATTTCTTGTTGCCGCGCACGTCGTCGAACACACGCATGCCGTCCGGCCCTTTGGGCAGCAGGATCGGTTGCGTCGACCCGGTCGCGGGATCGAGCACCGCGAGCGCGCTGACATCATCCTGCAGGATCACCAGGCGATGGCCGTGACGCCGGATCGAAGACGCCGCCCGCACATGGCCAGGCAGGTCTTCCAGCGGGTGCGCACCCTGGTCGTAGCGGAGCAACCGCGGAGCGCCGAGCGTCGCGGTCAGGCGCGACGAAAGTGCCGCATTGAGCGTCTGGATTTCCGGGGGACGTGACATCGGCTGCCATTGAGCGGGGCGCGCCGCGCGCGGTCAAGCGATATCCGGTGCCAATCAGGGACGCTACCCTTTTCCAGGATCAACAGGGATAAAGGGTAGCGTCCCCATTCCAGCGGCTGCAGGCCAGCTACGCGGCCTTCCCTTCCGCGAGCGCCTTCACATCCGAGGTCTTGAGCGCCTGGCCGCCGATGGCCCAGTCGCCGCTATTGATCTCGTTGATCTTGACCCAGGTGACGCCGCGCATGTTTTCACCTTCCACTTCGATCATCGCCGCGGTGACCTTGGCGATCATGTCGGCCTTCTGCTGCGGGGTGAACACGTCCTTGATGACGTCGATGGTAACGAGGGGCATGTCATTTCTCCTTGCGTTGATTCAGGCAGGTCTTACTGATGGGCAATCACGCCTTCGAACGGCAGGGCGTCCACCGCGCCGTTGAAAGCGATGAACAATGTGCAGGCTTCCTCTCCGTTGCAGCGCGCCGTGTGCGGCAGCGCGGCCGGCCCGTACGCGTAGTCACCGCGCTTCAGGCTCACGGTTGGATGGCCGGCGTAGGTCACGTCGAGCTGGCCGGAGACGAGCACCATGCGCTCGGCTGACGTGTGCGAGTGGGCCGGAATCGTGTAGCCCGACGGCACCCGCAGGAACACGTCGGCACCGGGCTCGGCCGGGTTGCCGTGCAGTACGGCGATCTTGCAGCCGGACGGGAAGATGGGCGGGCAATCACCCCACTGCAGGTCGGCGGCCACCTCCGAGATAGGCCAGGGGCCGATCCGACCCAGGGGCCACCGGGGACTCGGCGTGCACTGCACCCGCGGCACACATGACCGCGCATACGCTGACGGTCCGGGCCAGGTGCGGGAAAAGTCGGCTCATCGTGGTACTCCCTGGTGTCGGTGAATGTGGCCGCAGATTGACACCCTGCGCCGGCCCAAGCTTGCAGACGGCATGGAGATTTCATGGAGATTTGAGGGAGATTCGAGGGAGTTTGGTGGGCGATCGCGCCGGCCGGCGGTATCCTCGGGCCCATGCTCTACCGTTTCGGCACTTTCGAACTCGACACGTCCACGGCAGAGCTGCGCGCCGAGGGCAGCGTTCGTCCCGTGGAACCGCAGGTCCTGGCGCTGCTCACGCTGCTGGTCGAGAACCGCGAGCGCCTGGTCTCGCGGAACGAACTCCTCGACAAGGTCTGGGACGGGCGCGTCGTGTCCGATGCCGCACTCGCAAGCCGCATCAAGTCGGCACGGCAGGCGCTCGGTGACGACGGCCAGTCACAGCGGTTCATCCGGACGATCCATGGCCAGGGCTTCCGCTTCGTTGCCGAAGTCAAGGTTGCGCGAGCGGTACCGCTCGCCGAGCCGCCACCGGCGGAGTTGCCGGCCGGGCAGCACGCCGAACCGTCCACGCGGCCCTCGATCGCCGTGCTGCCGTTCCGGCTGGTCGGCGACGCCGGGCCATACTCGGCCATTGCCGACGCCCTGCCTCACGAGCTGATCACCGAGCTGGCGCGACTGCGCTGGTTGTTCGTCACCGCGCGCGGGTCGTCGTTCCGCCTGCGCGCCGGGGACGCCGACATGGGTGAAATCGGTCGCGTGCTCGGCGTGCGCTACTGCCTGTCCGGCACCGTGGAAGTCGCAGGTCCGAAGCTGGTCGTCACCGTCGAACTGGTCGATACGCGCAGCACCGGCGTCGTCTGGGCGGAACGCTTTGCCGGCTCGGTCGACGACGTGCACGCGATCCGCGAGGACATCCGCTCGCGGATCCTGACGGCGCTCGAACTGCAGATTCCGATGCACGAAGCGAACCTCGCCCACCTGACGGTGCCCGGGAATCTCGACGCGTGGTCGGCCTACCACCTCGGGCTGCAGCACATGTACCGCTTCAACCGCACCGACAATGCCGCAGCCACCGCACTGTTCCAGCAGGCCGTCGCCAAAGATCCCCGGTTCGCACGTGCGCACGCCGGGCTGTCGTTCGTGCACTTTCAGACCGCGTTCATGCGGCACACGGACGACATCGCCGGCGAGTCCGACCTGGCGCGCCGCTTCGCGCAGCGTGCCCTGGAACTCGATCCGCTCGACCCGTTCGTGAACTTCACCATGGGCCGCACCTTCTGGCTGTCAGGCGACCTCGACGGCGGCCTGGCCTGGCTCGAGCGCGCCACCGCCATCAGCCCGAACTACGCCCAGGGCATCTATGCGCAGGGCTGGACCGAGACGCTCGCCGGTCGTGGCCTGCAGGGCCGCGCGCACGTCGACCTTGCGATGCGCCTGAGCCCGCTCGACCCGCTCTACTACGCGATGCTGGGCACGCGCGCCTTCACCCACATGGTCGTTGGCGAGGACCTCGACGCTGCCGCCTGGGCCGAGCGGGCTGCGCGCTCGCCAGGGGCCCACGTGCTGATTGCGATGATCGCGTCGGCCACGCAGGCCATGATCGGCGACGACGCCAAGGCCGCGCAGTGGGCCGCCAACGTTCGATCACGGAATCCGGTGCTCACGCGCGAGGACTTCTTCCGCGCTTTCCCGATGCAGTCGGAAGTGACGCGCGCACGCGTCGCGAACGCGCTCGCGCGGCTCGGGTTCTGAGGCTGCTTTAGATGAGGCAGTTGCGGTAGGATTTGACATGGCCAATCCGATCGACTCATTGCTCGAGACGCCCGATGTCGTGACGCAACTGGCCATGCAGTACGGTCCGCGCCTGCTCGCCGCACTGCTGGTACTGGTGGCCGGCTTCTTCGTGATGCACTGGGTCGCGAAGTTCGCGGCGCGCGGCCTCGGCCGGCTGACGCTCGAGCCACCGGTGCGCGACCTGTTGCTGCGGGTCGTGCGGATCGTCGTCTTTTTCCTGTTCCTGCTGCTTGCGCTGCAGAATCTCGGCATCGACCTGCTGCCGCTGCTGGCCGGCCTCGGCATCGCGGGCGCGGGCATCGCCCTGGCGCTGCAGGGAGTGCTGGGCAACCTGGCGGCGGGACTCACGATCATCTTCACGCGGCCGTTTCGCGTCGGCGAGTACATCTCGATCGCGGGGGAGGAAGGTGTCGTCGGCAACATCTCGATCTTCAGCACCACGCTGCGCCACAGCGACCTCTCGCTGGTCGTGATCCCCAACCGCAAGATCGCCGGCGAGATCCTGCACAACTACGGCGAGATCAGGCAGCTCAACCTCAGCGTGAACGTGGCGTACGGCACGGACATCAGTGCCGCCGTTGGCTCGGTCCGCGACGTGCTCGAGTCCAATCCTCGCGTGCTGCAGGATCCTGCACCGCTGGTGGCCGCTGCGGCGCTCGGCGATCACGCCATCTCGATCGCCATCAAGCCCTGGGTGAAGGTCCAGGATTTCGTTGCCGCCGCTGGCGAGATCAACGCTGCCGTGGTCGACGCATTCCGCCTGCAGGGCGTGCAGATTCCAGTCATCCGGGTCGTCGCAGCGTATGATCCGAGGGTGGCGCCCCCAATCAGCCATCAAGCCATCGAGTGCAGGCCGAAGAGATTGCCCTCGGTGTCGATGGCCAGGACGATGTGCCCGTACTCGCCGATCGACATCTTCTCCCGCTGGATCCTGCCACCTGCCGACACCACGCGGCCGCCTTCGACGGCACAGTCATCGCAACCGAAGTAAACCATCGTGCCGCCGGGCGTCGAGGGCATGCCGGGCGTGCGCACCAGCGCTCCACCGGCGCCGGGCCGGTCGGGTGACATCTGGAATGCCCACATCTCGAGGTCCTGGTCGACCGGGCCGAGCTGCTCGAGCGTCACGCCCAGGACGGTCTCGTAAAAGCGTCGAGCGCGGGCCATGTCCTGCACGTAGATCTCGAACCAGCGAACAGCGTTTTCTGCCATGACGTTCTCCCGTGACATTGTTGCGGTTCGGGTAGCGTCCCTATTTGGCGGCGACGACTTCGATCTCGACCAGCGCGCCGGGCAGCGGCAGCGCGACGACCTGCACGGTCGTGCGGGCCGGCAGGCTGCCGCCGCTCGCTGCGCCGAAGTGGCGTGAGTACGCCTGCATCAGCCCGCCGAAGTCCATGCCTCCACCCTTGGCCGGGTCGCCGACGAGGAACACGTTCATCTTCACGACGTCGGCCATGGCCAGGCCATGCGCGGCGAGTTCCTGCGCGATCTTGGCGAGCACGCTCGCAGCCTGTGTCGCGGTGTCGCCGAATCGCTCGATGCTGCCCGCGGGCGCATCGGGCTTGGCAACGTCAGGCAGGGTACCGCTGACAAATACGATCCGGGCCGACGCGGGCACGGACACGCTGCTGGCGATCGGAAAATCCGGCAGCGGTCGGCGAACGATCGCGGCGCCTCCTCCGCGGCCATGGCCGCGACGGGCAACGACACCGACGTCAGCACGATCAATGCCTGCAGCAACGGACGGACGACATGATTCACGGCGCGGGCTCCTCGTTCGATTGGTTCGCCAATCTTGCGCTGGTTGATAGCATACTGCCCGCCATAACGACACACAGGGGAGCAGGCTCATGGACTCGTCCGGCGCTGCACGCAGGCAATTCCTGCAGTATTCCGGCGGCGCCCTCGGCCTCGCCTGGCTCGCGGGCAGCTGGCCGGCCGTGGTCGCTGCGGCGCAGCACGGCCATGCGATGGCCGCGGCGGATGCGACCGACCGCACCCGGTTCCTGGTGCTGTCAGCCTCCCAGGCGCGCGACGTCGAGGCGATCACCGCACAGATCGTCCCGAGCGGCACCCTGCCGGGTGCGCGCGAAGCCGGGGTCGTGTACTTCATCGACCATATCCACGCCGACCACTGGAAGGCACGGGCGCCCGAACTCCTCGCCGGCATCGAAGACTTCCAGCAGAAGTGCGCGAAGCACCATCCCGGGGTCGCGCAGTTTGCCGACCTGGGCGACGAGGAGCAGATCGGTTACCTGCGGCACATCGATCACACGCCGTTCTTCGCCGGCCTCCGCTTCATGACCCTGGCGGGCCTGCTGGCGCTGCCCTCCTACGGCGGCAACAGGGACCGGCTCGGCTGGAAGCTGGTCGGGCTTCGTCGACCAGCACGCGTGGCAGCCGCCTTTCGGCCACTACGACGCCGGATACACGGGATTCGTGCCCTACCCTGGCACGCCGCTGGCGGCACGCTCATGAGCGCGCGCAAGTTCAAGCCGGGCACGACCGTCGACTTCGTCGTCATCGGCTCGGGCGCCGCGGGCGGCACGATCGCGCGCGAGTTGTCGCGCGCGGGACTCGACGTCGTCGTGCTCGAGCAGGGTCCGCGCTACACGCCGGCCGACTTCCAGCACGACGAGTTTGCGAACTGGGTCGACCTCAAGCTCAGCAACGACCTCGAGCGCAGTCCGCAGACATTCCGCCAGTCGGCTGCGGAGGTGGCAAAGCGCGTCAAGGATTTCCCGGCCGCCTGGTACGCGCCCAACGTCGGCGGCAGCACCTCGCATTTCACCGCGAATTACTGGCGCCTGCACGAGGTCGACTTCGACGAACGCAGCCGCATCGGCGCGATCCCCGGCACCACGTTTGCGGACTGGCCGATCAGCTACGCCGAGCTCGAGCCCTACTACACCAAGGTCGAGTGGGAGGTGGGCGTGTCGGGACTCGCCGGCGCCAGCCCGTTCGACCCGCCGCGCAGCAAGCCGTACCCGATGCCGCCGTTGCCGGTGAAGTCTTCCGGCGTGCTGCTCGAGCGTGGCGCGCGCAAGCTGGGCCTGCACCCGTTTCCCGCGCCGATGGCAATTGCATCGGTGCCGTACAAGGGCCGGGCGGCCTGCGCCCATTGCGGCTTCTGCATCGGCTTCGGCTGCGAAATGCAGGCGAAATCCGGCACGATGTTCACGATGATCCCGGAGGCCGAAGCGACGGGACATTGCGAAGTGCGGCCGCTGAGCTACGTGACGCGCATCGAAACCAATGCCGCGGGACGCACGACCGGCGTGTCGTACTTCGACCAGGACAAGCGCGAGCATTTCCAGAAGGCCCGCGGCGTCGTCGTCTGCGCCAACGGGGCAGAGACGCCGCGCCTGCTGCTCAACTCGGCCAACGCGATGTTCCCGCAGGGGCTCGCGAATTCGAGCGGCATGCTCGGCAAGAACCTGATGTTCAACACCTACGTCCAGTCACACGCGCTGTTCGAGCACGAACTGAACGAGTTCAAGAGCGTGCAGGTCACGCGCATCGTGCACGACTGGTACGACCACGATCCGAAGCGCGGGTTCTATGGTGGCGGTGGCCTCGATGGCCGCATCGGACCGATGCCGCTGGCCTGGTCGATGTTTGCGCCTCCGCCGGACCGGCAGTGGGGCGAGGGACTCAAGTCGCTGCTGGCGGCGTTGCCGCGCGCGATGGTCGTCTCGTCACACGGAACGTCGCTGCCGCTCGAGTCGAACACGGTCGACCTCGATCCGGAACTGAAGGACGCCTGGGGCATGCCGGCGCTGCGCGTGACGTACCGCGATCATCCGGATGACCTGTGCGTTCGCGCGCTTCCTGCAGGACCGCTCGGTGGAGATCATGCAGGCCGCAGGCGCGCTGGAGACCTGGAAAGACCCGGTAACGGAAGCAACGGCAGCCCGCACCTGCTGGGCACGGCGCGCATGGGCAACGACCCGAAGACCTCGGTGGTGGACAAGTACCACCGCACGCACGACATCCCCAACCTGTTCCTGTGCGACGGGTCGAGCATGGTCACGTCGGGACGCGGGCAGCCGACGATGACGATCCAGGCACTCGCGTTCCGCGCGGGCGACCACATCGCGCGCTTCGCCAAGCGCGGCGAGGTTTAGGCCAGCGCCCTCACCCCAGCCCTCTCCCGCGTTGCGGGAGAGGGAGCAGACCGGCGAGGCGGTGGGCGATGATCGTCTCGGCCTCGCCCATGATGCGGTCGACGAGTTCCTGGCAGCTCGGCACGTCGTGGATCAGGCCGGCGACCATGCCGCACGACCACGCGCCGGCTTCCATGTCGCCGTCCTGCATCACCCGGGTGTAGGCCCCGGCGACGTACTCGCGGATGTCGTCGATCGTCGTCGCCTCGCCCTTGGCTTTCTCGATCGCGACGATCTTGTCCACCGCCGAGTTGCGCAGCACGCGCTCGGTGTTGCGCAGCGGCCGCATCACCAGCCGCGTGTCGAGTTCCGTCGCCTTGACCAGCGCGTCCTTGACGTTCTGGTGCACCGGCGCCTCCTTCGTCGCGATGAAGCGCGTGCCCATGTTCATGCCGTCGGCGCCGAGCGCCAGCGCGGCCACCAGGCTGCGGCCGTCGGCCATGCCGCCCGAGGCCACGAACGGGATCTTGAGCGCCTCGGCCGCCAGCGGCAGCAGGATGAAGTTGGGCACGTCGTCCTCGCCCGGATGACCGCCGCACTCGAAGCCGTCGACGCTCACCGCATCGCAGCCGATCTTCTCGGCCTTGAGCGAATGCCGCACCGAGGTGCACTTGTGGATCACCTTGATGCCGTGCTGCTTCAGCACCGGCATGTACTGCTCGGGGCTGCGGCCCGCGGTCTCGACGATGCGCACGCCGCCTTCGACGATCGCCTGGATCAGTTCGGCGTACGGCGGATTGGCGAACGTCGGCAGGAACGTCAGGTTGACGCCGAACGGCTTGTCGGTCATCTCGTGGCACTGCCTGATCGCCGCGGCGAGCTTCTCGGGCGTGCCGAGCGTCAGCGCGGTGATCATGCCGAGGCCGCCCGCGTTGGAGACCGCTGCCGCCAGCGGCGGCAGGCCGACGAAGTGCATGCCGCCCTGGATGATCGGGTGCTGGATGCCGAACAGCTCGGTGATGCGGGTCTTCATGCGGGCAGCCTCAGGGTATGAGCGACAACTGCCCATTATCGCTCATTCGCCGTTGGCACGCCGACTGCCCTATCATCCGGTCACATGAACCTTGCCCGCCGCGTACTCATCGTCCTGCTGCTCGCG
This sequence comes from uncultured Gammaproteobacteria bacterium, assembly GCA_963744735.1. Classification (GTDB taxonomy): domain Bacteria; phylum Pseudomonadota; class Gammaproteobacteria; order Steroidobacterales; family Steroidobacteraceae; genus RPQJ01. The sequence continues at coordinate 30,319 of CAVUVH010000022.1, forward strand.
ATGGTCGCACTGGTCGCGATCGTTGCGTATCGCACGGCCACTTCACCCGCCGCTGGCGGCCGGGCCCCGCGCTCGAGCTCGCACCGCCGGTCGCGATCGACGTCGAGCGGGCCGCGCAGCGCCTGGCGCGAGGCGATCCGCTTCCGACCGTCAGCCACCAGGACCCGGCGCAGAACGACGCGGCCGAGTGGGACCGGCTGCACGCGTGGCTGCAGGCGACCTACCCGCCGTCCACGCGGCCATGACGCCGCGAAGTCGTGGCCGGCCACACGCTGGTCTACACCTGGCCGGGCACGGATCCCGCGTTGCCGGCGATCGTGCTGATGGCGCATCACGACGTGGTCCCGGTCACGCCCGGGACCGAGCAGGACTGGCGGCACCCGCCGTTCGACGGCGTGGTTGCGGACGATGCGGTCTGGGGACGCGGCGCGGTCGACGACAAGGGCTCGCTGATCGGGCTGTTCGAGGGGCTGGAGGCGCTGGCCGCGGACGGATTCGTGCCGCGCCGCACCGTCATCGTCGTCAGTGGCCATGACGAGGAAGCCGGCGGACAGGCGCCGCGGCCGCCGCGCAGCTGCTGCGGGAACGTGGCGTGCGCGCGCAGTTCGTGCTGGACGAAGGCCTGGCCGTCATTTCCGACTTTCCGCTGCTCGGGCGGCCGGTGGCGCTGGTCGGCGTCGCCGAAAAGGGCTACGCGACGCTGCGCGTGACGGCGCCGGCCACGGGCGGACATTCATCGGCCCCGCCCGCGGAAACCGGCGTCGAGGTGCTGGCGCGCGCCGTGCTCGCGATCACCGGCAAGCCGTTCCCGCTGCAGTTCGACGGCCCGGGCGGCGACATGGTGCGGGCGCTCGCGCCCGACGCGCCGCTGCCGGTGCGCATGGCCGTGGCCAACGAGTGGCTGTTCCGGCCGCTGCTGATCCGCCAGATTGCGGCCACGCCGGCCGGCGCGGCGACGCTGCACACCACGATCGCGCCGACCATGCTGCGCGGCAGCCCGAAGGAAAACGTGCTGCCGCAGGACGCGACGGCGTGGATCAACTACCGCATCGCGCCCGGCACAGCGCCGACGAGGTGATGCAGCGCGCGACCAAGGCAACCCGGGGCCTCGGTGTGCAGCTCGCCTGGGAAGGCCCGGCCTATGACCCGTCGCCCGTGTCGTCGAGCACGTCGCAGGCCTATCGCGTGATCGCCGAACTGGCGGCGGGCGACGAGCGGATTCCGGTCGCGCCCGGGCCTGGTCATGGCCACCACCGACAGTCGTCACATGGCCGGTGTGGCCGAGGACGTGTACCGCTTCCAGCCGATCGTGGCCTGATCGGCGAACTGCAGATGATCCACGGCACCAACGAGCACATGACCCGCGACAACCTGCGCCGGACGGCCGAGTTCTAAGCACGCCT
>CAVUVH010000023.1:0-29882 GCA_963744735.1 uncultured Gammaproteobacteria bacterium
GAGCACGAGATGGGTCGTCAAGAAACTTTCTACGAGTTGATCCGCCGCCAGGGTATCTCGCGGCGCAACTTCCTGAAGTTCTGCTCACTGAGCGCGGCTTCACTCGGGCTCGCGCCGCATTTCGCCGGCAAGATCGCACATGCGATGGAAACCAAGCCGCGCGTGCCGGTGCATCTGGCTGCACGGCCTCGAGTGCACGTGCTGCACCGAGAGCTTCATCCGCTCCGCGCACCCGCTGGCCAAGGACGTGATCCTGTCGCATGGTGTCGCTCGACTACGACGACACGATCATGGCCGCCGCCGGGCCACCAGGCCGAGCAGATCATCGAAGACATCATGCGCGACTACAAGGGCCAGTACATCCTCGCGGTCGAAGGCAACCCGCCGCTCGGCAACGACGGCACGTTCTGCATCCCGGGCGGCCGTCCGTTCGTCGAAAAGCTGAAGGAAGTGGCCGCCGACGCCGCCGCCGTGATCGCCTGGGGCTCGTGCGCTTCGTGGGGCTGCGTGCAGGCCGCCAAGCCGAACCCGACGCACCGCCGTGCCGATCCACAAGGTCATCAAGGACAAGCCGATCGTCAAGGTGCCGGGCTGCCCGCCGATCGCCGAAGTCATGACCGGCGTGATCACGTACTACGTGACGTTCGGCCAGCTGCCGGCGCTCGACCGCCAGGGCCGCCCGCTGATGTTCTACAGCCAGCGCGTGCACGACAAGTGCTACCGCCGCGGCCATTTCGACGCCGGCCAGTTCGCCGAGAAATTCGACGACGAAGGCGCGCGCAAGGGCTACTGCCTGTACAAGGTCGGGTGCCGCGGACCGACGACGTACAACGCCTGCTCGACGACGCGCTGGAACGAGGGCGTGTCGTTCCCGATCGGCTCGGGCCACGGCTGCCTCGGCTGCTCCGAGCCGGACTTCTGGGACAACGGACCGTTCTACGAGCGGCTCGAGACCTTCCCGCAGTTCGGCGCCGAAGCGACCGCGGACAGGATCGGCGCCACGGCCGCGGCGATCGTCGGCGTCGGCATCGCGGCGCACGCAGGCCTCACGGCCCTGCGCCAGGCGAAGGTGAAGCCCAATTCGCCGGCCGAGATCCGAAGAACGCCGTCTGACCGAGTGGAGAACTGAACAATGAGCATCGCTACCCCCAATGGCTTTCAGCTCGACAACTCGGGCAAGCGCGTCGTCGTCGATCCGATCACGCGCATCGAGGGTCACCTCCGCATCGAGGTGAACGTCGACGAGAACAACATCATCCGCAACGCGGTGTCCACGGGCACGATGTGGCGCGGCCTGGAGGTCATCCTCCGCGGTCGTGACCCGCGCGACGCATGGGCGTTCGTGCAGCGCATCTGCGGCGTCTGCACCGGCGTGCACGCGCTCGCCTCGGTCCGCAGCGTCGAGAACGCGCTCGAAGATCCAGATCCCCGAGAACGCGAACACGATCCGCAACATCATGCACCTGACCCTGTATTCACAGGATCACCTGGTGCACTTCTACCACCTGCACGCCCTCGACTGGGTGGACGTGGTGAGCGCGCTGTCGGCGGACCCGGAGGCGACCTCCGCAGCTCGCGCAGTCGATCTCGCCGTGGCCGATGTCTTCGCCGGGCTACTTCCGCGACCTGCAGAACCGGCTGAAGAAGTTCGTCGAGTCGGGACAGCTCGGCCCGTTCCGCAACGGCTACTGGGGCCACCCGGCCTACAAGCTGCCGCCCGAGGCGAACCTGATGGCGGTCGCGCACTACCTCGAGGCGCTCGACTTCCAGAAGGAGATCGTCAAGATCCAGGCGATCTTCGGCGGCCGCAACCCGCACCCGAACTGGCTGGTGGGCGGCGTGCCGTCGCCGATCAACCTGAACGACGACGGGCGCGGTCGGCGCGATCAACATGGAACGGCTGAACATGGTCGGCCGCATCATCGACCGCACGATCGAGTTCATCGACAACGTCTACATCCCCGACCTGATCGCGATCGCCGTCGTTCTACAAGGACTGGGCGGCGATCGGCGGCGGCCTGTCGTCGAAGTACCTGATGTCGTACGGCGACCTGCCGAGTCAAGGCGAACGACTACAGCCCGGGCAACCTGATGATGCCGCGCGGCGCGATCGTCGACGGCAACCTGAACGAAATCCAGGACATCGACCTCGATGCGCTGGACCAGGTGCAGGAGTTCGTCGACCACTCCTGGTACAAGACGGCGAGGCGGGCAAGGGCCTGCACCCGTACCAGGGCGAGACCGACCCGAACTTCGACATCGGCGGTGCCAAGGGCACCAAGACGCGCATCGAGGCGGTCGACGAGTCGTCGAAGTACTCGTGGGTCAAGTCGCCGCGCTGGAAGGGCCACGCGATGGAAGTCGGCCCGCTCGCGCGCTACGTGATCGGCTACGTGAAGGGCATCCCCGAGTTCAAGGAACCGACCGACATGGTCCTCGCAGAAGCTCGGCGGCGTGCCGGTCACCGCGCTGTTCTCGACGCTCGGCCGCACGGCGGCCCGCGGCCTCGAGTGCAGCTGGGCGGCGCACAAGCTGAAGGCGGAGTTCGACAAGCTGGTCGCCAACATCAAGGCGGGCGACACGGCCACCGCGAACATGGACAACTTCGAGCCCGTCGACCTGGCCGAAGTCGGCCAAGGGCCACGGCTTCGTCGAGGCCCCGCGCGGCGCGCTGTGCCACTGGATCGACATCGAGGACAAGAAGATCAAGAACTACCAGTGCGTCGTGCCGACGACCTGGAACGCGAGCCCGCGCGACCCGGCCGGCAAGATCGGCGCCTACGAGGCTGCGTTGCTCGACACCCCGATGCACGATCCCGAGCAGCCGCTCGAGATCCTGCGCACGATCCATAGCTTCGATCCGTGCCTGGCCTGCGCCACCCACGTGCTCGACATGGACGGCAACGAGGTCACGAGCGTCAAGGTGCGCTGAGGAGGGACGTCATGAGCGAAAAATATCTCCCTTCGACGCCGCCTCGAGGCGCGCGTGCGGGCGGGGCACTTCGGCGAGGCGATCATGCCGCCCGCCGGGGTGCAACCCGGCCCGGTGTACGTGTACACCGCGGGCATCCGCATCTGGCACTGGGTGACCATGCTGGCCATCATCGTGCTGTGCCGTGACGGGGTACTTCATCGGCTCGCCGCTGCCGACGCATCGGCGGCGAGGCCTATGACGCCTACCTGTTCGGCTGGATCCGCTTCACGCACTTCGCGGCGGGCATGATCCTGGGCGTGGCGTTCGTGCTGCGGCTGTATGCCTTCGTGGTGGGCGGCCATCACGCGCGGCAGATCTTCTACATCCCGTTCTGGAACATCGGGTGGTGGAAGGAGGTCTTCGCCGAGGTGGGCTGGTACCTGTTCATCGGCAAGCCGAAGGAGTACATCGGCCACAACCCGCTCGCGCAGTTCGCCATGTTCACCATGTTCATGCTGCCGATGATCGTGCTGCTGCTCACGGGGTTCGCCCTGTATGCCGAAGCAGTGGGCATCGACAGCGCTCTGGTACACGGGTTCGGCTGGGTGTTCCCGGTGCTCGGTGACTCGATGACCGTGCGCACCTGGCACCACGTCGCGATGTGGGTCGTCATCATCTTCTCGATGGTCCACATGTACATGGCGATCCGCGAGGACATGACGCACCGCCAGACCGCGGTGAGCGCGATGATCAGTGGCTGGAGGTTCTTCCGCTGATGCGCAACGGGCGCTAGCCCAGGCCGCCGGCAGTAACGGGACAGCGGGACGAGGGGCGATCGTCGCCCGGAATCCTTCGGTCCCGTTATACTTTTAGAAGTAGTCCAAACGCGCCGCAGGGGGCGGAAACGAGCAATGAACGAAGAATCCCTGGCGCCGCAGCGCCGCATCGTGGTGCTCGGCGTCGGCAACCTGCTCTGGGCCGACGAGGGCTTCGGCGTCCGCTGCGTCGAGGCGCTCGGCGAGGGCTGGGACGTGCCGCCGGACGTCGAGGTCATCGACGGCGGCACGCAGGGCCTGGCGCTGGTGCCGCTGCTGCTCGACGCGACGCACATCCTGCTGTTCGATGCGGTCGGCGCACCGCGGCGAGCCCGGCACGCTGATCGTCGCCCGCGACGACGAGATCCCGGCCCTGATGGGCGGCAACAAGATGAGCCTGCACCAGGTCGGCATGAACGACATCCTCGCGAGCCTCGACCTGCTCGGTTACAAGCCGGAGCACCTGACCGTGGTCGGCATCAAGCCGGTCGAACTGGCCGACTACGGCGGCAGCCTGACCGCGGAGGTGCAGCGCGCAGGTGCCTGCCGCGGTGCAGCTCGGCATCGAGGAACTGCGCCGCTGGGGCGTCGATGTCCGCGAGCGGGTCGGCGGCGACGAGCGGGACGTCGTGATCGCACGCGTTGCGCCAGGAAGAATACGAATCCGGCCGGCCGTCGCCCGAGGTGGCCTGCCGGTCGGGCGACGCCCGGTTCCTGCGGCGCAAGGCCGCCGATCCGCGCGCGGACGCGGCGAATCCGGAGGGAGAGGCGAATGACCGACGTGATCGAGGCGCTCGCCGCGCATCCGGCCTGCGCCGTGGTGCGCAAGGCCGGACATCGACGAGTTCCTGGCGCGCAACCCGCGGGCACTGCTGTTCTTCACCGGCGACCGCGGCCGAAGGCCTCGACGTCGCGGTGGTCGTGCGCGAGCTCGCCACCAGCTACCAGGGCCGCCTGCGCGTGGGCCTGGTCGACCGGCGCGACGAGGCCGCGCTGATGACCCGTTTCGGCGTCGTCGTGACGCCTGCGGTCGTCTACGTGCGCGACGGACAGCCTGCCGAGCTGGTGGCGCGCATGCGCGACTGGCCGGTGTTTGCGCAGGCCTGCGAGCGGCTGCTCGCGCCGTGAAGCGCCCGCGCCCGTGCCTCGGAGGAAACGCATGACCGAACACGTCCTCGTCTGGCATCCGAAGGTGCCCCGGCGACGCCCCGGTCGCGCGGTCGACGAACCGCTGCGCCTGATCGGCATGCCGACCGGGCTCGTGCGCCCGGCACGGCAGGCGCTCGCCGCCGACCAGCTGACCGCCGCCGCGCGCGCCGTGATCGACGCAGGTGCTCGCGGAGCTCGCAGCGCCGGATCGAGCCGCCGGACCTGCCGCCGACGCGCATCGGCCTGCAGCGGGCTCGACGAGACCGACAAGGCGACGTCGCCGACATCCTCGGCGAAGGCGACGTCTGGGCGAAGGTCGGCCTCGGCGATGCCTTCTGCCGCATCGTCGAGTCCGTGCTGGCCGGCGTCTGGCGCCTCGAGTCCAGCACGGCCGACGGCACCCGCGACGAGTGGATCGAGGTCGGCCCGGTGCCGCAGCCGATCCTGCAGCGCCGCGGCCGAGCTGCCGCGCGCGCAGATCGAGATCCCCGACGCAGATGCCGCAGGGCGCGATGAATGCGCCCGCGCTGCTGCACGAGCTGCAGGAGCGCTCGCGCGACTACCAGCCCGGCGCGGAGAACCACGTCATCAATTTCACGCTGCTGCCGCTGACCGAGGTCGACGCGCAGGTGCTCACGACGGTGCTCGGCCAGGTACCGCTGGTGATCCGCTCGGGCGGCTACGGCAGCTCGCGCGTGTTCGCGACGGGCCTGCGTCACGTCTGGGCCGTGCAGTACATCAACGGCATGGGCAACGTGATCCTCGACACGCTCGAGGTGGGCGGCGTGCCGGTGTCGGTGCTCGCCGCGCGCGAGGACTTCGAGGATTCGGCGGAGCGTCTCGCGCGAGATCCTCGAGGCGTTCACGTCATGAGCCGGCCGTTCGAAGGCAGCTACGTGCGGCGACGGCTCGAAGATCGCGGACGACACGCGGCTCGAGTGCGGCATCTGCTGGTGGGTGTACGACCCGGCGCTCGGCGACGAGGAGACGCAGATCGCCGCCGGGCACGCCGTTCCGGCTGCTGCCGGACACCTGGCACTGCCCGAACTGCGCGGCCGACAAGTCCAAGTTCATGGTGATCGGCAGCGCGACGCTGCGCGCAGACGACGCGGTGCAGAACCTCGCGAACGCCTATCGCCGCGCGGCGCTCAAGGTGAAGGGGATGCCGATCTACAACCCGACGCTCGCGGTCGAGGCGGTGGGCTTCCGCGCAGCACGACGGCCGCCAGGCCGGCGTGATCGTCACGCCCTGGTTCATGAACCTGCCGTGCTGCCGTCGGCGGGGGACCTCGCGACCTGGGCGGCGGGCGGCACCGTCGCGCCTGGCGTTTCCGTCGGGCGGCTACGACTTCGCTGGTGCAGCGACCTGCAGGACTTCGGGCCTGATCGGCACGTGCTCGTTGTTCTCGACGATGACGCGAATTCACCGACCACGAGGCGGCGCAGGTGGCCGCCACGTCGGTGGCCGATGCGCTGTTCCAGCCCGAGCACGCCGGCGCCCGCGCCGACCGTGTCGCGCCGGCAATTGCTCGGCGGCTGACCTGCGTCAGCCCGCCCGCCGTCGGCCAGCGATGCACATGCGGTAGAGCTGCTCGAAGTCCTGCTCGGTCATCGGCAGCGGATTGCCGCCCGTCGACGGGTCGTTGAGCGCCTGCGGCGCGAACTGCCTGGCGTGCTCCTCGCGCACGCCGATCTCCGCCAGCGTGTGCGGGATGCCGATCTCGCGGCGCAGTTCCAGCACCCAGGCCAGTACGCCGCTGAACGAGCGGTCGGCGAGGCCGAGCCAGGCGGCGAGCCGGGCCATCTTTTCCTCGATTGCCGCGCGGTTCCATTCCAGCACGTACGGCATGACCACGGCATTGGTCAGCCCATGGTGCGTGCCGAGATGCGCCGAGCACGGGTGACTCAGGCTGTGCATGGCGCCGAGCCCCTTCTGGAACGCGGTAGCGCCCATCGACGACGCGATCAGCATGTGGGCCCGCGCCTCGAGATCGCCGCCGTCCGCGACGGCGCGCGGCAGGTATTCCTTGACGAGGCGCATGCCCTCGACCGCGATGCCTTCCGCGAGCGGGTGATAGCCCGGCGCGCAGTACGCCTCGAGACTGTGCGACAGCGCGTCCATGCCCACGGCGGCCGTGATGTGGGCTGGCAGGCCAACGGTGAGCTCGGGATCCTCGAGCACGATCGCCGGCAGCATCTTCGGGTGGAAGATGATCTTCTTGGTGTGGTCCCGCAGGTCGGTGATCACCGACGCGCGTCCGACCTCGGAACCCGTTCCGGACGTCGTCGGCACCGCCACGACCGGTGCCATGCCGGCGACGTTGACTCGCGTGAACCAGTCCTCGCGATCCTCGAAATCCCAGATCGGGCGCGATTGCCCACCATGAGCGCAATGGCCTTGGCCGTGTCGAGCGCGCTGCCGCCGCCGAACGCGATCACGCCATCGTGGCGTCCGGCACGATAGGCCGCAACGCCCGCGGTGACGTTCGCCTCGACCGGGTTCGGCTGCACGTCGGCAAACAGCCCGCAGCTGCAGGCCGGCGTCGCGGCACAGCCGCACGGCATTCGCGACCATCGGCAGCGCCGCGAGCCCGGCGTCGGTGACGAGCAGCGGCCGCTGCATGCCGAGCGCGCGGCAGTGATCGGGCAGTTCGACGATGCGTCCGGCGCCGAACTTGATGCTGGTCGGGTAGTTCCAGTTGCCGCGCAGGGTGGTCATCGGGTGTCTCCGTTTCGTCGGGCGGGGCTGGCGTAGTTTACGCGTCGGCACAGGTCGTCTCAGCGGAGCGCGGCTGACAGGCCGGGGATCGGGGTGTCGCCCGGGTTCGCGAAGCAGACATGCTCACCCGGACGACACCCCGATCCCCGGCTGACAGCACGCGGCTGAGCGAGCCTTCGCCAGGGCGCGAAGACTCGCACGCCGCACGTAGACTGCAAGTGGCCGCAACGATCACCTGCGCGGCAGGCTGGTGCAACTGATCTACGGCCGCTGTTGCTGCCGCTATCGCTATCGCTGCCGTGCGACGCTGCATCCGGTGGGCGCTGCATGCGCCGTGCAAGTTTTCCGGCTCGGCGGAAAGCCCGCGCGCCTCGCAAGCGGCGATCCGGTCGTCCTCCCGAGCGCGTGTCTGCCTTTCCAAGCTCGGGAAGAACGACCGGATCGACTCGCCTGCGAGCAGCGGCTAAACGCTAGATCTTCACCCGCAGATGGAACGACTTCGGCCGCGTCAGGTGCTCGTAGCCGATGGCAGACAGCGTGCACCCGCGCCCCGAGTCCTTGACGCCGACCCACGCCAGCGCCGGGTCCAGGTAGTCGCATCGGTTCATGAACCAGGTGCCGGTCTGCACCTGGTCGCCGATGGCAAGGGCCGCTTCCTCGTCCGCGGTCCAGATTGCGGCAGTGAGGCCGAAGGCCGAGTCATTCATCAGGCGGACCGCTTCCTCGTCCGAGCCCACCTTCATGATTCCGGCCACCGGCCCGAAGATCTCTTCCCGCATCACCGGCATCGAGTGATCGACTCCGAGCAGGACCTGCGGCGACAGATACGGCGTGCCCGCCTTGCTCGCTGTAAACGCCTTCTCGTCGATTGCAGCCCTTGCGCCGGCCGCGACCGAGGCGGCGACCTGCCGGCGGATCTCGTCGGCGGCCGAGGTGCGAACCACCGGGCCGAGCGTCGTCTCCGGGTCGAGCGGGTTACCGAGCACGTACTTGCGGGTGAGATTGACCCAGCCGTCGACGAAGGCCTCGTACAGGCGTTCGTGCACATAGACCCGCTGGATTCCGCAGCACGACTGCCCGGAGTTGAAGTACGCGCCATCCACCAGGTTCTCGATCGCATGCGCGAGATCTGCATCGTGACGCACGTACGCGGGGTCGCAGCCGCCGAGTTCGAGCCCGGTGCCGACGAACCGTCCCGCCGCCGCCCGCTGCACGGCGTGCCCGCCCGCGACCGACCCGGTGAAGGCGACGAAGTCGACGCGCGGGTCACCGATGACGCGCTCTGTATCCGCGTGGCTGAGGTGCAGCGCCTGGAACGCTCCCTCCGGCAGTCCCGCCTCGCGCAGGCACTCCTCGAACCGCTCCGCGCACAGCGGTGTCTGTGCCGAGTGCTTGAGAACGACGACGTTGCCCGCCATGAGCGCAGGCACGACGCTGTTCACGGCGATCAGGTACGGGTAGTTCCAGGCCGCGACGGTGAACACCACGCCGAGCGGCTCGCGGCGCAGGAAGCGATGGAATCCCGGCCTTCGGGCCGACGTCGATGTCGGCGAGCGCCTCGGGTGCGATGGCGATCATGTGACGGGCGCGTTCGAGCGTCCCGCGCACTTCGTTCGGCGCATAGCGGATCGGCCGGCCCATCTGCCAGGACAGTTCCTCGGCGATGCCGTCGCGATGCGACTCGAACGCGTCGCAGAAGCGCTCGAGGATTGCCGCGCGCTCGGCCATGGGCACCGCGCGCCAGGCGCGCTGCGCAAGGCACGCGGTCGCAAGGGCGGCCTCGATCTGGACGGGCGAGGCGAGCGTCCGCTCGACGTAGACGCTGCCGTCGACCGGGGAGATGGTGCGTTGGGTGGTCATGGTGGCAAGGGGAGTCAACAGGCAGTGAAGTCGCTGGCCGTCCCGCTCAAATGATCTCGAAGTACCGGGCCAGCTCCCAGTCCGAGATGTGCTTGCGGAACTCGCGCTCTTCCCACTCGCGCGTGGCGGCGAAATGCTCGACGAAGGCGTCGCTGAACCAGTCCCGCGCCATCTTCGAACCCTTGAGTCGCTGCGCCGAATCCCAGAGCGTGCGCGGGAGCGCCAGGCGCGCCGGGTACTTCCGGTCGTAGGCATTGCCCGTCACCACGGGCTCGGGCTCGACCTTGTTCTCGATTCCCCAGAGGCCGGAGGCGAGCGCCGCCGACAGGATCACGTAGGGGTTCGCATCCGCCGCGGCGACCCGGTATTCGACGCGCTGCGACTTGGGGCTGCCGGGAATCACGCGCAATGCCGTCGTGCGGTTCTCGACGCCCCAGGTCGCGTCGGTCGGTGCCCAGAACCCGGGAATCAGGCGACGGTAGGAATTGACCGTCGGCGCGACCATCGCCAGCAGCTCCGGCATCAGCTGCTGCTGGCCACCGACGAACCAGCGCATGGCGTCGCTCATCGAATGGGGCTTGCCGGCCTCGTGGAAGACCGAATCGCCCGACTGCGACTTGAGCGACACGTGGATGTGGCCGCTCTGCCCCGGCCAGTCCTTCGAGCACTTGGCCATGAACGTCGCCATGTAGCCGTTCTGCTGCGCGATCACCTTGGCGAAGGTCTTGAACAGCGCGGCCTTGTCGGCAGCCGCCAGCGCCTTGTCCACGCGCGATGGCCGCCTCCATCACGCCGGGTCCGGTTTCTTCGTGCAGGCCCTCGATGGCCATGTCCATTTCGCGGCACGTGGTCGAGCAGCTGGCGGTAGAAGTCGCTGCCCGTGCTGTTGCGGATCACGGAATAGCCGAACCAGCCGGGCGCCATCGGCGTCAGGTCGCGGTAGTGCTTCTCGCGCACCGACTCGGGCGTTTCCTTGAACACGAAGAACTCGTACTCGAAGCCGACGTAGGCCTCGAAGCCCATCGCGCGGCCGCGCTCGAGCACGCGCCGCAGCAAGGCGCGCGGGCAGACCGTTTCCGCCGGCGGCGAGAACTCGCCGAGGAAGAACAGCCCGTTGTCCTCGAACGGCAGCGCCCGGCAGGTGTCCGGCAGGAGGCGGACCGGGGCGTCCGGATAGCCCGTGTGCCAGCCGGTGTACTTCACGTTGTCGTAGAGCTGGTCCTGGCAGTCCCAGCCCAGCACGACGTCGCAGAAGCCGAAGCCCCCGTCGAGCGCCGAGAGGAACTTGTCGCGCGAGATGTACTTGCCGCGCATGATGCCGTCGATGTCGAACACGCCGACCTTGACGTGCGGCACGCCCGCGGCTCTCGCACGAGCGCGCGTGGCGTCGGCTGCGCGTTTTGACCGCGTGCTCGCATGCGCGGCTCCATGGACGAACCGCGGTCAGAGCTTCGTCGTGCCGTAGCCTTCCTTCTCCGGATGGCCGTGCTCGCCCTTGGTCAGCGCGAACTCCTCCTCGGGCGACAGGACCAGGCGATGGCGGCCGAAGAGCGCGAAGTACATCAGGCCGAGCGCGTACCAGATCGCCGCGCCATAGACACCTGTGCGGTACACCGGGTCCTGCAGCTGGAAGTAGATCGTGACCAGCGCGATCACGATCGTGACCGCGGCGCCGGGCACGCCGAGCGGACTGCGGTAGGGCCGTGCGATGTGCGGCATTTTCTGTCGCAGGCGGATGAAGGAGAGTCCCTGCATCGCGTACGAGATCATCGCGCCGAACACCGCCATGTTGAGCAGCGTGCCGCCGATCAGCGCGCCGCCCGCCTCCGCGCCGCGCAGGAACCACACCGTCAGCATGATGCCGAAGCCCAGCAACGTGCCCGCATAGAGCGCCGTGTGCGGCACCTTGTGCGTGCCGTGCGTCACCGACATGAACGGCAGGTAATAGCCGGCGCGCGAGAGCGAGTAGATCTGCCGGCCGTAGGCATAGATGATCGTGTGGAAGCTCGCGATCAGGCCGATCACCGCCAGGAACGCGAGCAGCTTGGCCGTGCCGGTGCCGTAGATCACCCGGAAGCCGTCGAGCAGGGGCTCGGCCGACGTCGCCAGCGAGAACGCGCCGTGCATCTTGTCCGGATCCGTCGAGCCGACGCCGGAGTTCAGGAACGTGATCAGGAGCGCCGAGATCATCAGCGTCGTCATGCCGTAGATGAGGCCCTTGGGCATGTCGGTCTTCGGGTCGTACGATTCCTCGGCGGCCAGCGGCAACTGCTCGATCGCCAGGAACAGCCACACCGCGAACGGCAGCGCGGCGAGCGCGCCCGCCGATGCCGAACGGCAGCCAGCTGCCGCCGCCTTCCGGCAACTCGATCTTCGAGCCATCGGGGCCGACGCCGATGTTGAGCGCCCAGCGGTTCAGGTCGAAATGCGGCAGGGCGCTGACCCAGTAGATCGCCAGCACGGCCAGGGCGCCGAGCGTCACGAGCACGGAGACCTTGAACGAGAGCTCGACGCCGCGCAGGTTGAGCAGCAGGAACACGGCGTACGCGCCGGCCCACCACAGCGGTTGCGCCGCGGCCGGCGTCTCGAAGATCGCCGTCATGTAGGAGCCGATGAAGAACACGATCACGGCCGGCGTCAGGATGTACTCGATGCTCTCCGCGAGCCCGGTGAACATGCCGCCCCACGGCCCCAGCGCGCTGCGCGCGAACGAATACGCCGCGCCCGTGTGCGGCAGCGCGGGCGACATCTCGGCGATGCTGAAGATCAGGCCCCAGTACATCGCGGCGATCACGAACAGCGCGATCAGCATGCCGCCGAAGCCGGCGGACAGGCCGAAATTCCAGCCCGAGTAATGGCCCGAGATCACCGCGCCGACACCGAGCGCCCACAGCGACCAGACCCGCGCATAGCGCCGCAGGCCGCGCTTCTCGAAGTATTCGCTGTCGGTCTGGTATAGGTGACGCTGCCGACGGTCTTCTTATCAGCCATGGTGACCCCCTGCAGGTATTGTTTTGTTCGGGCGCAGGCAATCTCGCCCGCCGCGTGACCCGAGTATATGCCCGCAGCGAGCGGTCCTGGCCAGCCCCGGCGCCGGGCGCTGCAGCGCGTCAGGTCGGCGCGGCCGGGGCGTCCGTCGCATGCCGGGACGCAGTCGCGTGAACGGCAGTCGCGCCGGGTCGGCGACGTTCGGGCCCGGGGCCTCGACGACCAGAATGCGGCTCGCGATCGGGCCGAAATCGGCGCGGAAATGCACGGAACTCTTCAGCGCCAGCACCGCGTACCCGGCCGGCTCGGCGCGCAGGTGGCGGAACATGGCCTGGTCGGCCGCCTGCTGCTTGCGGCTCGCCACCGCGATATGCACGCCACCGAGCTCGAGCAGGGCCATGGGACCCAGCTCGAAGCGCCCGCCGCGATAGAACGGGCCCGTGCCGGTAAAGCGACCGTCGCCCAGCGCCAGCACCTTGTAGCGGGCTGCGAGCGGCGTCTCGCCGGCGGTGCCGGCGCGCGCCCCGAGCGCGCAGTTCGACCAGCGCGCCTTCGCCCGCCGCGTGCGCCCTCGCCGCGGCCTCCGGGTCGCAGATCACGCCGGCGAGCACGGCGCGGCACGTTGGAAGCGACGAGGGCCTTGATCAGGCTCATCGTGTCCGCGTTGCCGCCTCCGCCCGGGTTGTCCTGGGTGTCGGCGAGGATGATCGGCCGGCCGCGCGGCGCCGGCATGCCGCGTCGTCTCCGCGATCGCCTGCTCGATGGAGTACAGCTCGAGCGCGAACTCGTGCTCGCGGGCCACGCACTTCGCGGGCCATGTTCGCCACCGCGTGCTCGCGCCGCCGCGTCGCCGTAGCCGCAGGCGTAGGCCGCCGGCCCGCAGTCGGCAACGTCCGCCGCCGGGAAGCCCGGCATGAGGCAGACCGACAGCAGCGGCGGCTGCTGCAGCCGCCGGGCCTGGTCCATCAGCGAGCGCATCGGCTCCACCAGCGTCGACTGCGACGTGAGCGGCATCAGGAAGTCGACCTGCTCGAGCGCCACCGCCGGTCGCGGGCGTCCGAGCAGGTCCTGCAATACGCGCGCCGCCTCGCGCGCCGCATTCCGCCATGTCGACGTGCGGATAGGTCCGGTACGACACGAGTGCGCTGGCAGGCCGTGCCATCAAGGCGGAAACGTTGGCGTGGTAATCGAGACTCGCGACGATCGGCACGTCGGGACCGACCAGCGCGCGCACGCGCCGCAGCAGTTCGCCGTCGGCATCGTCGATGTGCTCGGCCACCATTGCGCCGTGCAGGTCGAGGTAGACGCCGTCGACACTGCCGGCGCGCCGCAGGTCGTCGAGCAGCAAGGCGCTGATGCGTTCGAACGCGTCGCGCGTCACGCGCCCGGACGGCTGTGCCGAACACCACGTCAGCGGCACCAGCTCATGGCGCAGCGAACGCGCCTCCTGCACGAACCCGGCCGCCGGCAGGTTGATGCCGGCGACGGCTTCCAGCATCGCGCCGCCACGCGTCAGCCCGGGCCATGCATCCGGCGCCTCGAAGTCCGCGAAGGATGCCGGGGTCGGCGAGAAGGTGTTCGTCTCGTGCTGGAAGCCGCCGATCGCGATGCGCGCCATGGGGTCAGTCCTCGCCCCGGCGTCCGTCGGCGTTGCGCCGCGAGCGCAACGCTGCGCGGATGTCTGCCAGGCGCGCGCGCTGCAGGCCCGCGGCATCGAAGTTGCCGCCGTCGAGCCAGCGCTCGAACGCTTCGCGCAGCAGGGGCCATTCGGAGTCGATGACCGAATACCAGGCCGTGTCGCGACTGCGGCCCTTGTAGACCGTGGCCTGGCGGAAGACGCCTTCGAACTCGAAGCCGAGTCGTTCGGCGGCACGCCGCGAGTTCACGTTGAGCGCGTCGCACTTCCACTCGTACCGCCGGTAGCCCAGCTCGAACGCGTGCCGCATCATCAGGTACATCGCCTCGGTCGCGGCCGGCGAGCGCTGCAGCAGCGGCGACATCGCGATGTGGCCCACTTCGATCGTACCCGCGGGCGGGTCGATGCGCATGAACGAACCGAGTCCAACGGCGTTGCCGGAGGCGCGGTCGACGAAGGCGCGAAACAGCGGGTCGGTGCTGGTGAGCGCGCTCGGCCAGCCACCGCTCGTACTCGTCGAAGGTGGCGAACGGCCCGGAGTACAGGTACGTCCACATGCGGTGATCACGATCCTGGCCGTTGGCGTCGAACAGCGCGCGCGCATGCCTGGCCACGTCGAGGGGCTCGACGATGCAGAACCGGCCTTCGAGCCGGCACTGCGCGGGCCGCGCCGGGGGTTGCCAGTCCGGCAGCGCCGGTCCGATTGGCTGTCCGAGCTCGTTGTGCCGCGGTTCGATGCTCATGCGACCGGGTCGGGCGGCGTGCCGGCGCCGTCCGCAAACTGCAGCGCCGCGAGCCGCGCGTAGAGTTCGTTCGACTTCACCAGCTCCGCGTGGGTGCCCTGCGCGACGATGCGGCCGTGGTCGAACACCACGATCCGGTCGGCCTGCAGCACGGTCGCGAGCCGGTGCGCGATGATGATCGTCGTGCGCCCCTGCATCAGCCGGTCGAGCGCCGCCTGCACCAGCCGTTCGCTGGCCGCGTCGAGCGCGCTGGTCGCCTCGTCCAGCAGCAGGATCGGCGGGTCGCGCAGGATGGCGCGCGCGATGGCGATGCGCTGCCGCTGCCCGCCCGACAGCCGCGTGCCGCGCTCGCCCAGGAAGGTGTCGTAGCCCTGCGGCAGCCGGCGCAGGAACTCGTCGGCCGCCGCCGCCTGCGCGGCCGCCTCGACTTCCGCGTCGGTCGCGCCGGGGCGGCCGTAGCGGATGTTTTCGCGCGCCGTTGCGGCGAACAGCACCGTGTCCTGTGGCACCAGGCCGATGCGGCTGCGCACCTGCAGCGGGTCGGCCTGCGCGATGTCGACGCCGTCGACCAGCACGCGCCCGGCCACCGGGTCGTAGAAGCGCAGCAGCAGCTGGAAGGTGGTGCTCTTGCCGGCGCCCGACGGCCCGACGAACGCCACGGTTTCGCCGGGCCGCAGCGAGAGGTCGAAGGCATCGAGTGCCCGCGATTCCGGTCGTGACGGGTAGCTGAACGTCACGTGTTCGAAGCGGATCTCCCCGCGCCCGGGCGAGGGCAGGGCCACCGGCCGCGCCGGGGCCTGGATCATCGGCTGCGCGTTTTCCAGCTCGACCAGCCGCTCCATCGCCCCGGCCGCGCGCTGCACCTCGCCCCACATCTCGCTCAGGCTCGCCGCGGCCACGCCGACGTAGCCGGCATAGAGCAGGAACTGGCCGAGCTGGCCGCCGGTCATCTCGCCGCGCACCACGGCATGCGCGCCCATCCACAGCACGAACGTGATCGCGCCGAACACCAGCATGGTGGCGAGCGCGGTCAGCGTCGAGCGCGACTTCGTGCGCCGCACCGCCGCGCCGAACGAGTCCTCGACCGCGGCGTCGAAGCGGTCGGTGTTGACCTTTTCCAGCGTGAACGCCTGCACGGTCTGGATCGCGTTGAGCGTCTCGTCGGCGATGCCGCTGGTGTCGGCGATGCGGTCCTGCGAAGTGCGCGACAGCTTGCGCACGCGACGCCCCAGGATCACCAGCGGCGCGACGATCACCGGGATCAGCACGATCATCATCAGGGTCAGCTTGAGGCTGGTCACGGCCAGCATCACCAGGCTGCCCGCGACCGAGATGATCGAGCGCAGCATGATCGACAGGTTGACGCCCGCGATCGACTGCACCAGCGTCGTGTCGGCGGTCAGGCGCGACAGCACCTCGCCGATCCGGGTCACCTCGAAGAACGCCGGGTCCATGCGGATCACGCGCGCGTAGACCGCCGAGCGCAGGTCGGCGACGACGCGTTCGCCGAGCCAGGTCACCAGGTAGAAGCGCAGCGCCGCGAACACGCCGAAGACGCCCGCGGCCGCGAGGAACGCGAGGAAATACTGGTTGATCGTCGTCCGTGCTTCTCGACGAGAGGCCGTTGTCGATCAGGTAGCGCAGCGCCACGGGCAGCGACAGCATCGCGGCGGAGGCCACCAGCAATGCCAGCAGGGCGAGCAGCAGCACGCCGCGGTAGGGGCGCAGGTACGGCAGCAGCGACCGCAACGGCCCGAGCGAGCGGGCCTTGGGGCGTTCTTCGGGCACGGTCATCGGCGTCGCCGCATCGGGATCAGCCGGGCGCCGGGCCCGGGAACTGCTCGCGCAGCAGCCGTTTCAGGATCTTGCCGGACGGATTGCGCGGCAACGCCGCCATGAACACGTACGCCTTGGGCTGCTTGAAGCGCGCCAGGCGGGCCTGCGCCAGCGTGCGCAGTTCCTCCACCAGCAATTCGTCGTCGCCCTTCCAGCCGTCGCCGCGCACGACCACCGCGCAGACGCTTTCGCCCCAGCGGCTGCAGGGCTGGCCGATCACGCCGACCTCGCGCACCCCGGGGTGGCGACTGAGCACGTCCTCGACCTCGGCGGGATACACGTTCTCGCCGCCCGAGATCACCATGTCCTTGGAGCGGTCCTTGATGTAGATGAAGCCTTCGTCGTCCACCTCGGCGATGTCGCCGGTGTGGAACCAGCCTTCGCGGATCGTCTCGGCGGTGGCTTCGGGCCGGTTCCAGTAGCCGCTGATCAGGTGCGGCCCGCGCGTGACGACCTCGCCCGGTATGCCGGGCGGCACCGGGTTGCCGGCCTTGTCGACGACCCGCACGTCGATGCCGAAGTAGGGCATGCCGGTGGAGCCCACCTTGCGGCGCGCATGCTCCGGCGACATCAGGCAGATGCCGCCGTGGGTTTCGGTCAGGCCGTACACCTGCAGGATCTCCACGCCGAGTGCAAGGTACGCCTCGAGCAGCGCGATCGGCACGGGCGCCGCGCCGCAGAGCACCCAGCGCAGCGCCGGCCGCTTTGCCGTATCCCGCTTCGGGTGCTGGTACATGAAGGCGAGCATCGCCGGCACCGCGAAGAAGCCGGTGATCTTCTCCGCATCGATCAGGTCCCACATCACGGCCGGATCGAACTGCTTGAGCAGCACCGACGTCATGCCGCGATACACCGCCGACATCGCCAGGCCGAGCCCGCCGATGTGAAACAGCGGCGCGACGATGATGTTGCGCTCGCCGTGGCGCAGGTCCGAGGTGGCCAGCATGCTCGCGAGCCATGCGATGTTGGCGCGGTGCGACATCAGCGCGCCCTTGGGCCGTCCAGTCGTGCCGCTGGTGTACATCATGTACAGCGGGTCTTCGCCGGTCGCGCCGATCGGCGGCTCGGCGGTCGCGGCCTGTGCCACCGCCCCGGCGTATTCACCCGCGTCCGCGCACAGCCAGCGCACGCCCGCAAACTGCTCGCGCAGCGGCTCGACCAGCGCCGCCTGGTCAGAGCCGTAAATGACGGCGGTCGCGCCGCTGTCCATCAGCTGGAAGGACAGTTCCGGCACCGTCAGCCGCCAGTTGAGCGCCACGAACACGAAACCGGCCTTGGCGCAGGCGTAGTACGACTCGAGATACTGCGACTGGTTCGACATCAGGCAGGCGATGCGTTCGCCCGGTGTGAAATGCATCGCCAGCAGCGCGTTGGCGGTCTGGTTGGTCCGCTCGTTCAGCTGCTGGAACGTCAGTCGCGCGCCCGAGGCCGTGTCGACGAGGGCCTCGGCGCCAGGGCCGATCTTGGCTCGTTCTGTCAGGACCTGACCGGAATTCAGCAGCATGCCCCGTCTCCCCCGGCTGGCTGGGCCCAAGGCGGGCCTGCAGCAAAACTAACGGCCTCTGGACAAGAACGCCAGTTTCCTTTGTGATCCCGGCTTCCCCTGCGAGGTGCCGTAGATGCTGGATGCCTACCGTTCTGCCTGGCTCGACGACGAGCTGGATCTCTTTCGTGACGCCGTGCGGCGCTTCGTGCAGTCCGAGATCGTGCCGCACGACGCCCGCTGGCGCGAGCAGCATCACGTCGACCGCGAGCTGTGGGACAAGGCGGGTGCCGTCGGCCTGCTGTGTACCGACATCCCGGCGGAGTACGGCGGTGTCGGCGGCGACGTGCGGCACGAGGCCGTGGTGGCGGAGGAGATGGGCCGTCACGGCATCACCAGCCTGGGCCACGCCGTGCACAGCATCGTCGCGCACTACGTGCTGAACTATGGCAGCGAGAGCCAGAAGCAGGACTGGCTGCCGCGCATGGCGCGCGGCGAACTGGTCGGCGCGATCGCGATGACCGAACCCAGCGCCGGCTCCGACCTGCAGTCGATCCGGACGCGGGCCGTGCGCGACGGCGACCACTACGTCATCAACGGTTCCAAGACCTTCATCTCGAACGGCCTGCATGCGGGACTGGTCGGCGTCGTGGTCAAGACCGACCCGACGCAGGGCGCGAAGGGCATCTCGATCCTGATGGTCGAAACGAGGGACCTGCCGGGCTACCGCGTCGGGCGGGTGCTGGACAAGATCGGCCAGAATGGCTGGGACACGGCCGAGCTGTTCTTCGACGACTGCCGCGTGCCGGCTGCATGCCTGCTGGGCCCCGCGGAAGGGCAGGGGTTCATGCAGATGATGCGCGACCTGCCGTACGAGCGCACGCTGCTCGCGATCGGCGGCCTCGGCGCGATGGAGTACGCGCTGCAGCTGACGGCCGACTACACGCGCGAGCGCAAGGTGTTCGGCCGGCCGCTGCTCGAGTTGCAGAACACGCGCTTCAAGCTGGCCGAGGTCAAGACCAGCGTGCACGTGGCGCGCGTGTTCATGGACGACTGCATCGTCAAGCTGCGCGCGGGCAAGCTCGACACGGTGACCGCAGCTCCGATAGCCAGGCAGTACTGGGTCACCGACATGCAGAACAAGGTCATGAGATGAGTGCCTGCACGTCGGCGCACGGGCTACACGGGCGCGAGTACCGACGATCTACGCCGGGCAGTGTCACGGTGACCGCCTCGATGGCCAAGTACTGGGCCACCGACATCAGAACGAGATCATCGGACGAGTGCCTGAGCTGTTCGGCGGCTACGGCATACACGCGCGAGTACCCGGTCATCGCAGTGCAGCGTGGACTCGCGACGGTGCAGCGCATCTGCGGCGGCGCCGCGAGTACGAAGGTCCAGTCGCCGCAGCGAGTCGAAGATCGCGATCGCTGGCGTGACGCGGCGTGGATGCGCGCGCACGCGTCGATGATCAGTGCGGTGAGCCTGCGATCACGGCGCAGGTTCAGCCAGCGGTGCGCCGCTTGCCCAGCAACAGGATCCTTGCGTCGCCCCGGGCCTGCGCGCTGGCCCAGAGCAGATAGGGCGCCAGGAACATCATGCCGCCGACGAAGGCGACCACGCCAAGCGCCAGGCCGGCGCCGGAGAAGTGGTGGCGCCACGCGACCCAGATGGCCGAAAGCCCGAGGAAACCCATGAAGTCGAGGTTGAACTGGCCCGGCCAGTCCATTGTCGCGATGTTCGAGAAGAAGACCGGGATCAGGTTCCAGCCGTGGTTGATGCCTACCACGAGCGTGTAGCCGGCCAGGCAGCACAGGACGACGATGAGGTAGGCGCGGAATGCAGTCATGTGACTTTCCAGCAGCGTGACGGGGTGCTGCAGCGAGGGTAACGGGACCGCTCGCCGGCGTGCAAGGCACCGTCCTGGTCGTGCCTGACGGAAGGCTCACGCCGCGTCGCGCAACAGCGCAGGTGACGGCGTATCTCCACGACGCACCCAGCGCCGGTGCTGCATGAGGCACGCGAGCGCAAAGGCGATTTCCAGCGCCGCGCCAACGGCAGCGACCAGGAATGCGGATGCGCCCAGCCAGCCCAGCGCGAAGCCGGCTCCCGCCAGCGACAGGCCCAGCGCCCAGTACAGGCGCATGCCGAACAGGCTGGAGAACACGAGGTAGCGACCACCGATGATCAGCAGCATGGCGGAAAAGAACCACGCTGCCTTCTGCTGGCCAAGTCCGTACGCCAGCGGCAGGCTGAAGATGAGCCAGAATGTGCTCGCCGCGGCCAGCGACCCGAGCGGATTGGCCTTCGCATGGCTGCCTGTTGCGCCGAGCAGGCGGCAGATCAGCACCGCAGCCGGGTGAATGAGGACGCCGCCGGCCAGCAATACCCAGATCGCCCGCTCGGGAGAGACGAGCGCGGCGGTGCCAGCGGCAGCCGACCAGGCCAGCGCCGAGGCAAGAATTCCTGCGCCGCCGCTGCAATAGCCGTGTCGCATGTCGGCTTGGGCGTGAGCAAGCAATGGTCACTCTGGAAGAATTGCGCCGGGAGGCGCTGCCTCGAAGCACTAGGCCTGCAATGGACCGCGATGGACAGCGGTGTCCGTGTACTGGTGAAACGAGACCGCTTTTCCGTCCTTGAACTTCCAGACATGGGCGAACGGGGCCTTGAAGCTCTTGCCCGTCGCCTTGTACGAGCCGCTGTATTCGCCGAGCGCCACGACAGTGGCTCCTTCCGTCACGAACTCGGCGGGGACGGCGGCGAAGCCATCCCACTCTCCGCCGAGCTTCATGAATACATTCTCCAGGACCGCATTCGGCCCGACAAAGACGCCACCGTACGGACCGCCCTCGGCCTCGGTCCAATGTATGTCTGCAGACAATGCTGCCAGGACCGCAGGGATGTCGCCGACGGCAAATGCCCGGTACACGCTGCGTACGACATCCAGGTTGCTGCTCATGGGAATCTCCAGCTGTTGGAAGGACGATCTCGCGGCCTGACGCGAGAGTCAGGCAACGCCGGCCAGTGTAATCCGATCAGGCCCTGTCGCGGCTCCCGGACAGGACGGCATATCCCATGCCGGCGAGACCCGCATTGCGGACGGCGGTGCCCACCGTCTGCAGGATGTCCGGAGCCGGCACGAGGGCGAGGGCGAGGTTGATGAGCAAGCCAGTGCCGAACAGCCCGACGGCGAGCCTCGGCAGCGTTGACGTGCGCAAGGCCGCGTTGGCGAACAGGAGGCCGCCGACAATCATTGCCGCACCGTGGGCCGTGTAGGTCGGACCGAGATGCTGCCAGAGCGACTCGTAGTCCGGTGCCTGCGATTCCAGCGCGTAAAGCGTCGTGTGAGCGAAGTAGGTGAAGGCGATTCCGTGCAGGATCGCGCCGGCCAGCGCGGACGGGCCGAGTTCCCTGGCGCGGACCGCGTAGATGCCCAGCAGCAGCCAGGGCATGGGCAGGAAGGCGGCATAGTTCAACCAGAGCTGCGCGGGCGAGAACCCGCCCTGGTACCACTCCATGACGTCAGTGACGCTGTGAAGGACAGGCGCCGCAATCGCAGTCGCGCCGACAACCAGGCGCAGGGCATCGGGCTTCATCGCTGACGCAGATTTGGCAAGCGCGGCTTTCGGGCATATGTTCAGCCTGGCTCCCGCCGGCTTACCAGGTAAGCCGCCACCGAGGCGAACAAGAGGGTAATGCCTGCCAGCATCCAGGCACTGTCGATGTGCCGGTACATGACGACCCAGCTCGCCAGCATCATCAGTACCGCAATCACCTTGCTCCTGCGCGATATCGCCTTCTGCGTTTCCCAGTCGATCAACAGTTTGCCCAGGTGGGGGTGCGCATACAGCCACTTGTGCAGACGCTCAGACCCCCTTGCGGAGAACCATGCCGCCAGCAGCAGAAAGGGCACTGTCGGGAGCCCGGGCAACACCACGCCTGCAACGGCAATGGCAATAAAGAAGCAGGCCAGGATCGAAGCAACGTAACGCGGCATTGCGATCGTCGGTGATGAATGCGGCAAGCCCTGGCCTGGGTTCGGCTTCGAAGAATTGTCAGCCCGTGCGGTCAGATTGCCGGGAAGACCGTACCAGCTGCCACCAGTAATGGCACGGAATGGCGCGTAAAAGAAAGGCCCCGGTTTCCCGGGGCCGATTTTCATTGCAGCCGGCGCGGAGCCCTCACCCGGCCTGGGGCCGACCTCTCCCGCAAGCGGGAGAGGTGACCAACCCTGACCCGCACCGCGTTGGACGGTGGGCGTGGCGTCAGTGATGTCGTGTCAGGCCGCCGTTGTGCATTGCCTGAAGCCACGGGCGGGCCCCATCCGTGGGGCCCGCCGCGAACGGGCTTCAGGTGCAGTCCGCGATCGACTGGTGGTCGATGACGATCAGCTGGGGCAGCGCGCCCTCGCTGCCGTTGGTGGCCGGGTCGCGCGCGATGACGTCCAGCACCGCCCCGCCGGTCAGCGCCAGGTTCGGCACATTGATCGCGACCGTGCCCTTGTCACCCGCCGGCGTGACGTAGACGTCGTAGACGCCCGGTGCGATCGACAGGATGCCGGTGTCGGCACCGAACGGCACCGCACCGAAGGCCGGCGTGACCGCCGCATCGTTGAGATCCGTGCCATCGGCGAGCAGGTACAGGTCGACGGCCGGCGTGCTCGGCGAACCGTGGGTCACGCGCAGCTTGGCCTCGGTGACGACGCTGCGCCCGCTCACCGCCAGCGGCAGCGGCTGGATCGCCGGCGTGCTGCCGAGGAAGCCGGTGACGATCGCCATCGCTTCGTCGGCCTGCGCCACGCCGAGGTCGAACTGCAGCGCCACGACCGAAGGTGCGCCGGCCGCGGTGACCGACAGCGCGTACTCGCCCGGCGCGGGCACGGCCGGAATCGAGCAGGACTGCGTGAACGCGACGTTGCTGGCCAGTTGGATCGCCTCGACTGCCGCGGTCGACTGGTCGTCGGCCAGCAGGTCGACGGCCGGCGCATCCGGCGAGGCATGCACCGCGACCACCGAAGCGGGAGTGTTCGTGTCCAGCAGGTCCGTCGCGGCCGTGCCATCGAGCACGACCAGCTGGATCGGCGTCGTACCGGGACCGGTGTTCTCGACCGCGGCCACGAGCAGGTCGGCAGCAGCCGGCAGCGCGATCGCGCCGGAGTCGAACACGACCGTCGCCGGGTTGCCGCCGAGGGTCACGCGGACCTGGTAGTTGCCCGCGGGCGCCTGGATCCGGTCGGTGGACTGCTGGTAGGCCAGCGGCGCCGCATTGATCGGCGTGCTGGTGGCCAGGTCCGCACCCGGTGCCGTGACGAACACGTCGACGGCCGGGGCGCCCGGCGCCGCATGCACGACCTGGGCGCGGAAACTGCCGGGCGTGATCGGTTCGCCGGTGGGATTCGCGATCACCAGCGGCGCGATCGGCGCGGCCACGTCGCCCACGGCGATCACCGTGTAATCGGTGCTGAAGCCGAGATCCAGCGTCTCGTCGATCACCACCGCGTTACCGCTCGGGAATGATGGCCTCGACCTGCACGCGGGAGCGCTCGGTGACCGGCACGAAGCCCGAACCGTCGGTGTAGTCGACATTCGTGAGCGCCACGGCACCGTTCACCAGGACATTGACGGCCGGCGCGTCCGGCGAGGCGTGCAGAGCGCGCAGGCGCGGCGCGGTCGCGCATCCAGGAACTCCGTGCTGGTCACTTCGGCCTGGTCGAGGACGTTGTTGCGGTTCGTGTCGAGACCGCTCTCGAACACGAGGCCGCCGCCCGGACAGTCCGCATCGCCCTTGGGGAGCGCCCGGGTCGCAACCAGCGAGTTGAGGCCGTCGACGCGCCGTTGCTGCCGTCCCTGCCATCATCGCCCTCGCAGCCCGCGAGAAAGACCGCGGTCGCCAGGAGCGGCGCCGCGAGCAATAAGCGGTTCATGGGGAATCTCCTGACGAGTGAAGGAACACGTCGGGCATCGTGATCCGGTCAATGTGAAGGGGGCGTGAGCTGGACGTGAAGGCTGCGTGAAATCGATCAGGTCAGGCCCCGGAACGAGCAGACCGCAGACACAGCAGCCGGTGTCGCGCTGTCGGAGACAGCGGTCGCGCCCGCGGTACGGCCGTGGTGTCGGTCAGCGCTCGACAGGAACGGCAGCGGCCGCCGGGAAGTGCACGCTGACGCGTGTGCCCCGGCCTGGTTCGCTGTCGATCGTGACCGGCCAGCCGAAGCGATCCGAGAGGCGATGCACGATCGTCAGCCCGACGCCGTGGCCCGGTGTCGATGCGCGCCGCGCAGGAAGGGCTGCGCAGATTGCGCACGCGTTCCGGCGGCAGGCCGACGCCGGTGTCCTCGATCTCGACGCCCTGTGCGCTGATAGTGACGCGCACGATACCCTGCTCGGTGTAGGCAACGGCGTTGCGCAGAAGGTTACCGAGCATCACCGACAGCACCTTCTCCGGTGCCTCGACGACGGCAGGCAGTCCGCCTGCAGCTTGAGCTCGAGCGGGCTGCCCTTCCGCCAGCGGTCGCGCACGGTCGAGCTCGGTCGCGACCACGTCGTTGACGCTGACGCGTTCCATCGGCAGGCCGGATTCAGACTCGCGCGCCAGCAGCAGGAAAGAAGCTGGTGAGTTCTTCCATGTCGCGCGCCGCACGACGAATACGTTCGGCGCCGCGCCGTGCTCGACTCGCCGAGCGTGGCGTCCTGCAGCAGGATCTCTGCCGAGGATCTGGATAACGGTGAGGGGACTGCGCAACTCGTGGCTTGCATCACGGGTGAAGTTTCGCTCGCGCTCGACGAATTCGTTGAGGCGCTGTGCGAACCAGGCGAGGGCGTCGGCCAGCTCGCGAATCTCGTCGTCGCCCCGCCGCGGCACGCGATCCGCGGTCGAACGCCGCCGGGTCGGGCGCCTTTGGATCGAGCTGTCGCACCTCGTCGCGCCAGCGCGATGACCGGCGACAGCGCCCGTTGCGATGCGCGGTAACCGAGCCAGGTCGACAGGTAAAGTACCAGCAGTACGATCGCGAGCGGCGCGAGCCCGTAGTACGTTGCCAGCCGGCTGACTCCACTGCGGTCGAAGGCGAGATACAGTCGTTGCCCTTCCCGCTCGCTCACATACACGAGGAAATCGACGCCACCTCTTCGCCAGGGGTGGTACCCGGACCGAGCGCCTCGAGCGGCGCCGGCACGTCGCCCATGTAGCCGGTGAGGTTGCGCGTGCTCGGCAGCGTGGAAGTCGGGCTGGGCGGCCCGGCTGTGCCCAGAAGTGCGCGGCCTCGTCGCGCAACGCCTGGCGGATCAGCAGGCCCTCGAGCAGCAATCCGGCGAGTAAAACGCCGACCAGGGCCGCTATGCTGATGAACGCGGCCTGCAGCAGGAAGGCGCGGCCGAGGCGTGCGCCGATGCCGCGCCTAGGCGGCCATCGCAGGTCGCCAGGCGATAGCCGGTGCCAGGGATGGTGTGCAGCAGCGGTCGGGCGAACGGCTTGTCGATCGCCTTGCGCAGCGCATACAGGTGGCTGCGCAGGGTGTCGCGAGTCGGGCAGCACGTCGCCCCAGACCTCGCGCTCGAGCTGCTGGCGGCTCACGACGCGTGGCGAGGCGCGCATCAGGACCGTCAGCAGCCTCAGACCGATCGGCATGAGGCGGATCGGCTGTCCGTCACGCGCGACCTGCAGCGTGGCGAGGTCGAGGTCAGGTCGGCGACGCGCAGGTCTCGCGCCACCACCGCCCCTCGCTGGCGTCGGAGCAGCGTACGGATGCGCGCTTCGAGCTCACGGATCTCGAACGGCTTGACGAGGTAGTCGTCGGCTCCGGCGCTCGAGGCCGGCGATCTTGTCGTCGAGCGTATCGCGGGCGGTCAGCATCAGCAGGGGCGTGTCGTTCCGCGCTTCCTCGCGCAGCGGCGGCACAGCGACAGGCCGTCGAGCCCGGGCAGCATGACGTCCAGCGACGATGACGTCGTAGAGATTGGTGACCGCGAGGTGCAGCCCGGTCACGCCGTCGGCAGCATAGTCGATCGCGTAGCCACAACTCTCGAGGTAATCCGCAACAGATTCAGCGATGTCGGGGTGGTCCTCGACCAGCAGCACCACCGCTCCCTGGCCATCCGTCTTCATGTGTAACGGCCCCTTGGTGCGCAACTATCCATGGGGATGTTCGTCGGGCGATGGCTGCTGGTTTCGAGCCTGGACCCGCATTGGACGGGCGGAATGCGGCGGAGCCTGGCGTGTTCACCTGCTGGCGAATGGGCGCCTTCGACTCCTCGGTAATCTGCGTGGCGCCTCGGTCGTCCACGATAGTGGGGGGCCCCGATTGCCGCGGGGCCCTTTATTCGATACCAATCACAGTCGAACAGCCCGATCAGGGGCCATCCCCCACACAGGGTGGCGTCCCTCCGTCGAGAGAGACAGCAGCGGCACCAGCAGCAGCGCCACGATGTTGATGATCTTGATCAGCGGGTTGATGGCCGGGCCGGCGGTGTCCTTGTACGGATCGCCGACGGTGTCGCCGGTGACGGCCGCCTTGTGCGTCTCGGAGCCCTTGCCGCCGAAGTTGCCTTCCTCGACGTACTTCTTGGCGTTGTCCCAGGCGCCGCCGCCCGTGCACATCGAGATGGCGACGAACAGGCCCGTGACGATCGTGCCGATCAGCACGCCGCCGAGCGCGCGGATGCCGGCGCCGGGGCCGAGCAGGAAGTTCATGCCGAAGCCGACGACCACCGGCACCAGGATCGGCAGCAGCGACGGCACGATCATTTCCTTGATCGCGGCCTTGCGTCAGCATGTCCACGGCGCGCGAATAGTCCGGCTTGGCGGTGCCTTCCATGATGCCCGGGATTTCCTTGAACTGGCGGCGCACTTCGACCACCACCGAGCCCGCGGCGCGGCCGACGGCTTCCATCGCCATCGCGCCGAACAGGTAGGGCACCAGGCCGCCGATGAACAGGCCGATGATCACGGCCGGATCGGACAGCGAGAAGACTTCCAGCTTGCCGGCGATCTGCAGGTTGTTGGTGTAGTCGGCGAAGAGCACCAGCGCGGCCAGGCCGGCGGAGCCGATCGCGTAGCCCTTGGTGACGGCCTTGGTCGTGTTGCCGACGGCGTCGAGCGCGTCGGTGACCTTGCGCACTTCCTTCGGCAGGCCGGCCATCTCGGCGATGCCGCCGCCGTTGTCGGTGATCGGGCCGTAGGCGTCGAGCGCGACGATCACGCCGGTCATCGACAGCATGGCGGTCGCGGCGATCGCGATGCCGTAGAGGCCGGCCAGCGAGTACGCGCCCCAGATGGCGGCGCAGATCGCGAGCACCGGCCAGGCGGTCGAGCGCATCGACACGGCGAGGCCGGCGATGACGTTGGTGCCGTGGCCGGTCTGGGAAGCGGCGGCCACGTAACGCACCGGCGCGTATTCCGTCGCCGTGTAGTACTCGGTGATCACGATCATCAGGCCGGTGAGCACCAGGCCGATCAGCGCGCAGCCGAACAGCGGCATGGCCGCGTCGCCCATCATGGCGGTCGTGACGAAGTAGAACGCCACGGCGGCGATCAGGCCCGACACGATCAGGCCGCGGTAGAGCGCGTTCATGATCTTGCCGCCGTCGCGCGCCTTGACGAAGAACGTGCCGGCGATGGAGGCGACGATCGACACCGCGCCCAGCACCAGCGGATACAGCACGGCGTTGATGCCGAGCGTCGCCTGCATGGTCAGGCCGGCCAGCAGCATGGTTGCGACGACGGTCACGGCGTAGGTCTCGAACAGGTCGGCGGCCATGCCGGCGCAGTCGCCGACGTTGTCACCCACGTTGTCGGCGATCACGGCCGGGTTGCGCGGGTCGTCTTCCGGGATGCCGGCTTCGACCTTGCCCACGAGGTCGGCGCCGACGTCGGCGCCCTTGGTGAAGATGCCGCCGCCGAGTCGCGCGAAGATCGAGATCAGCGAACCACCGAAGGCCAGGCCGACCAGTGCGTGCAGCGACTTGTCGACGTCGCCGCCGGTGACGTTGAGCATCAACCAGTAGTAGGCCGCCACGCCGAGCAGGCCGAGGCCGACGACCAGCATGCCGGTGATGGCGCCGCCGCGGAACGCGACCTGCAGCGCCGGGTTGAGGCCGACGCTGGCCGCATGCGCCGTGCGCACGTTGGCGCGCACCGAGACGTTCATGCCGATGTAGCCCGCAAGGCCCGAGAGGATCGCGCCGACGGCGAAGCCGCCCGCCGTTCCCCAGCCGAGGGTGAAGCCGAGCACCACGAACAGCACGGCACCGACGATGCCGATGGTCGTGTACTGCCGGTTCAGGTAGGCGGTTGCGCCTTGCTGGATGGCGGCAGCGATTTCCTGCATGCGGGCGTTGCCTGCAGGCTGGGCGACGATCCAGCGCACGGACAGGATGCCGTAAAGAATTGCGGCCACGCCGGCGGCAATCGCGAGCAGCAGCGCGAAGTCAGTAGTCATGCTCAACCTCCCGAACGGGTCTTCACTTGAACCTGGCGGGGGTGATGCGGGCGCCGAGTTCTGCGACTCGATCTAAGGCCCGATCAGCCCCGGAAAAAAGGCGCGGGACTATACCACAAAGGCTTTTTTGAGCTTCTTTTTCACGGGTTTGTTCTTCAGCACCACGTACTGCGGCAGGCCGCCTGCGTACGGCGGGTAGTCCTCGCCCTGGATCAGCGGCGCCAGGTACTTGCGACCCTTGGCGGTGATCTGGAAGCCGTCCGGCGTGATGTAGTCGCGGGGCAGCATCTTCTCGACGTTGGCCACCTGGTCGAGGCTGGCCATGCCGATCTTCCAGCGATAGGGCTTGTTCGAGGTGCGGACGATGGTCGGCATCACCGAGTTGTGGCCCTTCAGGGCGAACTCCACCGCGGCCTTGCCCACGGCGTAGGCCTGTTCGACGTCGACCTTCGACGCGATATGCCGCGCCGCGCGCTGCAGGTAGTCCGCCACGGCCCAGTGGTACTTGTAGCCGAGCTTGTCCTTGACCAGCTGCGCCACGACCGGCCCCACGCCGCCCAGCTGCGCGTGGCCGAACGCGTCGCGCGTGCCGGCGTCGGCCAGGAACTTGCCGTCCCTGTTGCGCACGCCTTCGGAGACGACGACCGCGCAGTAGCCGTATTTCTTCACGCACTCTTCGGTGCGGGCGAGGAACGCCGCTTCGTCGAAAGCGATCTCAGGAAACAGGATGATGTGCGGCGCGTCGCCCGCCTTCTGCGATGCAAGGCCGCCCGCCGCCGCAATCCAGCCCGCGTGGCGTCCCATGACCTCGAGGACGAACACCTTGGTCGAAGTGCGCGCCATCGACGCCACGTCGAAGCCGGCCTCGCGGATCGACACGGCGACGTACTTGGCGACCGAGCCGAATCCCGGGCAGCAGTCGGTGATCGGCAGGTCGTTGTCCACGGTCTTCGGCACGTGGATGGCCTGCAGCGGGTACCCCATCTTCTCGGCCAGCTGCGACACCTTGAAGCAGGTGTCGGCCGAGTCGCCACCGCCGTTGTAGAAGAAGTAGCCGATGTCGTGCGCCTTGAAGACCTCGAGCAGCCGCTCGTATTGCGCCGGGTTGTCCTCGTACTTCTTCAGCTTGTAGCGGGCCGAGCCGAACGCGCCCGCCGGCGTGTGACGCAGGGCGCGGATGTCGGCCGCGCTTTCCTTGCCGGTGTCGATCAGGTCCTCGGTGAGCGCGCCGAGGATGCCGTTGCGCCCGGCGTACAGCTTGCCGATCTTTCTCGGATGCTTGCGCGCGGCCTCGATGACGCCGC
>CAVUVH010000024.1:0-55822 GCA_963744735.1 uncultured Gammaproteobacteria bacterium
AGACTCGCCGAAGCCGCGCCGGTCCCAGCGGATCACGCGGAACGAGGTCGCGCAGCGTCGACGCGCAGCGCATCCATCGCGTCAGGTCGAGCAGCCAGCCGTGCACCAGCAGCACCGCGGGACCCCTGCCCTGGACGCGGTAGCGCAGGCGCGGCTCGCCTGCCTGCTCCAGGTACTGGTCAGCGGCGGACGTATCGGCGCTCATGTTGTGATGTGAATCATGCGTCTGGCTGTACGCTCGTCCCGGCCTCATGCCTGGGCGTGGGTCAGCGAGAGGCCGGGAATGCGCGCGAGCTCGCGCGAAATCTCGCGGCTCGCCTCGTGCAGCATCGGCAGACGCTCGCGCACCAGCTGCGCCTTGGTCAGCTTCTTCGAGTGGCTGGAGCTGTTCAGCGCGGCGACCACGCGTCCGGCCTGGTCGAACACCGGCACCGCGAGCGCGACCACGCCATACGCGAGCTCGTCCTCGACCGCCGCATAGCCGCCGCGCCGGCATTCCTCGATGAGCTGCGCGCAGCCTGCGCGGTCGGTGACGGTCTGTTCGGTCAGCGCACGAGCCTGCGCGTGCGCGAAGTACGCGTCGAGCCGCTCGGGCGACAAGGCCCGCGAGCAGCACGCGGCCCATCGAGGTGGCGATAGCGCCGGGAAATGGCTGCCGACATGCGCTTCCAGCCGCACCAGCGTGCGCACCGAGGCGCGCGCGACATAGACGATCTCCGTGCCGTCGAGCACCGAGAGCGCCGCGGAATCGCCGGTCTCGCGCGCCATATCTTCGAGATGGGTGCTGCGTCAGCGTCTCGATGTCCATCGACTCGAGGTAGGCGGCGCCGATCTCGAGCACCTTGGGCCGCAGCAGGAACTGCGTCCGTTGCGCGTGACGTAGCCGAGCTCCTCGAGCGTGTGCAGGCAGCGGCGCGCGGTGGCGGCCGGCAAGCCCGCGCTGGCCGCGATCTCGCTCAGGGTCATGCGCGGCTTGGTCGCGCGAAAAGGCGCGCATGCACCTCGAGCCCCTTGGCCAGGCCGCCCATGGCTTCGCGTCGCGCGCCAGTGGTGCGGCGCGGCATGCGCGCAGTCTATTTCGCTATGCGAAAGCTGGCCGGCTGCGTTGACAGCGCTGCGGCAGCTCGCGTCAGACTATATTCGACATTACGAAATTTATTTCGAATAACGAAAATACGGGGTCGCACAGCGGATGAAAATCGGCGCGCAGGAGCACCGCAGCTCCGCGATTTCCGCCTCCAACGCCGACACGATCGTCGTGCGCGGCCAGCGACCTGTGCGGGGAGCTGATCGGCCAGGTCAGTTTCACCGATCATTTCTGGCTGCTGCTCACCGGCGCAGCATGCCGACCGCCGCGCAGCGGCGCGTGCTGGATGCCACGCTGGTGGCCATCGCCGAGCACGGCCTCGTGCCGAGCGTGCAGGCCAGCCGCATGACGCTTGCCGCGGCGCCCGAGGCGCTGCAGGGCGCGGTGGCCGCCGGAATCCTTGGCTGCGGCTCGGTGATCCTGGGCTCGGCCGAAGCGGCGGCCGCTGCTGGCCGATGTCGTCGCGCGCGCTCGCAGCGGCGACCTCGAAGCGGCCGCGCGCGCGCGTCGTCGGCGAGATGCGCGCGGCGCGCAAGCGGCCGATCCCGGGCTACGGCCATCCGCTGCACAAGGGCGAGGATCCGCGGGCCTCGCGCCTGCTCGCCGTGGCCGCCGAGGCCGGTGTCGCCGGCCGCGCACATCGAGGCCGCGCAGGTGGTCGAGCGCTGCTGCCCGAGCTCACCGGCAAGCACGCTGGCGATGAACGTCTCCGGCGCGATCCCGCCGTGCTGCTCGATGCCGGCTTCCCGCTGCGGCGCGCTGAAGGGCGTGCCGATCCTGGCGCGCACCGCGAGCCTCATCGCGCATCTGCTCGAAGAGCAGTCAGCGCCCATCGGCTTCGTGCTGTCGCACGCCGGGCTCGAAGGCCATCGGCTACGACGGCGCCGCGCCGGCCGGTTTCGTGCCGGGCGAGGCATGAAGGGCCTGCGACGTACTGAAGGGCGTGCGCATCGTCGAGCAGGGCACGTTCATCACGGGCCCCTGCTGCGGCGATGATGCTGGCCGACCTCGGCGCCGACGTGATCAAGGTCGAAAGCCCGGATGGCGATCCGTACCGCGCCTACCAGGGCGGGCAACTACTCGCCGCACTTCCAGGCCTACAACCGCAACAAGCGCAGCCTCGCGCTCGACCTGAAGCAGCCGGCGGACCGCGAGGTGTTCGACAGCTGATCCGCGAGGCCGACGTCTACATCCAGAACTTCCGTCCGGGCACCGCCGACCGCCTCGGCGCGGGCGCCGAGCGGCTGCAGGCACTCAATCCGAGACTCGTCTACTGCTCCATCAGCGGCTTCGGCGCGACGGTCCGTACGTGGATCGTCCGAGCTATGACTCGGTGGCGCAGGCGCTGGCGGGTTTCCTGAGCGTGGTGGTCGATCCGGACCGGCCGCGTTTCCTCGGTCCGGCGCTGGCCGATGCGATCACCGGCATCTACGCCGCGTACGGCGTGCTGGGCGCGCTGTTCGATCGCAGCCGCACCGGCAACGGGCCGCCTGGTGGAGGTCTCGATGCTCGAGGCCATGGCCCATTTCGCGGTCGAGCCCTTCGCCGCCTACTTCGCGCTGGGCACGGTGCCGAAGTCCAGCGACCGGCCGCGGCTGGCGCAGGCGCACATCCTGCGCACCGCGATGGCGGGCTGATCGCCATCCACCTGTCGTCGCTCGAGAAGTTCTGGACCGGCCTGGTCGGCGCGCTGGATGCGCCGCGAGCTCGGCACCGATCCGCGCTTCGCGACGCGCCTGGCGCGCATCGACAACTACGACGACGCTGGGCGCGCGAGCTCGACCGCCGCTTCCAGCCGCGACCGTGGCCGAATGGGTGGAGCGGCTGGGCGCGCCACGACGTGCCCTTCGCGCCGATCAACAACGTCGAGCGACGTGGTCGAGGATCCGCAGGTGCAGCACCTGGGCCTGATCGTGCCGGTCGAAAACCCGCATGCCGCGAAGCAGGCGGTGCGTCCGGCCGTGCAGTTCGACGGCCAGCGCGCGACCAGCGTGACGCCGGCGCCGCTGCTCGACGAACACGGCGCGGCGATCCGCGCGCGCTGGCGCGTCGCCACTGGCCGAGCGCTGGCCGCGACGGCGACTTGTCGCATGACGCAATCCAGAGGGGCATTCGATGCTGTTTCCCACCACGCTCGTCGGCAGCTATCCGCAGCCCGAATGGCTGATCGACCGCGCGAAGCTCGCCGGCCGCTTCCCGCCGCGCGTGCGCGCGACGCGAGCTGTGGCGCATCCCGAGCCGAATACCTGGACGAGGCGCAGGACGACGCGACGCTGCTCGCGATCCGCGCGCAGGAGGAGGCCGGGCATCGACATCATCACCGACGGCGAGATCCGCCGCGAGAGCTACTCCAACCGCTTCGCCACCGCGCTCGACGGCGTGGACCTCGACAATCCCGGGCACGGCGCTCGATCGCAGCGGCCACCCGAACCCGGTGCCGCGCGTCGTGGGCCGATCCGCCGCAGGCATGCGGTGAGGTGGACGACCTGCGGTTCCTCAAGTCGCACACGCACGCGGCCGGTGAAGATCACCGTGCCCGGCCCGTTCACGATGTCGCAGCAGGCGCAGAACGACTACTACGGCGGCAGCCGCGAGACTGGCGGCGCTGGACTACGCCGACGGCCGTCAACGAGGAGATCCAGCGACCTGTTCGCGGCCGGCGCCGACATCGTGCAGATCGACGAGCCGTACATGCAGGCGCGGCCCGACGAGGCGCGCGCAGTTCGGCCTCGAGGCGCTGAACCGCGCGCTCGAGGGCGTCACCGGCACGACCGCGGTGCACATCTGCTTCGGCTACGCCGCGATCATCCACGCGCGGCCCGACGGCTATTCGTTCCTGCCGGAGCTGGCCGGCTGCCGCTGCCAGCAGATCTCGATCGAGACCGCGCAGTCGAACCTCGACTGCCGCGTGCTCGAGCAGCTGCCGGGCAAGAAGATCATCCTCGGCGTGATCGACCTGTCGACGCACGAGGTCGAGACGCCGGAGGTGGTCGCCGCCCGCATCCGCCGCGCGCTGCCGCACGTCGCGCGCGGAGAACGTCATCGTCGCGCCGGACTGCGGCATGAAGTACCTGCCGCGCGACGTGGCCGATTCGGCAAGATGCACGCGATGGTCGAGGGCGCGCGCATCGTGCGCGAGGAACTGCGGCCGCAGGGCCTGATCTGGCGACAGCATACACTACGGGGGACACCATGCGCAATCACAGAACGGTGCTGTCGGCGCTATCTGCGGCGCCTGGCTGCGCTCCGGCCACGGCCCTGCGCGCCCAGACCGAAGCTGCGCGCCGCCGAGCCCGGGCTCGAGGAGATCGTCGTCACGGCGCGCAAGCGCGACGAGGCGCTGCTCGACGTGCCGGTCGCCGTCAGCGCCTTCACCGCGCAGGAGATCGAGTCGGCGGGCATCCGGCGGCCGCAGGACTTCATCGCGCTGACGCCGAACATGACGCTGGTGCAGACCCAGAACCAGGGCACCTCGTTCATCGTCGTGCGCGGCATCTCGCAGGCGCGCAACAGCGAGCCGTCCGTGGCGGTGCTCATCGACGGCGTGCGCGATGGCGAACCCCGTCGCAGTTCAACCAGGAGCTGTTCGACATCGAGAGCATCGAGGTGCTCAAGGGGCCGCAGGGCGCGCTCTACGGCCGCAATGCCATCGGCGGCGCCATCATCATCACGACCAGCGAGCCGGCGCGATGAGATCGGCGGCAAGGTCACGCTGCGGCTACGACTCGGGTCCGGGCTACACGGTTCGCGGCGGCGTCGGGCGGCCCGATCGGCGAGTCCGACACGCTGAGGTTCCGCGTCTCGGCTGCGCTACTTCGACACCGACGGCTACATCGACAACACCTACCTGCGCGAGGAAGCGGATCCGTTCAAGGACGTCTCCGGCCGCGCGCGACTGATCTGGGAGCCGAGCGACGAGCTTCAGCGCCGACCTGCGCGTGTACGGTGTCGCAACGTCGACACGCAGGCGCTGTACTTCAACATCGCCGAGGACGTCAACGACACCAGCCTGCCGACGTGCGCGTCAACAACCGCGGCGTCGAACGGGCGCGACATGTACGGCACGTCGCTGAAGATGGACTACGAGACCGGCATCGGCACGCTGACGTCGGTCACGGCCTACGACACGCTCGAGGAAATGCTGACCGGCGACCAGTTCGACTTCCTGCCGCCGGAGGACTCCGTGCTGTTCCAGTTCTTCGGCTCCGACCAGGCGCAGCACCAGTACCTGGACGTCGAGGCCGTGAGCCAGGAGCTGCGCTTGACGTCGCCGGCCGACGAGCGCCTGCGCTGGATCGTCGGGCGCCTACGTCATCGCGACCGACCGCTTCATCTCCACCGGCAACGTGTTCGACCTGGCGACCGGCACGGTGCCCGAGGTCAAGCGCACGCCGCTGCCGCTGTTCAACCCGCAGTTCACCTTCCTGGCCGACGAGCAGGACAACCTGGCCTGGGCGGTGTTCGGCGACCTCGAATTTCGGCATCACCGACCAGCTCGAGGCCGACGTCGCGCTGCGCTACGACAGCGACGAGCGCGAGAACACGACCCGGACGCCGGAGGAGTTCATTCCCGGTCCGCTGCAGGGCGAGGCCTTCCCGGGCCAGGTCCGCACCGAGACCTGGGACGAATGGCAGCCCAAGTTCACGCTGCGCTACAAGCCGAACGACGACGTGATGATGTACGCGGGCTACAGCCGCGGCTTCCGCAGCGGCGGCTTCAACCAGACAGGCGTCGGCGCCGCCGGCATCGCCGGCATCGAACGACCTGTTCGACAAGGAGACCGCGGACACGTTCGAGGCGGGCATCAAGGCGCAGCTCTGGGACGGGCAGCTGTCGACCAGCTTCACCGCCTTCCACACCAAGGCGGAGGGCTCGTACTTCTTCGTGTTCGACCCGAACACCAGCACCCAGAACCTGGGCAACCTGGAGGAGGTCGAGTACATCGGCTTCGAGGCCGAGGTGCAGTCGCGCGTCACCGACTGGCTCGAGCTGTACGCGCGCGCCGGCTACACCGACAGCGAGATCAAGGAGTCGAGCCGCGATCCCGACGACGTCGGCAACCAGGCGCCGCTGGTGTCCGAGTACACCATCAACCTGGGCGCGCATGATCACCGGGCCGCTGCCGATCGGCGACGACCTGACGTACTTCATCCGTCCGGACTACCAGATCATCGGCGATACCTACTGGTATCCGGACAACTTCACGGTTCGCGATCCGGTCAACCTGCTCAACCTGCGGGCGGGCTTCGGCAGCGAGACCTGGACGGTCACGGCCTGGTCGCGCAACCTGACGGACGAGGAGTACAACGCCGAGTGGTCGCCGGGTCCGCAGTTCTTCCCGACCCCGGCTACACCAACAACTTCGTCTTCAAGGCCCAGCCGCTGGTCTGGGGCCTGGACTTCACGTATCGGTTCTGAAGGAGGCCGAGCCATGACCGCCACAGCCTTGCTCCCGTCCCGCCTGCATCACACGGCCTACGTTTCGCGTGACCTCGAGGCGACACGCAGGTTCTACGAGGAGATCATCGGCCTGCCGCTGCTGGCCACGTGGTGCGAGTCCGACGTCCTCTTCGGCAAGGAGCGGACGTACTGCCACGTGTTCTTCGGCCTGGGCGACGGCAGCGCGCTGGCCTTCTTCCAGTTTGCGCGGCCCGAGGACGCGGAGCTGTTCGGCCCGAAGATGCCGGCCTCGCCGTTCCACCACATCGCGATGAACGTCGACGAGCGCACCCAGGCCGCGATCGAGTCGCGGATCAAGGCCGCCGGCATCCAGGAGCCCGACACCTACGTCCTGGACCATGGCTACTGCCGCTCGCTCTACGTCGTCGACCCGAACGGCATGGTCTGCGAGTTCACCTGCGACCACCCGGACGCCGCGAACATCAATGCCCGGCGCAAGGCGGACGCCCACAGCGAGCTCAAGCGCTGGCTGGCCGGGGACCATCGGTCGAACAACATGTTCCGCTGAGGCCGGCGCGGCGGCGCGCATCACTGATTGATTTTCCCCGCCAGTCGGTGTGGACTGCGGGGATGAACACCCAGCTAACCGATACTCCGGTGGCCGCCGCCGCGGCCGGTCCGTCCCTCCTGCTCGACCAGAGCGTTGCCAAGCAACTGCTGTTCGGTACGGTGCTCGAGGAGAACCTGTTCCCGTATCCCGAAATCAGCGAGCACGACCGCGAGGCGCTCGCCATGATCGTGGAATCGATCGACCGCTTCCTCGAGGACAAGGAAGCGGACTTCGCGCGCTGGGACCGCGATGCGCGCCAACCCGACGATTTCGTGCAGGCCCTGCGCGACCTGGGCCTGTTCGGCCTGATCATTCCAGAGGAATTCGGCGGCCTGGGGCTGTCGAACGCCGCGTATGCCCGGGTGCTGGCGCAGACCAGCGGCCATGACAGCTCCGTGTCGCTGACCATCGGCGCGCACAGTTCGATCGGCATGAAGGGCCTGCTGCTGTTCGGCACGGGCGAGCAGAAGGCGCGCTACCTGCCGCGGCTCGCGACCGGCGAGATGATCGCCGCCTTCTGCCTGACCGAGCCCGGCGCCGGCTCCGACGCCGCCGCGATCCGCACGGCCGCGCAGCGCAATCCGGACGGCAGCTGGACCCTCAACGGCGAGAAGCTCTGGATCACCAACGGCGGCATCGCCGATTTCTTCACCGTCTTCGCCCGCACCGACGGGCCCGAGGGCAAGATCACCGCCTTCATCGTCGAGGCCGGCTGGCCGGGCGTGAGCCACGGCCAGCACGAGGACAAGATGGGCATCCGCGCCTCCAGCACCACCACCGTCGCCTTCAGCGACGTGCGGGTGCCGCCCGAATGCGTGCTGGGCGAGGTCGGCAAGGGCTTCAAGGTGGCAATGGGGATCCTGAACAACGGCCGCACCGGACTGGGCGGTGGCGCCGTGGGCGGCATGAAGGCCCTGATCCGCCGCGCGGTGGCGCAGGCGCAGGAGCGGCGTCAGTTCGAGCGGCCGATCTCCGGGTTCGGCCTGGTGCGCGAGAAGATCGCGCAGATGACGGTCGACTGCTTCGCCGCCGAGAGCGCCGTCTGGATGGTGGCGCACTACATCGACAGCGGCTGCACCGACTACTCCACCGAGGCGGCCATCACCAAGGTGTTCGCGAGCGAGGCGATGCAGCGCTCGGCCTACGAGGCGCTGCAGATCGCGGGCGGCAGCGGCTACATGCGCGACATGCCGTACGAGCGCTACACGCGCGATGCGCGGATCCTGCCGATCTTCGAGGGTGCCAACGAGATCCTGCGGCTGTTCATCGCGCTGTCGGCGCTGAAGGACGTCGGCACGTCGCTGTCGGAACTGCGCTCGGCCATGGGGTCGCTGTTCAACGACCCGATCAAGGGCTTTGGCGTGCTCTCGGGCTATGCCGGTCGGCGCTTCAACCGCGCCACGGGCCTGGGCAAGGAGGGCGTCGACGCGCCGCTGGCGCCGCCGCTGCGCCCGCTGGTGGCGGTGTACGAGAACTACGCCCGTGCCGCCGCGCGCGTGGCGGAGGGTTCGCTGCGACGCCATGGCAAGGGCATCTTCGAGCGGCAGTACGTGCAGAAGCGCATCGCCGACCTGATCATCGACCTGTTCGTCGGCCTGTGCGTGATTTCGCGTGCGGACTCGCTGCTGCGCCAGCAGCCGGCCACGGCGCAGCAGGTGGTCGAGATTGCAACGATCTTCACCCACCAGGCGCGCCGGCGCATGGTGCGCAACGTGCGCGGCGCGGCGCACAACGAGGACCAGGCGATCGACTCGCTGGCCGGCGCGATCATCGAGCGCGGGTCGTATCCCTGGGACGTGCTGTAGCAGACGAGTCCCGGCCGGACCGGGTTCACACCCGGGTGGCAGACACATCAGGAGCAATCACATGGGTTGGCTTTACACCTTGATCATCGGCGGCGTGGTGGGCTGGCTCGCCAGCATCGTCATGAAGACCAATGCGCAGATGGGCATGATCGCCAACATCCTGGTCGGGAT
Organism: uncultured Gammaproteobacteria bacterium; assembly: GCA_963744735.1. Lineage (GTDB taxonomy): Bacteria > Pseudomonadota > Gammaproteobacteria > Steroidobacterales > Steroidobacteraceae > RPQJ01. Next base: position 9,075 of record CAVUVH010000024.1, read on the forward strand.
CGTTGGTTCCATGATCGGCTTCTGGGCGGCGGGCGCGATGGGCTTCGCCGCCACCGGCGGCTTTGCCCGCTTCATCGTCGCGATCGCCGGTGCCGCAGTCCTGATCTTCCTGCTGCGGGCCGTGGGTGTCCTGAAGAAGGGCTGAAGCCGCGTGACCGGCGCAACGCTGCGGCCGCGCGCTGCTGCCGGGCGGTGCGTCAGCGCATCTTCCCGGTGGTGATCCAGTCTTCGCTCACGGCGCGGCCGACGAGGCCGACGAAGGTCGCTGCGTCCACCGGGCCCTTGCTGGCGAGCATGGCCCGCTCGTTCCGGCCCAGCAGCGCGTCGTTGATCTTCACCCCGTCGAACAGGCCGCGGTTGCCGGACTCGTTGAAGACTTTTCCGTCGAGCACGTTGAACTTGCCCTGCGCGAGGCCGCAGGTGGTCTGCAGGCCCGTCTTGACGGCCGGCGGCTGCAGGAACGCGATGACGTGTTCGCCTTCCTGCCAGCGCGGGAAGCCCGCGGGACTGACGGCCAGCAGCATCCTGCCGTCCGGCATCTTGCGCGGTGCGACCAGGCCGAACTGGCGGAACCTGTAACTGGCGCCGCCGCGCAGCGAGCCCCTGATGCTGTACTGGACCGCGAGCGTGATCTCGGTGTAGGGCAGGCCCTTCGGCGAGACGCCGTCGGCCACGCGCACGACCTTGCCCCCGACGATCATCTGCGCGTCGGTGATCAGTTGTGCCAGGTTCTGCTGCTTGAGTGGTGCCGCCTGCTCGGCCACGGCCGGCAGCAGCGCCAGCGCAGTGCCCAGCACGCAGCCGCCAGCGCAGTGCCCAGCACCGCAGCCGCAAGCGAGAAAGGTCGGACGGGACGCAATACGGGGGTCTCCTGCAGGCCGGGCATGCCCGCCGGCGCGGGCGTTCGGGACGTGGCGCAAATGTGACGCCCGGCAAGGTCGTTCGCCATCAGGCAAACCCTGATTTCCAGGAGGTGCGGCCGGCCGGGCCGCGTCGTGTCAGGTCGACTCGGGCGGCAGCAGGCCGTTGCGCATGGCAAACCGGACCAGGCCCGGGAGATCGTGGATGTCGAGCCGCAGCATGATCTGGGCGCGGTGCGTCTCGACGGTCTTGACGCTGAGGTTCAGGCGCTCGGCAATCTGCCGCGTGCCCTGGCCCTCGGTCACGAGTTGCAGGATCTGGCGCTGCCGCGGTGTCAGCACCGCCAGTTCCGACTCGCCCTTGTCGGCGCGACGCGTGAACTCGCCGACCAGCGTCGGGTCGATGGCCCGGCACAGGTAGCGCCGGCCGGCACAGACCGCGTCCAGCGCGGTGGCGAGTTCGTCGAAGGCCGAGTCCTTGTTCAGGTAGCCCGCGGCACCGACGGCAAAGGCGCGCGCCGCGTATTCGGGCGAGGCGTGCATCGACAGCATCAGTACCCGGGTCGCGACGCCCAGCCTGGAAATCCGCTCGGCCACGTCGAGTCCGTTGAGGCCGGGCAGGGTGATGTCGAGCAGGATCGCGTCGGGCAGGTCGCGCCGCACGCGCTCCAGTGCCTCCAGTCCATCGCCGGTCTCGCCGATCACCTCGACGCCGGGCAGCGACTGCAGCAGCACGCGGATGCCCGCGCGCACCAGCGCGTGGTCGTCTGCCAGCAGGATGCGGCGCCGGTTCACTGGTGGCCGTCCGCGCCGGCGTTGCCTGGCGTTGTCGGCTTCGAGTACGGCAACCGCACCTCGATGCGACTGCCGGCACCGGGCCGCGACTCGAGCTCGATGGTGCCGCCCGCGTTGCGCACCCGTTCGGTCATGCCGAGCAGGCCGAGGTGCTCGCCGCGGCGGATGCGCTGGCCGACCACGTCGGGGTCGAAGCCGACGCCGTCATCGGCCACGGCCAGCCGCAGTGCGTCGGGCCGCGCCTCGAGCGTGACGCTGATGAGGCGGGCGCCGGCATGGCGCAGCGCGTTGCTGACGGCTTCCTGCACGATGCGGAAGACCGTCGTGTTGAGTCCCGCCGGCACGGCCGCGACCCCGGCTGCGGCGTGCAGATCGATCTGCACGCCGGAACGCGCGGATGCCGACTGCAGGTGATGCTCCAGCGCGGGCACCAGGCCCGCCTCGTCCAGCAACGCGGGTCGCAGGCCGCGCGCGATGTCACGCGCCTGGTGGATCATGCCGTCCACCATCGAGACGGACTGCGCGAGTCCGTCGGCGACAGCCGGGTTGTCCGCGCGGGCGCGCAGCATCTGCAGCGTGATCTTGGCGGCGGTGAGTGTCTGCCCGAACTCGTCGTGCAGTTCGCGCGAGATGCGCGTGCGTTCGTCTTCCTCGGCCGACTCCAGCCGGCCGGTGAGCTGCCGCAGGCCTGCCTGCGCTTCCTCGAGGTCGTGCTGGCTGGCGCGGGCACGGTCCAGGGCACGCTCGCGCTGCCGTTCGAGGTCTTCCAGCACGGCATTGCGCGCCTTCAGTGCGCGCATCCGGGCAAGGTGCACGCCGAGCGCGAGCAGCATGACCAGCGCGACGACCAGCGCCCGGAACCACGGCGTCATCCACAGCGGTGGCACCACCTCGAACGACAATGTCCGGCTCGTGCCCCATTGCCCGAACACGTCGCGGCCGCGCACCTCGAAGCGATACTGACCGGGTTCGAGGCCGAGGAACGTGACCTGGCGCCGCTGGCCGAGCGCGGTCCATGCGTCCTGCGGCTCCATGCGGTACTCGTACTCGTGCGTGGTCTCGGCGAAATCGAGCACCGCGAACTCCACTGCGATGCCGTCGCCGTGCCGTGTCTCGAAGCCGTCGTCGATCGCGGCCTGGGCCAGTGCGCCGGCCGCACGCGCGCCGAGCCGCTCGACGGCGGTGACCACCACGGGCGTCGGCGGCCTGGGTTTCAGCGGAGTGCCCTTCGGCAGGCTGAGCAGGCCCTCGACCGAGCCGAAGTAGACGTGGGTTGCGTCCGAGGCCGAGGCGCCGGTATTGAAGTGCCGTGCCGGCAGGCCCGATTCGGCGACGTGGTTGACGACCCGTCCCGTGGCCGGGTCGAGCCGCGCGAGCCCGTGACGGGTGCTGAGCCACAGCGTGCCGTCACTGTCCTGCTCGACGGCCATGATGCCGTCGTCGATGAGGCCCTCGGCCGCGCCCCAGCGCCGGGTCGTGTCGGTGCCCTGGCGGCAGCGATGCGGTGCAGGCCACCGCCGTCGGTCGTGACCCAGAGTGTCCCGGCGGCATCGCGCCGCAGCGCGGTGACGTGATGGTTGGCGAGCCGCACGCCGGCGCTGCCATCCGCGCCGTCGCGCCGGCAGGACCACGGTTCGATCCGGCACAGGTTCAGGCCGTCCGAGCGCGTGCCCACCCAGAGGTATCCCGGCGCGCCGTGGACTCAGTGCGGTGACGTAGTCCCCGCTCAGCGAATCGGCCCGTCGCCGGGTCATGGCGGAACGCGCGATAACGTCCTGCGGCGTCGCGCAGGTGCAGGCCGCTGCCGCCGACGCCCACCCACAGGCCACCGTTTCCGGCTGGGAGCAATGCGGCGACGTAGCCCGGGCCGATGGTTTCGCTGCGTGCCGGCCGTCGTGCCGTTCCAGCTGGCGACATCGCGACCGTCGGCGTCGAAACCGAACAGGCCTTCGGTGGCGCCCGCAAACAGCCGCCCGCCTGGCAGCTGCGCCAGGCTGACCACGCCCGCCACGGTGATCGGGTCGTCGGCCGGGCCGACGATCGGGTCGATCGATTTTCCCGCGGTAACGTCCACGCGTTGCGGCCCGCCGCCAAAACTGCCGACCCAGGGCCGGCCGACCTCGCCGTTCGCCATCACGGCGGTGATGTTCATGTTGCGCAGGCCGCCCGCACCCAGCTGCGTCAGCAGCCGGAACGGCGGCTCGTCACGCGGCGCGCGCAGCACGCCCCCACCCCAGGTGCCGACGAAGACATGGTGCGGGCCGATGGCCACGCTCAGCAGCGGTTGCGCGGGCGCGTTGCCCGGCGCCCGGCCCAGGTCGAGCAGGCTCTGCGTCGCGATGCCCGAAGACGAGGTCGACCTCGATCACGCCGAGCTGCATGCTCGTCGCCCACAGGCGCCCGGAGTCGTCTGCACGCATCGCGGTCAGCAGCGGCTGCACACCCGCGTCGTCGGCCAGGTCGACCAGGCGTGCGGTGCGCCAGCGCCGGCTCGATCACGACGAGTCCGCCGCGCGTGCCGACCCAGAGCCGTCCGTCGGGCGCCTCGTGCAGGGTAAACACGTCGTCGAGCTGCCGGCTGCCGCGCGTCAGCGCCGACGGCAGGTAGTTGACGAACTCGCCGCGCGCTTCGTCCCAGCGGTCGACTCCGCCGCCCACCGTGCCGATCCACAAGGTGCCCGATTGTCCCAGGTGCAGGGCGTAAGCCCAGTCGTTGGCCAGGCTGCCGCCGCGGTTCGGGTCATGCAGGTAGCGGGTGAATCGTCGCCCGTCGGCGTCGAGCCGGTTGAGGCCGCGCTGCGTCCCCACCCAGATGCGGCCCTGCGCATCCTCGGACACGCCGTAGACGCTCGGGTCGCTCAGCGAGGTGGGGTCGGCGGAATCGTGCCGGTAGCGGGTGAAGCGACCCGTGCGGCGGTCCAGCCGGTTGAGCCCCGCCGTGTTGGTGGAGACCCAGATCGAGCCATCGCGGGCCTCGTACAGCGAGCGGATGTCGACGTCGCTGACGCTGCCGGGGTCGTCGGCCCGCGGACGGAAGGCGGTGGCCAGATAGCCGTCGTAGCGATACAGCCCTTCGCGCGAGCCGACCCAGAGCAGGCCGTCGCGGTCCACCAGCAGTGACGGCACCACGGTCGCATCCAGGCCGCGCCCGTTGCCGACCTCGACGAAGCGGCGGGCGGCGTCGGCCACGCCCGCGTGCAGCAGCAGCGCGAGGACCAGCAGCCAGGACTTCAATGCCGGTGCCCGGCGCGGTGAGACCCCTCTGACGCCGGGAAAGGTGCGCGTGTCATCGATTCAATCCTGTTCGCGCGCCTGCGGCGGGCGCTGGTGCCTGGGACAGGGGTCGAACCTGCACGCCTTGCGGCGCCGGGACCTAAACCCGGTGCGTCTGCCAATTCCGCCACCCAGGCGGGCACGGGCCGGCAGTATATAAGGCCGGCCCCCGGGTGGGCGCCCGGCCCCCCAACTCCACCCTCCAATCCAGGGCCTGCCGTGGCACAATACGCGGCTATTTTCCGGGAACACTCCCGGCACGCAGCCCCTGAGGATCGACGACGATGCAAGTTTCGGTGGAATCGACCGGCGCACTCGAGCGCCGGATGGAAGTGAGCGTCCCGAAGGAGCAGATCGAGCAGGCCGTCGCCGACCGGCTGCAGAAGGTCAGCCGCACCGCGAAGCTCAAGGGCTTCCGCCCGGGCAAGGCGCCGATCAAGGTGATCCGCCAGCAGTTCGGCGCGCAGGTCCGCCAGGAAGTCCTGAGCGACCTGGTGCAGCAGAGCTTTGCGCGCGCCGTGACCGAGGCGAAGCTGACGCCGGCGGCCGGTCCCCGCATCGAGCCGATCTCCAGCGCGCCGGGCGCCGACCTCAAGTACCGCGCCGTGTTCGAGGTGATCCCCGAGATCGAGCTCGACAACGTCGACGGCCTCGAGGTGGACCGGCCGGTGGCCGAGGTCAGCCAGGCCGACATCGAGGCGATGGTGCAGAACCTGCGCGAGCAGCGCCCGTCGTTCACCGAGGTCGAGCGCGAGAGCCGTGAAGGCGACCGCGTCACCATGGACTTCAAGGGCCTGATCGACGGCAAGGCGTTCGAGGGCAGCACGGGCGACGACGTCGCCGTCATCCTCGGTTCGGGCCGCATGCTGAAGGACTTCGAGACCGGCATCCTCGGCGTCGAAGGCGGGCGAGCAGAAGCAGATCGCCGTGCCGTATCCGGCCGAGTACCACAACAAGGACCTGGCGGGCCAGACGGCCGAGTTCACCGTGCAGGTGAAGAAGGTGGAAGAGAAGCAGCTGCCGCCGCTCGACGACGCGTTCTGCCGCGAGTACGGCGTCACCGAAGGCGGCATCGAGCGCCTGCTCGCGGAAGTGGCCGACAACATGCGTCGCGAGCTGGCGGACAACGTCCGCGCGCGCCTGAAGCAGCAGCTGTTCGACCGCTTCCTCGCGGCCAACCCGGTGGACGTGCCCAACGCGCTGGTGCAGCAGCAGGTCCGCGACATGCAGATGGACACCGCCCGGCGCATGGGCGCCAAGGAAGCCTCGCAGGTGCCGCCGGCCGAGCCGTTCGTCGAGCCCGCCCGCCGCCGCGTGGCGCTCGGCATGCTGGTCAACGAGCTGGTCAAGAGCCGCAACCTGCAGCTCGACCGCGCGAAAGTCGACGCGCGTCTCGCCGACCTGGCTGCAACTTACCCGGATCCGGATGCAATCATCGGCGCTTACCGCCAGAATCCGGAGGCGATGCGCCAGGTGGAGGGCATGGTGCTGGAGGACCAGGTGGTCGACTACCTGCTCGCCAGGGCCAAGGTCAACGACCAGCCGTCCTCGTTCAAGGAACTGATGAACTTCGGAGCCTGAGCCCAATGTCATTCATCGAACCGCAAGCGTTGAACCTCGTGCCGATGGTCGTCGAACAGACGGCCCGCGGCGAACGGGCCTACGACATCTACTCGCGCCTGCTGAAGGAGCGGGTGGTGTTCCTGGTGGGCCCGGTCGAGGACTACATGGCCAACGTCATCGTGGCGCAGCTGCTGTACCTCGAGTCCGAGAATCCCGAGAAGGACATCGCGATCTACATCAACTCGCCGGGCGGCTCGGTCAGCGCGGGCCTCGCGATCTACGACACGATGCAGTTCATCAAGCCGCAGGTCAGCACCATCTGCGTCGGCCAGGCGGCCAGCATGGGCGCCGTGCTGCTCGCCGGCGGAGCCAAGGGCAAGCGCTTCTGCCTGCCGAATTCGCGCGTGATGATCCACCAGCCCCTGGGCGGCTTCCAGGGCCAGGCGACCGACATCGAGATCCACGCCCGCGAGATCCTCGACGCGCGGCACCGGCTCAATACGATCCTGGCCAGGCACACCGGCCAGACGATCGACCGCATCAAGCAGGACACCGATCGCGACAACTTCATGACCGGCGAGCAGGCGACCGCCTACGGGCTGATCGACGCGGTGCTGCAGGAACGCGGCGAGACGGGCTCGGCGACGCGCGCGTAAGCGGCTGCCGCGGCCCGGGGGACTTGGAATAAGTCCCTGTTGCGGCAGGGGTTTTTGCGAGCAGGAGGCTTTGGTGGTATAAGCCATCGAAGCCGTTTTTGGCATCCCTACCACGGGTTTTCGGTACATGGCGGACGATCGCTCCAAGCAAGACGACGGCAAGCTCCTCTACTGCTCCTTCTGCGGCAAGAGCCAGCACGAGGTGCGCAAGCTGATCGCGGGCCCGTCGGTGTTCGTCTGCGACGAATGCGTCGAGCTCTGCAACGACATCATCCGTGAAGAGCTCGAAGAGAAAGCCGAGAAGACCCGCGAGAAGCTGCCCAAGCCGCAGGAGATCAAGAAGGTCCTCGACGAGTACGTCATCGGCCAGGAGCGCGCCAAGAAGGTGCTGTCGGTGGCGGTGTACAACCACTACAAGCGCCTGCAGAACAAGACCGGCGAGCGCACCCGCGACGACATCGAGCTCGCCAAGAGCAACATCCTGCTGATCGGCCCGACCGGCTCCGGCAAGACGCTGCTGGCCGAGACGCTCGCGCGCCTGCTCAACGTGCCGTTCACGATCGCCGATGCCACGACCCTCACCGAGGCCGGCTACGTCGGCGAGGACGTCGAGAACATCATCCAGAAGCTGCTGCAGAAGTGCGACTACGACGTCGAGAAGGCGCAGACCGGCATCGTCTACATCGACGAGATCGACAAGATCTCGCGCAAGTCGGACAACCCCTCGATCACGCGTGACGTCTCGGGCGAGGGCGTGCAGCAGGCGCTGCTCAAGCTGATCGAAGGCACGATCGCCTCGGTGCCGCCGCAGGGCGGGCGCAAGCATCCGCAGCAGGAGTTCCTGCAGGTGGACACGGGCAACATCCTGTTCATCTGCGGCGGCGCCTTCTCCGGGCTCGAGAAGATCATCATGAACCGCACCCACAAGGGTGGCATCGGCTTCCAGGCCGAGGTCCGCGAGCAGAGCGCGCGCCGCCACGGCAGCGACCTGTTCCACGACGTCGAGCCCGAAGACCTCATCAAGTTCGGCCTGATCCCGGAGTTCGTCGGCCGCCTGCCGGTCGTGGCGACGCTCGACGAGCTCGACGAAGCGGCGCTGATGCAGATCCTGACCGAGCCCAAGAACGCCCTGACCAAGCAGTACCGCAAGCTGTTCGACATGGAAGGCGTCGATCTCGAGTTCCGCGAGGACTCGCTGCGCGCGGTGTCGCGCAAGGCGATGCAGCGCAAGACCGGCGCCCGCGGCCTGCGCACGATCCTCGAGAACGTGCTGCTCGACATCATGTACGACCTGCCCAGCATGCGTAACGTGCAGAAGGTCGTGGTCGACGAAGACGTGATCCAGGGCGAAAGCAAGCCCTACCTGGTCTACGGCCAGGAAGAATCACGCCTCGCCGCCGTCGAAGAGCGCCGCACCGGATCGGATCACTGACCTCTGTCACCTCTCCCGCTTGCGGGAGAGGTCGCGCGCAGCGCGGGTGAGGGCTCTTACCTCTCCCGCTTGCGGGAGAGGTCGCCCGCAGGGCGGGTGAGGGCGCGTGCAGCACCGGTGACGGCGCTTGAATCCACCGCTTCCGCCCCAAATCTCCCTCCCGTTCGCCGTGGCGGCGAGCTAAAATTTTCACAGCACCTAGCCCTCACCCCAGCCCTCTCCCGCTCGAACGCGGGAGAGGGAGTAAGAAAGCCCTCACCCCGACCCTCTCCCACGCGTGGGAGAGGGAGCAGACGGGAGACCCCCCGCACGTGACCACCAGCCCCGAATCGCCCGCACCGACCAAGCCCGCCGCGAACCGCACCGAGCCGATGCCGGTGCTGCCGCTGCGCGACGTCGTCGTCTATCCGCACATGGTCATCCCGCTGTTCGTCGGCCGCGAGAAATCGATCCTCGCGCTCGAACAGGCGATGAAGGTCGACAAGCAGGTGCTGCTGCTCGCGCAGAAGCAGGCGGACGTCGACGAGCCCGCGGCCAAGGACCTCTACGACGTCGGCACGATCGCGACGATCCTGCAGCTGCTGAAGCTGCCCGACGGCACGGTCAAGGTGCTGGTCGAGGGCGTCGAGCGCGCCTCGGTCACGGACCTGGTCTCGGCCGAATACTTCACCGCGGTCGCCGTGCCGCTGAGCGACGGCGAGCGCTACGACGAGCGCGAGATGGACGTGCTGGTCCGCTCGGCCGTCACGCAGTTCGAGCAGTACGTGAAGCTGAACCGCAAGGTTCCGCCCGAGATCCTCACCTCGCTCGCCGGCATCGAGCAGCCGGGCCGGCTCGCGGACACGGTCGCCGCGCACATGTCGCTCAAGCTCGACGCCAAGCAGAAGGTGCTCGAGATCCAGGACGTGCGCCGCCGGCTCGAGCACATCCTCGCGCTGATCGAAGGCGAGATGGACGTGCTGCAGATCGAGAAGCGCATCCGCGGCCGCGTCAAGCAGCAGATGGAGAAGAGCCAGCGCGAGTACTACCTCAACGAGCAGATGAAGGCGATCCAGAAGGAACTGGGCGAGCTCGACGACGCGCCCAACGAGATCGCCGAGCTCGAGAAGCGCATCGCGCGCGCCGGCATGCCGAAGGAAGCGCGCGAGAAGGCGAAGTCCGAGCTCGCCAAGCTCAAGCTGATGTCGCCGATGTCGGCCGAGGCCACCGTCGTCCGCAACTACATCGACTGGCTGGTGAAGTGCCCGTGGCGCAAGCGCACCAAGGTCAAGCACGACCTGCCGGCGCCGAACAGGTGCTGAACGAGGACCACTTCGGCCTCGACAAGGTCAAGGAACGCATCGTCGAGTACCTCGCCGTGCAGCAGCGCGTGCAGACGCTCAAGGGCCCGATCCTGTGCCTGGTCGGCCCCCCGGGCGTCGGCAAGACCTCGCTCGGCCAGAGCATCGCGCGCGCCACCAACCGCAAGTTCGTGCGCATGTCGCTCGGCGGCGTGCGCGACGAGGCCGAGATCCGCGGCCACCGCCGCACCTACATCGGCTCGATGCCCGGCAAGATCGTGCAGAACATGGTCCGCACCGGCGTCAAGCAACCCGCTGTTCCTGCTCGACGAAGTCGACAAGATGGCGATGGACTTCCGCGGCGACCCGTCGTCCGCGCTGCTCGAGGTGCTCGACCCCGAGCAGAACGCCGCCTTCAACGACCATTACCTCGAGGTCGACTTCGACCTCTCCGACGTGATGTTCGTCTGCACGGCCAACAGCCTGAACATCCCGCCGCCGCTGCTCGACCGCATGGAAGTCATCCGGCTGCCGGGTTACACCGAGGACGAGAAGGCGAACATCGCGCGCCGTTACCTGCTGCCGAAGCAGATGAAGCAGAACGGGCTCAAGGACGGCGGAACTCAAGGTGTCCGACCCCGCCATCCTCGAACGTCATCCGCCACTACACGCGCGAAGCGGGCGTGCGCAGCCTCGAGCGCGAGCTGTCCAAGATCTGCCGCAAGTCCGTCAAGGAGCTGCTGCTGGAGAAGGACCGCAAGGCGGTCGCGGTCACGCCGAAGAACCTGGCCAAGTACCTGGGCGTGCGCCGGCACCGCTACGGCCGGGCCGAGGAGAACGACCAGGTCGGGCAGGTCACCGGCCTGGCCTGGACCGAGGTCGGCGGCGAGCTGCTGACGATCGAGTCGGCGGTGATGCCCGGGCAAGGGCAAGCTCACGCACACCGGCCAGCTCGGCGAGGTGATGCAGGAGTCGATCCAGGCGGCGATGACCGTGGTGCGCAGCCGCGCCAACGTGCTGGGACTCGACCCCGAGTTCTACCAGAAGTCCGACGTGCACATCCACGTGCCGGAAGGCGCGACGCCGAAGGACGGCCCGAGCGCGGGCATCGGCATGTGCACGGCGCTGGTGTCGGCGCTGACCAGGATCCCGGTGCGGGCCGACGTCGCGATGACCGGCGAGATCACGCTGCGCGGCGAGGTGCTGCCGATCGGCGGCCTGAAGGAGAAGCTGCTCGCGGCCCACCGCGGCGGCATCACCACCGTGCTGATCCCGGACGAGAACGTGAAGGATCTCGCCGAGATCCCGGACAACATCAAGGGCCGGCTGACCATCAAGCCGGTGAAGTGGATCGACGAGGTGCTGCAACTGGCGCTGCGCGACATGCCGCAGCCGCTCGGCACGAATGCCGAAGGCGCCACGGCCAGCACGGACGGCAAGCGGGCGGGCGCCAAGCGTCCGGCCAAACGAACGGGCAAGCAAGTGCATGCCCACTGACGGAACACGAGGAAGCAACCAGTCATGAACAAGAACGACCTGATCGATGCAGTGGCCGAGCGCACCGCGCTCGCCAAGTCCGATGCCGCGCGCGCCGTCGAGGCGGTGCTCGGGGCCATCACCGAATCCCTGCAGAAGGGCGAAGCGGTGGCGCTCTCCGGCTTCGGCACGTTTGCCAGCAAGACCCGGGCAGCCCGCACCGGCCGCAACCCGCGCACGGGCGAGGCGATCCAGATCGCCGCCAGCAATGTTCCTGGCTTCAAGGCTGGAAAAGGCCTGAAGGATGCCGTAAACTAGACGGCTACCAGATGAGCACGGGTGCTTAGCTCAGCTGGTAGAGCGGCGCCTTTACACGGCGTAGGTCGGGGGTTCGATCCCCTCAGCACCCACCAGAAAACGCGGAGTGGTAGTTCAGTTGGTTAGAATACCGGCCTGTCACGCCGGGGGTCGCGGGTTCGAGTCCCGTCCACTCCGCCAGCTCTGGATCACGAAAGCCCGCTCGCGCGGGCTTTTGTGTATCTAGGACAAGTACAACTGGCGATGCACTGGCGCGCCTCTTACTATCCGCCATCCGTCAAACGCACCACTCCGCATACAACATGCTGCAGAAAATTCGCGACAGGATTTCAGGCTGGTTCGCGGCCGTGTTCCTGGGTGCCATCGCCGTCGTCTTCATCTTCTGGGGCATCCAGTTCGAGTCGTCGCCTGACCACGGCCGCGGCCACGGTCAACGGCGAGGACATCCCGGCGCCGGTGATCCGCCAGGCCTGGCAGGACCGCCAGACGGAACTGCAGCAGGCCGTGCGCGACGAGCTGCCGCCCGAGGTGATCAAGACCGAGCAGGAGAAGCTGCTCGACGACTACATCACGCGCGAGCTGCTCGTGCAGCGCGCCAACGAGAGCGGCTACCGCGTCAGCGACCGTGAGCTGGCCGAGGCGATCCAGAAGATCCCGTCGCTGCAGGTCGACGGCGTGTTCTCGCGCGACCGCTACGCCGCGCTGCTGCGGCAGCAGGGCCGCACCGAGCCCGACTTCGAGCGCGAGTTCCGCCGCGACCTCGAGACCTCGCAGCTGCAGAACGCCATCGCGATCTCGGGCTTCGTCACGCCGGGCGAGCTGCTGCGCCGCGTCGCAGCTCGAGGCCGAGACCCGCGACGTGGCCTACGCCGTCGTGCCCGCGGCGCGTTTTGCCGGCGAGGTGCAGCGTGACGCCGGCCGACGTCGCCGCGTACTTCGACCAGAACAAGTCGCAGTTCATGACGCAGGAGACGCTGTCGCTGCAGTACCTGCAGGTCAACCTGGCGGACATCGCCGCCGGCGTGCAGGTGACGGAAGAAGGGCTGCGGCAGTACTACGACGAGACCGCAGCCGACCGCAACGCAGTGCCCGAGCGCCGCCGCGCGAGCCATATCCTGGTCGAAGCCGGCAGCGATCCGGCCAAGGCGAAGGCAGAAGGCCGAAGCGCTGTTCGCGCGGGCGAAGGCGGGCGAGGATTTTGCCCAGCTTGCGCGCGCGAATTCGGACGATCCGGGCTCGAAGGATGCCGGTGGCGACCTGGGCTGGGCGCCGCGGGAGGCCTACGTCAAGGAGTTCTCGGACGCGCTGTTCGCGATGTCCAAGGGCGAGATCCGCGGGCCGGTGCAGACCCAGTTCGGCTTCCACATCCTGCGGCTCGAGGACATCGAGCAGCCGCACGTGCGCACGTTCGAAGAAGTCCGCGCGGAACTCGAGCCCGAGTTCCGGCGCGAGCAGGCGCAGAGCGCGTTCTACGAGAAGTCGCAGCTGCTGGCGGACGAGGCTTTCGCCGCGCTGACCGAGCTCGAAGCGGTGGCGACCAAGCTGGGCCTGCCGCTGCAGACGGTGGAGGGCTTCACGCGCCAGGGCGGCGGCGCGCTCGGCAACGACCGCAAGCTGATCGAGGCAGCCTTCAGCAACGAAGTGCTGCAGGAACGCCAGAACAGCCAGCCGATCGCCATCGGCGAGGAAAAGGTCGTGGTGCTGCGCGTGACCGACCACAAGACGCCGCAGCAGCGGCCGCTGGCCGAGGTGCAGGACGAGATCCTCGCGCGCCTGCGCGAGGACAAGGCGCGCGCGGCCGCGGACGCAGCGGCGCAGGCGCTGGCCGCGCGGATCAATGCCGGCGAGTCGCTCGCCACCGTTGCCGCGACCGTGGGCGCGCACGCCTGCGGCAGCGCAGTCCGTGACACGCCGCGGGCCGACCGCGGTCGATGCCGCGCCGATGGTGCCGGAACTCGTCAAGGCGGCTTTCCTGGCGCCGCGTCCCGCGACGGGCAAGGCCAGCGCCGGTGTTGCCACGCTGGCGAGCGGCGATTCGGCCGTGTTCGTGGTGCAGGCCGTGCAGCCGGGCACGCTGGCGGCGCTCGGGCCCGACCCGGGCGAATTCACGCGCGCCTATTCCGGCCAGAAGGCGTCGCTCGAGATCGAGTCGTACGTCGGCGAGTTGCGCCGCAACGCCAAGATCAAGCGCAACCCGCAACTGTGGGCCGCGCCGTAGGCGGGGGCCTTACTCGGGGAAGCTCATCCCCACGTGGCTGTACCCGGCATCGACGTACAGCACTTCGCCGGTGATGCCTGAGGCCAGGTCCGAGCAGAGGAAGGCCGCGGCGTTGCCGACCTCGTCCGTGGTCACGTTGCGGCGCAGCGGCGTGGCTGCGGCGACGTGGCCGAGCATCTTGCGGAACCCGCTGACGCCCGCCGCGGCCAGGGTCTTGATCGGCCCGGCCGAGATCGCATTGACGCGGATGTTCTGCGGGCCGAGGTCGGCGGCGAGGAAGCGCACGTTGGCTTCCAGGCTGGCCTTGGCGAGCCCCATCACGTTGTAGCTCGGGATCGAGCGCACCGCACCCAGGTACGACAGCGTGATCAGCGCGCCGGCGCGCCCCTGCATCAGCGGCCGCCCTGCCTTGGCCAGCGCCGTCAGGCTGTAGCTCGAGATGTCGTGCGCGATGCGGAAGCCCTCGCGCGTGGTGCTCTCGACGAAGGTGCCCGCCAGTTCCTCGCGCGGCGCGAAGCCGACCGAATGCACGATGATGTCGAGGTAGTCCCATTTCTCGCGGATGCCGGCGAACGCGGCGTCGATCTCCGCGTCGGAGGCGACATCCATGGGCAGGGTCACCACCGAGTTGAATTCCCGCGCCATGTCGATGACGCGCTCCTTCAGGCGGTCGTTCTGGTAGGTGAACGCCAGTTCGGCGCCCTCGCGGTGCATGGCCGCGGCGATGCCGTGCGCGATCGAACGTTCCGACGCGAGCCCCACGATGAGGGCGCGCTTGCCTGCCAGGAATCCCACGATGTTCAGCCTCCGGTTTGACGGCTCGGGTCGACGTAGACGACGAGACGCTGGCCCGCGCGCAGCGACGACGACTGCCGCAGCCGGTTCCAGGTCATGAGTTCGCGCACGCTGACGTCGAAGCGGTCCGCGATCTCGGAGAGCGTGTCGCCGCGACGGACCTTGTAGGTGACCTTGCTGGTCTCCTTGTCGCCCGACGCCACGCGCGTCGACGACTTGCCCGAGCCCGGGATCTCGAGGCGCGCACCGGCGACGAGGCCCGCCGAGCTCGACAGGCCATTGGCCGACGCCAGCGCCGGCACCGAGACGCCGTACTTGCGCGAGACGCTCCACAGGCTGTCGCCGGACTTCACCACGTGCACCTTGGGCCGCGGCGGGGTGGCCGGCTTCTGCCGCTCGGGCAACTGGCTGGCGATGTCCTCGCGCGGTGCCGCGAGCGCGGCGAGCGTGGCGCTGGAGCCGTCAGCGACCGTCGGGATCAGCAGCGAGTCGCCCGGATGGATGACCGAACCGCGGATGCCGTTGGCGTCCTGGATCGCCGCCATCGGCACCCCGTACTGGCGCGAGATCGCGCTCAGGGTCTCGCCGCGACGGACCTTGTGCCGCACGTCCGGCGGCGGCTCGACCGCGGCGACCAGCGTGCCGCTCTCTGCGGCGACCGCCTGGTCGAGCATGGCCTGGCGGAACGTTTCGGCGTGGGGGATCGGCAGCAGCAGCCGGTGCGGGCCCTTGGGCGGCGTCGTCATCCGGTTGTAGCCGGGGTTGAGCGCAAAGACGTCCTCGCGCGCGAGGCCCGCCATCTTCGCCGCCTCGTCGAGGTGCAGCTGCCGGCCCGGTTCGACGACCTCGAAGTACGGCTGGTTCGGGATGGCGGCAAACGCCAGCCCGTGCGCTTCCGGATCGAGCACGATGCGGCTGATCGCCAGCAGCTTCGGCACGTAATCGCGGGTTTCGGCCTTGAGGTTGAGGCTGAAGAAATCGGTGGGACGGCCCGCGGCCTGGTTGGCCCGCACCGCGCGGCTCACCGTGCCTTCGCCGCCGTTGTAGGCGGCGATCGCCAGGAACCAGTCGCCGGCAAAGTAGTTGTTGAGGTACTGCAGGTAGGTGAGCGCGGCGTTGGTGGCCTCGATCACGTCGCGGCGTTCGTCGATCCACCAGTTCTGCTCCAGGCCGTAGTGCTTGCCGGAGGAGGGGATGAACTGCCACAGGCCCGAGGCGCGGCTGCGCGAATAGGCGACCGGATTGAACGCGCTCTCGACCACCGGCAGCAGCGCGAGTTCGAGCGGCAGGTTGCGCTTCTCGATCTCGTTGACGATGTAGTACAGGTAGCGCGCGCCACGCTTGAAGGTACGGTCGAGGAAGTCCGGGTTCTTGCGGTAGAGCTCGACCTCGCGGTCGACCGCGTAATGCGCGACGTCCGGCAGGCGGTAGCCGTCACGGATGCGGTCGAGCAGGTCGGCGTACTGCTCCGGCGGCAGGTGCGGCACTTCTCGGCCCGGGAATCGTGCCGGGGATGGTCACCGTGGCGCGATCCATCGGCTCCTTGGGCCCGTGCTGCGGCGCCGGCGGCAGGCTCGAGTACGGCGTGGTGTCCGTGGTCGCGCAGCCCGCCAGCAGGGCGGTGGCGGCCAGCAGGACCCAGGTCAGCGGTGTTCTGGTGGGGTGCATTGGGACTCAGCGGAATCCGTCTTTCCAGCGCCGGACCGTGGCAAACACGTCGACGGCTGTCGGGCAGCGCCTGGCCGGCATGCTGCTCGGCCGCGGCGCGCACGGCCGGCTCGCGGCTGCGCAGGAAGGGGTTGATGTGGCGCTCACGTCCGAGCGTGGACGGCAGCGTGATTTCGTCGCGTTCGCGGCTTTGCCGGACGGCAGCGAGCGCGGCGTCGATGTGCGGGTTGTGTGGGCTCGACCGCGGCGGCAAAACGCAGGTTGGACAGCGTGTATTCGTGCGCGCAGTAGACCTGGGTGTCGTCGGGCAGGGCGGCCAGGCGGTCGAGCGAAGCGAGCATCTGCGCGGCCGTGCCCTCGAACAGGCGGCCGCAGCCCGCGCTGAACAGCGTGTCGCCGCAGAACAGCGCGCCGTGGCCGGCGTAGGCGATGTGACCGAGCGTGTGCCCCGGCACGGCCATCACGCTGAATTGCAGTCCGAGGTGGTCAAGAGCAGCCGTGCCTCCGTCGTCGAGTGCCTGCACCGCGCAGGGCATCTTCTCTCTCGCGGGACCGAAGACCGGCGCCCCGTGCCTTGCGACCAGTGCCACGACACCCCCGACATGGTCGGCGTGGTGATGCGTGACCAGGATCGCGCCGAGGCGCAGTCCCTGCTGCTGCAAGGCTTCTTCCACAGGGCGGTCGTCACCCGGATCGACTACGACGGCGGCGCCCGGGTCGGCCGGCGCGCGGATCAGCCAGATGTAGTTGTCCGAAAACGCCCGCACCGGGCTCACTTGCAGCATCAGGCTGGGACTCCTCGTCGTCCACGGGCCAATGAGTCCGGGCGCGCGTATTAGAGCCGTTCGCGACCAGAAATTCCACCATGCAGGGCACGTTTTTTCGTCGCCGGGCAGGCACTTGCGGCTATCCTTGCGCGCATGAACGCGAACCCCGTCGCAGACCGCTGGCTGGACTCACCGCTCGGGGCCGCCGTGCTCGACCTGGAAACGCGCCTGCTGCAGGACGAACTCGCCGACGTCGTCGGCTTCGAACTGCTGCAGATCGGCGAATGGGGCGATCCGGCCAGGCTCTGCGCCGCGGCCCGCACCCAGCACCGGACCTGCATCGCGCCGGGCGTCGCCGGCGCGCGCGCGATCCGCGCCCACTTCGACGCGCTGCCGATCGCGACCGGCTCGGTCGAGGCCGTGCTGCTGCCGCACACGCTCGAGCATGCGCCGCGCCCGCACGAGCTGCTGCGCGAGGTCGATCGCGTGCTGGTCGGCGAAGGCAACCTCGTGATCTGCGGCTTCAACCCGTGGAGCAGCTGGGGCGTGCGCCACCACTTCGCCGCGGGCGGCCGCCCGTTTCCGCCGCATGCCGATCGCCTGCTGAGCGAACTCCGCACGCGCGACTGGCTCGGCCTGCTGGGGTTCGAGATCACCGCCGTGCGTCGCTACCTGTTCGCGCCGCCATGGGCACAGCGCATGTTCGGCCTCGGCCGCGACAACTGGCTCGAGCGCCGCGGCCCGTTCATCGCCGCGCCGCTGGCGGGCGCGTACCTGCTCAAGGCGCGCAAGCGCGTGCGTTCGATCACGCCGATCCGTCCCGCCTGGAGCGCGCGTCCCGTGCTGGTGGGCAGCGCGCCGGAGCCGACCACGAGACAGGCAGCGTGAGCGTGTCCGAGGTCATCGTGCACACGGACGGCGCCTGCAAGGGCAATCCGGGGCCGGGCGGCTGGGGCGCCATCCTCGAGTCCACCGGGCACCGCAAGGAGCTCTGCGGCGGCGAGGCGCTGACCACCAACAACCGCATGGAACTCACCGCCGCGATCGAGGCGCTGGCCGCGCTGAAGCGGCACTGCGTCGTGCAGCTCTACACGGATTCGCAGTATGTGCGGCTCGGGATCACCGAGTGGCTGCCGCAGTGGAAGAAGCGCGGCTGGAAGACCGCCGACCGCAAGCCGGTGAAGAACGCCGACCTGTGGCTCAGGCTGGAGGAGCAGATCGGCCGGCACGAGGTGCACTGGCACTGGGTCAAGGGGCATTCCGGCCACCCCGGCAACGAGCGGGCCGATGAGCTCGCGAACGAAGGTATTCGTTCGCTCGCAGAGGCTAGGGGATAGGGACTAGGGGTTAGTAGGAGGCTCGGCATTCCGACTAGCCCCTAACCCCTAGCCCCTAACCCCTCGTAAACTACGAAGATCAGCCGCCCGCCACAGGCACCCCATGGACTTCATCGACCTCAAGACCCAGTACCGCCGCCTGAAGCCGTCCGTGGACGCGCGCATCGCGCGCGTGCTCGAGCACGGCCAGTACGTGATGGGGCCCGAGGTCGCGGAGCTCGAGCAGCAGCTCGCCGAATACGTGGGCACGAAGCACTGCCTGGGGGTCGCGAGCGGCACCGACGCATTGCTGATGGCGCTGATGGCGCTCGACATCGGCCCGGGCGACGAAGTCATCACGGTGCCGTTCACGTTCTTCGCGACGGCGGAGATGATCGCCCTGGCCGGCGCGCGGCCGGTCTTCGTCGACATCGACCGTCGCACCTACAACATGGATGCGGCGCGGCTGCAGGCCGCGATCACGCCGCGCACGAAGGCGATCATGCCGGTGTCGCTGTACGGCCAGTGCGCCGACCTCGACGCGATCAACGAGATCGCCTGCCGCAACGAGCTGCCGGTGATCGAGGACGCGGCGCAGAGCTTCGGCGCCACCTACAAGGGCCGGCGTTCCGGCGGCCTCACGGCGATCGGCGCCACCTCGTTCTTTCCGTCGAAGCCGCTCGGCTGCTACGGCGACGGCGGCGCGCTGTTCACCAACGACGACCGGCTCGCCACGATCCTGCGCGAGATCCGCATCCACGGCCAGGACCGCCGCTATCACCACCCGCGGCTCGGTCTCACCGCCCGGCTGGATTCGATCCAGGCCGCCGTGCTGCTGGCCAAGCTGGAGACCTTCCAGGAAGAAGTGGTCGCGCGCCATCGGCTCGGTGCGCGTTACACGGAACTGATCGCGGCGAAGTTCGGCACCGGTGCCAGCGCCAGGGTGCGCGCGCCCGAGATCGAGCCGTTCAACACCTGCGTCTACGCGCAGTACACGGTCGAAGTCGACCAGCGCGACATCGTCGAGACCCGCATGAAGGCCCTGGGCGTGCCCACGGCCGTGCATTATCCGATGCGCGCTGCACCAGCAGCCCGTGTTCGAGCCGCTGGGGTATCGTGAGGGCGATTTCCCCGCCGTCGGAATCAGCCGCCCGTCGCGTCCTCAGCCTGCCGATGCATCCGTACCTCACGGACGAGCAGCAGCGGCAGGTGGTCGACGCGCTCGCCGACTCCGTCTCTTAGCCCCTAGCCCCTAGCCCCTAGCCCCTTCCCCATGCGTCAAATCGTCTTCGACACCGAAACCACCGGCCTCGAGCCCGAGCAGGGTCACCGCATCATCGAGATCGGCGCGATCGAGATCGTCAACCGTCGGCGCACGGGTCGGCAGTTTCACCGCTACCTGTGTCCCGAGCGCGAGATCGACCCCGGCGCGGTGCAGGTGCACGGGCTCACCACGGAGTTCCTCAGCGGGCAACCCCGCTTTGCCGAGGTCTTCGACGAGCTGCGCGAATTCGTCGCCGGCGCCGAGCTGATCATCCACAACGCGCCGTTCGACGTGGCTTTCCTCGACGCCGAGATCAAGCGCCTCGCCGAGGCCGGCCTGGTCGGGATGACCACGACGCGTGAAGTCTGCGGCGTGCTCGACACGCTGGCCATGGCGCGCCAGATGCATCCCGGGCAGCGCAACAGCCTCGACGCGCTGTGCAAGCGCTACTCGATCGACAACTCGCACCGCGACCTGCACGGAGCGCTGCTCGACGCCGACCTGCTGCTCGAGGTCTACCTCGCCATGACGGGCGGGCAGGGCGCGCTGACGCTCGACGACGCCTCGTCTGCCGCCAGCGTGACCGCGGCCGCGGCGCGCGCGGTGCGGCCGGCCGGCACGCTGCTGGTGCGGGCGGCCACGGACGCCGAACGCAGCGCGCACGAGGCGATGCTGCTGCGGCTCGACAAGGCGAGTGGCGGCAAGACCGCGTGGCGCCGGTTCGAGCCCGGCTCCACGCCGCTGCAATGACATGATGCGTACCCTCGCGCAATCGTCCGCCCAGGCATTCCTCGGCCAGTCGCCGGGCTGGTACAAGCTCACCATCCTCGGGTTCCTGCTGCTGAATCCGCTGGTGATGCTGCTGGCCGGACCGGTCGTCACCGGCTGGCTGCTGCTCGGGCAGTTCATCTTCACCCTGGCGATGGCGCTGCGCTGCTATCCGCTGCAGCCCGGCGGCCTGCTGGCGATCCAGGCCGTGCTGATCGGCCTGACCACGCCGGAGAGCGTGTACGAGGAAGTCACCGCGGCGTTCCCGGTGATCCTGCTGCTGATCTTCATGGTCGCGGGCATCTACTTCCTGCGCGACCTGCTGCTGTACGTGTTCACGCGGCTGATCCTGCGGATCCATTCGCGCGCGATGCTGGCGCTCACCTTCTGCATGGTCGCGGCGCTGCTGTCGGCATTTCTCGATGCGCTGACCGTGGTCGCCGTGGCGGTCACGGTCGGGGTCGGCTTCTACGAGGTCTATCACCGGGTCGCCTCCGGCAAGACGCACGCCACGCCGCACCACGACGCCACGCAGGACGACGAGGTGCAGTTGCTGCACCGGCAGAACCTCGACGATTTCCGCGGCTTCCTGCGCTCGCTGATGATGCACGGCGCGGTCGGCACCGCCATCGGCGGGGTCATGACCCAGGTCGGCGAGCCGCAGAACCTGCTGATCGCCGAGCACGCGGGCTGGAACTTCGGCCAGTTCTTCTGGCGGTGGCGCCGGTGTCGATCCCGGTCGCCATCGCCGGCTTCGCCACCTGCTGGCTGGTCGAGCATTTCCGCTGGTTCGGCTACGGCGCGCCGCTGCCCGACGCGGTGCGCGCCGTGCTCGGCGATTACGCGGCGCGAGAAGGCCTCGCGCGCCACGCCGCGCGACCGGCAGACGCTGATCGTGCAGGCGCTGGTGGCCGTGCTGCTGGTGCTGGGCCTGGCATTCCACGTGGCCGAGGTCGGGCTGATCGGCCTGATGGTGATCATCCTGGCGACGACGTTCACCGGCGTCACCGAGGAGCACCGCATCGGCAAGGCCTTCGAGGCGGCGCTGCCGTTCACCGCGCTGCTGGTGGTGTTCTTCGTGATCGTGGCGGAGATCCACGACCAGCACCTGTTCGAGCCGATGATCCAGCGCGTGCTGGCGCTCGAGGGCAGCGCGCAGGCCGTGATGCTGTACCTGGCCTCGGGCGTGCTGTCCGTCGATCAGCGACAACGTGTTCGTGGCCAGCGTCTACATCACCGAGGTCAAGGCCGCGCTGCTGCAGGGCGCGATCACGCGCGAGCAGTTCGAGTGGCTGGCGGTGGCGATCAACACCGGCACCAACATCCCGAGCGTGGCCACGCCCAACGGCCAGGCGGCGTTCCTGTTCCTGCTGACCTCGACCCTGGCCCCGCTGATCCGGCTGGGTTACGGCCGCATGGTGTGGATGGCGCTGCCGTATTTCGTGGTCATGACCAGCGTCGGCCTGGCCGCCCTGGCCTGGGCCAGCCTTTGACCCGCGTCTCAAATATCGCCACGGCGCCTGTGGCATCCTTGGCGGGCGTAAATCTCCAATAAAGCTTCGGGAATACATGGGCAAGTTCAATCTGCGCAACCTCAGGATCGGAGTCGTCGGCCTCGGCTACGTGGGCCTGCCGCTGGCCGTCGAGTTCGGCAAGCATTTCAGCACCGTGGGCTTCGACATCAAGGCCGACCGCGTCGCCGAGCTGCGCAAGGGCGTGGACAGCACGCTCGAGTGCGACGCCCGCGAGCTGGCCGAGGCCCGCAAGCTGTCGTACACGACCAGTCTCGACGACCTGAAGCCGTGCCGCGTGTTCATCGTCACCGTGCCGACGCCGATCGACGAGTACAAGCGCCCGGACCTGACGCCGCTGGTCAAGTCGAGCGAGACCGTCGGCAAGGTGCTGAAGAAGGGCGACGTCGTGGTGTATGAATCCACCGTCTATCCCGGCTGCACCGAAGAGGTCTGC
This sequence comes from uncultured Gammaproteobacteria bacterium, assembly GCA_963744735.1. Lineage (GTDB taxonomy): Bacteria > Pseudomonadota > Gammaproteobacteria > Steroidobacterales > Steroidobacteraceae > RPQJ01. Next base: position 31,492 of record CAVUVH010000024.1, read on the forward strand.
GTCCCGATCCTCGAGAAGGTCTCGGGCCTCAAGTTCAACAAGGATTTCTTCGCCGGCTACAGCCCCGAGCGCATCAATCCCGGCGACAAGGAACACCGCGTCACCACCATCCGCAAGGTGACCTCGGGCTCGACGCCCGAGGTGGCCGAGTTCGTCGACGCGCTGTATCGGTCGATCGTCAAGGTGGGGACGCACAAGGCGTCGAGCATCAAGGTGGCCGAGGCCGCCAAGGTGATCGAGAACACGCAGCGCGACGTCAACATCGCGCTGATCAACGAGCTGGCGCTGATCTTCAACCGCCTGGGCATCGACACCGAAGAAGTGCTGCTGGCCGCGGGCAGCAAGTGGAACTTCCTGCCGTTCCGCCCGGGCCTGGTCGGCGGCCACTGCATCGGCGTCGACCCGTACTACCTGACGCACAAGGCGCAGGCGATCGGCTATCACCCCGAGATGATCCTGGCCGGCCGGCGCATCAACGACAACATGGGCATCTACGTCGCGCAGCAGGTGGCGCAGCTGATGATCCAGCGCCAGATCATGGTCAAGGGCGCCAAGGTCCTGATCATGGGGCTCACCTTCAAGGAAAACTGCCCCGACGTCCGCAACACCAAGATCGTCGACGTGGTGCAGGAGCTGGAGAAGTACGGCTGCAAGGTCGAGGTGTTCGACCCGTGGGCCGACGCCGACGAGGCCGAGCACGAGTACGGCCTGCGGCCGGTGAAGAAGCCGAAGCCCGGCAGCTACGACGCCGTCGTCATGGGCGTGGGCCACAAGGAGTTCCGCGACATGGGCATCACGAAGGTCCGCGCGCTCGGCAGGAAGACGCACGTGCTGTACGACATCAAGTACGTGTTCAAGGCGGATGAGGTGGACGGGCGGCTCTGATGAAGATACTGGTCACCGGCGCTGCCGGCTTCATCGGCTACCACACCTCGAAGCTCCTGCTCGAGCGGGGCGACGAGGTCGTCGGCCTCGACAATCTCAACGATTACTACGACGTGCGGCTGAAGCACGCGCGCCTGGACCAGCTCAAGGCGATGCCGGGCTTCAAGTTCGTCAAGCTCGACCTGGCCGACCGCGACGGCATGCAGGCGCTGTTCGCGGCGGAGAAGTTCAAGCGCGTGATCCACCTGGGCGCGCAGGCGGGCGTGCGCTATTCGATCCAGAACCCGCTGGCCTACGTCGACAGCAACGTCGTCGGCATGGCCAACGTGCTCGAGGGCTGCCGCCACAACGGCGTCGAGCACCTCGTGTATGCGTCCACCAGTTCGGTCTACGGCGCCAACACGAAGATGCCGTTCTCGGTGCACCAGAACGTGGATCACCCGCTGTCGTTCTATGCGGCCACCAAGAAGGCCAACGAACTGATGGCGCACACCTATGCGCACCTGTATTCGCTGCCGGTCACGGGGCTGCGGTTCTTCACGGTGTACGGCCCCTGGGGCCGGCCCGACATGGCCCTGTTCCTGTTCACGAAGAACATCCTCGCCGGCAAGCCGATCGACGTGTTCAACCACGGCCACCATCGCCGCGATTTCACCTACGTCGGCGACATCGCGCAGGGCGTGGTGCGCGCCTGCGACCGGCCCGCGACCGGCAATGCGGCATGGGACAGCGACGCGCCGGACCCGGCCTCGAGCAGGGCGCCGTACCGGCTCTACAACATCGGCAACAACCAGCCGGTGGAACTGCTGACTTACATCCGCACGCTCGAGGAGTGCCTCGGGCGCAAGGCCGAGATGAACCTGCTGCCGCTGCAGGCCGGCGACGTGCCCGACACCTGGGCCGACATCGAAGACCTCACGCGCGACGTGGGCTACACGCCGGCGACGCCGGTGTCGGTGGGCATCCGCGCCTTCGTCGACTGGTACCTGGAGTACTACAAGGACGGCGCTCCGCCGGCGTCGAGGGTCGTCAACCTCGGGTGAGCCGACTCGCCGGCAGCCGGTCCGGTACTTGCAAGTCGACTCGAGCGAGTCGCAGTCGGCCGGTCCGGGACCTTCCGCCGGGCTTGGAAAGGCAGACACGCGCCCGGCGAAAGGTCCCGGACCGGCCGCCCGCGATGCATCGCTCGGTGCAAGTTCCCGGACCGGCCGCCCGCGATGCACGCTCGGTGCAACGTCGCGGACTGGCACGCTCGCGACGCGCGTTCAGTGCCGGCGGGTCCTCCGGGGTCTACCCCGGGCGCGTGTCTGCCTTTCCAAGCCCGGGGGTAGACCCCGGAGGGCCTGCCGGCCACGAGCGAAGGCCCTCGACCCGCCCTGCGGGCGACCTCTCCCGCAAGCGGGAGAGGTAATGCAAGCGGGAGAGGTTAAGCTGCGCGGATGAATACATCCCGCACCGAACTGCCAGCCTGGCAAGCGCTGCAGGCGCACGCCGCCGCGCTCGCCGATCAACCGCTCACCGCGCTGTTTGCGGCCGACCCCGCCGGTCGCTTCGACACGACTCAGCGTGCAGGCGCTCGACCTGCTGTACGACTTCACCCGCCAGCGGGTCACCGGCACGACGCTCGACCTGCTGCTCGAGCTGGCGCGCCAGTGCGGGCTGCCGGCGCGCATCGAGGCGCTGTTCGCGGGCGAGGCCGTCAACAACACCGAGGGTCGCGCCGCCATGCACATGGCGCTGCGCAACCGCTCCGGGCGGCCGATGCACGCGGCCGGCACGGACGTGATGCCCGAGGTTCAGTCGCAGCTCGCCAAGATGCGCGAGTTCGTCACGGGCGTGCACCAGGGGAGGGTGCTGGGATTCACGGGCGCGCGCTTCACCGACGTCGTCAACATCGGCATCGGCGGCTCGGACCTCGGCATCGTGATGGCGACCGAGGCGCTCGGACGCTTCCGCAATCGCGGCATCCGCCTGCATTGCGTGTCGAACGTCGACGGCGTCGAGCTCGCCGAGGCGCTCGAGGTCATCAATCCGGCAACGACCCTGTTCGTGATCTGCTCCAAGACCTTCACCACGCAGGAGACGCTGGCCAACGCCAACGCCGCGCGCGAGTGGCTGGTGCACGAGCTGGGCGAGAAGGCGATCGGCCATCACTTCGTGGCGGTGTCGACCAACCACGCCGCGATGGATGCCTTCGGCATCGCGCCGCAGGCGCGCTTCACCATGTGGGACTGGGTCGGCGGCCGTTACTCGCTCTGGTCGACCGTGGGCCTGTCGATCGCGCTGGCGCTGGGCATGGACCAGTTCGAGCTCGTGCTGCAGGGCGGCCACGAGCTGGACGAGCATTTCCGCACGGCGCCGCTCGAGCGCAACCTGCCCGTGCTGATGGGCCTGCTCGGCGTCTGGAACATCGACTTCCTGGGCCTCGATTCGCTGGCCGTGTTGCCCTACGACCGCCGGCTGCACCGCTTTCCGGCGTACCTGCAGCAGCTCGAGATGGAGTCGAACGGCAAGAGCGTGACGCGCGATGGCGCGCCGGTGGCCTATGCGACCGGCAACGTGGTCTGGGGCGAGCCCGGCAACAACGCGCAGCATTCGTTCTTCCAGCTGCTGCACCAGGGCACGGCGCGGGTCGCGCTCGATTTCATCGCGCCGGTCAACGGCTCGAGCCGCTTCCTGCCGCAGCAGGACCTGGCGCTGGCCAACTGCTTCGCGCAGGCCGAGGCCTTTGCCTTCGGCCAGTCGCCGGCCCAGGTGCGGGCGGACCTGCAGGCCAAGGGGCTGCCGGCGGCCGAGATCGAACGACTGCTGCCGCACAAGGTGCACGCCGGCAACCGGCCCAGCAGCCTGATCCTGCTGCCGCGTCTCGGGCCGCGCGCGCTCGGCAAGCTGATCGCGTGGTACGAGCACAAGGTGTTCGTGCAGTCGGTGATCTGGGACATCAACCCGTTCGACCAGTGGGGCGTCGAGCTCGGCAAGAAGCTCGCCAGCTCGATGGGCGAGCCGGTGCGCACCGGACGCTGGCCCGACGGGCCGGCGCACATGCAGTCGCTGCTGGCGCAGGTGCAGCGCTGGCGCGCGGACTGACGCGGGCAGGCCACGCAACCAGGCCGGCGGCCCGCTTATCCTCTGCGGGCAGGGTCACCCCAGCGTGACGAAGCTGCCGTAGGCACGAAGTGCCGTGTCGCGCGTGACGAGCAGCGCCGATTCGGCCTGGGCCTGTGCGACCAGCATGCGATCGAACGGGTCCGCATGCAGCCGCGGCAGTGCTGCGGCGAGCACCGCGTGCTGGCCGCTGACGGCCAGGTGCTCGAACCCCGCGGGTTGGATCGTCTCCAGGATCTGCCGTGGATCGCAGTCCAGCCTGCCCATCGCGGCCTTGATGCCGATTTCCCAGATCGATGCGGCACTGACCAGGACCTCGCCGTCGTCGATGAGTCCGCGCTCGCGCGGCGAGAGTCGCTTCGGTGCCAGCAAGCGACCACAGCAATACGTGGGTGTCGAGGATGATCCGCACTCACTTGCCCTCGAAGGCGTCGAGGACGTCCTGCGGCAACGGCGCATCGAAGTCGTCAGGCACGGTGAACGCACCCCGCAACAGGCCCAGGTGCTTCTTTTTCACGGCGGGCTCGAGCGGCACCAGTCGGGCCACCGGCCGGCCCGCCTTGGCGATGATCACCTCGGCGCCCGCGGCCACGTCTTCCACGATGCGGGAGAGGTGGGTCTTGGCTTCATGGATGTTGATGATGGTGGCGGCCATGGGATCCCTCGGCGCGTTTGCAGTCGCGGTACAGTAAACTAAGCTTAGTTTAGTTGTTCGAGCCCGGCGCGCAATGGGAAAATCCGGCGGTTGCCGCCAGAAATGGCTGAAAGGGTGAGCGGACGCCCCGGAAGTGCCCATGCGCTCTGCTAGAATTCGCTCCTAAAGGACGGGCCCCAGCGGCGTTATTTAATAAATAGATTCAAGGGCTTAAGAGTGAAAGTTACAATCTTCGGTTCGGGTTATGTCGGCCTGGTCACCGGCGCCTGCTTCGCCGAGGCCGGCAACCACGTCGTCTGTGTCGACATCGACGCCGGCAAGGTCGCGCGGCTGCAGCAGGGCGACATCCCGATCCACGAGCCCGGGCTCGACGTGCTGATCAAGCGCAACTTCGACAAGGGGCGCCTCAAGTTCACGACCGACGCCGAGGAGGGCGTCCGTCACGGCCTGTTCCAGTTCATCGCGGTCGGCACCCCGCCCGAGGAGGACGGCTCGGCCGACCTCTCGCACGTGCTGGCCGTGGCCGAGACCATCGGCCGCCACATGACCGAGTACCGGATCGTCGTCGACAAGTCGACGGTGCCGGTCGGCACGGCGGACAAGGTCCGCGAGCGCATCGACCAGACCCTGGGCGAGCGCGGCGTGAAGGTCGAGTTCGACGTCGTCTCCAACCCCGAGTTCCTGAAGGAAGGCGCGGCGATCAACGACTTCATGAAGCCGGACCGCGTCGTCGTCGGCACCGACAATCCGCGCACCGCCGAGTTGCTCAAGACGCTGTACGACCCGTTCACCCGCAACCGCGACCGCATGATCGTGATGGACGTGCGCTCGGCCGAGCTGACCAAGTACGCCGCCAACGCGATGCTGGCCACCAAGATCAGCTTCATGAACGAGAGTCGCCAACCTGGCCGAGCGCATGGGCGCCGACATCGAGAAGGTCCGCGTCGGCATCGGCTCCGACCCGCGCATCGGCTACAGCTTCATCTATCCGGGCGCCGGCTACGGCGGCTCGTGCTTCCCCAAGGACGTCAAGGCGCTGGTGCACAGCGCGGGCGAGCACGGCTTCGACGCGCAGCCTGCTCAAGGCCGTCGAGGCCGTCAACAAGCACCAGAAGCAGGTGCTGTTCCGGAAGATCAACGACTACTTCGGCGGCAAGCTGCAAGGGCAAGACCATCGCGGTCTGGGGCCTGGCGTTCAAGCCCAACACCGACGACATGCGCGAGGCGCCCAGCCGCGAGCTGATGGAGGCGCTGTGGCAGGCCGGCGCCAAGGTGCGTGCCTACGACCCGGTGGCGATGGCCGAAGCGGGGCGCATCTACGGCAAGCGCGACGACCTCGAGCTGGTCGAATGTCCGAGGCCGCGCTCGATGGCGCCGACGCGCTCGCGATCGTCACCGAGTGGCAGGAATTCCGCAGCCCCGATTTCGACCTGATGCAACGACAAGCTGCGCAGCAAGGCCATGTTCGACGGCCGCAACATGTACGAGCCGGCGCTGATGCGGAGGTTCGGGCTCGACTACAAGAGCATCGGTCGCGCGTAGCGGCCGCCGCTCAATCGAAAGCGACGGCCTGTGCAAGGGCCGTCGCGGCTGCGTCCTTCGCTGAAACAGTCGGCGCAGTGCCGAGGTCGGGCCAGGCGATCGCCAGGTCGGTATCGTCCCACCTGATCGCTCGCTCCGACGACGGCGCGTAATAGGCGGTGGCCTTGTACAGCACGTCGGCGCTGTCGCTCAGCACCAGGAACCCGTGCGCGAAGCCTGGCGGTATCCACAGTTGCCGGAGGTTGTCGGCGCTGAGCTCGACTCCCGCCCAGCGCCCGAACCGCGGACTGCTGCGTCGCATGTCGACCGCCACGTCGAAGACACGCCCCGCCGTCACGCGCACGAGCTTGCCCTGCGCGTGCGGCGGCAGCTGGTAATGCAGGCCGCGCAGCACGCCGCGGGACGAGCGCGACTGGTTGTCCTGCACGAAATCCACGGCCTGCCCGATCGCGGCGTTGAAATCGCGCCGGTTGTGGCTCTCGAAGAAGAGGCCGCGTGCGTCGCCGAAACCGGCGGTTCGAGGACGAGCACCTCCGGCAGGTGACGTGGCCTGGATCCGCATCAGAACACCTGTTCGCGCAGCAGCGAGCGCAGGTACTCGCCGTAGCCGTTGCTGCTCAGCGGCGCGGCCAGCGCCTCCAGTTGCGCCGCATCGATCCAGCCTGAGCGATAGGCGATCTCCTCCGGGCAGGCGACCTTGAGTCCCTGGCGCTTCTCGAGCGTCGCGATGAACTGGCTGGCGTCCAGCAGGCTGTCGTGCGTGCCGGTGTCCAGCCACGCAAACCCGCGACCCATGATCTCGACCTCGAGCTGCCCTCGCTGCAGGTAGTGCGAGTTGATGTCGGTGATCTCGTATTCGCCGCGCGCGCTGGGCGCGATGCTCGCCGCGATGTCGCAGACCTGGCTGTCGTAGAAGTAGAGGCCGGTCACCGCATAGTTGCTGCGCGGCGCCTGCGGCTTCTCCTCGATCGACGATGGCCGCTGCCGTCGTCGAAGGCGACGACGCCATAACGCTACGGATCGGTCACGTGATAGGCGAAGACGGTGGCACCGGTGGTCCTGGCGCTGGCCTGTCGCAGCAGCGGCGCGAAATCGTGGCCGTAGAAGATGTTGTCGCCGAGCACCAGGGCACTGGGCGCGCCGTCGATGAACTCGCGGCCGAGCATGAAGGCCTGCGCCAGTCCGTCCGGGCTCGGCTGCACGCAGTAGCTGATATCGATGCCCCAGCGGCTGCCGTCGCCCAGCAGCTCGCTGAAGCGCGGCGTGTCCTGTGGCGTACTGATGAGCAGGATCTCGCGGATGCCGGCCAGCATCAGCGTCGACAGCGGGTAGTACACCATCGGCTTGTCGTAGACAGGCAGCAACTGCTTGCTGATCGCCAGCGTGGCCGGGTGCAGGCGGGTGCCGGCGCCGCCGGCGAGTATGATGCCCTTGCGTGTCATTCATCACTCCCTGCTCGAGTGACGTCAAGTTCGGACAGGACGCGATCGACTCCCGCTTGCCAGCGGCAGCGTCAAGCCGAACGTGCGCGCGCAGCTTGCCGGTGTCGAGGCGGGAATTCAGCGGTCGCGCCGCCGCGTCGGATAGGCGCCGGACGGCACCGGAACGATCGACCTCCGCGTGCACCCTGACCGGATAGCCGGCAGCGCGGGCATAGTCGACGACGTGGCAGGCATAGGCGTGCCAGTTCGTTTCGCCGGCCGCGGCCAGATGATAGACGCCGCTGCGATCGCCATTGTGCCGCAGCCGCATGCAGCGCGTGCGCCGTCGACATCGGCCAGCAGGCTCGGCGCCGGTGGGCGCGCCGAACTGGTCGTCGACCACGTTCAGCGTGTCACGTTCCGCCGCGAGCCGCAGCATCGTCCTGCAGGAAGTTCTGCCGGCGTCGAGTAGACCCAGCTCGTGCGGAAGATCAGGTGCCGGCAGCCGCTGTCGCGAATGCGCTGCTCGCCTTCGAGCTTGGTGCGGCCGTAGACATTCAGCGGTGCCGGTGGGATCGTCTTCCCGCCACGGAGCCGTTCCCGTGCCGTCGAACACGTAGTCCGTGCTGTAGTGCACCAGCAGGCGCCCAGCGCGCGCCGCATCGCGGCAAGGACGCCCGGCGCCGTCGGCATTGATCGCGGCGCGCGAGTTCCGGCTCGCTCTCGGCCTGGTCGACCGCCGTATAGGCGGCGGCATTGACGATCACGTCCGGCGCGCACTGCGCGTACCGTGTCGCGCGAGGTGCTCCGCGTCGCCGAGGTCGCCGCACAGCGGCGCCGCGTCGCTGCCGGCCCAGCGCTACGATTCGCCCAGCGGCGCCAGTGCCCGCTGCAGTTCCCAGCCGACCTGGCCGTCCTTGCCGAGCAGCAGGATCTTCATCGGCGGCCGGTTCGCGTAGTTCTGGCTCGATCCAGTCGCGGTAGGCTGCCACTCTGCACCTGCGCAACCCACTCCGGGTTGTCGAGGTACCATGCGACGGTCTTGCGGATGCCCGTCTCGAAGGTCTCCGCCGGTGCCAGCCGAGCTCGCGCTCGATCTTGCGGGCGTCGATCGCATAGCGGCGATCGTGCCCGGGCCGGTCCGCCACGTACGTGATCAGCCGGCGTGTAGCTGCCGGCCGGGTCGGGCCGCAGCTCGTCCAGCAGCGCGCAGACGCGTGTGGACCACGTCGATGTTGGCCTGCTCGTTCCAGCCGCCGATGTTGTAGGTCTCGCCGAGCCTGGCCGCGCTGCCAGCACCGTGCGGATGGCGCCGCAATGATCCCCGACGTACAGCCAGTCGCGCACCTGCTGCCCGTCGCCGTAGACCGGCAGCGGCTTGCCCGCCAGCGCGTTGACGATCATCAGCGGAATCAGCTTCTCCGGGAAACTGGTAGCGGGCCGTAGTTGTTGCTGCAGTTCGTGGTGACGCACCGGCAGGCCGTAGGTGTGATGCTAGGCGCGCACCAGGTGGTCGCTCGCGGCCTTGCTGGCCGCGTAGGGGCTGTTCGGTCGTAGGCGGTGCTCTCGGTGAAGGGTGGATCCGTCGGGCCCAGCGAGCCGTAGACCTCGTCGGTGCACACGTGCAGGAAGCGAAACGGCTCGCGCTCGCGTCGGGTCAGACCGCGTCCAGTAGGCGCGCGCCGCTTCCAGCAGGCTGAAGGTGCCGACGACATTGGTCTCGGATGAACGCCGCCGGGCCGTGGATGCTGCGGTCGACGTGGCTTTCGGCGGCGAAGTGGACGATGGCCCGCGGCTGGTAGCTCGCGCAGCAGGCGCTTCGACCAGCGCGCGATCGCCGATGTCGCCGTGCACGAAGATGTGGCCGGCGTCACCCTGCAGAGCGACGCGCAGAGTTCTCGAGGTTGCCGGCATAGGTGAGCGCGTCGAGGTTGACGACGGGCTCGCCGCTGACTGCGCCAGCCAGTCGAGGACGAAATTGGCGCCGATGAAGCCGGCTCCGCCCGTCACGAGTATTGTCACAATCGCTTCCCCATCGCCGCGCTGGCCAGGGGCTATTCTGTATGCTGGGCCGGGGTGCGCCACTGTGGAACGGCTCATTTCCGACGCACGTCTGATTCCTGCGACCGGGTGTTTGGCGGGTGCGCGACGCGTCCGCGTAGAATAGGCCGCTCTGTCTCCGCCATGGATTCGACTGCGCCATGCTGATCCCCCTGATCCTCTCCGGCGGCTCCGGCACGCGGCTCTGGCCGCTCTCGCGCGAGCTGTATCCCAAGCAGCTGCTGCCGCTGGTCGGCAAGCAGACCATGCTGCAGGAGACGGTCGCGCGGGTGGTCGGCCTGGCCGACCTGGGCGCGCCGATCGTCGTCTGCAACGAGAGCCACCGCTTCATGGTCGCCGAGCAGTTGCGCGAAGAGGGGCCATCGCCGCAGGCGATCATCCTCGAGCCGGTGGGCCGCAATACGGCGCCGGCCGTGGCCGTTGCAGCACTCGTCGCGCTCGACCGGCTGCGCAAGGCCAAAGGTGCCGGTCGCGACGCCGACGCGATCCTGCTGGTGCTGCCGGCCGATCACGTCATCCGCGACGTCGCGGCCTTCCAGGCGGCCGTCGCGTCGGCCGCGCCGCGGCGGAGGCGGGCAAGCTGGTCACGTTCGGCGTCGTGCCCGACCGGCCCGAGACCGGCTACGGCTACATTCGCCGCGCCGAAGGGCGAGGGCCCGGCCTACCCGGTGCAGCAGTTCGTCGAGAAGCCCGACGCCGCCACCGCCGCCCAGTACGTGGCGTCCGGCGAGTACTACTGGAACAGCGGCATGTTCATGTTCCGCGCCGGCGTCTACCTGGCCGAACTCAAGCGCCACGCGCCGGCGATGCTCGTCGGCCTGCGAGGACGCCGTCGCGGCGGCCACGCGCGACCTCGATTTCACGCGCCTGCCGGCGCAGGCATTCGGCGCCTGCCCGGCGGATTCGATCGACTACGCGGTGATGGAGAAGACGGACGCCGCCGTGGTCGTGCCGCTCGACGCCGGCTGGAGCGACGTCGGCTCCTGGTCGGCGCTGCAGGACGCGCTGCCGCGCGACGAGCAGGGCAACGTCGCCACCGGCGACGTGCTGGCGGAGGACACGCAGCGGCTGCTACCTGCATTCGACCAGCCGGCTGATCGGCGCGGTCGGCCTCAAGGATCATGTCGTGGTCGAGACCAAGGATGCCGTGCTGGTCGCGCCGCGCGACCGCGTGCAGGACGTGAAGGCAGCTGGTCGCGCAGCTCAAGGCGCAGGGCCGCTACGAGACCGCGCTGCATCGCGAGGTGTTCCGGCCCTGGGGCAGCTACGACAGCATCGACAACGGCGACCGCTTCCAGGTCAAGCGCCTGGTGGTCAAGCCCGGCGCGTCGATGTCGCTGCAGCTGCACCATCACCGCGCCGAGCACTGGATCGTCGTCTCGGGCACGGCGCGGATCACGCGCGGCGAGGAAACCTTCCTGCTCGGCGAGAACGAGTCCACCTACATCCCGGTGGGCACGAAGCACCGCATCGAGAACCCCGGCAAGGTGACGCTGCACATCATCGAAGTGCAGTCCGGCAGCTACCTGGGCGAGGACGACATCGTCCGCTTCGAGGACGTCTACGGTCGCGAAGGAACGACAAATGAAACCGATCACGATCTCCGGCTTCAAGGCCTACGACCTGCGCGGCCGCATCCCCGAGCGAACTCAACGAGGACGTCGCCTACCGCATCGGCCGCGCCTACGCCGAGTTCGTCAAGCCGAAGCGCGTGATCGTCGGCCGCGACATCCGCCTCTCGAGCGAGCTGCTGTGCAAGGCGCTCGAGCAGGGCCTGCTCGACTCGGGCGTCGACGTCTACGACATCGGCCTGTGCGGCACCGAGGTCGTCTACTTCGCGACCTTCGCCCGCAAGATGGACGGCGGCATCATGGTCACCGCCAGCCACAACCCGCCGGACTACAACGGCATGAAGTTCGTGCGCGAGGATTCGCGCCCGATCAGCGGCGACAACGGCCTGCAGGACATCCGCCGCCTGGCCGAGGCCGGCAAGTTCGCCACGCCCGCGCGCGTGGGCGAGCGCTTCGCCGTCGACATCATGCCGGAGTACATCGAGCACCTGCTGTCCTACGTCGACCGCTCGAAGCTCAAGCCGCTGAAGGTCGTGGTCCACGCCGGCAACGGCGGGGCAGGGCTGATCATCGACAAGCTCGAGCCGTACCTGCCGTTCAAGTTCATCAAGGTGCACCACGAGCCCGACGGCACCTTCCCGCACGGCGTGCCGAACCCGATGCTGATCGAGAACCACGCGGCGCCGGTCGAGGCGCTGCGCAGGCACGGCGCCGACTGCGCGATCTCCTGGGACGGCGACTTCGATCGCTGCTTCCTGTTCGACGAGCACGGCGGCTTCATCGAGGGCTACTACATCGTCGGCCTGCTGGCCGCCGCGTTCCTCGAGCGCTACCCCGGCAGCCGCATCGTCCACGACCCGCGCCTCACCTGGAACACGCTCGACATCGTGCAGCGCATGGGCGGCGAGGCCGTGCAGTCCAAGTCCGGCCACGCCTTCATCAAGGCAGACGATGCGCGAAGTGGACGGCGTCTACGGCGGCGAGATGAGCGCGCACCATTACTTCCGCGATTTCGCCTACTGCGACAGCGGCATGATCCCGTGGCTGCTGGTGCACGCAGCTGATGTGCGTCAGCGGCAAGCCGCTGTCCGAGCTGGTCGGCGAGCGCATCCGCGCGTTTCCCGCCAGCGGCGAGATCAACCGGCGCGTGCCGGACGCGAAGGCGACCATCGCCGCGGTGCTGGCCCAGTACGAGCCGATGGCCCGCCTGGTCGATCACACCGACGGCGTCAGCGTCGAGTTCGACCAGTGGCGCTTCAACCTGCGCTCGTCCAACACCGAGCCGCTGATCCGCCTCAACGTGGAGAGCCGCGGCAACGAGGCGCTGATGCGCGACAAGACCGCGGAGCTGCTGGCGCTGATCGGCGGCGAGCCCGGCTGAAGGCCGCAAGCACACCCCGACGCTGGCGCATCCATGGCAGAGCTTCCGCTCGCCGAACGCATCGCGATCCTGAAGGACAACGAAGGCTGGTTCGGCCGCGCGCCGGCCGCCTACCAGGATGCCGTGCTGGCGCGCTGCGACTGGCGCCATTACGCCGCTGGCACGCCCATCTATCGCGCCGTGGACGAGCATGCCGACATGGTCGGCATCGTCGATGGCACGGTCGAGTTCTACTCGCGCTTCGGCACCGGCGACAACCCGCTGCTGCACCTCGCCCACGAAGGCCACTGGCTGGGCACCGCATCGGTGCTGGCGCAGGGCCCGCCCCGCGTCACCGCGCTGGCGCGCGTCGATACGCTGGTCGCGCGGATTTCCTTCGGCGCCCTCAACGAGGTCCTGGCGGCCCGCCCGGAATGGTGGCGGGTGCAGGGGACGGCCGGCCTGGAGTACGGCGACATGGGCGTTTCCGCCTTCGTCGACTCGCTGATCTCCGACAACGAGCGGCGCTTCGCCTGCACGCTGTTGCGCATCGCCGGGCTGCGGGCCCCGCGACGGTCGCGGCCCGAGGGCGCGCCCGGTGCCCATCACGCAGGGCGAGCTGGCCGAGATGGTCAACGTGTCGCGGACCACCCTGCTCGAGATCCTGCGACGGCTGGAGCGCCAGGGCGTGCTGGAGCAGGGCTACCGGACGCTGCGGGTGCTGGACGTGCCCGCCCTCGAGACGATCGCGGCCCTGCGTCCGGCGCCGCGCGGCGCGGCTGCGCCGATTTGACCCTCCCGGCCCGTCCCCCTAAACTACGCGGCCTTCGAACGGGCGGTTAGCTCAGCGGTAGAGCACTGCTTTCACACGGCAGGGGTCAATGGTTCAATCCCATTACCGCCCACCAGTCACCTGCGCCGGCTCCAGTGCCGGCGTAGTCATTTTGGGGTTGTCCAACATGACCGTCCGCACCCGCTTTGCCCCGAGCCCCACCGGCATGCTGCACATCGGCGGCGTGCGCACGGCGCTGTTCTGCTGGCTGTACGCGCGCCGCCACGGCGGCACGTTCATCCTGCGCATCGAGGACACCGACCGCGAGCGCTCCACGCCCGAGGCGGTGCAGGCGATCCTCGAGGGCATGCAGTGGCTCGGCCTCGACCACGACGAGGGCCCGTTCTACCAGACGCAGCGGATGGAGCGTTACGGCGAGGTGATCGCAGCAGTTCCTGCGCGAGGGCAAGGCCTACCACTGCTACTGCTCGAAGGAAGAGCTGGACGAGATGCGCGCCGGGCAGATGGCGCGCAAGGAAAAGCCGCGCTACGACGGCCGCTGCCGCCACCGCACGGAGCCCGTGCCGGGCGTGAACCCGGTGGTGCGCTTCCGCAATCCGGACGACGGGCCGGTGGTCGTCAACGACGTGGTGCACGGCCCGATCACCTTCGACAGCGGCGAGCTCGACGACCTGATCATCGCGCGCTCGGACGGCACGCCCACCTACAACTTCTGCGTCGTCGTCGACGACTACGACATGCAGGTCACGCACGTGATCCGCGGCGACGACCACATCAACAACACGCCGCGGCAGATCAACATGCTGCGCGCGCTCGGCGTCGAGCCGCCGCTGTACGCGCACGTGCCGATGATCCTCGGCCCCGACGGCGCCAAGCTGTCCAAGCGCCACGGCGCGGTCAGCGTGCTGCAGTACCGCGACGACGGCTTCCTGCCCGAGGCCCTGCTCAACTACCTGGGCCGGCTCGGCTGGTCGCACGGCGACCAGGAGATCTTCACGCTCGAGGAGATGACGCGGCTGTTCGACATCCACGACGTCAACAAGGCCGCCTCGGCGTTCAACCTCGACAAGATGCTGTGGACCAACCAGCAGCACATCATGCGCGCGACGCCCGAGCGCCTGGCGCTGTTCCTGCGCCCGCAGCTGGCCATGCTCGGGATCGAGACCGACGACATGGCCAAGCTGGCCGCCGTGGCCAAGGCGCAGCAGGAGCGGGCGAAGACGCTGAAGGAGATGGCCGCCAACAGCATGTTCTTCTTCCGCGACGTCACCAGCTACGACGAGAAGGCGGCGGCGAAGAACCTGACGGCGGAGGCGAGCCGCTGCTGCAGCAGGTGCGCGACCGCATGGCGGCGCTGGCCGACTGGACCGCGCCGCAGCTGCACGACGCTGGTGCAGGCCGTGGCCGAGGAGGACGCCGTGGGCCTCGGCAAGGTGGCGCAGCCGATCCGCGTGGCGGTCTCGGGCGGCACGGTGTCGCCGCCGATCGACGTCACGCTCGAGATCCTCGGCCGCGAGACCACGCTGCAGCGCCTCGACCGCGCGATCGCCGCCTGCCGGTAACGCTCTGCGCTTGTCGCTTGCGAGCGGTCGCACGCGTAGGCGCGCGCTGCGGGTGAGTCGCTGAATTTGGGGTTTGACATTACCCGGCCAGCTCTCGGACAATTCGCGCCCCCACGTGGGGCCATAGCTCAGCTGGGAGAGCGCCTGCATGGCATGCAGGAGGTCGACGGTTCGATCCCGTCTGGCTCCACCACGGCGTCCCCATCGTCTAGAGGCCTAGGACACAACCCTTTCACGGTTGCGACCGGGGTTCGAATCCCCGTGGGGACGCCATTCAGCGATAGATTTCCTTGCGGTTGCCGATCTCGATCACCAGCACGCAAAGCGCGCCGTCCTGGATGTAGCAGATGATCCGGATAGTCACCGACCCGGTAGCGCCAGTACGCGCCGAGCAGCGGACCCGTCAGTGCCTGCCCGGTGCTGCGCGGGTCCGCCTGACCCGCGATCCGCTCGTCCATGAAATCGACGATGCGCCGGGCGACCGGCCGATCCAGCTTCCGCAGCTGCTTGCGGGCCGTCGCGGTGTATTCAATCGTCCAGGCCAAGGTCCTTCCTCACCTGCTCGGTGGAATAGACCTTCTCTTCGCCTTTCCGCACGCGCTCACGGTCGCCGCCGCAAGGTAGTAGTCCTCGAGGTCATCCAGACCGTTGGCGACCAGCTCGCGCAGGTAATACGCTTTGGTACGGCCTGTCCGTGCGGCCAGCTGCTCCAGTCGCTGCTCGGTCGCCGGGTCGAGCCGGATGGATGTCGCCATTGTCGGTACCCTCCTTGAATACGTGTATTCACTGTATCGCAACGGTCGCCGAGACGCGAGATCCAATAGGAAAAGGGACGTGACCCTTTTCCCACGCCCGCGCCGCAGACCCTCACCCGCGCTGCGCGCGACCTCTCCCGCAAGCGGGAGAGGTAAAGACACCCTCACCCGCGCTGCGCGCGACCTCTCCCGCAAGCGGGAGAGGTGGGGAAAGGGGTAGCGTCCCTGTTATGTCCCACCACCTGCGCCTGGCCCGTCGGCGGGGTTTACAGCGATCGCACGGGCAAGATCAATTCCAATCGTAAGTCATTGAAAAATAACGGATTACTAGGATCTGGCACGATCCCTGCATTGTTTGCCCACGGATCGACCGGATCCATGGAGAATTCAATGAACAGGTTGATGAAGGGATTGGTGGCGTTTGGATTGATCGGCCTGTCTTCGGCCGCCAATGCTGCATTCATCGTCGACACCACCGGCGCGAACCAGCTTGGCGTCCCGGGCAACAACAACTTCCAGTCGCAGCTGCAGGGCCAGGGCGTCACGCAGTACTGGGATGGCGCCCAGCTGCAGGTGAGCGGCGCGGTTCGGTCGTCATCGAATACTTCGGCCGCGAAGCCGGCTACATGAACACGTTCATCTACAACGGCACCACGCTGTTCAGCAGCGACTCGTCGCCCACGGCCGTCTGGCTGTCGACGCCGGCCAGCGCGGGTCCGTTCGGCGTCAATGCCGGGCTGCTGCCGTTTGCGTTCCGCACGAGCGGCGGTTCCACCTCGCAGAGCCGTACGGTCGTCAACGGTGCCAACACCTACGGTGGCAACATCATTCGCTCGTTCGGCGTTGCCGTCGCCGCACCCAACGTGGCCTGGCTGCTGTGGGACGACTCGGGCGCGCAGGAAGACGACAACCACGACGACATGATCGTCCGCCTGACGTTCACGTCGGTGCCTGAGCCGGCCACCATGGGCCTGCTGGGCCTCGGCCTGCTCGGCCTGGGCTTCGGCGCCCGCCGCCGCAAGAGCCTGATAAAGCCTCTCTCTGCCCACCGGCAGGGTTGAAAAACGGCGCCTTCGGGCGCCGTTTTTTTTGGCTCAAGCGAGGCGAAGGGCAATTTAACATATGTGACTGCATTCACAAGTCTGACAGCGGACGCAGCGGATAGACTGGCATCCGTCTCCCGGATGGGACTAACTTTGCACCCTTCATCCCCCGCAGGGGGCGGCTCCGCGGGGGGCAGGAACAACGTCGGGGCAGGATGTCCATTCGCTTTTTTCATTTCCATGTGCGCGTCGCCATGGTGCTGCTGATGGGCATCGAGGCGGCGCTGTTCATATTCGCGCCGTTCTTCGCCGCGGCCCTGACTCGTGCCCTGCCGCACGACTTGCCGCGCGTACGGCATCCTCCCGACCGCCCTGTTGTTTGCCGGCACACCTGTTCTCGATGTTTGCGGTGGGGCTCTACACCACCCGCCAGCGCTCCGGCCGGGCCGGCCTGTCAGTGCGCATCGTCGTCGCCGTCACGGCCGCGGTCGCGCTCTGCGCGCTCACGTTCTATCTCGTGCCGCACGCTGCAGTTCGACCGGCGCACCCTGGGCTCACCGGGCTGATCGCGATCAGCTGAGCGGCATGATCCGCCTGCTGTTCGAGCGGATGGTCGACCAGGACATGTTCAAGAGCAGGGTCGTCGTGTACGGAGCCGGCAAGCTGGCCAGCAGCATCCTGGCGCTGCGCCGGCGCAGCGACCAGCGCGGCTTCCGCCTGCTGGGCTTCATGCCGACGCCCGGCGATCAGCGACGATGCCGCCCGACCGCCTGATCGAGCTCCGCAGAATCTGTTCGCAGTGGGCCGAGGAGAACGAAATCGACGAGATCGTCGTCGCCATGGACGACCGCCGCCAGGGCTTCCCGCTGCACGAATTCCTCGAATGCCGCCTGGCTGGCATCCAGTTGCTGGAACTGCCCAGTTTCCTCGAGCGCGAGACCGGCAAGGTCCACCTCGAGATCCTGAACCCGAGCTGGATCATCTTCGGCGACGGCTTCCGTGTCTCGCAGCTGCAGTGCCCGCTCGAGCGCGTCGTTCGACATCGTGGTGAGTTCGCTGCTGCTGGTGCTGGCGCTGCCGGTGATGCTGCTGGCGGTCGTGCCATCCGGCTCGAGGACGGCTCGAGGCGCCCATGCTGTACCGGCAGACGCGGGTCGGCCAGCACGGCGCAGCCTTCGACGTGATCAAGTTCCGCAGCATGCGGGTGGACGCCGAGGTCCCGGTGACGCGCAGTGGGCCGTCGCAGAACGACCCGCGCGTCACGCGCGTCGGCGCCTTCATGCGCAAGACCCGGCATCGACGAACTGCCGCAGCTCTGGAACGTGCTCAGCGGCGACATGAGCTTCGTCGGCCCGCGCCCGGAGCGGCCCGAGTTCGTGGCCATGCTCGCAGGAGCGCATCCCGTATTACCGCGAGCGCCACGCGGTCAAGCCCGGCATCACCGGCTGGGCCCAGCTCTGCTATCCGTACGGCTCGTCCGAGAAGGACGCCCTCGAGAAGCTCCAGTACGACCTGTACTACGTCAAGAACCGCAGCCTGCTGCTCGACCTGGCGATCCTGCTGCAGACGGTCGAGGTGGTGCTCTGGGGCAAGGGCGCGCGCTGAGCCTTGCGCGAGTTCGGCGAAATCTCCTTCGGACTGGCGGGCGGCGGCTTCCTGCTGCTGGCGCTGCTGCTGGCGGTGGGCTGGGAAGGCCGGCGCGCCGGCATCCGCCTGATCGTCGCCTGCGGTCTCACCAGTGTGTGGGCGCTCGTCTACGCCTTGGGCGCAAAGGTCGGCGGCCTGCCGGTGTCGCTGATGCTGGTGCTGGAGGTCCTGCGCAGCGCTGCCTGGATCTGCGTGCTGACCGGCCTGGCCCGGCGCGATGGGTTTCCGCACGACGCTGCTGCACCTGATTCACGGCCTGCTGGCGGCGCTGCTGCTGGTGGCCCTGCTGATCCCGTGGCTGCCGGGCTGGGCACAGTCCGCCACCGGGCAGCGCGACGTGCTGATCCATGTCGGCATCGGGCTGGCGCTGGTCGGGCTGGTCCTGCTCGAGCAGGTCTACCGCAACTCGCGCGAGCAGAGATGCGCGACTCATGAAGCTGCTGGCCGTCGCGCTCGGCGTGATCTTCGCCTACGACCTGTACGTCTTCGCCCAGGCGCAGTTGCTGCATGGCATGGAGCAGGCCTCATGGGAGGCCCGCGGCCTGGTGACCGCATTGACCGTGCCGATGCTGGCGATCGCGGCGCGCCGCAACCCGGAGTGGTCGCTCAACATCTTCGTCTCGCGCCAGGTGGTGTTCTACACGGCGTCGCTGATGGGGATCGGCGTTTACCTGGTGGTCATGGCGTTCGGCGGCTACCTCGTTGCGCTGCTATGGCGGCACCTGGGGCCGGGTCGCGCAGCTCGTGTTCTTCGTGGGCGCGGCCATGACGCTGGCGGCGCTGCTGGCGTCGTCGGACATCCGGCGTCGTCTCAAGGTGTTCATCGCCAAGCACTTCTACCGCAACAAGTACGACTACCGCATCGAGTGGCTGCGCTTCATCGAGACGCTGTCGGCGCCCGACGAGAGCGACGCGACGCGGGCGGCGAGTCGGCCGACCCGTACGTGCGCGCCATCCGGGCGATCGCCAGATCGTCGGCAGCCCCGGCGGCATCCTGTTCCTGCGCGACGACAAGACCGGCGCCTGCGCGGCGCGGGCCGCGTGGCCGGGCACCGCCGAGCACCTCGCGCAGACTGCCGGTGCTGGCCGCCGACACGCCGATGGTCCGGTTCCTGGAGAGCAAGCAGTGGGTGATCGACGTCGAGGAGCATCGACTGACGCCCGACGTCTACGACAACCTGGAGCTGCCGGCGTTGTTCGACCCGCCGTGCCCGCACCGCCTGGTGCTGCCGCTGCTGGACGACGCCAACCTGGTCGGCGTGCTGGTGCTGGCCGAACCGCCGCCGCCGTTCCGGCCGACCTACGAGGACCGCGACCTGCTGAAGACGGTGGGGCGCCACGTCGCGACGCACATCGCGCAGCACGAGTCCGACCGCCGCCTCGCCGAAAGCCGCCAGTTCGAGGCCTATCACCGGCTCACGGCTTTCGTCATGCACGACCTCAAGAACCTCGCGGCGCAGCTGTCGCTGATCGTCTCCAATGCCGAGCGGCACAAGCGCAACCCGGAGTTCGTCGACGACGCGATCAGCACGGTCGCGCAACTCGACCGAGCGCATGCAGCGGCTGATCGAGCAGCTGCAGGGCCGCGAGCAGCGCAGCCAGCTGCGCACGGTCGGGCTCGGCGACATCGTCCGCCGGGCGATCGACCGCTGCGCGCCGCGCACGCCGGTGCCGCAGCTGACGTCGTCGCTCAATCCGCCAGGTGGCCGCGGATCCGGAACGGCTGACCGCGGCGATCGAGCACCTGCTGCGCAACGCGCAGGACGCGACGCCGGAGTCCGGCAGCGTCACGGTGTCGCTCGAGACGGATGGCCCGCACATCGTGCTGTCGCGATCACCGACACCGGCAGCGGCATGATCGCAGGAGTTCGTCACCACGTCGCCTGTTCAAGCCGTTCGACACCACCAAGGGCAGCAAGGGCATGGGCATCGGCGCCTACCAGGCCCGCGAGTACGTCACTTCGCTCGGCGGCACGCCTGGCGGTGCGCAGCGCGCCGGGCAGCGGCACGACGTTCGAATTGCGCTTGAAGTCGGTCGCGCCGTGACGCGCATCGCAGAAAATGCGCGGCCGCGCGGTGGCAATCATCTTCTGCAATACGTGACGCAGATTCGGCAGTCGCGCGCTTTACGCGCGCCGCGCTGCGTAGAACACTCCCGCCGTTCTCGTATTAAGGGCAAACCCGTCGCAAGGCGGGGACGCAAAGCCTCCGGTCCACGGCCAGTGCCTGGGATAGCGGGGTTGCCAGAACCTCACGGGATGACGCCACACCTGCGCGTGCAGGCGGCGGTCAGCCCGAAATCGTTCCGCAACCCGTCGACCCCGGTTCCCTGTCCAGGCCGCAAGGCGTCTGGAGGCAGGGGATCACGATGTCGTCGACGGGTATCGCGGATTCGTGCATGGGGCCTGGGCCTGCTGCTGGCGTGCTCGCAGCCGGCGCGGCGCACGCCCAGAACGTGGCGCCCACGATCTCGGGCACTCCGACCACGGCGGCGGCCACGGGGCAGCTGTACAGCTTCCAGCCGACCGCCAGCGACGCCAACGGCGATGCCCTGGGCTTCGGCGTCAGCGGCCTGCCCACGCTGGGCGAGCTTCGACAAGCGCACCGGCCAGCCTCTACGGCACGCCGGGTCCGCGCGACGCTCGGCACCACGCGTGCGATCACGATCGCCGTGTCGGACGGCAGGCTCACCGCGAAACTGCCCGCGTTCACGATCACGGTCAGCGCCGGCGGCTCGCCCTGGATTTCCGGCACGCCCGCCATGACCGTCGTCCGAAGGCAAGTGCCTATTCGTTCACGCCGCAGGCCGGCGATCCGGAAGGCGAGCAAGTCTCAGCTTCACGATCAGCAACAAGCCGGCGTGGGCCATCGTTCTCGCGCAGCACCGGCCAGTTGTCCGGCACGCCGCCGGCCGGCTCGACCGGCACCTACAGCGGCATCAGGATCACGGCATCGGACGGCGCCACGTCGACCAGCCTGCCGACGTTCTCGGTCAGCGTCGCTGGCCAGCGCCGAGCGACTGGAAAGCCCGCTGGCGATCTCTGGCACCCCGCCGACGCAGGCGACCGTGGGCTAGCCGTACGCCTTCAGGCCGACGGCAACCTTCCCGTCGGGCGCAACGCTCACGTTTCCATCGTCAACCGTCCGGCCTGGGCCACGTTCGACGCGGCCACCGGCCTGCTGCAGGGCGTGCCGGGCACAGGCACGGCCGGCACCTATGCCAACGTCACGATCCGTGTCAGCGACGGCAGCAACACGGTCGTCGCTGGCGCCGTTCACGCATCACCGTGACCCAGCCGCAGGCACCGGTTCCGCCACGCTCTCGCTGGCAGCCGCCCACGCAGAATGTCGACGGCACGCCGCTGCAGGACCTGGCCGGGTTCCGCATCGTCTACGGCAAGGTCGGCCGACAACCTGGACCAGGTCGTGTCGATCCCGAACCCGGCGATCACCTCGGCCGTGGTCGAGAGCCTGGCCACGGGCACCTGGTACTTCGCGGTCAAGGCCTACACCGCCGCCAACGTGCAGAGCGACCTGTCGAACCTCGTGGCGAAGACCATTCTGTAACCTGGCGCACAGACGGCGAGTCGCGGACCTGCGTCACAAATTGGCGCGCGGCAACGCGGTATCATGGGCGGCACTGAACCTTTCCGGCCCCGTCGGCCGGACCGGTGCGTCAGGGAGACCGCGTGGGCACGGACAAGCCAAGGCTGCTGATCGTCGAGGACGACCCCGGGCTGCAGAAGCAGCTCAAGTGGTGCTTCGAGGACTACGAAGTGATCGATCGCGGCCGACCGGAACGCCGCACTGGCGGCGCTGCGCCGGTTCGAGCCGCCCGTGGTGCTGCAGGACCTGGGCCTGCCGCCGGATCCCGAGGGCGTGTCCGAAGGCTTCGCCACGCTGGAGGAGATCCTCAAGCTCGCGCCCGCGCACCAAGGTCATCGTGGTCACCGGCCAGCTCGATCGCGAGAACGCCGTCAAGGCCGTCGGCCGCGGCGCGATCGACTTCTACCAGAAGCCGGTCGACACGGACGTGCTGCGGCTGATCGTCGACCGCGCGTTCTACATCCACGGGCTGGAGGAACAGAACCTGGCGCTGACCCGCGCAGCAGGGCGCGCAGCCGCTGGCCGGCATCATCGCCACCAGCGACTCGATGACCCGCATCTGCCGCACCATCGAGAAAGTCGCGCCGACGATGGCCTCGACGCTGCTGCTCGGCGAGAGCGGCACCGGCAAGGAAGTGCTGGCGCGCGCGCTGCACAACGCTGAGCCCGCGCGCGCGACGCAAGCCTTTCGTCGCGATCAACTGCGCGGCGATTCCCGGACACGCTGCTCGAGTCCGAGCTGTTCGGCTACGAGAAGGGCGCCTTCACCGGCGCGGTCAAGCAGACGCAGGGCAAGTTCGAGACGCGCCAACGGCGGCACGCTGTTCCTCGACGAGATCGGCGACATGCCGCTGCCGCTGCAGGCCAAGCTGCTGCGCTTCCTGCAGGAGCGCGTGCTCGAGCGCATCGGTGGCCGCGAGCGGATCGCCGGTCGACGTGCGCATCGTCTGCGCCACCAACAAGGACCTGCCGGCGATGATCGCGCGCGGCGAGTTCCGCGAGGACCTGTTCTACCGCATCAGCGAAGTGACCGTGCGCATCCCGCCGCTGCGCGAGCGCCCGGGCGACGCCGCGATCATCGCCCAGACGCATCCTCGAGCGCCGCGCGCTGGAGCACGGCCGCGCGGTGCGCGGGTTCTCGCCCGAGGCGCGTGCGAGGCCATCCAGCCTACCCCTGGCCGGGCAACATCCGCGAGCTCGAGAACCGCGTCAACGGCGCGGTGATCATGGCCGAGGGCAAGCAGATCACGATCGACGACCTCGGCCTGCCGGTCGAAGCCGAGGGCTTCAAGTGGCTCAACCTGCGCGAGGCGCGCCTGCGCGCCGAGGGCGAGGCCGTGCGCCAGGCGATGGCCTTCAGCGGCGGCAACATTTCGCGCGCGGCCGACCTGCTCGGGCATCACGCGGCCGACCCTGTACGACCTGATGGAAAAACTGGGCATGCGCGCCGCCGACGACGCCGCTGCGGTCGAACCGGCGCAGGCCCCCGCGTCCGGTGCGCGCAGCTGACGCCCGGCCGGCGTCGCGCACGTTGCGGGATCAAGGAGAGATCGTGCCCCACGCTTTTGCAGCCGTCCTGCTGGTGCTGGCCGCTGCCCTGGCCGCGTACTGGCCCACGCTGTCGTCCCTGCTGCGCTTCTGGAACGACTACGACAACCTCAGCTACACCCACGGCTACCTGATCGCGGCGATCTGCGGCTGGCTGCTGTGGCGTGCGCGGCATCGAGATCGCGGCCGCCATGCGCGGCTTCTCGCCCACGGGCATCGTGGTGCTGCTGGCCAGCAGCGTCGCGTGGTCGGTTGCCTGGCTGGCGGGCATCGAAGTGGCGCACCAGGCCTTGCTGCCGGTGCTGCTGCTGGCGGCGGTCGCCACCTTCGGCGGCTGGCGCGCGGCGCGCGCCGTGGCTTTGCCGGTGGGTTACCTCTACTTCGCGATCCCGGTCTGGGACCAGATCAACGGCCTGCTGCAGCAGCTGACCATCGTCGCCGTCACGCGGCTTGCTCAAGCTGCTGGCGATTCCGGCATGTATCGACGGCCCGTACGTGCACCTGGGCAGCGGCTCGTTCGAAATTGCGGGCGGTTGCTCGGGGCTGCATTTCTTCATCGTCGCCTATGCGCATCGCGGTGCTGTACGGCGAACTGGGCCGCGACACGCTGCGCACGCGCATCAAGCTGGTGCTGATCGCCGGCGCGATGGCCATGGTCATGAACTGGATGCGCGTGGCGACGATCATCATCGCCGGCTACCTGACCGACATGCAGTCGTTCCTGGTCAAGGTGGATCACTACTACTTCGGCTGGGCGCTGTTCGGCGTGCTGCTGGT
>CAVUVH010000025.1:0-16009 GCA_963744735.1 uncultured Gammaproteobacteria bacterium
AATATAACGGGAGTCTGAACCAGCCGGCCCGTCGACCGGCGCCTGTTACAGGCGCCGGGCGATGAGCTGTCTGAACGGCCTCAGAAGTCCTGCGAGAACTTGAGCCCCACCGTCGTCGGCGCGCGGCGCAGGCCGTACGTCTGGAGGGCAGGTTCGATGTCGCACTCCGACCGAAACAGCGGCGCGTCCTCGTCCGTCGCGTTCTTGACGAACAACTCGAGGGTCCAGGAATTCCGGCCGATGCCAGCCCTCAGGTCGAGGACCGTGCTCGATGGGATTCGCCCTGATGTCGTTCTCCTCGGAACATTCTCCGAGGCCGGCTGCTTTCGTAGGTGAGCGCGCCCTGCAGGGGCCTCGAACGTGCCACCGGGAACTCATAGCGCGCGATCAGGTTGCCCTTGAAATCCGGCGTGACCGGCAGTTGCGCTGCCTTCCGGCGCCGTGACCGACTCGCCGCCCGTGACCTCTGTAGTCGCTCGTGAGCTCGGCGTCGTAGTAGGCGGCCGCGGCCGACAACCGGAAGCCGTCGGTCGCCGCCCACAGCAGCTGCACCTCGGTTCCCATGATCTCGGCCTCGGCGCGTTGTCCACCTGGGTGATGCCGTTCTCGCCCTGGAAGGGACGCTGCAGGTCGTCCCACTGCTCGAAGAACACCGCGCCGTTGAACTGCAGCGAGTTGTCGACCCATGCGGTCTTCCAGCCCGCCTCCCAGTTCGTCAGGAAATCGGACTCGTAGTCGCCGACGAACGGATTGCGATTGATGCCGCCGGGCCGGAAGCCCTCCGACCACGTCGCGTAGATCAGCAGCCGTCGCCCCTTGTAGTTCAGGTTGATGCGGCCGACGTGCTCGCTTTACCTTGACGGTCGACGTTCTTGCAGGGCGCGTCCTTGAAGTCCGCCTGCGACGGGCAGCGCCACTCGCCGTTGCGACGACCAGGCCTGGCCGATCGGTGAAAATGCGCCTTCCCGCCGTTGGCGGAGTGCCCGGCTCGTCCGGCAGATCTCGCCTCGTCGTCGGTACCGCTCCAGGCGCGTCCGGGTTGAACCCAGTCCGAAGCCAAAGAACCCTTCACGGTGTTCTCGGCCTTGAAGAACCGTATGCCGCCCGTCAGCTCGAGCTTCTCCGTGATGTCGAAGCTCACGCTGCCGAACACGGCTTCGTCCGTGTCCTTGCGATCCATGCTGTTCAGGTAGACGATGTCCGCGAACAGCGGACATGGTGGCCTCCCGGGTCCGTCAGCATGACGTCCGCGAGACCTTCCACGAGGAAGGACTGCCAGAAGTCGTGCTTCTGCTCCTGCCAGAAGAAGCCGAGCAGGCCGCGCACGCGCTTGTCCTGCGGCGAGGTGATGCGGAGCTCGTGGCTCTGCTTCGTGTACCCGTCGTCGTTGTAGTAACGGCGGCCGGCGAGATCCGATCGCCGTCGTTGTCGAAGAACAGGCCGGCGAAATACCCGTGTGTAGTAGGCGTCGTAGAAGTACGAGTAGTCCGAGTAGTCGAACGACGCCTCGACGTTGCGGTCAAGGTAGTTGCCGGAGTAGTCGAGGTCGAAGTTGCTGATGTGCCTTCGATCGTGAGCCCGGCCTGCCACCACTCGTCGTCGGTGTACTCCTCTTTGAAGTGCGCGACAGCGTTGTCGCCCGGACGATGAAGTCGCTGAGGTCGTCGCCCCAGGACCCTTCGCTCTACTGTTTCTGCACCATGCACGCGGCGTGATCGCCCAGTCGTCGTTCAGATCGACACGCAGTGCCGCGCGCGCGCCATAGGTCTCGACCGTGTTGTAGTCGTCCTCGGCGAACTCGGCGTTGTTGACCGTGATGTCGTCGTCCGGATTCTCTATGTCACCGGGAACGTGCGCGTGCCGTACTTGTTGTCGACCCAGCCGGCGTCCTCGCGCGACCAGCCGACGAGACGGATCGCGGCCTTCTCGGTCATCGGCACGTTGACGAAGCCCTCGGGGACGTAGCCGGTATCGTCCTCGTCGACGATGTTACCTTCGACCCCGTACCCGCCGCGAACGCCGAGGGATCCGGCTTGTTCGTGATGATGCGGATCGTGCCCGCCTGCGAGCTCGCGCCGTACAGCGTGCCCTGCGGGCCGGCCAGCGCTTCGACGCGCTCGATGTCGTACATGTGGATGTCCAGGTTGCCCTGGACCGTGGTGATCGGCTGTTCGTCGAGGTACATGCCGACGCTGGGCTGCGAGGTGGTCGCCTGGCCGTCGCCGCCGGTCGCGATGCCGCGCATGTAGACCAGCGAGAACCCGGCGCCTGCGCCGAGCGCCGGCTGCGATGGTCACCGCCGGCAGCAGCTGCACGTAGTCCCTGAAATTGCGGACGTTCATCTCGGTCGAGCTTTTCGGTGCCCAGCGCCTGGATGCTGATCGGCACGTCCTGCAGGTTTTCCGTCCGCTTCTGCGCGGTGACGACGATCTCCTCGAGGCCGCCGCTCGGTCCTGGGCCATCAGCGCCGGACAGGCCAGCAGGATCGCCGCCGCGATGGGCGTGCGCGGAACACGACGAGGAAGGGCCCGAGGTTTCTTGTCACGCATCGCAAATCTCCCTGAGTGAAGTCGTTGCATTTAGCCTACGCAGCTTGAGTAGTCAATATGACGAGTACCGTTGCCCCGTTGCGGGGCAGCCACAAGTCGCGCAGTTTGGAACGGGGATTCAGTGGCCCGGCACCGCCGGGTACGCGGTGAGCACCGGTCCGAGCGCGTCCTTGAGCGGGTCGAGCCAGGCTTCGTAGTGGCGCCATTGCTCGACGCCCTCGCGGTAGATCGGCCGACGCACCTGCTCGGCGCTGGCCGTGCGCACCGGGCGGTCGTTCTCGAAGAAGCGCAGGCAGCCCTCCTCGAACGGCAGGCCGCAGTAATCGAGCAGCCGGCGCACCTCGGCCTCGGTGTCGTCGACCATCTGCTCGTAGAACACGCGGTGTACCCGGCCCGGCAGCACCTGGTCGAAGTGCGCCATCAGCTCCACGTAGTCGCGGTAGAAGCGACCCATGTCGGTGAGGCTGTAGCTGAAGTTCTGGCCGCGGGCGTAGTGCTGCTTGAAGTTCGAGTAGCAGCAGCCGAGCGGGTGCCGCCGCGCATCGATGATCTTCGCCCGTGGCAGGATCAGCTGGATCATCCCGACGTGCAGGAAATTGTTGGGCATCTTGTCGATGAAGAACGGGCGACCTGTCTTGCGGTGGATCCGCGTCCGTTCGAGGAACTTCTCGCCCAGTTCCCGCAGTTCGTGCGCCGACTTGGTGGCCAGCACGTCGACGTAGGCCGCGATTTCCTGCGTTTCGGCATCGGCCCGCAGCTCCTTGGCCAGCGTGATGATCTCGGGCAGCTCCATGGTGCCTTCGACCGCTGAATGACTGGCGAGGATCTGCTCGAGCAGCGTCGATCCGGCCCGGGGCATGCCGACGATGAAGATCGGGTCTGGCGCGTCACAACCCGAACCCGCCCTGGCCTCGAAGAACTCGCGCGTGAAGGCCTGTTCGAGCCGCCGCACCCGTCGGGTATTCAGTTCCGCGTCGTAGGGATGGCTGGCACGATGCAGTGCGTTGGCCTGCGAGTAATGCTCGAACGCGCGCGCGTGGTCTTCCGCATCCTCGTACGCCTTGCCCAGCGCAAAATGCAGCTGCAGCCGGTGCTCGTCGCCGAGGTCGGCCCGTGCGAGCTGGGCGTGCATCGTCGCCAGGTCCGTCTCGCTGAAGCGGAAGGTCTTGAGATTGGCCAGGCTCCAGTAGGCTTCGCCAAACCCAGGGTCGTGCGCCAGGCTGCGGCGGTAGGCCTGGATGCAGTCGTCCTGCCGCCCCTCGGTCTTCAGCACGTGGCCGTAGCTCAGCCAGACCTTGGCGTTGTTCGGGTACTCCTTGAGCAGTTGCGCGTAGATCTCGCTCGAACGCGCGTACTCGCCGACCCGGCTCAGGATCACCGCGTACAGGTTCCGGTAACTGGGATTGCGCGGGTCGACCGCGAGCAGGCGTTCGATTTCCTGCAGCGCCGCCCCCGGATCGTTGCGCCGGTGCAGCAGGACGGCAAGGTTATACCGGGCCGCAGCAAACTCCGGCGCGAGCTCGAGACAGCGCCGCAGGAGGTGGCCCGCGTCCTCGTAGCGGCCGCAACGCACGGCCACTTCGGCCAGCATGCGGATGGCCGGTACGTCGGTGGGCGCCTGCTTCAGGTGTGACTTGAGCAGCTTCTCCGCAACGTTCAGTTCGTTCTTGAGCATGGCTGCAGCCGCCTGCTGCAGCGCTGGTTGGCCGACCGATGCCTGGATGTGACGCACGTAGGCGGCATTGCCGGCCGCAGTGTCACCGACGGCGAGCAGATGGTCAGCCAGGTGGCGCCAGGCGACCGGGTGGGTGGGCTTCAGGGCGACCGTGCGGTGCAGGGCGGCCACGGCTTCGTCGCCGCGCCCGAGGCTGGCCAGCGTCAGCGCGTGCTCGAAGTGAGCGGCCGCCCAGTTGGGCTGGGTCCGCAACATGGGCTCGAGCACCTTGAGCGCGGCCGCCGGTTGCCCCAGGCGGCGGCGGGCCTCGGCCAGTATCAACAGGGCCGGCGGGTGATCCGGCGCCTGCCTTCAGGATCTCGAGCGCCTGCTCAACGGCCAGCGCCGGATCGGTATCCAGCAGGCGGCGGGCGTGGGCGAGGGCCACATCGATCGTGCCTGTGGATTCGGTCGACGTACTCAATCCTGAAGTCCCCGGAGTGGCGTGACCCGGTCGGAGTCTACAGGGCGGTGCGCGGGCGACAACCGGCAACGCGAGCCCCCTGGCGACATAGCCCGGCTGTGACGCAGGCCATTCCCGGTGGGTGCATCCCCCGGCTTACAATGCGCCCTGCAAACTGCGACGGCCCCCGGCGCGGCAAGCAAGAATTGCGGTAGCTTGATGATTCTTAAGGAATTTCTGATAGCCTCGCCGCCCCCTCTGGAGGAATGCCGAGCATGTGCGGAATCGTCGGAGCCGTCGCCCAGCGCGACGTCGTGCCCATCCTGATCGAGGGCCTGCGCCGCCTCGAGTACCGCGGCTATGACTCGGCCGGCGTCGCCGTGCTGGGCGGCAACGGCACGATCAAGCGGCTGCGTGCGGTCGGCAAGGTTCGCATGCTGGAAGACGCCCTCGAGGCCGATCCCACGCACGGCCTGCTCGGCATCGCGCACACCCGCTGGGCCACCCACGGCGTGCCGAGCGAGCGCAATGCCCACCCGCACATTTCCAGGGACGGCATCGCGCTGGTCCACAACGGCATCATCGAGAACCACGAAGAGCTGCGTAAGGAACTGCAGGCCGCCGGCTACGAGTTCACCTCCGAGACCGACACCGAAGTGATCGCGCACCGCGTGCACTTCCACTTGCAGAAGACCGGCGACCTGTTCAAGGCGGTCCGCGCGACCGTGGCCGAGCTCGAAGGCGCGTATGCGCTCGCCGTGATTTCGCAGAAGGACCCCGAGCGTATCGTGCTCGCGCGCCAGGGCTGCCCGGTGGTCATCGGGCTGGGCGATGGCGAGAACTTCGTCGCCTCCGACGTCGCCGCGCTGCTGCCGGTGACGCGCAGGTTCGTCTTCCTCGAGGAAGGCGACGTCTGCGAAATCCGCCGCGACAGCTACCGTATCTCCGACCAGGACGGCAACACCGTGCAGCGCAAGGTGCACGAGAGCGAGCTCTCGGCCGACGCGGCGGAGAAGGGCGACTTTCCGCACTACATGCTCAAGGAGATCCACGAGCAGCCGCGCGCCGTGGCGCAGACGCTCGAGGAGCGCGTGGCCGGCGGCAAGCTGCTCGAGGCCGCGTTCGGACCGGCGGCGCAGGCCGTGTTTGCGAAGACCGAAGCCGTGCGCATCGTCGCCTGCGGCACGAGCTTTCATGCCGCGTCAGTGGCCAAGTATTTCATCGAGCAGATCTGCCGGCTGCCGTGCTGGGTCGAGGTCGCGAGCGAGTACCGCTATCGCAACCCGGTGGTGCCGAAGAACACGCTGTTCGTGAGCGTGTCGCAGTCGGGCGAGACCGCCGACACGCTGGCGGCGCTGCGGATGGCCAAGCAGGCGGGGTATCTGTCGCAGCTTGCGATCTGCAACGTGCCCGAAAGCTCGCTGGTGCGCGAATCAGAGCTGGTGATGCTGACGCGCGCCGGCCCCGAGATCGGCGTGGCGTCGACCAAGGCGTTCACCACGCAGCTGGCGGCCCTGAACATGCTCGTGATCGCGCTGGCCAAGTTCCACAGCGCCGACGCCGAGCGCGAGCGCGGCCTGGTGCACCGGCTGCTGGGCATTCCATCGTTGATCGAGGCGACGCTGAAGCTCGACCCGGTGATCAAGGACCTGGCCAAGCGCTTCGTCGACAAGCAGCACGCGCTGTTCCTCGGCCGCGGCCCGATGCATCCCATCGCCATGGAGGGTGCGCTGAAGCTGAAGGAGATTTCCTACATCCACGCCGAGGCGTACCCGGCGGGCGAGCTGAAGCACGGTCCGCTGGCGCTGGTCGACGCGGACATGCCGATCATCACCATCGCGCCCAACAACGACCTGCTGGAGAAGCTGAAGTCGAACCTGATGGAAGTGCGCGCGCGCGGCGGCGAGCTGTACGTGTTCGCGGATCCGGAGTCCGGGATGAAGTCGTCCGACGGCGTGCACGTGATCGAGATGCCGCGCCACGTGAGCTACTTCCAGGCGCCGGCCGTGTACACCGTGCCGCTGCAGCTGCTGGCGTACCACGTCGCCATCCTGAGGGGGACGGACGTGGATCAGCCGAGGAACCTGGCGAAGAGCGTGACGGTGGAGTAAGGCGCGGCGTTCGTACGGATGAATTGCCCGCCGAGTTTTCGCGCATGACCAGTCGCGCCTGGGCAAGGATCAGAGAGCGCGCAGTGAGCAATGATGTAAAGTCCTGCCACTGAGCCCAGGCGCGAGGGAGAGGTTCATGCAAGGCACCAAAGACGAGCCGACGCTGCCACAGGGCGTGGAACTCACCGCGGTCGACCCGCGCTTCCGCGAGGACCCTTACCCGATCCTGAAGTTGCTGCGCGAGCGCGCACCGGTGCACCACGACACCGTGATGAACCGATACATCTGCACGCGTCACGACGACGTGAAAGCGATGCTGCACGACAAGGAGTTCTACACCGACCCGCGTAACGGCAGTCCTGGTTCCTACTTGCGCGAGGTGATCGGTCGCATGCTTGGCGATGGCGAGAAGCCCGACATGCTGCTGATGGACGAGCCGGATCACCGGCGCTTGCGCACGCTGGTGAGCGGGCCGTTCAGGCCGAAGGCGATTGAGCGCTGGCGAGAGGCCATAAAGCGCATCGTTGACGACGCGCTGCAAGCGATTACGGACGACGAGTTCGACCTGATCGGACGGTTCGCCTCGCCGGTTCCGACCGTGGTGATCGCGCGTATGCTCGGTATCGATCCGGGCTTATATGAGAAGTTCCGCACCTGGTCCGATCAGGTGGTGCAGGTCAGGTTCAATCCGTTCCCGACGGTGGCGCAGCAGCAGGCTGGGGCGGCCGCACAGCAGGCGCTCAATGACCTGTTCAGCAGCGAAATCGAGCGTCGCGGTACGGCCCCTGGCGACGACCTGTTGAGCGACATGATTCGCGCCAAGGTCGAGGACGATCGCCTGACCAAGGATGAAATGATCGCGCAGTGCCGACTGCTGCTGATTGCCGGCAATGTCACGACCACGGACCTGATAGGCAACGGCACGCGGGCGTTGCTGGACTTTCCAGAGCAGATGGAAAAACTGCGCGCCAATCCAGGGCTGATCGGCAACGCGGTGGAAGAAATGCTGCGCTACGATTCGCCGGTCACGAACAGTGGACGCACGCCAAACCGCGATGTCGTGATCAGCGGCTGCCCGGTGCCGAGGGGCGAATCCCTGTCACCCTCGCTGGCAGCGGCCAACCGCGATCCAGCGGTGTATCCCGACCCGGACCGTTTCGACATCGAGCGAGCGGACACGCATCACCAGGCATTTGGTGGCGGACGGCACCTGTGTCTCGGGGCGCACCTGGCGCGGGTCGAGGCTCAGGAGGCGATTCTGGGTCTGTTGCAGCGTTTCCCGCGACTGCGCAAGAGCGATCGCGGGCACGTGTTCCATGCCAATCCGAGCTTTCGTGGAATGCGCGAATTCTGGGTTCGCTGCGATTGACCGGAGGGCTTGGGCGGCGACGGAGAATTCAGCAACGGCTGAACGGTACGGCGCCAGCACCGCCTGATCCGCGACTGGCGGTGATGGCGTGGGTTCGCCCATGGGACGGAATTCCCTGTGAATGCCAAACCCAGGCCGACTGCCGTCGGCAACCTGAAACCCGAGGTCGCGGAGCTGGTTGACTCGCAGTCGTCACCCAGCCTGTTGCCGCGCGTGCAGGCGTACTGCTACGGTCCGGCCACGACGCCACGCCAGCGGGGGATTCGAGCATGCCGATCGCAACCAGTCGCCCTGCCAGCACCGTCGCTGCGGGACTCATCGCCCTGCTGTTCTTCGCCGGAGCCGGCGCTGCCGAGCCGCCGCCCTGCCAGACGGCCTCGAAGTTCGGGCCGCAGGACGAGGTCGGCAACCTGAACTACGTGACACCCGCCAGGACGCTGGCCGCCACGAAGCTGGTCACGACCGGCAAGACGTATCGCCTCGGCATCGAGACCAACAAGGACACGCCGGCCTTTCCGCCGCGCCGGTTTGCGCTCACCGTCGTCCAGCCGGGCCAGGCCGGCGGCGCCACGCTCGGTCCCAGCCGGACCAGCTACAACGATGACATCGTCGCCGGCTGGAACGGCGTCGGCTCGCAGCTCGATGGCTTGGGCCACGTCGGCATCGACAATCTCTATTTCAACTGCAACCGCGCCGCGGACTTCGCCATGGTCGACGGCCTGACGAAACTTGGCATCGAGAACGTTCCGGCCGTCGCGACGCGCGGCATTGTGCTCGACATGGCCGGCTACTTCGGCACCGACATCGTCAAGGAAGGCACGGCGTTCAACCGTGCCGAGATCGAGGGCGCCATGAAGCGCCAGGGCATCGCGCCGATCGGGCAGGGTGACGTCGTGCTGTTCCACACCGGCTGGCTCAAGCTGCTCGGCACGGACAACGCCCGTTTCGGCTCCGTGGGTCCGGGGCTCGGCATCGAGGGAGCCAGGTATCTCGCTTCGCTCGGCGTGGCGATCGTCGGCGCCGACAACCCGAGTGTCGAGGTGATCCCGTTCGAGAAGGGCGCGGGCATGTTCGAGGTGCACCAGATCCTGCTGGCGCAGAACGGCATCCACATCCTCGAGAACATGAACACCGCGGAGCTGGTCGAGGACCGGGCCTGGGAGTTCCTGTTTACGCTCGGTGCGGCACGCGTCACCGGCGCCGTGCAGGCCATCGTCAACCCCGTCGCCATAAAGTAGGTCGCCCGCGATCACGCGCGGCGAGTTCCGACGCCTCTACGGCTATTCGATGGTGTTCGCCACTCGGTGGTGCGTGCCCGGAGTCGTCCTCGTCATGCTGCCGCCGGCGTAAACCTCGTGGCCTCGATGCCGGTAGACGACGCGTCGCTTGCGCATGTCCTCGCGCAGGCCCCGGATGGTGATCGTGAGCCCGAGGATGGTCAGCACGACGGTTACAGCCACGGGACCGACCAGCGACAGCAGCTGCAGCGGACCGTCGCGCTCGTCCGGCAACGGCCTGGCCGAAAGCTGCGCGGCGGCGCGCACGCCAGCGTCGTCGGCAGCCGCCGGCAGCGCGGTGAAGGCGAACAGCGACGCAGCCACCAGCGGTAAGAAGGACTTCGACAGCACCTTGGCCTCTCCCGGTCTCGAATGTCGACTGACAGGGGAAGACTTTTAGCCGACGACCCGGCTCCGGTCTGTACGTTGACGCACGAAGCGGTGTCAGGCCCCGCGACTGGCGGCCATGTGCTCGATGCGATCGGATTCGCGCTTCACGACTGAATAGCACTCGCAGCACAGCTGCTCGAGCTTCGGCCGGTCAATCACGGTGATGTGCCCGCGGACGTAGCGGATCACGCCGAGCTTCTGCAGCTTGCCGGCCGCGTCGGTGACGCCTTCGCGGCGCACGCCGAGCATGTTGGCGATGAGCTCCTGCGTCATGACCAGGTTGTCCGACGGCAGGCGGTCGAGCGACAGCAGCAGCCAGCGGCACAGCTGCTGGTCGACTGAATGATGGCGGTTGCAGACGGCGGTCTGGGCCATCTGCGTGATCAGGGTCTGCGTGTAGCGCAGCAGCAGCAGCTGCAGCCCGCCGTTGCGATGGAACTCGTCCTTCAGCCGCTGGCCGTCCAGCCGATACGCATGCCCGGCGCTCTGGACGATGGCCCGGCTTGGCGTGGTCTCGCCGCCCATGAACAGCGCCACGCCGATCAGGCCCTCCCGGCCGACGACAGAGATCTCCGCCGACGCGCCGTTCTCCAGGACGTAGAGCAGCGACACGATGCAGTCGAGCGGGAAGTAAACGTAGCGGAGGACGTCGCCGGACTCGTAGAGGGCCTTGCCCAGCGGCATCGGCACCAGCCGCAGGTGCGGATAGAGCCGCTCGCGCTCCGCCTCTGACAGTGCTGCCAGCAGGTGATTCTGTCCTGGCGCGTGCGAGCGCAGTCTGCTTCACGGGCGGGCTCATGGTGGGCACCCATGCTGGTTCGCGGCGTCCAGTTTACACCCGCCCTGTCTCTTGCGCACACGACCGCACACTGCGTGTGCCGGTCACGTCATGAGGCTCGCGTAAGTCTTGCGGTCGATGCCGTAGCACTCGCAGGCCGCGCCCTCCAGCCCGCGACGATCGAGGATCGTGACGTAACCCCGCTTGTAACGAACCAGCCTGCGCTCCTGCAGCGCACCGGCCGCCCGGGTCACGCCCGCGCGGCGCACTCCCAGCATGTAGGCCAGGAACTCATGCGTGACGTGGAATTCGTCGGCATGCGCCCGGTCCCGCGTCATCAGCAGCCAGCGTGCAAGCCGTGCTTCGACGACGTGGAAGCGTGTGCAGACAGCCATCTGCGCCAGCTGTGACATCACGACATGGATGTAGCGCTTCAGGGTGCGCTCGAGCGCGTCGCTGTACTCGAGCTCGCGGCGAAACGAGCCTGCATCCATCTGCCACGCCGGCCCGGCGCCCTGGACCAGCGCAATCATCGGTGCATTGGGCACTTCGAGCACCAGTGACGCGCCCAGCATGCCTTCGTCGCCGACCAGCCCGACTTCCATCCGGTCGTGGCCCAGGGCCGGAGTGATCAGCGAGATGAAGCTCCCGGTCGGGAAATAGACGCG
The DNA here is from genome assembly GCA_963744735.1 of uncultured Gammaproteobacteria bacterium. Taxonomy (GTDB): domain Bacteria; phylum Pseudomonadota; class Gammaproteobacteria; order Steroidobacterales; family Steroidobacteraceae; genus RPQJ01. The sequence continues at coordinate 11,260 of CAVUVH010000025.1, forward strand.
GCGGATGACATCGCCCGGCTGGTAGAGCTTGTCGGCGGAAGCAAGCTCGACTTCTTCGCACTGCGCAAGAAGGTGCCGGCGGTCACGGGCCGGCAGTGCAGCCAGCAGGAGGTTCTGTGGAGGAACGCGCGTAGGCATTAGCACTGGCGATTCCGACGATGACGCATGGATGGCGGTGAAGAGCCGTCAGTGTGGACGGCCGGCCTTTCCGTCTCTGTTCGCTGGCCCACCAAGCATCGGCGCGCCTGCCAGTGGCACTGCTGGCCAGGGTCCGCCAGCGCACAGACGACCGTGTCCGTTCACGGAAAAGTCCACATCGCATCCTTTACCTCTGGAGAGCCGATGTTCCGCAGCAAACCTGCCGGCCTGGCGAGCCTCGCCAATGACGGCATCAATCGTGCCGCGCCTGGCCTGCATGAGTCGCGCGCGCTGCTGACGCTCGATTCGATCGGCGACGCGGTGCTCAGCACCGACCTCGCAGGCAAGGTGACCTATCTGAACGCCGTCGCCGAGCGCATGACCGGCTGGTCGGCGTTCGAGGCCGCGGGCCGGCCGCTGCAGGACGTGATGCGGATGATCGACGCAGACAGCCGCGAACCGGTGCGTGATCCGCTGGCGCTGGCGGTGCGTTGCCAGGCGAACGTCGGCGTCGGCGTCAATTGCCTGCTGATCGCCCGCGACGGGCACGAAACCCCGATCGAGGATACCGCTGCCCCCATTCGTGACCGGGACGGCCGGGTGATCGGCGCGGTCATCGTGTTTCACGACATCGGCGCGGCGCGTGCATTGTCGCTGCGGATGTCGCACCTGGCGCAGCATGACGTGCTGACAGGCCTGCCGAACCGGTTGCTGCTGACGGACCGGCTCGACCGTGCGGTGGCGTCGGCACGTCGACTGGGCAGCCTCCTGGCCGTGCTGTTCATCGACCTGGATCGCTTCAAGAGCATCAACGACAGCCTCGGCCATCCGACCGGCGACCAGGTCCTGCAGTCCGTTGCGAGCCGGCTGGTGGCAGGCGTGCGCCGATCGGACACCGTGAGCCGCCACGGCGGTGACGAGTTCGTCGTCCTGCTGACACAAGTGACTTCCGCCGGCGACGCCAGGCTCGGCGCGGACAACCTGTGTGCCGCGATCGCCGCGCCGCACCGCATCGAAGGCAGCGACCTGTACCTGACGGCGAGCGCAGGTGTCGGCGTGTACCCGGCCGACGGCACGGATGCGGAGTCGCTCCTGAAGCGAGCCGACCTCGAGCTGCTGCACGCCAAGGCACAACGGCGTGCGATGCGGGGGGCGACCGACGGCGCGCGCATCGGTGCGGCGCCGTACCGACCACTCGCGGCAAAGCCCGCAGACTCTGCCCATGGACTCCGACCGGAGACGACAGGCCAGCGAGCCACGGGCCCGCGGGCGTGACCGCACATTCACCCACAGCAAGGAGAATCAAATGAACTGGGATCGCATCGAAGGTAACTGGAAGCAGGTCACCGGCAAGGCCAAGGTTCAGTGGGGCAAGCTGACGGACGACGACCTCGACGTCGTTGCCGGGCGTCGTGAACAGCTCTCGGGCAAGATCCAGGAGCGCTACGGCGTTGCCAAGGACGAGGCCGAGAAGCAGGTCACCGCCTGGGAGAGCAAGGCCGACGACTGATGGTTCTCGTGAATGCGAGAACGGCGCTGGCTGGAACCTGATCAGCGCCTGCAGTTTCGACGCCCCGCGTTGACGAACTCAACCCGGGGCGTCGCTTTTCGACAGGTTCCGGACGTTACACCCGCCGGCCCTGGATCACGTTGATCACGACCACGATGATCGCGAGCACCAGCAGGATGTGAATGAATCCGCCCATGGTGTAGGAGCTGACGAGCCCCAGCAGCCAGAGGACGGCCAGTACGACGGCAATGGTCCACAACATTTCACTTCTCCTTATGAGGACTGCAGGCTTGCAGGACAATCACTCGCGATCGTTCAGTCCGGTCAGCACCAGCTGCCCGTCGACGACGGGGATGGTCCGGCCCGGGGCGCGGTCCGTCCGCACGGTGCCTTCCTGCCCTTCGAGGCGGTAACGGACCTCGTAGCCGTCGGGCTTCTCGGCGGTGTCGTAGACCGTACGGCAGCGCTTCTCGACCGTCGTCGTGGTCTTGTCTTCCTGCATGTGCTTCTCGATTTGCTGCCGGCGTAACCACCTGCAGCGGCGCCCGCGACCGTCGCGACAGTCTGCCCGCTGCCGTCGCCGACCTGGACTCCCAGCACCCCACCGACGACCGCGCCCATCATGGCGCCTGTGATGCGCTTGGGGTCGCTCGCCGGGACGTCGTGCGAGACGAGTTCGTCGGAACAGACCTGGCGCGAGGTGCGGACGGTCTTCGTGACGGGTTGGACATCGAGTACATCGGCGGAGCGACGGTCGTCCATACGCCTGGTAACCCGCGAACGCCCCGGCGGCGGTGACCGCGATGCCACCGACGACGAGTCCTGTAATCAGGGACTTGTTCATTCAAAAGTGCTCGACTCGACCTCACCCGTCGTGCAGCGAGATTCCGAAAAGATCGCGTGCGGTCGATGCATACCAGACTACGCGTCGGCGTGGCGGGGTCGGTTCGGTAGCGCACCAAAGCCACCAAAGCAACGGCCCGGTGGCTGCAAAGCCACCGGGCCGCTTCAAGCACACGACCGGGGGGGTGGGTTGTCGAGTGCTCCGCGGCAGAATCGTTCGGCGGGCAGCCGCCGTCCGTGCGTTAGCGCACGCCCGCAGTCGACGCCCGCGGGGCGCACCGAATCGCCGGGTACGCTGCCGCACAGACCCTACGGCACACCTCGCCCATGCTCAACGGCAATTCGCCATGCCCCGATTCCGGGGACGGCGGCGTGATGGTTCGAGGAGACGCATGGGACTGCTGACGACCGAGCATGGCAAGTCGGGATATCGCGCCGACTTCATCCTGTATGGCGTCGCTGCGACGGCATTGGGATCGTTCCTCGCATTCGCGGGGCCGCGCGCGCGGTGGCTGGAAATCACGATATTTGCGCTGCTGGGCCTGGGGGGCTGGACGCTGGTCGAGTACGGGCTGCACCGCTTCGTCCTGCACGGCCTGCCGCCATTTCGCAGCTGGCATGCGGAGCACCACCGCCGGCCGCAGGCGCTCATCGGCACGCCGACCATCCTGAGCGCAGTGCTGATCGCCGCGCTCGTGTTCCTGCCGGCGCTGTTGCTGGGCGACCTGTGGCGCGCCTGCGCGCTGACGTTCGGACTCATGACCGGCTACTTCATCTACGCGATCACGCACCACGCAACCCACCACTGGCGTCCCCGAAGCGAGTGGGCGCGGCGGCGCAGGCGAGCGCACGCGCTGCATCACGGCTCCGCCGGGCCGATGGCGCGCTACGGAGTGACCAGTGCCTTCTGGGACGTCGTCTTCTGGCACCAACGGCAAGAGCCGCGCAGGCGTCGCGGATGCGCTCACCGCGGCGCAGCTGGAGGTATGGGAGGACGAGGGCGGGGCGCTGGCCGGTCGCAGGCCGCAGACCGCTCCGTACGGTAAGAGACAGAACCGGCGAACCTGAAGAGCTACTGTGAACCTCCGCCGCGCCGTGGCGTGGACAACGCCGAGATCGGCCTCAAGACAGGAAACAATCGTGAAAAACAGGATCCCGAAACTTACCGTGCTGCTGGCAGTACTGGCCCTGGCCAGCGCCTGCTCATCGACGCGCACCCAGGAGTCTGCCGGAGAGGTCTTCGACGACAGCGTACTCACCTCCAAGGTCAAGGTCGCCTTGATCGACGATTCGGTCACCAAGGCCGGCGAGATCAACGTCGAGACGTATCGCGGCGTCGTGCAGCTCGGCGGCTTCGTCGACAATGCCCAGCAGAAGGAGCAGGCCACGAAGGTCGCGCGCTCGGTCACGGGCGTCAAGGAAGTGCGCAACGACCTTCGCGTCAGCACGAAGCCGCACGCGACGGCCGGCCAGGACGCCGACGACAGCATGCTGACGGCCTCGGTCAAGGCGAAGCTCATGGAAGATTCCGACCACCAAGGCGTACCAGATCAACGTCGGCACGGAGAAGCGGTGTGGTGCAGCTGACCGGGTTCGTCGACTCGACGGCCATGAAGACCAGGGCAGGCGAAATCGCGCGCTCGGTCGAAGGCGTGAAGCAGGTGCGCAACGACCTGGAAATCAGGCAGAAGTGACGTCGCGCCGGCCGCAGGCGTTGGCAACGCCCGCGGCCGGCTTCACGACGCGAGAACGTCGCGCCGTCGCCCTCGGCCTGGCCACCAGGCACTGCGCTCGTCGCTAGACGGCATGCGCCCGCAACAGCCGTACGAACAGCACCGCGAATACCACGTCCGCCGCAGCGAGTACGGCCAGCAGCGGTCCCGCGAAACCCGCAAGAAAATACGCAAGCACGAGCGCCGCGACGCCGGCCTTGCCCAGCGCGCCGAGCGCGACGAAGGGCCAGTGACGGGTCAGGTCGTGCCCGCCCAGCGCATAGCCGATGCCGAATGCGACAACGAACCATGCCGCGGCGTCGACGAACAGCAATGCATCCGGAGCCGGCGGGTCGATGCCGAGCAGTCCGGGCGCCCACCGGGCCAGCAGCGGCAGCAGCGCGCCAGCGCCGAAATTGAACGCCGCCGCAATGTAGAGAAACGTCCTGGTGCCCGCGGTCGCGGGTCGCATGCCTTTGTAATGGAACAGCATCCGGTCCCTCCTGCCCGTTCGTTATCCGTGACCCGGCGTGCGTCACGCCCGCGC
>CAVUVH010000026.1:0-4962 GCA_963744735.1 uncultured Gammaproteobacteria bacterium
CCGGCGGGAAGCAGGTGCCGTTCGGGCTCGACGTGGCGCAGCAAGAGTCAGCGATCGTGCTGTACGTGATCAACGGCGAGGAGCGTGTGCGGCTCGACGACGTGCAGGTGGTCGACGGCCGGCTGCAGGCACGTTTTCCGGGCTACGAAACCACGCTGACGGCCGAGGTCGAGGGCGGAGAACTGACCGGGACAGTTTCCCTGGTGCACGCCGGCGGCAAGCTTGCCCAGCTGCCGTTTGCAGCAGAACTCGGGCCGACCTGGCGTTTCCATCCCGAGCCGTTGCCCGACAATGCCGACTTTGCCGGGCGCTGGGACGTGACCTTTACCGACGCCGCCGGCCGCCAGTCGCCGGGTGTCGCCGTGCTCGAGCAGCGCTTCGAGCAGGTCACGGGCACGATGCAGTTGCCGGACGGCGACCAGCGCCACCTGGCAGGCGAAGCGCGTGACGAGACGCTGCAGCTGTCACGCTTCGACGGCGGGGCCGTGGTGCTGTACGAGGCGCAGCTCGATGCCAGCGGCAATCTGAGCGGCTCGACCTGGTCGGACCGCGGCGGTCAACAGCAATGGGTCGCAAAGCGCAATCCCGACGCGACCATCGAGGCGGCCGCACTCGCCACGCGCCTGCGTGACCCGGACGCCGGTTTCGCGTTCGCCTTTCCGGATCTCGAGGGCCAGACGGTGTCGTCCACCGACCCGCGATTTGCCGGCAAGGTGCTGCTGGTGACGCTGGCCGGCAGCTGGTGTCCCAACAGCCACGACCAGGCCCGCCTGCTGGTACAGCTGGATGACGCCTACCGCGACCGCGGGCTGGCCATCGTCAGCCTGATGTTCGAGCAGCATGCACAGCCTGCGGCGGCGGTCGCGGCCATCGAGCGCTTCCGTGCCGCGCTCGGCGTGGAGTACACGACACTGCTCGCGGGCGGCGCCGGGCTGGCGCAGGCGTCAGAGGCGTTGCCGCAACTCGAGGCGGTGCTGGCCTACCCGACGACGATCCTGATCGACCTGCAGGGCCAGGTGCGCAAGATCCACACGGGCTTTGCGGGTCCGGCCACCGGCACGCAGCACGACCTGCTGGCGCACGAGTGGGCGACGGAAATCGAGGCGCTGCTGCAGTAAGGCGGCGTCAGTCGCGGAAGTTCGTGAACTGCAGCGGCAGTTCGTGCTCGCCTTTCTTGACCAGCGCGATCGCGTCCTGCAGGTCGTCACGGCTCTTGCCCGTCACGCGCACCTGCTTGTCCTGCAGGGCGGCCTGCACCTTGAGCTTCGAGTCCTTGATCTGCCGCTGGATCTTCTTGCCGAGCTCGGTCTCGATGCCCTCGCGCAGCGTGATGACCTGGCGGGCCGTCTGGCCGGTCGTGACCGGCTCGTCGATCTTCAGGCAGGCGACATCGATGCCCCGCTTGGCGAGCTTGAGCTTGAGGATCTCCAACATCTGCTTAAGTTGAAAATCTGCAGGTGCAGACATCGTTATCACGTGGTCTTTCAACTCAAACTTGGCATTCGTGCCCTTGAAGTCGAAGCGCTGCCCGACCTCGCGCGAGGCCTGGTCCACCGCGTTGGTGACTTCGTGCATGGGCAGTTCGGAAACGATGTCGAACGACGGCATGGCTGGCTGGTACCGCAACCGGGGGACGCAAGCCTAACGTGCCGACGGCCTCGGCAAGAAGGGGTGGCAGGTGGCCATACGGATATTCCCTTAACGCAAATACGAATGATTCGCATTGACGAGTGGCCTCCCTGTTGGGCACAGTCGCGCCCATCGACGCACTTCCCTGCACCAGGCCGCCATGAACCACCAGTCCGCTGTCCGTCCGTCCCGAGCCCGCAGCACCCCTGCCCTGCTTGGCGTGGCCATTGCTGCCACGCTGCTCGGTGCCGCGCAGGCGGCCGTCGCACGACGACGCAGTCGCCTCGGACAGCGGCGGCCTCGAGCCGGTCATCGTCGTGATCGGCGACCGGATCCGGCTCGACACGATTCCCGGCAGCGCCAACGTCATCAGCGGCGAGGTGCTGATCGCATCGCGGGTGCTCACCGTGAACGAGGCCCTGCGCAAGGTGCCCGGAATCTTTGCGCGCGACGAGGAAGGCCTGGGTCTGCGGCCCAACCTGGGCGTGCGCGGCCTGAATCCGACGCGCTCGAGCAAGGTGCTGCTGCTCGAGGATGGCATTCCCCTGACCTATGCACCCTATGGTGACAACGCGACCTACTACCACCCGCCGGTGGAACGGTTCGAGCGCATCGAGGTGCTCAAGGGTTCGGGGCAGATCGCCTACGGCCCGCACACGGTCGGCGCGGTCATCAACTACATCACGCCAGCCGTGCCGGCGGAACTCGACGGCCGACTGATCGGGTCCGTGGGCAACCACAGTTTCCGCGAACTCCATGGCCAGGTGGGCAACACGTTCGGCGACACCGGGTTCATCGCGCATGGCATGTACAAGTCGACCGACGGCGCCCGCGACAACATGAACTTCGACGTGGCCGACCTCAACCTGAAGGTCGTGCAGCGAATCAGCGAACGCCAGGCGGTGACGGTGCGTGGCAATTTTTACGACGAGTCGTCGCAGGTGACGTACTCGGGCCTGACGCTGGCGGAGTGGCAGGAGGATCCGTACCAGAACCCGTTCCGCAATGACCACATGTATGCGCAGCGCCTGGGCACGTCGGCGACGCACCGCTTCGACCTGAACCCGGCCGTGACCTTCACCACCAACGTCTACTACACGTACTTCAGCCGCGACTGGTGGCGGCAGTCCAGCAACTCCGGCCAGCGTCCGAACGATGCCAGCGATCCCGCGTGTGGCGGCATGGCGAACCTGCTGACGACCTGCGGCAACGAGGGACGCCTGCGCGAGTACTGGACCGCCGGGCTGGAACCGCGCGCCTCGGTCCAGCACGGACTCCTTGGCGTGGACAACGTGACCGAATTCGGCCTGCGTTACCACGTCGAGGACCAGGACCGGGTGCAGGCCAATGGCGACCTGCCGACCTCGCGCCAGCCGGGCACCGGCCGCAACGCCGGCATCAGGGAAGACAGCGACCGCTCGGTGGATGCGCTGGCCGCCTTCGTGCAGAACCGCTTCGACTTTGGCCGCTGGACGGTGACGCCTGGCCTGCGCTTCGAGAGCGTCGACTATGAGCGCGTCGACAACCTGCTCGGCACGACGGGCACCAGCAGCATCGACGAATGGATACCCGGCATCGGCGCGACCTTCGAGGTCCTGCCCGAGACGGTCGTGTTTGCCGGCGTGCACCGCGGCTTCGCGCCCCCGGGGGTCGCCGACATCGTCACGGCCACGGGCGGCAGCGTCGACCTGGACGCCGAGCTGTCCTGGAACTACGAACTGGGCCTGCGGGCGGCGCCGCACGCCGGGCTCAGCTACGAGGCCGCCCTGTTCCGCATGGACTTCGAGAACCAGATCGTGCCGGCGAGCGTGGCCGGCGGCGCGGGCGCGACGCTGACCAGCGCCGGCGAAACGCTGCAGCAGGGCCTCGAGCTCTCGGGCCAGGTCGAAAGCAGCGCGTGGGTCAACATGGCCGGTGGAAGTGTTCGTGCGCGGCGCATACACCTGGCTGGCCGACGCGGAATACGTCGGCGAGCGTTACAGCAACGTGCCGGGATTCGGCACCGTCAGGGTCACCGGCAACCGCCTGCCGTACGCGCCTGAACACCTGTTCGCGGGCACGGCGGGCGTGCGCCTGGGCTTCGGCCTGGAACTTGCGCTGGAGGGTGTGTACACCAGCGCCTCGTACACGGACGACCTGAACACGGTGCCGGTGATCGCCAGCGGACAGCGCGGCGAGATGCCGGGATACACGGTGTGGAACCTGACGGCGAACTATGCCCTGAAGGCATGCGACTGCACCGTGTTTGCCACGGCGAAGAACCTGACCGACGAACTGTACGTTGCCGACATGAGCCGCGGACTGATCCCCGGCCTGCCGCGGGCCGTGCAGGCCGGATTCGAGCTGCGCTTCTGATCGACCGCCGTCGGCGTCGTCGCTCCCGCGGCGGCGATGGCGGTCAGGTCGCGAGCGACGCCTTGGTCATCGCGCGCAGGCGCCGGCGCTGCAGGCGCAGGCCGTGCTCGATCTGCTTCAGCTGCAACCGGAAGCTCGTCTCTTCCCAGCGCTGCAACAGGCGCTGCTTGCGGTCCGAGACCCACTGGTCACGGACCTTGGCCCATTCTTCGAGCGAGCGGCGGAAAGCCGCGTACTCCTCGGCCACGCGCGCGCGCAGGCGATCGGTGGCCTCGTCGCCCGTGCGGTTGCGCCGCGCCTCGAGCGTCTGCTCCATGCGCTTGAACTGCATGGCGACCTGCGCGCGCTGGATCCAGAGGTCGGGCACGCGCTTCAGGTGGCTGGCCAGCCCGACATACGACAGGCCGGCGATGACCCACTTGGTCGGGTCGAAATGCCACCACTTCACGCCATTGCGGTAGTCGTTCTGGAAGATGTGGTGGAAGTTGTGGTACCCCTCGCCGTACGTCAGGAACGCGAGCGCAGCGTTGTCGCGCGCCGTGTTCTCGTCGGTGTAGGGCTGCGAGCCCCACATGTGGGCCAGCGAGTTGATGAACCAGGTGAAATGCAGGTTCAGCACCAGCCGCAGCACGCCCGCGAGCAGGAACACGCCCCAGGCGTCGCCCACGGCCCAGCCCGCGAGCAGCGGCAGGCCGATGTTCATGGCCAGGGTGAGCGGCAGGTAGAACCGGTGCTGGAACATGACGATCGGGTCGCGCTCGAGGTCGCGGGCGTTGGTGAAATCATTCACGCCGCTCGGGTAATTGCGCAGGATCCACCCCATGTGGGAGAACCAGAACCCGCGCCGGGCGCTGTAGGGATCCTTGTCCCAGTCGTCGACGAAACGGTGGTGCGTGCGGTGCTGCGAGGCCCAGATCAGGATGCTGTTCTGCAGCGCCTGGGCGCCGAACAGCATCAGGAACAGGCGCACCGACCAGT
>CAVUVH010000027.1:0-17724 GCA_963744735.1 uncultured Gammaproteobacteria bacterium
GTAGAATCCCCAGACCCATCGCAAGGTCTGTCCGAAGAGTGGCCGAAAAGGCCCGCCGAAGGCGCAACCCGCCCGGAAACGCTCAGGCAAAACAACGGCAGCACCTGATGGGCTCTGGAGAGCGGTCCGCCTCGTTGCGGACCCACCGAAGGGGTGCGGCGTCGGCCTGGGGCCGGTTCCCGATCTCTCAGGTCAAAAGGACAGAGGGGCGGCAGGTCGTTCTTGAGCGGCCTGCCGCCCTTTTTTTGGTCACGAAATGGCAAGGCCGGGACGGGAAACTCGAGTCATGGGATTGCGCACACCGCTTTTCGATACCCACGTCGCGGCCGGGGCCCGCACCGTCGACTTCGGCGGCTGGGACATGCCCGTCAACTACGGCTCGCAGATCGAGGAGCACCACGCCGTGCGCCGCGACGCCGGCATGTTCGACGTCTCGCACATGTGCGTGGTCGACCTGCGTGGCGACCGCGTGCGCGACTACCTGCGCAGCCTGCTGGCCAACGACGTCGCCAGGCTGACGCAACCGGGCAAGGCGCTCTACTCGTGCATGCTGCGCGAGCACGGCGGCGTGATCGACGACCTGATCGTCTACTACATGGACGACCGCTGGTACCGCATGGTCGTCAACGCCGGCACGCGCGACAAGGACCTCGAGTGGCTGCGCCAGGTGGCGGCCGGCTACGGTGTCGCGGTCGAGCCGCGCACCGAGCTCGCGATGATCGCGGTGCAGGGCCCCAACGCCGGGCCAAGGCCGCCAGCGTCATGGAGCCTGCGATCGCACAGCGTGCGCTCGAGATCGGGCCGTTCTTCGGCATCGACGCGGGCAGTCTCTTCGTTGCCGCACCGGCTACACCGGCGAGGACGGCTTCGAGATCATGCTGCCGCCGAACACGCCGTTGCGCTGTGGCAGAAACTGCGCACCGGGGCGTCCGCCCTGCGGCCTCGGCGCGCGCGACACGCTGCGCCTCGAAGCGGGCATGAACCTCTACGGCAACGACATGGACGAGACCGTGTCGCCGCTCGAGTCCGGCCTCAACTGGACGGTCGCGTGGGAGCCGCAGGACCGCGATTTCATCGGCCGCGCCGCGCTGGTCGCGCAGAAGGCGCGGCCGACACGCGCAAGCTGGTCGGCCTGCTGGTCGAGGATCGCGCCGTGCTGCGTTCGCACCAGAAGGTGATCGTCGCCAACGTGGGCGAGGGCGAAGTCACCAGCGGCACCTTCTCGCCCACGCTGCAGCGCTCGATCGGCCTGGCGCGCGTGCCGCCGCGACCGGCGATCGCTGCGAGGTCGAGATCCGCGGCAAGCTGGTGCCGGCGCGCGTCGTGCGCCCGCCGTTCGTGCGCCATGGCAAGGTCGCGGTCGCACTGTGATCGCACGCCAGAATTCCGCAAGTATTCCAATCCAACATCATCCGTCAAGGACTCCGCCATGAGCAACATTCCCGCCGACCTCCGCTTCCTCAAGTCGCACGAATGGGCGCGCCTCGAGTCCGATGGCACCATCACCATCGGCATCTCGGACCATGCGCAGCAGGCGCTCGGCGACCTGGTGTTCGTCGAGGTGCCCGGAAGCCGGCCGGCATGTCAACGCGGGCGAAGTGATCGCCGTGGTCGAGTCGGTCAAGGCCGCTTCCGACGTCTACAGCCCGCTGGCGGGCGAGGTCGTGGCCGGCAATGCCGACCTGGGCGGCCAGCCCGAGCTGATCAACCAGGATCCCTACGGCGCGGGCTGGCTGATGCGCATCCGGCCCGACGACAAGGCGCAGTTTGCCTCGATGCTCGACGCGAAGGCCTACGCGGCCGTGCTCGCCGCCGAAACGCACTGAGCCGCCACGCACTGACGCACGAGGGAGGGGCCCCATGCCGTTCATTCCGCACACCGAACCCGACATCCGCGCGATGCTCGACGCGATCGGCGCGCCCGACACCGAGACGCTGTTCGAGGAGATCCCCGCGGCGCTGCGTGCCCCGGGCCTGCCGGGCGTGCCGCCGGCACTGACCGAGATGGAGGTCGGCCGCGCGATGCAGGAAATCGCGGCGCGCGACGGGCGCCCGCTCAACTTCATCGGCGCCGGCGCCTACGAGCACCACATCCCCTCCGCGGTCTGGTCGATCGTCACGCGCGGCGAGTTCTACAGCGCCTACACGCCGTACCAGGCCGAGGCGAGCCAGGGCACGCTGCAGCTGCTGTACGAATACCAGACGATGATGGCGAGCCTGACCGGCCTCGACATCTCCAATGCGTCGCTCTACGACGGCGCTTCCGGCCTGGCCGAGGCCTGCCTGATGGCCGTGCGGGCCAACCGCAAGTCGAAGTCGCAGCGCATCCTGCTGCCGGTGGCGCTCAACCCCACCTACCGCGACGTGGTGCAGGCGATCGCCGGCAACCAGAACCTGGCGTTCGAGCTGATGCCCTACGACGCGAAGGGCGGCCAGACGCTGGTCTCGGCACTCGAGCCCTACGCGCGGCCAGGACATCACGGCCGTCGTGCTGCAGCAGCCGAACTTCTTCGGCACGCTGGAAGACGTCGACGCGGCGACCGACTGGGCGCATGCCCACAACGCGCTGATGATCGGCGTGGTCAATCCGACCTCGCTCGCCGTGCTGAAGCCGCCGGGCCAGTGGGGCAAGCTCGGGCGCCGACATCGCCGTGGGCGACGGCCAGCCGCTGGGCGTGCCGTTGTCCTCGGGCGGGCCGTACTTCGGCTTCATGGCGACGCGCACCGAGCACGTGCGCCAGATGCCGGGCCGCATCATCGGCCGCACGCTCGACCTCGACGGCAAGACCGGCTTCACGCTGACGCTGCAGGCGCGCGAGCAGCACATCCGCCGCAGCAAGGCGACGTCCAACATCTGCACCAACCAGGGCCTGCTGGTCACTGCGGCGACGATCTACCTGTCGCTGCTCGGGCCGCACGGGCTGGCGCAGGTGGCCGCGACCTCGATGCAGCGCACGCAGCAGCTGGTGGATGCGCTGACGCGCGTGCCCGGCGTGCGGCTCGCCTTCGACCGTCCGCGCTTCCACGAGGCGGTGCTGCTGCTCGATCGTCCGGTCCGGCCGGTGCTCGAGGCGCTGGCGCGCCGCGGCATCATCGGCGGCGTGGACATCTCCGCGCGCTACCCGTCGCTCGGGCACGCGCTGCTGGTGTGCGCCACCGAGACGCGGACGCTGGCCGACATCGAAACCTATGCGCTGGCGCTCGCCGAGACGATGCGCAACGCGGCGGCCGCGGCCTGAGTCCAGGAATGAAAGCCATGCATGAAAAACTGATCTTCGAGCATTCCGCGCCGGGCCGCAGTGCCGACGCGCAATACCCCGCGGCCGCCGTCGACGTGGTGCTGCCCGAGGCGCTGCGCCGCGCGCGTCCGCCGCTGCTGCCCGAGGTGTCCGAGCTGCAGGCCGTGCGGCATTTCACGCGCCTGTCGCAGCTCAACTTCTCCATCGACACGCACTTCTATCCGCTCGGGTCGTGCACGATGAAGTACAACCCCAAGGCGTGCAACCAGTACGCCATGCTGCCCGAGCTGCTCAACCGGCATCCGCTCGCGCCGGAGTCGACCGGGCAGGGCGTGCTGCAGATCCTGTTCGAGCTGCAGGAGATGCTGCAGGAAGTGACCGGCATGCGCGGCGTGTCGCTGACGCCGATGGCCGGCGCGCAGGGCGAGTTCGCGGGCGTGGCGATGATTCGCGCCTACCACCGGGCGCGCAAGGACCTGGCCCGCATCGAGATCATCGTGCCCGATGCCGCGCACGGCACCAACCCGGCCACCGCCACGATGTGCGGCTGCACGGTGCGCGAGATTCCCACGCTGTCCAATGGCGACATCGACCTCGAGTCGCTCAAGGCCGTGGTCGGGCCGCAGACGGCCGGCATCATGCTGACCAACCCGTCGACGATCGGCGTGTTCGAGCGCCACATCCAGGAAGTGCGGCAGATCGTCCACGATGCCGGCGGGCTGCTGTACTACGACGGCGCCAACCTGAACGCGATCCTGGGCAAGGTGCGTCCCGGGCGACATGGGCTTCGACGTGATCCACATGAACCTGCACAAGACCTTCTCGACACCGCACGGCGGCGGCGGCCCGGGCTCGGGCGCCGTGGGCGTGAGCGAGCGGCTGCTGCCGTTCCTGCCGGTGCCGGTCGTGGGCAGGGAGGGCGACCGCTACCGCTGGCTCGACGAGCAGGACCTGCCGCAGACCATCGGCCGGCTGTCCGGCTTCATGGGCAACACCGGCGTGCTGCTGCGCGCCTACGTCTACATGCGCATGCTCGGCCGCGACGGCATGCAGCGCGTGTCCGAGTTCGCGACGCTCAATTCCAACTACCTGGCAGCCCGGTTGCAGGCCGCGGGTTTCGAGCTCGCGTACCCCGAGCGTCGCGCCAGCCACGAGTTCATCGTCACGCTGCGGCGCGAGGCGCGCGACTGGGGCACCAGCGCGATGGACTTCGCCAAGCGGCTGCTCGACTACGGCTTCCATGCGCCGACGACCTACTTTCCGCTGCTGGTGCCGGAGTGCCTGCTGATCGAGCCGACCGAGACCGAGTCGAAGGAAGAGCTGGACGCGTTCGTCGAGGCGATGATCGCGATCCGCCGCGAAGCCGAGACCGAACCCGAGAAGCTCAAGGGCGCGCCGTGGACCCTGCCGGTGCGGCGGCTCGACGACGTCCGCGCGGCGAAGCAGCTCGACCTGGCCTGGAAGGCGGCATGACGGGAGACCTGCGGGAAGGCGTCCGGCCCTCGGGCCTCACCCGGCTCTGGCTGGCGACGCTCAACTCGCGCCGTGGCTTCCTGCAGTGTTACCGCAGCGAGGCCGCCTTCCGGCAGGAAGTCTGGCTGGCCTGCGTGCTGCTGCCGGCCGGGCTGTGGCTGGGACAGAACGCAGTCGAGCGGGCGCTGCTGGTGGGCAGCGTCATCATCCTGCTGATCGTCGAGTTGCTGAACACCGGCATCGAAGTCGTGGTCGACCGGATCGGGGTCGAACGCCACCCCCTGTCCGGGTTCGCCAAGGACGTGGGCTCGGCCGCGGTATTCTTCGGCCTCGTCCTGCTATTCTCGACCTGGGGCCTGATCCTCTGGGACCGCTTCTCCTGAAGCACCTCCGGGGCTCTGCCCCGATCCCCTAGTCCCTAGCCCCTAGTCCCTTCCTATGTCAGCTCTGATCTGCGGTTCGATCGCCTACGACACGGTCATGGTTTTCCCCGGTCGCTTCCGCGAGCACATCCTCGCCGACCGGATCCACATGCTCAACGTGTCCTTCCTGGTGCCGAGCATGCGGCGCAACTTCGGCGGCTGCGCCGGCAACATCGCCTACAACCTGCTGCTGCTGGGCGAGAAGGGCGCGCCGATGGCCACGGTCGGCCACGACTTCGAGCCGTACCGGCGCTGGATGAAGGGCAGCGGCGTCTCGCTCGACTTCGTGCGCGAACTCGACGATGCCTTCACCGCGCAGGCGTTCATCACCACCGACCTCGACGACAACCAGATCACCGCGTTCCACCCCGGCGCAATGTCGCAGTCGCACCTCAACGCGGTGCCGACGTCGGCGGGAATCTCGCTGGGCGTCGTCGCGCCGGACGGCCGCGAGGGCATGGTCGCGCACGCGGCGCAGTTTGCGGCGGCGGGCATCCCGTGGCTGTTCGACCCCGGCCAGGGCCTGCCGATGTTCGACGGCGCCGAACTCCTCGACTTCATCGGCAAGGCCACCTGGGTGGCCGTCAACGACTACGAAGGGCAGATGCTGCAGGAACGCACGGGCCTCGGGCCGGACGAGATCGCGCGCAAGGTCAAGGCGTACATCGTGACCAGGGGTGCCGCCGGCAGCGTCATCCATGCCGACGGCCGCCAGTACGAGATCCCGACCGTGCCGCCCGAGGCGATCAAGGACCCG
Source organism: uncultured Gammaproteobacteria bacterium (assembly GCA_963744735.1). GTDB lineage: Bacteria > Pseudomonadota > Gammaproteobacteria > Steroidobacterales > Steroidobacteraceae > RPQJ01. Next base: position 5,892 of record CAVUVH010000027.1, read on the forward strand.
ACCGGTTGTGGCGACGCCTACCGCGCCGGGTTGATCTACGGCCTGATGAATGCACTCGACTGGGAGACCACGGGCCGCGTCGCCTCGCTGATGGGCTCCATCAAGATCGCCCACGCCGGCACGCAGAACCACCGTTTCGACATGAACGAATTCAAGCAGCGCTTCCGCGCGGCGTACGGCCGCGAACTGTGATCCGCTCATGTTGCCGGCCGTCGCGCTGCTGTGCGCCGGCTTCGTCACCGCCGCCCCCGCCGCCGAGAACCCGGCCTGGGACCGCACGCTGGAGCGGGTCGCGTCCTCGATCGTCACCATCGAGATCGACCAGACGCGCGCCTTCGACACCGAATGGAACCAGTCGAGCCAGGCCACCGGCTTCGTCGTCGACGCCGAGCGCGGCCTGATCCTGACCAACCGGCACGTGGTCACGCCGGGCCCGGTGGTCGCGACCGCCGTGTTCCAGAACCGCGAGGAAGTCGAACTGCACGCGGTCTACCGCGACCCGGTGCACGACTTCGGCTTCTATCGCTACGACCCGGCCAAGCTGCGCTATACGCGACCGGTCGCGCTGCCGCTGTACCCGGAAGGCGCCCGCATCGGCACCGAGATCCGCGTCGTCGGCAACGACGCCGGTGAGCAGCTGTCGATCCTGGCCGGCACGCTGGCGCGGCTCGATCGTTCGGCGCCCGACTACGGCGTCGGCAAGTACAACGACTTCAACACGTTCTACATCCAGGCCGCGTCCGGCACCTCGGGTGGTTCGTCGGGCTCGCCCGTGCTCGACATCCAGGGCCGGGTCGTGGCCCTGAACGCGGGCGGCAGCAACGGCGCGCAGGCCAGCTTCTACCTGCCGCTCGGTCGCGTGCAGCGCGCCCTCGAGCGCCTGCAGCGCGCCGAGCCGGTGACGCGTGGCACGCTGCAGACGGTTTTCAAGTACACGCCCTACGACGAACTCGTGCGCCTCGGGCTGCAGCCCGGCACGCAGGAAGCCGCGCGCAAGGCGCGGCCGGACCTCACCGGCATGCTGGTGGTCGACGAAGTGCTGCCCGGCTCGCCGACGGCCGGCCAGCTGCAGCCGGGCGACGTGCTGACGCACGTCAACGGCCAGCTCGTGACGACCTTCCAGCCGCTGGAGGAAATCGTGGACGCGTCCGTGGGCCGGACGGTCGACCTCGTGGTCGAGCGCGGCGGCGAGCGCGTGGCGTTGACGCTGCCGGTCGGCGACCTGCATGCGATCACGCCGTCCGAGTTCCTCGAGTTCGGCGACGCCGTGCTGCACACGCTGTCCTACCAGATGGCGCGGCATTTCAACGCCCCGGTGCGCGGCGTCTTCGTCGCCAACCCGGGCTATGTGCTGACGGCCGCGGGCATTCCGCGCGGCGCGGTGATCGCCAGCGTCAACGGCAAGCCGGTGACCAACCTGGCCGAGTTCCGCGCGATCGTGGCCGCGCTGGCGCAGGGCGAGCGCGCGACGCGTGCGCTACTCGACGCTCGACGACCCCAAGGGTTCGGACACGCGCGTCTTCCGCATGGACCACGCGTGGTTCCCGGCGCGCCATTGCCGGCGCGACGACCGCACGGGCCTGTGGCCCTGCGAGGAACTGCCGGCGGTTGCCGCGGCGCCGGCCCAGGCGCCGGCGCGCACCACCTTTGCCGGCGGCGGCGACGCGCGCACGGCCGAACTCGCGGCTTCGCTGGTGCTGGTCACCTTCGACATGCCGTTCTCGGTGGCGGGCATCACCGAGCGCAACTACCACGGCACGGGCGTGATCGTCGACGCCGAGCGCGGCCTGGTCGTGGTCGACCGCAACACCGTGCCGGTGGCGCCGGGCGACGTGCGCCTCACGTTCGGCGGCTCGATCGAGGTGCCCGGCCGGGTGGAGTACATCCATCCGCTGCACAACCTGACCGTGGTGTCGTTCGATCCGGCGCTGCTCGACGGCACGCCGATCCGGGCCGTGCGCTTCGATCCGCGCGAGCTGCAGCCGGGCGAGGCGGTCACGGTCGCGGGCCTGGGCGGCGATTCGCGCCTGCGCTCGCTCGCGACCAGCGTCGCCACCGTCGACGACGTCGATTTCCCGCTGTCGCGCACGCTGCAGTTCCGCGAGGCCAACCTCGAGGTGGTCACGCTGGTCAACGCGCCCTCCGATTTCGACGGCGTGGTGCTCGGCAAGGACGGCCGGGTGCGGGCACTGTGGTCGAGTTTTGCGACCGAAGGCGGGCGCGACGCGGCGCAGGTCAATCGCGGCATGCCGGCCGCGCTGGTGCAGGAAGCGGTCGCGGCCGCCGTCAGCCGCCAGCCCCTGTACTCGCTCGAAGCCGAGTTCGAGGCGCTGCCGATCGCTGCGGCACGCAAGCTCGGACTGCCGCCGGAGTGGGTGGCGAAGTTCGAGGCGCACAACCCGTCGCACCGGCAGGTGCTGACAGTCGCGCGTGTGGCCGCGGGCTCCGCGGCCGCGCAGCGGCTGCAGGAAGGCGACCTGCTGCTCGCGGTCAACGGCAACATCCTCAATCGCTTCCGCGAGGTCGAGGAGGCCACGCAGGCGCCACAGGTGCAGCTGACGGTGCTGCGCAACGGCGCGGAGCTGCGCCTCGATGTCGCGACCACGCCGCTGCGTGGCGAGGACATCGACCGCCTGCTGCTCTGGTCCGGCGCCGTGCTGCACGCGCCGCACCGGGCGATGACCATCCAGCGTTCCATCCCGCCGGAAGGCGTGTTCGTGGCGTATTTCTCCTACGGCTCGCCGGCCACGCGCTATGGGCTGTTCGCCGGTCGTCGCATCGTCGAAGTCGATGGCAAGCCGATTGCGGACCTCGACGCCTTCATCGCCGCCGTCCGTGGCCGCGAGGACCGCTCGTCGGTGCGGCTGAAGACGGTCACCTGGAACGGCTCGACCGGCGTCACCACGCTGAAGCTCGACCAGAACTACTGGCCGACCTACGACCTGCGCCGTACCGCCACGGGTTGGGAGCGCCATCTCATTCCCTGACCTGCGCCGCACGGCCGTTTGACGCTATCATTCGCGCCCCATGGTGACTGCACGCCTGCCCCAGGACGAGATCGACCAGGCCGTCGAGGCCCTGCGCGAAGGCGAGGTCGTCGCGTTCCCGACGGAAACGGTCTATGGCCTCGGCGCCGACGCGTCGAACCCCGATGCCGTGCGCAGGATCTTCGAGCTGAAGGGCAGGCCCGCCACGCATCCGTTGATCGTCCACATCGACCAGCCCCGCGCCCTCGACCGCTGGGCGCTGGAGGTGCCGGCGGCGGCGCAGGCGCTGGCCGACCGCTTCTGGCCCGGTCCGTTGACGCTGATCCTGCGGCGTGCCCCGGCCGTGGACCTCGCCATCACCGGCGGCCAGGACACGGTGGCCGTGCGCATGCCGGCGCACCCGGTGGCGCAGCAGCTGCTGCGCGCCTTCGGCAGCGGCATCGTCGCGCCGTCGGCCAACCGCTATGGCCGCATCAGCCCGACCCGTCCCGAACACGTGCGCGAGGAGTTCGGTGACGCGGTGAGGATCGTGCTCGACGGGGGCGACTGCAAGATCGGCCTCGAGTCCACCATCGTGTCCTGCATCGACACCGTGCCGCGGATCCTGCGCCCGGGCGCGCTGACGCTGACGCAATTGCGCACCGTGGTGCCGGAGATGCAGGCCGGCGCCGACGCCGCTGCGCCGCGGGTCCCCGGCAGCGATGCCAAGCACTATGCGCCATCCACGCCGCTCAGCCTCGTGGCCAGCCGCACGCTCGAGGAAGTCGTCAGGCAGCTCACCGAGAACCACGACAAGGTGGCGGTGCTGGCGATGCGGCCGCCGCGCGTGGCCAACAAGTACATGACCTGGATCAACGCCGGCCGTCGCGCCGAGGTCTACGGCCGCGAGCTGTACGTGAACCTGCGCGCGCTCGACAAGTCCGGCGCGCGCGAGATCCTGGTCGAGGAAGTGCCGGCCGGCGAGGCCTGGGACGCCGTGCGCGACCGCCTGCGCCGCGCGGCGTCGGCCGAGAACGTCGTCTCCGGCGACCCGGACATCGCGGCCCTGCGCGCCGATCTCGGGCAGGACTGAATCCGCGTGGCACGGGCGCCGGATTTCAGAGCGCTCGTCGCCGAGCACGGCTCGCCGCTGCTGCTGCTCGACTGCGATGCGGTGCGCCGGCAGTACCGCAGCCTGCAGGCGGCGCTGCCCGGTGTCGGGCTGTTCTATGCGCTGAAGCCGCTGCCGCAGCCTGCCGTCGTCGCCGAACTGCGCGACCTCGGCGCAGGCTTCGACGTGGCCACGAGCGGCGAGATCCGGCTGGTGCGGGCGGCCGGCGTGGCCGCCGACCGCTGCATCCATACCCACCCGATCAAGACCGATGCGGAGATCCGCGCCGCGCTGCGCTTCGGCATCACGACCTTCGTCGTCGACAACCCGGACGAGATCCGCAAGTTCCGCCGCCACCGCGGCCGGGCGCGGCTGCTGCTGCGGCTGTCGTTCCGCGATCCGACGGCCGTGGTCGACCTGTCGCGCAAGTTCGGCTGCGAGCCGGCGGCGGCGCTGCCGCTGCTCGAGCTTGCCCGCGGACTCGGCATCCGCGTGCGCGGCTTCTCGTTCCACGTCGGCTCGCAGGTGGCGGAGCCCAAGAAATACGTCGAGGCGATCGGGGTCTGCACGGAGCTGATCGCGCAGGCGCGCGCCGCGGGCCTGGCGCGGCTGGACCTGCTCGACATCGGCGGTGGCTTCCCGATCGCCTACGGCGGGCGCACCACGCCGATCCGTACCTTCTGCACGCCGATCCGGCGGGCGCTGCGGCAGCTGCCGCCGGGCATCCGGGTGATCGCGGAGCCTGGGCGCTTCATTGCCGGTCCGGCCGGCACGGCCGTCGCGACCGTGGTCGGCCGCGCGCAGCGCGCGGGCCGCTGGTGGTATTACCTCGACGACGGCCTGTACGGCTCCTACAACGGCCAGCTGTACGACCACGCCCTGTACCCGATCTCGGTGCCGGGGCGCAAAGGCGCCGCGCACCCGAGCGTGCTGGCCGGGCCCACCTGTGACAGCATCGACGTCGTGCGCGAGGACATCATGCTGCCGGAACTGCAGCTCGGCGACCTCGTCGTCGGTCGCATGATGGGCGCCTACACGGCGTGCTCGGCGTCTGATTTCAATTTCATCCCGCGCGCCAGAGTGATTCCGCTGAACGTGCAGGCGAGGGTGCGACGTGCAGATTGAAGTGGTCGATCATGTGGCGGGTGCGGCCCGCGCGCGCGGCATCGCCCTGGTGATCGACGTGTTTCGCGCCTTCACGGTGGCGCCCCACGCGGTCGCGGCCGGTGCCAGCCGGGTGCTGCCGGTCGGCGAGATCGACGACGCGCTGGCGTTGCGCCAGGCGATGCCCGACGCGGTGCTGGTCGGCGAGCGCCATGCGCGCCGCCTGCCCGGGTTCGACGCCGGCAATTCGCCGACGGAAATCCTGGCCGTCGGTGTCGCCGGGCGGCCCGTGGTGCACACGACGCATGCCGGCACGCAGGGCCTCGTCAATGCCACCGGCGCGGACGAGGTGCTGACGGCCAGCCTGGTCAACGTCTCGGCCCTGGCGCGCTACGTCCGCTCGCGCCAGCCGCGGCAGGTCACGATCGTGCGCATGGGGCACGAAGCGCGCGAGCGCTGCGCCGAGGACGACCTGTGCGCCGAGATCCTGCTGGGGTTGTTCGACGGCCGCCCGCCGCCCACGACGGCCGCGGTGCGTGACCGGCTGCGCGACGCGCCGGCGGCGGTCAAGTTCTTCGATCCGGAGGCCGACTGGGCGCCGCGCACCGACTTCGACTACTGCACCGAGGTCGATCGCTTCGACTTCGTGCTGCGGCTCGTCACCGGCCTGGACGGCAGGCGCGAACTCGAGCGCATCGACGTGCCGGAGGCGGGCGCGTGACGGCAGTCGCCGCGTCCGGGTTCCAGCCTTTCGGCATCCCGTTCGAGTTCCTGCTGTTCGCGCTGACACTGCTCGGCGTCGCACTGTTCCACCAGCGCACGCTCGAAGTGGCGATCTCCGGTCTGCTGGCCATCGTGCTGTACAAGCTGGCGTTCACCGGCTTCCACGGCGGTGCAGGCCTGGGCGGGCTCGCCGGCCACCTGCATTCGGAATGGGTGGTGCTGGCCAACCTGTGCGGCCTGCTGCTCGGGTTTGCGCTGCTGTCGCGGCACTTCGAATCGAGCCACGTGCCGGCGCGGCTGCCGGACTACCTGCCCGACGACTGGAAAGGCGCGTTCCTGCTGCTGGTGATGGTGTTCGTGCTGTCGAGCTTTCTCGACAACATCGCCGCCGCCCTGATCGGCGGCACGGTGGCCGCCACCGTGTTCCGGCACAAGGTGCACATCGGTTACATCGCGGCAATCGTGGCCGCATCGAATGCGGGCGGGTCGGGCAGCGTCGTCGGCGACACGACCACGACCATGATGTGGATCGACGGCGTGAGTCCGCTCGACGTCGTGCATGCCTACGTGGCGGCCGGCGTCGCGCTGGTCGTGTGCGGCATTCCGGCGGCGCTGCAGCAGCACCGCCATTCGCCGATCGTCCGCAGCGGCAACCGGCAGGTCCGCATCGACTGGGGCCGGGTCGGCGGTGGTCGGGCTGATCCTGCTGTCGGCGATCAGCGGTAAACGTGCTGACCAACCTGCGGTTCCCGGCGTACGCCGACCGCTTCCCGTTCCTCGGCGCCGCGGTCTGGGTCGCGATCCTGGCGACCGCTGCCTGGCGCCGACCCGACTGGTCGGTGCTGCCGGCCACGCTCAGGGGCACTGTGTTCCTGCTGTCGCTGGTGCTCGCGGCCTCGATGATGCCGGTCGAGCGCCTGCCGGTGGCGGCCTGGACCACCACGCTCGGGCTGGGCTTCGTCTCGGCCGTGTTCGACAACATCCCGCTGACCAAGCTGGCGCTGGAGCAGGGCGGCTATGACTGGGGCATGCTGGCCTATGCGGTCGGCTTCGGTGGCTCGATGATCTGGTTCGGCTCCTCCGCCGGCGTCGCCATCACCAACCTGTATCCGGAGGCGCGTTCCGTGGGCGCATGGCTGCGCGGTGGCTGGCACGTCATGCTGGCCTACGTCCTTGGGATTCATGGTGATGCTGCTGACGCTCGGCTGGCATCCGCACGCGCCGCACAAGGCCGCGCCGCGCCGGCCAGCCACGCGCTGGAGGCGACCGCGCCATGATCCGCAACGTCGTGTTCGACGTCGGCAACGTGCTGGTGAAGCTGCATTACCAGCCGTTCATCGGCTACCTCGCCGGCGCGGGGGTCGACCTCTCCGACCTGCAGGGCTGGCTCAAGGCCATCGACCTGGAAGGTCACGAACGCGGCGACCTCGATGGCGAGGTCCTGCTGCAGCGGATCGCCGCCACGGCATCACGCCCGCTCGACCCGGCGGAACTGCGCACGCGCTGGCTGTCGATGTTCGAGCGCTGGGACGAGATGTTCGAGCTGGCGTCCGGCCTGATGTCGGGCTATCGCGTGTACCTGCTGTCGAACATCGGCGACCTGCACTGGGCGCACCTCGATTCGCTGTACGGTGTCGACTCGCTCGCGCACGGCGCCTGCGCCTCGTTCCGGGTTCGCGCCGTCAAGCCGCACGCGGACATCTACCGCAAGGCCGAGGCGATGTTCGACCTCGACCCCGCGGCGACGGTATTCCTCGACGACCTGGCGGCCAACGTGGCCGGCGCGCGCGCCTGCGGCTGGCATGCCATCCATCACACGGACGCGGCGCACACCCGCGCGCAGCTGCAGGCGCTGGGCGTGCGGCTGCCGGCGCCCTTTGCCTGAGCCCGCCGATGAACGCGCTGCCCGCGGTGCCCACCACGATCCTGCTGCTCACGGCATCCAACGTGTTCATGACCTTCGCCTGGTACGCGCACCTCAAGAACCTGATGGCCGCGCCTGGTATGTCGCTGCGCTGGTAGCTGGGGCATCGCGCTGTTCGAGTACCTGCTGCAGGTGCCGGCCAACCGCATCGGCCACACGGTGATGACCCTGCCGCAGCTGAAGATCATGCAGGAAGTGATCGCGCTGTCGGTGTTCGTGCCGTTCATGCTGCTCTACATGCGCCAGCCGCTGAAGCTCGATTACCTCTGGGCCTCGCTCTGCATGCTGGGCGCGGTGTATTTCATGTTCCGGAAATGACATGAACGAGACTGCCATCCACCGGCGAGTGGCGGCGTGCCGCGCGGGCACGGACCCCACCTGCGTTGCGCGCCTGGGCTCCGGCTGGGCCGTGCTCGGCGATCCGCAGGTCCTGCGCGGCTATTGCCTGCTGCTGCCGGACCCGGTCGTGCCGCACCTGCAGGCGCTGGCGCTGCCGGCGCAGCAGGCGTTCCTGGCCGACATGGCCCGGCTCGGGCAGGCGGTGTACGAGGAGCTGCGCCCGGTGCGCGTCAACTACGCGCTGTTCGGCAACGTCGAGCCGGCGCTGCATGCGCACGTGCTGCCGCGCTACGCGGACGAGCCGCCCCACCTGTTCCAGGCCCATCCGTGGGCCTACGACTGGAACGCCGCGCCGCGGTTCGACGAGTCACGCGACGGAGCCCTGCTGCGGGCCCTGCGCGACCGGTTGCTGGCCGTGCCGTGACGGACTTTCTTCACCTTTTCGCGAGTTGCGCCTCGGCTCGCCCCGGGTGCTTGCGCTAGTCTCCTGGCATGCGCAGCGGCTGGAATCCGCACCGGGCCCGGATGATCGTGATCGTGCTGGTCAGCGGCGCGGTGCTCGCGCCCGTGGCAACGACCGCCGCGACTTACCGCTACCAGGACCCGAACGGCCAGTGGGTCTACACCGACCGACCGCCGCTGCAGGGGCAGGCGGCGACGGGCGGCACGGCGCGCAGCGGCAGCGCGGGCGCCCCGCAGATGAGCGTGCAGGCCCGCTCCATCGATGGTGGCGTCGCACTGGTCGCGGTCAATGGCTGTGCCTGCACCGTCGAGTTTGCCGTGAAGGCAGCGACACCGACCGGGGAGCGCACCGGGCACGCGGTCGTGCCGGCGAAGTCGGAGCGGGTGCTGCTCGAGCTCGAGGCGGCCGACGGACCGTCGACGATCCGCTTCGAGTACGGCTATTTCGTCGGCGAACCCGGCGCGCAGCACCGGCCGTCGCAGCCATACCGCGCGCCGTTTGCCGCCGCGCGGCGCTTCATGGTCACGCAGGCGCCGCCAGATGCCATTACGCACGTCGGTCCATCGAGCCGAAATGCCATCGACATCGACATGCCCGTCGGTACCGCCGTGCACGCTGCGCGCGCAGGCACGGTCATCAACGTGGCGGCGCGGCATTTCCGCAGCGGCCTCAGCCCGCAGAATCTGGACGAAGCCAATTTCGTGCAGATCATGCATGACGATGGCACCTACGCGATCTACGCTCACCTGCAGCTCGACACCGTCCGGGTGCAGGTCGGCCAGCGGGTCGCGCGCGGGGAATACATCGCCAACTCAGGAAACACAGGCTTCTCGAGCGGGCCGCACCTGCATTTCGTCGTGCTGCGCAATGTAGGCCTGCGCAGCGAGTCGGTCCCGATCACGCTGGCAGGGCCGGGCGGCGCGAGTGTAACGCCGCGGAGCGGGCAGGCGCTGACCGCCTATTGAGGGCTGAAAAGTAAGGCCGGCGGGATTGCTCCCGCCGGCCCCGTTCCCCTGAGCGGGCCTCGGCGCTGCGATCAGTCCGCGGGACCGCAGTCAGTCCGGCGAATCGTCACGCGCCGAGTTCCTGCAGGTCAGGAACCGCAGGGCCAACGCCTGGAGATCGATGGGGGGTGGGAATATCGATTGATCCAGGCGCTGGCCTGCGGAAAGGAAAATTGTGTCTTCGTGTCCGTCGCAGTCCTGTCGTTGCCGCTGACCGCGCCACTGGCACGAGCGCCGATGTTCAGAGGGGGATCTTCGGGTGCCGTCCAGTGAGATGCCGCCGAGGTTGATCGATGTGGCGCAACCAGACCTCCCACGGGTCCCAGCCATCGCGGGACTCGACAGTGAATGCCGGTGCGGAAGTCCTCGACCCGACATCGTTGCTCGAGTCGCCCGTGCTGTCGGCACGGGCGCGCTGGAGCCAGGAGTTCTTCAAAGCACCATCAAACATCCTGTCCTCGACGTAACGAGAGTGCGCCCGCGACGTGACGCGTGCATGCAGCAATGATGATAAGCGCCAAGTATTGCACTTTGAAATGGCGGCGAACTCGAAAATAGCGGCGTGCGACAAACATTGTGTGGCGGAAAAAAGCCACTGATAAAAAAGCGTATCGCTCCATCGAATAAATTACGGTTTCATGTGGCTGGGCGGATGATTAGCCTTGCGGGTCACGGGTTTCGGCAGGCGACTGAGTCCGCGAAATCTTTGCCACGAGGAAAGACAGTGATCGGAGCGCGTGACGGGGACTCGAAGAATGCGCTCAGTTCAATCGCTGTCCCAGCGTCGCGATTGCAGGGTCTGCACGCGCGATTGCGGTCGACAGTGATCTCTCCGGTATCCCCTTCATCGCTGGCAGCGATGGCCGTTACGCCAATATCAGTCTTTACAGTCCCGGTGTGAAGCGGTTCACGACACGCACATTCGGCGCGAACCGCTCGGCAATCTTGAAATACAGGTGGCCGGAGGGGCGGGTGCTGCAGGTGCTCGGCGAGCACGACCAGACGCTGCGGGCCTATGCGCCGGAGGAGCAAGTCGCGACCTTCGGCTTCTTGAGCATGATCCAACAGATAGCGCAGGGAGCCCATTGATGCCACGCGTGACCAGTCAATCCAAGACCGGCGCCTCAGCTCTAATGCTGGGCCTGGCCCTGGTGTCGTGCGGCGCCCAGGCCGTCGAAGGCGGCGGCAGCAACTACCTGCTCGGCATGCGCGGGCCATTGGCGGCGTTCGTGCCGAAGCCCGGCGTCTACCTAACCAACAACGTGTACTACTACGACGCCGGTCGCAGCGAGCTGACGCCGATCAGCGACTTTCTCGTAGGTGAAATCTCCGCCGAGGCGCTGACCAACATCGCCCAGGTTACCTGGGTCACGGACGCGAACCTGGCGGGTGGCCGGCTGGCATTCAGCGGCGTGCTGCCGTATGGCAATCTCGAGGTCGGCGGCAACGTGGTCGTTCCGGTTGCGCCGTTCAAGGTCGAGCAATCGACGAGTTGACTGCGCTCGGCGACGCGGCGTTGAGTGCCGTGCTCGGCTGGAAGCATCGTGACGGCGACAAGTTCCGGGCCTGGAGCACGTACTCGACGGTGTTCGTGCCCATTGGTGATTACGAGGTCGGCCGCCTCGCCAACATGGGCAAGAATCGCTGGGCGCTCGACCTCGGCGGCGCCTACACGATGGCAAATTTCAAGGGCGGCCGCGAGTTCTCGGCCGTCCTCGGCTTCACGTTCAACGGCGAAAATGACGACACGGACTACGACTCCGGCCACGAGATGCACCTCGAGCTTGCGGGCAAGCAGTACCTGCCAAATCACTTCTCGCTGGGCATCGTCGGCTACTGGAACGAGCAGTTGACCGCCGACGAGGGCGGCCCGGCCATCCTCGGTGACTTCAAGGGTCGTGTCTTCGGCATCGGGCCGGAGTTGTCCTATCAGTTCACGCAGAGCAAGACGCATCCGGTGACGCTCGACCTGCGCTGGTACCACGAGTTCGACGCCAAGAACCGGGTCGAGGGTGACGCGGTGTTCTTCACGTTCTCCGTGCCGCTCAGCATCCAGCAGAAGCCGGCACGGCGCAGGACTGGACGGCGGACGAGCAACAGTAGTACCAACAGATTCAGCGAGGATTCAGCATGGAAACCAAGTCACTGGCGCTGGTGATCACACTGGCTCTGGCCGGCACCGTTGGCTTGGCACAGGCC
>CAVUVH010000028.1:0-33748 GCA_963744735.1 uncultured Gammaproteobacteria bacterium
GAAGTACGCCGTGTCGTCGCAGGCAGCCATCGACCGGCTGGCGCAGTTGCTGAACACCTATCCTGATCGCTTCCTGTTCGGCACCGACAATGTCGCGCCGAACGACCAGGCGACGCAGATGCGCGTGTACGACATGTGGAGCCCGATCTGGGCAAAGCTGACGCCCGAGGCCAGCCGCAAGGTCCGGCTGGGCACCTACGAGCGCCTCTTCGATGGCGCGCGGACCAGGGTCCGCGCGTGGGAAGCGGCCAACGTCAAATGACGAACAAGGATCGAACGCGCATGTACCAGATCAGGATCGCAGTGGCGGCCGCGCTCGCGTTGTCGCCTTTGTTGTCGTACGCGGCGCCGACCTCGGTCGAGGCCCGGCTCGAGGCCCTGGAGCAGCGCCAGAACCAGCTCGAGCGGCAGCTGGCCGAGCGCGATGCACGCATTCGCCAGCTGGAGTCGCAGGTCATGGCACCGAACGCCGGTGCGGGTGACGCGACTGCATCCGTCGTGCCGACCCCTGTCCAGGCGGCGCCTGCGGCAGGCGACGCGACAGCACAGTCGGTGATCGCAGAGGATGCGGCCGTTGCAGCGGGCGAGGCCGCCGCGCCGGTGGCTGATCCGGTCCCGCGCGAATCGGCCTGGGGCACCTACGAGGGTGGCAAGGGCCTGGTGCTGGCCAGGACGAGCCAGGGCGAGGTGGACTTCAGCGCGTTCACCTACCTGCGCTACCTCAACCAGCGGATGCTCGACGACAGCTACACGGACGCCTTCGGCCGGACCAAGGACATCGACATCCGGGAAGACCTGCAGCTGCAGAAAGTCATGTTGTTCTTCAAGGGCTGGCTGTTCGATCCCAATTTCCGCTACCAGTTCTACACCTGGACCTCCAACACCAGCCAGGGGCAGGGCGCGCAGGTGGTCGTGGCCGGAAACCTCAGCTACCGCTTCAACGATGCCTTCAGCCTGGCGGGTGGCATTGGCGGCCTGCCCAGCACCCGGACCACGAACTACACCTTTCCCAACTGGCTCAAGGTGGATCATCGGACGGTCGCCGATGAATTCTTCCGTGCCTCCTACACCACCGGCGTCTGGGCCTGGGGTGAGGTCGCCGACGGCGTCAGGTACCGGGTCATGGTCGGCAACAACCTGAGCCAGCTGGGCGTGGACGCCGGCAAGCTCGACAGCGGCCTGAACGCCTATTCCGGCGCAGTCTGGTGGATGCCGACCACGGGCGAGTACGGTCCCGGCGAAGGGTTTGGCGACTTCGAGCATCACACGGAGTTCGCCACGCTGGTGGGCGCCAACTTCACGCACAGCCGCGAAGACGCCCAGAGCCAGCCGGGGGTGGATGACTTCTGGAACAGTCAGATCCGTCTGTCGGACGGCACCTTGATCTTCCAGGCCGATCCGTTCGGCACCGGCACGCAGATCCAGAAGGCCACCTACCAGATGGCGGCCGTCAATGCCGGCTTCAAGTACCGCGGATTCTCGCTGGACGCGGAGTACTACTGGCGCACGCTCGACGATTTCAGGGCCACAGGGCCGGTGCCCCGCGACAGCTTCGTCGATGACGGTTTCCAGCTGCAGGGTTCGGCGATGCTGGTGCCGCAGACGCTGCAGGCCTACGTCGCCGGCTCGAAGATCAATGGCCAGTACGGTGATCCCTGGGACGTGAGCATTGGCGCGAACTGGTTTCCCTTTAAGCGTCGGGAGTTGAGGTTCAATACCCAGTTCCTGTACCTCGACCAGTCACCCGTAGGTAACTCCGCAACGCCGTTCGCCGTCGGCGGCAATGGCTGGGTATTCTCGACCGACGTGATGCTCAGCTTCTGACCGCAGAGTCCAGGGTCGTTCAGGCGCTCGGCCGGGCGGGCGACGCTGTCGTCCGCGCGCCTGGTCGCTTGCGCCAGCGCCAGGCCATCAACGCCACGTAGATGGCGATGTACAAGGCCGGTTCGCGCCAGTCCGCCTTGACCAGCCACAGGAAATGCAGCGCGCCGAGCGCGGCCGAGACGTAGACCAGCCGGTGCAGCGAGTGCCAGCGACGGCCGAGGCGGCGCATCCAGCGGTCAGTCGAGGTGACGGCGAGCGGCAGCAGCAGGACCAGCGCCGCGAAGCCCACGGTAACGAACGGCCGCTTGGCGATGTCGGCGACGATGCCGCTCCAGTCGAGGCCCCGGTCGAGCACCAGCCACGTCAGGAAGTGCAGCAGCAGGTAGCTGAACGCGAACAGCCCGAGCATCCGCCGCAGGCGCATGAGTCGCGGCTGGCGCAGCAGCACCGCTGCCGGCCGCACGCACAGGGTCAGCAGCAGCAGGCGCAGCCCCCAGAGTCCCAGCGCATGCAGCAGCGCCTCGACCGGGTTGGGTCCGAGTGAGAGCCCGGCGGCATTGAACGCGCGCAGCGTGAGCCAGGCCAGTGGCAGCAGGCACAACAGGAACACGAGCGGCTTGTCGGCCCGGAACCGCCGGGACGCCGGGGAGGTGGTCGCAGTCAACGGCCGGCCTCAGTAGTACTTGCGCAGGTCGAGGCCCTTGTACAGCGATGCGACCTGGTCGGCGTAGCCGTTGAAAGGCAGCGTGGGCTGCTTCGACGCGAACAGGCTTGCGCCGATGCGCCGCTCCTGTGCCTGGCTCCAGCGCGGATGATCGACCGCCGGATTGACGTTGGCAAAGAAGCCGTACTCCCGCGGTGCGAGCAGGTTCCACGAGGTCGGCGGCATCTTCTCGGTGAAGCGGATCTCGACGATCGACTTGATGCCCTTGAAGCCGTACTTCCATGGCACGACCAGTCGCAGCGGGGCGCCGTTCTGGTTGGGCAGCGCCTGGCCGTACAGGCCCACGGCCAGCAGCGTCAGCGGATGCATGGCTTCGTCGATGCGCAGGCCCTCGACGTAGGGCCAGTCGATCACCGGGAAGCGCTGGCCGGGCATCTCGCGCGGGGCGCAGCACGGTCTTGAACGCCACGTAGCGGGCCTTCGAACTGGGCTCGAAACGTCGCAGCAGGTCCCCCAGCGGGAAGCCGACCCACGGAATGACCATCGACCAGGCCTCGACGCAGCGCATCCGGTACACGCGTTCTTCCAGTGCGTGCGGCTTGAGGATGTCCTCCAGCGTGTAGGTGCCCGGCTTGCCACATTCGCCAGCGATCACCACCGACCAGGGCTGCGGGCGGAATTTGCCGGAGCGCTCGGCGGGGTCGGACTTACCTGTACCAAATTCGTAAAAGTTGTTGTAAGTCGTTATATCTTCAAAGGAATTTGGTGCCTCTTTCAGGCTCAGGCGGGCATTGCGCTGGTACTTGAGCGGGGCCGCGACCGGCCGTCCGTGGCACGCCCGCGCCGACCAGTCCGGCGGCTGCCAGGCCCGCGACGACTTCGCGGCGGTTCCAGTAGCGTTCCGGCGGAGTGATCTCGGAGGGCAGGGGCAGCGAGGCGGGGCGAGTCGGGCGCATGCGCTTGAGACCTCGGAATGGCTGCGCGGTTCGGTCTGGCGCGTTTTAACATGCGTCCATTACCGGGAGACGCGCCGTTTCATTCGTCAGCAACCGCATGCCGGATTTCCGGAGCCTGGGTCCCGGCCTGGTCATTGCCGGGCTGGTGGCCCTGGCCGCCTCGTGGCTGGCCGAGCATTACGCCACGCCGGTCATGCTGTTCGCGCTGCTGCTCGGCATCGCCGTGAACTTCCTGTCGCAGGACGCCCGCTGCCAGCCCGGGCTCGATTTCGCCTCGCGCGACATCCTGCGCGTCGGCGTCGCGCTGCTGGGCGCGCGCATCACGTTTGCGCAGGTCCAGTCGCTCGGCGGCAGCGCGCTGCTGCTGACGGCGATGGCGGTGGTGCTGACGATCCTGTGCGGCATCGTGCTCGCGCGCAGCGCCGGGCTGTCGCGCCGTTTCGGCGTGCTCACCGGCGGCTCGGTCGCGATCTGCGGCGCCTCCGCGGCGCTGGCGATCGCCTCGGTCCTGCCGCGGACGCCCGAACACGAGCGTGACACGATCATGACCGTCGTGGCCGTCACGACGCTGTCGACCATCGCGATGGTGGTCTATCCGGTGCTGGCCGCCGCCGTCGGCTTCGACCCGCACACGACGGGCATCTTCCTGGGTGCCACGATCCACGACGTCGCGCAGGTGGTCGGCGCGGGCTACAGCGTGTCGAACGAGGCCGGCGACACGGCGACGATCGTCAAGCTGTTCCGGGTCGCGCTGCTGCTGCCGGTGGTGCTGGTGATTTCGTTCCTGCTGCAGCGCTCGGGCGCCGCGGCAGCCGACGGGCGCCGGCCGCCACTGCTGCCGCTGTTCCTGGTGGGCTTTGCCACGCTCGTGGTGGTGAACTCGCTTGGCGGGCTGCCGGTCGCCGTCGCCACCGTGCTGCAGGAGGCGTCACGCTGGTGCCTGGTGCTGGCGATCGCCGCGCTCGGCACCCGCACCTCGCTCGGCGACCTGGCCCGCGTCGGCTGGCGACCGGTGGCGATCATCGTCGGCGAGACGCTGTTCGTCGGCCTGCTGGTGCTGGGCGTGCTGTTGTTGCTCAAGCCCTGAGCGCAGACCAAGGCGCACCGCATGTCCGATCGCCAAGATCACCGAAATAGACCTCGACGTCCAGGACGGGCTTCGCACGACGCACGTCGCCAGCGGCATCAAGCGGGCGAGCAAGACCATCCGCGGCATTACCGGCGCCGGGTGGCCGATCAGCGAAGTCGTGGTCGATTCCGGCAAGATCGTCGCAGTACGAGCGTGCGGCTCAAGCTCACCTTCGTGCGCGACTGCCAAGTAAGCCAGCGGCGCGGCAGAAGCGGGCGCTCGAGGGTCGTGCGGAACTGAGTCCGCGCGACCCCCATGCCCGGCTGCGCCGTGTCGCTCAGGCGGCCTTGCTCTGCGACGCCAGCTGGCGGATCACGTACTGCAGGATGCCGCCGTGCTGGAAGTACTCGCGCTCCTTGGGCGTGTCGATGCGCACGCGCGCCTCGAACTTGAACGGCGTGCCGGTGGCCGGTGTCGCGACCACGCTGACCATCCTGGCCGCGCCGCCGTTCAGGCCGATGATCTCGAAGCTTTCCTTGCCGCGTCAGCCCGAGTGACTGCGCGTTCTCGCCGTCCTTGAACTGCAGCGGCAGCACGCCCATGCCGATCAGGTTGGAGCGGTGGATGCGCTCGAAACTCTCGGCGATCACGGCGCGCACGCCGAGCAGCATCGTGCCCTTGGCGGCCCAGTCACGCGATGAGCCGGTGCCGTACTCCTTGCCGGCCAGCACGACCAGCGGCGTGCCCTCGGCCTTGTAGCGGGTCGCGGCATCGAAGATCGACATCTGCTCGCCCGACGGCACGTGCAGCGTCACGCCGCCTTCGGTGCCGGGCAGCAGCAGGTTGCGCAGGCGGATGTTGGCGAACGTGCCGCGCATCATCACCTCGTGATTGCCGCGCCGCGCGCCGTACTGGTTGAAGTCCACCGGCTGCACGCCCTGGGCCATCAGGTACTTGGCGGCGGGGCTGGACTTGGCGATGTTGCCGGCCGGCGAGATGTGGTCGGTGGTGACGGAGTCGCCGAGCACGGCCAGCGCGCGGGCGCCGCGGATGTCCGCGACGCTGCCGGGCGTCATGGTCATGCCCTGGAAGTACGGCGGGTTGCGGACGTAGGTCGAGGTCGGCTCCCAGCGATAGACCTCGTCCTGCGGCACGTCGATGGCCTGCCACTGCTCGTCGCCCGTGAACACGCTGGCATAGCTCTTCTTGAACATGGCCGAGTCGACCGCCGCGCCCACCGTGGCCGCCACTTCGTGCGCCGATGGCCAGATGTCCTTCAGGTAGACCGGCTTGCCGTCGCTGCCGGTCGCGATCGGCTCGTTGTTCATGTCGATGTCCATCGTCCCCGCGAGCGCGTACGCGACGACCAGCGGCGGCGAGGCGAGGAAGTTCATCTTCACCTCGGCGTGCACGCGGCCCTCGAAGTTGCGGTTGCCGGACAGCACCGAGGTGGCGACCACGTCGCCACTGCGCACGCCCTCGGAGATCTCGGGGCGCAGCGGGCCGGAATTGCCGATGCAGGTGGTGCAGCCGTAGCCCACGACGTAGAAGCCCACTGCCTCGAGGTCGGCCAGCAGGCCGGCCTTCTGCAGGTAATCGGTGACCACGCGCGAGCCCGGCGCGAGGCTGGTCTTGACCCAGGGCTTCGACACCAGGCCGTGCCTGCGCGCATTGCGGGCGAGCAGGCCGGCGGCCATCAGCACGTAGGGATTCGAGGTGTTGGTGCAGCTGGTGATCGCGGCGATCAGCACGGCGCCGTCGACGACGTCGAACGTCTTGCCGCCGCTCGTGACCGACGCCTTGCCCGTTGCCGCAGGGTTCTTGGTCGCGCGCTCGGCCACCATCGGGCCGAGGTGCTTGCGATAGGTCTCCTTGGCGACGCGCAGCGGCACGCGGTCCTGCGGCCGCTTCGGGCCGGCCAGGCTCGGCTCGACGGTCGCGAGGTCGAGTTCGAGGATGTCGGTGTACTGCGCTTCCGGCATGCCGTTGGTGCGCCAGAGGCCCTGTGCCTTCGCATAGGCCTCGACCAGCGCGATCTGCTCGGCCGGGACGGCCGGTGAGCTCGAGGTAGCGGATGGTCTCTTCGTCGATCGGGAAGATGCCGCAGGTGCTGCCGAATTCCGGCGCCATGTTGGCGATGGTCGCGCGGTCGGCGAGCGGCAGCTGGGCGAGGCCGTCGCCGAAGAACTCGACGAACTTGTCGACCACGCCCTTCTTGCGCAGCATCTCGGTGACGGTCAGCACGAGGTCGGTGGCGGTGGCGCCCGCGGGCAGCGCGCCCTTGAGCCGGAAGCCGATGACCTGCGGGATCAGCATGGTGACCGGCTGGCCGAGCATCGCGGCCTCGGCCTCGATGCCGCCCACGCCCCAGCCCAGCACGCCGAGGCCGTTGACCATCGTCGTGTGCGAGTCGGTGCCGACCAGCGTGTCGGGGAAGGCGCGCTTCACGCCGTCCTTGTCCTCGGCGAACACGACGCGGGCGAGGTGCTCGACGTTGACCTGGTGCACGATGCCGGTGCTCGGCGGCACGACCTTGAAGTTGCGGAACGCGGTCTGGCCCCAGCGCAGGAACGAATAGCGCTCGCCGTTGCGCGCGAACTCGATCGTGCTGTTCTTGCGGGCCGAGTCGGCCGTGCCGTACTCGTCGACCTGCACCGAGTGGTCGATGACCAGCTCGGCCGGGGCCAGCGGGTTGATCTCCTGCGGGTTGCCGCCCAGGCGGACCATGGCCTCGCGCATGGCGGCCAGGTCGACGATGGCGGGCACGCCGGTGAAGTCCTGCATGATCACGCGCGCCGGCGTGAACGCGATCTCGTGGCTGGGCGCCGCCTTCGGATCCCACTGCAGCAGCGCCTCGATGTCCTCGCGCGTCACATTCACGCCGTCCTCGAACCGCAGCAGGTTCTCGAGCAGGATCTTGAGCGAGAAGGGCAGGCGGGACAGGTCATGGCCCTTGAGCGCCGGCAGGCTGAAGATTTCATACGACTGGGGGCCGACCGCGAGCGTCGTGCGGGCCTTGAAGCTGTCTCTCATGGATCCTCCGGGGAGCGCTGGGCGCGACTAAACCGCGGAATTATAAACCGGAAGCCGTGCGCGGTGATTCGACTTTGGGCGTAGCCCGATCAGCGGCGGCGATCACCGCACCGCCCAGGCATTCGTCGCCCAGGTAGAACACCGCCGACTGGCCGGGTGTCACGGCTCGCTGCAGCGTGTCGGTGATGACGGTGCAGCGGCCATCCGGCTGCACCGCCACTTCGCAGGGCTGGTCCGCCTGGCGGTAACGGGTCTTGACCGTGCACGGAACATGCGCGGACGGCGGCTGGCCCGCAATCCACTGCGCCGGTTCGGTCGAGATCCGGTCGCTCAGCAGCAGCGGGTGATCGTGCTGCTGCACGACGACGAGCGTGTTGTCCGCCGAGCCGCTTCCGCGGCGACATACCAGGGCTTCTCGGCGGCGCCGCGCACGCCCCCGACCTCGAGCCCCTGGCGCTGGCCGAGCGTGTAGTACATGAGCCCGCGATGCGTGCCGAGGCGACGGCCCTCGGCGGTCTCGATCGGCCCGGGCGACGCCGGCAGGTAATGCTGCAGGAACTCGGCAAACGGCCGTTCGCCGATGAAGCAGATGCCGGTGCTGTCGCGCTTGTCGTGCACCGGCAGCGCATGGGCGTGCGCGATGCGTCGTACCTCGGACTTGGGCAGCTCGCCGATCGGGAAAAGAGTCCGCGCCAGCATCGGGCCCGGCACCGTGTGCAGGAAATAGGACTGGTCCTTGCCGGCGTCATTGCCGCGCAGCAGCCGGCCGCCGACCGACGCGCGCGTAGTGGCCGGTCGCGAACAAGTCGGCCCCGAGTCGCTGCGCGTGCTCGAAGCAGACGCCGAACTTGATCTCGCGGTTGCACGCGACGTCGGGATTGGG
The DNA here is from genome assembly GCA_963744735.1 of uncultured Gammaproteobacteria bacterium. Taxonomy (GTDB): domain Bacteria; phylum Pseudomonadota; class Gammaproteobacteria; order Steroidobacterales; family Steroidobacteraceae; genus RPQJ01. The sequence continues at coordinate 8,430 of CAVUVH010000028.1, forward strand.
CGTGCGGCCGGCGGCGAGCTCGTCGAGAAAATGCCGGAACACGCGCTCGCGGTATTCCGCGGCGAAAGCTCACCGTGTGCAGCGGGATGCCGAGTTCGTCGCAGACCCTGCGCGCGTCCTGCAGGTCGCCGGCGGCCGTGCAGTAGCCGTCCTCGTCCTCGTCCCAGTTGCGCATGAAGAGCGCATGCACGTCGTGCCCGGCGCGCTGCAGCAGCACGGCGGCAACGGCGGAATCGACGCCGCCCGACAGGGCCAGGATGACGCGGGACGCGGACATCGCCCGATTTTACAGGCCGGCGGCGGGCGCGGCTGCGCCCGCGGGCAAAAAGGGGCGGATCAGCCGCTGGCGGCGACGGACGCAGCAGGGAGGGCTAGGCGTGCTCGTCGCGCAGCAGGTGCGTGACGAGTTCGAGCGGGTAACGCGCGCCGGCCAGGTAGTCGTCGACGCAGCGCACCACGAGCGGGCTGCGATGGCGGCCCTGCAATGCCAGCATCTGGTCGCGGTCGAGCCAGCGGGTGCGCAGGATGCCCTGGTCCAGCGGCCGGGTCGGGTCGTGCCCGCCGAGGCTGCCGCAGAACGCGATGCGCAGGAACGTCCTGGCCGTGTGCGTCGACTGCCACAGGTAGACGCCGACGATCTCGCGCGGCACGAAAGTCCAGCCGGTCTCCTCCAGCGTCTCGCGCGCGACGGCGTGCTGCAGGGTCTCGCCGTGCTCGAGGTGACCCGGCGGGCTGGTTCAGCACGACGCGGCCGCTGGCACGTTCTTCGACGAACAGGAAATGCCCGTCGCGCTCGACGACGGCGGCCACGGTGACGTCGGGTTTCCAGACCATGGGCTGCATTATAGCGGTGTCGACGGTGCCATCACGGCGATCTGGCAGGGCAGCAGGGCCTGGCACGCGCGTGACTCGAGCTAGAAGTCGACCGCCATCGCGCGCAGTTCCGGCTGGATCAGGCTGCCGGCCCAGACCTCGTCGAAGTAGGCCAGGTGGCGCTTGACGGTGGCGACGTCGTTGAAGTCGACGATGCCTTCCCAGGTCGAGGACTGCTGCCGGTACACGATCGCCTTGTCGTCGGCGACGATGAACGAGCAGGGGTTGGTGCGGATACTCCGGGCTCGACGTTGCGCAGGTCGATGTAGCTGGTGAGCCGGCGCGCCATCATCATGAAGCGGTTGCCTTCGCGCGAGACGCGTCCCGGATTCGAGATCAGCACGCGCAGGCGCGCATGGCTGCGGGCGAGGACCAGCCGCTTGACCGGCTCGAGGAACAGGTCGTGATCGTAGATGTGCGGTTCGAGGTCGGGCGTGTAGATCGAAAGGGTGCGGTTGGCGCGCGTCGCGATCTCAGCGACGGCGGCCCGGTATTCATCCAGGTTCGACAGGATGCTGCGCGTCCCCGTGAGGTCCAACCGGTGTTCCATCCCGCTTCCCGACCGACCGGCGCATGCGCTGGTGCGGTATTCCGACTTCGTCAAATTCCGGGCCGTCAGCCCGGAAACCCAGCCGCTCGTAGAATCCGGCGGCGGTCACCTGTGCATTCAGGTAGACCTCGGTGAATCCACGCTCTGCGGCGAGATCCATCAGGCGCTGCATCATCGCGACGCCGGTGCCGGTGCCGCGGTACTGCGGCAGTACTGCGACGCGGCCAATCTTACCGGTGGGTTCGAGGCGGCCCGTGCCAACCGCGTCACGTTTTGCCGGAGTCGCCGTGCGCAAATGCCAGCACGTGCGTGACGACGGGATCGAGCGCGTCCCATTCGTCCGCGTTCCGCGAATGCGCTGTTCCTCGATGAAAACCGCACGCCGGACGCGCTGGATCTGCGTCGCGGTCCTGCGCCCAGGTCGCAGTGCGCACGTGCGGGTGCCGGCGTCGTCGGGGGCGGTCATCGCGGGCGCGGGTTCGTGGTTTATGTCAAACGCGGACGGCGCCGCGGTCAGACGTCACGCGCCAGCCGCGCCGCCAGGCCGATGTAGTTGGCGGGGGTCAGCGCCTTGAGCCGTGCCTTTTCCGCGTCGGGAATCGGCAGGCCATCGACGAACCTCGCGATCGCCGCCGCGTCGATGCGGCGGCCGCGGGTCAGCGCCTTGAGCTGTTCGTAGGCCTCCGGCACGGCGTAGCGGCGCATCACGGTCTGGATCGGTTCGGCGAGCAGCTCCCAGTTGGCCGCGAGGTCGTCGGCAAGCTCGCGCGCGGTCGACTTCGACGCGGGCGAGTCCGCGCGAGACCGATTGCACGGCGATGTCCGAGTGGGCGAGCGCGACGCCGATGTTGCGCTGCACGGTGGAATCGGTCAGGTCGCGCTGCCAGCGCGAGATCGGCAGCTTCTCGGACAGGAACCGGAGCAGGGCATTGGCCAGGCCGAAGTTGCCTTCGCGCATTCTCGAAGTCGATCGGGTTGACCTTGTGCGGCATCGTCGACGAGCCGACTTCGCCCGCGACGACCTTCTGCCGGAAGTAGCCCAGCGACACGTAGCCCCAGAAGTCGCGGCACAGGTCGGTCAGGATCGAGTTGCAGCGGGCGAGCGCGTCGAAGTACTCGGCCGTCCAGTCGTGCGGCTCGATCTGCGTCGTGTAGGGATTCCACTCCAGGCCGAAGCGCTTCGACCAGCCGCTGCCCGAGCTGCGGCCAGTCCACGTCCGGATAGGCCGCGACGTGGGCGTTGTAGTTGCCGACCGCGCCGTTGATCTTGCCGCGGATCGGCACGGCGCGCGAAACGCATCGCGCGCCAGGCGCAGGCGGTAGCGCGAACACCGCCACTTCCTTGCCGAGCGTGGTCGGGGTCGCGGCCTGGCCGTGCGTGCGCGACATCATCGCGTCCTCGGCGTGGGCATGCGCCATCGAGCGCAGGCTGTTCGAGCAGCGCGTCGATGTGCGGCAGCAGCACCTGGGCACGTGCTTCCGGCACATCAGCGCATAGGACGAGGTTGTTGATGTCCTCGGAGGTGCAGGCGAAATGCACGAACTCGAGCCGCGACTGCCAGGCGGCGTGCGCGCCCGAGCTTCTGCTTGACCAGGTACTCGACCGCCTTGACGTCGTGATTGGTCTCGCGCTCGAACGCCTTGACCGCCGCCGCGTCGTCCGCGCTGAAGCCATCGGCCACCTGCTGCGCCAGCGCGAGGTCGGCGGCGCGTGAGGCCGCGCAGTTCGGCAATGCCGGCGTTCGCCCGCCAGCGCATGCAGCCAGGCGATCTCGACCCGGACCCGGGCGCGGATCAGGCCCTGTTCGCTGAAGATTTCCCGCAGGTCGGCGCAGCGCGCGGCATAGCGGCCGTCCACGGGCGAGAGCGCGGTCAGCGGGGTGAGACTCATGCGGTAATCCGGGAGATGTTACGATCCCGCATGATACCGCACGGCCGCGGCCCCGGCGCCTGCGCGGTTCCCGGAGCCCACGATGGCCGACACCGACTTCCGCGTCGAACGCGACAGCATGGGCGAGGTCCGAGTGCCCGCCGAGGCGCTCTGGGGCGCCCAGACCCAGCGCGCGGTGCAGAACTTCCCGATCAGCGGCCTGCCGATGCCGCGCGGCTTCATCCGCGCGCTCGGCCTGGTCAAATGGGCCGCCGCGGGCGCCAACCTCGAACTCGGCGACCTCGACCGGGTCCGCGCCTTCGCCATCCAGCGCGCGGCGCTCGAGGTCGCGGAAGGCCGCCACGACGCGCATTTCCCGGTCGACGTGTTCCAGACCGGCTCGGGCACCAGCAGCAACATGAATGCCAACGAGGTGATCGCGCGCCTGGCGACCGGTTACGCCGGCGGCGCCGACGATGCCGGTGCATCCCAACGACGACGTCAACCGCGGGCCAGAGCAGCAACGACGTCATCCCCACCGTCGATTCACCTGAGCGCCGCGCTCGCACTGTCGGAGTCGCTGCTGCCCGCGCTGAAGGAACTGATCGAGACCATTGCGCCGCAAGGCGGCCGACGTCGGCGACACCGTCAAGACCGGCCGCACGCACCTCATGGATGCGATGCCGCGTGACGCTGGGCCAGGAGATGGGCGCGTGGCGCACGCAGCTCGAGGACGCCGTCACGCGCCTGCAGGGCTGCCGGCCGCGCCTGCACGCGCTGGCGCAGGGCGGCACCGCCGTCGGCACCGGCATCAATGCCAATCCGCAGTTCGCCGGCAGGGTCGCGGCGCTGCTGTCGCAGCAGACCGGGCTCGACCTGCGGCCCGCGCGCGATTTCTTCGCCGCGCTGGCGCTCGCAGGACACGGCGGTCGAACTGTCCGGGCACCTGCGCACGCTGGCCGTGGCGCTGATGAAGATCGCGAACGACCTGCGCTGGATGAACAGCGGTCCGCTGGCCGGGCTCGGCCGAGATCGCGCTGCCGGCGCTGCAGCCGGGCAGCAGCATCATGCCGGGCAAGGTCAATCCCGTGGCGCCGGAGGCCGTCGCCATGGTCGTGCGCGCAGGTGATGGGCAACGACGTCACGATCGGCATCGCCGGCCAGTCGGGCAACTTCCAGCTCAACGTCATGCTGCCGGTCATCGCCTGCAACCTGCTGCAGAGCATCGAGCTGCTGGCGAATGCGTCGCGCGCGCTGGCCCGCAGCGCGATCGCGGGTTTCGCGGTGAATAACCGGCAGCTGGCGCTCGCGTTGAGCCGCAACCCGATGCTGGTGACGGCGCTCAATCCGGTGATCGGCTACGACAAGGCCGCGGCGATCGCCAAGAACGCGTATGCCGAAGGCCGTCCGGTGCTCGAGGTCGCGGCGGAAATGACCGGTCTCGACGCAGCAGCGGCTCGCGCGGCTGCTCGACCCGGCCGGGCTGACGCGCGGCGGCGAGCAGGGTGGCCAAGCCGGCGGGGAAGGCTGAGTTGGCCGGCGTCGTGACCAGCGCCGCACCGCGCCGCTGCGTGATCGCATTGCGAGCCGGCTGCGCGATTCGGAGCCCGGGCGCGATCCCGAGTTTCCGTACGCGTCGCAGTTCACCGCCGAACAGATCGCGACGCGCTGCGGGCACCTGTTTCCGGCGAACCTGGCGCGTGCCGCCGTGCTGGTGCCGCTGGTCGAGCGGCCCGAGCGGCCTGCACGTGCTGCTGACCCTGCGCGCCTCGCACCTGAAGAACCACGCCGGGCAGATCAGTTTCCCCGGCGGCCGCATCGAGGCGCACGACGCCGATGCCCGTGGGAAGCGGCGCTGCGCGAGGCCCGCGAGGAGATCGGGCTCGAGCCGGGGTTCGTGGAGCGCGCGGGCTACCTGCGCGATCACCTGGTGATCTCGGGCTTTCGCGTGACGCCGGTCGTCGGCTTCGTGCGCGCCGGCTTCACCTGCAACTCGATCGCACGGAAGTCGAGGACGCCTTCGAGGTGCCGCTCGAATTCGTGCTCGATCCGGCGCAACCACCTGCCGCGCGCGCGCAGCTTCGCCGGTGTCGAGGTGCTGACCCACGAGATCCCGTACCAGGGACGGCACATCTGGGGAGCCACGGCGAGCATGCTGATCTCGTTCGGACGACTGCTGCAGGACGCGCCGTGAGACCGCTGGAACGACTGTTGCGCATCATGGAGCGCCTGCGCGATCCGCGCGACGGCTGCCCCTGGGACCGGCAGCAGGACTGGGCATCGATCGCGCCGCACACGATCGAGGAGGCCTACGAGCTGGCCGATGCCATCGCCCGCGACGAGCCCGATGCGGTGCGCGACGAACTCGGTGACGTGCTGTTCCAGGTCGTGTTCCAGTCGCGCATCGCCGAGGAACGCGGCCTGTTCGACTTCGCCGCCGTCGCCGGCGGCATCGCCGACAAGCTGGAGCGGCGGCATCCGCACGTGTTCGGCGATGCGCAGATCGCGGACGCGGCGGCGCAGGCGCAGGCCTGGGACGAGCACAAGCGCGCCGAACGCGCGGCGCGCGGGCAGGGCACCGGCGCGCTCGACGGCGTCACGGCTCGGCCTGCCGGCGCTGACGCGCGCCGCCAAGCTCGGCTCGCGGGCGGCCAGGGTCGGCTTCGACTGGCCCGATCCCGCGGCGGTGCTCGACAAGGTGCGCGAGGAGACGGACGAGCTGCAGGCGGAGCTCGCGCGCGGCGATCACGGCGCGCGCGCAGCGAGGAACTCGGCGACCTGCTGTTTGCGCTGACGCAGGTGGCGCGTCACCTGGACATCGACGCGGAAGCGGCGCTGCGTGCCGCCAATGCCAAGTTCGAGCGCCGCTTCCGCCAGGTGGAGGCGCACCTCGCCGGCCGCGGACTGACGCCGCGCGACGTCGACATGGCCGAACTGGAAGCGCTGTGGAGTCGCGCCAAGCGCGAACTCGGCTGAGCGCGGCGATGGCAAGCGACCACACACCTGCCGCCGCGCGCCTGGCGGCCCTGCGTGCCCTGCTGCCCGGGTGCATGCTGCGCGACCGCCGCCGCCTGCAGTCCGTGCTCGATCGCCTGTCGCGCCGGCCCGCCGCAGCGGATCCGCGCGAGATCGAGCGCCTCGAGGCCCAGGTCAGCGCATCGGTCGAGCTCGTCGCCGCGCGGCGCGCGTCCGTGCCGGCCATCCGCTACGACGACAGCCTGCCCGTGCACCTGCGGCGCGAGGAGATCCGCCGCGCCATCGAGTCCAACCCGGTCGTCATCGTCAGTGGCGCGACCGGCAGCGGCAAGAGCACGCAGCTGCCAAAGATCTGCCTGGAACTCGGCCGCGGGCGCGGCCGGGCTCATCGGCCACACCCAGCCGCGCCGCATCGCGGCACAGGCGCTCGCCAACCGCATCAGCCAGGAACTCGGCATCGGGCACCGGCGACCTGGTCGGTTACCAGGTGCGGTTCGTCGACCGCACCAGTCCGCGCACGCTGGTCAAGCTGATGACCGACGGCCTGCTGCTGCGCGAACTCGAGAGCGACCCGCTGCTGCTGCGCTACGACACGCTGATCATCGACGAGGCGCACGAGCGCAACCTCAACGTCGACTTCCTGCTCGGCGTCTGCCGGCAGTTGCTGCCGCGGCGTCCCGACCTGCGCCTGATCGTGACCTCGGCCACGATCGAGACGCAGCGCTTCGCCGAGTTCTTCGGCGGCGCGCCCGTCGTCGACGTCGAGGGCCAGGCCTATCCGGTGGAGGTGCGTTACCGCCCGCTGCAGGAAGAGGACGAGTCGTCGCCGCCGCTGCCGGAAGCGGTGCGCGATGCGCTGGACGAACTGCAGGACGATCCGCGGGCACGCCAGGGCGATGCACTGGTGTTCCTGCCGGGCGAGAAGCAGATCCTCGAGACGCGCGACCTGCTCGACGCGCAGCCGCGTCGACTGGGAGGTGCTGCCGCTGTACGGCCGCCTGTCCGGGCCGGAGCAGGACCGGATCTTCGCGCCGCATGACCGGCGCCGGGTGGTGCTGGCCACCAACGTCGCCGAGACCTCGCTGACGATTCCCGGCGTGCGCGCCGTGATCGACGCCGGCCTGGCCCGCATCAGCCGCTACAGCGCCCGCGCCAAGTTCCAGCGCCTGCCGATCGAGCCGGTCGCGCAGGCCAGCGCCGACCAGCGCCGCGGCCGCTGCGGCCGCGAGGCGACCGGGCATCTGCATACGCCTGTATGCGGAGGAGGACTACCTGGCGCGGCCGCGCTACACCGAGCCCGAGATCCTGCGCACCAACCTCGCCAGCCTGGTGCTGCAGATGGCCTCGCTCGGGCTCGGCAGCCCGCAGGATTTTCCGTTCCTGGACGCGCCCGACGCGAGGCTGCTGAACGACGGCTACCGGCTGCTGCAGGAACTCGGCGCCGTGGATGGCGAACGGCGGATCACGCGCCTCGGCCGGCAGATGGCCGCATTGCCGGTCGATCCGCGGCTCGCGCGGGTGCTGGTCGAGGCCGGGCGCAGCGGCTGCATGGAAGAGGCGCTGACGATCGTCTCGTTCCTCAGCATCGCCGATCCGCGTGAACGGCCCACCGACAAGGCCGATGCGGCCGACGAGAAGCATGCCCTGTTTGCGGACGAGCGCTCCGACTTCGTCACGGTGCTGAACCTGTGGCAGGCGTCGCGCGAGCCGGCCGCCGGCGGCAACCGTCCGCTGCGGCACTGGTGCCGCGGCCATTTCCTGTCGTTCCTGCGGCTGCGCGAATGGGCCGACCTGCGCGAGCAACTCGCGGGCATGTGCCGCAACCTGGTGAATGTCACGCAGCCGGCGGCGGCGCAGGCCAATACGGTGCTGCACCAGGCGTTGCTGACCGGGTTCCTCGGGGGCATCGGCGTGCTGGACGAGGCGCGCACCTACCTCGGCGCCCGGGATGCGCGCTTCGTGATCGCACCCGGCACGCCGCTCGCGCGCCGCTCGCCGCACTGGATCGTGGCCGCGAGCCTGGTGGAGACGCACCGGTTGTACGCGCGCATGGTGGCGCAGGTGCAGCCGTCCTGGATCGAGTCGGCCGGGGCACACCTGGTCAGGCGTACCTACGCCGACGCGGAGTGGGACGCGGCGCGCGGCATCAGCTTCGCGCGCGAGACGGTGTCGCTGTACGGGCGTGTGCTCAGCAGCGGCCGCCGGGTCAACTTCGCGACGGTCGATCCAGAGGCGGCGCATCGCATGTTCGTGGAAGAAGCGCTGGTTCGGCGCACGTCGCACCTGCCGTTTGCGTTCCTCGAGCGCAATGCGGCGACGCGCGCGCGCCTGGAGCGCGTCGAGTCCTGCCTGCGCCGGCGCGACCTGCTGGCCGGCGAGGACGCGCTGGTGCGGTTCTTCCTCGAGCGGGTGCCGCCGGCCATGGCCTCGACCCGTGCCTTCGACAAGTGGTGGCGTGCCGAGGAGCGCGTGCGACCGCATGCGCTGGATGCGCCCGAGGAGGTTTTCCTGGCGCAGCCGCTGCCCGCGCTGCGAAGCACGGACTACCCGGAGACACTCGATGTGCAGGGCAATGCCTTGCCGCTGCATTACCATTTCGATGCCACCTCGCCGCGCGACGGCGTGACGCTCGAGCTGCCGCTGGCGCTGCTGCGGGCCGTCGATGCACGGCGGCTGGAGTGGCTTGTGCCTGGCTGGCTGCGCGAAAAGCTGATCGCGCTGCTGCGCGGCCTGCCGAAGGAAATCCGCCGCGAGATCGTGCCGATTCCGGACGCGGCCGAGCGCCTGCTGCGCGACCTGCCCGGGTTTGGCAGCGGCTCGCTGCTGGCACTGGTTGCGGGCTTCGTGACGCAGGCGGCCGGCATGCGCGTCGACGTGGCGCAACTGGCAGCGGTGCCTCTGCCGCCCTGGCTCAGGTTCAACCTGCGCGTGGTCGACCCGCGCGGGCACGTGGTTGCCGAAGGGCGCGACCTGCACGCGCTGCACGACGAACTGCGTCCGCAACTGGGCGCGGTCGCTTTCGCCGAATCGGCGACCGCGTGGGAGCGCGTCGGCGTCCGCGCCTGGGACTTCGACGTCTGGCCGGCCGAGACCGTCGTCCACAGCGGGCGGCTGCGGCTGCGGGCCTACCCGGGGCTGCAGGACGAAGGCGCCAGCGTGCGCCTGCACCTGTTTGCGAGCGAAGGCGGCGCCCGGCGCGCCTCGCGCGCAGGCGTCGTGCGACTCGCGGCGCTCGCGCTGCCGCAGCAGCACGAACTGGCGCGGCGCCAGTGGGCCGGCGACCGCGACTTTGCCCTGCTGCTGGCCGCGGCCGGCTTCGGCAAGGACCTGTTCGGCGAGATCGCGGACCGCGCCGTGGCCGACGCGGTGCTCGGGCCGGGCGTCGAGCTGCCGCGCACGCGCGCGGCCTTCGAGGAGCTGGTGGATCGCGGCCGTGCCGACGTGCTGGATCGCGCCGGCGACGTCGCCCGCGTGGTGAAGGCGGTGCTGCTCGCGGCTCGGGACGTGCGCACGCACCTGGGCGCGATGAACGGCGCTGCGTTTGCCCCGGTGCGCAGCAGCGTCAACGAGCAACTGGCCGAACTGCTGGCCAGTGGCTGGATCCGGCTCACGCCCGCGGGCTGGTGGTCGCAACTGCCCAAGTACCTGCGCGCCATCGTGCGGCGGCTGGAGCGCGCGCGCGGCGATGTCGAGCGCGACCGCAAGCTGCAGGCGCAGGTCGACCCCTATGCACGGCAGGTACGACAGCTGACACTGGCGGCGAATCCGGACCTGCCGTCGGCCGAGCGCGAACGACTGCGCTGGATGGTCGAGGAGTTCCGGCTGTCACTGCATGCGCAGGACCTGCGGACCCTCATGCCCGTCTCGGCCAAGCGGCTGGACGAGCAACTGCAGCTTGCGCTGAACGAGGCTGCGGGCACTGCCCTATACTCGGGGCAGGGAGCAAGGCATTCATGACCGCGCAGCACACCGACCGCAGGATTCCATCGCTACTTCCCCGCCTGGGCGCTGGCCGGCCTGCTGTCGGCGGTCGTCACCGCCACGGCGCAGACGCCGCCACCGCCGCCGGCCAAGGCCGCAGAAGCGGCGGCGGTGGAACTGCGTGTGCAGGCGATCCGCCCCGGGCTCAGTCTCGTGACGGGGGCGGGCGGCAACGTCGTGGTCTGGGCCGGCGCCGACGGCGTGGTGCTGGTCGACAGTGGCCTCGCGGCCGCCGCGCCGGCGCTGCTCGAGGCGGTGGCCCGCCTTGCGCCGGGCCCGGTCAGGTTCGTGCTCAACACGCACGGCCATGCGGATCACGCGGGCGGCAACGAGGCATTCGCCCGCAGGGGCGCCGTGCTGATCGGCCACGAGTCCCTGCGTGAACACGGCGGACGCGATCCGGCGGTGCCGGCCAGCGTGCGCGAAGGCGGCGAGATGCCGTCCGCCGCGCGGCCCGGTCCTCACCACGACGGACGCGCTTGCGCTTGCATCTCAACGGCGACCGGCTCGATGCGGTGCACGTCGCCAACGCGCACACGGCCGCCGACATCGTCGTGCGCTGGAACGAGGCGGACGTCGTGGCCCTTGGCGACATCTACTGGAGCGGCCAGTACCCGTTCATCGACGTCGACTCGGGCGGGTCGCTGGCGGGCATGGTCGCGGCGGTCGAGGCGGCGCTGGCGCGCTCCAATGCGCGCACGATCGTGCTGCCCGGGCATGGCGCCGCGTCCAACCGCGCCGAGCTGGCCGCCTATCGCGACATGCTGGTCGCGGTCGGTCGCAAGGTGCGCGAGGCCGTGGAGAGCGGCGAGGGCATCGAGCAGGTGGTCGATGGCCGGCCGACGGCCGAATTCGACACTCGCTACGCGCCGCCCGGGGCGCTGGTCAGCGCCGACGAGTTCGTGCGCAGCGTGTATCGCGACCTCGCGCCCCGCCGGCCGGGGCGCTGAGGCTCCTCGTCAGCCCAGCCCGAAGTTGATGCCCTGCGCCAGCGGCAGGTCGGTGCCGTAGTTGATGGTGCAGGTCTGGCGGCGCATGTAGGCCTTCCACGCGTCCGAGCCCGACTCGCGCCCGCCGCCGGTGTCCTTCTCGCCGCCGAAGGCGCCGCCGATTTCCGCGCCCGACGTGCCGATGTTGACGTTGGCGATGCCGCAGTCCGAGCCGGCCGCTGCGAGGAAACGCTCGGCATGCTGCAGGCGGTCGGTGAAGATGGCCGACGACAGGCCGTGCGCCACGTCGTTCTGCGCCGCGATGGCCTCGTCCAGCGAGTTGAACGGGATCAGGTACAGCACCGGCCCGAAGGTCTCGGTGCGCACGATGTCCCATTCGGCGCGCGCCACCACGATCGCCGGCTCGACGAAGTAGCCCGGGCGCTCGAGGCGCTTGCCGCCGCACAGCAGGCGGCCGCCGCTGGCCACGGCCTGCGCCACGGCCGACTCGAAGCGCGCGACCGCGCCGGCGTCGATCAGCGGCCCCATCAGCGTGCCCTGCGCCAGCGGGTCGCCGATGCGCACCTGCTGGTAGGCGCCGGTCAGCCGGCGCTCGAGTTCCGCCATGCGCGACTCGTGCACGAACACGCGCCGCGTGGTCGTGCAGCGCTGGCCCGCGGTGCCGACCGCGCCGAACACGACCGCCGGCACGACCAGGTCGAGGTTGGCGAACTCGTCGACGATGATCGCGTTGTTGCCGCCGAGCTCGAGCAGGCTCTTGCCGAGGCGACGGGCGACGCGCTCGCCGACGTCGCGGCCGACGGCGGTCGAACCGGTGAACGAGACGAGGTCGGTGCGCCGGTCTTCGACGAACCGCACGGCGAGCTCGCTGCCCGCGTCGATGAACAGCTGGAAGATCGGCGGATAGCCCATGACGCTCGAGCACCCGGTTGCAGATGTGCTGCACGGCGACGGCGCAGAGCGCGGTCTTGGGCGAGGGCTTCCACACCGTGACGTTGCCGCAGATCGCCGCCAGGCAGGCGTTCCAGGCCCACACCGCCACCGGGAAGTTGAACGCGCTGATCACGCCGACGACGCCGAGCGGGTGCCACTGCTCGAACATGCGGTGGTTCGGGCGCTCGGAGTGCATCTGCAGGCCGTAGAGCATGCGCGACTGGCCGACCGCGAAGTCGGCGATGTCGATCATCTCCTGCACTTCGCCGTCGCCCTCGGCCTTGATCTTGCCCATCTCGAGCGACACCAGGCTGCCGAGCTCCGACTTGTGCTGGCGCAGTTCCGCGCCCAGCAGGCGCACGGCCTCGCCGCGCTTCGGCGCCGGCACGCTGCGCCAGAGCCTCGCGGCGGCCACGGCCGACGCCATCACCTGCTCGTACTGCGCCGGGCGTCGTGGCCCGCACGCGGCCCAGCACCGTGCCGGTCGTCGGGTTGATCGACTCGATCAGCGGTGCGTTGCGGTCGTCCAGCCAGCCACCCTGGCCCGACCAGGTGCCGGCGTGATCCGGCGTGAGCCCGAGGCTCTGCAGCAGTGCGTCGGTCATCGTCCGGCTCCCGCGGCCCTGCGCTGTTGTCCCGTCGTCCCCGCGACCACCATGCGCGAGGAGACTTCCTTGCCGCCGCCGTCGGCATAGTGCCGGCCGAAGCGGTTGTGCAGCACGTCGACCAGGCTGAAGTCCTCCTGGCGCACGAAGCCGTGATAGCGGCCCGGCGTCTGCATCACCAGGTCGACCACGGCGCAGATGCCGGCGGCCGTGGTCACCTGGATCGCCGACCACAGCCGGCCCGCGATGACCTGCGGATAGATCTTGCTGACGTAGTTTTCCTCGCGCAGCTCGCCGTGCTGGCGGCCGGCGACGGCGACGTAGACGATCACCACGTCCTGCAGCGTCTGCGGCACCGCGTTCTCGAGCACGCGCTTCAGCGTCGCGCGGTCGAAGTTGAGCTTGAGGTCGTTCATCAGCAGCCGCATCTGCGCGCAGTGGCCGGGATAGCGGATGGTCTTGTAGTCCATCGTCTGCGCCTTCTCGCCATAGCTCTCGGCGAGCGAGCCCAGGCCGCCCGAGGTGTTGAACGCCTCGTAGATCATGCCGTCGATCTCGATTTCCTCGAGTCCTTCGAGCGGCGCCACCTCGACCGCGCGGCCATCCACCAGCGCTTCGCAGGGATTGCCGTACTCGTTGATCAGCCCGTCGGTGGACCAGGTCAGCGAATACTTCAGCGCGTTGTTGGGATGCTGGGGCAGGGCGCCCACGCGCAGCTTGACGCTGCGGATCTCGTCGAAGTGCTGGATCAGCGCGTTGGCGGCGATCGAGATGAAGCCCGGCGCGAGCCCGCACTGCGGCACGAACGCCCGCGGCGACCCTTCCGACAGCTTGCGCACCGCGCGCGTGACCGCGACGTCCTCGGTCAGGTCGAAGTAGTGCGCGTTGACGCGCCGGGCGATCTCCGCGACCTTGACGTTGCAGTAGAACGGCAGGCTGGAAATGATCGCGTCGGCCGGATGCTGCCGCAGGTGCGCCTCGAGCGCGGCGGGATCGGCGGCATCGAGTTCGTGCGCATGCAGGTTCGGCAGGCCGTGGGCGGCGACGACCGCGTTGGCTGCATTGCCGTTGACGTCGGCGACGTGGACTTCGTAATCGCGGCATTCGGCGAGGAAGCCCGAAATGAGGGCGCCGATCTTGCCGGCACCGAGTATGAGCACCTTCTGCATGGTCCAAGACTCCTGGTGGCACCGCTTCCGGCCTGGCCTCCCGGCCTGCCGTGGGTGCGGATACTGTTTTGAGGGGCGCGATTCTGACGAAACGGCGCGGCCGCGTACATCCATGCTCTTTTGCATTGCAAAGATTTCCCGGTAGGATCAAGGGGATGAACGCCGTTACCCCGATTGCCGAATGGTCGCCGACGAGCTGGACTGCGCGTCCTGCGCAGCAGCAGCCCGTCTACCGCGACCCGGCGGCCCTGGCCCGGGCCGTGGAGGCCCTCAGCCGCCTGCCGCCGATCGTCGTCTCCTGGGAAGTCGACGCGCTCAAGGCCCAGATCGCCGAGGCGCAGCGCGGCGAGCGTTTCCTGCTGCAGGGCGGGGATTGCGCCGAGACCTTCGCCGACTGCGACTCCGGCCAGATCGCGCGCAAGCTCAAGATCCTGCTGCAGATGAGCCTGGTGCTGCTGCACGGCATGAAGAAGCCGGTCGTCCGGGTGGGCCGCTTTGCCGGACAGTACGCCAAGCCGCGCTCGGCCGACACCGAGACGCGCGACGGCCTGACGCTGCCGTGCTATCGCGGCGACCTGGTCAATCGCCCGGGCTTTACGCCGGCGGAGCGCGAGCCCGACCCCGAGCTGCTGCTGCGCGGCTACGAGCGCGCCGCGCTGACGCTCAATTTCGTGCGCGCCCTGATCGATGGCGGCTTCGCCGACCTGCATCACCCGGAGTACTGGGACCTGGGCTTCGTCAAGCATTCGCCCTGGAAGGACCAGTTCGAGCGGATCGCGGCGTCGATCTCGGACTCGCTCGATTTCTTCGAGGCGATGAGCGGCAGCCGCGTGCACGAGGCGAGCCGCGCCCCGTTCTATGCCAGCCACGAGGCCCTGCACCTGCATTACGAGCAGGCGCAGACGCGGTTCATCCCGCGCAGCGGCCGCTGGTACAACCTGTCGACGCACCTGCCGTGGATCGGCATGCGCACGGCGGACCTGGGCGGCGCCCACGTCGAGTACTGCCGCGGCATCTCGAACCCGGTCGGCGTGAAGGTGGGGCCGTCGATGGACGCGGCCTGGGTGCAGGGCCTGTGCCGCGTGCTGAACCCGGACAACGAGCCCGGACGGCTGGTGCTGATCCACCGCATGGGCGCGAAGAACGTCGAGTCGAAGCTGCCGGCGCTGATCGAATCGGTCCGTGCCACCGGCGTGCCGGTGCTGTGGATCTGCGATCCGATGCACGGCAACACCGAGTCGACGGCTTCCGGCGTCAAGACGCGGCGGTTCGAGAACATCCTGTTCGAGCTCGAGGCCAGCTTCCGCGTGCACCGCTCGCTGGGCAGCTACCTGGGCGGCGTGCATTTCGAACTGACCGGCGAGGACGTCACCGAGTGCACCGGCGGGCGCGCGCGGCCTGGCCGACGCCGACCTGGCCAAGGACTACCGTTCGCAGGTCGACCCGCGGCTCAACTACGAGCAGGCGCTCGAACTCGCGATGCGGATCGCGACCTTCGCCCGGGCGGGTTGACCGCGGCCGGCGGGCGTTCGCGCCGCGCGGCCGACAGCACGGCGTCCGCTTCGGCCGCCGGTACCTCGCGCCACTGCCCGGGCTCGAGGCCGGCCACGCGTCCATGGACCGATGCCCCAGCGGATCAGCCGCAGGGTCGGAAAGCCGATGGCCGCCGTCATGCGCCGCACCTGCCGGTTGCGGCCCTCGCGCAGTTCGAGCTCGATCCAGGCGGTCGGGATGGCCTTGCGTACCCGGATCGGCGGTTGCCGCGGCCAGAGCCCGGCGGGCTCCTCGATCAGCCGTGCCAGCGCCGGGCGGGTGGGGCCGTCACCCAGCGCCAGGCCGCGCCGCAGGGGCTCCAGCGCAGCGTCGTCCGGCGCGCCTTCGACCTGGACCCGGTAGAGCTTGCCGAAGGGCGATCCCGGCTGGCTGATCCGCGCCTGCCAGGGGCCGAAATCGGTCAGCAGCAGCAGGCCCTCGCTGTCGAAATCCAGCCGTCCGGCCGGGTACAGGCCGGGCAGGTCCAGGTAGCGGGCCAGGGTCGGGCGGTCCGCCCGACGCGGTGAACTGCGGCAGGACCTGGAAGGGCTTGTTGAACAGGATCAGCCGCATGCGGCGATTGTCCCGCAAGCCGAGATTCCACGCTTGCCCGGACCCCAGCGCCCGACTATTCTTCATTGTGCGGTGCAGCACGACGCCCGGGCTCGGCGCGGCTGGCCGCACGAATACCCACGAGAGGACGACGACATGACGAATCCGGCTCAACAACTGAGAGAGTCCTGGGCAGAAAGATCCCCGCTGGTCCGGCATCAAGCGCACCTACACGGCTGAAGACGTCGTCCGGCTGCGCGGCAGCGTACAGATCGAATACACGCTCGCGCGCCTGGGCGCCGAGAAGCTCTGGAAGCTGGTCAACACCGAGCCCTACGTGAACTGCCTGGGCGCGCTCACGGGCGGGCAGGCGATGCAGCAGGTCAAGGCCGGCATCAAGGCCATCTACCTGTCGGGCTGGCAGGTCGCCGCCGACAACAACAGCTACATGTCGATGTATCCCGACCAGTCGCTGTATCCCGTGGACTCGGTGCCGAAGGTGGTCGAGCGCATCAACTCGTCCTTCAAGCGCGCGGACGAGATCCAGCACTCGAAGGGCATCGCGCCGGGCCACAAGGACTACATCGACTACTTCGCGCCGATCGTCGCCGACGCGGAAGCGGGCTTCGGCGGCGTGCTGAACGCCTTCGAGCTGATGAAGGCGATGATCCGCGCCGGCGCCGGCGGCGTGCACTTCGAGGACCAGCTGGCCTCGGTGAAGAAGTGCGGCCACATGGGCGGCAAGGTGCTGGTGCCGACGCAGGAAGCGATCCAGAAGCTGACCGCGGCGCGACTTGCGGCCGACGTGATGGGCGTGCCGACCATCATCCTCGCGCGCACGGACGCCGAGGCGGCCGACCTGCTCACCAGCGACGTCGACCCGAACGACAAGCCGTTCTGCACGGGCGAGCGCACGCCGGAAGGCTTCTATCGCACCAAGCCGGGCGTCGAGCAGTCGATCTCCCGCGGCCTGGCCTACGCGCCGTATGCCGACATGGTCTGGTGCGAGACCGGCAAGCCGGACCTCGCGTTTGCGAAGAAGTTCGCCGAGGCGATCCGCAAGCAGTTCCCGGGCAAGCTGCTCGCGTACAACTGCTCGCCGAGCTTCAACTGGAAGAAGAACCTCGACGACGCGACGATCGCCA
Organism: uncultured Gammaproteobacteria bacterium; assembly: GCA_963744735.1. GTDB lineage: Bacteria > Pseudomonadota > Gammaproteobacteria > Steroidobacterales > Steroidobacteraceae > RPQJ01. The sequence continues at coordinate 25,567 of CAVUVH010000028.1, forward strand.
AGTTCCAGCGCGAACTCGGCGCGATGGGCTACAAGTACCAGTTCATCACGCTGGCCGGCATCCACAACATGTGGTTCGGCATGTTCGACCTGGCGCAGGAATACGTGAAGAGCGGCATGACCGCCTACGTCGAGAAGGTGCAGGAGCCCGAGTTCGCGGCGCGCGACCGCGGCTACACGTTCGTCTCGCACCAGCAGGAAGTCGGCACCGGCTACTTCGACGACGTGACCAACGTGATCCAGGAACGGTCATTCGTCGACCACCGCGATGCACGGCTCGACCGAAGAAGAGCAGTTCGCCACGGGCGGCGCCCACCACTGATACCTCTCCCGCTTGCGGGAGAGGTCGCGCGCCGGGTGAGGCTTGACCTCTCCCGCTCTGCGGGAGAGGTCGCGCGCAGCGCGGGTGAGGGTTCTTGCGCCCAGTCCGGCTTGTCCTGTCGCGCTTGGAAAGGCAGACACGCGCGCGCCACGACAAGCCGGACTGGACGCCTGACACACCGCGCCTGAGCACCTTTTCCGCACAGGCGGAAAAGGTGCACGGCGCACGCAACGGCACCGCAAGGCGCTGCACCGTGTCTCCACCGCACGCCAGGCTGGCCGTCGAACCCGACCGGCTACGTGCGCCGTGCGGTCGTCGCGCTGCACTGGCTCTACTGCCGGCTCTCGTTGCCGCGCGACGAGCCGCTCAGGCGCGTACGACCTGCGGCTGATCCGGCGCCGTCTCCAGAGCGCGTGTCTGCCTTTCCAAGCTCTGGAGACGGCCCAGATCGGCTGCCCTCGGCGCAGCGCGTGTCTGCCTTTCCAAGCTCGTGGAAAGGCGCGGGTCGGCTGCTATGCTCGTTGCGACATGACGACGTCAGCCGACACGTCCTTCGATCCTCACTGCACGCTCTGCCCCCGGCTCGCGGAGTTCCTGGCCGCGGGCAAGCGCGAGTACCCGCAGTACCACTGCGCGCCGGTCGCGCCGTTTGGCGATGCCGACGCGCGGCTGCTGATCGTCGGCCTGGCGCCCGGCTTCCACGGCGCCAACGCCACGGGCCGTCCGTTCACCGGGGACTACGCCGGCATCCTGCTGTACGAGACCCTGCACGCGTTTGGCTGGTCCACCGCGCCCGTCTCGGTCGCTGCCGACGATGGCCTGCGGCTGCTCGGGTGCGCGCATCTCGAACTCGGTGAAATGCGTGCCGCCCGGCAACAAGCCGCTGCCGGTGGAGATCGCCACCTGCAATCGCTACCTGGCGGCGGAACTGGCCGCGCTCGCTGAGGGGACCGTGCTGCTGGCGCTGGGCGCGATCGCGCACGGCGCGGTGCTGCGGGCCCTGGGCTGCAGGCTTTCTGCCCACGCCTTCGCGCACGGTGCGGAGCACCGGCTTGCCGCGCGGCCTGCGCATGGTCGACTCGTACCACTGCAGCCGTTACAACACCAACACGCGGCGCCTGACCCCCGCCATGTTCCACGAGGCCGTGGGGCGGGCCACGGCGCTGGCGCGAGGGCCTGGCCGCTTGAGCTTCGACCTGCAGTCGTTCCTGAAGGCCTTGCCGCTCGCGGCCCGGCGTGTACCGCATGCTCGACGCGGCCGGCGGGATCCTCTACGTCGGCAAGGCGCGGCACCTGCGCAATCGCGTGACGAGCTACTTCCGCGGCCGCGCCCACGCCGACAAGACCCAGGCGATGGTCGCGCAGGTGGCGAGCGTCGAGGTCACCGAGACGGCGTCGGAAACCGAGGCGCTGCTGCTCGAGTACAACCTGGTGCAGCGGCACAAGCCGCGCTACAACATCCTGCTCAAGGACGACAAGAGCTTTCCGTTCATCCACGTCTCCGGCCACGAGTATCCCGCGCATCGCGTTCTATCGCGGCACGCGCAAGCTGCCCGGGCGCTTTTTCGGGCCCTATCCCAACAGTGTCGCGGCGCGCGAGACGCCTGCTGCTGCTGCAGAAGCTGTTCCGGCTGCGCCCCTGCGAGGACACGTTCTTCGCCAACCGCTCGCGCCCCTGCCTGCAGTACCAGATCAACCGCTGCACCGGGCCCTGCGTCGGCCACGTCACGCCGGAGCAGTACGCCAGGACGTCGCCGATGCGATCAAGGTGCTCGATGGCCGCAACAGTCGAGGTGATCGAGGACCTCGGCCGCCGCATGGACGCCGCGGCGGAGAAGCTGCAGTACGAGCAGGCGGCGCGGCTGCGCGACCAGATCGGCATGCTGAAGCAGATCCAGGCCACGCAGGTGATGACGCGGATCGCCGGCAGCGACATCGACGCGGTCGGCATCGCGGGGCAGGGCGGCGAGTTCTGCGTCTCGGTCGTGTTCGTGCGGGGCGGCCGCAACCTGGGCAGCTCGAATTACTTCCCGCAGGGCGGCCTGGGCGACGAGGGCGAAATGCTCGGCGCTTTCCTGCTGCAGTACTACCTGGCGCGCGAGGCGCCGGCCGAGATCGTGCTGTCGCGCGCGATCGAAGGCGCGGCGCGCGCTGGAGGAGGCGCTGGCGGCAAAGGCCGGGCATCCGGTCGCGATCCGCACACAGCGTGCGCGGCACCCGCGCGCGCTGGGTCGAGATGGCGCGCAACAACGCCGGGCTCGGGCTGCGCATGCGCGCCTCGAGCCGCGCCACCATCGCCGACCAGCTCGAGGCGGTCGGGCGCGAACTGAACCTCGGCCGGACGCCGCAGCGCATCGAGTGCTTCGACGTCAGCCATTCGATGGGCGAGTCGGCCGTGGCCTCGTGCGTGGTGTTCGGGCCCGAGGGGCCGCTCAAGAGCGACTACCGCCGCTTCAACCTGCGCGAGCTGACGCCGGGCGACGACTACGCCGGCATCGAGCAGGCGGTCGAGCGACGCTTTGCGCGCGTGCTGCGCGGCGAGGCGCCGATGCCGGACCTGCTGCTGATCGACGGCGGGCCCGGCCAGCTCAACGCCGCCACTGGCCGCCCTGGCCCGACTCGGGCATCGCCGACCTCGCGGTGGTCAGCGTCGCCAAGGGCGCCGACCGGCGCGTGGGCCAGGAGCGCCTTTTCTTTCCCGGGCAGGAGGCCGCCGCTTATACTTCCCGACGAGTCGCCGGCCCTGCGGCTCATCCAGCGCGTGCGCGACGAAGCGCATCGTTTTGCGATCACCGGTCACCGGCAGTCGCGGGACCGCAGCCGGCGCGAATCGTGGCTGGAAGAAATTCCCGGCCTCGGTCCGAAGCGACGCAGGGAGTTGCTCAAGGCCTTCGGCGGACTGCAGGGTATCCGGCAGGCGTCGGTGGAAGACCTGGCCAAGGTGCACGGCATCAGCCGGCACCTGGCCGGAGAAATATACGAACGAATGAACCCCGGTTCCTGACCCGGCCAGCTGCCACGCCGTGAACCTGCAGTCGGTGCCCAACGCCCTCACCCTCGGCCGCATCATCGCGGTGCCGCTGGTCGTCGTGTTCTATCTACTGGGGCGGCCCCTGGGGCGATCCGCTGGCGGCGCTGGTGTTCATCCTGGCGGCCATCACCGACTGGATCGACGGCTACCTGGCCCGCAAGCTCGGCGTCACCACGCCGCTGGGCGAATTCCTCGATCCCGGTGGCCGACAAGCTGATGGTCGCCACGGCGCTGATCCTGCTGGTGGCCCACGATCCGCGGCCGGTCATCGTCGTCTCGGCCATGGTCATCGTCGGTCGCGAGATCACCGTGTCGGCGCTGCGCGAGTGGATGGCGCACCTCGGCGCGCGCGCCAAGGTCGGCGGTGTCGGCGCTCGGCAAGTGGAAGACCATCCTGCAGATGGTCGGCCTGAGCTTCATGGTGTACCGCAACGACCTGCTCGGGCTGCCGATCTACGAGATGGGGGTCGGGCTGCTGGTCGTCGCGGCGGTGCTGACGCTCTGGTCCATGGTGGCGTACCTGCAGGCTGGCCTGGCCGGAGTTGCGCCGCAGCCACACCCCTTGACAGGCCAGGGAGCGGCAGACAAAATTCACGGCTCACGAAAGCCTGCTTTTGTGAGCCCAAGCGGGTGTAGCTCAGTTGGTAGAGCGCGACCTTGCCAAGGTCGAGGTCACGAGTTCGAGCCTCGTTACCCGCTCCAGAATGTCAGCATGACCCCGGGCCCTCCCGGGGTTATGTTTTTCTGGTGGGAGGTTTTGCGCCATCGCGGCTAGGTGGCAGAGTGGTCATGCAGCGGCCTGCAAAGCCGTGTACGCCGGTTCGATTCCGACCCTAGCCTCCAGTGCCCATAGAGTCAGCCCTCGCGCTACGGGGACCTCCCTCGAAATCAGTCTGGCGTGTTCGGCCGAGAGGTCGGAGACTTCTCGGCCTTGCCGTTTAACGATATTCGTTATACCATCGTGCCATGATCAGGAGTTTCCGCTGCTCCGACACGCAGTCGCTCTACGAGACTGGGAAGTCGAAGCGTTTCAGCGGCATCGCGACGGTCGCGACCCGGAAACTCACGCAGATGGATGCAGCCGCCACCCTGGAGTTCCTGAGATCGCCTCCGGGCAATCACCTGGAGGCCTTGAAGAAGGATCGCCTCGGCCAGCACAGCATCCGCATCAATGACCAATGGCGCCTTTGCTTTCGATGGACGACCGCCGGACCGGAAGATGTGGAAATTGTGGACTACCACTGATGGAGCGACGACTCATGACACTGAAGAACGGCATGCGCCCGGTTCACCCAGGCGAGATTCTGAAGGAGGACTTCCTCAAGCCTTCGGGCCTCAGTGTGAACGCACTGGCCAAGGCCCTGCATGTGCCAACGCCGCGTATCAACGACATTGTGCTGAAGCGCCGCGGTATCTCAGCCGACACGGCGATGCGCCTGGCGCGCTATTTCGGTGGCGATGCACAGTCCTGGCTCAACCTGCAGACGATCTACGACCTGCGTGTCGCCGAGCGCACGAGTGCCCGCAAGATCGAGCGCGAAGTGGCACCAGCCCAACAGGCTGCCGCGTAGGCATCGGCAGTCAGGGCCATTCACACCGGCCTCCCATGCAAGCAGACGAACTGAACTCAGCGGCGCGGCGGCATCTCCGCGAACTGCGGTAACTCGTCGGTGATGTCGAACCAGGGCGCCTTCGAACCCACGAAGATGTACGCGAAGGGCGTTATGGCTGGCTCGCCGTCGAGCGAACCGGCGGGCACGACGGCGAGGTTGCGCTCCATCGATACGCGCGGCAGTTCCGAGCCGCAGCTCCGGCAGAAGGCGGTGGTGAAATACTGCGCGCCCGGCAGCGGAAACTCCTGGACGAGCTCGGCGCCGCGGGTCCACCGGAAGCCCGTCGCGTCGTAGAACACATTTGCACAGTGCGCGGCGCTGCGGCCCTGCCGACAGCGCGAGCAGTGGCACAGGAACATGCGCTGCGGCATCGGTGGGCGCACTTGAGGTTGGCCGGGCTCGCCGCATTGCTGGCAGCGGACCGTCAACGGCAGCCGCATTGATCCTTTCCCCTGGTTGACCATGCGCTCAAGGTCGAGCACGCGCCAGCGGTCGCAGCGGTCGCAGCGGTCGCAGCGGTCGCAGCGGTCGCAGCGGTCGCAGCGGTGGCAGTAGGCGTGCAACTCGTGATTACGCTCGTGCAGGCCGGCGTATTCGCGTTGCGTGAGATATCGCGGCGTTATGAAACAAAACAGCTGTCACTTGGGTTTCGGATGCGGTCTAAAAGGACCACTGCCCAGCTTTAAGGGCAGATGTACAACAAGCAGGGGAGCGAAATGAAGTCGAAAATTCTGGGATTGGTGGCTATGGGACTGCCGGCCGGGCCGCTTGCCGCGCACGCGACCCTGGTGTCCTGGCAGTTCGGGGGCACGCTGAACACAGTGTCGGGCACGGCTTCTGAGATCTCGGGCGTCGCCGCCGGGGACGCCTTCAGCGTGATCCTGACTTTCGACACTGCTGCGCCGGTCACCAATCCGGTAGGCTGCGGTATTCCGGCCAACCCAGGAGGCCTAGGAACCACATGCCGTCACAATGGTCCTAACGCACAGCTGGCCTTCACGAGCCTGCAACTGGGCAGCAAGTTTTTCCCGGAATTCACGATCGACCCCAACCGCAACGTCATCATCGTCCGCAACAACGTGGACATCGGCACCATCGCTGTCCCGAATATCGTGGACGGCTACTCGTTCGGCAGCTCGGAATATGACGGTACCGAACGGGCGGGGCTCAACCTGATCCTGCGCGGACCGGAAGATCTCAGCGTCGTGACCGACGGCCGATTCCTGCCCGCCGTGCTGCTGCCCGGCATGCTGAGTCTGGGGCACGCGGATCTTCGGGATCTGCGTCGGCGGCTCGACCGACGGCGGTGCCACCGAATCGGACTGCGACATTGCCTTCGTCAATGGCACGATAGACCGCATCTCGGCTGTGCCGGAGCCGGGCTCTTCTGGCGCTGCTCGGCCTCGGCCTCACGGGTCTGGGCCTGAGCCGACGCCGCAAAGCGTAAGCGACACGCTCAACGCAGCAAGAAGGCCAGCCGCGTGCTGGCCTTTTTGTTGGTGGCGGCATAGCGGAATCGTCCGAGGAAATCCGGGGACAGCGCGACCAACGCGGGGGTAGATCTGGGGGGTAGGTCGCGCAACTACCAGGCGCAACGTTTCCGCATGTCATGCACTTAGCCCGACTTTGCGGGCGTGACCCTGGCCTCCAGGTCAGTTTTTCGACCTAAGTCCCAGGGCCTCTGGCAAGTGCCGGAGGAAGCTTGAGATCACGGGCAAGCCCGGGTAATCGCGGCCTTTTTTACGCTTTTGACCGACCAACCCGGGCCCGGCGAGTCTGCCGCTCCAGCGTCGCTAACGCCTCGCGCGTGTACTGCGCGAGGCGGCTGGCATTGGGCAGCGCGGAGGCATTCGCGGTGAAGCCGATCACGACCTGCCCGGCGTAGGACATGAACGTGATGTTGAGGCCCATGCCCGAGATCAGCGTGGAAATCGGACAGAGCGCTTCGAGCCGTGCCCCGCCCAGGTACAGTGGTTCACTCGGACCACGTACGTTCGAGATCAGGACGTTGGCCGGCAAGAAGTAGTCCGCGGACCCACGCGGGACCCGCGCGAGCGTTTCCCCCAGTGCAAACGTGAGCACCGCATACGCGTACGCCGCGCCCTTGGGCAGCGAGCGAATGCGTTGCTTGGCTGCGCGGGTGTTGGTCATCACCTGGCCCATGCGCCGGCCGATCGCTGCGGAAGGTGCCCCAAGCGGTGTCCAGAAGACAGAGACCTGCGTCGTCAACTGCTTGATCTTCTTGTCCTGCAGCGAGACGGGACAGATTGCGACGAGCGCACGATCGGGCGGTCGGTCAATGCTGCGCAGATAACGGGTCATGGCCGCATCGAGCACGCAGAGCGCGACATCGTTCAGCGTCGTTCCCCAGGCACGCGCGACGGACGTCATTACCCGCAGTGGCAGGGCAATATGCGTGATCGTACGCGCGTTGCGGATCGGCTCGTTCATCGGGGTCAGTGGCGCCGTGAACGGACGAACGGTCTTGCGGGAGAACCCGCGCAACCCAGCCAGGCCTTCCTCGAGCAGCCGCTCCCACCCGCCGCCGATCGACAGGGCGATTCGCGCGGCGTTCGCCACCTCGTGTTCGAGACGCGGCAGCAGGCCTCTGGGATCGGCGCGGTTGGTGGCGGCAAGGCGGGTGGCGATGACGGTGCGGATGCGCCGGTCCCGCCGTGACCGGGATAGCGAACGCTGGACCAGGGCGATGCCAGACTCGCCGTCCACCAGCGAGTGATGGATCTTGATGAAGACGGCGAACCGATACCGCTCGACGCCGTCGATCAGGTACACCTGCCATCCCGGGTGGTTCCGATCGAGCATCGGCGCGTGCAGCTCGGCAACGAGTTCGTCCAGCTGCGCGTCCGAGCCCGGCGCCGGCAGCGTCCGGCGCTGGAAGTGGTAGCTCGTGTCGAGGCGATCGACCTCCTGCCACTCCGGCAGCCCGGCCCGGCGCAACACGGGAATTCGATTGAACGGCGGCACCGGGGTGGCCCGCCGGTACGCGTTGACGATCCGGTCCACGATGTCGGCGCCGCCGCGGAGCGGTCGCTGGAAAATCAGCACGGCACCGACGTGCCTGGGGTTGTCCTGGCTCTCCGTCAGGAAAAACATCAGGTCGAGCATCGGTATCGGGATACCCATGGCCCTACTGCTCATGCCACATAACGGCTCGTCCAATGCGGGCCCAGCGCTCGAAGTTGCTGGCGAAAATGCC
>CAVUVH010000029.1:0-32537 GCA_963744735.1 uncultured Gammaproteobacteria bacterium
CGCCGGATACGGCGGGCATTCGTCGAAGGCCATGACGATGTCCGAGTTGAGCGCCGACTGCACCTGCATCGAGACTTCCGGGCTGAGGAACACCGCATCGCCGTTCACCGGCGAACGGAAATGCACGCCCGCCTCCGTCATCTTGCGCAGGTCGGCCAGGCTGAACACCTGGAATCCGCCCGAGTCGGTCAGGATCGGGCCCGACCAGTGCATGAAGCCGTGCAGGCCGCCGTGCGCGCGGATCACCTCGGGGCCGGGCCGCAACATCAGGTGGAAGGTGTTGCCCAGCACGATCTGCGCGCCGAGGCCGGTGAGTTCCTCGGGCGTCATCGCCTTGACGGTGCCATAGGTGCCGACCGGCATGAACACGGGTGTCTCGACCGTGCCGTGGGCCAGGTGCAGCCGCCCGCGCCGGGCCGCGCCAGAAGTACCCAGGGTCTCGAACCTCATGCCTGGGCCTCGCGTTCGAGCACGCCGGCGGCCGGCTCGAGGAACATGGCATCGCCATAACTGAAGAACCGGTAACGCTGGTCGACGGCGTGGCGATAGGCGTCGAGGACCCGCTCGCGCCCGGCAAAGGCGCTGACCAGCATCAGCAGCGTCGACTCCGGCAGGTGAAAATTGGTGACCATCGCGTCGACCGCGCGGAAGCGGCGGCCGGGCGTGATGAAGAGCCGTGTCTCGCCCGCAAACGGCCGCAGTTCACCGCTGTCCGCCGCCGCCTCGAGCGAGCGCACGGCGGTCGTGCCGATGGCGATGACACGCCCGCCCCGCGCGCGCGTCGCCTGTACCGCCGCGCAGACCGCCGCCGGGACGACGCAGAGTTCCGCATGCATGCGATGCGCGGCCACTTCGTCCACCCGCACCGGCTGGAAGGTGCCGGCACCGACGTGCAGGGTGACATAGGCGAACTCCGCCCCGGCGGCACGGCACCCGGCCAGCACATCGGCGTCGAAATGCAGCCCCGCCGTCGGCGCTGCAACCGCCCCGGGTTCGCGTGCATAAACCGTCTGGTAACGCTCCGTGTCGTCGGCTTCCGCCGCGCGCGCGATGTAGGGCGGCAGCGGCATCTCGCCGAGGCGGTCGAAGACGTCCGCCGCATCGGCGTCGAACTCGACGCGCCAGAAGTCGTCGTCGCGCCCCGTCACCGTGAGTTGCGTCCCGTCCCCGAGCCTGATCACGGTGCCGGTCCGTGACGGCTTGCTGGACTTGAGCTGCACCAGGGCCGTGCGCACACCTGTCACGCGCTCAAGCATCACCTCGACCTTGCCGCCGCTGTCGGCCTTGAGCCCGTGCAGGCGCGCGGGAACGACGCGGGTGTCATTGAAAACCAGCAGGTCGCCGGCCCGCAGCAACTGCGGCAACTCGCGGAACTGCCGATCGACGAGGGCGCCGGAACGACCGTCGAGATGCAGCAGCCGGCTGTCGCTGCGTCGCGGCGCCGGACGGCGCGCGATCAGGTCCGCAGGCAGGTCGAAGTGAAAATCGGTGCGCCGCATAGGGGCGCGCATGCTAACAGAGGGGCCCGCTGCCCCGGACCCCTGCGCGGCATCCGCGACCCGCGGTCATTCAGGACGACACGCCCGCACCTGGGAGTGGCCGCAGGCGCCGGCGGTGCCGGTGGCGGCGCAGTGCGCGGCGCCCGTGGTGGGGGCGGCCGCCGCTCGATCTCGAGACTCATGGGGTCGCCCGCCGGCACCTGCAGGTCGAGCGTCAGCCGCTTGCGCTGGCGCAGCACCTCCACCTTCACCTTCTCCTCGGGCTGGTACGAGCGCAGGATGCGGAAGGCATGCTTCGGCGATTCCGGCGCGCGGCCGCCGATGCTCAGGATCACGTCACCTTCCTCGAGCGTCGCGCCCTCGCCGGCCGGTGCCTTGACCACGAGCAGGCCCTTGTCCGTGCCGAAGTAGCGGCCCAGTTGCGGCGTCATCGGCACGAGCTCGAGTGCGCGGAAGCCGCGGCCATCGTGCAGCGCCAGGAATTCCTCGATCTCCACCGGCGGGAACGGCATTCCCTCCGGCAGCGCCCTGCGCTCGCGCAGGACACGCACGATCCCGGGCTCGGCCGGCACGGTGGTCACCATGGCGGTGAGCGGCTTGCCGTCGCGCAGGTAATCGACCTTGATCTTCTGCCCGGGCGGCATGCCACGCATCTGCTCCACCAGCTGTCGGCTGGCGGTCCGATCGCCCGACCTGCGCAGCGGCTTGCCGTCGACTGCGACCAGTACGTCGCCCTTGCGCAGGCCGGCCCGCTCGGCCGGGCCGGACGGACTGACGCCCATGATCTCGACCCCTTCGGCCCGCTCGGCGCCGCCGGCAATGTTCACCCCCAGCATGGAGCCGCGCGGCTCGCCGCCGTGCGCTCCCGGCGGCGGCTCGTCGCCCGACAGCTTGCCGGTGAGTTCCGCCACGTCGCGCGCCGCATCGTCGAGGCGCTGGCGGGCATCGTCGAGCTGCTGGCGCAGCTGCGCGTCGTCCGGCGCCTGGGCCTGCGCGACCGGGACCGCGCCGGTCAGCGCGAGCAGGGCCAGCCACGGCGCGGGAGAGAAGCGGAGGGATTTCAGCATAGGTGGGACCTCGTTCGTCACATGTCGATGCGCTGCGCTTCGACGTAGCGCAGCTGCACCAGGGAATTCATGGCTTCGACGCGGCGGCGCCAGAGCTGCTCCGCCGAGCGCGGCTCGAGTTCGCCGACGCCGGCCGACAGCTGATGGTCGAGCCACTGCACCTGGGTCTCCAGCGTGTCGATCGGCAGGCTCGTGCCGGCCCGCTCGACCACGGGTCGTGCGCCCAGACCGCCCAGCACCTCGTCCAGCGCCTGCGACTGGGACTGCAGCTGCGCGACGCGGTCGGCCGAGATGGCCTGCTCGGCGGTAAGCGGCTGCAGCAACTCGGCCGCGCGACCCGGTCGTTCGGAGCTGACGTCGCCGATGCGCCAGATGGCAGTCACGGCCACCAGCGCCACCGATGCCGCGGCCGCCAGTCGCATGGCGCGGTAACGGCGCTCCGCCGCCTCGCGCCGCACGGTGAGCCGACGCTGCACGTCGCTCCAGCCGTCCGGGCGCGCCGCCGCGGACGGCAGCGACCGCAGCCGCTCCGGCAGGTTCAGACGATGCTCGTGATGGGGTTGCATGGCGTCCCGACTCCGTCGACGTGCAGCAGTGTCCGCAGGCGTGCGTGCGCCCGCGCGAGCTGCGACTTGGAAAAACTGGCCGATGCGCCCCACAGCGCGCCGATCTCGGCGTGCGTGCAGCCCTCGACGTCGTGCAGCCAGACCACCGCGCGCGCCGTGGAGTTCAGTTGTGCCAGGGCGCGCTCGAGGTCGATGGCATCGGCGCTGTCCGCGCCCGTCGCGGCGTGTCCGGGCATGGCTTCCCAGTCAGCGCTGTCGGATCCCGCGTCGTCGACGCCGGTCGCCTGCACCAGCCAGCGGCGGCCTGCGCTGCCACGGCGAGCGCAGGTGCATCAGGCAACGCGTCACGGCGATGCTGCGGACCCAGCCGGCGAAGGAGCCGCGGCCCTCGAACTGGTGCAGCCGCGTCATCACATCGACGAAGACATCCTGTGCGACGTCCTCGGCGGCCGTCCGCGACGCCAGCAGTCGGCGTGCGAGGGTCCTGACCGGCACTTCAAACGCGCGGTAGATTGCCGCGAGCGCCGCATCCTCGCCCGCGCGGGCGCGTTCGATCACGTCGGGGTCGATGGCGGTATCGAGAAAGGCGGACATTGCCGGGTTAGATGCGCGACCCGCTCAAAAGGTCGCAAACCGGGTCACGGCGGGCGCGACCCGGCCGACGCTCAGCCGCTGCTGGCGACCGCGCCAGCGCTGGCCATGGTCTGTCCTGACGGCCGGTCACACTGGAAATACGGCGACTCATTCAGCCACTTGCGATCGGGGTAATAGGCGAACAGCAGCGCCCCGCCCTTCAAGGTGTCGATGACCATGCGCGCCACTTCAGGGCGCACGGCCGGACAGCCCCAGCTGCGGCCGAGGCGGCCCAGCCGCTCGGCGATCGCCTGGCTGACGTAAGGCGCCCCGTGCATGACGATTGCCCGTGCGAGGGCACGGTCGTTGAAGCCGGGATCGAGTCCGTTGAGGCGCAGCGAGTAGCCGTTGCTGCCGTAATACGGCTCGAGCGTCTTGAACAGCCCGATGCTGGACATGTGGCTGCCTTCGGTGTTGGAGAAGCGCTCTGACCGGGCCTCGCCCGTGTTGCGCCCGTGCGCGACCAGTTCCTGGAACATCAGGCGGCCGCGCTCGACGTCGAACACCCAGAGTCGCGGTTGCGTCGAGGGCAGCGAGTAGTCGATCACGGCCAGGTGGCGAAAGCCGTCGAGCACGCCCTGCTTGCGCGCGCATTCGGCGGCGCGGGCGGCCAGGGCCAGCACCTTGGGGTTGGCCGCCGGGGCCGCGGCGACCAGGGTGTCGGCCAGCACGGGCTGCCCCGCCCGGGCGGGTGCCCCGGCCAGCATCGACAGGGAAATCAAACAGGCCGCCCAGACGGGCAGCGGGCCATGTCGCATGATTCGGTCGGTCTCCGTGCCTGGGAACGGCCGCCGACAGGCGACACGTCCCTACAGACCCGCGAGAGTGTACCTAGTTCCGCGGCAGCCACCCGCGGATGCCACGAAAAAGCCTGTCGATCCAGTCACAAATTAAACATAACTTATTGAAAATCAATGCTTTTTATATCAAGACCGTCACAATCGGGTAAGCTTCGCCACCCCGCGCCGGGATGGCGGAACTGGTAGACGCACCGGACTCAAAATCCGGCGGTGGCGACATCGTGAGGGTTCGATTCCCTCTCCCGGCACCAATCGAAGGCCTGCATGAAGTTCTGCTCGCACTGTGGCAACCCGGTCAGCCTGCGCACGCCGCAAGGCGACCACCTGCCGCGTTTCATCTGCGAAGGCTGCGGCGCGGTGCACTACCAGAACCCGAAGCTGATCGTCGGCTGCGTGCCCGAGCATGAAGGCCGGATCCTGCTCTGTCGCCGGGCCATCGAGCCGCGCCTCGGATTCTGGACGATCCCGGCGGGCTTCATGGAGAACGGCGAGACCACCCAGGACGGCGCCCGGCGTGAGTCGCTCGAGGAAGCCCAGGCGCAGGTCGAGATCGGCTCGCTGCTGGCCGTGGTCCACGTGCTGCACGCCGACCAGGTACACGTGATGTTCCGTGCGCGCCTGCCGCAGGCCAGTTTCGGCCCCAGCGCGGAAAGCCTCGAGGTGCAGTTGTACGACGAAGCCGAGATCCCGTGGCAGGACATCGCGTTTCGCAGCGTCGATTTCGCCTTGCGCCGCTATTTCGAGGACCGGCGGCTGGGCGTCGAGCAGCACCACTTTGCCGCGCTCGACCTGCGCAAGGGAGAACCAAAGTGAGAACGGTTTTGCGCTGCGTCGGCGCTTTGGCAGAATACCCCGCCCGCGTCACTGCGGCCCGGCCCGGGCCGGCCGCGTGACCGACCGATCGCCTGGCTGAATCAACGTCCGGAGAAACCGATGACCTTTGTCGTCACGGAAAACTGCATCAAGTGCAAATACATGGACTGCGTGGAGGTGTGCCCCGTGGACTGCTTCCACGAAGGCCCGAACATGCTGGTCATCGACCCGGACGAGTGCATCGACTGCACCCTGTGCGAACCCGAATGCCCGGCCGAGGCGATTTTCTCCGAGGAGGAACTGCCGGCGGCGCAGCAGGACTTCAAGCAGCTGAACGCCGACCTGGCGAAGCAGTGGCCGGTGATCACGGAGAAGCGCGAGGCGCCGGAAGACGCCAAGGAATGGGACGGCCGCCCCGGCAAGCGCGAGTTCCTGCAGCGCTGAGGATCCAGTGCCGGCCGCGCGCCGCCGGTCAGCGCGCGGCGACCGGCGCCTTCTGTGCTTCCTGGATGGCCTGGACCAGTTCCGGCGCGGTCAGGAAGCCGCCGATGTAGTCACCGTTCTGCGTGAACACGGCGGGCGTACCCTCGACGCCAAGATCGGAACCCAGCTCGTACTGCGACTTGATCGCGGCATCACCGCAGGCCTTGCCCTTGAGCGCTTCGCCACGCTTGGCGCGGGTCAGCGCCTCGCGCCGGTCGGGCGCGCACCAGACCTGCTCGGCCTTGGTCCATGACTCGGTGTCGGGGCCGGTGCGCGGATACATCATGTAACGCACGCGCACTCCGGCCTTGTTCACGTCCGCGATCTGGTTGTGAAACTTGCGGCAATAGCCGCAATCGATGTCGGTGAAGACCGTGACGGTCATCTTCGCGTTGGCCGGCCCGAACACGATCATGTTGCTTTCCGACGCTGCGGCCAGGGCCTTGGCGCGGGCCGCGTTGCGGCGCGTGGCGGTCAGGTTGACCTGGGAATCCAGGTCGTAGACGTTGCCGCTCAGCAGGTACTTGCCATCGGCGCTGACATAGGCGATCAGGCCGCCCATCGTGACTTCATACAGGCCCGGGATCGGCGACATGGCGACGTCGGCGGGCGACGCACCCTGCAACTTCGACACCACGCGCGCGCGCACGTCCGGCGGCACGGCCGTGCCTTGCGGAGCGCCCGCGGGTGCGGGCCGGGCGGCAGGCGGCTTCTGCTTCTCGCCCGCCGCCTGCACCGGCATGGCACTGCCGACGAGGGTGACGGTGAACGCCAGGGTGGCGAGCACGGGAGCGACGCGACTGGGGCTGCGGAGGCGCATGTGGCGGTCTATCCAGGGTGTGGTGGTACTGGGACAGCCACGGCAGTCGCGGGTTCAGTCCTGGCGGCCGAACGTCGCTCTGCGCGGCGGCGCGAGTCTAGCAGAGCGGTTCGCGCCGTGAATGCGCCCCCCCGGAAGGGGCGCGGCAGCGGCCTGCCCTGGCGAGCGGCTCGCCCTAGCCGCGCGGATGGTGCTGGGAGTGCAGGTCCTTCAGGCGCTCGCGCGCCACGTGCGTGTAGATCTGCGTGGTCGACAGGTCGCTGTGCCCGAGCAGCATCTGCACCACGCGCAGGTCGGCGCCGTGATTCAGCAGGTGGGTCGCGAACGCATGGCGCAGCGTGTGCGGCGACAGTTCCTTGTCGATGCCGGCCTTGCGCGCATACCGCTTGATGATGTGCCAGAACGCCTGGCGCGTCATGCGGTCGCCGCGGCGGGTCGGGAACAGGTAATCGGTCTGCCGTTCAAGCAGGATCTCGACCCGCGGGCCCTGCAGGAACTGCTGCACCCACTGCACGGCTTCCTCGCCCAGCGGGATCAGCCGCTCGCGGTCGCCCTTGCCGACGATGCGCAGCACGCCCTGGTTCAGGTTCACCTGCGACAGCTTGCAGTTGACGAGTTCGGACACGCGCAGGCCCGTCGCATAGAGCACCTCGAGCATGGTGCGGTCGCGATGGCCGAGCGGATCACTGACGGTAGGTGCCGCCAGCAGCGACTCGACCTCCTCCTCCAGCAGCGACTTCGGCAGCGAGCGCCCCACCTTGGGCATGGCGATCTGGGCGGTCGGATCCTCGCGCAGGGCGCCCTCGCGCACCAGGTAGCGGAAAAAGCGGCGGAAACTGGACAACTGTCGCGCCGTCGACCGGGGACGCGCGCCGGCCTGGACGCGGGACGCCATGAACGACAGGATGTCGCCGCGTTGCGCGTTCTCCAGATCGATCGAGCGCTCGAACAGCCAGCGCTCGAGCGAGGTGAGGTCGGCACGATAGGCGGCGAGCGTGTTGGGCGAAAGCCCGCGCTCCATCCAGACAGCGTCGAGGAACCGGTCGATCGGACCGGGCCCCTGCGCGGGGGCTTCACTGCCGTCGCCGGCACGCCGCTGCTGCGCAGTGCGTGACCGTGACAGGAAGCTCGACTTGACTGCAGTGCTCATGGAACCTCGCGGTTTTACGTAGCGCGCAGTATGCGAGCCGCGTTCTGGCCGCCGTCGTGACTCCTCTCACACTTCGTCGCCGGTCATTAACATAACCGGAACTGATTCACAGAATGCCGGCGGGGCGGCAGACTGGCCGCTGCCGGTTCCAGACCGGCGCCCAGGGCACCACTGCATCGTCTCCCGAACACCACCGGACTGCCGCGAGCTTGCGCACGAATTCGAACCTGCCCGATGACCCGCCCGCCGCCCTGGACGAGGCCCGCGGCGGCCTGCCTGGCGTGGCCTGGCACATGCTGTACGGCGCCTACTCGCTGTCGCTGCTGTTCCTGCTGATCACCGTCGCGGCGCTGCTCGCGCTGCTGCTGCCGCGGCTCGCCTGGCGGCGCGCCTGCACGCACTGGCTGGCGCGGGCCTGGCTCGCACTCGCCTTCCTGCGGCTGCAGGTCAGCGGGCTCGAACACCTGCCGGCGGGATCGTGCGTGCTCGTTGCCAACCACTCGAGCTACGTCGATGGCGTCGTCATGAAGGCCGGATTGCCGCCGCGCTTCAGCTTCGTGATCAAGCGCGAAGCAAAGTCGATGCCGGTCCTCGGTGTGCTGCTGCGGCGCATCGGCTCCGAGTTCGTCGAGCGGCATGCGAGCGGCGCGAGGCAGCGTGACGCGCGGCGCGTGGTGAAGCGCGCCGAGGCAGGCCATTCCCTGGTCTTCTTTCCGGAAGGCACGTTCGACTCGGTCGTGGGCCTGAAGCGCTTCCACATCGGGGCGTTCGTCGCAGCGGCGCGCGGCGGCCTGCCATTGGTGCCAGCGGTCATTCACGGTGCCCGTCGCGCGCTGCCCAACGGCGCGCTGGTGCCGCGGCCCGGCACGATCCGCATCGAGATCCTGCCGGCGCTCGACGGCGCCGGTCGCGAACCCGAGGCGCTGCGGGACGCGGCACGGGGCGCGATCGTCACCGCGCTGGGCGAGCCGGACCTCGCAGCCCGGCCTCCCGGCTGACCGCCCTCCGGCGCCTACATCGAGCGCCGGTACTGCCCGCCCACCTGGTACAGCGCGCGCGAGATGCTGCCGAGCGACGCGACCTTCACCGCCTCCATCAGCTCCGCGAACACGTTGCCGCCGCCCGCGGCCGTCTGCTGCAGGCGCGCGAGCGCCGCCGGGCGCCGCTCCGCATTGCGCTCGAGGAACGCGCGCACCGCCGCCACCTGGTCCTGCTTCTCTTCCTCGGTCGAGCGGATCAGCTCGGCATTGCGGATCTCGTCGTCGCTGCCGGTCTTCGCCAGGAACGTGTTGACGCCCACGATCGGCAGCGTGCCGTCGTGCTTCAGCTGCTCGTAGTACAGCGACTCTTCCTGGATCTTGCCGCGCTGGTACATCGTCTCCATCGCGCCCAGCACGCCGCCGCGCTCCGAGATGCGGTCGAACTCGCGGTAGACGGCCTCCTCGACCAGGTCGGTGAGCTGGTCGATCGCAAACGAGCCCTGCCAGGGATTCTGCGTCTTGTTGAGCCCGAGTTCCTTGCCGATGATCAGCTGGATCGCCAGCGCGCGCCGCACCGACTCTTCCGTCGGCGTGGTGATCGCCTCGTCGTAGGCGTTGGTGTGCAGGCTGTTGCAGTTGTCGAACAGCGCATACAGCGCCTGCAGGGTCGTGCGCACGTCGTTGAACTGGATCTCGCGCGCGTGCAGGCTGCGGCCCGAGGTCTGGATGTGGTACTTCAGCATCTGCGAGCGTGGCCCCGCGCCGTACAGGTCGCGCATCGCGCGCGCCCAGATCCGTGCGCGCCACGCGCCCGATCACCGCGTACTCCGGGTCCATGCCGTTGGAGAAGAAGAACGACAGGTTCGGCGCGAAGTCGTCGACCTGCATGCCGCGCGCCAGGTAGTACTCGGCGATGGTGAAGCCGTTGGCCAGCGTGAATGCCAGCTGCGAGACCGGGTTCGCGCCGGCTTCGGCGATGTGATAGCCCGAGATCGACACCGAATAGAAATTGCGGACGTCGTGGTCGCTGAAGAACTGCTGGACGTCTCCCATCATGCGCAGCGCGAACTCGGTCGAGAAGATGCAGGTGTTCTGCGCCTGGTCTTCCTTGAGGATGTCGGCCTGCACGGTGCCGCGCACCCGCGACAGCGTCTCCTGCCGGATCCTGCCGTAGGTCTCCGCGTCGAGCAGCTGGTCGCCGGTCACCCCGAGCAGCCCGAGCCCGGAGCCGTCGTGGTTCGGCGGCAGCTCGCCCTTGTAGGAGGGGCGCGGCCGGTCGCCCAGCAGCGCGTCGATCCTGCGCCGGGCCGTTTCCCACTGGCCGGTCGCGCGCAGGTGTCTTTCGACCTGCTGGTCGACCGCCGTGTTCATGAACATGGCAAGGATCATCGGCGCGGGCCCGTTGATCGTCATCGAGACCGAAGTCGTCGGCGCGCACAGGTCGAAGCCCGAGTAGAGCTTCTTCATGTCGTCGAGCGTCGCGATCGACACCCCTGAATTGCCGATGCGCCCGTAGATGTCGGGACGCGTGTCCGGATCCTCGCCATAGAGCGTGGTCGAGTCGAACGCCGTCGACAGGCGCGCGGCGCCGTGCCCGCCCGCCACGTAATGGAAGCGCCGGTTGGTGCGCTCGGGACCGCCCTCGCCCGCGAACATGCGCGTGGGATCTTCTTCCTCGCGGCGGTAGGGATAGACGCCCGCGGTGTAGGGAAACTGGCCCGGCAGGTTCTCCTTCAGCAGGAAGACGAGTTGCTCGCCCCAGTCCTGGAAGCGCGGCACCGCGAGCTTGGGCACGCGACTGTGGCTCAGGGTCGAGACGTAGTTGTCGCCGCGGATCTCCTTGCCGCGCACGCTGTAGGCGTACTGCTCAGTCGTGGCGCCCTGCGCCATGGCCGGCCACTGGCGCAGCAGCCTGACGCCTTCGTTGCCGATGGCGTCGAGCGCCTCGTTGTAGGCTGCCCGCAGCCGCAACACGGCGGCATCGGCCGCGACGTCCGACAGGGCCGCCTTGCTGAAGCGCTCGAGCGGCTCGGGCAGCGGCGCGTCGCCGAGCGTGCGCAGCGCCTCGAGCAGGCTTTGCGCCCGGCTGGCAGCGGCGGCCGAGTGCGCCACGGCGGTGTGCGCGCGACGGCCATTCGCGGCGATCTCGGCCAGGTAGCGCGAGCGCCGCGCCGGCACGAGCGCATGGCGCTCGACCAGTTCGGTGGGGCCCGGATCGCCGACGGTCCAGCGGACCTCACCGCCGGACTTCTGCTCCAGCTTCGCGCAGAGCGCGGCAAACAGCCGATTGACGCCCGGATCGTTGAAGCGGCTGGCGATGGTCGGGAACACCGGCACCTGCTCGTCCGGCGCACGGAACTCGACCCGGTTGCGCCGCCACTGCTTGCGCACGTCGCGCAGCGCGTCCTCGGCACCGCGCTTCTCGAACTTGTTCAGCGCGACCAGGTCCGCGAAGTCCAGCATGTCGATTTTCTCGAGCTGGCTGGCCGCGCCATATTCGCTGGTCATCACGTACATCGGCACGTCGACCAGGTCGACGATCTCGGAGTCACTCTGGCCGATGCCCGCCGTCTCGACCACCACCAGGTCGAAGCCGGCGGTCTTCAGCAGGTTGAGCACGTCGGCCAGCACGGCGCTGGTGGCGAGGTTCTGCCGCCGCGTGGCGAGCGAACGCATGAACACCTGCTCCGCAGCGAGCGAATTCATGCGGATGCGGTCGCCGAGCAGCGCGCCGCCGGTGCGACGGCGGGTCGGGTCCATGGCCACGACGGCGATGTTGCGGTCCGGAAAATGCCGCACGAAGCGCAGCAGCAGCTCGTCGGTGAGGCTGGACTTGCCGGCGCCGCCCGTGCCGGTGATGCCGACCACGGCCGGCCTGCGCGCCACGCGGGCAACGGCGCGGCGCAGCGTCTCGCTGAGCGCCGTGTCGCCCTCGCCCCGCTCGAGCGCGGAGATGGTGCGCGCGATCTGCTGGTGGTCGCGCGCGCCGACCGGCCCGAAGCTGAAGGCGGGGCGCGTCGCCCGTCGTACCCGCGTGAAGACATCGTCGATCATGCCGTCGAGGCCCAGCCTGCGGCCGTCCTCCGGCGTGTAGATGCGCTCGACGCCGTAGGCTTCGAGTTCCTCGATCTCGTGCGGCGCGATGGTGCCGCCGCCGCCGACGATGATGCGGATGTGCGCGGCATCGAGGCCGCGCAGCATGTCGACCATGTACTTGAAGTACTCGACGTGGCCGCCCTGGTAGGAACTGCAGGCGATGCCGTCGGCATCCTCCTGGATCGCGGCGCGCACGATGTCGGCCACGCTGCGGTTGTGCCCGAGGTGCACCACCTCGGCGCCGTGCGACTGCAGCAGGCGGCGGATGATGTTGATCGCGGCGTCATGCCCATCGAACAGCGACGCGGCACTGACGAAACGCAGCGGTGCCGCGGCAGCGGCTTCAGCCCGGTCGGAAGCGCCATCACGGCGTGCGTTCGCTGCTTCTGACATCGCGCGCTTCCTCCCGCCGCCACGTCGGCCGGCGACTTAAACTTACTATTGAGTAGAATACTACCGTGCAGTATGATTTTCGCCCCACCCGGAGTCAACAGGTGCCGGCGCATGACCGCAGACCTGCCCGTTCCGCCGCCCGGCGACGACGATCCTGCCATTGCCTGGCAGGGCCGGCGCCGTCGGCGCGATCACGGCCACAAGCGCGCCGCGGTGATCCGCACCGCTGCCCGCGCCTTTGACGAGCGCGGTTACCACAACACCTCGCTCGACGACATTGCCGCGGCGCTGGGCGTCAGCAAGCCGACGATCTACTACTACGTCCCCAACAAGGAACAGCTGCTGTTCGAGTGCTTCCGCGCCGGGCTGGAGCCGATCCGCGCCGCCCTGCGCCGCGCCGAAGGAGTCCCCCGGAACCAGCCGCGACCGCCTGCGCGAAGTCATCCGCGACTATGCGCTCGCCATCGCCTCCGAGTACGGCTGGTGCATGGTGCGGGCCGAACACCAGGATCTCGGCGCCGAACTGGGCGCGCAGGTGCGGGCGCTGAAGGCCGAGATCGACCGCGGCATCCGGCAGTTGCTGCAGGCTGGAATCGACGACGGTTCGGTCGCCGTGACCGACCCGAAACTGGCGGCCTTTGCCATCGCCGGCGCCCTCAACTGGATCGGGCACTGGTTCCGGGCGGGCCGCACGCTGTCGGCGGAATACGTGGCCGAAACCTTTGTGCAGTTCCTCGAGCAGGGCCTGGCGCTCCGCGAGCAGCGGCGCCACCGGCAAGCCCGGCGCGCAGTCGCCGCAGGCGCCCACCGCCGTCGCCCTGACGAAGGTCTAAGGCGCTTCTTCTTGCGCTGCAAAAAGTACGCGGCGTACACTCCGGCGACTTTTCTCCCGCCTTCCCCGATCCATCGAGGACGACACCCATGACCGACTCCATCGTGATCGTTGCCGCACGCCGCACGCCCATCGGCGCGTTCCAGGGCGTGTTCTCGCCGGTCACCGCGCCGCAGCTCGGTGCCACCGCCGCGCGCGCAGCGCTGGCCGATGCCGGGCTCGCGCCCGACGCGATCGACGAGGTGATCTTCGGCTGCGTGCTGCCGGCGGGCCTCGGCCAGGCGCCAGCCCGCCAGGCCGCAGTCGGCGCGGGCATCGCGCTGGGCGTGCCGGCCACGACCATCAACAAGATGTGCGGCTCCGGCATGAAGGCAGTGATGATGGCGGCCGACCAGATCCGCGCCGGCTCGGCCCGGATCATGCTGGCAGGCGGCCTCGAGTCGATGACCAACGCGCCTTACCTGATGCTCAAGGCCCGCGGCGGTTATCGCATGGGCCACGCCGAGATCTACGACCACATGTTCTATGACGGCCTGCAGAGCCCCTGGGACGGCAAGGCGATGGGCTGCTTCGCGGACGCGACCTCGGCGAAGTACGGCTTCACCCGCGCCGACCAGGATGCGTTTGCCGCCGAGTCCGTGCGCCGCGCGCAGGGCGCGTCGAAAGCCGGCGACTTTGTCGCCGAGATCGCGCCCGTGACGGTCAAGACGCGCAAGGGCGAGCAGGTCATTGCCATCGACGAGACGCCGTTCCAGCTCGACATCGAGAAGATCCCGAGCCTGAAGCCGGCGTTCGGCAAGGACGGCACGGTGACGGCCGCGTCCTCGTCGTCGATCTCGGACGGTGCGGCTGCACTGGTGCTGGCGAGCGAGTCGGCGGCAAAGGCCGCGGGGCTCAAGCCGCTCGCGCGCCTCGTCTCCTATGCCAGCCACGCGCAGGAGCCGGAGTGGTTCACGACGGCGCCCGCGCCGTCGATGCAGAAGGCGCTGGACCGCGCCGGCTGGAAGGCCAGCGAGGTCGACCTGTGGGAAATCAACGAGGCTTTTGCCTGCGTCGCGATGGCGTCGATGAAGGACCTCGGGCTCTCCCACGACAAGGTCAACGTCAACGGCGGGGCCTGTGCGATGGGACACCCGGTCGGCGCAACCGGCGCGCGCATCATGACCACGCTGCTGTATGCGCTGCGCAAGCGCGGCCTGCGCCGCGGCGTGGCTTCGCAGTGCATCGGTGGCGGCGAAGCCTGCGCCGTCGCGATCGAACTGCTCTGATCGCGCGACGAGGCTGACATGCAACTGCACGGCAAGGTGGCGGTGATCACGGGCGGCGCACGCGGCATCGGCAAGGCGATTGCCACGGCGTTTGCCGAGCGTGGCGCGGAACTGGCGCTGCTCGACCTGAACCAGGGCGACCTCGACGCGACCTGTGCCGAGTTCGCCGCGCGCGGCGTCAAGGTCACCGGCCACGCGCTCAACGTCGCCAGGGAGGACGAGGTGATCCGCGCGCTCGACGCCGTCGTCGCCGCACACGGCCGCCTCGACGTGCTGGTGAACAACGCCGGCATCATCAAGGACGCGCTGCTGGTCAAGGTCAAGGATGGCGCAGTCGTCAGCAAGATGACGCTCGCGCAGTGGCAGGCCGTCATCGACGTCAACCTGACGGGCGTGTTCCTGTGCGGCCGCGAGGCGGCCGAACGGATGATCACGCTGGGCCATGGCGGCGTGATCATCAACATCTCCAGCATCTCGCGCGCGGGCAATGCCGGCCAGAGCAACTATTCGGCGGCCAAGGCCGGCGTCGCCGCGATGGCGACGACCTGGGGCAAGGAACTCGCGCGCTACGGCATACGCGCCGGCGCGATCGCGCCCGGGCTTCATCAAGACCGACATCCTCTCCGGCATGCCGCCCGAGGCGCTGGAGAAGGTCACGGCGCCGGTGCCGCTCAAGCGGCTGGGACTGGCCGAGGAAGTCGCGCACGCGGCGCTGTTCATCGTCGAGAACGATTTCTTCACCGGCCGCTGCATCGATGTCGACGGCGGCCTGCGCCTGTAGCATCGGCCTTTTTCGCCCGGGGGGACTTCCGCAAATGCTGATCGAGGAAACGCGCGCCGTCGTCACCGGCGGCGCCTCGGGCCTCGGGCTGGCCGTCGCCGAGTCGATCGTCGCGGCCGGCGGCAGGGTCGCGCTGTTCGACGTCAACGAGCAGGCGGGGATGGACGCGGTGCGCGCGCTGGGGCCCGCGGCCAGCTTCCACAAGGTCGACGTGACCTCCGAACAGGCGGTGGCCGCTGCCGTGGCCGCCGCAACCGCGGTGATGGGCGGCCTCAACCTGGCCGTCTGTTGCGCCGGCGTCGGCTGGCCGAAGCGCATGGTCGGCAAGGAAGGCACCATGCCGGGCGAGTTCTTCCGCAAGGTGATCGAGATCAACCTGGTGGGCACGCTGCTGGTCTGCAAGGAAGCGGCGGCGGCCATGCAGAAGAACGCGCCGAACGCCGAGGGCGAGCGCGGTGCCATCGTGATGACGGCGTCGGTCGCCGCCTTCGACGGCCAGATCGGGCAGGTGGCCTATGCCGCATCGAAGGGCGGCGTGGTCGGCATGACGCTGCCGATGGCGCGCGAGCTTGCCTCGTCGGGCATTCGCGTGGTCACGATCGCGCCCGGCCTGTTCATGACGCCGATGATGGCCGGCCTGCCGGAAGAGGCGCGCGATTCTCTCGGCAAGCAGGTGCCCTTCCCGCCCCGGCTCGGCCGTCCCGGGGAATATGCGCAGCTCGTGCGGCAGATCGTCGAGAACCCGATGCTGAACGGCGAGACGATCCGCCTCGACGGCGCGATCCGCATGGCTCCGAGGTAGTGATCGGCGATCAGTGACTGGTCGGACGAGGCCGGAATACCCGGCTTGACTCGCTTGCGCGGCAAGTAGGAAGGCTCAGGCACCGATTCGTGTGGCGCTGACCGCGCTGCCGCAGACTCATTGACCGAGGTGCGTAAGCGCGAACCTCATTGAATCCCCGGACACCGCAATCCGGCCCTCGAACGGGCTGCCGAGCTCGAGGATGAGAAAGATCACGCAGGCCACGGAAAAGGCACCGACGACCAGGATTCCCGTCATCGTGCTGTTTCGCGGGGCGAACAGCGCGTAGCCCGCGAAAGCAGCCGTGAGCCAGAACGTTATGATCACGAGGAACGCATTCGGTATGGCCGGTCCCTGGCCGGCGAAAATAGCCCAGCGGGCCGCAAGCACCGATTCGGTCGAGTCCAGCGCCTGCGACTTGAGCCACTGCTGGTTCGCGGTCCGCGCCTCGAGGCTGGCGATCATGGTGCCGATCCGCTCGAATTCCTGAATCGGACTCGTGTCGGCCTGCACGACTGTCGCGCCCGGCCCCGCGGGCCAGATCTCTTCGATACGCTGGGCGACCGCGCGCCGCAGCGTGGCCCGGATCTGCGCCGTTTCGGGGCCAAAGCGGGCCAGCAGGCGATCAAGGGCGACGATTTCCGCGGAAGTGTGCTCCACGGCTGCCCCGATTTTCGTGAAAGAGTCCTGTGCAGAGGCGGTCACCAGGCCGAGTATCAGGGCCGTCATCGTCGCGATCAGCCCGTTGACTTCCTTGACCGAACTCTGCGTGTCGTTGTTCAGGTGCTGCCGTGGCAAGCGATTGCGCAGCCACATGCCGATCAGCATCCCGGCGATGGTGCAGGCGAAGACGATCCCGCCAGTCGCGGTTGGGCTCATGGGGCTGTCCTATCGGTGACCTGGCAGTTGACCGCTCAAAATCGACCATCCAGCGTGGTCAGTTGAGCAGGGCCACATCGCGGCCCGCCTTATCAATCATCAGACACTCATCACCAGTCGCTACATGCCAGCGTAGTTCGGCCCGCCGCCGCCTTCCGGCGTCACCCAGTGGATGTTCTGCTGCGGGTCCTTGATGTCGCAGGTCTTGCAGTGCACGCAGTTCTGCGCGTTGATCTGCAGGCGCTGGCCGCCGCCTTCGGCCGGCACGAATTCGTACACGCCCGCCGGGCAGTAACGACCTTCCGGACCGTCGAACTTCGCCAGGTTGTGCGCGACCGGCACCGACGGATCGCGCAGCCGCAGGTGCACCGGCTGGTCTTCCTCGTGCGCCGTGCCGGAGAGGAACACCGACGAGAGCCGGTCGAAGGTCAGCACGTTGTCGGGCTTCGGATAGTCGATGCGCGGCATGCTCGCGGCGGGCTGCAGCGATTCGTGGTCGGCCTTGCCGTGACGCAGCGTCCAGCCGACCAGCCCGCCGAGCCCTAAGTCGTTGAGCCACATGTGCGCGCCGCCGTGCACGGTGCCGGCCCACAGGCCCCACTTGAGCCCGGGCTTCACGTTGCGGACCTTGTGCAGGTCGCGATAGGCCCATGAGTTCCTGAACGCTTCTGGATAAGGCGGAGAGCTCGTCGCCCGAGCGCCCGGCCGCGACCGCCGCAAAGGCCGCTTCGGCCGCCAGCATCCCGGTCTTCATCGCGTTGTGCGAGCCCTTGATGCGCGGCAGGTTGACGAAACCTGCGCTGCAGCCGATCAGCGCGCCGCCGGGGAACGTCAGCTTCGGGATCGACTGCAGGCCGCCTTCGTTGATGGCGCGCGCGCCATAGGCGATGCGCTTGCCACCGGCGAAGAATCCGCGG
This sequence comes from uncultured Gammaproteobacteria bacterium, assembly GCA_963744735.1. GTDB lineage: Bacteria > Pseudomonadota > Gammaproteobacteria > Steroidobacterales > Steroidobacteraceae > RPQJ01. The sequence continues at coordinate 17,780 of CAVUVH010000029.1, forward strand.
ATCGCAGGATGCGTCTTGAACCGCTGCATCTCCTCGAACGGCGAGAGATGCGGGATTGGCGTAGCTCAGGTGCGTGACGAAGCCGACCGAGATCAGGCCGTCGCCGAAGTGATACAGGAACGAACCGCCGCCGACGTCGTTCGGCAGCGGCCAGCCCTGGCTGTGCACGACCAGGCCCGGCTGGTGCTGCTCCTTCGGCACCTGCCACAAGCTCCTTGACGCCGAGGCCATACACCTGCGGATCGACACCGTCGCGCAGGTTGAACTTCGCCATCAGCTGCTGCGACAGCGAGCCGCGGCAGCCCTCGGCAAACAGCGTGTACCTGGCGTGCAGTTCCATGCCGGGCGCGTACGAGTCCTTCTGCGCGCCATCCTTGCCGAGCCCCATGTCGCCGGTCGCCACGCCCTTGACCGAGCCGTCGTCGTTGAACAGCACCTCGGCCGCGGCAAAGCCCGGGAACACGTCGACGCCGAGTTCCTCGGCGCGCTGGCCCAGCCAGCGCACGAGGTTGCCGAGACTGGCGATGTACATGCCGTGGTTGTTCATCAGCGGCGGCAGCAGCCAGTTGGGGATGCGCTGCGCCTTGTCGGCGGTGAGCACGAGGAAGCGGTCTTCCTGCACCGGCGTCTCGAGCGGCGCGCCGCGCTCCTTCCAGTCCGGGAACAGTTCGGTCAGCGCGATCGGATCGATCACCGCGCCGGAGAGGATGTGCGCGCCGACCTCGGAGCCCTTCTCCAGCACGCAGACGCTGAGTTCCCTGCCCGCCGCGGCAGCCTGCTGCTTCAGCCGGATCGCCGCTGCCAGACCCGCCGGGCCGGCACCGACCACGACCACGTCGAACTCCATCGCTTCGCGCTGCATGAACCGTGCCCTCGCGCCGCCGCCGGCGGCCTGCCGTGGAAACCCGAATTGTACATCGCCCTTCCGCTCGTGATAGTGCGGCGCAACAATCCAGCGCAGGGCCCGTGCGGCCCGGGACAGGTCCGCTTGAGTCCGCTCGGCATCAGCCTCCTGCTGTCAGTCGCCTTCCTGGCGTTCGCGTACTTCACCGCGCGCAAGCTCGCCATCGTCGCGGCCCTGCAGCCCGAGCCGCGCTGGGACCGCCCGCTCGAGCGCCTGCGCACCGTGCTCGGCAACGGCCTGCTGCAGCAACGCATGATCCGGCGCGAATGGCGTCCCGGGATCATGCACACCGTGATCTTCCTGGGCTTCGTCTCGCTGCTCGTGCGCAAGGTCCAGCTGATCGTCATCGGCTTCGATGCGCAGTACGCGTTTACCGGCAGGCTCGGCGACGCCTTCACGCTGTGGAAGGACCTGGTCGAGGTGGGCGTGCTGCTGGCCGTGGGTTACGCCTTCTACCGCCGCCTCGTCGCAAAGCCGGCGCGCCTCGAACCCAACCGGGAAGGGCTGCTGGTGCTGGGGCTGATCACGATCATCATGCTGACGGATTTCGCCTTCGACGCGTTCCGCTTCGCGCAACTGGCGCCAACCGTGCCCGCCATCGCCCACGAGCAGGCGCACGCGCCGATCGGCGGCTGGCTGGCTTCGCTGGTGGCCGGGTGGTCACCGGCGACGCTGGCACTGGCGGCAGCCATCGCCTACTGGACGCAGATGATCACCGTCTGCTTTTTCCTGGTGCTGCTGCCGCTCGGCGAGCATTTCCACATCGTCACGGCGCTGCCCGCGCTGTACTTCCGCCGCGGCGGGCCGGCCAATGCCGTGCCGACCGTGGACCTGAGCCCGCTGCTCGACGACTCCGCCGACGCCAGCGAACTCAAGGTGGGGGCCCGCACGGCCGCCGACCTGAGCTGGAAGGACGGGCTCGACGCGTTCACCTGCACCGAATGCGGCCGCTGCAAGGATGCGTGTCCCGCGTTCCAGACCGGCAAGCCCCTGTCGATGAAGGGCGTGAACGACAGCCTGAAGCACCACCTGCTGGCGCAGCGCGCGGCGCTCGTCGGCAGCGCCGAGGCAAGGGCCGGCCTGCCGGCGCTGGTGGGCGAGGTGATCGCCGAGGACACGCTGTGGTCCTGCACGACCTGCGGCTACTGCGAAGCCGCCTGCCCGATCGAGCTGGAGCTGCTGCCCAAGCTCTACAAGCTGCGCCAGCACCGCGTGATGATGGACGGCGAGTTTCCGGCCGAACTGAAGAACGTGTTCGACGCCTACGAGGTGCAGTCGAACCCGTGGGGACTGCCGGCCGACACGCGCGGCGACTGGGCGCAGGACCTGGGCGTGCCGCTGATCCGCAGCGCGGCCGACATGCAGGCGGTCGACTGGCTGTTCTATGTCGGGTCGGCCGAGTCGTTCGACCAGAACGGCCAGAAGATCGCGCGCGCGTTCGTGCAGATCCTGCGCCAGGCCGGCGTGCGCTTCGGCATCCTCGGCGCGGACGAGCCGACCACGGGTGAGTGCGTCCGCCGCGCGGGCAACGAGATGCTGTTCCAGCAACTGGCTGCCACGTGCGTCGAGAAGCTGAACGGCCTCGGCGTGCAGCGCATCGTGACCTGCGACCCGCATGCCTTCAATTCGCTGCGCAACGAATACCCCGCGTTCGGCGGCCACTGGGAAGTCGTGCATCACACCCGGTTCATCGAGCGGGCTGCTGCGCGATGGCCGGCTGCAGGTGCAGCCGTCGTTCGAGCGCGTGCTGCTGCACGACCCCTGCTACCTGGGACGCCACAACGGCGAGTTCGACGCGCCACGCACGGTGTTGCGGCAGGTCGCGAGGGATCCGCTGCTGGAGTTCCCGCTCAACCGGGAGAAGTCCATGTGCTGCGGCGCCGGCGGCGCGCGCATGTGGATGGAAGAGCACATCGGCACGCGCATCAACGTCGCACGGCTCGAGCAGGGCCTGCCGCTGCAGCCGCAGGTGATCGCGACCGCGTGCCCGTACTGTTCCGTGATGCTGGGGGATGCATTGAAATCGAAAGACCTGGCGAGCTCGATCGTGACGCGCGACCTGGCCGAACTGGTGGCCGCTGCGATGGTGCGCACCGCCGCGAACGGCTAGCATTCGGGCGTGCATAACGCCCCTCACTGGACGCCGTCGCCGCAAGCCTGCGCGGCCGCGAACCTCACGGCTTTCCACGCGTTCGTCCGCGAGCGCGGCGCCCCGCGCGGCGAGTACGCCGCGCTCTGGCAATGGTCCGTGGATCACCCGGAGGCCTTCTGGACGGCCGTGGTGGACTTCAGCGGCGTCATCGCAGAGCGCAGCGACGGTCCGGTGCTGCTCGATGGCCGGCAGATGCCGGGAGCGCGCTGGTTCCCGGGCTGGCGGCTCAGTTTTGCCGAGAACCTGCTGCGGCATGCAGGTGCCGCGCCCGCGATCATTGCCGTCGACGAGAGCGGCCGCCGCCGGGAACTGAGCTGGGACCAGCTGCGTGCCGAAGTCGCCCGGGTGGCCGACGGCCTGCGCGCGGCAGGCGTCGTGAGCGGCGACCGGGTCGCGGGCTTCCTGCCAAACGTTCCCGAGGCCGTGGTGGCCATGCTGGCGACCTCGAGCATCGGCGCCGTCTGGTCGTCCTGCTCGCCCGACTTCGGCATCCGCGGCGTGCTCGACCGCTTCGGCCAGATCGCGCCGAAGGTGCTGTTCACCGCGGATGGTTACCGCTACGGCGGCAAGGCGCTGGACTCCCTGGAGCGCATCGCCGGCCTGCTCGGGCAGCTGCCTTCGGTGACGCAGGTGGTGGTCGTGCCGAACCTGTCATCGCTGCCGGACCTGGCGCCGCTGCCGTGTGCCGTGCACTACGCCGGGTTTGGCCGCGGCGATGCGCCGCTGCGCTGCGAGCGCCTGCCCTTCGACCACCCGCTCTACATCCTGTATTCGTCGGGCACCACGGGCGTGCCGAAATGCATCGTGCACGGCGCCGGCGGCACGCTGCTGCAGCACCTGAAGGAACACCAGCTGCACGCCGACGTGCGCCCGGGAGACCGGTTGTTCTTCTTCACGACCTGCGGCTGGATGATGTGGAACTGGCTCGCCAGCGGCCTGGCCTCGGCTGCGGCGATCGTGCTCTACGACGGTTCGCCGTTTCATCCGGACGAAGGCGTGCTGTGGCGGCTCGCCGCCGGGGAGCAGGTCACCCACTTCGGCACCAGCCCGAAGTACCTGGCCGCACTCGAGAAGAGCGGCTATCGGCCGCGCGACCGCGTGCAGCTGCCGCGCCTGCGCTCCATCCTGGCGACGGGCTCGCCGCTCGCCCATGAACAGTTCGACTTCGTCAGCGAGGCCATCGGGCCGGACCTGCCGCTGGCGTCGATCTCCGGCGGCACCGACATCGTGTCGTGCTTCGCCCTCGGCTGCCCGACACGGCCCGTGTACCGCGGCGAGCTGCAGTGCCGCGGCCTCGGCATGCAGGTGCAGGTGTTCGACGATGGCGGGCATGCCGTGCAGGGGCAGCGCGGCGAGCTCGTCTGCACCGCCCCCTTCCCTTCCATGCCCGTAGGTTTCTGGAACGATCCGGACGGCAGCCGCTACCACGCGGCCTACTTCGAGCGGTATCCAGGCGTCTGGTGCCACGGTGACTACGCGATCCTGACGGAACACGACGGGCTGATGATCCTCGGACGGTCGGATGCCGTGCTCAATCCGGGCGGCGTGCGCATCGGCACCGCCGAGATCTACCGGCAGGTCGAGAAGCTCGAGGAGGTGCTGGAGAGCCTGGCCATCGGCCAGGACTGGGACAACGACGTGCGGGTCGTGCTGTTCGTGCGCCTGCGTCCCGGCGTCGAACTCGACGCGGCGCTCGAGCACCGCATCCGCGCGATCATCCGCACGCACACCACGCCACGGCACGTGCCGGCCAGGATCGTGGCCGTGCCCGACATTCCGCGGACGATCAGCGGCAAGATCGTCGAGCTGGCCGTGCGCGAAGTCGTGCATGGACGGCCCGTGAAGAACACCGACGCGCTGGCCAATCCGGCGGCACTGGAGCATTTCCGCGACCGGCCCGAGCTGCGCAGCTGAGCCGCGGCCCATGAGTTCCCCGGTCGACCTGCGAGTCGAATACGAAGCAGCACTGGCGCGTCACGGCTACCGCGCCGACGAGTCGCAGCGGCATGCCGTCGAGCGACTCGACGAACTGGGCCGGCGCCTGCGCGCGGCGCAGTCGAAGCCCGCCGGCCTGCTGGCGCGACTGTTCGGCCGGGATACCGCCCCGGATCCGGCCGGCTCCGGCGAACGCGGCATTTACCTCTGGGGCGGCGTCGGCCGCGGCAAGACTTTCCTGATGGACCTGTTCCATGCGCACTGCGGCGTGCCGGCGCGGCGCGAGCATTTCCATCGCCTGATGAAGGACGTGCACGCGCGACTGCGCGGCCTGCGCGAGGAGCCGGACCCGCTCGAGCGGGTCGCGGCGGACATGGCCCGCTCGGCGCGGGTGCTGTGCATCGACGAGCTGTTCGTGAGCGACATCGCCGATGCGATGCTGCTCGCGGGGCTGTTCCAGGGCCTGCTGCAGCGTGGCGTGACCCTGGTCTTCACTTCGAACCTGCCACCGTCGGAGCTCTACCGTGACGGCCTGCAGCGCCAGCGCTTCCTGCCGGCCATCGCGCTGATCGAGCGGCACTGCGAACAGGTCAATGTCGATGCCGGCGAGGATTACCGCCTGCGGCTGCTGGCCCGGGCGCCGCTGTACCTGGATGCGCGCAGCCCGGACGTCGCCCGCCAGCTGGCCGGGCGCTTCGAGGATCTCTGCGGCGAACCCCCGCGCGGCGCCGGGACGGTCGAGATCGAGGGACGGCCGATCGCCTGCATCGCGCGCGCCGACGAAGCCATCTGGTTCTCGTTCGAGGCGATCTGCGAGGGCCCGCGCTCGCAGGCGGATTACGTGGAAATCGTCGCGGGACTACCACGCCGTCATCGTCAGCGACGTGCCGCGCATGGATCACACGGCCGACAACTCCGCCCGGCGCTTCATCGCGCTGGTCGACGAGTTCTACGACCGCGGCGTCAAGCTGGTCCTGTCGGCGCACGCAGGCGTGGATGAACTGTATTGCGGCGAGCGCCTGCAGTTCGAGTTCGCGCGCACCCGCAGCCGGCTGGCAGAGATGCAGACCCACGACTACCTGGCGCGACCGCACCGCGCCTGAGGTGGCGCGGTCCCGGCCCGAATCGTTACACTCGCAACTACCTCCCGCCACCGGTTGCACACTCCTTGGCTGCGCCGCCCATCGAACTCGAACGCTTCCTGCCCTACCGGCTGTCGGTGCTCGCGAACCTGACCAGCAGCACGATCGCGGGCGCGTACGAACGGCGCTTCGATCTCAGCATCCCCGAATGGCGCGTGATCGCCGTGCTGTCGCGCTACCCCGGCCTGTCGGCGCGGGAGGTCGCGCAGAAGAGCCGCATGGACGCCGTGGCCGTGAGCCGGGCCGTCAATCGCCTGTTGCGCGCGGGCCGGCTGCGGCGCACCGTGGCCGCGACGGACCGCCGCCGCTCGGTGCTGCACGTCTCACGGTCAGGGGCCGCCGTGTACCGGCAGGTGGCGCCGCTCGCCCTGCAGTTCGAGAAGTCCCTGCTCGCCTCGTTCACGGCCGCGGACCGGGCACTGCTCGACCGGGTCCTCGGTCGGCTGCAGGCACGGGCCGAGGCGCTGGCCGACGAGATGCGGCATGAGCCGCTTGCATGAACACAATAAAGCCATACCAGGACGCCCGCACATGCCAGGAACGATTCCCGCTGCACGGCAGCACCTGATCGATGCCATCGCCCGCCTGACACGCAGGCCCCGCGGCGCGAAGGTCCCGGTGGCGCCTGGCGAGTTCGTCCAGGCGTATTACCGCGGCGTCGGCGAGGAGGACCTGCAGCTGCGCGAGCCGCGCGAGTTCGCCGCCGCCGCAATGGGACACCTGGAGTTCGGGGCAAGACGCAAGCCGGGCGAGCCGCGCGTGCGCGTGTTCAATCCCGCCGCGGCCGACGGCTGGACGTCGCCGCACACGATCGTCGAGCTCGTCACCGACGACATGCCCTTCCTCGTCGACTCGCTCGCGGTGGTGCTGGGCGACTCGCGCCTGTCGATCCAGCTGATGATTCACCCCGTGCTGCGCATGTCCCGCGACGGACGCGGCCGGCTGCTCGGCATGGAGCCGGCGGACGGCCAACGCGGCATCGCGGAGTCCTGGCAGCACGTCGCCATTCCGCGCATCGGCGACCCGCAGCGGCTGGAGCAGTTGCGCCGCAATATCCTGCGCATGCTGGAAGACGTGCGCCTCGCCGTGAACGACTGGCCGGCGATGCGCCGGCGCGCACTCGAGATCGCGCAGGAAGTGCATGCGGGCGTCCCGGCGATCCCGCGGCGCGAGGAAAAGGAAGCCGTCGAGTTCATCGAGTGGCTCGCCGACAACCACTTCACGTTCCTGGGCTATCGCGAATACCGTCTCGAGCGGTCGCGCCAGCAGGACCGCCTGGTGCCCGTGCCGCGTTCCGGCCTGGGGCTGATGCGCTCCGGGTCCGACCGGCCGCGACCGCAGGTGACCGTGCTGACCGGCGAACTGCAGCGCAAGGCGCGCGAGGCCGTGCTGCTGATCGTGACCAAGGCCAACGCGGTCTCGACGGTGCATCGCGCCACCTACCTCGATTACATCGGCATCAAGGTCTTTGACTCGCGCGGCCGGGTCGTCGGCGAGCGGCGCTTCATCGGGCTGTTCACGTCGAACACCTACAGCACGAGCCCGCGCGAGATACCGCTGCTGCGGCACAAGGTGCAGCGCGTCATCGACCAGATCGGCGTCGCTCCGACCAGCCACGATGGCAAGGCGCTGCTGCACGTGCTGGAAACCTACCCGCGCAACGAGCTGTTCCAGTCGTCGGTGCCGGAACTCATGCGGACGGCGCGCGGCATCGTCAACCTGTACGAGCGCCAGCGCGTGCGCCTGTTCGCGCGCCGCGACCCGTACCAGCGCTTCTACTCGTGCCTGCTGTACGTGCCGCGTGACCACTACAACACCCAGGCCCGCGAAAGGATCGAGCGCATCCTGCTCGAGGAGCTGGCGGGCGTCGATCTCGAGTCGCAGGTCCAGATCTCGGATTCCGCGCTGGCACGGCTGCACATCCTCGTCCGCACCGACCCGGCACGCAGCGTGGCGGCCGACATCGAGCGGATCGAGCAGCGCATCACCGAGGCCATGCGGACCTGGGCGGACCAGCTGCAGGACGAACTGCATGCGGCGCTGCCGGCCGCGGAAGCGGACGCGCTCAGCCAGCGCTTCCTGCGGGCGTTCCCGGTCGCCTACCAGGAGGACGTCACGCCGGCGGCGGCGATCCGTGACCTGCAGGAACTCGCGGCGCTCGCGGACTCCCCGGCCGCGCTTGGCATGGAACTGCGGCCCGGAACGCCGGCCGGCGGGGCGCTGCACCTGCGCCTGTACCGGCGCAACGAGCCGGTCGCGATGTCCGACATGCTGCCGCTGCTGGAGAACTTCGACCTGCGCATCCTCAATGAGCGGCCCTATCGCGTGTCGCCGAAAGAGGGCGGCACGCTCTGGATCCAGGACCTCGAGGTGCGGCACGCCGGTGGTCGCGCGCTCGACCCGCAGCAGGAGGGCCGCCGTTTCGAGCAGGCGTTCTTCGCCGTGCACCAGGCCCAGGCCGAAAGCGACGGCTTCAACCGGCTGGTGCTCGCGGCCGGCCTCGACTGGCGCCAGGCGCTGATCCTGCGCGCCGTCTGCCGCTACCTGCTGCAGACCGGCATTCCATTCAGCCAGCGCTACATGGAAGAAGTGCTGGCCCGCAATCCCTCGATCGCGGCCCGTCTTGCCTGGACGTTCGAGTCGCGCTTCGATCCGGACCTGAAGCCGGCCACGCGCGCCTCCCAGGTCAAGGCGTTCGCCGAGGACATCGACGACGCGCTCGACAAGGTCACCAGTCCGGACGACGACCGCATCCTGCGCTCGTTCCGCGCGGTGATCATGGCCACGTTGCGCACGAACCATTACCAGCGCGATGCCGACGGACAGCCGAAGTCGTACCTGTCGTTCAAGCTCGACCCGAAGCTGCTGCCGGAACTGCCCAAGCCGCGGCCGATGTTCGAGATCTGGGTGTACTCGCCGCGCGTCGAGGGCGTGCACCTGCGCATGGGCAAGGTCGCGCGCGGCGGCCTGCGCTGGTCCGACCGGCGCGAGGACTTCCGCACGGAGATCCTCGGCCTGATGAAGGCGCAGAACGTCAAGAACACGCTGATCGTGCCGGTCGGCGCCAAGGGCGGCTTCGTGCCGAAGCAGATGCCGGCGGGCGCCTCGCGCGAGGAAGTGCAGCGCGAGGGCACCGAGTGCTATCGCACCTTCATCCGCGGGCTGCTCGACCTCACCGACAACGTGCGCGGCGACCGGGTGATCCCGCCCGCTCGCGCGGTCCGCTACGACCAGGACGATCCCTACCTGGTGGTTGCGGCCGACAAGGGCACGGCGACCTTTTCCGACACTGCCAATGCGCTCGCCGCGGAATACGGCTTCTGGCTGGGCGATGCCTTTGCCTCGGGCGGCTCGGCCGGCTACGACCACAAGAAGATGGGCATCACCGCCAGGGGCGCCTGGGAATGCGTCAAGCGGCACTTCCGCGAACTGGGCATCGACACGCAGGCGCAGGACTTCACGGTGGCCGGCATCGGCGACATGGCCGGCGACGTGTTCGGCAACGGCATGCTGCTGTCGCCGCACATCCGGCTGGTCGCGGCTTTCAACCACCAGCACATCTTCATCGACCCCGAGCCGGATGCCGCCAGCAGCTTCCGCGAGCGCGAGCGGCTGTTCCGGCTGCCGCGTTCTGCCTGGAGCGATTACGACGCGCGGCTGATCTCGAAGGGCGGCGGCGTCTTCCCGCGCAACGCGAAGGAGCTCGCGCTGTCGCCGCAGGCCCGCGCCCTGCTGGGCATCGAGGCAGCCAGGGCGACGCCGACGGAGATCATCAGGGCGATCCTGCGACTGCCGGTGGACCTGCTCTGGAACGGCGGCATCGGCACCTACGTGAAGGCGTCGTGGGAAGCCAATCCGGAGGTCGGCGACCGCAGCAACGACGCCGTGCGAGTCGACGGCCGCGACCTGCGCTGCAAGGTGATCGGCGAAGGCGGCAACCTCGGCTGCTCGCAGCTCGGTCGCATCGAGTACTCGATGCGGGGCGGCCGCATGAACACCGACTTCGTCGACAACTCGGGCGGCGTCGACTGCTCGGACCACGAGGTCAACATCAAGATCCTGCTCAAGGGCGTGCAGGAACGCACGCGCCTGACGACGGCCGGGCGCAACCGGCTGCTGGTCTCGATGACCGACGAGGTCGGCGACCTGGTGCTGCGCGACAACTACCTGCAGAGCCAGGCCATCAGCCTGCTGCAGGCCGGTGCGGCGGACCGGCTCGGCGAGCACGCGCACTTCATCCGTTCGCTCGAACTCGACGGCCTGCTCGACCGCGCGCTCGAGTACCTGCCGAGCACGGAAGAGATCGAGGACCGGCGCAGGGCCGGCCTCGGGCTCGTGCGCCCGGAACTCGCGATGCTGCTGAGCTACGCCAAGATCGCGCTCAACGCGCAGCTGATCCAGTCAGACGTGCCGGAGGACCCCTACCTGAGCCAGGAGCTCGACCGCTATTTCCCGCCACGCCTCGCGCGGCGCTACGGCCCGTTCATGCGCGAGCATCGCCTGAAGCGCGAGATCATCGTCACCGCGACCACCAACAGCATCGTCAACAGGATGGGACCCACGTTCGTCGCGCGCACGCAGCAGGACACCGGCGCCGATGCCGCGACCGTGGCGCGCGCGTATTCCATCGCGCGCGAGGTGTTCGACGTGCGCGAACTGTGGACGGCCATCGAGCGGCTCGACAACCGGGCCCCCGCATCGCTGCAGTACGGCATGGTGCAGGACACCGTCGGCCTGATCCGGCAGGTCACTTACTGGCTGATCCAGCGGCATCGCGGCGCACTCGGCATCGAGCAGCAGGTGGCGCGCCTGCGGCCCGGCATCCGTGAACTCGCGCGGACGCCGCTGCAGTGGCTGCAGGGCGCCGGGCGCGCCGGCTTCGAGGCACGCAGCGCCGAACTCGCGCAGGCGGGCGTGCCGGCCGAACTCGCCCGTCGCATCGCCGCCTGCGCCGCGCTGCACAGCAGCCCCGACATCGTCGAACTCGCGGCGGAGCGCCGGATCACGGTCGAGGCCGCCGCCCATGCCTACTTCGGCATCGGCAGTCATTTCGGGCTCGACTGGCTGCGCACGCAGATCGAGGCGCTCGACATCGAGGGCCACTGGCATGCCGTCGCGCGCGGCAGCCTGCGCGAGGCGCTGTTCGAGGTTCACCGCGCGCTCGGCACAGGGCGTGCTCGAGTCCTCGCGCGAGACCGATCCCGCCAGGGCCGTCGCCAGGTGGCTGGGGCGACACGGGGCCGCGGCCGGGCATGCGCGCGCCGTCGTCAACGACATCCGCGCGCAGACCACGGCGATCGACTTCGCCTCGCTGTCGGTGGCCCTGCAGGCGGTGCGCCGGGTGGCAGCCGCCGCCGAGCCTGACTGGCGCCGGCGGAACCATCGGCATCGGCATTTGCGCGTCTGGCCGCCGCCGGTGCGGATTGTTATAACGACGCCGTCGCATCGAATCTTCATTGCACAGGCTGACACCGACATGAGCACCGGCAAACTGCTGCTTCTGCGCCACGGCCAGAGCGTCTGGAATCTCGAGAACCTGTTCACCGGCTGGGTCGACGTCGACCTCACCGACCAGGGCCGCCTGGAGGCACAGGAAGCGGGCCGGCTGCTGAAGGCGGAGGGGATCGTCTTCGACCTGGCCTTCACCTCCGTGCTGAAGCGTGCGATTCGCACGCTCTGGATTGCACTCGACGAGATGGACATGATGTGGCTGCCCGTCGAGCGCACCTGGCGGCTGAACGAACGCCACTACGGCTCGCTGCAGGGACTCAACAAGACGCAGACCGTGGAAAAGCACGGCGCGGAGCAGGTCAAGGTCTGGCGGCGCAGCTACGACATCCCGCCGCCGCCGCTGCCCCTGACGGATGCCGGCCATCCGCGCTTCGACCGGCGCTACGCGGCGGTGCCCGCGGGCGAGCTTCCCGCCGCGGAATCCCTCAAGGACACGCTGGCACGGGTGCTGCCGTTCTGGAGCATGCGCATCGCCCCGGAGCTCGCGGCGGGCCGCAACGTGCTGGTGGCGGCGCACGGCAACAGCCTGCGCGCGATCGTGAAGATGCTCGACGGCATCTCCGACAGCGACATCGTCGAGCTGAACATCCCGACCGGCGTGCCCCTGCTCTATGTGCTCGACGGGCAGCTGAAGCCCGTCACCAGCCGCTACCTCGGCGACGCCGAGGCCATCAAGGCGCGGGCCGAGGCCGTCGCGCGGCAGGCCGGGCAGAAGTAGCGGCGCCGGCGGCGGGCCGGGCGGATCAGGTCAGGAAGCCGCCGTCGACGACCATGAGTTCCCCGGTCACGTAGCTCGACGCGTCGGAGGCGAGGAACACGGCGGCGCCGGCCAGGTCCTGCGGCTCGCCGACGCGGCCGAGCGGATGTGTCCCCAGGTAATGCTGCACCTGGGCCTCGTCCGCGAGCAGCGCGCCGGCAAACTTCGTGCGGATCAGCCCGGGCAGCAGGGCGTTGCAGCGGATGCCGTGCGGCCCGCACTCCTTCGCAAAGGTCTTCGTCATGTTCAGCACGGCGCCCTTGGTGATCGAGTAGATGCCCTGCTGCGGCCCCGGCCTGACGGCATTGACCGAGGCGACGTTGATGATCGAGCCCTTGCCCTGCTGCCGCATCATGCGGCCCGCCAGCACCGAGGCAAAGAAGTAGCCGCGGATGTTGACGTCGACGGTCTTCTGGAACGCACCGAGGTCGGTGTCGAGCACATGGCCGTAGTAAGGATTGGTGGCCGCGTTGTTGACCAGCACGTCGAGCCGGCCGTGGTCAGCCTGCACCTGCGCGAACAGCGACTCCAGCGCCGCCATGTCGCCGATGTGGCAGGCGATCGCCCGCGCCTTGCCGCCACCGGCGACGATCTGCGCCGCGACGGCCTCGCAGCCCTCCAGCTTGCGGCTCGAGACGATCACTTCGGCGCCGTACTGCGCGAGGCCGTGGGCGATCGCCTCGCCGATGCCGCGGCTGGCACCCGTCACGACTGCCACGCGGCCGGTCAGGTCGAAGGAAATGGCCATGCGTCTGTCTCCTTCAGGCCTGGCAAAGGCGGGCCCGGGCCGCCGCGTATTCCTGCACCATGCGCGCAACGATCTCGCCGGCCGGCAGGATGTCGTGAATGTTGCCCACGCCCTGGCCGCCGCTCCAGATGTCGCGCCAGGCCTTCTTTTCCATGTTGCCGCCCGAGCCGAAGTTCATCTTCGACTTGTCGGCCTCCGGCAGCTGGTCGGGATCGAGCCCGGCCGCGACCACGCTGCCCCGCAGGTAGTTGCCTTTCACGCCGGTGAAGAGCGAGGTGTAGACCACGTCGTCGGAGGTCGACTCGACCAGCATCTGCTTGTACTCCGCCATGGCGTTGGCCTCCGTCGTCGCGAGGAAACGCGTGCCGATGTAGGCCATGTCCGCGCCGATGGCCTGGGCGGCCAGCACGTCGGCACCGCTCGACATCGCGCCGGCGAGCACCAGCGTGCCGTCGAAGAACTGGCGGATCTCGCGCACCAGGGCAAACGGGCTGCCCGTGCCCGCGTGACCGCCCGCCCCGGCGCAGACGACGATGATGCCGTCGACGCCCTGCTCCACCGCCTTGCGCGCATGGCGCACGCTGATCACGTCATGGAAGACCAGGCCGCCGTAGCTGTGCGCGGCCTCGACGATCTCGCGCGGCGGCTTCAGGCTGGTGATGATCAGCGGCACCTGGTGGCGCACGCGGCCTCGACGTCGTGCTGCAGGCGGTCGTTGCTGGCGTGCGCGATCTGGTTGACGGCGAAGGGCGCCACGCTGCGCGCCCGGATGCGCGGCCGCATGGGCCGCGAGTTCGGCTGCGGATCCGGACCAGCCATTCGTCGAGCACCGGCGCGGGCGCGCATTCAGCGCAGGAAACGAACCGATGATGCCCGCCTTGCACTGGGCGATGACGAGTTCCGGCGTCGAGGCGATGAAAAGCGGCGACCCGATCACTGGCAGGGTCAGGCGGTCACGGAAACCGGCCGGCAGCGGCATCAGGGACTCCTCGGGCAGGACTCACTCCTCGTAGTAGCGCTGCCAGGTCGGCAGCTTCTCCGGCCAGTCGGCCGCGACAGGCTCGTCGTAGGCGCGCATCCGCCGGTCGATCCCCGGGCCAAAGGCGGCGAGATATTCGGCAGTCGGGACGTAATACATGAAGGTCAGTCCGCGCTCGCGGAACAGCCAGCGGCCGTCACAGCGGCAGTACCGTCTTGATAGCGCATGGCCGCCAGCATCGGCTGGCCCTTGCGCTGCATCTCGGCGTGGGCGCGGCGATGCCGGTCGCGAGGTCATGGTCGCGCGGATCGAACTCGACGATGCGATCATGGGTGAAGTGGTTGCTGGGCCCGAGCACCGCGAAGCGACCCTTGAACAGCTCGAGCACGGCCTGCCGCCCGCGCGCGTCCATGACGCCATCGGCCGACCAGACACGCACATCGGCCGTGAACAGGTTCTCGATCGCGTCGACGTCACGGTTGTCCATGACCAGGCAATAACGGGCGACCAGTTCGCCGATGGCGACGCGGTCTTCCAGCCGCCGGATGCGTTCCTGGAGTGTCGGTCCAAGCAGCATTTGCATCCCCAGATGCATTATTTCCCTGGCTTGGAGAATGCCAGAAAGCTGCG
>CAVUVH010000030.1:0-27227 GCA_963744735.1 uncultured Gammaproteobacteria bacterium
CCCTTGAGCGCGAAGATCGTGTCGATGGTGGCGCGCAGGAACTGGTGGTCCTCCATGACGAAGGACATCAGCTGCCGGATCGCGGTGGCGAACTCGGCGTCGAGTTCCTTGTCCCGCGCCAGCACCTCGCGCGCAAGCTCCGGGCTCGCCTCGTCGAGGGCCCGCACCGCGCTGCGCAGCATCGGCCGTCGAAAGCGTCGCCATGTGGCGCAGGTAGCGCGCCACGGCGACGACCGGGTCGTGCTCGGAGGCCGCTCCCGCCTGGGCGGCGAAGCGCGCGATCTTCTTCGACTCGTCGCCGACGCGCTCGAGCTCGAGCGGCCACCCGCGCCACCGCACGCGCAGCCCGCAGGTCGCTCGCGACCGGCTGCTGCAGGGCGATGAAGGTGAGGGTGTCGCGATCGAGCCGCGACTCGTAGTCGTTGACCAGCGGCTCGCGCGACAGCACCAGCTCGGCCAGGCGCAGCGTCGCGCTCGAGCAGCGCCTTGACCGCGCTGCCCACCTGGTCGATGACGAGCCCGCCCATCTCGACGGCGTGCGTGCGCAGCTCCGTCAGCGACTGGTCGACGGTCTTCGAGGTGTGCGGATCCGTCGGATCGGTGCGCTGCATGCGACCGACTCCGTCACGGGCGTCAGCCGTAGCGGCCGGTGATGTAGTCCTCGGTCGCCTTCTTCGCCGGGTTGGTGAAGATCTTCGAGGTCGCGTCCACCTCGACCAGCTCGCCGAGGTACATGAAGGCAGTGAAGTCCGAGACGCGCGCGGCCTGCTGCATGTTGTGCGTGACGATCAGGATCGTGACGCGCTGGCGCAGCTCGGTGATCAGTTCCTCGATCTTGGCGGTCGCGATCGGGTCGAGCGCCGAGGTCGGCTCGTCGAACAGCAGGATCTCGGGCTCGGTGGCGAGCGCGCGCGAGATGCACACGCGCTGCATCTGGCCGCCGGAAAGCGCCAGCGCCGAGTCGTTCAGGCGGTCCTTGACCTCGTCCCAGATCGCGGCGCCGCGCAGCGCCTTCTCGACGCGCTCGGCGAGCTCGGTCTTGTTGTTGATGCCGCGCAGGCGCAGGCCGTAGGCCACGTTCTCGAACACCGACTTCGGGAACGGGTTCGGCTTCTGGAACACCATGCCGATGCGCATGCGGACCTCGATCGGATCCGTCTCGGGACCGACGAGGTTGACGTTGTCCGGGCGCAGCGTGATCGCGCCCTCGTACTTCGTGTCCGGCTGCAGGTCGTGCATGCGGTTGAAGCAGCGCAGGAAGGTGCTCTTGCCGCAGCCCGACGGGCCGATCAGCGCCGTGACCTGGTGCTCGGGGATCACCAGGTTGATGTTCTTGAGCGCCTGGT
Source organism: uncultured Gammaproteobacteria bacterium (assembly GCA_963744735.1). Taxonomy (GTDB): domain Bacteria; phylum Pseudomonadota; class Gammaproteobacteria; order Steroidobacterales; family Steroidobacteraceae; genus RPQJ01. Next base: position 1,347 of record CAVUVH010000030.1, read on the forward strand.
TCGATGCCGTACCAGAAGTTGAGCTTCTCGGCGCTCGCCTTGGCCGGATTGGCGCGCGTGGCCTTGCGGTCCTCCATCACGATCGAAAGCGACGGCGTGTCGGAGCCCTGCGCGCGGGTTTCGCCTTGCATCGTTGCGGCCTGCCTGGGTTGGGTTGCGGTCTTCGTGTCGAGGATCGTGTTCATGGCGACTCACCAGCTGATCTTCTTGCGGAAGCGGTAGCGGATCCAGATCGCCACCGCGTTCATGGCGAGCGTCATGCCGAGCAGGATGGCGCCCGCCGCGGCCGCGTTCGCCTGGAACGCCTGGTCCGGCCGCGACACCCAGTTGAACATCTGGATCGGCATGGCCGTGAACTCGCTCATGCAGCCACTCGAAATTCAGGAACGGGAACTCGCCCGTCACCGGCGACGGCGGCAGGAAGGCGATGAACGACAGCGCGCCGATGGTGATGATGGGCGCGGTCTCGCCGATGGCGCGCGACAGCCCGAGGATCAGGCCCGTGAGGATGCCGCCGGTCGAATACGGCAGCACGTGGTCCTTGGTGACCTCCCAGCGGGTGGCGCCGAGGCCGTAGGCCGCCTCGCGGATCGCCTTGGGCACGGCCCGCAGCGACTCGCGCGTCGCCACGATCACGATCGGCAGGATCAGCAGCGCGAGCGTGAGGCCGGCCGTGAGCACGCTCTGGCCGAAATTGAACTGGTAGACGAACAGGCCGAGCGCCAGCAGGCCGTAGATGATCGAGGGCACGCCCGCGAGGTTGGTGACGTTGATCTCGATGATGCCGGTGAACCAGTTCTTCGGCGCGTATTCCTCGAGGTAGATCGCGGCCGCCACGCCGACCGGCAGCGCCACGAGCGCGGTCACGACCATGATCAGCATGGTGCCGACGGCGGCGGACAGGATGCCGGCGTTCTCGGCCTTGCGCGACGGGAAGGACGTGAAGAAATCCCAGCCGAAGCGCGAGGAGCCGTCACGCACGAGGTCGAAGAACAGGATCGCGAGGATGGCGAGGCAGCCGAACAGCAGCGCCATGCCGATCGCGATGAACACCTTGTCGAGCTGCTTGCGCCAGGAGAGTCCCTGGCGGATCTCCTCGAGCGTCAGGTGGGCGGTGGCGGCCATCAGTACGCCTCCCGGAACCGGCGGGTGAGGAAGAAGCCGATGACGTTCAGCACCAGCGTCATCAGCATCAGCACGAGGCCGGCCGCGAAGATGCTCTGGTAGCCGATGCTGTCGTGCGGCAGGTCGCCCAGGCTCACCTGCACGATGTAGGCAGTGATCGTCGCGGCGGGCTCGGTCGGGTTGAAGGTGAGGTTGGCCATCATGCCGGCCGCGATCGCGACGACCATGGTCTCGCCCACGGCGCGGGAGATGCCGAGGATGTAGGCCGCCGCGAGGCCGGAGAACGCGCCCGGCACCACGACGCGCAGCGCCGTCTGCATCTTGGTGGCGCCCATCGCGTAGGAGCCTTCGCGCATGTACTTGGGCACGGCCCGCATGGCGTCCTCGCTGACCGAGGCCACGTAGGGCACGATCATCAGGCCGATCACGAGGCCCGCGCTCAGCATGTTGAAGCCCGGCAGGTCCGGCCAGATCTTCTGCAGCAGGGGCGTCACCATCAGCAGCGCGAAATAGCCGTACACGACGGTCGGCACGGCGCCCAGCAGCTCGAGGATCGGCTTGACCGTCTCGCGCAGCTGGTGCGGCGCGAACTCGGAGAGGTAGATCGCGATGATGGTGCCGACCGGGATCGCCACGAGGACCGCGACGCCGGTCACCGTCAGCGTGCCCGCAACGAGCGGCATGATGCCGTAGCGGGCGTCCGCGAACAGCGGCGTCCACATCGTGTCGGTGATGAAGTCCTTGATCGAGACGTGCTCGAAGAAGAAGCTCGACTCGTAGAACAGGATGAACACGATCGCGACGGTGGTGAACACCGCGACGAGCCCCGCCAGCAGCAGGATGAACTCGATGATGCGGTCGCGCGTCTTGCGATAACGCAGCGACGCGAACGCGCCCTGCGAGAACTGTGTCTTGCCTTGAGTCATGGGGTGATTCCCCTTCCCCTCGTGAGCGCCCGGGCGCCACTCTACCCGCCGACCGCGCCCGATTTCGACCCTGCCTGAGCGACAGGCGGGGAAGAGGTCCGCTGGACCTCCTCCCCGCCGTCGGAATCAGGCGGATTGCGGCTGGATCAGAGCTTGGCTTCCATCGACAGCAGCTTCTCGATCGTGATGCCGACCTGGTTGTGGCCGCCGAACACCGTGCCGAGCTTCTTGTTGTCGAAGTGCTTCCAGGCGAGGTCGTAGGCGCTCTGCGGCAGCGGCACGTAGCCCACTTCGCTGACGAGCGCCGCGCCCTGCTTCATCATGAACTGCACGAACTCGCGCACCTCGGGACGGGTCGCCGACGTGTCGCGGACGTAGACGAACAGCGGCCGCGACAGCGGGCTGTAGGTGCCGTTGATCACGTTCTCGATGCTCGGCAGCACCGGGCCCTTGCCGCCGTCGATCGCGACCGCGCGCAGCTTGTCCTTGTGCGCGGCGTAGTAGGCGAAGCCGAAGTAGCCGAGCGCCGACTTGTTGTTGACGACGCCCTGCACCAGCGTGTTGTCGTCCTCGCTGGCGGTGAAGTCGCCGCGGCTCGCCTTCGCCTTGCCGTTGACCGCCTCGGTGAAGTAGTCGAACGTGCCCGAGTCGGCGCCCGGGCCGAACAGCATCAGCTTCTCGGCCGGCCATTCGGCGCGCACCTGCTTCCAGGTGTTGATGCGGCCCTGCGCCGCCGGCTCCCACATCTTCCTGAGGTCGGCCACCGTCATGGCGTTGCCCTTGACCCAGTTGTTGTTCGGGTTGATGACGACCGTGAGCGCGTCGAAGGCGACCGGCAGCTCGATGTACTTGATGCCGTTCTTGCGGCAGAGCTTCCATCTCCTCCGCCGAGGATCGGGCGCGACGCGTTCGACATGTCGGTCTCGCCGCGGCAGAACTTCTTGAAGCCGCCGCCGGTGCCGGACATGCCGACCGTCACGCGCACCTTGCCGCGCTTGGAGATCTGGAACTCCTCGGCAAAGGCCTCGGAGATCGGGAACACGGTGCTCGAGCCGTCGATCTTGATCGCGGCCTGCGCGCTGGCGCGCGCTCGGGGCGCCGACGGCCACGACGCCGAGCGCACAGCGCCGGGAGGAGTGACTTTCTGCCACAACTTCATGGAGTTAATCCTCTGCAGGTGAACGGCACGGGTGACACGGCCCCGCTGTATGGCGCGCAAGTCTGCCGGGCTCTGTGACAGCCGTGTGACAAGCGCTCGCAGTGTCTTGCCCAAGCGCATCGCTCCGCTATACACCGGGCTCTCGCCACCGCGGCCGCGACCGCCGGCCCGCTCACTGTCACGATCGTTACAGACTTCATGTCACCGACCCTCGAACTGACCGACGACCTGCTGCGCCGCCCGTCCGTGAGCCCGGAGGACCACGGCTGCCTCGACGTCATCGGCGCACGCCTCGCGCCGCTCGGCTTCCGCAACGAGCGCCTGCACTATCGGCCCGGTGGACAACCTCTGGGCGACGGCGCGGCAACGGCGGTCCGCTGCTGTGCTTCGCCGGCCACACCGACGTCGTGCCGACCGGGCCGCGCGAGGAATGGCACACCGACCCGTTCGAGCCCGTGATCCGCGACGGCATGCTCTACGGCCGCGGCGCGGCCGACATGAAGAGCGGCCTCGCGGCGATGGTGACGGCCACCGAGCGCTTCGTCGCCCGCCATCCGCGACCACGCGGGCACGCTCGCCTTCCTGTTCACCAGCGACGAGGAAGGCCCGTCGGTGGACGGCACGCGCAAGGTGATGGAAGTGCTGGAGGCGCGCGGCGAGAAGATCGACTGGTGCGTCGTCGGCGAACCCACCAGCCACGAAGCGCTCGGCGACACGATCAAGATCGGGCCGCCGCGGCTCGCTCTCGGGCCGGCTGACGGTGCACGGCGTGCAGGGCCACATCGCCTATCCGCACCTCGCCGACAACCCGGTGCACGGCTTCGCGCCGGCGCTGGCCGAGCTCGTGCAGCCGCACTGGGACGAGGGCAACGAGTTCTTCCAGCCGACGACGTTCCAGGTCTCGAACATCGCGGCCGGCACCGGCGCGCCGAACGTGATCCCGGGCGAACTCAAGGTGCGCTTCAACCTGCGCTTCTCGACCGAGCAGACGGTCGAGCGCTGCAGCGGACGCGTGCTCGAGATCCTCGACCGGCACCGGGTGAAGTACACGCTCGAGTGGTTCGTCTCGGGGCTGCCGTTCCTGACCCGGCCCGGCATGCTGACCGAGGCGGTGGCCGCCGCCGTGCAGCGAGATCGCCGGGTCGCACGCCGCAGTTCTCGACCACCGGCGGCACCTCCGACGGCCGCTTCATCGCGCCGACCGGCGCGCAGGTGGTGGAGCTCGGCGTGGTCAACGCGACGATCCACAAGGTGAACGAGTGCGTGCGCGTCGCGGACATCGACAGTCTGAGCGTCGTGTACGAGCGCGTGATGGAGATGCTGCTCACGTGACCTCTCCCTCTCCCGCTTGCGGGAGAGGTCGCGCGTAGCGCGGGTGAGGGCTTGGCGACCTCCATGTTGCCGAGCTGGAGGCGACATCGCTGCGAAGCAGGCGGTCGATTCCGTGCCTGTCCCCGAGCTTGGAAAGGCAGACACGCGCTCGGGGACAGGCACGGAATCGGCCGCTTGCACCTCGGCGCCTGAGCGGCTCGTCGCGCGGCAACGAGAGCCGGCAATAGACGCCAAGGGTGCACGCGCGACGATCCGCACGGCGCAAGTAGCCGGACGGATGCGGAGGGTCCCACGGCCGGGCAGGCTCGCAGCCTGGCGTGCTGTGGGAAGACGGTTCAGCGCCTTAAGGTGACGTTGCGTGCGCCGTGCGTTCTTTTCCGCCGCGCGGAAAAGACGCTCAGGCGCGGTGTGTCAGGCGTCCAGTCCGGCTTGTCCTGGCGCGCGCGTGTCTGCCTTTCCAAGCGCGATAGGCCTATCCGGCCTGGCCGCCAGTCCCTCACCCGCGCTTGCGCCAGTTCGCGAACATGCCGAGCACAGCGAGCGCGAGCAGGTTCATCAGCACCCAGGTCGGCATGTTGAGGCCGAGGAACCGCCAGGTCGACCTTGGCGCATTCGCCGGAGCCGGTCAGCACCTTGGCCAGCACCTCGTGCAGGGGCAGCACGTCCATCATGTAGTCGAGGCTCGCGCCGCATTCGGCGACCGAGCGCCGGGCGGCTGCGCGATGATCCAGATGTGCCGCGCCGCGATGCCGATGCCGGCCAGCGCCGCCAGATCGATCAGCGCACCGATAGACGCCGCGCACCACGCCAGCCCGGGGATTGATGGCCCAGGCCAGCAGGAACAGCGAAGCCCGTGCCGATCACCGCCACGCGCTGCAGGATGCACAGCGGGCAGGGTCTCGAGGCCAGCCCGTACTGCACGTACAGCGCGTAGCCGATCAGGGCCGCGCACCAGCAGAAAGCCGAGCAGGTTGCAGCGTGCGGCGCTGCTGCCACCAGGGCAGGCGCGATTCGAGCAACGGATTCAAGCGCGGGTTCTCCGTGCGGCGTCGGTCAGCGACAGGTCAGGCCCGCAGTCCTGTCGGTCGGCGCGCGCGGCCTCGATCTGCTTCTCGACGTCCTCGATCGACAGGTGGCGGATGTCCTTGCCGAGCACCATGTAGACACGTACTCGCAGATGTTCTTGGCGTGGTCGCCGATGCGCTCGAGCGCGCGCGCCACCCACAGCACGTCGAGCGCGCGGCGGATCGTGCGCGGGTCTTCCATCATGAACGTGATGCACTGGCGCTGGATGGCCTCGTACTCCTCGTCGACACGCGGTCGCGGCGCGCGACGTCGAGCGCGGCCTCGGTGTCGAGCCGGGCGAACGCGTCGAGCGCGCCCGTGCACCATGTCGGCCACGAGCTCGCCGATGTGCTTGATCTCGCGATAGCGGTCGGCCGGCCGGTCGAGCGTTCGACAGCCGCGCGCCGCGATGGCCGAGCTTCTCGGTCTCGTCGCCGATGCGCTCGAGGTCGGTGATGGTCTTGATGACGGCGACGATCAGCCGCAGGTCCGAGGCCGTGGGCGCGCGCGTGGCGAGGATGCGGCTGCAGTCGTCGTCGATCGCGACTTCCATCGCGTTGACCTTGTGATCGAGCCGCGCGACTTCCTCGCCCAGCCGGCTGTCGCCCGTGGACGAGGGCCTTGACGCCGTTCTGCAGCTGCTGCTCGACCAGCCCGCCCATCTGCAGCACGCCGGTGCGGATGCCCTCGAGGTCCGCGTTGTAGCGGCTTAGGATGTGGTGCGAAAGGTCGGAAGTGTCCATCACGGTCCTGAGTCTCCCGAAGCTGACGTCTTGTACCTGACGCCAGGATCGCGGCAAGTTCCCCGGGTCCAGAAAAAACCCTCCCGCGCCTCGCCCGGGGGATCGGGCGAGGGGGACCCTGACGGTCCCGGGGAGGGTCGGGCGTCGCTGCCGCGTCAGAACTTGTAGTTCAAGTCCAGCTGCAGGCGGTCGTAGTCGAGTTCGACACCGACGTCCTTGTTGCGGGTGTTCATGAAGTAGGTGCCATTGAGGGTGAAGTTCTTCACCGGCGCATAGCCGCCCTTGAGCACCCAGCCCTCGGTATCGGTCTTGCCGTCGCCGAAGTCCGAGTCGATCAACTGGGCGAACAGCGCGTCCTTGTCGATCGACTGGTAGAACAGGCCGGCTTCCCAGGTCTTGGCGTTGCTGGCCTTGCCGAGCATCGCGCCGACGCCGTAGGCCGTGTCGTACTCGACGTCGCTGGCCATGTTCTGCGCGTAGTCGGCCCAGAACGTCAGCGGCAGGTCGAACACCGTCATGCCCATCTGCGCGCCGATCTCGAGGATCTCGTAGTCGTAGGTCAGCCGGTTGCGTGGTGCTCGTGCCAACGGAACGTCGTGTTGCCGTTGGCGTTGTTGTTGAACAGCGGCGACTTGCCCTGGCACGAGCCGCAGTCGTAGTAGTTGGCCGCGATGACCGTCTCGCCGCCGAACAGCGGGAACTTCAGGCCGCCCTGCAGGCCGAAGCATGGCCGAGTCGGTGTTCTCGCCGGCCGGATTCGAGTTGAAGTTCTCCGTGAGCCACCAGCCGTAGGCGCTGCCGAAGAACATGCCGCGGTCGAACTTGACCGCGCCGCCTTCGGGGTTGAAGTCGCCGTCGTAGAACAGGCTCTGGCCGGGCCGGCAGACGGGTTACTTGACTTGCCGAGCAGCAGGTTGCCGCCCTGCATGAACTTCCAGTCGGCGTAGGCCAGGTCGAGGCCGATCGCCTTGCGCGAGCCGTTGCCGCCCAGCGTCTGGTTGGACGAACGCGGGTCGTCGCCACCCGTGGCAAGCAGCAGCGTGCCCTTGACGTTGTCGGTGACCTTGCGTCGAAGCCAGGCGCGCGCGGATGCGCTGCCGATGACGGTCGGCGGCATCTTCGGCCTGGCCGCTGACGGCGCGCTCCGGACCAGATGCTTCTCGTGGCGGAAGCGCAGGTCGCCCTCGAACTTGATCTTGGTCGCCCAGTCGGCGCCCTTGACCTTGGAGATCTCGTTGGAGGCCACCGCGCCTTCCTCGCGCAGTTCCTTGGTCTGGGACTTGAGGTAGTCCATCTCCGCGTCGCGCCGGTCGACCAGCGCCTGCAGCTCGGAGTTCTCGGTCTGCAGCTCGGCGTTGGTCGCCTCGAGGCGGTTCAGGCGCTCGGCCAGCGCCTGCATCTGCGCCTGGATGGCCTGGACCTCGGCCTTGGTGGCGGTCCCCTTGGTTTGCGCGGACGCCTCCGCGGCGCTGCAGCGCCAGCGCGGCGGCGACAGCCGTCGCAAGCACGGTGTTTCTCACGGTGATCCCCTTTCGGTGGTTTGCCAGTCGGTTCGGTCCGCCGTGGTCCACGCAACGCTGCGTGGCCTCCGGCATTTCCGTGGCAGACTTTTTACGCGGGGTTTGTGACAGTGAGATTGCAGCCGGCAAATTGCAGCGATGTTACAGGCTCGTGGCGCCCAGCCCGTCGCGACGCTCGACCCTTGCCGGCGGGAAAGTGACAGGTAAACGTGCTGCCCTTCCCCTCGTCGCTGGCGATCTCGAGCGTGGCGCCGTGGCGCTGCAACGCGTGCTTGACGATCGCGAGGCCGAGGCCCGAGCCGCCGAGCTTGCGCGAGCGGCCGGCGTCCACGCGATAGAAGCGCTCGGTCAGGCGCGGGATGTGCTCGGCCGGGATGCCGATGCCGGTGTCGCGGACCGCCACGTGACCGCCCTGGGCGTCGGTCCAGTACTGCACCGAGATGCGGCCGTCGGCCGGCGTGTACTTGACCGCGTTGGTGATCAGGTTGTGGAAGATCGAGTGCAGCTCGGATTCGGACCCGAGCAGCAGCGCGTCGCGTCGAGCTCGAGCTCGAACGTCGCCGGGTGCTCGGGCCGCGCCAGCACCTCGCGCCGGATCAGCGCCAGCATGCCGCCGACGTCCACCGGCTCCAGTTCGGCCTCGCCCTTGCCGGCTTCGAGCCGCGACAGCTCGAGCAGGTCCTGCACGATGCTGCGCATGCGCTCCGACTGCCGCTGCATCTCGCGCACGGGCTCGCGCCAGCCCTCGTCGAGCGTCGTGTCCTCGGCCAGCGTGTCCAGGTAGCCGCTGACCACGGTCAGCGGCGAGCGCAGCTCGTGCGAGGCATTGGCGACGAAGTCCCTGCGCATGCTCTCGAGCCGCGCCTCGGTGGTGACGTCGCGCACGATCAGCAGCTGCAGGTCGCGCGCGCTGGTCGTCACCAGGTTGAAGGCAAACCAGCGCTCGCCCAGGTTGGGCATGTGCAGCCGCGGGCCAGGTCCGGCGCGGCCGCTGGTCATGTACTCGACGAACTCGGGATGGCGCAGCAGGTTGTCGATGCGGATGCCGTAGTCGAGCTTGCGGCGCAGCCCCAGCCACTCCGCGGCCGTGCGGATTGAACCAGAGGATCTCGCGCGTCGGGCCCAGCAGGATCGTGCCGTCCGGCATCGCCGAGGTCATGCGCCGCAACTCGCGCAGCAGCGTCAGCGCGCGCCGCTTGTGGAAGCGCTTGCGCTGGTACAGGCGGTTGGCGGTGGCGACGCACTCGCCCCACAGCCCGTTCATGTCCGGTGCGCGGGTCACGGCGCGCAGCCGCAGCCAGTGCTCGAAGCGGATCAGGTTGCGGGCCTGCCAGGCCACGACCAGCCCGAGGTAGCACGCGGCAAACAGCGCGGGCCGGTCGGCGATCCAGCCGGCGGCCAGCGCCAGCAGCAGGCCGCCCAGGATCAGGAACAGGTGCTGCCAGGCCGGACGGATCAAGCGCTGCAATCCGGGGCGGCCGCGGCGGCAGCCCTATTCGGGTCGGGTCGAGAAGCGATAGCCGGAGCCACGCACCGTCTGCACCAGCGCATCGCAGGCAAATGGCTCGAGCGCCTTGCGCAGCCGGCGGATGTGCACATCGACCGTGCGCTCCTCGACATAGACGTTGCCGCCCCAGACGCGGTCGAGCAGCTGGCTGCGCGAGTACACGCGCTCCGGGTGCTCCATGAAAAACTGCAGCAGGCGGTACTCCGTCGGGCCGAGCGACACGGTCTGCTCGCCTGCCATGACCCGGTGGCTCGCCAGGTCGAGCTTGATCGACCCGGCCTCGATCGCCTCGCCCGTCGCCGAGCCTGAACCACGCCGCAGCACGGCCTGGATGCGGGCCAGCAGTTCGCGCGGGCTGAAGGGCTTGGTGACATAGTCGTCCGCACCGCCCTCGAGTCCCGCCACCTTGTCCTGCTCCTCCGCGCGCGCGGTCAGCAGGATCACCGGCAGGTCCTGGGTTTCCTTGTTGCGCTTGATCGAGCGCGTCAGCTCCAGCCCGGTCTGGTCGGGCAGCATCCAGTCCACCAGCAGCAGGTCCGGGCGCGCGTCGGCGATCTGCGAGCGCGCTTCCCGGCAGTCCTCGGCTTCGCGGACGGCGTAGCCGGCACGACGCAATCCAAACGCGATCATGTCGCGGATGGGCTTTTCGTCCTCGACGATCAGGATGTGCTTGCCCGTCATGTTCTGTCCGAAGGCGGCGTGAGCCATGGTCGTGACATTACATGGACCAATTATGACATCCCCGTGACAGCGGCCTGGGTGGCTTTCACGACATCGTCACGAATGTACACGGGCAAGGCCTCAGCCGGTGCGACGGACGCGCCGGCGAGGAAGACCTGCTGCCCGAGGCGGGCGACCGCATCGGCCCTTGGATAGAGTCCGGGATGCACGGCAAGGCCGGCGGCCACGAGCTTTTCCTGCAGGGCCGGATCCCGCGCCAACCCATTGCCCGCGCAGTGCCGCACCGACGGGGGCGGCGCGATGCTCGCGGCCGGGCCGACGCGCTCCGGTGTCAGCGGCACCGGCGTGCAGGGGGCGCTCGCATCGAAGCGATAGCAGGCCCAGTAGAACTCGTGCATGCGCGCGTCGTTGATGACCAAGATACCCTCACCCGCGCTGCGCGCATCGGCACCTCACCCGCGCTGCGCGCGACCTCTCCCGCTGACGCGGGAGAGGTCATGACCTGCCAGGCGACGGCCGCCAGGCTCGACACCGGCGCGACCCGCAGCCCGGCGCCGAAGGCGAGCCCCTGCACCACTCCAGCTGCAATGCGCAGCCCGGTGAAACCGCCCGGTCCGCGACCGAACGCGAGCCCGTCCAGGTCGCCAAGCCGGCAGCCGGCCTCGGCCAGCAGCTGGTCGACCATCGGCAGGATCAATTCCGCATGACCGCGTTCGGTCAGCGCAAAGCGCAGCCTGGTCTCGCCGTCCGCCCACAGCAGCGCCGCCGAGCAGGCCTCGGTCGAGGTGTCGATGGCCAGCAGGCGCAGGCCGCTCACGCTCGCCCCGCGGCCGGCAGCTGGCCCGCGAACTTGTCGTGCAGGAAAGCCTGCACGTCCTCGAGCGAGCGCGTGCGCCGCATCGGCGGCAGGCTGGTGATGAACGATCGTCCGTAGCCCTTGGTCACCAGCCGAGTATCGCAGAGCATCACCACGCCGCTGTCCGTTTCGTCGCGGATCAGGCGTCCCACGCCCTGCTTCAGCGAGATCACGGCCTGCGGCACCTGCTCGTCGAAGAACGGATTGCCGCCCTGCTCGCGGATCGCCGCCAGCCGCGCCTTCAGCAGCGGATCGTCCGGCGCCGCAAACGGCAGCTTGTCGATGATCACGACACTGAGCGCATCGCCCTTGACGTCGATGCCCTCCCAGAAGCTGCCGGTGCCGAGCAGCACGGCGTTGCCGGCCTCGCGGAAGGCCCGCAGCAACTGGTCGCGCGAGGCGCCGCCCTGGATCAGCACCGGGTACGGCGGGCGCTCGCCCCAGTGCCGGTAGAGTTCCTCGGCCCCCTCGCGCAGGCCGCGATGACTGGTGAAGAGGATGAAGGCGCGACCGCCGCTCGCCTCGATCACCGGCAGCGCCGCGCGGATCACGTTGCGCGAGTGGTCGGGTGCGCCGGGTTCGCCGAGTCCCTTGGGCAGGTACAGCAGCGCCTGCCTGGCGAAGTCGAACGGGCTTTCAAAGCGCACGGTCGTGGCGCGCGCCAGGCCGCTGCGCCGCTTGAAATGCGAGAAATCATCGCCGACCGCGAGCGTCGCCGAGGTCAGCACCCAGGCACAGGGCTGCGCCTGCAGCAGCGCCGACAACTGCGACGCGACGTCCACCGGCGCGAAATGCGCGCTGACGTTGCGTGCCGTGGTCTCGGCCCAGCGCACGCCGCCCGGTGCTTCCGCGGCGGTCAGCGCATGCAGTCGTTCGGCGCTTTCTTCAAGGCGCTCCTGCAGTCGCGTGAACGCGGCCTGGCCCTCGGCGCCGCCGAGTGGCGCGATGGCGGTTGCCAGTTCCGTGGTGCGTGCTGCGAGTCCGTTGAGCGATTCGAGCAGCCGCTCGGGCCACTGCGCGTGCTCGAGCCTGGCCTCCTGCCCCGCGGTCGCGGCCAGCACGGCCGCAATCTGCGCATCGAGTCCGCTCAGGGCGCCATCGATCCTGCCCGCCATCTGCTGCGCCAGCAGCAACTCGCCGGCCACGTCCTTCGACAGGTTCGACAACTGCCGCGTGCTGACGCTGTAGCCGAGAAACTGCGCCGCAACGTCGGGCAGCTGGTGCGCTTCGTCGATCACGATCGCGTCGGCACCCGGCAGCAGGTCGCCGAAGCCCTCTTCCTTCAGCACCAGGTCGGCCATCAACAGGTAGTGATTGACGACCACGATGTCGGCCGCCTGCGCCTCGCGCCTTGCAGCGAGCACGAAGCATTCCTCGAAGCGGGGACACTCGGCGCCGAGGCAGTTCTCGCGGGTGGAGGTGACCCACGGCCAGACCGGGTCCTGTTCGCCGGCGCCCGGCAGCTCGGCGATGTCGCCGCGCTGCGTCACGAACGACCAGTCCCGCACCCTGGGCAACGCGGTCGCAACTTCCTTGCGCAGGCCGCGCGAATAGGCCTGCTGCTCGGCCAGCTCGAGCCGGTGCCGGCAGAGGTAATTGGAGCGTCCCTTCAGCAGCGCGATGCGCGCGGGGCGGCCGATCGCGGAGCAGACCAGCGGCAGGTCGCGGTGATAGAGCTGGTCCTGCAGTGCGCGCGTGCCGGTGGAGACGATGATGCGACGACCGGAGAGCAGCGCCGGCACCAGGTAGGCAAAGGTCTTGCCCGTGCCCGTGCCCGCCTCGACGATCAGTTGCGAACGGTTGCTGAGTGCCGCGGCGACATGCTCGGCCATCGCCACCTGCTGCGGTCGCGTGGTGTAGCCCGGCAGCGCGCGCGCCAGTGGACCGTCGGGCCCGAGGATCTCGGCGAGTGGCAGCGACATTGCCGTCAGCTGAACGTGGCGCGGAAGCGCAGCAGGGCCGTGGCGGACGGCCCGAGCGGCCGGGCCAGCACCCAGCGCACGTGCGTGTAATCGCCCTCCAGCGCCTTGCGCGCGCCCTGCTTGCCGCCGCCCGCGGCCTTCGACAGCTGCTCGGCCGTCGCAAACGTCTTGCCGCCGTCGAGCGAGAACTGCACCTCGGCGGCCGGGCCGGCGGCCGAGCCGCGCAGGTAATGCACGCCGAACGGCAGGCGCTTGGTCACCACGATCGACTCGACCGGCGCCTTGCCGGGATTGCGCACCCGCACCGTGTAATGCACCTCGTCGCCGGCGTTGAGCCGGGTGGCCGGGACCCAGCGGCGGATTTCCTGGCCTTGCGGGTTTTCGCGGATTTCGAGCCGCTGCACCTCGATGGCAGTCTCGAGCGGGCCCGAGCCAGTGACCGTGGCCACGCTCGGCCCCTCCTCGCCCTGGGCGTGGCTGGCCGCGGGCGCCAGCAGGACCCACGCCGCCAGCGCCAGCACCAAAGCAGGGAGTGTGAGTCTGAGGCTTCCCATCGGGGCTCGGACTCTGCGGGACCGCCCCGCCCCAGGCAAGTCTGAAACTGGGGGCCCCGGGGCCAAAATGCCCACCGGGAGCGGTTTTCGGGCCGCTTCGGCCCGGCGGGCCTGCGGGATTGGCATTTCCCCGATTTGACAGCGGTTCCCATCTGGATTATTGTGCAATGCAGCAATGCTGCGATGCAGCAGTTTACGGACAACCCAGGAGATCTCCATGATCGTCGATATGCAAGAGTTCGTAGCCGAGCGTGGTGAAGTCCTCGTCGGCCAGGTGCGCAAGATGCGCGAAACATCCGTCGAGACCGTCCGCGAAGCCGTGGTCGGCTCCGCCGAAACCCTCAAGGCGCTGAAGAGCCCCGTCCGCATGATCGCCCGCTCGGGCGTCAAGCTGACCACGGTCTCGCAGGCCACCCTGCAGAACCTGATCGAGCTGCAGTCCGACGTCGTCACGTCGGCGCTGAACGACGTGGCGCTGCGCCTCGAGCGCGCCACCCGCGCGGAAAACATCGTCGAATTCGTGCGCGAGCAGATCGAGCTGACGCCCGCCTCCCGTGCGCGCATGGTCGAAGACGCCAGCCGCGCCGTGACGATCCTCAAGACCGCCGGCCGTGACATCCGCAACGTCGCGAAGCACGCGTACGAGAGCATCGTCGAAAAGGCCGAGAAGGAAGCCGAGGCCCCGAAGGCTGCCGTCCGCCGCAAGACCGCGGCCGCCAAGCGCGCCACGCGCAAGACCGTCCGCCGCGTGCGCAAGGCCGCGTAAGGACTGACTTAAGCGTCAACCCGGGGCCGCAGCTTCCCCAGCGATAACAACGCGGCCCTGTACAGGTCTCCCCCTGATTGCGCCCTCTCCGGAGGGCGCTTTTTTTTGCCCGCGTACAAGCACTGATGCAGGTTTTTGACGCAACGCAGCGCGAATCGTGAACGGGCAGTTATAATTCACGGGACGCGACAGAAGGCTCCCAGATGACTACGAATACATCCTTGCGTGAATGGGTCGAGCAGACGGCAACGCTGACGCAACCCGACCGGATCCACTGGTGCAACGGCTCCGACACCGAACGCGACGAACTCGTCGCGCTGATGCTGGGCACGGGCGACCTGCTGGAGCTCAACCAGGCGACCTTCCCGAACTGCTACCTGCATCGCTCGCATCCGTCCGATGTGGCGCGGGTCGAGCACCTGACCTTCATCTGCACGCCGGCAGAAGGAAGATGCCGGCCCCAACAACCTGTGGATGGACCCGCAGGAGGCCCACGCCAAGGTCGACGCGCTGTTCGCCGGCTGCATGAAGGGCCGCACGATGTACGTCGTGCCCTACTGCATGGGCCCGATCGCCTCGCCGTATGCGCGCTGCGGCGTCGAGATCACCGACAGCCCGTACGTGGTGCTCAACATGCGCATCATGACGCGCATGGGCGCGCCGGCGCTGCACCGCATCGAGCAGGACGGCACCTTCGTGCGCGGCCTGCACTCGGTGGGCGACCTCGACCCGGACAAGCGCTTCATCATGCACTTCCCGGAAGAACTCTCGATCAAGAGCATCGGCTCGGGCTACGGCGGCAACGCGCTGCTCGGCAAGAAGTGCCACGCGCTGCGCATCGCGAGCTACCAGGCGCGCAGCGAAGGCTGGCTCGCCGAGCACATGCTGATCGTCGGCCTGGAGAATCCGCGCGGCGAAGTGCACTACGTGCTGGGCGCGTTCCCCTCGGCCTGCGGCAAGACCAACCTGGGGATGCTGATCCCGCCGGACACGATGCCGGGCTGGAAAGTCTGGACGATCGGCGAGGACATCGCCTGGCTGCACGTCGGCAGCGACGGCCGCCTGCGCGCGATCAACCCCGAGGCCGGTTTCTTCGGCGTGGTGCCGGGCACCAGCCCGAAGACCAACCGCAACGCCTACGAGATGATCCACCACGACACGATCTTCACCAACGTCGCGCTGACGGCCGACAACGAGCCGTGGTGGGAAGGCCGCACGTCGGGCACGCCGGTGATCGACTGGCAGGGCAAGCCGTACGACAAGGCGACGGCGAAGACGCCGGCCGCGCACCCGAATTCACGCTTCACCGTGTCGGCCAAGCAGAACCCCGCCTACTCGCACCTGATGGAGCACCCGGAAGGCGTGCCGATCTCGGCGATCCTGTTCGGCGGTCGCCGCCGCGAAGTGGCACCGCTGGTGTACGAAGCCCGCGACTGGGCGCACGGCGTGATGATCGGCGCCGGCATGGCGTCGGAGACGACCGCCGCGGCCGTGGGCCAGGTGGGCGTGGTGCGCCGCGACTCGATGGCGATGAAGCCGTTCTGCGGCTACAACTTCGCCGATTACTGGGCGCACTGGCTCAGCTTCGAGCAGCGCGTGCAGCACCTGCCGAAGGTGTTCCACGTCAACTGGTTCCGCCAGGACAAGGACGGCAAGTTCCTGTGGCCGGGCTTCGGCGACAACCTGCGCGTGCTGTCGTGGATCATCGAGCGCTGCGCCGGCCGCGCGCAGGCGAAGGAAACACCGATCGGCTACCTGCCGCGCCCGGAGGACATCGACCTCGAGGGCCTGTCGCTCAGCGACAGCACGCTGCACCAGCTGATCGACGTCGACACGACCGCCTGGCACACCGAGATCGACGACATCGGCAAGTACCTCGAAAGCTACGGCGCGCGGATGCCCGAGCAGCTGCGGCAGCGGCACCTGCAGGTGAAGCAGGCGCTCGGCTGATCTTCACCTCCCCCGCTTGCGGGGGAGGTCGGCCGCCCGGCCGGGTGGGGGCGCGCAAGCAACGGCCTGTTGGATTTCCTGCCCGCTCCGGGTCTCACGCGCTTCGTGTTTCGCGCGCGAGGACGCGCGAAGCACGGCGAGCCTTGCTCTAGCGGGCGCTCGACGATGGTGGCAGCGTCAGGTCGGAAGATTCAGTGCCGCCGAGCGCCTGCGCTCGAGCTGCGGCGTTCGACACGGAGCGGGCAGGAAACCCGACAGGCCGTTGCCAGGACCCTCACCCGCGCTGCGCGCGACCTCTCCCGCAAGCGGGAGAGGTGGGAGGTCGCAACCCCTGACCCCTAGCCCCTAGTCCCTATCCCCTACTCTTCCAGCGCATAGCGAATCACGTCCTGCGCATTCGGGTCCGGCAGCTTGCCGAGGCCGATGCAGCCGGCGCCGAGCAGCGTGATCGAGTCGCGCCGCACGAACGCTTCCTTGCCGTCGGCGTACAGCACGAAGGTGCCGTTGGTGCTCTGGTCGATCAGCAGGAAGCGGCCGCGCACGAGTTCGATCCTGGCGTGCAGGCGCGAGATCAGCGGCCCCCGCTGCACCACGCTGTTTTCGTCCGCGCGGCCCATCGTGATTTCCTGGCGCGAATCCTCCAGCACGATTTCGCGGCCCTGGTGCCTCACGCGGACGCGCTTCGCGCCCGGCTGCGCGCCGCCGCCCATCTCGATCGACGGCAGCATGCTGGTGGCGTCTTCCTGCTGCCACAGGATCTCGTACAGCTCCATCTCGTCGGCCAGGCCGCGCAGCGCCGTCACGTCGACGCGACGCGACGCCGACCGCCACTCGGGCGAGCAGCGCCGCACCGACTCCGCCGACACGATGATCTGGCCCGCCTTCGCCTGGCTGGTCATGCGGTTGGCGGTGTGGACGGACGCGCCGAAGATGTCCTTGTTCTCGAGCACCACGGGCCCGAAGTGGCAGCCGATCCGGATCGCGACGTGATGTCCCTGCACCTGCAGCTCGGGACGCGCGCCGATGTCCTGCTGCATCTCGCTGGCGGCGTTCAGCGCGTCGTCGGTCGTCGGGAAGATGGCGAGGATCTCGTCGCCGATCGTCTTGATCACCGAGCCGCGGTTGCGCTCGGTGGCGTTGCGCATCACCTCGACGCAGAGCTGGATCAGTTCGCGCGCACGATTGTCCCCGAGCAGCTCGTACAGGCGAGTGCTGCCCACGACATCGGCGAACAGGACGGCAACTTCCGTCTCGGTGCTGGACACGCTCGGCAAACCCCCAACGTCCGGCCGACCGCCCACGAGCAGGCGGCCGGAAGGACCGGTATCAGGCCATTATAGCCAGAGCACGGGATCGCGATGGACCGCGCTGGCTACGCGGCCGCGCGGAACATGCGCAGGGACTCCCGCAGCACGTCACCGTCCGCGCCGTGCTGCTGGCCCTGCTCGGTCAGGTAGCGCCGCCACGAGCGCGCGTTGGGCCGGCCGGCGTAGAGGCCGTGAACATGCCGCAACAGCAGCGGCAACCGATGACCTTCGCGCAGCATCGCATCGACGTAGTCCGCATAACGCGCCACCACGTCCTCGCGCGCCGGCGGCGTGAATCCCGGCCCGAGCAGCTCGGCGTCGAGTTCCGCCAGCAGGTACGGCTCCTGGTACGCCTGGCGGCCGAGCATGACGCCGTCGAACCGCGGCAGCCAGTCGCGCACCTGCTGTGCCGTCTTCAGGCCGCCGTTCAGGATCACCGTGAGTTCCGGGTGCTCGGCCTTCAGTCGCGCGGGCACCTCGTAACGCAGCGGCGGCACCTCGCGATTCTCTTTCGGACTGAGCCCCTGCAGGTGCGCCTTGCGCGCATGGACGATGAACACGTCGACGCCTGCCTCCTGTACGGTAAGCACGAAGTGCTCGAAGAAACCGTAGTCGTCGAGCTCATCGATGCCGATGCGGCACTTGACGGTCACCGGTATGCCGACCACCTCGCGCATCGCGCGCATGCAGTCCACCACCAGCCAGGGTTCGGCCATCAGGCACGCGCCGAAGCGGCCGCTCTGCACGCGATCGCTGGGACAGCCGACGTTGAGGTTGATCTCGTCGTAGCCACGCTGCTCGCCGAGCTTCGCGGCCCGCGCCAGCAGCACCGGGTCCGAACCGCCGAGCTGCAACGCCACCGGGTGCTCCGCCTCACTGAAGCCGAGCAGCCGCTCGACATCGCCGTGGGCGAGCGCCTGCGCCGTGACCATCTCGGTGTAGAGCAGCGCGCGCGGACTCAGCAGCCGCAGCAGGTAGCGGCAGTGACGGTCGGTGTAGTCCATCATCGGCGCGACGCAGAGGCGCCGGTCGAGGCGTGCCGGAGTCATGCCGCCGTCTCGGCCACGAGCCAGTCGACCACGGCGTTGAAGGCCTCCTTCTCGTCGGCCCCCGACTGCAGCGCGCGCTCGTAGATCCGCAACTGCCGGTGCGCGCTGGTGCCGCGCTCGAGGATCTCGCGCAGGCCCTCGATCTCGGCCAGGCAGCCGAGCTCGACGGCATCCTCGCGCAGCAGCTCGATGATCTCCTCGATCAACTCGGCGAACGGCACGATGCGCTGCCGGCCGAGGTCGAGCAGGCCCGCGTCGTACGAATACCGCATCGCGCGCCAGCGGTTCTCGCCGATCAGCAGCTCGGGGTACGGCCGCCACTGCTGGTTGTCGCGCCGCAGGCGGTAGAGCTTGCGCATCAGGCACAGGTTGAGCGCCGCGAGCCGCACCGAGTCCTCGAGCGTGGTGCAGGAGTCCATCACGCGCGTCTCGAGCGTGGGATAACGCGCGCTCGGCCGCAGGTCCCACCAGATGCGCGAGGTGTCGACCAGGATGCCGGTCTCGATCAGCGTGTCGGTGTGGCGCCGGTACTCGTTCCAGCTGGCGAACTTCTCCGGCAGGCCCGTGCGCGGGATGCCGTTGAAGATCATCAGCCGGAACGACATCAGCCCCGTGCGCTCGCCCTCCCAGAACGGCGAACTGCACGACAGCGCCAGCAGGTGCGGCAGGAAGTACCGCGCCTGGTTCATCAGGTCGATGCGCAGCTCGTCGTCGTCGATGCCGACGTGCACGTGCATGCCGCAGATCATCATGCGCCGCGCCACGCCCTGCATCTCCTCGAGCAGCGACACGTAGCGTTCCTTGTCGGTCCGCTTCTGCTTGGACGACAGCGAGAACGGGTGCGTCGCCGCGGCGATCGGCGCCAGGCCGTGCCTGGCCGACTCCGTCACCAGCACGCGCCGCAGTTCGGCCAGCGAGCTGCGGGCCTCGGCCACGGACCTGCAGACGGGCGTGGCCACCTCGACCTGCGAGCGCAGGAACTCGGGGAACGCGCGGCCGTCGGTCAGGTCGTGCAGCGCCACGAACAGCTCGGGCGGCGGCTCGCTCGACCACCGCGCGGGTCGCGACATCGACCAGCAGGAACTCTTCCTCGACGCCGAGGGTCAGCGGCGGCGCGTGATCAGCCATGGTCGGCCACCGGTGGCAGCGGCTCGCGCGACCCGGGCTCGGCCAGGATTGCGCGAATAATGCGCGCCAGCAGCCGCACCCAGCGCTCGACGCCCGCGGGCGATGCGAGCTGGTCCTGCCGGACCTCGATGCAGAGGTGCGGCAAGCGCTGCGCCTTGGCGTGGTGGTCGATCGTGTAATTGGCGGGGTGCCGGCCGCTGTAGGGCTCGTTGTCGCCGATGACGAGGTCCGGCTGCGCGCGCAGTCCCGCGAGCAGGCGTCGCGCGTTCGGTTCGTCGTGGTCCCAGAGGACGCCGGCGTGCCAGGGGCGCGTCGCGCCACCCAGCACGGGTGAGAAGCTGTGCACGGCCACGATCAGGGGCACGGTGCCCCGGGCGCGGAAGCCGGCCCGCAGGGCGGCGATGCACTCGTGGTAGGGGTCGAAGAACGAGCCGAGGCGCACGCGGCGGTCGTAGTCGGTCAGGCCGGCATTGCCGGGGATCGCCCAGCCGTCGCTCTCGGTGCGGAAGGCCTCCGGGTCGTCCGGCGAGCGGTTGCAGTCCACCACCAGGCGCGAATAGCCGGCCAGGACCGCCGGGGCGTCGAGCGCATGGGCGAGCCCGCGGGCCAGCTCCCCGGCGCCGATGTCCCAGGCGATGTGCTGCCAGCTGGGCAGCTCGGGCAGGCCCAGGCGGTCCATGGCCGCCGGAAAGGCCCGGCTGGCGTGGTCGCAGAGGACGAGCGCCGGGGCCTGGCCGTGTTCCTGCAGCACGACGAACGGCGCCGGGTCGTCGCGGCCGATCAGCGGGACGGCGGTGGGGAGGTGGGAGTCCGGGGCAGGCATGCGGGGGAGGAGTTTACACGGCCTCGCCGCCCTCACCCCGGACCCTCTCCCGCAAGCGGGAGAGGGTGCAGAGGGGTGACGTGGGTCACAACAAGTGACTTCCCTCTGGTCATAACATCCCCCTGCGCCCGTCTGTGCGGGCCGAGGGCTGTCCGGTTCCATGTCCCTGCATCCGCTACTCACGCAGCAGTTTGACGATTCCCGCGGGGAGTCGGGCCAGCTCGACCTGCGCAAGCTGCTGCATGCGATCAGCGCGGCCTACGCGGAGTGGGACGAGGAGCGCAAGGGCGTCGTGCGCTCGATGCGCCTGCTGGCGGACGAGACCACTGCCTTCACGCGCGAGGTGCGCGAGAGCGCCGCCGCGCAGCTGCAGGCGATCCTCGACCACGTCAAGGACGCGATCATCACGGTCGACGAGACCGGGCGCATCGAGACGCTGAACACCACCGGCGAGCGTGTCTTCGGCTACCGCGAACCCGACGTGCGCGGCAAGAAGCTCGACGTGCTGATTCCCGCGCTCGGGGGCAACCCGCGCATCGTCGATTCGCTCGAGGAGCTCGCGGCCACGGTCGAGAACACGCAGGCTGACCTGAAGCCGCGCGAGACCCGCGGCCGCCACCAGAACGGCAATGCCTTCGATGCCGAGATCGGCGTCAGCAAGATCCGCCTCGACCAGCGCGAGCTGTTCATCGTCTGCATGCGCGAGACGACCGACCGCAAGCTGGCCGAAGCCGCGATCCGCGAGAGCGAGGCCCGCTACCGCACGCTGGTCGAGCATGCGCCCGGAAGCGATCGTCGTGCTCGACATGGACGCCGGCCGCTTCGTCGAGTGCAACGAGAACGCCGTGCGCTTCTTCAAGATGACGCGCGACGAGCTGCTGGCGGCCGGCCCTTCCAAGATCAGCCCGCCGTTCCAGCAGGACGGCACGCCGTCGTTCGGCGTCGTGCGCGGCTACATGGACCGCGCGCTGGCCGGCGAAGCGCCGAGCTTCGAATGGACGCACCGCGACGCGCTCGGCCACGACATCCCCTGCGAAGTCCGCCTGGTGCGGCTGCCCTCCTCCGGCCGGCGCCTGATCCGCGGCAGCATCACCGACATCACCGAGCGCAAGCGCACCGAGGTGCTGGCGGCGGGCGACCGTCGCGTGTTCGAGCGCATCACCAGCAATGCCGACCTGAACTCGACCCTCGAGGCCCTGACCGAGACGGCCGAGAAGGTCACGCCCGATGCGATCTGCACCGTGTCCGTCTACGACGCCGAAGCCAACGTGCTGCAGCACGTGGCGGGCATGCGGCTGCCGCCGGGCTATCTCGCCGCCAAGCGCCGCGTCGAGATCGGCCCGCGCAACGGCTCGTGTGCCGCCGCGATCTTCCTGCACCGGCAGGTCATCGTGGCCGAGATCACCCGCGACGCGCTGTGGGAGCACCTGCGGGTGCCGGCCGTGGACGCCGGCCTGCGCGCCTGCTGGTCGACGCCGGTGCGCGCCTCCGACGGCCACATGCTCGGCACCGTCGCACTGTACTTCCGCCAGCCGCGCAGCCCGCTGCGGCGCGACTTCGAGCTGATGAGCCGGCTGACCGCGCTCGCCGCCATCGCGATCGAGCGCAAGCGCTCGGAAGAGGCCCTGCGCCACAGCGAGGCGCAGTACCGCAGCCTGTTCGACAACGTGATCGAAGGCGTGTATCGCTCGACGGTCCGGCGCCGCTTCGAGGCCGTCAACCCGGCGCTCGCGCAGATGCTGGGCTACGACACGGTCGACGAACTGCTGGCGCTGCCCGACACGGCTGCCATCTTCAACAGCCAGAACGAGCGCGACGAGATCGTCGCCAACCTGCATCGCGACGGCGTGGTGCGCGAAGCCGAGTGCCAGTTGCGGCGCCGCGACGGTCGACGATCACCGTGCTGATCAACGCCCGCGTCATCCGCGGCGACGGGCAGGAGATCTCCGGTTACGAAGGCACGATCACCGACATCACCGTGCGCAAGCGCGCGGAACTGCAGCTGTACGAGGAAAAGGAAAAGGCCCAGGTCACGCTGCAGTCGATCGGCGACGCGGTCATCACGACGGACGCGGACGGCCGGGTCGAGTACCTGAACCCGGTCGCCGAGGAACTCACGGGCTGGGATTCCAGCGAGGCGCTCGGCCGGCCGATCGCGGAAGTGTTCCAGGTGATCTCGGAAACGACGCGCCAGCCGGTCGACAGCCCGATCACCCGCTGCCTGCGCGAAGGCCGCCTGGTCGAGATGGCCGAGCCGTCGCTGCTGATCAACCGGCGCGGCCAGGAGATCTCGATGCAGGACTCGGCCGCGCCGATCCGCGACCGCAGCGGCCGCCTGATCGGCGTGGTCATGGTGTTCCACGACGTGAGCCAGGAGCGGCGCCTGCAGCGCGCGCTGTCCTACCAGGCCACGCACGACGCACTGACCGGCCTGATCAACCGCCGCGAGTTCGAGCAGCGCATCACCGAAACGCCTGCAGTCCATGCGCAACGACCCGGAGGCGCGGCACGTGGTGCTGTACCTCGACCTCGACCAGTTCAAGGTGGTCAACGACACCTGCGGCCACCAGGCCGGCGACAAGCTGCTGAAGCAGATCACCAGCGTGCTGCAGACGCGCATCCGCACCAGCGACACCCTGGCGCGCCTCGGCGGCGACGAGTTCGGCGTGCTGCTGCTCGACTGCAGCCTGGAGATGGCACAGCGCATCGCCGAGGACCTGCGCCAGTCGATCCGCGACTTCCGCTTCTCGTGGCTGGATCGCGTCATGAACGTCGGCGTGTCGATCGGCCTGGCCGAGATGCGCGGCGACTCGGAGACGCTGTCCACCATCATGAGCGCGGCGGACGTGGCCTGCTATTCCGCCAAGGAATCCGGCCGCAACCGCGTGCACACCTACAACGAGGGCCATGCGCCGGAGCGCCACCGCGAGATGCAGTGGGTTTCGCGCATCCAGAGCGCCTGCGACGAAGACCGGCTCGTGCTCCACTTCCAGCCGATCGTGCCGATCCGCGACGGGACCGATGCGCTGCGGCAGTTCGAGCTGCTGCTGCGCATGCGGGACGAGAACGGCCAGCTGGTGCAGCCGGCCGAGTTCATCCCCGCGGCGGAGCGCTTCAACCTGATGCCGCTGCTCGACCGCTGGGTGGTGCGCCAGGCGTGCCAGCGGCTTGCGCACAGGCGCGCTGCAGGACAACAGCAGCGCGCCGTACAGCATCACGATCAACGTCTCGACGACGACCATCAACGACGAGCATTTCCTCGACTACGTGATCGCGGAGATCGCCAACGCCGACCTGAGCCCGGGCGCACTGTGCTTCGAGCTGACGGAGAACACGGCCATGACCAGCCTGGCGGCCGCCACGCACTTCATCCGCGAGCTGCGCAAGCGCGGCTGCAAGTTCGCGCTGGACGACTTCGGCAGCGGGCTGTCGTCGTTCCTGTTCCTGAAGAACCTGCCGGTCGACTACATCAAGATCGACGGCAGCTTCGTGCACAACGTGGCGCAGGACATGATCGACCGCAGCATGGTCGAGGCCATCACCCGGATCGGCCGCTCGATGGGGATCGACATCATCGCCGAACGCGTCGACTCGGCCGACGTGCTGAACCACCTGGCCGAACTCGGCGTGAAGTACGCCCAGGGCCACTACATCGCTTCGCCCCAGCCAGTGGAAGCGCTGCTGCCACTGATCGAAGGCAGCGCGACGGCGTCGGCGGCGCCGAGTCCGCGCTCGACCTCAAGGCCGGTGAGGTCTTCACCTCTCCCACGCCAGTGGGAGAGGTCGCGCGCAGCGCGGGTGAGGGTCCTCCTGCGCGGATCCGAGCGCGGTTCTACCTCTCCCGCTTGCGGGAGAGGTCGCGCGCAGCGCGGGTGAGGGTCTTCCGCGCGGGTGCGGGCTCCCGTTACTCAATAAACCCGTCAATTTTTCGCGCAGCCGATCCTCGCGCCGCCGCGTGATGCTGCGCGCATGCCGCTCAGCGATGAACAACGTCGATTCGCGCGACAACTACGCCAGCAACGACCGACGCCGAGATCCGGCTCTGGTATCACCTGCGCGGGCGTCGACTGCAGGGGTTTCGCTTTCGTCGCCAGCACCCGATCGGTCCGTACTTCGCCGATTTCGTCTGCCTGGAAGTCGGCCTGATCGTCGAACTGGATGGCGGTCAGCACAATACCCAGAACGGCCTTGCTCACGACGCGGTTCGCAGCGACGTGCTCGCCGCCCGTGGGTTCGAGATGCTGCGCTTCTGGAACAACGACGTGCTGCAGAACACGCAGGGCGTGCTGGAAACGATTGCGCGGAGGCTGCGGGCGATGCAAGACCCCTCACCCGCGCTACGCGCGACCTCTCCCGCAGCGGAGAGGTGACCCTCACCCGCCCTACGGGCAAGACCCTCACCCGGCCTGCGGCCGACCTCTCCCGCAAGCGGGAGAGGTAAGAGCCCTCACCCGCGCTGCGCGCGACCTCTCCCGCAAGCGGGAGAGGTAAGCAAGCGGGAGAGGTAAGAAAGGCTTACTCGGCTTCGGAGCCGCGGCCGGCCCGCTTGCGGTCCAGTTCCTTCAGCGCGCGCTTGCGGATGCGGATCGACGACGGCGTGATCTCCACCAGTTCGTCGTCCTCGATGAACTCCATCGCCTGCTCGAGCGTGTAGCGCACCGGCGTCGTCAGCACGATGTTCTCGTCCTTGCCCGCCGCGCGCATGTTGGTGAGCTTCTTGCCCTTGAGCGGGTTCACGACCAGGTCGTTGTCGCGGCTGTGGATGCCGATCACCTGGCCCTCGTACACCTCGTCGCCGTGCGCGCACATCAGCTTGCCGCGCTCCTGCAGGTTGAACAGCGAGTAGCCCAGCACGGTGCCCTGCCCGTTCGAGATCATGACGCCGTTCTGGCGGCTCGCGATCTCGCGCTCGGACACCGGGGCATAGTGATCGAACACGTGGAACAGCAGGCCGAGGCCCGACGTCATCGTGCGGAACTCGGTCTGGAAGCCGATCAGGCCACGCGCCGGGATGATGTAGTCGAGGCGCACGCGGCCCTTGCCGTCCGGGTGCATCGCCTGCAGCAGGCCGCCGCGGCTGCCGAGCGCCGTCATCACCGCGCCCTGGCTCGAGTCCTCGATGTCGACCGCGAGCACCTCGTACGGCTCGTTCTTGACGCCGTCGATCTCCTTGATCACGACGCGCGGGCGCGAGACGGCGATTTCGTAGCCTTCGCGGCGCATGTTCTCGAGCAGCACGCCGAGGTGCAGCTCGCCGCGGCCGTAGACCTGGTACTTGTCCGGGTCTTCGGTTTCCTCGACGCGCAGCGCGACGTTGGTCAGCGCCTCGCGGAACAGTCGCTCGCGGATCTGGCGGCTGGTGAGGTACTTGCCTTCGCGACCGGCGAACGGCGAGGTGTTGACCTCGAACGTCATGCCGATCGTCGGCTCGTCCACCACCAGCGGCGGCAGCGCTTCGGGCTGCGACG
>CAVUVH010000031.1:0-53948 GCA_963744735.1 uncultured Gammaproteobacteria bacterium
CAACCACGAGCAACGCCACGGTGAAGCCCACCTTCACCAGCCACCCGAGGAAAAACCCGACGGTGGCCCGCGCGAGCGTTGCGCCTTCGCCGTGCCGCAGCATGGCGAAGGCCATCAACGTCGTCGCCGCCACCCCGATCGCAGCCCCCAGCAGCGCGGATGCGCCCGCACGGGTGCCGCCGATCGCGAGGCAGATGGCCGCGACGATCAGCCCGAGCAGACCCTGACTGAACACGACGGCCAGCGCCTGGCGCCGGGCCTTCTGCACGTCGAGGTTGCTCACGGCCTCATTCAACTTCCGGGCAACAAAAAAGCCACGTCGATGCCGGTGGACCGGCCACGGGTGGCGTTGGTGTCCGTAACCCGGGCTGGCTCACGCCTCAGGCGCGGCCTCCGGAAAGGCGCGGAAGTATAGGGACCTTTTTGCAGTGCTTCAAATCCGCATCTGCCGCGCACGAAGTGCGCGGGAAAGGGGTTAGGGGTTAGGGACTAGGGGTTAGTCGGAACGCCACCTGATGCACCTCAGTCATGCGGCCCGTTCGCGACGGACATCGAGATCACCGATTGATAAGCCTGGCTCGACTAACCCCTAACCCCTAGCCCCTAGCCCCTTCTCAATCTTGGCTTCCGGCCCACGAGGCCTAGCGATTGTAAACAGACTACTTAATG
The DNA here is from genome assembly GCA_963744735.1 of uncultured Gammaproteobacteria bacterium. Lineage (GTDB taxonomy): Bacteria > Pseudomonadota > Gammaproteobacteria > Steroidobacterales > Steroidobacteraceae > RPQJ01. The sequence goes on from CAVUVH010000031.1 coordinate 670, forward strand.
TGCGCCAAGGATTCCATCCAGCTCGTCGAGGCTGTTGTAGGCGATCACCAGCTTGCCCTTGCCGCTGCGGGCGTGCTGCAGGGCGACCCGGGCACCGAGCTTGTCGGCCAGGTCCTGCTCGAGTCGGGTGATGTTGGGGTCGGGGCGCACGCCATCGCCGTCGTCACGGCGCGAGGACTTGTCGCCGTGCGCCAGCATGCGCTTCACCAGCGCCTCGGTCTCGCGCACCGAGAGGCCCTTTTTCGCCACCAGCGCGCCGACCTCGGCCTGCTGCCGTGGCTGCGTCAGGCCGAGCAGGGCGCGGGCATGCCCCATCTCCAGCTGGCGCTGTTCGACCAGGGCCTTCACCTCGTCGGCCAGCTCGAGCAGGCGCAGCAGGTTGCTGACGGCGGCGCGGGAGCGGCCGACGGCATCGGCCGCCTGCTGGTGCGTGACGTCGAACTCGCGGATCAGCCGGTCGAGCGCGCGGGCTTCCTCGAGCGGATTGAGGTTCTCGCGCTGGATGTTCTCGATCAGCGACATCGCGACGGCGGCTTCGTCCGGGACGATGCGGACGACGGCCGGGATGTCGTGCAGCCCCGCCATCTGCGCCGCGCGCCAGCGACGCTCGCCCGCGATGATCTCGTAGCGGATCGGCTCGCCGGTCTTCTGCGCCGCCAGCGGCCGCACCACGATCGGCTGCACCACGCCCTGGGCGCGGATCGAGTTGGCGAGTTCCTGCAGGCTTTCGGGCCGCAGGTCGAGCCGCGGCTGGTAACGGCCGCGCTGCAGCAGGTCGACCGGGATGCGGCTCAGTTCCTCGTCGCGCGGGCCGCTGGGCCGGGGCAGGCGTGACAGTCGCCGTTGCGGCCGTAGCCGCGTCGCCCGTGGGCGCTGCCGAGGCCGGGGCCGGCGTCGAGACGTTGCCGAGCAGGGCCTCGAGGCCGCGCCCGAGGGATGGTCGTTTGGTTGCCATAGCGCACTATTATGCAGGCCCGCGTGCCGGAGAGGGCCGGGCCCTGCTCCCTCTCCCGCTTGCGGGAGAGGGTGGCGCAGGCCGGGTGAGGGTCGGGGTGAGGGTCTGTTACTCTTCCTCCGCCTCGCCCTGGTGACCGCTGGCCGCCTCTTCCTCGCGCCGGATCATCTCGCCCGCGAGCGCCAGGTACGCAAGCGCGCCGCGCGAGTCCTTGTCGTGGAACAGCACCGCCTTGCCGAAGCTCGGCGCCTCGGCCAGGCGCACGTTGCGCGGGATCACGGTGCGGAAAACCTTGTCGCCGAAGTGCATCAGCAGCTGGCCCGAGACCTCGTTCGAGAGGTTGTTGCGCGGGTCGTACATGGTGCGCAGGATGCCTTCGAGCTCGAGGTCGGCGTTGACGCTGGCCTTGATCTGCTCGACCGTGTTCATCAGCGCCGACAGGCCCTCCAGCGCGTAGTACTCGCACTGCATCGGTACCAGCACGCTGTCGGCCGCGACCAGCGCGTTCAGCGTGAGCAGGTTGAGCGCGGGCGGGCAGTCGATGATGATCACGTCGTACTGGTCGCGCACCGGCTGCAGCGCTTTGCGCAGCCGCACCTCGCGGCCGATCATGCTCATCAGCTGCACTTCCGCGGCGACCAGGTCCTGGTTGCCGGGCAGCAGCGTGAAGTGGCCGGGCTCGACCGGCACCAGCGCGGCCGCCAGCTCGCAATCGCCGAGCAGCACGTCGGTCATCGACAGCTCCAGGCTGCGCTTGTCGACGCCACAGCCCATGGTCGCGTTGCCCTGCGGATCGCTGTCGATCAGCAGCACCTTGCGCTGCGTCGCTGCCAGCGACGCGGCGAGGTTCACCGACGTCGTCGTCTTGCCGACGCCGCCCTTCTGGTTTGCAACCGCAATGACTTTCTTCATGCCGCAAGAATACAGGGACGCTACCCTTTTCAGGTCGGCGCGTGGGAGTGGGCGAGCTCGACGAGGTGTCGTTCTTCCCCAAGCCCGGGCACGTGCAGCGGGTGGACGGCCACGACCTTCCAGCCACTGAGCTTCCTGGCAAGTTCGTCCTCGGGAAAGCGCCCCTTCATCGCCAGCAGCCGGCCACCGCCGGCCACGAGTCCGCCCCCGTTCTTGACCAGGTCCACGAGCGGGCCGACGGCGCGCGCGATGACCGTGTCGAAGCGCTCCTTCGGCCTGTACGCCTCGGCCCGGGACTGCACGACTTCGACGTTGTCGAGCGCGAGGGTCTCACGGACGCATTCGAGAAAGCGGCATTTCTTGCCGACCGATTCGATGAGCGCGAAATGCACGCCGGGCAGCGCGATCGCGAGCGGAATGCCCGGGAATCCGGCGCCGCTGCCGATGTCGGCGACGCGCTTGCCACGCAGCCACGGCACCAGCGTCAGGCTGTCGAGGATGTGCTTCGTGATCTGCGCCGGTCGCTCACGGATGGCCGTGAGGTTCATGCGCGTGTTCCAGTCGTCGAGCAGGTCGAGGTGCTGGATCAGCCTGGCGCACTGCGCGCTGTCGAGTTCGATGCCGAGGCCGCGGGCGCCGTCGAGGAGAGTCGTCATGCGGCAAGGATACCGCTTCGTGTCCGCAGCAGCACCGGCGAGCGCCGACCGGTCAGGCTTGCCGCTGGCGCGAGTACATCCCGACGAATATCGCGACCACGACCGCGATATAGAACTGCCCGGTCACGGCCTGGATCATGGCCAGCATGCGCGCCGTGCTCGTGGCCGGCAGGATGTCGCCGTAGCCGACGGTCGCGAGCGTCACCAGGCTGAAATAGGTCATGTCTGAATGCAGCAGGTGCACCGGCCGGCCGGCCACCTGCGACGGGCATCGAGAAACTGCGCGGGATTCCAGGTGAGCAGGCACATGTAGATCTGCGTGAACAGGCCCGCCAGCAGCAGGTACGCCGCGATCGTCGCAAAGATGCTGTCGAGCGTCAGCGTCCGCTCACGCATCACGAACGCCAGCATGCCCCCCGCCAGCATGCGCCATCAGGGGCACCAGTGTCAGCAGCTCGAGCGAGCGCGACCAGCGCCAGGCCGGGTGCTCGGCCGTGGCGATGGACAGCAGCGTGCCGGTGACCGATACCAGCCAGAGCACGACCAGCACGTTGCGCAAACCGCGCAGGCTCGGATTGGCCCAGACCGTGACCAGCAGCGTGACCAGCATGCACGCTTCCAGCAGCAGCTCTACCCGCCAGGCGCCGCCAACCAGGGGCGACAGCAGCAGCCAGGCGCAGATGAGCAGCGTCAGCGCGAGGAACCGCCACCGGGCCAGGACCGGCGCTATGGTTCGGGTCATCGCCGCGGTCGCCCTGATGAGATCCTGCATCGGCGCAGGATACACCGGACCCGCGCCAGCCGAGACGGCCGGGCTCGCGGCACCTGGCCTGCGCTAGATGTGGGACGGCGCCACCAGCGATTCGGTCTTGCTCACTTCCTTGAGGTTGTCGTCCGAGTTGCGGTCGATCCACTTGTTGAACGGATCGACGCCGGCGTATTTCGGCTCCTTGTCCGTCACGAGCGTGAACGTCTGCTTGCCGCTGCGCAGCGGCCGTCGCTCCAGCGCCAGCACGCTGTCCTTGCTGTAACCCTTGTCGCCGGGCTTGACGGCGAACACTCCGACATCGAAGGTTTCATCGAGCGGTGCCCCGGTCTCCTTGCCCTTGCCGTCCGCGTACAGCTTGCCCGCCTCGACCTCGAGCGCGACGTCCCAGCGACCGTCCGCACGCTTCCTCGACGTCACGTCCGTCACCTTCACGTCGTACAGCGTGATCCTCTCGAACAGGTCGGTGACCAGCTGCTTGATGCTGCGGACCCGCGACCTCGCGGAAGCGGCGGATCAGGTCGGTCGAGTCCGGATACGGCGCCGGCTTGAACGCGAACTCGTCCAGCAGGCTGCGCAGCGCCGCGTTGACCTTGTCCGCGCCGATCTGGTCCTTGAGCAGGTACAGCGCCAGGCCGCCCTTCTGGTAATGGATGTACGGCTGGTTCTCGACCCGCGCCAGCGGCAGTTCCTCGAGCACCTCGCCGCCCCGCGCACGCAGGTACCTGTCGAGTTCGAACTTCAGGAACCTGCGGATCTGCTCCGGGCCGTACATCTGCTCCATCACCATCAGCGCCGAGTACTGCGCCAGCGACTCGACGAGGAAGGTCCCGCCCTGCTGGTCGCCGCTGATGACCTGGTGGCCCCACCACTGGTGCGCGATCTCGTGCGCCGTGATGTAGGTGACCATGTCGATCTTCTCCGGGTCACGGTAGTCGGCGATGAAGCCGATCCCTTCCGAGTACGGAATCGTGTTGGCGAAGGACTGCGCGAACTTGGCGTAATCCGGAAACTCGAGGATTCGCACCTGGCGGAACTGGAACGGGCTGAAGTTCTGCGTGAAATAGTCGAGCGACGCCTTCATCGCCGTGTTCATGCGCTCGACGTTATAGCCGTGGGCCGGGTCGTGATAAACGGCGAGCTCGACATCGTGCCAGCTGTCCTTCGCCACCGCATAGCGCGCCGACTGTATCGAGAAGAAGTTCTGGATCGGCGCATCGCTGCGGTAGCGGAAGCTGCGCCGCCCGCCGTCGACCGTCTCGGACTCGAGGTACCCCGGCGCGATCGCCACCTGGTCCGCCGACGTCGTCACCGTGATGTCGGAATTGACCCAGTCGCTGTCGCGCCGCAGGCCGTTGAAGCCGCGCGCGCGCTCATCTTCGAGCTTCGCCGGCCGCAGTTCCGGCGGCAGGCCGTACTTGCGGCGCTTGGCCCGGTCCTGCAGGACTCCGTTGCGGTCCATGCCGAGCATGGGCGCGATCTCCATGTTGTCGAGGAAGGTGCCGTTGTCGACGATGCGGGTTTCGTTGCGGACGTTGCGGAAGCCCTGCTGTTCGCGCAGCGTCTCGAAGGTGATGCGCCGCTGCTCGAGCGGTGCCAGCGGGCGCTCGAAGCGATAGATGCGATACTGGTGTTCGGCATACTCCTTCTGCAGGGTTGCGCCTTCGACGACCAGTGACTTCAGTTCCAGCGGCTCGATCCAGCGCACGTGCACTGCGTCGAGCGGCTGGCCCGTGCGGTTCTGGATGACGTAGCTGCCATGGATCACGGCGCGCGGCTCGGCCGGATAGAGATCGACCACCAGCTGCACGTCGGTGATGCGCGGCTGTGGCACATTCTCGTAGCCGATCAGCGCCTTTTCGTACTCGGCCTGGGCCCGCTCACGATCGAGCGTGGTCCGGTACTCATTCAGGACGTTGGTGTTGTAGAAGATCCAGCCGCCCAGCACGGCCATGGCGACGGTCGCGGCCGCGGCAATGGCGCCTGCCGTGCCTCGCATCCGCGACGGCAGCCGTGCGAGCCGGGTGCGCAGCGGCGCGCCGACCCCACGACGCCAGAGCGCGTACGCCAGGACTGCGAGCAGCACGGCGGCGGCGCTCCAGTAGGCGCGGAACCACCAGGCGGAACGGCCGAAGTCGCCCTGGCCGTTCATGTCCGACAGCGGGGTCGGGGGCCGGCCCGCGTATTGATACAGGTTGTGCTCGAAACCCAGCCTGTCGAGGGTGATCTGTGCGACGACGAACACCAGCATCAGCATCCAGCCGATCGTCTTGTGCGGAACCAGCGTCTGCATGAAGACGGCCAGCACGGCGAACATCACGACCGAGGTCGTCGCCGGCAGCACGTACCAGAGCAGGTACTTGCCCAGCTCGAAGTCGAAATAGCCCTTCAGCGCCTGCACGGCGACGGCGGCCACCACGCTCGCGACGAGAGTCGCGAACAGCACGAGCGAGATCGCCAGGATCTTCGGCACCACGAACGCCCAGTCGGGCGCCGGGGTGGCGTCGATGATCTCGTGCATGCGCCGCTCGCGATCGCGCCAGACCAGCTCGCCCGCGTAGTAGATCGCGATGATCAGGGGGATGATGGTGAACGAGCCGAGCAGCGCGTCGATCATCACCCGCGTCACCGGATGAATGGTGTTGCCGTAGATTTCGTCGGCGTACCAGAGTGCGCCCAGCGAGTTCACGAAGCCGATGCCCAGCAGCACGATGAAGGCCGGGCTGCGGATCGCGGCAGCGATGTCGAAGCGGGCGAGCGCCCACAGCTGCGACCAGCCGGCCTGCTGCAGCGACACCGGCGTGGCCGCCGCGCGGGCCACTGGGGCCTGCCGGCATGCTGCGCGTCGTCGTCCGCGCCTGCACGGTCCGGCGCCGTGGCTGCGCCCTTGCGGCTGCCGCGCGCGGCGCGCGAATACAACGTCCATGCCAGGCCGAGCAGCGCCAGCGCGACGCCGATCCACAGCACGCGGTTCCACAGGATGTAGCCGGCGAAGTCCGGCAGTCGCGTGTTGCGTTCCGCGGCGGTCCAGTAGCGCGTGGCCTGGTCGTACGCGCCCAGGCCGAACGGGTCCACCAGCGCCACGACATCGATGAATTCAGGCTTCGACAGGAAGCCCATCGCCACCAGGTACAGCACCAGGAACGCGATCACGCCGACGTAGGTCCACATCATCGAGCGCGTGGCGGTAGCGATGGCGAAGAAGCCCGCGCCGGTGACGAACAGGGTCGGCACGCACAGCAGCAGGTAGACGTGGGCGTAGTGCCCGAGGTTGAACGGCCCGAGGATTTCCGGATCGACCCAGGGCATCGCCGCCCCCAGGATCATGCCGAGCGGCACGCTCAGGAACAGCAGGCAGCCGGCCAGGAAGGCGCCGCTGAAGCGCCCGAACAGGTAGTCGAAGCGCGACACCCGCGTCGAATGGATGATCGGCCCGAAGCCGGTCTCGTCGTCACGCACGACGACGTTGGCGACGAACGCGGTCATGATGAATACCGCGAACACGGTCATCACCATCAGGGTCTGGGCGATCGCGTACGGCGAGTTCTTCCAGACGTTGCCGCCGGATCCGATCGAGACGTTGTCGGAGGCGGTGGCGGCGAAGGTGAGCAGCAGGAACAGGGCGGCGGTCACCCAGAACGCGGGTGACTTGAGCTGGTAGCGCAGCTCGAACGCGGCGATGGCGCGGAACATCGTGGTGACTCAGGCGGCCTGGCGGCGGGTCTGGGCGAGCGTCGAGAAGTAGAGGTCCTCGAGGCCGCCCGGCACGGGTTCGAAGCCCGCGCCCGGAATCGTGTCGGCCAGCACGTGGATCACCGTGCGGCCGGCGAAGAGGCGCGTGGCGATCACTTCGTAATCGCGCCGGTGCGCCTCGAGTTCGCTCTTGCCGATGCTCTTGCGCCAGACCCGGCCGTTCATCGACTCGATCAGCTCGAGCGGCGCGCCGGTGCGGACGATGCGGCCGGCAGCGATGATCGCCATGCTCGGGCACAGGTCGGCGACGTCCTCGACGATGTGCGTCGACAGGATCACGACCACGTTCTCGCCGATCTCGGCCAGCAGGTTGAGGAAGCGGTTGCGCTCCTCGGGGTCGAGCCCGGCGGTGGGCTCGTCGACGATGATCAGCTGCGGCTGGCCGAGCAGTGCCTGCGCGATGCCGAAGCGCTGGCGCATGCCGCCGGAGAAGCCGGCCAGCGCCTTCTTGCGCACGTCCCAGAGGTTGACCTGCTGCAGCAGCGCCTCGACGCTCTCCTTGCGTTCCCTGCGGTTGGCGAAGCCTTTCAGGATCGCGAGGTGATCGAGCATGTCCAGCGCCGAGACCCGCGGGTACACGCCGAAATCCTGCGGCAGGTAGCCGAGGGTGCGGCGCAGCGCCTCGGGGTTGGCCAGCACGTCGATGTCACCGCAGCGGATCGAACCCTGCGTCGGAATCTGCAGCGTGGCGATGCAGCGCATGAGCGAGGACTTGCCCGCGCCGTTGGGGCCGAGCAGCCCGAACATGCCGCGCGGGACCTCGAGCGTGACGGCGTCGAGCGCGCGCGTGCCGTTGGGATAGACGTGGGTCAGTTGGTCGATGCGCAGCATGTGAAGATCCCCTGCGGACCGGTCGGTGCGGCCCGTCATGGGGCAGGATCCTAGAGCTGCGCGGTGTTGTAGTCAACTACAACACTAAATATCTAGTTTCGGACCAGGGCCGAGACGCACTCGTTGATCGGCATCGCCGCCAGGGCGTCCGCGGCGCCGTACAGGGTCTTGATCCTGGCCGCCTGCGCCACGGGGAAATGCCGGGCGACACTGGCCTCGAAGCGTTCGCGGATCCGCGCGGCGACCGCTGCGGCCAGGTGGCGGTTCCGCGGCTTCATGGCCGCGGATCACCTCGAGCACGGGCCGGATCTCAGGCGGCCAGGCGACGACAGCATCGGGTTCCGCCGCCAGCGCAAGCCACGCCAGGCGCACCCCGCGGCTCGCCGCGTCGGCCAGCACCCAGCCCTGGCGCGCTGACGCGACCTCGGCCGGAACGCCCGCGGCATGTGCATCGCCCTCGATCCAGGCGCAGGTGGCGGCCAGCGACACCTGATCGTGCGTGCCACCGATCATCGCCGTCACCACCGCGGCCGTCGCGACCCGGACCGGCATGGCGTGATCGCCCGCCGCGCCAGTGCCTGCCATCGTGGTTGCCAGCCGCTGCTGGATCGCACGCGCCTGGCCGAGGCGACCCAGCACGTCCTGCAGCGTGAGCGGCGGCCGCGCCTCCGCGAGCGCCTGGCGGGCGAGGAAATCCGCCACGACCAGCACGCCGGCGAGCGTGTCCGCCGGGCGTGCATGGGACCCCGACCACGCCACGTCACCGTCGCCCCCGGGCCAGCCGACCATCACGCCCAGGTTGAACGCGGCCTGCACCGGATCGAGCACGTACGAGGTGCCCGGTACGCGCGCGCCAAACGCCATGGTCGCACCGGGCACGACCGGCCCCAGCCAGCGCGTGCAGGCCGGATCACGCAGGGCCCGGAACCCGCTCGCGAGCGCGTCGATCAGGCCGTAGTAGTCGGCCTCAGAACGCATCGCCCGGCACGCGCACCCAGCCTTCCATCAGCACGCGCGCGCTGCGGCTCATGCTGGCCCGGGTCACGGTCCAGGCGCCGTCGACCTGCACGGCCGTGGCACCGACGCGCAAGGTGCCCGACGGATGGCCGAAGCGCACCGCCTCGCGGGTGACGCCACCGGCTGCAAGATTGACGAGCGTGCCGGGAATCGCTGCAGCCGTGCCGATCGCGACCGCGGCCGTGCCCATCATCGCGTGGTGCAGCTTGCCCATCGACAGCGCGCGCACGAGCAGGTCGATGTCGCCGGCCGCGACCTTGCGCCCGCTCGACGAGACGTAATCCTGCGGCGGCGCAACGAACGCGATTTTCGGCGTGTGCTGCCGTTGCAGCGCTTCCCCGGGTGTCCTGATCAGCCCCATGCGCAGCGCGCCCGCGACGCGGATCCGCTCGAAGCGCTCGAGCTGCCCCGGGTCGCCGTTGATGTGCTCGCGCAGTTCGGTGCCGGTGCAGCCGATGTCCGCGGCGTTGACGAACACCGTCGGGATGCCCGCGGTGATCATCGTCGCCTTGAACGTGCCGACGCCCGGCACCTCGAGGTCGTCGACGAGGTGGCCGGTGGGGAACAGGGCACCGCTGCCCTCGCCGTCGTCGGACGGGTCGAGGAACTCGAGCACGATCTCGGCGGCGGGAAAGGTCACGCCGTCGAGCTCGAAGTCGCCCGTCTCCTGCACCTGGCCGTCGGTGACGGGCACGTGCGCGATGATGGTCTTGCCGATGTTGGCCTGCCAGATGCGCACGGTGCAGGTGCCGTCGCGCGGGACGCGCGCGGGATCGACGCAGCCGGCGTGGATCGCGAACGCGCCCGCCGCCGTCGAGAGGTTGCCGCAGTTGCCGCTCCAGTCGACGAAAGCCCGGTCGATCGACACCTGGCCGTAGAGGTAGTCGACGTCGTGGCCAGGCCGCGTGCTCGGGGAAATGATCACGCACTTGCTGGTGCTGGAGGTGGCGCCGCCCATGCCGTCGATGTGCGCGGCGTACGGGTCAGGGCTGCCGATCACGCGCAGCAGCAGCGCGTCGCGCGCCGGGCCCGGCACCTGCGCGGCGGGCGGCAGGTCCTGCAGGCGGAAGAACACGCCCTTGCTGGTGCCGCCGCGCATGTAGGTGGCGGGAATGCGGAGCTGCGGCGCATGAGTCACTTGGCTCGACTCCAGGAAGTCCTTCGCAAAGCGTTGCAGCACGCCGCCGGCTGCGTAGATCGAGACTTCCTCGGCGGTGTCGAGCCGGCACGTCACCGGCACCTCGACACGTTCACCGCTGCGGCGGTGGATCACCAGCGTCAGGTCGGCGCGCGGCGTGCGCTCGCCGGTCACGTCGAAAGTCTCCGTGCCGTCGATCTGCAGCGTCTTGCGGTTGACGCCCGGCTTGAACTCGAGCGGCAGCACGCCCATGCCGACCAGGTTGGTGCGATGGATGCGCTCGAATCCCTCGGCGACGATCGCCTCCACGCCGGCGAGGCGCACGCCCTTCGCCGCCCAGTCACGCGACGAACCCTGGCCGTAGTCGGCGCCTGCGATGATGAGCAGTGGCTGCTTGCGCTCCATGTAGGTTTCGATCGCTTCCCACATGCGCACCACGACGCCCTCGGGCTCGACGCGGGCCAGCGAACCGCGCTTGACCTTGCCGTCCACCACCGCCATCTCGTTGGTGAGGGTCGGGTTGGCGAAGGTGGCGCGCAGGGCGGTCAGGTGGTCGCCGCGATGCGTGGCGTAGGAATTGAAGTCTTCCTCCGGCAATCCCATGCGCGCCAGGTACTCGCCGGCCGCGCTGTCGGGCAGGATCGCGTTCGAGGGCGACAGGTGATCGGTGGTGATGTTGTCGCCCAGTATGGCGAGCGGTCGCAGGCCCCGCAGCGTGCGCTCTCCGGCCAGCGCGCCTTCCCAGTACGGCGGCCGGCGGATGTAGGTGCTCTGCGGGCGCCAGTCATACAGCGGGCTCACCTTCGGCCCGGACTTCACGCTGATCCTGAACATCGGCTCGTAGACTTTGCGGAACTGCTCGGGCTTCACGCTCGACGCGACGACGGCATCGATCTCCGCATCGTTGGCCAAAGGTCCTTGAGCAGGATCGGCTTGCCCGCTGCGTCGGTGCCGAACGCGTCCTTCTCAATATCGAAACGGATCGTGCCCGCAATGGCGTAGGCCACCACGAGTGCCGGCGAGGCGAGAAACGCCTGCTTCGCGTAGGGGTGGATGCGGCCGTCGAAGTTGCGGTTGCCCGAAAGCACCGCGGTTGCATACAGGTTGCGGTCGATGATTTCCTGCTGGATCTGCGGATCGAGCGCACCCGACATGCCGTTGCACGTGGTGCACGCGAACGCGACGACGCCGAACCCTAGCTGTTCGAGTTCCGTGGTCAGCCTCGCTTCGTCGAGGTACAGCGCGACGGCCTTGGAACCGGGCGCCAGCGAGCTCTTGACCCAGGGCTTTCGCTGCAGGCCGCAGCCGGTTGGCGTTGCGGGCCAGCAGGCCGGCCGCAATCACGTTGCGCGGATTGCTGGTGTTGGTGCAGCTGGTGATCGCGGCGATGATCACGGCGCCGTCGGGCATCCTGCCCGGCTCGTCCGTCCACGCTCCCGCGATGCCCCTGGCAGCGAGATCGCTCGTGGCGACGCGCGCATGCGGATTCGACGGTCCCGCCATGTTGCGCACGACGCTCGACAGATCGAACTGCAGCGATGCGCTCGTACTCTGCCGTGCGCAGGCTGTCGGCCCACAGGCCGGTGTGCCTGGCGTAGGTTTCGACCAGGCGCACCTGCGCCTCGTCGCGCCCGGTGAGCCTGAGGTATTCGATCGTCTGCGCGTCGATGAAGAACATCGCCGCCGTCGCGCCGTATTCCGGCGCCATGTTCGAGATCGTCGCGCGATCGCCCAACGTCAGCGCCGACGCGCCTGCGCCGAAGAACTCAAGGTACGCACCGACCACTTTCTGCTGGCGCAGGAATTCGGTCAGCGCCAGCACGACGTCGGTGGCGGTGATGCCAGGCTTGTGGCTTGCCGGTGAGTCGCACGCCAATGATGTCGGGCAGCCGCATCCACGAGGCGCGGCCGAGCATGACGTTCTCGGCCTCGAGACCGCCGACACCCACCGCGATCACGCCCAGCGCGTCGACGTGCGGCGTGTGGCTGTCGGTGCCGACCAGCGTGTCGGGGAAGGCCACGCCGTCGCGCACCTGGATCACCGGTGACATCCGCTCCAGGTTGATCTGGTGCATGATGCCGTTGCCGGGCGGAATCACTTCGACGTTGCTGAACGCGCGCCGCGTCCAGTCGATGAAGTGGAAGCGGTCCTCGTTGCGCCGGTCCTCGATCGCGCGGTTCTTCGCAAACGCGTCCGGGTCGAAGCCGCCGCATTCCACCGCCAGCGAGTGGTCGACGATCAGCTGCACCGGCACCACGGGATTGACCTTGGCCGGATCGCCGCCCTGCGCGGCGATCGCGTCGCGGAGTCCCGCGAGGTCGACCAGCGCGGTCTGGCCGAGGATGTCGTGGCACACCACGCGCGCCGGAAACCACGGGAAGTCGCGGTCGCGGCGGCGCTCGATGAGCTGCCGCAGGCAGTCGTCCAGGATGGCCGGGTCGCAGCGGCGCACGAGGTTTTCCGCATGCACGCGCGCGGTGTACGACAGCCGGTCGTAGGCACCCGGCTGCAGCGCATCGACCGCCGCGCGGGCGTCGTAGTACTCGAGCGCGGTGCCGGGCAGGGGTTTGCGGAAAGCCATGTTCATTGGGAAAGGATTAGGGAATAGGGATTAGGGAGGGGAGCGGCATTCCCTAATCCCTAATCCCTGCTCCCTATTCCCTGTCCTTGAGTGCCACGAACGCCCGGTCTTCGGGCCCGACGTAGCTGGCGCTCGGGCGGATGATCTTGCCGTCCTGGCGCTGCTCGATCACGTGCGCGCTCCAGCCCGAGGTGCGGGCGATGACGAACAGCGGCGTGAACATCGCGGTGGGCACGCCCATCACGTGGTACGACACGGCGCTGAACCAGTCGAGGTTGGGGAACATCTTCTTGATGTCCCACATCACGGTTTCGAGGCGCTCGGCGATGTCGTACATCTTCATGTCGCCGGCCTCCCGCGACAGTTGCCGCGCGACTTCCTTGATCACCTTGTTGCGCGGATCGCTGATCGTGTACACCGGGTGGCCGAAGCCGATGATGACTTCCTTGCGCTCGACCCGCGCCTTGATGTCGGCCGCGGCCTCGTCCGGCGTCTCGTAGCGCTTCTGCACCTCGAAGGCGACTTCGTTGGCGCCGCCGTGCTTCGGCCCGCGCAGCGCGCCGATCGCGCCGGTGATGCAGGAATAGATGTCCGAGCCGGTGCCGGCAATCACCCGCCCGGTGAAGGTCGAGGCGTTGAACTCGTGCTCGGCGTAGAGGTTGAGCGAGACGTGCATCGCCTTGACCCACGACTCCGGCGGCGGCTCGCCGTGCAGCAGGTGCAGGAAGTGGCCGCCGATCGAGTCGTCGTCGGTCTCGACCTCGATGACGCGTCCCGAGTGGCTGTAGTGATACCAGTAGCAGAGCATCGAGCCGAGGCTGGCCAGCAGGCGGTCGGCGATGTCGCGCGCGCCGGCCGCGTTGTGATCGTCCTTTTCCGGCAGCGTGCAGCCCAGCACCGAGGTGCCCGTGCGCAGCACGTCCATCGGGTGGCTGGCCGCCGGCAGGGCCTGCAGCGCCAGCTGCACCGACTCCGGCAGGCCGCGCAGGCGCTGCAGCTTTGCCTTGTAACCGCGGAGTTCCGCGGCGTTGGGCAGCTTGCCGTGCACCAGCAGGTAGGCGACTTCCTCGAATTCGCACTTGTCGGCGAGGTCGAGGATGTCGTAGCCGCGGTAGTGCAGGTCGTTGCCGCTGCGGCCCACGGTGCAGAGCGCGGTGTTGCCGGCGGGCACGCCGGAAAGAGCGACGGATTTCTTGGGCTTGAAGCCGGCGACGGGGGTTTCCTGGATGGTGCTGTTCATGGTGCCTCGCTCTCGTCGTTGAACCCGCTGGCGGCCGGGCGTTATTTCGCGTCGCCGTCGCGGCTGAAGAGTTGGTCGAGCTTGCGTTCGTACTCGTGGTAGCCGAGCACTTCGTAGAGCTCGGCGCGGGTCTGCATCATGCCGACGACGCTCTGCTGCGTGCCTTCGCGGCGGATCGCGCCGTAGGCGGCCTCGGCGGCTTTCGACATCGCACGGAATGCGGACAGCGGATAGAGCACGAGCTGCACGCCGGCGCCCTCGAGCTCGGCGACGGTGAACAGCGGCGTCTTGCCGAACTCGGTGATGTTGGCGAGCACGGGCACCTTCACCGCGCCGGTGAACTGGCGGTACTCGTCGAGCTGGTTGAGCGCCTCGGCGAAGATCATGTCGGCGCCGGCCTCGACGTAGCGGCAGGCGCGGTCGATCGCGGCCTGCTGGCCCTCGACGGCATGGGCGTCGGTGCGCGCCATGATCACGAAGTGGGGATCGCGGCGGCCATCCACGGCGGCCTTGATGCGGTCGACCATTTCGTCGCAGCTCACCAGCGCCTTGCCGGGCCGGTGACCGCAGCGCTTGGCCTGGACCTGGTCTTCGAGGTGGCAGCCGGCGGCGCCGGACCGGATCAGGTCCGAGATGGTGCGCGAGATGTTGAATGCCGTGCCCCAGCCGGTGTCGGCATCCACCAGCAGCGGCAGGTCGGTCGCCGAGGCGATGCGGCGGACATCCTCGCAGACGTCGTTCAGGCTGGTGATGCCGAGGTCCGGCAGCCCGAAGGAGGCGTTGGCCACGCCCGCCCCGGAGAGGTAGAGGGCACGGAATCCGGCACGTTCCGCGAGCAGCGCGCTGTAGGCGTTGACGGTGCCCACGACCTGCAGCGGTCGTTCAGCGGCAAGGGCGGCCCGGAACCGGGCGCCTGCGGAGGTCGGTGCGGGCATGTGGGCCTTTTTCGCGCTGCAAGAAGGTTGGTAAATCATAGCGCAGATGGCATGGCCGGGCTCCCGCCGGCGGGTTAGATTCCGTCGCAGGAGGTGCGCCATGACCACGCAAGCGCCCGGAACGGCGGTCGTGATTTCGCTGGCGGACGCCCGCAAGCTCGGGCCACCGCCCGCGGACGCCCTGTCCCACCTGTTGTTCTCGCGCGGCGACTTCGAGGTGGAGTGGTATGCGCCCGAGGGTACCGACCCGCAGGAGCCGCACGATCGTGACGAGATCTACGTCGTTGCGAGCGGCAGCGCGGTGTTCTTCGACGGCGACCGCCGCACGCCCGTCGGCCCCGGCGCGTTCATCTTCGTGCCTGCCTGGCGCGAACACCGGTTCGAGCAGCTGTCGCCTGGCTTCGGCACCTGGGTTGCGTTCTTCGGTCCGGTCGGCGGCCACTCGCCTTGAGACCCGGTCTCGTCCTCTGCCTGCTGCTGGCATGCGCACCGGCTGGCGCCGCACGCGCGGACGACTTCACGGTTCCAGGCTGGCTGTTTCCGCTCAAACCCGCCGCGCCGGCGGCCTCCAGCCACGTCGCCGCCGACCCGACGCCACTGCAAGTGCCGGGCAGCAAGGCCACCTTCACCCGCGCCCAGGTCACCGACCTGTTTGGCGCGCCCGACTGGTTCCCTGACGCGCACCCGCCGATGCCTGAGGTCGTGGCACACGGACGCAAGCCCGGCATCTACGCCTGCGCTCATTGCCACCTGCCCGACGGTGCGGGTCGTCCCGAGAACGCAACGGTGGCCGGGCTGCCGGCCGCATACATCGTGGAGCAGATGACGGCATTCGCCACCGGCGCACGCCGCACCGCCTGGACCGGGCCGGTCTTCCTGCCGGCGGACGTGATGGCGCGGACGGCGAGCCTGGTGACGGCGGCCGAAATCGCGGACGCGGCGGCGTACTTTTCCTCGCTGCCCCTGCGACATGCGCGCGCGGAGATCGTCGAGACCGAGCGCATCCCGGCGACGCGCATGGGCTCCTGGATCCACGTGCAGACGGGGGACGGCGGGCAGGAACCGCTCGGCACCCGCCTGATCGAGGTCCCGCGCAGCCTCGAGCGGCATGAACTGCGCGACCCGCACACCCCTTACGTCGCCTACGTGCCGAACGGCAGTCTCGCGCGCGGGCGGATGCTTGCGGTCGAGGGCGCGGCTGGCGCGCCGGCCTGTGCAAGCTGCCACGGCGCCGGCCTGCGCGGCGACGCGCTTGCTCCACCCATCGCCGGCCGGTCACCGACCTACCTGCTGCGCCAGCTCGTCGCCTTCCGCACCCGGGCGCGCAACACGCCGGCCGGAGCGCCCATGCAAGCCGTGGTCGATGCGCTCACGCTCGAGGACATGATCGCTGCGGCGGCGTATGCCGCTGCGCTGCCGCCTTGATTCGAAGCGCCCTCAGGCCGCGCCCATGCGCGAGTGAATCAGAGGTTCCCCAGGACTCCCGCCTCGCGCAACTGGTCGACGATCGTGCTCGCCGACTCTTCCGCAGTCGCCTGCGTCGTGTCGATGTAGATTTCGGGGTGCTCCGGCGGCTCGTAGGGCGAGTCGATGCCGGTGAAGTTCTTGAGTTCGCCGCGCCGGGCCTTCTTGTACAGGCCCTTGACGTCACGGGCCTCGGCCATCGCGAGCGTGGTGTCGACGTACACCTCGAAGAACTCGCCTTCGGCGAACAGGCTGCGCGCCATGCGCCGCTCGGCGCGGAACGGCGAAATGAAGCTGACCAGCACGATCAGGCCCGCATCGGTCATCAGCCGGCTGACTTCGGCCACGCGACGGATGTTCTCGACACGGTCCGCGTCGGTGAAGCCGAGGTCGCGGTTGAGCCCATGGCGCACGTTGTCGCCGTCGAGCAGGTAGGTGTGCTTGCCGAGCGACTGCAGCTTCTTCTCGACCAGGTTCGCGATGGTCGACTTGCCCGCGCCCGACAGGCCGGTGAGCCACAGCACCGCGGGCTTCTGCCCCTTGGCCGCCGCGCGCGTGGCGCGGTTCACGTCGAGCGCCTGCCAGTGGATGTTCTGCGAGCGCCGCAGCGCGAAGTGGATCATGCCCGCGCCGACGGTGGCGTTGCTGATCCGGTCGATCAGGATGAACGACCCGGTCTCGCGGCACTGGTCGTAGGGATCGAACGCGACCGGCTGGTCGAGCGACAGGTTGCAGATGCCGATCTCGTTCAGCTCGAGCTTCTTCGCGGCCAGGTGCTCGAGCGTGTTGACGTTGACCTTGTACTTGGGCTCGGTGATGGTCGCGGCCACCTGCCTGGTGCCGATCTTCAGCCAGTAGGGGCGGCCGGGCAGCATCGGCTCGTCCGACATCCACACCACCACGCACTCGAACTGGTCCGCGACGCCCGGCAGGTCGGCGGGGCTCGCGATGACGTCGCCGCGGCTGATGTCGATCTCGTCCGCGAGCGTCAGCGTGACCGACTGGCCGGCCACGGCGTGATCGAGATCGCCGTCCATGGTGACGATGCGCGTGACCGTGCTTTCCCGGCCCGAGGGCAGCACGCGGATGCGTTCGCCCTGGCGCACGATGCCGCTCGCCAGCGTGCCGGCAAAGCCGCGGAAATCCAGGTTCGGCCGGTTGACCCATTGCACCGGCAGGCGCAGCGGCCGCTGCCGGGCCTGCTCCTCGATCTCGACGTTCTCGAGGTAATCCATCAGCGCCGGGCCTTCGTACCACGGCGTGTTTTCGCTCGGCGCGACGATGTTGTCGCCGCGCAGGCCCGACAGCGGGATGGCGACGAACTCCTCGATGCCGATCTGCGCGCCGAACTGGCGGTAATCGTCGACGATGCGGCGGAAGGTCTCCTCGTCGTAGCCGACCAGGTCCATCTTGTTGATCGCCAGCACGACCTTGCGGATGCCGAGCGTCGACACCAGGTAGCTGTGCCGGCGCGTCTGCGTCAGCACGCCCTTGCGCGCGTCGATCAGGATCACGGCGAGGTCCGCGGTCGAGGCGCCGGTGACCATGTTGCGCGTGTACTGCTCGTGTCCCGGCGTGTCGGCGACGATGAACTTGCGCTTGTCGGTGGAGAAGAAGCGGTAGGCCACGTCGATGGTGATGCCCTGCTCGCGCTCGGCGGCGAGGCCGTCGACCAGCAGCGCGAAGTCGAGCTCGCCGCCCTGGGTGCCGACCTTCTTCGAGTCGGCCTCGAGCGCCGCCAGCTGGTCCTCGAAGATCATCTTCGAGTCGTACAGCAGGCGGCCGATCAGCGTGCTCTTGCCGTCGTCGACGCTGCCGCAGGTGATGAAGCGCAGCAGGCTCTTGTGCTCGTGCGCGTGCAGGTACGCGTGGATGTCGGTCGCGATCATGTCGCTGATGTGGGCCATCAGAAGTACCCCTCCTGCTTCTTCTTCTCCATCGACGCCGACTGGTCGGAGTCGATCAGGCGGCCCTGCCGCTCGGACGTCGTGGTCAGCAGCATCTCCTGGATGATCGCGGTGAGCGTGTCGGCCTCGCTCTCGATCGCGCCGGTCAGCGGGTAGCAGCCGAGCGTGCGGAAGCGGACTTTCTTCAGCATCGGCTGCTCGCCCGGCCGCAGCGGCATGCGGTCGTCGTCGACCATGATCAGCGTGCCGTCGCGCTCGACCACGGGTCGCTCGGCCGCGTAATACAGCGGCACGATCGGCAGGTCGTGCAGGTAGATGTACTGCCAGATGTCGAGTTCGGTCCAGTTCGACATCGGGAACACGCGCAGGCTCTCGCCCTTGTGCATGCGCGTGTTGTACAGCGACCAGAGTTCCGGCCGCTGGTTCTTCGGGTCCCAGCGGTGCTGGGCGCTGCGGAACGAGAACACGCGCTCCTTGGCCCGGCTTTTTTCCTCGTCGCGGCGGCCGCCGCCGAACGCGGCATTGAAGCCGTGCAGGTCCAGGGCCTGCTTCAGTGCCTGCGTCTTCATCACGTCGGTGTGGACGGCCGAACCGTGCGTGAACGGATTGACGCCCTGCGCGACGCCGTCCGGGTTGGTGTGCACGATCAGCTGCAGCTTGTAGCGCTGCGTGATCTCGGCGCGCAGCCGGTACATCGCCTGGAACTTCCACAGCGTGTCGACGTGCAGCAGCGGGAACGGCAGCGGCGCCGGATAGAACGCCTTGAGCGCGACATGCAGCATCGCCGCGCTGTCCTTGCCGATCGAGTACAGCATGACCGGCTTGTCGCACTCGGCCACGACCTCGCGCATGATCTGGATGCTTTCGGCTTCCAGGCGCTGCAGGTGGGTCAGCCGCTCCGGCGTGACCAGCGGCTTAGTGCGGGGCTGCGTGGGTCGGCGGCGTTACCGCGGCAACGTCTGTGCTCATGCTTCCTTTCCGATCCTGACGACCGCGCGCCCGATGACGCGGCCCTTGATGTAATCGTCGAACTGGGTGGGCAGCTCGTCGAAATCGACGACCTTGTGGGCGATGCGTTCGAGTTGCGACGGTCGCAGATCGGTGGCGAGCCGCTGCCAGACCGCGAGGCGCAGCTCGCGCGGCGTTGCCACCGAGTTGATGCCGAGCAGGCTGACGCCGCGCAGGATGAACGGCATCACCGTCGTCTTCAGTTCGTGTCCGCCCGCGAGGCCGATGCTGGCGATGTTGCCCCAGAAGTCCACCGTGCGCGTGAGCCAGGTCAGCAACTCGCCGCCCACGTTGTCGATCGCGCCCGCCCATTGCGCGGTCTCCATCGGCCGCGAGCCGAGGTCGATGTCCTGGCGGCGCAGGATGCGGCTGGCGCCGAGCGCGCGCAGGTATTCGTCGGCGTCGGCCTTGCCGCTCACCGCGACCACCTCGTAGCCGCGGCCGGCCAGCATGTTGATCGCGAGGCTGCCGACGCCGCCGGTCGCGCCGGTCACGACCACCGGGCCGTTGCCGGGCGCCTGGCCGTTCTGCTCCATGCGATGCACGGCCAGCGCCGCGGTGAAGCCGGCGGTGCCGAGCTTCATCGCGTCCATGGCGCTGATGCCGGGCGGCAGCGGGATGACCCAGTCGCCCTGCAGGCGCGAATACTCGGAGTAGCCGCCGTCCTGCGTTTCGCTCAGGCCACAGCCGGTGACGAGCACGCGCTGGCCGGGTGCGTAGCGCGGATCGGCCGACGAGACCACTTCGCCCGCCAGGTCGATGCCACCCGCCAGCGGGTACTTGCGCAGGATCGGCGCCGTGCCGGTCGCCGCCAGCGCGTCCTTGTAGTTGATGGTCGACCAGAGCACGCGGACGACGACGTCACCCGCGGTAAGGTCGTCGAGCCCAACCTGGTCGAAGCGGGCAGACGATCCTGCCGTCGTTGCGATGGATACGGTAAGCGGTAAACATTGGCGGACCGTTAGGGAAGGACTAGGGATCTAGTGGGCTAGGGGCTGTGGGCGGGATTATGTATGAGCATTCCCTAACCCCTAGTCCCTAGTCCCTGCTTTGCAAGCCACACTTCGAGGCCCTGGGTATTGAGATTGACGTCCTCGTCGATCAGCGCGTGTCGCAGCGCTTGGTCGCCGGTGTAGCCATGCGCGTCGAGCCGCCGGCTGAAGTGCTCGAACATGTCCTGCCGGATCTGCAGCGCGCGGTCGCCTGCCGCGGCATGGCGCTGTGCCATCGCCACCAGCACGTCGATCTCGGCGTGCAGGTCACGCGCCAGGCGTTCCAGGTCGGTGACCGGCCCGAAATGCGTCTGCACGATGCGGCGCGGACGGTATGCCAGCAGCCGGTCGATGGTCCGGTGCAGCGCGTCGGGCTCGAAATGCACCGGGCGTGGTGGTCGGCAGCATGAACGGGCCGGCGGCGGTGTCGAAGTCGCGGTAGCAGATGCCGAAGTTGTCGCCCGCGTACACGTCGCGGTAGTCGAGATCGATCGGGCAGTGGTGATGCCGCGCGTGGCCCGGCGCGTCGATGAACTCGAACGTGCGCTGTCCCAGCTTGAGCCGCAGGCCATCCTCGACCAGCAGCACCCGCTCCGCCGGGATCGGCAGCAGCTCGCCGTACAGGTGGGCGTAGTTGGCCTCGCCATAGACCGCGATGGTGCCGGCGATCAGCTTGGCAGGATCGATGAGGTGCGGCGCGCCGCGCGGATGCAGCACGGCGCGGGCATTCGGCAGGGCGCGCATCATCTGGCCGGCGCCGCCGGCGTGGTCGAGGTGCACGTGGGTCAGGAACAGGTAGTCGACCTGCTCCCGGGCGATGCCGACTTCGTCGAGTGCCGCCAGCAGCCGGGGCGCCGCCGGGCCCGGACCGGTGTCGATGAACGCCGCGCGACCGTGATCGACCAGCAGGTGGCTCGCCGCGAGGCCGGGCCGCACGTAGTGGGTGTCGATCAGGTACAGGCCGTCGCCCTGCGGTTGGGCGACGCGGGAGCCTTGCGGGTCAACGGGTGCGGGACGGGTCTGGGGCATGCGGGGGCCAGGAACCGGGCGTGGCGGACAGGCAAGCGTGCGGGGCCGGGGGGCCGAAAACAAGAAGGCCGGGACGAGCCCGGCCTTCTTTGCATGAGGTCATGCCACGGGACGATGAGGCCGCGTCACTGACCCCGGCACTTGCCGGCGCGACGGACCTCGTCCGTGGCGCACAGGCCCGGGCGCTGCGACGAGTAGTACCGGGCCAGCTCCTCGATGTCCTTCTCGGTCAGCGGCGCCGCCATGCCGGCCATGATCGCGTTCTTGCGCACGCCGGTCTTGTACGACTGCAGCGCCCGCCGCAGGTAGTCCTCGTGCTGGCCGGCAAGGTTGGGATACTCGGGCAGGATGCCGACGCCGTCGTTGCCGTGGCAGGCGACGCAGGTCTGGCTGGCCTTGGGCGCGGTGCCCACGGCACGACCCGTGGGCTTGAGCTCGGTCCCGGACAGGAACGCGGCCATGTCGGCCAGGTCCTGGTCGGTATGGGTGATCGCCTGGGCGTGCATGGTGGCGTGCGCGCGGTCCTGGCTCTGGTATTCCTTCAGCGCGGCGACCATGTACGCGGCGTGCTGGCCGCCCAGCTTGGGCACGCTGTAGACCGGAAAGGCGTTCTTGTAGTTCGGAATGCCGTGGCAGCCGTGGCAGGTGTACGCCAGCTTGGCGCCGCGCGCCTTGTCGGCGGCGTGCACGAGGCCGGGCGCAAGCATCACGAGGGTCAGGCTCAGGGCGAGCCAGGCCGATCTCGAGGTCATTCGGAAAACTCCTGCGGAATCGTCGTTCTGGCTTCGGCCGGCGCAACCCGGCTGAAGGGTCGGGCATGGTAATAAAAATGGTTTGCAGAGTCGAATGCCGCCCGCAGGCCGGCACGCGCCGTTGTGCCTTAGACTGTATTCCTCAGTCCCCCGCCTGGAGTACCGCGATGACCCACCTGCGTACCTAGCCCCTGGATCACCGCATGGGTAGCTGCCACGGCGATGGCCCTGCCCGGCCTGGCGCTGGCCGCCGAAGTGCCGCTGCGCCTGGTCAGCGTCACGGGTTCCGGCGAGGTCAAGGCACAACCGGACATGGCCCGCCTGACGCTGGGGGTGGAGGCGCGCAGGCCCGCGCTGAACGATGCCCGGGCGCAGGTGAATGCCACCGTGGAGAAAATCCTGGCACTGACCCGCGAGCTGAAGATCGATCCCAAGTACGTCGACTCGACCCGGCTGAACGTGCAGCCGGATTACCGCTGGGACGAGAAGAACTCCCAGCAGGTCTTGCTGGGCTACGTGGTCAACCGCCAGGTCGAGATCGAACTGCGCGACCTGGACAAGCTTGGTGCCCTGCTCGAGCGGGCGGTCTCGGCCGGCGCGAACCAGGTCAGCAGTCCGCAGCTCGATTCGTCGAAGCGCAAGGAACTGGAGCGGCAGGCACTCGCCGGTGCCGTGGAGGATGCGCGCCTCAATGCCGATGCGCTGGCACGCGCTGCCGGCGCGCGGCTCGGTCCGGTGCAGACCCTGAGCGCCGGCGGCGGCGGTCCGCAGCCCGTCTACATGCAGCGCGGGATGATGGCCGCGGCGCCGATGGCGGATGCGGCGGAGAAGAGCTACGCGCCGTCGGAAATGAACTTCACGGCCACGGTCAGCGCCCAGTACACACTACTGGACTGACAATAATAACTTGATAGATTTCCTGCAATGTATTGCTATTGCAGGTCGATTATCTATTTTTTGATTTGACCACCCGGCCGGGTGGCACGGGGCCGGCTCAGTGGCCCGACATGCGGTCCACGATCAGCACGCGGCCGTCCACGCCGGTGATCCGCACCTTGCCGCCGGCCGGCACGTCGGGCCCGCGCAGGGCCCATTTCTGCGGGCCCAGCTGCACGCGGCCGGTGCCGTTCTCGATGCCCTTGGGCACGGTCACCACCTGGCCGATGAACCGCTCGCCCATCCGTTGCGGCGACGAGGCGCTGTCGAGGTCGCGCTGCTGCACCGTGTACTCGCGCCAGTACCAGAGGCCGACAGCCGAAATTGCGAAGAGGACGAACCAGGTCATGTGGGCGGTGGCAACGCGCTGCAGCAGGAGGTCGCATGGTCGCAATTAAGGGGCCCGTGGCTCAACCTCCGGCACCCCTGCAGCAACCGGTTTTGTGACGCAGTCCTCAGGTGCCGGCGGGCGCCAGTTGCAGGTCCTTGCTGTAGACGATGTTCATGACGTTGTCGGTCCAGCCGCGGACCCATGGCTTGACCAGGTGCTTGTTGACGTAGAAATAGAGCGGCAGCACGGGATGGTCCGCCAGCATCACCCGCTCGGCCTCCTCGAGCAGGGCACGGCGGCGCGCAATGTCTGACTCGTCGACGGCCGCCGCCAGCAGCGCGTCGTAGCGCGGGTTGGAGTAACCGGTCAGGTTGAGGGCGAACCCGGTGCGCAGCAGCTGGGCAAAGGTGTAGGCATCGTTGAAGTCGCCGACCCAGCTCGAGCGGAACACCTGGGTGTCCGTGCGCGCCTGGATGGTCTGCAGCAGGGCGCGGAACTCCTCGGCATAGAGCCGGGTCTCGACGCCGAGCGCTTCCTTCCACATCGCCGCCACGGCCACCGCGAGGCGGTTGTGCACGTCGCCGGTGTTGTAGCGCAATTCGACGGCGAGCGGCTTCGCCGCCGAATAACCGGCCTCGGCGTACAGCCGCCGCGCTTCGGCCAGCCGCTGCGCGTACGGCCGCTGCGCGTAATCGAACTGCTGCGGTGTGTAGTTCCAGACCCCGGGGGGAATCCAGCCATACGCCGGGGCTTCGCCCACGCCGGTGACCGCCGTGGTGAGCTTGTCCCGGTCGATCACCAGCGACAGGGCACGGCGCAGCTTCGGGTTGTCCTTGAAGGGCGGCTGCGTCAGGTTGAAGCCGTAGAAATAGACGCTGAGTTGCGGCGCGATGTGCAGCTCGGACGCCAGGTTCTGCCGGATCCACTGGAACTGCTGCGGCGGCACGACATAGGTGAAGTCGAGCTGACCGGCCCGGTACTGGCGCAGCTCCGTGCCCGCGTCCGCGATGTGCAGGTAGTGCACCCGCTCGAGCGCGGTGGCGGCGTTGTTCCAGTAGTGCGGGTTGCGGCGCGCCACGACGTGCGAGCCGAGCACCCAGTCGTCGAGCACGAACGCCCCGTTCGACAGCAGCTTGCCGGGCCGCGCGTATTCCGGCGCCGTGCGCCGCCAGCGACGGCGAGTGCACGGGGAAGGTGCCCGGCTGCGCCAGCAGGCCCAGCAGGTAAGGCGCCGGCTGGCCGAGCCGGATCACCAGCGTGCGGTCGTCGACCGCCGTCACGCCGAGTTCGCCGGGCGGCTTTTCGCCGCGGGCGATGGCCGCCGCGTTCAGGATCGGATCGATGAACTGCGCGTAGGGCGACGCCGTCTGCGGGTCGACCAGCCGGCGCATGCCGGTGACGAAATCCGCCGCGCGCAGCGGATCGCCGTTCGACCAGCGCAAGCCGGGGCGCAGCGTGAAACGGTACTCGAGGCCGTCCGGCGAGACGGTCCAGGATTCCGCGGCGGCAGGCACCGGCGAACCGTCGGGACTGACGGCGGTCAGGCCCTCGAACAGGTCGCGCAGGATGTTGAACGCCGCGTCCGTGCGCGCCAGTTGCGGATCGAGCGTGTCGGGCTCGGGTCCGTTGCCACGGCGCAGCACGCTGGCATCGAAGTCGCGTGGCCGCTCGCTGCCGGTGGCCGCCGCGCCTGGCTGGGCCGCGGCGCCGTCCGCCGGGCGGTCCTGGCCGCAGCCGCCGAGCAACAGCACTGCAGCGACGAGCCAGGTGGCCGGCAGCAGGGCGGGAGATCGACGCGGACTGTGCTGCAACATGGAACCGGGCCTCGACGCGCAAGTGCGCGCGATCTTACCCGGCCCCGCCCGTCGAAGTCCGTGCGGCCGTCACGGGCGACTGGCGCTTGAGGTGGATCAGCAGGATCGAAATCGCGGCGGGCGTCAGTCCGGGGATGCGTGCCGCCTGGCCGAGCGTCGCCGGGCGATGCTGCGCCAGCCGCTGCCGTACTTCGTTCGACAGGCCGCGCACCGCGGCGTAATCGAGCGTCTCCGGCAGGCGGGTTTCCTCGTTGCGGCGCTGGCGCTCGATCTCGTCCTGCTGGCGGTCGATGTAGCCCGAGTACTTGGCCTGCACGTCGACCTGCAGCGGAACCTGGTCGGCGAGCCGCTCGTCGTCGCGCCACTCATCGACACGGTCGTCGCGTCCGCCGGCATCGGGCAGCAGGGCGTCGAGCGCCGCGTACGGCACCTCGGGCCGGCGCAGCAGGTCGAAGGCGCGCTGCTCGCGCGACAGCGGCTGGCCGAGCACCGCCTGCAGCTGCCGCGCCGCCGCCGTGTCGGGACGGATCCAGGCCGCTTCGAGGCGCGCCCGCTCCGCCTGCACCGCGTCGCGCTTGCGCTGGAACAGGTCCCAGCGCGCGTCGTCGACCAGGCCCAGTTCGCGGCCGGCCGGCGTCAGCCGCAGGTCGGCGTTGTCCTCGCGCAGCGTCAGCCGGTATTCGGCGCGGCTGGTGAACATGCGGTAGGGCTCGGGTGCGCCGCAGGTGATCAGGTCGTCGACCAGCACGCCCAGGTAGGCGTCGCCGCGCGTCGGCCACCACGGCTCGCGGCCCTGCACCTGCAGGCTGGCATTGATGCCGGCCAGCAGGCCCTGCGCGGCGGCTTCCTCGTACCCGGTCGTGCCGTTGATCTGGCCGGCGAAGAACAGCCCCGGGATCACCCGGGTCTCGAGCGTCGGCTGCAGGTCGCGCGGATCGAAGAAGTCGTACTCGATGGCGTAGCCCGGCCGCGTGATGTGCGCACGCTCGAACCCGCGAATGCTGCGGACGAAGGCCTGCTGCACGTCGAACGGCAGGCTGGTGGAAATGCCGTTCGGGTAGACCTCGTGCGTATCGAGGCCCTCCGGTTCGATGAATACCTGGTGCGAGGTCCTGTCGGCGAAGCGCACGACCTTGTCCTCGACCGAAGGGCAATAGCGCGGGCCGACGCCTTCGATCACGCCCGTGTACAGCGGCGAGCGATCGGTGCCGGCGCGGATCAGCGCATGCGTCTGCTCGTTGGTCGCCGTGATGTGGCAGCACACCTGCCGCGGATGCTCGCGGCGCAGGCCCAGGTACGAGAACACCGGCACCGGCTCGTCGCCCGGCTGCACCTGCAGCCCGGTGTAGTCGATCGTGCGGCCGTCGATGCGGGGCGGCGTGCCGGTCTTGAGACGGCCAACCCGCAGGGGCAGCTCGCGCAGGCGTGCCGCGAGCCGATTGGACGGCGCATCGCCGGCGCGGCCACCCGGCGATTGCTCGAGACCGACGTGGATCCTGCCGCCGAGGAACGTGCCCACGGTCAGCACGACGGCGCGCGCCGAGAACTCGAGACCGACCGCCGTGACGATGCCGGCGACCCGGCCGTGCTCGAGTCGCAGGTCCGCCACTTCGGCCTGGAACAGCGACGAGGTTCGGCTGGTTCTCGACGATCGCGCGTATCGCCTGGCGATACAGCGCGCGATCCGCCTGGGCCCGGGTCGCGCGCACGGCCGGGCCCTTGCTGGCGTTGAGCGTGCGGAACTGGATGCCGGCACGGTCGATCGCCCGCGCCATCGCGCCGCCGAGCGCATCGATCTCCTTGACCAGGTGGCCCTTGCCGATGCCGCCGATCGCGGGGTTGCAGCTCATCTGGCCCAGCGCCTCGATGCTCTGCGTGACGAGCAGCGTGCGCGCGCCGCGGCGCGCAGACGCGAGCGCGGCTTCGGTGCCGGCATGGCCGCCACCCACCACGATCACGTCGAAAGTATCGGTGCTGCGCATCAGCCCGCGGCCTCAACCAAGCCCGACTGGCGGCTGCAGCGCGCTCCGCTGCAGCGCCGCGTGGAACTCGCCCAGCCGCCGCTCGACGAAACGCCGCGCCTGCCGCTCGTACCGGTTCTGCCAGTAGCCGCGGCGCCACCACTCGACCAGGTAACTGCGGAGGCTCATGCGGCCGCGGTTCCACTGCTTCAGCACGTGGAAATATTCGTGCAGCAGCAGCTGCGGATCGCGGAAGAAATCCTCGGCCGAGCCGCGCAGGTAGATGGTGTTGCGGCGGGTCGTGGCCGTCGCGCCGAGATGCAGCCGGGCGAACCACGAGTGCTCGCGCAGGACCACGTCGTCGACGGCATCGCCGAAGACGCCGCGCAGCGCCTGGCGCAGTTCGGCCGGCATGCAGTCACGGGTCAGCATGGGTTCAGGGAGCGGCGCGCTTGCGTGGCTTGCGCCGCGAGGACTTGGCAGCCTTGCGCGCCCGCGCGCGGCTTGCGCGCCACGCGGCCTTCCAGCGTCCGCGTGCCGTCACTGCCGGCCGGCGGCAGCGCCACCGCCTCGGCCACGGTAAACGCGGCCTCGCGCGCGGCGGCTTCCTGCAGCCGGTCGAATGCGCTCTGCAGGCACTCGGCGAAGAACGCCGGATCGGGCAGCATCTCGCGACAGGAAATCGCGCACAGGCGCATCGTGCCCGCGTAGCTGAAGGCGGTGACGTTGAGCCCCATGCCGTCGAGCGCGATGCTGATCGGCAGGTAGTTCACGAGCTGCGCGCCTGCCAGGTACAGCGGCACGTCGGGGCCGCGCACGTTCGACACGATCAGCCCGATGCGCGGCACCTGCACGTTGCGCAGCAGCGGGTCGGCCACGATGCTGGGCAGGGTCTCGAGCAGGTCGCGGGCAATTTCCTTGCCCACCGCATCGGTGACGCGCTTCGCCGTTTGCGCCGCATCGCAGATCATGCGCAGGCGCTCGAGCGGGTCCTCGATCTCCGAATGCACCGGCATCACCGTGAAACCGACCTGGTTGCCGACATCGGCGCCCTTCTCGGCGCCGCGCAGCGTCATCGGCACCATCGCGATCATGCTCGAGTCGGGCAGCTCGTTGCGCGACGACAGGTAAGCGTGCAGCGCGCCGCCGACGATGCACAGGAACTGGTCGTTGACCGTCGCCTTCGGCACGACCTTGCGCACCTTGCGGAAGTCGGCCAGCGGCAGCTCGACGACCTCGAACACCCGGTGCGCGGAAACGTTGCCGCTGAAGCGCGTCTGCGGCGGCATGCGCGGCAGCAGGGTGGAGAGGTCGCCGGTGAGCAGCGAGCGCACGTTGCCGATGAAGCCGCGGTCGCCCTGGCCGCTGAATTTCGTCATCGCCTCGGCGCCGAGCGAGGCGATCCGCCGCGCGGTGCCGAGCGAGAAGCGGGCGAAACTGGGCAGGCGCTCGACGTTGTGCACCAGCGCGCGCGAATACAGCTCGACCAGCGTCGGCTCACGATCGGAGTGATACACGTGGCGCGCATCGGGCTCGGCGTCCTCGTCGAAATCGACCGGCTCGGGCGTCAGCGAATGCAGCGCCTTCATGATCTCGGTGCCCGATTCGCCGTCCACGATCGCGTGGTGCATCTTGGTGTAGAGGGCGAAGCTGCCCGGCGGCACGCCGGCGACGTTGTGCAGGCCCTCGATCACGTACGCCTCCCACAACGGCTTGCTGCGGTCGAGCGGGCGCGAGTGCAGCCGCGCCACCTGGATGCAGAGCTGGCGCCAGTCGCCGGGGTGCGGCAGCGCGATGTGGCGCACGTGGAACTCGACGTCGATGCTGTCCGCTTCCACCCAGTACGGGCGATCGAGCGACAGCGGCAGCGACACCAGCCGGCGGCGGAACTGCGGGAACTGCGCGATGCGGTCGGCAAAGTGGCGCAGCACGCTCTTGAAGCGCACGCCGCCGCCCGGCGCCGTCGACGGGTCGTAGACCGCCAGCGAGGCCACGTGCATGAAGTTGTTCCCGCGCTCGAACTGCAGGAACATCGAATCCGCGCCGGACAGCTGTTTCATGCCGCTCCCCTGGTAAGGCTGCCGGCGCCGCCAAAAGGGGACGCCGGGTCGGCAATGATAGCGGAGCGCGCGGATCCGCGAACGGGCCGCCCTGCGATGGCCGCCCGGCCCCGCCGCGCACGGGCGACGGGGCCGGGCGCGCGATCGATCTACTGCTGCCGTGTGCGCCTCGGCGGTCATGCAGCCGGCCATGACGGGCTGCCGGCCTCGTCGACGGCGGTGACCTGCGCCGAGCTCGTCCAGCGGTCCGTGCCCTGCATCTCGATGCCCTGGTCGACCCTCTGCACGCCGCGGAAATAGCGCGGCAGCGCGGGCGGGGTCACGACGCTGGTGAAGTAGATGAAGGCCTCGAACAGCGCGCGGTAGGACTCGCGGCCGGTGCGCTCCCAGGTGCCGAGGCCAGGGCTGCGCTGTCCGGCCTGGAAGGACGGATTGAACGGGGTTTCGATCATCGTGCCGCCCGCCATGAACGTCAGTCGCGAGCGGAAGGAGGGAAACGTTCGCCCCGGTGGTGCAGTTGTAGGGCGTGATGACGACGTCCCAGGTGCCCTCCAGCGGGGCCGGCGCCTGCGAGCGCCCGTAAGGCCATTCCGTCCTGCGCCCCAGGCGGACGGCGGTGCCGAGCAACATGGCGGCACAGGCGACGAGACCGGCGAAGTTCTTGATACGACATTGTTCGTGTCCTCGAGCGTGGGCGGCGACATGCCAACCCTTCGAGGCGCCACACTCCGCGCAGGCGGCCGGCCGGTCCTTGTCGAATCCTGAAACGACCTGAAACGTGCTGATAGGATCTCGTTCATGCGCCGCTTCGCCTGGCTAGCCCTGTTCGCCGTCGCCGTGGTTCAGGTCCAGGGCCGTGCCGACGAGCCGGCGGCGCCCGTCGCCATGCCCGAATTCGCCGTACTCGAGCGGATCACGCCGGTGGACCCGATGGCCGAACGCGAGACGCGGTGGGCGAACCCGCGGGTCGGGCTGACCGACCTCGTCTACGCGACGCTGCCCGGCTATCGCCCGCTGCGTCTCGACCTGTATCGCGAGGCGGGCGTGGACGCGCCGCGCCCGCTCGTGGTCGTCGTGCACGGCGGCGGCTGGGCGCACGCCAATCCGCGCGTGGGGGCGGGATTCAAGGACTTCCCGTCGGTGCTCGCGTACCTGGCGCAGCGGGGCTACGTGGTGGCTTCGATCGAGTACCGGCTGAGCGGCGAGGCGCCGTTTCCGGCGCAGGTCGAGGACCTGCAGGCGGCACTCGGCTTCCTGCGCTCCGGCGCCGCTCGCTTCGGGATCGACCCGGACCGGGTCGCACTCTGGGGCTTGTCGGCCGGGGCGCAGATCGCGGCGCTCCATGCGACGCGCTGCCGTCCCGCGGATTGCGTGCAGGCGCTGGTGGGCTGGTTCGGCACCGTACGACCTCGCGACGCTTATGTCGCGAGAGTCCCCGTGGAGGCTCGGTGCAAGCCTACCTGCGCTGCGCGGCCCAGGGCTGCCCGGCCGCCGATCTCGCAGCGGGCAGTCCGATCCATCATGTCGACGGCGGTGATCCACCGACACTGCTGGTGCATGGGCTCGACGACACGCAAGTCGTGCCGTCGCAGTCGCGTCGCTTGGCCGAGGCGATGCTGGCGGCGAACGTGGACACGCAGGTCGTGCATGGTGCCGGGCGTCGGTCACGGCCTGATCGGCAAGGATGCCGCGACGACGAGCCGCGCACTGCGCCAGGCGCTCGCACGACCTCGGCTTCCTGGATCAGCGGCTGCAGCCGCAGCGCGGTCCGTGACCGATGCTCACCGCCGTGCTGCAGGCGCGTCGGGCAGGCCCACCGCGCGCGCGACGGCACGCAGGCGCGGCTCGTCACGAATCGGGTCGAGCGCCGGTTCGACGTTGATGTAACCGACCATCTGCGAGCGGTCCGCGGGCGCTCGCTCGAGCGCATCCAGCGCCCGTTCGCGCTCGCCGAGCGCGAGGTGCAGCAGGGCCAGGTCAAAACCCACGCCGAAACCCTTGGCGCCTTCAGCCTCGACCCGCGCGATCTCCGCCCGCGCCGCATCGACGTTGCCGACTTTCGCGTAGGCACGCCCGAGGGTGGAGTACGAACCGGGCGCCGGCTTGTTCCGGCCCTCCAGCAGCCGGAGTGCACCGGCCGCATCGCCCTGCGCAAGCAGTACGCGGGCGAGGAACTGCCGTGGCAGGACGGCCTCCGGCGCCGACTCGACGATGCCGCTGAGCCGCTGGCGTGCGGCATCGAACTCGCGCGAGTGGTAGCGGACGAACGCCGCCGAGCGCCATGAACGGCACCGCCGCGGGCTCGAGCAGCTGCGCACGGTCGATGTGCTCCTGCGCCTGCGCGAACTGCCCCGACTGCAATGAGGTTCAGCGACATGAACGCGTGCGTCCAGGCCGAATTCGGCGCCAGCGACAGGGCCTGGCGGTACAGCCGCCGGGCGCCGGACCAGTCGTGGTCGTACTGGGTCAGCACGTGACCCAGCGCGGTGAGTGCTTCCGGCGACTGCGGCGCAATCTCGAGCGCGCGCTGTGCCGCCGACCGCGCCTGCTGGAACGCGAACGACGGCGGTACGACCGCAAATGTGCCCGACAGCGCCCAGGCCTCGGACAGGCCGGTGATGGCGAGCGAAAATCGCAGGGTCACGCTCGATCGCGGCCTCGAAGAACTGCATGGCGCGCTGGAAAGCTTCTGGGTCGCGGCGTTGGAGCTGGTAGCGCCCGTTGGCATACAGCTGCCAGGCTTCCGTGTCCGTCGTCGTGTGCGCGACGAGACGCTCGCGAACCTCGGCGGGAACCTCGACGGCGAGCGCGGCCACCAGCTGCGTCACGAGCGCGTCCTGCAGCGCGAAGAAGTCGCCCAGTTTCTCGGTGAAATCGCCGGCCCACAGCGATCGCCCGTCCGCCACGTCGAGCAGCCGGGCCGTGAGACGCACCTGCTCGCGCTGGATCTGCACCGTACCTTCGACGACGGCCTCGACGTCGAGGTCCCGGCCAGCCTGCAGCGGGTCCTGGTCCACCGCCGAGAAACGGCGGACCGAGCTCAGCGGAGTCACGACCACGCCCGGCAGCACGCTGAGCCGGTTGATCAACAGCTCGGCAATACCGATCTCGATCGCCTCGTTGCGCGACTCGGCCAGCAAGGGCTTGAAAGGCAGCACGGCGATCGACGCCGGCAGCTGCGTCCGCTCCGCGCGACGCCACCGCCATGCGCCTGCGGCCAGCGCCGCCGCCGCGAGCGCGCCGGCACCGAGCAGCAGGCCGCGACGGGAGACGGGCGGGGTCCGCCGGCGCTGAGACACCGGCATTGGACGCAGCTTCGTCGGCGCGGGGACGGCTGGCGGGTTCAGCGCTCGGCGGCACGGCCGCTGGACGCGGCGGCTCGACGGCAGGAGTCGCAGCGTGCAGCCACCGGCAGTGGCCGCGCGTCGCCGACGAATTGGTAGCCACGCCCGGCGACGGTCGCAATGAACTGCGGCGCCTCGCGCGAGTCCCCGAGCACGCGGCGCAGGTTGGAAATGGCCTGGGTGAGGTTGTTCTCCTCGACCACCATGCGCGGCCAGACGGCCTCGAGCAGCTCCCGCTTGGGCACCATGCGGTCGCGATTGGCCAGCAGGTAGGCCAGCACCTCGAATGCGCGACCCGACAGCGGCAAGGCCTCGTCGCCCCGGCTGAGCCGCCGCCGGCCGAGATCGAGCGTGAAATCGGCGAAGCGGTAGCCACGGATCGCCGGCGTCTGCATGGAAGTCCTTTTTCCGGGGCGGTGAACCTCTGGCGGGGTCCGCGAGGCGCGTTCTGGTTACAGGCCGGTGGATCGTAACGGGCCTATGCGCACCCCTCAAGTCGATCGGTGCGCGCACGACCGGCGTTTGGATAAGATCACGGTGGCAGAGGAGCTGCACCCGGCCCACAAGGAGAGAACGAGGTTGGCGCAGGGGGATCAGCCTGTACGCGCGGCGCGGGCACGAGCCGCGTCGTTCTACGCGGCCGTTTGCAGCGCGTGGACCGGTGCAGCCCTGGCCGAGAGCGTTACGCTCGAAAACATCGTCGTGACCGGATCCCGGATCGAGCGCGCGGACCTCTCCGGCCCGAGCCCGGTCGTGTCGATTCCGGCCGAAGTCTTCGCGCAGAGTGGTGCGATCTCGCTCGAGCGTACGCTCGATCTCTACCCGCAGGTCCTCGCCACCGCGGGTGCCACCTCGAACAACCCCTCGAACGACGGCCAGGCCAATGTCTCGCTGCGCGGCCTCGGCCCGAACCGCACGCTGGTGCTGCTCGACGGACGACGGCTGATGCCGGCGGACGGCAACGGGTCGGTGGACCTCAACACGATACCGCCGGCGCTCGTCGAGAGCGTCGAGTTGATGACCGGAGGTGCGTCCGCGGTGTACGGCTCCGATGCCATCGCCGGCGTCGTCAACGTGCGGCTGCGGCAGCGCTTCGAGGGCGTGGAGCTGGAGGGCAGCACGGCGTCCACGGAGCGCGGCGACGGCACGACGTACTCGGCGGGGATCACTGCGGGCACGTCGTTTGGCGGCGGCGCGGGCTCCGTGATGGCCTACGCTGGATACGCCAGCCGCGCAGCGATCCGCCAGGATGAACGCGACTTCTCGGCCTATCCGCTGCTGTACGTAAAGGGACTCACCGGCGGGCTCGGACCGGGCGGCTCCTTCCTCGGGTCCGGCTCCGGCATTACCGAGGAAGGCATCAACATCGTTTTCTCCGATCGCGCCGTGTTCAACTCGGTCTTCGACAGCTACGGCTACGCGCCGAATACGGTGCCGCTGCAGGCAGGCATCGGCGTGAACACCGACGGCACGCTGTTCACGACCGGCAACGGTGCGCCGGGCAGCGTCGTCAACTACCGCGGCGACCGCGAGGCCGTGCTGTTCAACGACCGCATTGTACGCCGTGTACAACTTTGCGCCCGACACGGCACTGCAGATGCCGCTCGAACGGTCGTCCGGCTTCCTGCGCGGGTCTTATGCCTTCGGCGACGACACTCGAGCTGCACGCACAGGTGCTGTACGCGGACTACACCGTCGAGCGCCAGCTCGCCTCGGCGGCGGCAGGCATCCTGCTGATTCCACCGACCAATCCGTTCGTCCCGCCCGACCTGCAGCAGCTGCTCGCGTCGCGCACGAGCCCCGCGGCGCCGTATCGCTACTTCCGGCGCATGAGCGAAGTCGGCCCACAGTCGGCCGACAACGAGCGGACCGTGCTGCAATGGACGATCGGGGCTGACGGCAGACTCGGCGCGGACTGGGCGTACGAGGTCTACCTGCAGCATGGCGCAAACGACCGCTCGGAGCGACTGACCAACAGCGTCAGTCTGTCGCGGCTGCAGGAACTGACCTTCGCGGCGGACGGCGGCGCCTCGATCTGCGAGGGCGGGTTCAACCCGTTCCGCGCAGGCGCGCTCTCGACCGAGTGTGCGCGTTACGTTGCACTGGACGCGGAGAACGAAGTCGAGGTGCGCCAGTCGATTGCCGAAGCGTCGGTGAACGGCCCGCTGTGGGCGCTGCCCGGCGGCGCGCTGCGGCTGGCAGCGGGCGTGCTGTACAAGAAGGACGAGTTCGACTACCGGGCGGATCCGGCCCTGAGCGCCCTGCTGCCCGGCGTACCGGGCGTGATCGGTCCGCGGCCGGACATCAGTGGTTTCGCCGCTGCGCCCAACCGCAGCGGCGACGAACACAACCTGGACACCTACGTCGAGGCGCTGCTGCCCTTGCTCAGCGGGCGGCGCGGAGTCGAGTCGCTGGAACTGGGCCTCGGCTACCGCTACTCCGATTATTCGCGGGCCGGCGGCGTCGGCTCATACAAGGCGGATCTCTCGTATCGCCCGGTGTCACGACTCCAGCTGCGCGGCTCGCTGCAGCACGCGGTGCGCGCGCCCAGCATCGAGGAGCTCTACTACCCGGCGGTGCCGAACCAGTTCGTGATCCCCATACCCGATCCCTGCGATACCGGCAGCAAGGCGCGCAACGGCCCTGATCGCGCGCCGGTGGAGGCGCTTTGCCTCGCGCAGGGGGTTCCTGCCGCCCTGCTGCCGACGTACGACTTCGAGTTGCGACGCGTGGACGGTGTCAGTGGCGGCAATCCTGACCTGCAGCCGGAGGAGGCCGACACCGTCACGCTGGGGTTCGTGCTGACCGTGCCGTCGTTCATGGATCTCGGCGAAGACCTGCGTTTGTCGGTTGACGCCTATCGTATCGAGATCGAGCACGGCATCGGCCGCTGGGACGCGGAGTCCGCAGTCGCACGCTGCTTCGACCGCCAGTACAACCCGACGTTCGACGACGCCAACGTCTACTGCACGTTCTTCACGCGCGACTCGATCACGGGCAACATCTTCGCCGAGATCCGCGACCGCAACATCGGCGGCATCGAGACGGCGGGCGTCGACGTGCAGCTCGACTGGGGCATCGAGGCCGGTCCGGGCAGGCTGGCGATCACCGCGCTGGGATCATACGTCGACTACTGGCGCTATCTCGACCCGAGCGGCGGCAGCATCGAGTATGCCGGCACGGTGGGCGGCGGCGGGCTGGGGCGGACTTTGCCGCAGTGGAAGTCGCTGCTGAACCTGGGCTACGCCTGGAACGGGCTCGCGCTCGACGTGCGGTGGCGGCACCTCGACGGCGCCAGCGACGTGAACTTCCGCGACTTCAAGGTGCCCGCCATACGATTATCTCGACCTCGGCGCGCGTTATGCGTTCGAAGACGGGGCGCTGCGAGGGTGCGTCAGTCTGGGTCGGCGTCGACAACGTCTTCGACGAGGACCCGCCGATCTTCCCGACCTGGCAACAGGCCAACACCGATCCCTCGGTCTACGACGTGCTCGGGCGCTCGTATTACCTGCGGCTGCAGGTACGCGTTCCGATAGCACCCGTTCGGGGCCGATATGTGCGCCGCCGTTACTTGCCGATGCAGAAACTCGAAAAGATCTTCCCCAGCAGGTCATCGCTCGACACCTCGCCGGTGATCTCGCCCAGGGCCTGGTGCCCCTCGCGCAGCTCCTGCGCGACCAGCTCGCCGGCGTGGCGTTCGCGCAGCAGCCGGCTGGCCGCATCGACATGCTGGCCGGCGCGCCGCAGCGCTTCCAGGTGGCGCGTGCGGGCCGAGAGGGCGCCCTCGACGGCCGGTTCGAAGCCGATGCAGGCCTTGAGGTGCTCGCGCAGTCGGTCGATCCCCTCGCCGGTGGCCGCGCTCAGGTAGACCCGGGGTGCCGTGCCGTGGCCGGTCTCGACGCGGACCGGGTCGCCGCTGCGATCGACCTTGTTGAACACCAGCGTCAGCGGGATCTTGGCCGGCACGTGCTGCAGGTCGTGCTCGATCGCGGCCACCGCCTGGGCGTCGGCGGCGTCGACCACGAACAGCACGCGGTCGGCGCGGGCAATCTCGTGGCGCGCACGGCGGATGCCTTCCACCTCGACCTCGTCGCGGGCGTCGCGCAGGCCGGCGGTGTCGAGCACGTGCACGGGCAGCCCGTCGATCGCGATCCGTTCCCGCAGCACGTCGCGCGTGGTGCCGGGCGTGGGCGTGACGATCGCCGCCTCGTAGCCGGCCAGTCGATTCAGCAGGCTGGACTTGCCTGCGTTGGGGCGGCCGGCGATCACCACGGTGAGACCGTCGCGCAGCAGCGTGCCCTGGCGCGCGGTCTCGGCCAGCGCCGCAAACCCTGCCTGCAGGTGCTGCATGCGCTCGCCGAGCGCCCGGTCGGCGAGGAAGTCGATCTCCTCCTCCGGGAAATCGATCGCGGCTTCGATCCACAGGCGCAGCTCGAGCATCCGCTCGGCCAGCTCGTGCACCTGCGCCGAGAACTCGCCCTGCAAGGAGCGCAGCGCGGCGCGCGCCGCCTGCGCCGAGCCACTGTCGATCAGGTCGGCGATGGCCTCGGCCTGGGCCAGGTCGAGCTTGTCGTTGAGGTACGCCCGCTGCGTGAACTCGCCGGCGTGGGCGGCACGGGCGCCCAGCGCCAGCACGCGCTGCAGCAGCAGGTCCATGACCACCGCACCGCCGTGACCGTGCAGCTCGAGCACGTCCTCGCCGGTGAACGAATGCGGCGCCGGGAAGAACAGCGCGAGGCCGCTGTCGATGGCGCTGCCGTCGTCCGCGGCAAAGGTGCGCAGCTCGGCGTGCCGCGCGTCCGGCACCCGGCCCAGCAGCGCCAGCGCCACGGCGCGGGTGGCCGGGCCGGAGATGCGCACGATGCCGATGCCGCCGCGCCCCGGGGCCGTGGACAGCGCCGCAATCGTATCGCTTGATTTGATAGTCGTACTGGATGGCATTTTATTGAGGGGGCATTGGCAAATTGCCATTGACGGTAAAGATGTCCTTCCGGAACTCGCGGATGCCGCCGCCGTGACGACTGTAGTAGCTCACGCGAGCCGCGTCGGTGGTGCACAACCACTCGTCGAGCACCGCCGGCTTGGCCGTCGCGAACACCCGCGGCGTGAACAGCGCGACATTGATGCCGCCGTCCGGATCGCGGGCCGAGCGGTACTCGAAGGCCTCGATCCCGGCGGCACGCAACTCACTGCCCAGGGCCTGCGTGGCGGAGTAGTCCGCAGGATGCGTCAGCTGTTCCTGCCAGGCGTCGAACGGCGCGAGCTGCAGCTGCAGGCCGCAGGTGGTCGACACGCCGGCCCGGAACAGCGTGTGACGCGTATCGAGCGGGGCCGACGGCGGCGTGGCCATGCCGCACCAGAACACGAACCGGTAGTAGGCGCATTCGGCCAGCACCGTGTCCACCGAGCGCGCGCCGTAGAACAGGCTGGGCTCGAAGCGTCGCCCGAAGCGCGAGCCCCAGGGCAGCGGCGGATAGCGGAACGGAGTGGCGAGCAGGTAATGCAGGCCAGCGGCGGTCGCGGGCAGCGCGGGCTTGGAGGATTCGAGCAGGTCTTCCAGCAATGCCTGCTCGGCGAGCGTCCGCACCAGCGAGCGCGTGGCGACCTGCTCCTGGCTCTCGACCAGTCGATGGACCTCGCCTTGCAGGACGACGGGCGCGGCTCGCGTGGAGCACGCCGCCCAGATCCCGCTCACACCCGACCCCGGATGGCATCGAGGTATTCGACGACGCGCACCAGGCCCGGCACGGTGCGGATGAGTTCGGCCGGGACACCGCCCACGTGCAGGTTGTGGGTATGCATCCAGTGCTTCATCTGGCGCGGGTCGCCACCGACCAGCACATACAGCGCGCGGTAGGCGCGCATCAGCAGCAGCGCGAGTTCGCCGGACTTGCTGCCCGGTTCGATCGTCTTGCGATTCAGCGCGGTGCGGTCACGCCCGACGACGGCGCCGAGCTCGGCCTGGGTGAGGCCCAGCTCCTTGCCGGCAGTAATCAGGGCCTGGGTCAGGACCGTCGTGGGGTCCGGGGCCGAATCCGCGACGGCGTTACCCTGCAGGACGGTGCGAGTAGACTCCATTGCCTCATTTTACGTCGTATTGCGGCAATTGCAACACGACATGAGCGGCCGACCCACGCCCGCCGGCTCAGGCTGTCGAACCTCCGCCTTTCTTCGCTTCGGCCTCGACCACACGGTTGATGTTCCACTGCTGCGCGATCGACAACAGCGTGTTGGTGAGCCAGTAGAGCACGAGCCCGGCCGGGAACCACGCCATCATCACGGTCATGATCACCGGCATGAAGGCGAACATCTTGGCCTGCATCGGGTCCGGCGGCGCGGGGTTCAGCTTGAACTGCGCGAACATGCCGAAGCCCATCAGGATCGGCAGGATGAAGTACGGATCCTTCGACGACAGGTCCTGGATCCAGCCGAAGAACGGCGCCTGCCGCATCTCGACGCTCTCGAGCAGCACCCAGTAGAACGCGAGGAACACCGGGATCTGCACCAGGATCGGCAGGCAGCCTGCCACCGGGTTGATCTTCTCGCGCTTGTACAGCTCCATCATCTTCTTGGCGAGCTGCTCGCGGTCGTCCTTGTAGCTCTCCTGGATGTTCTTGATGCGCGGCGCGATCGCGCGCATTTTGGCCATCGAGCGGCCGCTCTTTTCCGTCAGCTTGTAGAACAGCAGCTTCAGCAGGATCGTCACGATGATGATCGCGAGGCCCCAGTTGTTGACGTACCGGTACACCCATTGCAGCAGGTGGAACAGCGGGTCGGCCAGGATCGTCAGCTTGCCGTAGTCGACGGTCAGCTCGAGTTTCGGGCCCGTGACCTTCAGCTGCTCCTGCAGCTTGGGGCCGACGAACAGT
Organism: uncultured Gammaproteobacteria bacterium; assembly: GCA_963744735.1. GTDB lineage: Bacteria > Pseudomonadota > Gammaproteobacteria > Steroidobacterales > Steroidobacteraceae > RPQJ01. The sequence continues at coordinate 39,922 of CAVUVH010000031.1, forward strand.
GTCTCGGTGAAGGTCGCGCTGGCGCCGGCCGCCACGACCTGCAGCGGGCCGCGGTAGCTCACCAGCGAGTGATCGTTTTCCTGCTGCAGCGAAAACTCGTAGGTCTGGCCCTTGGGCGGCACCGCCGCCGAGACGAAGTGGTGCTGCATCTCCGCCATCCAGCCGTCGCTGAAAGCCTGGCGGAACGCGCCGTCTTCCTCGTCGGCCACGTCGAGCTTCTGGTACTTCTTGCCGTCGTACACGGCCGGGCCGCGGAACGCGTAGCTCTCGACGTCGAACATCGAGCGTTCCTGCGAGTACATGTGACGCACGAACTGCACGTACGAAGCCGCGTTCCAGTCCGTGGCCGAGGCGTTCTGCACGTCGTAGACGATGTCGAAGGTGTACTGGCCAGGGCGGAAGACATAGGTCTTCGTCACGGTCACGCCCTGCCCGTCGGTCCAGGTCAGCGGCACACGCAATTCGCTCGCGCCCGGCGCGAGCCGGAACTCGCTGGCGGGTGCGGTGAAGCTGGCGAGGTGGGTGGGTTCGGGCCGGCCGTCGGCCACGCGCAGGCCGCTGCGGATCGTGCCGTAGGTCAGGTCATCGGTCGACAGCAGGCGCACCGCCGCACTGCCCGGCTTCTTGTCGCGCGGATACTGCAGCAGGTCGGCCCGCAGCAGTTCGCCGCCCTGCAGGCTGATGTCCATGTCGATCACGTCGGTGACGACGCGGATCGTCGGCGCACTGGCCACGGCGGCGGCGTTCGGCGCGGCGGCGCCGGGCAGCGACGGCGTCTCGGCCGTCGGCGTTGCGGTCGCGGAAGGCAGCGATGGCAGGCTGCCGGGCGCGGCCGGTGCCGCGGCACTGCCCGCGGGCGCCTGCACCGTCGACGCGGCGACCTGCGCCGGCGCGCTGTGGTCGCGGTCCCACTGGATGATGTTCATCCAGACGAGCAGCGCGAGGCCAATCCAGAGTAAGAGGCGCGGGTTGTCCATGACTCGATCGCTTGTTTGTCAGGTGTGGGCGCGCGGCGCGTGATCGTGGCCGCAGACGGGCGGCACCGGATCGACGCCGCCGGGATTCCAGGGATGGCAGCGCCCGATGCGGCGCACGGCGAGCCAGCTGCCGCGCAGGGCGCCGTGCTGGCGGATGGCTTCCAGCGCGTAGCTCGAACAGGACGGATAGAAACGGCAGTTCGGCCCGAGCATCGGGCTCACGAACCAGCGGTAGAACGTGATCAGTCCAATCAGGAGCGGGCGCATCGTCGGACGATCCTATCCCAGTGGGATTGCAGGCTTGCGCGGATCTCGGCGTTGCCGCTCTTGCCCGCGGCAGGGCGCGCGTTGATGACGACGTCCACGGGCGGCAGGTCCTGTTGGGCGTGGCGGAACGATTCGCGGGCGAGGCGCTTCAGGCGATTGCGCTGCACGGCGTTGCCTGCGGCCTTGACGCCCACGGCGAGCCCGAGCCGCGCACGTCCGCAATCGTTGGACTGCGTGATCACCATGAACAGCGTGTCCGAAGAACGCTGGCCCTGGCGATGGACGGTGTCGAACTGGGGCTTGTCGGTCAGTCTGCTCGCGCGCGGAAAGCGACGCGAGACGGGGGCGCGATCGTTACTGCTGGTGAGAACGGTCAGACCGCGAGGCGCTTGCGGCCCTTGGCGCGACGACGGGCGAGGACGAGCCGGCCGCCCTTGGTGGCCATGCGCGCACGGAAGCCGTGGACTCGCTTGCGGTGCAGGTTGCTCGGATTGAAAGTGCGCTTCATCGTCGGCTCCGCGGTGCCATTGTGCTGGCCATAAACAGGTCCAGAAACAACGACATGGACTGGTCGTAAAAGGGCCGGAAAGGATACGCACGGGTCCCCGGAGAGTCAACCTCAGGCAGAGATATCCACAGGCACGGCGGGAGGTATACACTCGCCGCCCCTTCCCGCTTGCAAGCGCTCACCGTCCCTTCGAAAGGCCTGTCGGTTCGTGGAGATTTCGCTCTGGCACCAATGCCTCCGCCGGCTCGAAGCGGAGCTCCCGGAACAGGCCTTCAACACCTGGATCCGCCCACTGCAGGCCGTCGAGGACGGCGGCCGGCTGCGCCTGCTGGCACCGAACCGCTACGTCGTCGACTGGGTCAACCAGAACTGCACCGCCCGGATCAGCGAACTGGTCGACGAGCTCGTTCCGGCGCCAGTCCCCCAGGTCGTGGTCGAAATCGGCTCCCGGCGCCCGGGTGGCCCCACCCCGGCGCCCATGACCGAGGGCATCGCCCTTCCGGTCCCACCCAGGCCGCCGCCGGTCCGGCCGGCTTTCGGCCCGGCCTACACCCACGACGCCGGCGCGCGGCGGGCCGATCCCCTGCCCCAGTTTGGCGGTCGGCTGAACCCTGAGTTCACCTTCGCGAACTTCGTCGAGGGCAAGAGCAACCAGCTGGCACGGGCCGCAGCCGTGCAGGTGGCGGAGAATCCAGGCCGTGCCTACAACCCGCTGTTCATCTACGGCGGCGTCGGCCTCGGCAAGACGCACCTGATGCACGCGGTCGGCAACCAGATCCGCGCCCGCAACAAGGACGCGCGCGTGGCGTACGTGCATTCGGAGCGCTTCGTCGGCGACATGGTGCGGGCGCTGCAGCACAACACGATCAACGAGTTCAAGCAGGCGTACCGCACGCTCGACGCGCTGCTGATCGACGACATCCAGTTCTTCGCCGGCAAGGACCGCTCGCAGGAAGAGTTCTTCCACACGTTCAATTCGCTGCTCGAAGGCCAGCAGCAGGTGATCCTGACCTGCGACCGTTACCCGAAGGAAGTGGAGGGCCTCGAGGAGCGATTGAAGTCGCGCTTCGGCTGGGGCCTGACGGTGGCAGTGGAGCCGCCCGAGCTCGAGACCTGCGTGGCGATCCTGATGAGCAAGGCGGCCGCGAGCGGCGCCGAGGTGCCCGAGGAAGTCGCGTTCTTCGTGGCCAAGCGCATCCGCTCCAACGTGCGCGAACTGGAAGGCGCGATGCGCCGCGTGATTGCCAACTCGCAGTTCACGGGACGGCCGATCACGCTGGATTTCGCCAAGGAAGCGCTGAAGGACCTGCTCGCGCTGCAGGAGCGCATGGTCACGATCGAGAACATCCAGAAGACGGTCGCGGAGTACTACAAGATCCGCGTCGCCGACCTGCTGTCGCGCCGTCGCAGCCGCTCGATCACGCGGCCGCGGCAGATGGCGATGGCCCTGTCGAAAGAACTCACCAACCACAGCCTGCCGGAAATCGGCGATGCCTTTGGCGGGCGCGATCACACGACCGTGCTGCATGCCTGCCGCGTGGTGAAGGAATTGCGCACCTCGCAGCAGCGGCTCAACGAGGATTATTCAAACCTGTTGAGAACGCTTGCGGGATGACATGATCAACCTGTGGATGAAATCGGCGGCCGTTTACTGCACATTTCGTCCACAGGCTGCGGACAGGGCTTGCGGCACTTGCACGGTGTGTTGACCCGCCGCGCAAATGCGCGCCAGGCCTGGGGAAACTGAGGTTTTGCACAGGCAGGCGCTGTGCTAAAAGTCATAACAATAGAATTCTTATATAAAGATCTCTGAGATTAAGACATGAAGATCATCGCGAAGCGCGAAGCGATCCTGGGGCCGCTGCAGGCCGTCATTGGCGTGGTCGAGCGCAAGCAGACGATGCCGATCCTGGCCAACGTGCTGGTGAGCGCGAAGGGCGGCAGGCTGTCGATCACCGCCACCGACCTCGAGGTCGAGCTCGTGGCCACCTCCGAGGTGGACGTGCAGCGGGCCGGGGAGATCACCATCCCCGGACGCAAGCTGCTCGACATCTGCCGGGCATTGCCGGAAGGCACCGAGATCACGCTCAACCAGGAAGGCGAGCGCATGCTGGTGCGGGCCCGCAAGAGCCGGTTCACGCTCTCGACGCTGCCGGCCACCGAGTTCCCGACGGTCGAAGAGATCAATGCCGAGCAGACCCTGCAGCTGGCGCAGAAGGACTTCAAGCGCCTGCTCGACAAGACCCATTTTTCGATGGCGCAGCAGGACGTGCGCTACTACCTCAACGGGCTTCTGCTGGAAACTTCGGCGAAATTGCTGCGAGCTGTCGCAACTGACGGCCATCGTCTGGCTTTGTGCGAAGTCGACCTGCCACAGGGCGGAAAGGCAGGCCAGCAGGTGATCGTGCCGCGCAAGGGCGTCCTCGAACTGCAAAGGATCCTCGGCAATGAGGAGCAGACCCTGGAGGTGGCCATCGGCGCCAATCATCTGCGAGTCCAGATCGGCGACATTCGCTTCACTTCCAAGCTCATTGACGGCAGATTCCCGGAATATAGCCGCGTAATCCCGAACAATCCGCCGAAGACGATCGGCGCCGTCCGCGACGATCTGCGTCATGCCCTGCAACGGGCGGCAATCCTGTCGAACGAAAAGTATCGGGGCATCCGCTTCGCGCTGAAGTCGAACGCCCTGATGATCCAGGCACACAACCCCGAGCAGGAAGAAGCCGAGGAAGAGGTCGAAGTCAGTTACGACGGCGAGGACCTCGAGATCGGCTTCAACGTCAATTACCTGCTGGATGCCCTGGCCGCCGTGGACGGCACGGACGTCCAGGTCGGCCTGACCGATGGCAACAGCAGCTGCCTGATCCGTTCGGCCCAGGACGGCTCGGCTCGCTACGTCGTCATGCCGATGCGGCTCTGAGCCCGCTCCAACCCGGGATTCTGCGAGTGCCAGCCAGCGGCTGGTTCCACGTGGAACATTGGGCTAGCGTGGCCGCATGAGCCTGCGCCGCCTCGAAGTCCGCGATTTCCGCTGCATCGAAGCCACCGACCTGGAATTTGACGGTCGCTGCAACCTGATCAGCGGAGCCAACGCCTCCGGCAAGACCAGCCTGCTCGAGGCGATTTTCTTCCTGGGCCGTGGCCGCTCGTTCCGCACGGCGCGCAACGAGACCCTGATTCGCAAGGCCCAGCACGAGTTGCTGCTGACCGGTCGCTTCGAGGCCGGCGAAAGTCTGCGGCCGGTCGGGGTTCGTTACAGCCGCGAGGGCTTCGAGGCGCGCGCGGCCGGGGCAGCGGGTCGGCAGCCTCGCGGAGCTGGCGACGATCCTGCCGGTGCAGGCGATCGACCCGGAGGTGCATCGACTGGTCGAGGAGGGGCCGCAGGAGCGCCGCCGTTACCTCGATTGGGGTGTGTTCCACGTGGAACCAAGGTTCGTGGAGCACTGGCGTCGCTACCAGCGGGCGTTGAAGCAGCGCAACGCCGCGCTGCGGGCCGAGGCCCCCGATCCGGTCGTCCGGGCGTGGGATCCGGAACTCATCGAGTCCGGTCGGGCGCTGGCAGCTTCCCGCCGGCAGTACTTCACGGCTTTGCAGCCTCACGTGACTGCCGCCGGGCAACGCCTGCTTGGTCTCGACATAGAGCTCTCGCTCAGCGACGGCTGGCTGGCTGGCACCGATCTCAAGGACGCCATCGACCACGCCTGGCCACGCGACCGCGAGCGCGGCACGACGCACGCCGGCCCCCATCGGGCGGACATCGCGATTCGCGTCGGCGGCGACCTGGCGCGGCAACGGGTGTCCCGCGGTCAGCAGAAACTGACCGCCGCTGCGATGCTGCTGGGGCAGCTGCGCTGTGACCAGGCGCTGGGCAGCTCGACGGCGGCGCTGCTTGTGGATGACCCGGCGGCAGAGCTCGACGAAGCGAACCTCGAGCGCCTGGTCGGACTGATCCTGGAGCTGCCAGGGCAGCTGTTCGTGACCGCCCTGGACCCGGCGATGGAGGCCTTCCGGCGCCTGCCGGATGCCCGGAGGTTTCACGTGGAACAAGGGAAAATCACCCGTCTCTGATATACTCCGGCGTCCCCTTGCACCGGGTATCCCATGAGTTCCGCGGACGTCTACGACTCCAGCAAAATCAAAGTCTTAAAGGGCCTCGATGCGGTTCGCAAACGGCCCGGAATGTACATCGGCGATACCGATGACGGGACCGGTCTGCACCACATGGTGTTCGAGGTCCTCGACAACTCGATCGACGAGGCGCTCGCGGGTCACTGCAGCAACATCGTCGTCACGATCCACGCCGACCAGTCCGTCACCGTCGAAGACGACGGCCGTGGAATTCCTGTGGATATCCATCCGGGGGAGGGCGTCTCGGCGGCCGAAGTCATCCTCACCGTCCTGCACGCCGGCGGCAAGTTCGACGACTCGTCGTACAAGGTCTCGGGCGGCCTGCACGGCGTCGGCGTGTCGGTCGTCAATGCGCTGTCGGAGACGCTGCACCTGACCATCCACCGCGATGGCAAGGAATACCGCCAGGAGTACCGCCTGGGCGACCCGGTCTCGCCGCTGGCCGTGTTCGGGCCGAGCGACGCAGAAGGGCACCACGATCCGCTTCAAGCCCAGCGACACGATCTTCACCAACATCGAGTTCGAGTACGAGATCCTGCAGAAGCGCTTACGCGAACTTTCTTTCCTGAATTCCGGTGTACGTATCGAGCTGGTCGACGAACGCGACGACCGCCGCGAGACCTTCCACCATGAAGGCGGCATCAAGGAGTTCGTCAAGTACCTGAACCGCAGCAAGACCGCGGTTCACGAATCCATCTTCTGGTTCCGTGGCGACCGCGACGGCATCGGCGTCGAGATCGCGCTGCAGTGGAACGACTCCTACGCGGAGACGATGTACTGCTTCACCAACAACATCCCGCAGAAGGACGGCGGCACGCACCTCGCCGGGTTCCGCGCGGCGCTCACGCGCACGCTGAACGACTACATCGAAGGCGAGATGGCGAACAAGAAGGACAAGGTGCCGACCACCGGCGACGACTCGCGCGAAGGCCTCACCGCCGTGCTGTCGGTGAAGCTGAGCGACCCGAAGTTCTCCTCGCAGACCAAGGACAAGCTGGTCTCGTCCGAGGTGAAGGGCGTGGTCGAGGCGATCGCCAGCGAAAAGCTCGGCGAGTTCCTGCTCGAGCAGCCGGCGCAGGCCAAGGCCATCGTCAACAAGATCATCGACGCGGCCCGTGCGCGTGAAGCGGCGCGCAAGGCGCGCGAACTCACGCGCCGCAAGGGCGCGCTCGACATCGCGGGCCTGCCCGGCAAGCTCGCGGACTGCCAGGAAAAAGACCCGGCGAAGTCCGAGCTGTTCATCGTCGAGGGCGATTCGGCCGGCGGCTCGGCCAAGCAGGGCAGGGACCGCCGCTCGCAGGCGATCCTGCCGCTGAAGGGCAAGATCCTCAACGTCGAGCGCGCGCGCTTCGACAAGATGCTGTCGTCGGCGGAAGTCGGGACGCTGATCACGGCGCTCGGCTGCGGCATCGGCAAGGACGAACTCGACCTCGCCAAGCTGCGCTACCACCGCATCATCATCATGACCGACGCGGACGTCGACGGCTCGCACATCCGCACGCTGCTGCTGACGTTCTTCTACCGGCAGATCCCCGACCTGATCGAGCGCGGCCACGTCTACATCGCGCAGCCGCCGCTGTACAAGGTCAAGAAGGGCAAGAGCGAGACGTACGTGAAGGACGACGTCGAGCTCAACCAGATCCTGCTGCGCACGGCGCTCGAGGGCGCCTCGCTGGTGGTCAAGGACACGTCCGTGCCGATGCAGGACGGTGCGCTGGAGACGCTCGCGCGCAAGTACATGGACTTCCAGAACGCGGTGCGCAAGTCGCCGCGCCGCTACGATGCGCACGTGCTGGAGCAGATGCTGCACCTGCCCGAGATCGCGATCGCCGACCGCGAGGACCCGGCCAAGCTCACGGCCTGGGGCGCGCAACTCGAAAAGATGCTCAACGACATCCCGCAGGCCGGCCGCCACTACACCGTGACGCTGCAGCCCGGCACGCCGCCGCACCTGGTCGTGACGCGGGTCGAGCACGGCAACGCGGTGGAGAAGCACCTGCACCGCGAGTTCTTCAATTCGAGCGAATACCGCCGGATCACGGATCTCTCGCGCACGCTGGTCGGGCTGTTCGGCGCCGGCGCGGTCGTGCGTCGCGACGACAAGGAGCAGGCGGTCGACAGCTTCAAGCAGGCCATCAACTGGCTGCTGGACGAGGCGCGGCGCGGCCAGTCGATCCAGCGCTACAAGGGCCTCGGCGAGATGAACCCGGACCAGCTCTGGGACACGACCATCAACCCCGAGACCCGCCGCCTGGTGCAGGTGCGGATCGAGGACGCCCACGTCGCGAACGAGCTGTTCTCGACGCTGATGGGCGACGAAGTCGAGCCGCGGCGCGAGTTCATCGAGCGCAACGCGCTGCTGGTGTCGAACCTCGACGTCTGATCTTCACCTCTCCCGCTTGCGGGAGAGGTCGCGCGCAGCGCGGGTGAGGGCCGTGCGCGCAGCGCGGGTGAGGGCCGTGCGCGCAGCGGCTTACTCGCCGTACTTTGCCCGCTCGTCCTTGTCCCACAGACCCCACTGCGTGCCCACTTCCCCTTCCTGGCCGAGCTTCCACGGCTCGTCGAACGAGGAGAAGTAGAACAGCTTGATCCCCTCGCTGCGGGCCCATTGCTGCACGTCTACGAAGTACTTCATCGCGTTGTCGGGCGAGGGCACGGCCCCGGCCACGGGCCGGCCCTGGCCGGGCCAGCCGGTCTCGGCGACGATGACGCGCTTGTCTTCGCCGGCGGCGGCCTTCACCAGCGCGTGCATGCGCCGCAGGTACTGTGCCGCCAGGTCGATGTCGGCGCCTTCCCAGAACGGGTAGCAATTGGGCAACAGCACGTCGCAGGCGGCGGTGAGCGCCGGCCGTTCCAGGAACTGGAAGTAGGCGTCGACGCAACCCACCGGCACGTCGTCGGGCAGCGCGGACTTCACGCGGCCGACATAGGCCAGCAGTTCCGGCTCGGAAAGCTCGCCGCGCAGCAACACCTCGTTGCCGACCACCGCGATATGCACCTGCCCCTCTTTCGCCAGCTGGATCAGCGCCTCGATCTCGCGCTCGTTGCGTTCCCGGTCGTGGCTGATCCAGGCGCCCACCATCGTCTTCAGGCCCTTGGCGCGGGCCAGCCTGGGAATCACCTCGTGGCCCTCGGTGCAGGCGAAGGAGCGCACCCAGCGCGTGTGCGGCGCGATCAGGTCGATGCGCCGGCTGACCTGTGACGCCTGCAGCTGGTCGCCCGCGCGCTGCCCCTCGCCGTAGGCGCTGAAGCACAGGCCATACAGGCCGCGCTGGAACTGCTCGGTGTACAGCGTCCGGATCTCGTCGGTCGTCTTGCCGGCCAGCGCCGACGGCTCGGCTCCCGGCAGCAGCAGGCCGTGCTGCGCCAGCCAGGGCCGGGCGCCCGAGCCCTGGGATGACGCCGCTGCGACGCCGCGCCGCTTGCGCCGCTCGAGCTCGGCGTGCACCTCCATCGCGCGCTTCTCGTCGAGGTCGTAGTCGCGCATGATCCACATCGCCAGCAGCGTGCCGAAGATCGGCACGCCGGAGTAGAACAGGCGCAGGCCATCCACTGCGCCTTCGGGCTGCATCTCTGCGCCCGGCGTGAAGGCGACGACGGCCATGATCGCGCCGCTGAGCAGGCCGGCGACGGCGAAGCCGAACTTGACCATCCACCAGTAGATCGCGCCGAAGATGCCTTCGCGCCGCTTGCCGGTGGCCAGCTCGTCGAGGTCGCAGACATCTGCCGTCATCGACATCATCAGCGTGAACAGCCCGCCGATGCCGAACGAGAAGAAGGGCAACGCAAACATGAACATGTACGGCTTGCCCGGAATCATCAGGAACCACAGCAGCACGTAGCCGATGATCGAGATGCCCTGCGAGAGCATGAAGGCCTTCTTCTTGCCGACCCTGCGCGACATCCATGCCACGGTCGGGATCACCGCGAAGGTGGTGACCAGCGCGCCGATGCTGCCGAACAGCGTAGGCCAGATGCCGGCGGCGGCCGTGTCGCCCTTGAACAGGTGGTAGACGACGATGAAGAACGAGAACGCCGCCACCGTGTTGAAGGCGTTGAAGATCAGGAAGGTGGCGAAGCACAGCTTGCGGAACGGTACGCAGCCGAAGGCCTCCTTGAAGCCGTGCAGCAATTCCTTGAAGCCGCATGCCGATGTTGGCCAGGGTCAGCGGGACGAGGTGGGTGTCGTCCTTGGTCGAGCGGCTGGGCAGGAACAGGGCCGGCACCATCGCCAGCAGCATGCAGCCCACGCCGACCCAGACCGACAGCGTGCGCACGGCCGTGTCGGCGTTGGGGAACCACTTCGGGTCGTACATCACGACCCAGAACCACGGCGCGATGACCCAGGCCCACTGGCCGATCCACTGCGCGACCGCCATGATGCTGGTGCGCTCGTGGAAGTCGTCGCTCATCTCGTAGCCCATGGCCACGTAGGGGATGCTGAACACCGTCAGCCCGGTGAAGAACACCAGCGACCAGAACAGGAAATAGCCGAAGTTGTAGGGGATGCCGTCGGCGCGTTGCAGCTGCCACATCGCCACGAAACCGATGCCCAGCATGACGGCGCCGATGAACACGTACTGCCGACGCCGGCCCCACTTCGACCGTGTGTTGTCGGAGATGAAGCCCATGATCGGGTCGAGTAGCGCGTCGTAGGCCCGCGGCAGGAAGAACAGGATGCCCCACATCCAGGTCGGGAAGCCCATGTCCTGCACCAGCACGACCATGAAGATGCCGAGTGCGGCCGGGAACATCTGGTTGGCCAGCATGCCCAGGCCGAAGGCGACCTTCTGGCCGAAGGGGACCTTGTGGGTGGCGGTGGGTGCGTTGGCGGCCATGGGGTCCTTTATCCGGCTCGGGCTATGGACGATCCGCAGGCTACCCGATCTCTGTCATGGGGAGGGCGTCCTAGCGCCGCTCGAGGGTCATGAACATCGGCTGCGCCGGTCGCAGGTTGACCCGCGGCTCAAGGGTCACGGCCTGGTTGGGCACCAGGCGCAGGCGGAAGCGCCGCCCTAGCCGCGACAGGTTCGCCAGCATCTCGTAGATCGCGAAACCGTCACCAAGACAGCGGCGTGGCCCGGCGCCGAAAGGGATGTAGGCGAAGCTGGCGCCCTGGCCCTCGCCGCCCGGCGCGAAGCGCTCCGGTCTGAAGGCATCCGGCTCGTGCCAGTACCGCGGGTGGCGATGGATGACGTAGGTGGGAAGAATGACGTCGGTCCCGGCCGGCACCGGGAAGCCGCCCAGCGTATCGGCCTTGAGCGCCCGGCGCGTGAACACCCACACCGGCGGGTAGAGCCGCAGGGCCTCGTCGACCACCGCGCGCGCGACCGGCAGCTCGCCGCTTGCGGCCAGCTCCAGCGGGTGTTGCTCCGGCAGCGCGTCGAGTTCGGCGTGCAGTCGCGCCTCGGCGTCGGGGTGCTGCGACAGCAGGTACCAGGTCCAGTTGAGCCCGGTCGCCGTAGTCTCGTGACCCGCGACGATCAGCGTCATGATCTCGTCGATCAGCTCACGCTCGCTCATCGGCGCGCCGGTCCTGCCGTCGCGCGCCGCCATCAGCATCGCGACGAAGTCATGGTGCTCCTCCGCCTCGCGGAGACGGCGCTCGATCAGCCCGGCGACGAGGCGGTTCAGGGAACGGAAGCGGTAGGCGAAGCGCAGGTCGCGCGCCGAATCCTGTGCCACGAGGTCGAAGGGATTCGAGCCCGTCTCCGCCACCAGCCGCTCCAGGTCGCGACCGAAGATGGAGCGCAGCACGATGTCGAGCGTCATCGTGCTCATGCCCTCGGTGACGTTGACGGGCAGACCCTGGTCGGCGCTGGCCTCCCAGCGCGCGAGCAGCGCATCGTTCGACGCTGCGATGCTCGACGCGAAATGCGCCATGACCCGGCGATGGAACATCGGCTGCATCATCGCCCGCTGCCGGGCCCACAGCTCGCCGTCGCTCGTGATCAGGCCGTCGCCGAGCAGGATCCGCACCCGGTCGAACCCCAGGCCCTTGACGTAGTTTCCGCGGTTGGTGGCGAGCACACGCCGGACGTCCTCGGCGGCGTGGATCATCAGCATCGGGGCGCTGCGGCTCGGCGCGATCACCCGGTAGGTGTCACCGTGACGGACAAACAGCTCCATCATCCGGTCGAGCATGTCGTCCGTCTCGCCGATCTCGAAGCTGCCCATGACCTCGGTGGGCGCGACCGGCAGCGGGGCGGGTATCGTCATCGGGTCCTTCAGGCGCCATCGGGGACGGCCAGCGCGCAGTCCCGCCGCGACTCCAGCCAGTCGGAGGATGGTACCTGCAAACGGCCATCTCCGAGGGATAGGAATACCGATCCTGGGGACGGCCACCGCGATCGACGCTGCACGAGCAGCGCAGTTCGCGGCGGCCCCGCCCAACCTGATTGCGTTCAGGCATTCAGGTCTTCGACTTGCGTGAGCAGGTAAAGGACGACTGCGGCAAGCAACACTGTGGCTACGAATTCCATGGTCGGTCTCCTGGGCGCGCCGACGTGGCGCTGTGTGACTGATGACCATGAGATGCCGCAGCCGCGCACAGGGTTGCACGCAGGCGGTGGATCGCGACGAAGCGTGCGCTTCGAACGATGAGCTGAATGGAGCCGGTTCTGGCGGCGGCGCGCCCGGGCCCCGGCACCTGCTACAGCGCCTGCCCTTTCGTTCTCGCCAGCCGGCATTCTGATGTGGCCCGGTTGTAGGTTTGTGCATACAGTGGCGTCCCAACCGGCTGCAGCAGACCAGAAGGCTCTTGGCGGACATCTTCATCTCCTACGCACGCCCGGACGGCGACAAGATCGCGCCCCTGAGTGCCGCACTCGAGCAGTCCGACTGGGTGAAGGACGAGGCCGCCACGGCGCGCGACCACGTCGATGCTTGATCCATACGTAGCGTTTCTGCTCGGATTGGGCGTCATCGTGCTGCTGGTGGCGTGGCTTCCGCTTGCACTCAAGACAGCTCCGCTGTCTTTGTCGATCGTGTGCGTGGCACTGGGTGCCGGCATTTTTGCGCTCGGTTGGCTGCAGTTCGATCCTGAACCGCGCACCTACGACACCCTGCTCGAAAGGCTCTGCGAGGCGGTCGTCATCATCTCCCTGATGGGAGCGGGTCTGAAGATCGATCGCAAGATTGGCTTGCGGGCGTGGGCGACAACCTGGCGCCTGCTCGGGGTCGGGATGCCGATCACGATCCTCGCGGTCACAGTCCTCGCCGTCTATGTCCTCGACTTCCCGCTGGCGATGGCGCTGTTGCTGGGCGCGTCGCTGGCGCCGACAGACCCGGTCCTGGCATCCGACGTGCAGGTCGGAAAGCCACGCTCGGGAGGGGAGGACGAAGTCAGGTTTGCGCTGACATCTGAAGCCGGCCTCAATGACGGACTCGCGTTTCCCTTTGTGCACCTTGCGCTGGCTTTCGGACTGGTCGCAGGGTCATCGGGCGCGTGGCCAGGCGTCTCGGTCCTCGGCGGCTGGCTCCTGGTCGATGTCTTGTGGCGTGTTTGCGCCGGTGTCGGCGTTGGCTGGCTCGTGGGACGCGGCCTGGGCTGGCTCACCTTCGGCAGGTCGGGCGCGAAGCTGTCGGGGACACGCGATGGCCTGGTCGCCATCGGTGCGACGCTGGTGGCTTATGCGAGTGCGGAGATCTGCCACGGCTACGGGTTTCTGGCCGTGTTTGTCGCCGCTCTCGTACTGCGCGATACCGAGAGGAATCACGAATATCACGAAGCCCTGCACGATTTTTCCGAACAGATGGAACGTCTGCTGATGATGCTCGTGCTCGTCCTGTTCGGCGGGGCCATAACGACGGGGCTGTTCGCCAGCCTGACATGGACCGACTGCCTCGCCGCGCTTGCCATCGTCCTCCTGGTCCGGCCGGTGGCGGGTTGGATATCACTCATCGGATCCGGGCATCCCGCGAGAGACCGCGGTCTCATCGCGTTCTTCGGCATTCGCGGTATCGGATCGTTTTATTACATCGCGTACGGCGTCAATCACGGCGAATTTGGATCAAGCGAGCGGCTGTGGGCGATTACAGGCCTGGTCGTGCTCGTGTCCGTCATGGTTCACGGCATCAGCGCGACACCTGCGATGCGCTGGCTCGACCGTACACGGAGCTGATGGTCGCCACGCGCCGTCAGC
>CAVUVH010000032.1:0-13774 GCA_963744735.1 uncultured Gammaproteobacteria bacterium
AGGCCGGCGCGGACGGGTTGTTGGAGTGTTTCGCCGCGATCGACGATCCGCGTGACCGGCGCGGAGTCCGCCACTCGCTGGCCTCGATCCTGGGGCTGTGCACGGCCGCGGTGACATCGGGGCAGCTGCTGTTGGACGACATCACCGCGTGGATCACCGCCGCCGACCCGCGGGTGTTGGCCGCGTTCGGGTGCCGCCGCGACGCCGAGGGTGGATTCACCCCACCGCACCCCGACACCGTGGAGCGGGTGTTCGCGCTGCTGGGGGCCCAACACCTGGCCGATGGGGTCGGGGCCTGGCTGGCCACCCGCGCCGGGGTCGGCCCGGTCGCCACGCCGACCGCCGCGCCGGGGTGGTTACCGGCGATTGCGGTCGACGGCAAGGCCGTCCGGGGCGCGATCGGCACCGACGGGCAGGTGCCCTACCTGCTGGCCGCGGCCACCCACGAGGAGTCGGTGGTGCTGGCCGAACGGCTGATCGGCGCGAAAACCAACGAAGTGCCCGAGTTCGCGCCGCTGCTGCGCGGTCTGGCCCAACGGGTAGCAGGCGGGCTCGGCGGGTGCGTGTTCACCATGGACGCCGCGCACACCGTCCGCGCCCACGCCCGACTGATCACCTCCGAGCTGCTGGCGCACTACGTGATGATCGTGAAGCAGAACACCCCCAAGCTCTACGACAAGATCGACGCCCTGGACTGGGCGAACGCCCCGGTCGCCCACGAAACCCTCGACATCGGGCACGGCCGGCGCGACAAGCGCACCATCCGGGTCCGCGACGCCCCGGCCGATCTCGGGTTCCCCGGTGCGGCGCAGGTGTTCCTGGTCGAGCGGTACACCACCCGCACCGTCCGCAAACGCCTGAAAGGCTCCCGCCGCTACAAGAAGGTGCAGATCCGCAGCGCCGTGGCCGTCCTCGGCGTGACCAGCCTGTCGGCCCGCGAGGCCGCCCCCGAGCACTTGGCCGGCTACGTCCGCCGGCACTGGTCGATAGAAAACAAGATCCACTGGGTGCGTGATGTCACGCTCCGTGAAGACGCCTCGCAGGTCCGGAAAGGACCCAAGTTCCGGACAATGGCAACTCTGCGTAACCTGGCGATCGGTCTCATCCGGCAAGCCGGCTACACCCGCATCGCAGCCACCATACGGAAGATCCGCAACGACCCGCTCCTGCTACTCACCGTCCTCGGCCTGCGGCAGCGGCCCGAAACCCGCCCATGACCAGCAGAAACGACTTTGCGCGTCGCCCTGACCGGACAGACGCGTCACATTCTGAGCGGCCACACCAACGCGGTGGGCGCGCTAGCGGTCGATCCAAATGGCCATTGGCTCGCCTCCGCCGGTAGTCATCCGGACCGGGCCGGCGGCCTCGGATTCCTTGCGACAAGCGTGCACGCTTTCGTCCCGCTGCTGATGGCTGCCGCGCATTGATGGCAGGGTACTTCGCCAACCAGATCTTTCACGCCGGGGCAGTGCTGACGCAATTCAAGCTGGAAATCCTGCCGCTGGTGATTTTTCTGCTGTGCATGGTTGTCGGACCCCTGGCCGTCTTTGCACCCCAGCTTGCGAGGGCGAGGCGAACGGGGCTGGGCGAATACGGCACGTTTGCGCAGCGTTACGTGCGTGACTTCGACACCAAGTGGCTGCGCGGTGGCGCGGGTGCCGACGAGCCGCTCCTCGGCAGCGGAGATATTCAGTCCCTCGCCGACCTCGGCAACAGCTTTTCGATCATCCAGGACGATGCGCATCGTGCCGATCACGAAGCAGGCGATCCTGCAGCTCGGCTCGGCAACGCTCGTGCCGATCGTGCCGCTGCTCCTGACCTTGATGCCGCTCGAGGAATTGCTGAACAAACTGTTCGGCATCATCTTCTACAGCCGGACGCGGCGACCCTGGAAATGCAGGTCATGAGCGCCCGCGACAGCGCGCAGCGCTGGACAGCCGCGGCAACGCAGACACACGCTTTCAGCGCGGCGCCAGCAGCTCCAGCACCGCCGAGACCATCGCCTCGGCGCCGGTGCGCACGGCAGGCTCGGGTTCGATGCGGAACAGCGGCGAGTGGTGCGGCGGCACCCGCGGACCACCTGCTTCAGCAGCGTCGATCACGTCCTGCGACGTACCGCCGACGACGAAGTAGTATCCCGGCACGCCGAGCGTGGGCGCAACGAAATGCGCGAAGTCTTCGGCGCCCATGGACGTCTGTTCGAACGGCTGCACCACTTCTGGGCCCAGCGCCGCGGCGATCGCCGTGTTCAGACGGCGCGCGAGCGCCGGGTCGTTCAGCGTTGGCGGCGTGCTCTCGACGATCTTGACCAGCGGCAGCCGGTCCTCGGCGATGCCGTGCGCGAGCGCCGTGTTGCGCGCCACCCGCTCGACCCCGGCGACCAGCGCGTCGCGCGTCGCCTTGCTGTTGGCGCGCACGGTCAGCTGCAGCTCGGCGCGCTCGGAGATGATGTTGTGCTTGGTGCCGGCGTGGAACGCGCCGACGGTGATCACGCCGGGATCCAGCGGGCCCTTCTCGCGGCTGATCAGGGACTGCAGCGCGATCACGATCTGCGACGCGATGTAGACCGGGTCGCGCCCTGCCTGCGGCGCCGCGCCGTGCGTGCCGACGCCGAACACGGTGATGTCGATGTTGTCCGCCGAGGAGTACTGCACGGACTCCGATGCCGCGATCGTGCCCGTGGCCAGGCCGGTCGCGACGTGCATGGCCAGCGCGTAGTCGGGCTTCGGGAAGCGGGAGTAGAGGCCGTCGGCGAGCATCGCGGAGGCGCCGCCGAAGCGCTCCTCGGCGGGCTGCACGACGAACACCACGGTTCCGCGCCAGCGATCGCGCAGCGCCGCGAGCTGCCGTGCCGTCGCCAGCTGCGCGGTGATGTGCACGTCGTGGCCGCAGGCGTGCATCACCGGCATCTCCAGTCCGTCGCTGCCGACCTGCCTTACCGTCGAGGGGCGCGCCACGCCCGAGCGCTCTTCCAGCGGCAGGCCGTCCATGTCGGCGCGCAGCAGCACCGTGGGGCCGTCGCCGTTGCGCAGCACGCCGACGACGCCGGTGCCGCCGACGCCTTCCGTGACCTGCATGCCGGGGACTGCGCGCAGTTCCTTCGCCATCCGCGCCGCCGTCTTCGTCTCGTGGAACGAGAGCTCCGGGTTCTGGTGGAAGTGATCCCAGAGCGCGCCGAGCGAGCGCTGGTAGTCGGCGGCGATGGCTTCGGCGTAGTCGGGGCGGGCAGCGGCGGGAAGGGCCGCGCAGAGCGCAAGGGTCAACGCGGCGATGCGGCGCATGCTGGTTCCGTCGTGCCCGGGGTGGCGTGATGAGGCCCGTCGCGGGCGCAGGGTCACGAGCCTGGCACGACTCTACGCGGCAGGCGCGGCCCGGTCGATAGTTCCGCATGGCGAAGCCCGCAATACGCGTTGCAAGGCCTTGTCGCGCACCTCAGGCAGGGTTCAGCTGCGCCCGCGTGTCGTACCGTCGCAGCGTGTGGCGGCGCGCGCGCTTCATGCGCCTGCTGCGCAGCACTTTCTCGAACGCCGCCGGTACCGAGCGGTACAGGTCGCTGTCCACGTCGCTGCCGACGATCGAGGTGCCGTCGGTGAACTGGGCGTGGACCAGACATCCCTTATCCGGTCCTCCGCGCAAGCCGTTCACGTCGAACAGGCGAACCGACACCCGCGTGATGCCGGCGCCGAGCGCCTGGGCCAGTCGCACGATTTCGCGATGGACCGCATGGCGCAGCGAATCGGTCAGCTTGAAGCGGCGGGCATGGACGTCGATCTTCATGGCGGTTTCTCCTTGGGTTGCCAGTCGATCCTACGGGCGACAATAACCAGAATAAATGAGAAAATTTATCCGCCAGACTTCGAGAAAATCTGATGAACACACGACTCCCGCCACGCATCAACCTCAAGCACCTGCACTACTTCCACGAGGTTGCGCGTGAGGGCTCGCTGACAGGCGCGGCTCGCCGCCTGCACCTCGCGCCGCAGACGTTGAGCTCGCAGGTGCGCGAGCTGGAGCAGTCGCTCGGCCGGAAGCTGCTGGAGCGGTCCGGCCGGCGCCTGGTGCTGACGCCCGACGGCGAGGTGGCGCGCGACTACGCGGAGTCGATCTTCGCCCTGGGCACGGAACTGCGCGGCGTAATGGCCGGGCACGCCGAGCCGCGCCGCCTCGGGCTGCGCCTCGGGGTCACCGACGGCGTGCCCAAGTTGCTGACCGCGCGCGTGCTGGCGCCACTGCTCGAGCGCCATCGCGACCGCATCGAGCTCGACTGCGTCGAAGGCACTATCACCGGGCTGCTCGGACGACTGGCTGCGCATCAGCTCGACGCGGTCCTGGCGGACCAGCCCATGCCGCCATACCTGGCGCGCTCGATGCGCGGGCGGCTGCTGCTGAAGTCGGGCCTGAGCCTCGTCGCGTCGCCGCACGTGCGCAAGGCGCTGCGCGGGGACTTCCCAGCCTGTCTCGACGGCGCACCGATGGTCGCCAGGTCCGCCGACTCGCCGCTCAGCATTGCACTGGATGCCTGGCTCGCTGAGCGCGGACTCATGCCGCGCGTCGTCGCCCGCTGCGACGACAGTGCGCTGGCCAAGGTGTTCGCACAGCGCGGCTTCGGCATCGTCTGGGTGCCGACCGTGATCGAGTCCGACGTTGCCACGCAGTTCGGGCTGCAACGCGTCGGTCGGGTGCCGGAGCTGAGCGAGCTGCTGTACCTGATCCGCCCGGCCGGCCGTCACGCGCATCCGCTGCTCGAGGAGATCGAGAAGGGCGCCGCCGGTGCCGCGCCGTAGCGCCTGAGTCGCCTAGGCGGCGAGCCAGGCCCCGGCTGGCTGGCCGAGGATGTCGGACGCAAGGAAGGCGACAAGGGTTTGCAATGGAGCGCTTCAGGTCAATGAAGGCGTCGACGAGCGACGTCGCAGTACGGTGATCAATCGGCTGCACACGAGGCCCAGGACGACGATCAGCGCGCTACCGATTCCCCAGACCACCCAGACCGCCACCGACAGCCCGCCTGCCAAGGCGGGGGCCTGGTCGAGAACGGCCTCTGTGGCCGGACCCACGGCAGACAGCATTGAAGTGAACGCCAGAGTGAACTCCGGCGGAATCCATGGCGCCAACCAATCTGGCGCGCGCAAGCCCCCGATCGCCTCTGAACCTCCCGCCAGGGCGCCCGCATTCGAGACCGTCCATGCCGCGGCCGCTTGGAACGCCCAGGCTGCGAGCGACCAGAGCACGAGAAAGATGACCATCACGGACCAACTGAGTGCGTACAACACGATTGTTTCCTGCTTTTGGAGCGGCAATGCGGATCATCCAGTGTTTTTGAATTCGATAAAAGCAGACATAAAGAGACACAGACTTCGAGTTTCTCGAAGAGTCGAGCGACGGATCAGCCGATCAAGAGTCGTTGAACGTTGCAGCAGTTGTAGACGGACGCAATTCGCACGTCTCAGTTGTCGCCACCAGGCTGTTCATCTACCGCGCCCCCTGGCCGCGCCAATCGCTTTCGGTGGCGATCGAATCTGCCTGCGCCATCAGGGTATGTCAGCGCTGCCCTGCGGCACCGGCGGAGCCGCGAAACGCATCGTAAACTGCGCGAATGCCGTTACACGCGCGCCGGCAGCCTGCGAGTAGGTCCGGTCACATACCCGGCGTACACCGGGTCGCCGTGAATGCCCGATCGACCAGAACTCACCCGTCCGACAGGGAGCGACGACGATGATCAATGCCGGGCGCTCCGTGGCGGGCTGGCTGGGCGGCCGCCTCGTGCTGTTCCTGCTCGCGCTGGCCGTGCTGGTCCTGGCCGGAGTGGCGCACGACCGCTCGTCGTCGCTGAACAGCCGCTTCGATGCGCTGATTCCGGACGCGCAGCTCGCGCGCGACCTGCAGACACAACAGCAGGAACTGCAGCAGGCGCTGCAGCGCGCGGTGGACGAGTCCAACGCGTACCTCGGCGGCGCCCACCAACAGTCGCAGGCTTCGCTGGCGCAACGCGCCGCGTCGCTGGACGCGCAGATAAACCAGCGCAAGGCACAGCGCCCCAGCGCGACCGAACAGGCCATCGCCCTGGCGACCGGCAATCGTGTCGGCGCGCTGGTCGAGAACGAGGCGATGATCCAGCTGCTGACGGCGGAGCGCGACCAGGTGATGCGCCTGCTGGACGCGCTGCAGCGACTGGGCACCGATCCGGTCACCGCCCGCGCAGCCTTCGACGCGGCAGAAGGCGAGTACCAGCAGTTGCGCTCACGCTACCGCTCGCTCGATGCCGAGCTGACCGCGTTCGAAAAATCGAATCCGCTCGCCTTGGTGCCGTTTGAGCTCGCCGGCCTGCGCAACGAGACGCGCGAGCTTTACCTGCGACGACTCGAAACCCGCAACCAGGCCGTGCGCGACCACAACGCCGCACAACAGCGCCGGGCGAAGGCGCAGCAAGCCCTGGCCGACAGCCGCTCGCGCAAGGTTCCGCCGGTCGCGCAGCTCACTGTTCCCGATCACCCGCTGCTCGCACAGTTCGACCAGCTCGTCGCCGAAAAGAATGCACGTGTCGAGGTCGCGCGACGCCAGGTGGCGGAACTGCGCGAGCGGGCACGCAGGACGGCCTGGCAGGCGTTCTGGGTGGTGGTCGTGATATCGCTGACGCCGCTGCTGCTCAAGGCGTTCTGGTACTACGTGATGGCGCCGCTCGCCGCCCGTCGTCCGCCCATCCAGCTGGTCCCCGCCGGTTCAGCGCCGCAGGCCGTGGCTGGATCACACGCCACCGGGAACGCGGCGAGCAGGATCTCGACCGTGTCGAAAGAGCTGGTGCTGGCCGCAGGCGAAGAACTGCTGGTACACCCGGAGTTCATCCAGAGCCTCTCGCATGCCGGCAGCAAGCGGACGCAATGGCTGTTGAGTCGCCGCCTGCCGTTCACCAGCTTCGCCTCCGGCATGGTCGCGCTGACCCGTGTCAGCGGCGCGGGCGCGACCTGCACGGTGGCGAGCAAGAAGGATCCGTTCGCCGAGCTGGCGATCATCGACCTCGCGGCGGGCGAGTCGCTGGTGCTGCAGCCGCGCTCGCTCGCGGGAATCGTGCAGCCGTCCGAACTACCGGTGAAGATCGTGCCCCGCTGGAATCTCGGCCTCGGCGCGCTGATCACGCTGCAGTTCCGCTACCTCGTGTTCGAGGGGCCGGCCCGCCTGGTCGTGGCGGGCTGCCGCGGCGTGCGCCAGGAAACCGCGGGCCCCGGCCGCAGCATCGACCAGAACCAGACGATCGGCTTCAGCGCCCACCTGGCCTACGCGCCACGCCGTTCGGAAACCTTCGGCGCCTACCTGCTGGGGGTGAACGGGCTGTTCAACGACAGCTTTGCCGGCGGCCACGGCATCTTCGTGTACGAGGAAATGCCGTACTCAGGTCGACGCAGCGGCCTCACCGGCCGCGGCCTCGAGGGCGTCAGCGACGTGCTGCTGAAGTTCTTCGGCATCTGAGGCGGGCCGGTCAGATCCTGATAAAATACGAAATTTCGTTCCGGAATCCGGTAGCGTATGATGCCGGGACAGCCATTCTGGCCGACCCCTCTACAGGAGCCCACCACATGCCTGCAAAAGCGTTAGTCCTTGTCATCGCGGCCAGCCTCGGCGGTGTTGCCTCCACGGGCCTTGCAGCGGACGCCCCGGGCGCCGGTGCCAACGCGCCCGCCGCTGTCTTCTGTGCCACGCAGAACAACCGCAGCTGCCAGCAGTCGGTGTCGCCGGCGCAGGTGCTCGAGCGCTTCAAGGCGGGCAATCAACGCTTCATCAGCGGGGTCAGCGTCAATCGAAGCAACTACATGACACAGGTGGCGGAAACCGCCGCCGGCCAGTACCCGCTCGCCAGCATCGTCTCTTGCATCGATTCGCGTGCACCGGCCGAGATTGTGTTCGACAGGGCATCGGCGATGTCTTCAACGCCCGCATCGCCGGCAACATCGTCAACGACGACATCCTCGGCAGCCTCGAATTCGCCTCGAAGGTCGCTGGATCGCGGCTGGTCGTCGTGCTCGGCCACAGCGGCTGCGGCGCGGTGAAGGGGGCCTGCGACAACGTGGAGCTCGGCCACCTGACCGACTGCTCGCCAGGATCCAGCCGGCAGTGAAGTCCGTGCAGACGCCGGTGGGCGCGGTTCGCACTTCGCCAACGCGGCGTTCATCGAGGAGGTGGCGGCGGCCAACGTGCGGCAGACCGTGCAGGCCATCCGTGATCGCAGCCCGATCCTGCGCGAAATGGAGCAGAAGGGCGAGATCAACATCGTCGGCGCATGTACGACGTGGCGACCGGCAAGGTCAGCTGGTACGAATGATTCGGACGCGAACGGTCAAAGCCAAAGGGGCGCGGCGGACGCTCGCCTCAACTGGCGGGCGCAAAGGTCAGCGGTGCGGCGGGCCCGAGCGGCAGGCCGGTGAAGTACCAGAGCACGAGCAGCGCGGTCCACGCGATACCCAGCACGACCGAGTACGGCACCATCAGCGAGATCAGCGAGCCGAGGCCCGCGGCCGGCCGGTACTTCTGCAGCACGGCCAGCACGATCAGCATGTAGGAGTTGAGCGGGGTGACGATGTTCACGACGGAATCGCCGATGCGGTAGGCGGCGGTGGTCAGCTCCGGGCTCATGCCCACGATCATGAACATCGGGATGAAGATCGGCGCCAGCACGCCGAACTTCGCCAGCATGCCGCTCATGGTGAAGTCGCCGAGAATCACCACGCCGACGAACATCACGACCAGCAGCGGGATCGGCAGGTTCGCCTCGAACAGCAGCGCGCCACCCGCGTACGCCAGCATCCGGTCGAGCTGGGTGTAGGCGAAGTAGTTCACGAATTGCGACAGGAAAAACAGGATGACCATCACCGGCACCACCGCGCGGATGCCGTGATTGAGCGCGGCAACGAAGTCCTGCTGGTTGCGCAGCGTGCCGGTGAGGCGGCCGTAGACCATGCCGGGCAGCAGGAACGACAGGAAGATCATCGGCACGATCACCTGTGACCAGCGTGCGGCCGGTGACTCGACCAGCCGTGCCGGCGCCTCCGCCCGGGTCACCAGCAGCGGCTCCTTTGCCAGCACCGTCGTGCCTTGCTCGAGCGCGCTGCCTGCCGGCGCCACCGCGATCGGCTGCTGCACCAGCACCCGTCCGTTGGCCAGGGTCGGCTGGCCGGGGCCGTGCAGCGGCGAGCCCGGCACGAGGATCAGCGCTGCGAACACGGCGAGCACGGCGCCCATCGTGAGCAGGGCGGCACGCAGGGCGCGGCGCTCCGCCGGCGACAGGGTCATTTCGCGCACCGCGGCGACGTCGCCCGAACGCGCCTCGTCGGGGTACAGGCGCATCAGGCGCGGCTCGACGATGCGATCGGTGACGTACCAGCCGCCCGCCGTCACGACCAGTGCCGACAGCGCCTTGAAGTAGAAGTTGTGCAGGATGTTGACCGTGTACCCCGGATCGACGACGTGCGCCGCCTCCTGCGCGAAACCGGTCAGCACGCCGTCGCCCCCGGTGGGAAACAGCCCGCCGCCGAAGCCTCCGGCCACGCCGCAGAACGCCGCGGACAGCCCGGCGACCGGATGGCGGCCCATCGCCAGGTACAGCGCGGCGGCCAGCGGCGGCATGATCACGTAGCCGGCGTCGCTCGCGACCGAGCTGTTGGCGCCGATGAAGACGATCGCGGGCGTCAGCAGGCGGCTGGGCGTGACCAGCGCCAGTTGTCGCATCAGCGCCGAGAAGAAGCCGAACTTCTCCGCCAGGCCGATGCCGAGCATCGACACGAACATCAGCGGCAGCGCCGGCATCGTCGCGAAGTTGCGCAGCATGGCCGAAAACATGAAGTACAGCCCTTCGGCCGTGAGCAGGCTGCGCGGTTCGATCGGTGTGCCGCTCGCCAGCAGCGAGATCGCCAGGCCACCGTCCGGACCGGTCGCCGCGACCGGCTTCAGCGGCTGCACCGACCAGCCGAGGGCCGACCCGATGGCCGCGACGACGATCACGATCAGTGCCAGCCAGCAGAACAGGATCGGGGGTTCGGGCAGCTTGTTGCCGAGTCGCTCGATCGCGTCGAGCATGGAGCCGCGGGCAGGGGTCGACATGCGATCGTCACCGACGCAGGAGTTGATCGGCCTCATTCGCACGCGGGCGCGTGCCGGATCCGGGTCCCGGAGAAGGGAATGGCGACCAGGGAATGGGGATCAGTCCGGCCGCCCGCCGGGCTGCGCGACGATCTCCGCCACCTTGGCCTCGATCCACTGCTGCGCGCGCTCGTTGACTTCCCGCGGCGTCAGCCCCGTCGGATCGATCGGCGGCCCGATCACCACGCGGATCGTACCCGCCTTCTTCAGCAGGCTGCGACGGCGCCAGAAATAGCCGGAGTTGTGCGCGATCGGCACCACCGGCGTGCCGGTCTCGCAGGCGAGCAGGGCGCCGCTGACACCGTACTTGCGCGTCTGGCCAGGCGGCATGCGCGTGCCTTCCGGATAGACGATCACGCCCATTCCTGCCGCGAGGCGCTCACGTCCCTGCTGCACCATCTGGTTTACGGCCGAATGGCCGGCGCTGCGATTGATCGCGATCGGATTGAAGGTGCGCACTGCCCAGCCCACGATCGGAATCCAGATCACCTCGCGCTTGAGTGACCACGACGCAGGCGGCACGACGAACATCTGCGCCAGCGTCTCCCACACGGACGAGTGCTTCCACAGCGAGATGAACGGCCGCGACGGCAGGTTCTCCTGGCCTTCGATCGTGTAGCCGAGGCCGCAGACCATCCGGGCCAGCCAGGTCAGGAACAGGCCCCAGCTGCGCGGGATCACGTAACGCTGCTCGATGCTGAGTGGCAGCAGCGCCGAAACCAGCACGATCACGCCGAAGAAACCCGTCACCAGGAACAGCAGCACGGTATAGATCACCGAGCGTACCCACTGCAGCATCGCGTGTTGCTCCCGCTCAGCCCGGCAGGCGCGACAGGTCGGCCACGCGCATGAACAGGCCCCGCATGCGGTTGAGCAGCGCCAGGCGGTTGGCGCGCAGCGCCGGATCGTCGGCGTTGACCATGACCGAATCGAAGAACTGGTCGACGGCCTGCCGCAGTGCCGACAGCAGCTGCATCGCCGCGGTGTAGTCGCGCGCAGCAAATTTCGGCTCGACCTCGCGTGCGATCGCGACCACCTGTTCGGCCAGCACCTGCTCGGCAGGATCGATCAGCCGCGCGGCATCAACATCGTCGCCGACCGGCCCTGCCACCTTCTTCAGGATGTTGGCGATGCGCTTGTTGGCGGCCGCGAGGCTCGCCGCGTCCGGCAGCTGCAGGAACTGCACCAGCGCGCGCAGGCGTGCGTCGAAATCGAGGGCCGAGGCCGGCCGCGTCGCGAGCACCGCATCGAACATCTCGGCCGTGACCTCGATGCCGGCGCCGCCTTCGACGTAGTGGGCGCGCAGGCGCTCGATCACGTAATCGTAGACCTCGCGGGCCAGCGCGGCCTCGTCGGCCGCGGCGACGGGCTTGCCCTGTGCAGCGCGACGCGCGCCATGTCTGCGCGGGCGTTGCGGACCGCCTCGCCGAGCAGGTGCTGCAGGTCGAGGTCGAGCCCGCGGTCGATCGAGGTGCGCAACAGTCCGAGGGCGGCGCGCCGCAGGCCGAACGGATCGCGCGTGCCGCTCGGCTTCTGGCCAGTGGCAAAGATGCCGGCGATCGTGTCCACCTTGTCGGCGATCGACAGCGCCATGCCGGTGCGCGTGGCCGGCAGCTCGTCACCGGCAAAGCGCGGCAGGTACTGCTCGCGCAGCGCCTCGGCCACCTCGGCGGGCTCGCCGTCGTGGCGCGCGTAGTAGCGGCCCATCAGGCCCTGCAGTTCGGGAAATTCGCCGACCATCAGGGTCAGCAGGTCGCACTTGCTGAGTTCGGCGGCGCGGTCGGCCAGCGCCGGGTCGCTGCCGATCGTGCCGGCGATGGCCCGCGCCAGCGCGCGCACGCGCTGGGTCTTGTCGTGCAGCGAGCCGAGCTGCGTCTGGAACGTCACGCGTTGCAGCGCATCGACCCGCGCCGCCAGCGGCTGCTGGCGGTCAGTGCGATAGAAGAACGCCGCGTCCGTCAGGCGTGGCCGCACGACGCGCTCGTTGCCGGCGATGACCTGGGCGGGATCCCTGCTCGCGATGTTGGCGACGGTGACGAACCACGGCAGCAGCTTGCCCTGCAGGTCGCGCACGGGGAAATACCGCTGGTGCTCCTGCATGGTCGCGATCGGCACTTCCTGCGGCAGCTCGAGGAACTGCGGGTCGAAGCGGCCGGCCAGCGGGACCGGCCATTCGACCAGGCCAGTGACCTCGTCGAGCAACGCATCGTCGATCACGGCGATGCCGCCGATCTGTTCTGCCGCGCTGGTCACGCCGGCGCGGATCGTGTCGCGCCGCGCGGCGACGTCGACCATCACCTTGCCGCGCTTCAGCAGCGTGCCGACGTAGCTCGCCGGGCTCGCCAGCTTCAGCGCCTTCGGTGCCATGAAGCGATGGCCGTAGGTCAGGTTGCCGGCCTTGAGGCCCAGGATCTCGGCGTCGAGGACCTCGTGGCCGAACAGCAGCACGACCCAGTGCGCCGGGCGCACGAACTGCGCCTCGCCCGCGCCCCAGCGCATGCGCTTGGCGATCGGCAGCGCGTCGAGCGACGCCGTCACGATGCCCGGCAGCAGGCTTGCGGTGCGGGCGCCCATTTCGGTGCCGCGGTGAACCAGCCATTCGCCCTTGGGCGTCTCGATCTTTTCCAGCGCGGCGACGTCCACTCCGCATCTGCGCGCGAAGGCGAGGGCGGCCTGGGTCGGCGCGCCGCTGGCATCGAACGCCGCCTTGACCGGCGGTCCGCGCTTCTCGAGCGGGCGATCCGGCTGCTGTTCGACGAGCTTTTTCACGCGTACGGCCAGCCGCCGTGGCGTCGCGAAGCCTCCAGCGACTTGTATGAAGACCGGCGTCCTGCAGGCCCTTGGCGATGCCCTCGCCAAATGCCGCGCTCAGGCTGAGCAGCGACTTCGGCGGCAGCTCTTCCGTGCCGATCTCGACCAGGAAATCGCGGGCAGCGGTCATGCCAGGCCTCGCGTGGTCAGGCCCTTTTCCGGCAATGGCGGATCCATCAGGGTTAATAGGGACGCTACCCTTTTTCCAGGAGGGAAAAGGGTAGCGTCCCCATTTACCCCTTGCCCCATTTAGCATCGGGAAGCCGAGGGCTTCGCGGCTGGCGTAGTAGGCTTCGGCGACGCCGCGCGCGAGCGTGCGCACGCGCAGGATGTAGCGCTGCCGCTCCGTGACCGAGATGGCCTTGCGCGCGTCGAGCAGGTTGAACGTGTGCGAGGTCTTCAGCATGCGCTCGTAGGCGGGCAGTGAGAGCTTCGCCTCGAGCATCCGCAGGCACTCTTTCTCGTGCGCGTCGAACTGGCGGAACAGTTCGTCGACATCGGCGTACTCGAAGTTGTACTTCGACTGCTCGACCTCGTTCTGGTGGTAGACGTCGCCGTAGGTGACGCGGCCCAGCGGCCCATCCGCCCACACCAGGTCGAACACGCTCTCGACGCCCTGCAGGTACATCGCGATGCGCTCGAGCCCGTAGGTGATCTCGCCCATGACCGGCCGGCAGTCGAGGCCGCCCACCTGCTGGAAGTAGGTGAACTGAGTGACCTCCATGCCGTTCAGCCAGATCTCCCAGCCGAGGCCCCAGGCCCCGAGCGTCGGCGACTCCCAGTTGTCCTCGACCAACCGGATGTCGTGCACCAGCGGGTCGATGCCGACCGCGCGCAG
>CAVUVH010000033.1:0-6617 GCA_963744735.1 uncultured Gammaproteobacteria bacterium
CTCCTACCGTACGGAGCGGTCTGCGGCCCGCGACCGGCCAGCGCCCCGCCCTCGTCCTCCCATACCTCCAGCTGCGCCGCGGTGAGCGCATCCGCGACGCCTGCGCGGCTCTTGCCGTTGGTGCCAAAGACGACGTCCCAGAAGGCACTGGTCACTCCGTAGCGCGCCATCGGCCCGGCGGAGCCGTAGATGCAGCGCGTGCGCTCGCCTGCGCCGCCGCGCCCACTCGCTTCGGGGGCGCCAGTGGTGGGTTGCGTGGTGCGTGATCGCGTAGATGAAGTAGCCGGTCATGAGTCCGAACGTCAGCGCGCAGGCGCGCCACAGGTCGCCCAGCAACAGCGCCGGCAGGAACACGAGCGCGGCGATCAGCGCTGCACTCAGGATGGTCGGCGTGCCGATGAGCGCCTGCGGCCGGCGGTGGTGCTCCGCATGCCAGCTGCGAAATGGCGGCAGGCCGTGCAGGACGAAGCGGTGCAGCCCGTACTCGACCAGCGTCCAGCCCCCCAGGCCCAGCAGCGCAAATATCGTGATTTCCAGCCACCGCGCGCGCGGCCCCGCGAATGCGAGGAACGATCCCAATGCCGTCGCAGCGACGCCATACAGGATGAAATCGGCGCGATATCCCGACTTGCCATGCTCGGTCGTCAGCAGTCCCATGCGTCTCCTCGAACCATCACGCCGCCGTCCCCGGAATCGGGGCATGGCGAATTGCCGTTGAGCATGGGAGAGGTGTGCCGCAGGGTCTGTGCGGCAGCGTACCCGGCGATTCGGTGCGACCCCGCGACGTCGACTGCGGGCGTGCGCTAGCGCACGGACGGCGGCTGCCCGCTGAACGATTCTGCCGCGGAGCACTCGACAACCACCCCCCCGGTCGTGTGCTTGAAGCGGCCCGGTGGCTTTGCAGCCACCGGGCCGTTGCTTGGTGGCTTTGGTGCGCTACCGAACCGACCCCGCCACGCCGACGCGTAGTCTGGTATGCATCGACCGCACGCGATCTTTTCGGAATCTCGCTGCACGACGGGTGAGGTCGAGTGGAGAACTTTGCATGAACAAGTCCCTGATTACAGGACTCGTCGTCGGTGGCATCGCGGTCACCGCCGCCGGGGCGTTCGCGGGTTACCAGGCGATGGACGACCGTCGCTCCGCCGACGTACTCGATGTCCAGCCCGTCACGAAGACCGTCCGCACCTCGCGCCAGGTCTGTTCCGATGAACTCGTCTCGCACGACGTCCCGGCGAGCGACCCCAAGCGCATCACAGGCGCCATGATGGGCGCGGTCGTCGGTGGGGTGCTCGGCAACCAGGTCGGCGACGGCAGCGGGCAGACTGTCGCGACGGTCGCGGGCGCCGCTGCAGGCGGTTACGCCGGCAGCAAGATCCAGAAGCACATGCAGGAAGACAAGACCACGACGACGGTCGAGAAGCGCTGCCGTACGGTCTACGACACCGCCGAGAAGCCCGACGGCTACAAGGTCCGCTACCGCCTCGAAGGGCAGGAAGGCACCGTGCGGACGGACCGCGCCCCGGGCCGGACCATCCCCGTCGTCGACGGGCAGCTGGTGCTGACCGGACTGAACGATCGCGAGTGATTGTCCTGCAAGCCTGCAGTCCTCATAAGGAGAAGTGAAATGTTGTGGACCATTGCCGTCGTACTGGCCGTTCTCTGGCTGCTGGGGCTCGTCAGCTCCTACACCATGGGCGGATTCATTCACATCCTGCTGGTGCTCGCGATCATCGTGGTCGTGATCAACGTGATCCAGGGCCGGCGGGTGTAACGTCCGGAACCTGTCGAAAAGCGACGCCCCGGGTTGAGTTCGTCAACGCGGGGCGTCGAAACTGCAGGCGCTGATCAGGTTCCAGCCAGCGCCGTTCTCGCATTCACGAGAACCATGAGTCGTCGGCCTTGCTCTCCCAGGCGGTGACCTGCTTCTCGGCCTCGTCCTTGGCAACGCCGTAGCGCTCCTGGATCTTGCCCGAGAGCTGCTCACGACGCCCGGCAACGACGTCGAGGTCGTCGTCCGTCAGCTTGCCCCACTGAACCTTGGCCTTGCCGGTGACCTGCTTCCAGTTACCTTCGATGCGATCCCAGTTCATTTGATTCTCCTTGCTGTGGGTGAATGTGCGGTCACGCCCGCGGGCCCGTGGCTCGCTGGCCTGTCGTCTCCGGTCGGAGTCCATGGGCAGAGTCTGCGGGCTTTGCCGCGAGTGGTCGGTACGGCGCCGCACCGATGCGCGCGCTGTCGGTCGCCCCCCGCATCGCACGTCGTTGTGCCTTGGCGTGCAGCAGCTCGAGGTCGGCTCGCTTCAGGAGCGACTCCGCATCCGTGCCGTCGGCAGGGTACACGCCGACGCCTGCGCTCGCCGTCAGGTACAGGTCGCTGCCTTCGATGCGGTGCGGCGCGGCGATCGCGGCACACAGGTTGTCCGCGCCGAGCCTGGCGTCGCCGGCGGAAGTCACTTGTGTCAGCAGGACGACGAACTCGTCACCGCCGTGGCGGCTCACGGTGTCCGATCGGCGCACGCCTGCCACCAGCCGGCTCGCAACGGACTGCAGGACCTGGTCGCCGGTCGCATGGCCGAGGCTGTCGTTGATGCTCTTGAAGCGATCCAGGTCGATGAACAGCACGGCCAGGAGGCTGCCCAGTCGACGTGCCGACGCCACCGCACGGTCGAGCCGGTCCGTCAGCAGCAACCGGTTCGGCAGGCCTGTCAGCACGTCATGCTGTGCCAGGTGCGACATCCGCAGCGACAATGCACGCGCCGCGCCGATGTCGTGAAACACGATGACCGCGCCGATCACCCGGCCGTCCCGGTCACGAATGGGGGCAGCGGTATCCTCGATCGGGGTTTCGTGCCCGTCGCGGGCGATCAGCAGGCAATTGACGCCGACGCCGACGTTCGCCTGGCAACGCACCGCCAGCGCCAGCGGATCACGCACCGGTTCGCGGCTGTCTGCGTCGATCATCCGCATCACGTCCTGCAGCGGCCGGCCCGCGGCCTCGAACGCCGACCAGCCGGTCATGCGCTCGGCGACGGCGTTCAGGTAGGTCACCTTGCCTGCGAGGTCGGTGCTGAGCACCGCGTCGCCGATCGAGTCGAGCGTCAGCAGCGCGCGCGACTCATGCAGGCCAGGCGCGGCACGATTGATGCCGTCATTGGCGAGGCTCGCCAGGCCGGCGGGTCTGCTGCGGAACATCGACTCTCCAGACGTAAAGAATGCGATGCGGACTTTGCCGTGAACGGACACGGTCGTCTGTGCGCTGGCGGACCCTGGCCGGCAGTGCCACTGGCAGGCGCGCCGATGCTCGGTGGGCCAGCGAACAGAGACGGACAGGCCGGCCGTCCACACTGACGGCTCTTCACCGCCATCCATGCGTCATCGTCGGAATCGCCAGTGCTAATGCCTACGCGCGTTCCTCCACAGAACCTCCTGCTGGCTGCACTGCCGGCCCGTGACCGCCGGCACCTTCTTGCGCAGTGCGAAGAAGTCGAGCTTGCTTCCGCCGACAAGCTCTACCAGCCGGGCGATGTCATCCGCCGCGTCTATTTCCCGACCGGGAGCTTCATCTCGCTGATCACTCCGGCCCTGGGCCACGACCGGATGGAAGTCGGGCTGGTCGGCGACGAAGGCATGCTGGGCGCGTCACTGGTGCTCGAAGTGCCCAATGCACCGATGATTGCGCTGGTCCAGGGCGCCGGGCCGGCGTGGCAGATGGATGCAGGCTCGTTTCGCCGCGAGCTCGAGTACAGCGACGCGCTCGAGCGCACGCTGAAGCGCTACATCCATGTCGTGATGTCACAGCTGGCGCAGATGGCCGTCTGCACACGCTTCCACGTCGTCGAAGCACGGCTTGCACGCTGGCTGCTGATGACGCGGGACCGGGCGCATGCCGACGAATTCCACGTCACGCATGAGTTCCTGGCCTACATGCTGGGAGTGCGCCGCGCGGGCGTGACCCGGGCGGCGGGTGCGCTGCAGGAGCGCAGGCTGGTTCGTTACAAGCGGGGTTACGTCACGATCCTCGATCGTCGCGGGCTGGAGGGTGCGGCCTGCGAGTGCTACGCCATCGACCGCAAGACTTACGCGAACCTCATGACGTGACCGGCACACGCAGTGTGCGGTCGCGTGCGCAAGAGGCAGGGCGGGTGTAAACTGGACGCCGCGAACCAGCATGGGTGCCCACAATGAGCCCGCCCGTGAAGCAGGCTGCGCTCCACGCGCCAGGACAGAATCACCTGCTGGCAGCACTGTCAGAGGCGGAGCGCGAGCGGATTTATCCGCACCTGCGGCTGGTGCCGATGCCGCTGGGCAAGGCCCTCTACGAGTCCGGCGACGTCCTCCGCTACGTTTACTTCCCGCTCGACTGCATCGTGTCGCTGCTCTACGTCCTGGAGAACGGCGCGTCGGCGGAGATCTCCGTCGTCGGCCGGGAGGGCCTGATCGGCGTGGCGCTGTTCATGGGCGGCGAGACCACGCCAAGCCGGGCCATCGTCCAGAGCGCCGGGCATGCGTATCGGCTGGACGGCCAGCGGCTGAAGGACGAGTTCCATCGCAACGGCGGGCTGCAGCTGCTGCTGCTGCGCTACACGCAGACCCTGATCACGCAGATGGCCCAGACCGCCGTCTGCAACCGCCATCATTCAGTCGACCAGCAGCTGTGCCGCTGGCTGCTGCTGTCGCTCGACCGCCTGCCGTCGGACAACCTGGTCATGACGCAGGAGCTCATCGCCAACATGCTCGGCGTGCGCCGCGAAGGCGTCACCGACGCGGCCGGCAAGCTGCAGAAGCTCGGCGTGATCCGCTACGTCCGCGGGCACATCACCGTGATTGACCGGCCGAAGCTCGAGCAGCTGTGCTGCGAGTGCTATTCGGTCGTGAAGCGCGAATCCGATCGCATCGAGCACATGGCCGCCAGTCGCGGGGCCTGACACCGCTTCGTGCGTCAACGTACAGACCGGAGCCGGGTCGTCGGCTAAAAGTCTTCTCCTGTCAGTCGACATTCGAGACCGGGAGAGGCCAAGGTGCTGTCGAAGTTCTTCTTGCCGCTGGTGGCTGCGTCGCTGTTCGCCTTCACCGCGCTGCCGGCGGCTGCCGACGACACTGGCATGCGCGCCGCCGCGCAGCTTTCGGCCAGGCCGCTGCCGGACGAGCGCGACGGGCCGCTGCAGCTGCTGTCGCTGGTCGGTCCCGCGGCGGTGATCGTCGTGCTGACCATCCTTGGGCTCACGATCACCATCCGGGGCCTGCGCGAGGACATGCGCAAGCGACGCGTCGTCTACCGGCATCGAGGCCACGACGTTTACGCCGGCGGCAGCATGACGAGGACGACCCCGGGCACGCACCACCGAGTGGCGAACACCATCGAATAGCCGTAGAGGCGTCGGAACTCGCCGCGCGTGATCGCGGGCGACTTACTTTATGGCGACGGGGTTGACGATGGCCTGCACGGCGCCGGTGACGCGTGCCGCACCGAGCGTAAAAAGGAACTCCCAGGCCCGGTCCTTGACCAGCTCCGCGGTATTCATGTTCTCGAGGATGTGGATGCCGTTCTGCGCCAGCAGGATCTGGTGCACCTCGAACATGCCCGCGCCCTTCTCGAACGGGATCACCTCGACACTCGGGTTGTCGGCGCCGACGATCGCCACGCCGAGCGAAGCGAGATACCTGGCACCCTCTATCCCGAGTCCCGGACCCACGGAGCCGAAGCGGGCGTTGTCCGTGCCGAGCAGCTTGAGCCAGCCGGTGTGGAACAGCACGACGTCACCCTGCCCGATCGGCGCGATACCCTGGCGCTTCATGGCGCCCTCGATCTCGGCACGGTTGAACGCCGTGCCTTCCTTGACGATGTCGGTGCCGAAGTAGCCAGCCATGTCGAGCACGATGCCGCGCGTCGCGACGGCCGGCACGTTCTCGATGCCGAGTTTCGTCAGGCCGTCGACCATGGCGAAATCCGCGGCGCGGTTGCAGTTGAAATAGAGATTGTCGATGCCGACGTGGCCCAAGCCATCGAGCTGCGAGCCGACGCCGTTCCAGCCGGCGACGATGTCGTCGTTGTAGCTGGTCCGGGTGGGGCCGAGCGTGGCGCCGCCGGCCTGGCCCGGCTGGACGACGGTGAGCGCAAACCTGCGCGGCGGAAAGGCCGGCGTGTCCTTGTTGGTCTCGATGCCGAGGCGATACGACTTGCCGGTCGTGACCAGCTTCGTGGCGGCCAGCGTCCTGGCGGGTGTCACGTAGTTGAGGTTGCCGACTTCGTCCTGCGGCCCGAACTTCGAGGCCGTCTGGCAGGGCGGCGGCTCGGCGGCGCCGGCACCGGCCAAGAACAGCAGGGCGACGAGTCCCGCAGCGGCGGTGCTGGCAGGGCGACTGGTTGCGATCGGCATGCTCGAATCCCCCGCTGGCGCCGCGATGTGGCCTGACCGTAGCAGTACTCGTATGCGTCGGGCAACAGGCGGGCGACGACTGCGGGTCAACCAGCTCCGCGACCCCGGGTTTCAGGTTGCCGATCGGCAGTCGGCCTGGGTTTGGCATTCACAGGGAATTCCGTCCCATGGGCGAACCCACGCCATCACCGCCAGTCGCGGATCAGGCGGTGCTGGCGGCGTACCGTTCAGCCGTTG
>CAVUVH010000034.1:0-476194 GCA_963744735.1 uncultured Gammaproteobacteria bacterium
TTCGACTCTTTACCGGAGCCGCAACCGGCGAGCACGGTGGCGACACCGAAAGCGAGCGACATCGCCAGGGAATGGCGACGCGAAGCGCGGAAAATCATCGAGACCTCCCCCGCTGGCACGCGGGTTTTTGTGTAAGGGAACACCCGCGTACGACCGCCGCGCGGCCGCCCCTCGGGCATTCCGATCAGCACCCCCCGTGCTGTTCGAACTCTACCATGACGTCTTAAGTAAATCCGCTGCGCTACGGATTCCTTCGCGCACTACAATGGTGCTGAAAACTGGCAAACGCACCGTTTTGAGGCACACTAAGACTGATCTGGTTGCATGCTGATCCCGCACTGCAACGTCTTGCGCGATTATTGTGCGATGGCATAATTGGTGCATTCCGATTGCGCTCACAGACAACGCTCAGGGCCGTCGCGGCGAGTGGCCCCGAGCATCCTCATCGCTGCATTCCATCAGGAGACCCCATGAGCACCGGTGCTGACGTCCGCAAGCTGATCGAAGAAAAAGGCATCAAGTACGTTGACCTGCGCTTCACCGACACGAAGGGCAAGGAGCAGCACGTGACCGTGCCCACCCGCGTCGTCGACGAAGCATTCTTCGAGGACGGCAAGGGCTTCGACGGCTCCTCCATCGCAGGCTGGAAGGGCATCCAGGAGTCCGACATGATCCTGATGCCGGACCCGAGCACCGCAGTGCTCGACCCCTTCTTCGAGGAACCGACGCTGAACCTGCGCTGCGACATCGTCGAGCCGTCGACGATGCAGGGCTATGAGCGCGATCCGCGCTCGCTCGCGAAGCGTGCCGAGGCGTACCTCAAGTCGACCGGCATCGCCGATGCGTCGCGCTGGGGACCGGAGAACGAGTTCTTCATTTTCGACACCGTGCGCCACGGCAACTCGATGAACGGCTGCTTCTATGAAGTCGATTCCGCGCAGGGCGCGTGGAATTCCGGCGCCGAACTCGACGGCGGCAACCTCGGGCACCGCCCGGGCATCAAGGGCGGCTACTTCCCGGTGCCGCCGGTCGACACCTACCAGGACCTGCGCACCGCGATGTGCGGCGCGATGGAGCAGCTGGGCCTCGAGGTCGAAGTGCACCACGCCGAGGTCGCCACCGGCGGCCAGGCCGAGATCAACGTGTCCTCGAACACGCTGGTGAAGAAGGCCGACGAGGTGCAGATCCTCAAGTACGCGATCCACAACGTGGCCGCGGCCTACGGCAAGACGGCCACCTTCATGCCGAAGCCGATCGTCGGCGACAACGGCAACGGCATGCACGTCAACCAGTCGTTGTCGAAGGACGGCAAGAACATCTTCGCCGGCGACAAGTACGGCGGCCTGTCCGAGATCGCCATCTACTACATCGGCGGCATCATCAAGCACGCCAAGGCGCTGAACGCGATCTGCAACGCCAGCACCAACAGCTACAAGCGGCTGGTGCCGGGCTTCGAGGCGCCGGTCATGCTCGCCTACTCCGCGCGTAACCGCTCGGCGTCGATCCGCATCCCGCACGTCATCAACCCGAAGGGCCGCCGCATCGAGGTCCGCTTCCCGGACAGCACGGCCAACCCGTACCTGTGCTTCGCGGCGATGCTGATGGCCGGCATCGACGGCGTGAAGAACAAGATCCATCCGGGCGACCCGGCCGACAAGGACCTCTACGACCTCGAGCCCGAGGAAGCGAAGAACATCCCGACGGTCTGCCATTCGCTCGACATGGCGCTCGAGGCGCTCGACAAGGACCGCGCCTTCCTCAAGGAGGGTGGCGTGTTCACCGACGACGTCATTGACGCCTACATCGCCCTGAAGATGCAGGAAGTCACCAAGCTGCGGATGTCGACGCACCCGGTGGAGCTGGAGCTCTACTACAGCGTCTGACGCCGGCACCGGGAAACCCGCCGGGCGGCCTGACCGCCGCCCGGCGACCCCCCCTCCTTGACGCGCATCCCGGAATTGCCGGGGTCGCTTTGTCAGCGGGAACGCCAGTGGCTATGCTCTCGCCCCATGAAAACCAGCGTGCTGATTCTCGGGTGCCTGCTCGCGACGGCGAGCCTGGCGCAATCCACGACGATGCGTCGCGAGGTCTGGCAGTGGCGGGACGAGAACGGGGTCACCCACTTCTCCGACCAGCCCGTGCCGGGCGCACGCAAGATCGTGCTTTCGGGGGCGAATCCGACCGCGGCGGCGCCGTCCTCGGCCGCCGCGGCCACCGTGATCGCGGCCGGCACCGCCGGCCGCGGTGCAGTATTCGAGCCTCGAGATCTGGCAGCCAGCCAACGACGAGGCGTTCTTCGGCGCGGATGCGGAGGTCAACGTCCGCCTGCGCTCGGACCCGCCGCTGGCCCAGGGCGACCGGCTGCTGACCTATCTCGACGGCACCCAGCTGGAGGGCGAGAACGCGCTCGAGCACCGGCTCACGGGTCTCAATCGCGGCGCGCATTCGCTCATCAGCGTGATCGTCGATGGCCGCGGCAACGAACGGATCCGCAGCGCGCCGGTCGTGTTCCACATGCAGCAGACGACACGTCATCGACAATCCGCGCAATCAAGGCCCGGCCCTGCGGCCGGCCCCGCCCAAGCCGCCCCCGGCCAGGGCCGCCCAGGTCCCTGATCGCGCGCGCGTCGCGCCCTTTGCGGAGGGCGTGACGTGGCCGCTGAACTGCGCTCGATCAACCGGCCCACCCCGGCCGAACTGACCAGCCTGCTCGATGGCATTGCCACCTCGATCGTCTGGCTGGACGAGGATGGCGCGGTCGTCCACCTGAACGAACCGGCGGAAGACCTGTTCGGCGTGAGCCGCAACCAGGCCATGGGCCGTGCGGTGCGCGACCTGCTCAAGGGCAACGTCGAACTGGAAGGCGTGATCAGCCGCGCGCGCGCTGCCGGCGCGCAATACTCGCGGCGCGAGATTCCGTTCGAGGCCGGACCCGGCGCGCCGCCCCGCGTGCTCGACGTGACCGTGACGCCGTTCGACCCGCCGGCCGCGCCGGCGGCGTGCTGGTCGAACTGGCGGACACCACGCACCACCAGCGCATCACGCGCGAGAACAACCTGCTGACGCAACTGGGCGGCAGCCGCGCGATGGTTCGCCAGCTGGCGCACGAGATCAAGAACCCGCTGGGCGGGCCTGCGCGGCGCGGCGCAGCTGCTCGAGCGCCAGCTCAAGGACGCGGCGCTGCACGAGTACACGACGGTGATCATCGCCGAGGCCGACCGGCTGGTGGCGCTGGTCGACTCGCTGCTCGGTCCGGGGCAGCCGCCGCGCAAGGAGTCCGTCAACATCCACGAGATCGTGCAGCACGTCGGCCACCTGCTCGCGGCCGAGGCGCCGACCGGCGTGCAGATCGAGCGCGACTACGACCCGAGCCTGCCGCGCCTGCGCCTCGATCGCAACCAGATCATCCAGGCGCTGCTGAACCTTGGCCGCAATGCCATCCAGGCCGTCGGTGACCACGGCCGCGTCGTGCTGCGCACGCGCGCGCTGACCAACGCGAGCATCGGCAGCCGCCGCTACCGCGTCGTCGTCGGCATCCAGGTCGAGGACGACGGTCCCGGCGTGCCGGCCGAGCTGAAGGACACGGTGTTCTATCCGCTGGTGACCGGCCGCAAGACCGGCACCGGGCTTGGACTCGCAGTCGCGCAAGACCTGATCGGCCGTCACGACGGCCTGATCGAATTCGACAGTCGCCCCGGTCGCACTGTCTTCACGATCCTGCTGCCTTTCGACACCAATGAACCAAACGCCGGCACTTGAGGTCTGGATCGTCGATGACGATGCCTCCATCCGCTGGGTGCTCGAGCGCGCCCTGAAGCAGGCGGGCATGACGCCGCGCGCGTTCGAGGATGCCGACGCCGCGCTGGCGGCGCTGCGCAAGGGCGAGCCCGATGTGCTGGTGACCGACGTGCGCATGCCGGGTCGCAGCGGCCTCGACCTGCTGGACGAAGTACGCACCCGCAGGCCCAGGCTGCCCGTGATCGTGATGACGGCCCACTCCGACCTGGACAGCGCGGTGGCGGCCTACAAGGGCGGGGCGTTCGAGTACCTGCCGAAGCCCTTCGACATCGACCAGGCGGTCGAGCTCGTGCGGCGTGCCGCCACGCAGCAGCACCGGTCCGAGGAATCCGCGTCGGAATCCCGCCGCATTCCGGAAATGCTCGGCCATGCGCCGGCAATGCAGGAAATGTTCCGCGCGATCGGGCGCCTGTCGCGCTCGAGCATGACGGTGCTGATCACCGGCGAGTCCGGCACGGGCAAGGAACTCGTCGCCCGCGCGCTGCACCGGCACAGTCCGCGCGCGACCAAGCCGTTCATTGCGCTGAACACCTCGGCGTTCACCGCGGACCTGCTCGAGTCCGAGCTGTTCGGGCACGAGAAGGGCGCCTTCACGGGCGCCAGCGAACTGCGCCGCGGCCGTTTCGAGCAGGCCGACGGCGGAACGCTGTTCCTGGACGAGATCGGCGACATGTCGCCGCAGCTGCAGACACGGTTGCTGCGCGTGCTGGCCGAGGGCGAGTTCTATCGCGTCGGCGGCCAGTTGCCGGTCAAGGTCGACGTGCGCGTGATCGCGGCCACGCACCAGGACCTCGAGGCTCGCGTGCGCGATCACCTGTTCCGCGAGGACCTGCTGCACCGGCTCAACGTGATCCGCATCGAGGTGCCGCCGCTGCGCCACCGGCGCGAGGACATCCCGGAGCTGCTGCAGCATTACCTCGATGTCGCGGCGATCGAACTCGGTGTTGCGCCGAAGGTGCTGTCGGAAGACGCGGCGCTCGCGCTCGCGGCGTTCGACTGGCCGGGCAACGTGCGGCAGCTGGTCAATGCCTGCCGCCGGCTGACGGTGCTGGCCGCGGGCCGGGAGATCAAGTCGAGCGACATTCCGGCCGATCTCGGCGGCGGCGGCGCGAGTCCGGCCGGTGCCAATGGCTACGACTGGTCGCAGGCACTGGCGAGCTGGGCGCAGGCGCGGCTCGCGACGGGTGGCGCGCCGCTGCTCGACGACGCGATGCCGGAATTCGAGCGTACGCTGCTGCGCGAAGCGCTCAAGGCCACGCGCGGTGGACGGCAGGAGGCGGCAAAGCTGCTCGGCTGGGGCCGCAACACGCTCACGCGCAAGCTGAAGGAACTCGGCCTGGACGACCTCTGACCCTCTTCACCTCTCCCGCTTGCGGGAGAGGTCGGCCGTCAGGGCGGGAGAGGTCGGCCGCAGGCGGGTGAGGGTCCTCTCCGCTCCCGCGGCCGTCCGTACACCCTGGCCGCTCCGGGTCTCACGCGCTTCGTTGATCGCGCGGAGGAACCGCGCGATCAACGGCGATCCTTGCTCGAGCGGGCACTCGGCGATGGTGCCAGCACAGCAGCAGAACCCGCGGTGCCGCCTCGTGCCTGCGCTCGAGCTGCGGCGTTCGACACGGAGCGGCCAGGGTGTACGGACGGCCGCGGTTGCTGCCTCCGCAAATACCCGTAGGATGCCGAGGCGGACCCTACACGCCGAAGGCCGACAGAAATCCAGCAGCTGGTGTTGACACCTTCACCCATGGCGAGGGCGGTGGCGTCGAGGACCAGATGATTGTCGCGACCGGCGTCGTACACTCCACGCCGGAGCCGCCGCCGCCACAGGCGGCCAGCAGCAGCCACAACGGAATCAGTCTGAAGTATCTGCGCACGGGGGCCTTGCTCGGTCGTCGTCGTTACAGGGGGTAAACGAACCGGGTCGATTGTGGTTGACGCAGGCGACCGCCCAGTAGCGTGAGTGCTCGAAGCTGCGACCCGGTTCACCCTCGCCCGAGGCGGCCGCTGCGTTGATTCCTTATTTGGAAACCGCCCCGTGGCGCCACACTAGTCATCAGAGCAGCCACCGCGTGGCCGCGTCACCTTGAGGAGCCGCCGATGGTCAGCCAGGTCAAGAAATTCATGAATGACGAGAACAAGATCTTCACGGAGCAGGCACGCCTGCTGCGCAAGGCGCCGGGTAAGGCCGTGCGCGGCGCGGCCGCGAAGTCGGCGAAGGGCATCCGCGCGTTGCAGGAGCCCGTCCGCGTTCTCACGCACTCTGGTGTGAAGCTGACCAACGTGTCGCACGAGGCCGTGTTGAACCTGATGGCACTGCAGCTGGAGGTGGTCACCCGGGCACTGTCGGACGCCGCCGCGCAACTCGAACGCGTGGCGCAGTCGGACAACGTGCGCGACCTGGTCAGCGGCCAGGCGGAAGAGCTGCGAGCGGTCCGTGAGCGTGTGGTCAGTGACGTGGGCCGCGCCGTCTCGATCGTGCGGGACGCGGGTCGCGGAGCGCGCAAGGTGGCGACCGAGACCTACACCAAAGTGGCGCGGCCGGCCAAGGCGGCCAAGGCCAAGACCACGCGCACGGTGAAGCGCGCGGTGCGCAAGCCTAAGGTGAAGGCGAAGGCACGGGCGAAGAAGACGGTGCGGCGCGCGCGGTAAGGCGCGCGTCGAGTTCCATCGATTGATGCCTGGAAGGCGCCCTCGAAGGGGGGCGCCTTTTTGTCATGGGCCGATGGCGTGGAGGTTCGCCTGACGGGGCCATCATCGGCTCGTCTGGTTGACAGTCACCTTCAAATATCAAATAATAAAACTTCATAGAATCTGAATAAAAAACACTCGTTTCATAAATATTAGATTGATAATTTCTCAAGGGATTCCTGAAGCCGGTTGGCTTCGATCAAGAGGGAGTCAGGGATGACGATCAGGACCAGTGAATCAGATCCGTTGCGGATCGCGGCGTTGCCGGTGGGCGGCGGGCTGGTTGGCGTGACGCTGTGTCCGGGCAAGCAGGGTGACAGCGTGTCTGGCGCAGGCTGGGCGCGGGATCTCGCAGCCGACATCAAGGCGATCCGGGAGTGGGGGGCGAGCGCGGTCGTCACGCTGATTGAAGAGCACGAGTTCGCGATGCTCGGGGTGCAGGCGCTGCCCGACGCCTTCCGCGAGGCGGGCATCGAGTGGCACCACCTGCCGGTCACGGACGTGCACGCGCCCGATCAACGGTTCGAGACCCGGTGGGTCTATGCGGGAGCGCGGCTGCGCGAGCGGCTGCGTGCCGGTGAAAGGGTGCTGGTGCATTGCCGCGGTGGACTCGGCCGCGCCGGTTCGGTCGCGGCACGGCTACTGGTCGAGTCTGGTGCGACGCCGAGTGAGGCAATCGCGCAGGTGCGGGCGGTGCGACCCGGGGCGATCGAGACCCGCGCACAGGAGCGGTGGGTGGAAGCGCAGCGAGCGGTCGTTGAGGCGCGCGATGCGCGCGCGTCGCGGGAGCTGGCGTGCCTGCTCGGTGGGGCGATCGGCGATGCGCTGGGCTACCGGGTGGAGTTCGATTCGCTGGCCGCGATCCGACGCGAGTACGGGACCGAGGGGATACGGCTCGCGGCCGCCGGCGGCATGCTCGAGGTTTCCGACGACACCCAGATGTCGCTGTTCACGCTCGAGGGTCAGCTGCGGGCGGCAAGGGACACCGTGCCGCTCAATGACGCGATCCGGCAGTCGTACCTCGACTGGTTGCTGACGCAGTCGGGGCGGTCGGCGGCGGCCGCGGCGAAGACGGCCACCGGGCTGCTGCGGCATCCGGTGCTGTGGCAGCGCCAGGCGCCCGGAACGACCTGCCTGTCGGCGCTGCACGCTGGCGCACTGGGCTCCGTGGAAAAGCCGATCAACGACCGCAAGGGCTGCGGCGGTGTGATGCGCACTGCGCCGCTGGGGTTCCTGGGCGAAGGGACTTCAGAAACGGACGTGTACGCCCATGGCGTGGCGGCGGCAGCGCTGACGCACGGACATCCGGATGGGTGGGCGCCCGCCGGGGTCATGGCGCTTGCGGTTCGAAGGCTGCTCGACGGTGCGTCGTGGGTCGACGTGGTCGAAGCGGGCTTGAGTGCGATGCAGGTTCATCCGGCGGCGACCGGTACGCGGCAGCTGCTTACCGAGGTCGATGCGGCGCTGAAGTCGTCGGAGCCTGCGCGTGCGTCGGCGAGCTTCGGCTTGGGGTGGGTGGGGGACGAGGCACTCGCGGTGGGGTTGCACGCGGCCGCGACGGCCGCGAGTTTTGCCGAGGCGATCGAGGTGGCATCGAATCACGACGGGGATTCGGACTCGACTGCGTCGATTGCGGGGCAGTTGTACGGGGCGAAGCACGGGCTATCGGCGTTGCCGGCGGAGGCCGTGTATCGGGTCGATGTGCTCGAGCCGTTGCTCGAGCTGTTCGCGGAGTGGGAGAAGGTGCGATCGGGATCGAGGCCATGATCGCTCTGCCGGTGTCTGCTATAGACAGAAGCGGACGTTCGCGTAGGCTCACTTTCGGCCAGGAGCGGTCATGCGTCGCACAGGAGATACCATGGCACTTGCGTCCGTAAATCAGTCCTGCGCATGCCCCTGCGGTCGATCGACCTTCGCTGTCAACGGAACGCCCGCATTGCGTTTGTTCTGTCATTGCCGGATTTGCCAAGCGATCTACAAACAACCATACGCTGACGTCACAGCTTTCTGGGCCGGGGCCGTTTCCCTGCCAGATGATCACTTGATCCAATTCAAGAGGTATCGCCCACTGCCCGCGCTCAGACGAGGGACCTGCCCATCTTGTAGTGCTCCTGTGGTCGGTTTCCTGCGGTTGGCGCCATTCGTGCAGCTGGCATTCGTGCCTTCAAGGAACTTCCCGGTTCCAGCTGCCTTGCCGATGCCGGGCGCCCACATTTTTTACCATCGTCGCATCGCCGACGCGGACGATCCGCTCCCCAAGATCAGCGGGTACTGGCGTAGCGAATTGG
Organism: uncultured Gammaproteobacteria bacterium; assembly: GCA_963744735.1. Classification (GTDB taxonomy): domain Bacteria; phylum Pseudomonadota; class Gammaproteobacteria; order Steroidobacterales; family Steroidobacteraceae; genus RPQJ01. The sequence continues at coordinate 8,769 of CAVUVH010000034.1, forward strand.
CAGTCACGAGGATGGTTATGGCCAATGCACTTCGTGGCGCGCCGGACGCCTGACCTCTCATCCCAGCGGACTGCTTGGGACAGCCGCTGAATTGGAATGGCGAACGTCTCCTCTGCGGCGCCACGTACTTCTGCTCCGGGTCGTTCGTCCCCGTTGACCGTCTGCTCTCGAGAGCGCGGGATGTGAACCATGAATCGAATCGCGCGGAACTTTGCTGCCTCGGTGCTGGGTGCCTTGCTGCTGTGCATGGCAACGCTGGCGCTTGCCGACGCTGCCAGGCCCGCCGAGCGCTACACGCGCGTCCCGGCTGGCGTCGATGGCATCGGCAAACGCTACATGGGTCGCGACATCGCTGGCGTGATGGGGTGGCAGGGCGCCGCGTGGCTCGAGCGTGAAGAGCGCGAGCGCGAAGAACGCACCGACCTGCTGGTGAAGGCACTCCAACTCAGGCCCGGTATGGTGGTGGCCGACATTGGCGCGGGCACGGGTTACCTGGCGAGACGCATGGCCCCGGCCGTCATGCCCGACGGCAAAGTGCTCGCGGTCGATGTCCAGCCCGAGATGGTGGCCATGCTGCAAAGCGCGGTGCGGCAAAGTGGCCTGAGGCAGATTCAGCCCTTGCTCGGTGCCGAGGACGACGTCAAGTTGCCGGCGTCTTCGGTGGACCTGGCCATCATGGTCGACGTCTACCACGAGCTGGCGTTTCCGTACGAGATGCTGGCCAGCATCGTCCGCGCCCTGAAGCCGGGGGGTCAGCTCGTGTTCGTCGAGTACCGCGCCGAAGACCCCGACGTGCCGATCAAGGCGCTGCACAAGATGAGCGAAGCCCAGATCAAGCGCGAAGCCGCCGTGCATCCGCTGGTGTGGGATCGGACCGTGCGCAGCTTGCCGTGGCAGCACCTCGTGGTGTTTCGCAAACGCAACTGAGCCCGGGCGTTCGATCGGCCGTCGGGCTTGGACGCAGTTGCTGCAAGTACTCGCTACCAGTCCTCGCTGCCGGGCTCGCCCTTGAACGGACCGACCAGCTCGGGCGTGATCCAGCCGCCGTAGAAACCGCCGGGCTGCGGTGTGACGGCTGCGCCATCGATACGGCAATCCAGCGCCGCCGGATAGAACGCCACGCAATCGGCCAGCGCTTCGGCACCGGCCAGCGGTTGCGGGTAGCTCCAGGCCACGCGTGGCAGGCGCCGATCGCCCTGTACCAAAGTCCAGTAACGCGCCGGCCCTTTCCATTCACAGAACGAACTGCCGGCCGCCGGCTGCAAGAGATGCCGGGCCACGTCGTCCCACGGCAGGTACACGCTCGGCGGGTGGGCGGTCTCCAGCACGAGCACGGCGCGCCGCGTGCGCGCCACTTCGACATCACCCCAGCGCACCACCACCTCGCGCGTATCCGGCGCCAGGCGCGGCGGCCGCGGGAAGTCCCAGACCGATGTCTGGCCCGGCCCCGGTGGCGTCGCAAAGGGCGGGCGCACCTGGCCTTGCCAGTGCCACTGCTGGCGCGCCAATCGGATCCAGTCGGGAAGCTCGGACATCAGTCTGGAAACGCGCAAACCGGGTTGGGTGGTGGCATAGGGTTCGTGATCGGTCTTGAATCTGGCGCGATCGCGGTAGTCCGTGCGCCTGCACCGCTCCGTGTCGAACGCCGCAGCTCGAGCGCAGGCACGAGGCGGCACCGCGGGTTCTGCTGCTGCGCTGGCACCATCGCCGAGGGCCCGCTCGAGCAAGGGTCGCCGTTGATCGCGCGGTTCCTCCGCGCGATCAACGAAGCGCGTGAGACCCGGGGCGGTGCAGGCGCACGGACTACCGCGGTCGCTGCAGAAGCCAGACGACCCCTCACCCGCGCTGCGCGCGACCTCTCCCACTGGCGTGGGAGAGGTGAATCAGCAAGCGCAGGCCTGCACGACCTTCTTCGGCGCGTCGAGGCTGCCGATCAGCTCGCCCACTGAGCTCATGCCGTGGGCCGCGAGGTAGCCCGCGATGCCGTCATTGATGCGCTGGCACGAGTGCGGCTCGTAGAACAGCGACGTGCCCACGCCCACCGTCGTCGCGCCGGCGATGATGAATTCCAGCGCGTCGGTGGCGCTGCAGATGCCGCCCTGGCCGATGATCGGCACGCCGTGCGGCCGGGCGACTTCGGCCACCTGCATCACCTTCAGCAGCGCGATCGGCTTGATCGCCGGCCCCGACAGCCCGCCCTGGATGTTGCCGATGACCGGCTTGCGCGTCTGCACGTCGATCGCCATGCCCATGACGGTGTTGATCACGGCCAGCGCATCGCTGCCGGACTCGATGCAGCGCCGCGCGTTCTCGCGGATGTCGGTCTGGTTCGGCGACAGCTTGGTGATCAGCGGCTTGCGCGTGACCGCGCGACAGGCTTCGACCACGCGCGCCGACATCTCCGGCGAATTGCCGAACTGCACGCCGCCTTCCTTGATGTTGGGGCAGGAGATGTTGAGCTCGATCGCGTCGATGGGCGAGTCGTCGAAGCGGCGCGTCACCTCGACGTAGTCCTCGATGGTCGAGCCGCAGACATTGGCGAAGAACAGCGTCTCGGTGAAGTCGAGCGTCGGCAGGATGCGGTCGACGACGTGGTCGACGCCGGGATTCTGCAGGCCGATCGCGTTGAGCATGCCCTGCGGCGTCTCGTACACGCGGTGCGGCGGATTGCCGAGACGCGGTTCGCGGGTCGTGCCCTTCAGTACGATCGCGCCGACGTCGCGGTTGGAGAAGCCGTCGACGCGGGTGTATTCCTCGCCGAAGCCGACGCAGCCCGACAGCAGCACGATCGGCGAGGCGAGCCGCAGGCCGCAGAAATCGACGGCCAGCGACGGGGGCAGGGGTCCTGACATGCGCGCATTGTAAAGGAAGTGCCGGGCGGGCAGCCTCAGCCGGCGATGAAACGCTCCAGGTGCTCGATGGTCTGGTCCTGCTCCTCGATCACCACCCGCACCAGGTCGCCGATCGAGATCATGCCGACCATGCGGCCGCCCTCGACCACCGGCAGGTGGCGGATCCGGCGCTCCGTCATCAGCTGCATGCACTGGCGCACGCCGTCGTCCGGCGTGACGGTGACGACCGGCGAACTCATGATCTGCCAGACCGGCGTCTCGGCGGACGAACGCCCGAGCAGGATCACCTTGCGGGCGTAGTCGCGCTCGGAGACCACGCCGACCAGGTCGCCGCCGCGTGTCACGGGCAGCGCGCCGACATGCCGGTCGGCCATCTGCTGGATCGCCACCAGCACCGGCTCGTCGGCGTCGATCGACCAGACTTCGCGGCCCTTGCGGGCGAGCAGTTGCTTGACTTGCGGCATGCGAGAATCCCCCGTGCCAGACAGAGCGGGAATGGCCCCCGCGAGCGTGCGAGCTGTCCGATTCTATGCCACTGCAGGTCGTCCTGTTCGAGCCCGAGATCCCGCCGAACACCGGCAACGTGATCCGGCTGTGCGCCAACACCGGCGCGACGCTGCACCTGGTCGAGCCCCTCGGGTTCCGGCTCGATGCGCGATCGGTGCGGCGCGCGGGGCTCGACTACCGCGAGCTGGCCGACGTGCGCGTGCACGCCAGCTTCGAAGCATGCCTGGCGCGGCTGGCCGCCGAGCGGCCGGCGGTTCCGTTGTGCTGGTACGCGTTGACGACCCGGGGCGAGGTTGCCTACACGTCGGCGCGCTTTGCGGCGGGCGATGTCGTGGTGTTCGGTCCGGAGACGCGCGGCCTGCCGGAGTCCGTGCTCGCTGCCTGCCCAGCCGGCCGGCGGCTGCGCATCCCGATGCAGCCGGGGGCCCGCAGCCTGAACCTCGCCAATGCCGTGGCGGTGGTGGTCTACGAAGCCTGGCGCCAGCTGGACAGCTAGTCGGTTTCCGACTTGATGGCGCGGCCCATCAGCGCCGCCACGGCAGTGGCCGGCGCGAGCCCCTGGTAGATCACGCGGAAGATCTGCTCGGTGATCGGCATCTCGACGCCGTGACGGACCGCGACTTCGCGCACGGCACGCGCCGCGAGCACGCCTTCGACCACCTGCCCGATCTCGCGCTGCGCGGCAGCGGCGGGCTTGCCGGCCGCCAGCGCCAGGCCGAAGCGCCGGTTGCGCGACTGGTCGTCGGTGCAGGTCAGCACCAGGTCGCCGAGTCCCGCGAGCCCCATGAAGGTGTCCTTCTCGGCGCCGAGCGCCACGCCGAGCCGCATCATCTCGGCCAGGCCGCGCGTGATCAGCGCGACCCGCGTGTTGGCGCCGAAGCCGAGGCCGTCGGAGATGCCCGCGCCGATCGCCAGCACGTTCTTGGTCGCGCCGCCGACTTCGACGCCGACCATGTCGGTCGAGGCATAGGCGCGGAAGTTCTTGCCGGACAGGCCGCGCGCGAGCGCGAGCGCGTAGTCCTCGTCGCGCGCGGCGACCGTCATCGCCGTCGGCAAGCCGAGCCCGACCTCGCGCGCAAACGTCGGACCGGACAGCACGGCCGTCGGCACGCCCGGGCCGAGCACTTCGCGCGCGACCTCGTGCGGCAGCTTGCCCGACTCGAGTTCGAAACCCTTGGTGGCCCAGGCCACCCGCATGCCGGCGTGCAGCAGCGGCGCGACCTGCACCAGCAATTCGCGGAAGCCATGGCTGGGCACGGCGACCAGCAGGTCATCGGCGCCGGCGACGGCCCGCGGCAGGTTCGATTCGACCGTCAGGCCGTCGGGAAACGGCGCCATCGGCAGGTAGCGCGTGTTGCAGCGGGCCGCGGCGAACTCCGCCATCTGCCCGGCGTCGCGCCCCCACAGTATCGTCGGATGGCCCGTGCGGGCGAGATGGACCGCGAGCGCGGTGCCCCAGGAGCCTGCGCCGAGCACGGCCATGGATGGCCGTGCCGTGGCGCCGTCCGTTGCGTCCTTCGAGGTCGTCACCCGGGCCTCCCTCGTCCGCAGCGCCGGACGTGATTCCGTCGTGGAATCAGTTGACCGTGGCGGGTGCTTCGGCGGCGGCCTGCTGCGCGCGACGCGCGTGCAGTGCCTCGAACGTCACCAGCGGCAGCAGGAACGGCGGGAAGCCGCCCTTGCCGATCAGCTCGGAAATGGTGGAGCGGGCGTAGGACAGCAGGTAGTTCGGCGCCATGATCTGCAGCACCTGGCCCAGGTCCGCGGTCGTCAGGTTCTTGATCAGGAACGCGCCGGCCTGCTGCAGTTCGCACAGCCAGACGACCTTGTCGCCCGCCTTGGCTTCGAGCCGTACGTGCAGCACGACTTCGTGCACGTCCTGCGCGAGCGCGGTGGCGCGCGTCTGCATGTTCAGGTTGACCTGCGGCTGGCCTTCGAGGCCGGCGACGAACGGGCCGCCCGGCGCCTCGAACGAGCAGTCCTTGATGTAGACGGCCTGCGGGTTGACCACCGGCGCATGCGGGTCGGCGGCGGGCTGTGTGGCGGGCGTCAGTGAGTTCTGGTCGGTCATCGAGGAATATCCTTGTAGTGCGTGGATCAGGCGCGGCCGAGCAGACGGTCCAGCTCGCCGGCCTTGTCGAGGGCATAGAGATCGTCGAAGCCGCCGACGTGGCGGTCGCCGATGAAGATCTGGGGCACCGTGCGCCGGCCGCCGCTCCGCTGCAGCATCGCGTCACGCTGCGCGGGGTCTTCGTCGACCTTGACCTCGCTGAACGTCACGCCCTTGCGCTGCAGCAGTCCGCGCGCGCGGTCGCAGTACGGGCACCAGCCCGTGGAATACATGGTGATCTCGGGCTGGGCCGGGTTGGTCATGACTGGTTTCCCTGCGCCTTTGCCTTGCCGCCGCCGTTCTTCACCAGCGGCAGGCTCTCCGTGCGCCAGGCCTGCAGGCCGCCGCGCAGGTTGACCACCTTGGTGAATCCCTGCGTCTTCAGCACCCGTGCCGCCGCGCCCGAGCGCATGCCGGACTCGCAGCAGGTGATCACGACCTTGTCCTTGAACCGCTTCAGCGTCTCGGCGGCCTGGGCGACCTGCTCCTGCGGCAGATGCCGCGCGTCGAGGATGTGGCCGGAGTCGAACTCGGCCTGCGAGCGGACGTCCACCAGCACCGCGCCCTGGTTCATCAGGCGCACGGCTTCCGACGGCCCGACTGCCTGTCCCCCCGAGCGGGCGCGGCTGAATTCGTACGCAGCCACGGCCAGCGCCAGCACCACCGTGCCGCCGAAAAGCAGCGGGTGCCGGGCGGCATATTCGAGGAAACGATCCATCAGTGGAGACCGGGAAAAAAGGGGGCGCGGATTATAGCAGCCCCGCCGACAGGCTAGACTTGCGCGGTTTTGACGCCACCCGCCCTGTGACCACCCGCCGCCGCATGCCACCGCAGTCTCCCCCCGACAGCTCCCGCACCGTCGCGCACCGTCGCGCGCGCAGCGGCGCCTCGCGCTGGCTGGCGCTGGCCTGCGGCGTGCTGGCCTGCCTGGCGATCGCCTGGACCGATCCGGCTGTCGCGGCCGCGAAGCAGACACCGGCGCAGAAGGAAGCCGAGCTGCGCAAGCTGAACCAGCGCATCGAAAAGGTCCGCAAGTCGGTCAACGATGACGTGCGCAAGCGCGACAAGCTGGCGGTCGAGCTGCGCGAGGCCGAGCTGGGGGTGCAGGCGGCGCGCAAGGAACTCGACGACATCCGCGCGCAGCGACTGGCGGCGGAGGCCCGCCTGCGCGAACTCGAGACCGAGCAGGCCCGGCGCGAGCGGGAACTCGACGGCGAGCGCGCAGCCCTGGCCGGCGAACTGCGCACCGCTTACGCCAATGGCCGGGAAGAGCAGCTGAAACTCCTTTTAAATCAAGAAGATCCGACGAGTTTCGGGCGCATGCTGGCGTACTACGGCTACTTCGGCCGGGCGCGCGCCGCGCGTATCCAGGGCATCCAGGACAAGCTCGAGCACCTGGCCCTGGTGCGCGAAAAGATCGTCGGCGAAAAGAACCGGCTGGTCGCCCTGGAAGAACAGCGCCTTGCCCGGGTGGCTGACCTGAAGTCCGCACAGCAGCGGCGGACGGCCGCAGTCGGCACGATCAACCAGCAGATCAAGTCCCGCGGCGGGGAGCTGAAACGGCTGCAGTCGCAGGCACAGTCGCTCGAGAAGCTGATCCGGGAGCTGCGCCAGGCGATCGAGAAGTCGCAGTCCCAGGGCGCCCGCCCGGGCAAGCCGGGCAGTGCCGTGGCGAAGCAGGCACCGTTCGAGCCCTTGCGCGGCAAGCTGCCCTGGCCGGTGCAGGACGGCAAGGTGCTGGCCCGGTTCGGCGACCCCCGGGCCGGTGGCTCGATGCGCTGGCAGGGCATGCTGATCGGCACCGCCCGCGGGGCGCGGGTGCGGGCGCCCTACGCGGGTCGGGTCGTCTATGGCGACTGGCTGCCCGGCATGGGCCTGATGCTCGTGCTCGACCACGGCGGTGGCTACATGAGCCTGTACGGCCACAACGAGGAACTCTTCCGCAAGGTCGGCGACGCGGTGGCGGCCGGCGAAGTGATCGGTTCGGTGGGCGATTCCGGCGGCCATGCCCAGCCGGCGCTCTATTTCGAGGTCCGTCGCGGCCGCACTCCGGTCGATCCGCAGAACTGGCTCAGCCGGAAGTAGGGCCTGCATCACGGTTTCCGGACCCTCCTTTTCTGGATCATTCGATTCCGGATGAAATCCGTTGGCTCAGGGACGGTTCGAGGACCCATGGCATCGATGGCTGCAGTGATGACCGACGCGCCGGCGCCCCTGGATGGCACGTCGTTCGACCCGTATGGGCAGCTGCTCAAGATGCTGCTCCCGCGCGCGAACTCGATCGTGATCTATGACCGCCTGGGCGTCAGCCTGTGGGCAAGCGAGAACGACGACGCCGAGCTGCAGGGCCTGATGCAGCAGGCGAACGTCGCCGAGCTGGCCGAGCGCGGTGCCGTCGGCCATGGCTTCGCCGAGCCGCTGCCGGGCGAGCAGATCGCCTACTTCTTCGCCTTGCGCGACAACGACGGCAGCCTGCTGGGCGGCGTCGGCATGGTCAGCCGCGAGTCGAACCGCGAGCCGCGCCCGTTCACGCTGGTCCAGGGGCTGGTGCGGCCGGCCCTGCAGTGCCTCGAGCGCGAGCTCGCGGCGCAATCGAGCATCGGCCAGCTGCAGCGCAGCCTGAGCGTGCGCGACCGCGACCTGGAGCTGCTGCTGGGCTCGGCGCAGGAAGAAGCCGATGGCGCCAACTCCACCGACGACTTCGCGACGCTGGTGCAGAGCTGTGTCGATCACCTCGGCTGTGCCGTCGGCGCACTGCTCATCCCGGACAAGAACATCGCGGTCTGCCGCACCTCGTTCGACACGCCACCCCGTGCCGGCGCGGAGATCCTCACGCGCACGCACAAGGCCGTGCTCGGCTGGGCGCAGCTGCAGCGGCAGACGATGACCTCGAACGAGCCGCACAGCACGGGCCCGTTCGCCAACATCCCGTACAAGATCCTGGCCTGCCCCGTCATGCACGGCGCGCAGCGCATCCACGGCGTGCTGGTGCTGTTCAAGCGGCAGCAGGCGCCCGACTTCGACCTGCGGCAGGTGCGCATCGTCGAGCTGCTCGGCCGCCGCGTCGCCTACATCCTGATGAACTCGTACGACCCGACCACCGGCCTGCTGACGCGGCCGGCGTTCGAGAAGCGTGCCAACGCGGTGCTCACGCCCGAATTGCTGCGCAAGGACAATTGCGTCATCTACATCGACATCGACCGGCTGCACGTGCTGAACGAGAAGCTCGGCATGCACGTCGGCGACTCGGTCATCGTGCGCGTCGCCGAGACGATCCGGCAGAGCCTGTCGCCGCGGATGCTGGCGGCGCGCATTTCCGGCGATCGCTTCGCCGTGTTCGTGCCGGAGGCGTCGGTCGACGCCACGCACGAGATCGCGGACAACCTGCGGCAGTCGCTCGAGCGGCTCGGCTTCGTGCGCGACCGGCAGCAGATCGAGGTCACCGCCAGCTGCGGTGTCGCCAACATCATCGACGGCCAGCACCCGTTGTCGCATGCGCTGGCGTCGGCCGAGATCGCGTGCAAGGCCGCCAAGGACCGCGGCCGCAATCGTGTCGAAGCCTATTTCGACGGCGACCAGAGCATCGTCCGCCGCTACACCGACCTGACGCTGCTGAGCACGGTGCGCTCGGCGCTGCTCGACCAGCGCTTCCGGCTCGAGGCGCAGACGATCGTCCCGCTCAACGGCGCGCCGGAAACGCCCAAGTTCGAACTGCTGCTGCGCATGAGTGACGAATCCGGGAACAGCGTGCCGCCGGAGAAATTCCTCTCCGCCGCCGAGCGCTACCAGCTGGCGCCGGCGATCGACCGCTGGGTCCTGCGCCGCGTGATCGAGATGCTGCAGCCGAACGCGGCTCAGCTGCACGCGATGCAGGCCTGTTTCGCAGTGAACATTTCGGGCCAGTCGCTGGGCGACGCCGACTTCGCCGTCTTCATGGAATCCGCCCTGCGCGACAGCGGGCTGCCGCGCGGATTGATCTCGTTCGAGGTCACCGAGACCGCGGCGGTCGCCAACATCGTCCGCGCCGAGTCGCTGATCCGCCGGCTGCGCGAGCTGGGCAGCGATGTCGCGCTCGACGACTTCGGCCGTGGCCTCAGCTCCCTCACCTACCTGAAGACGCTGCCGGTGACGCACCTGAAGATCGACGGCAGCTTCGTCCGCGACGTGGTCGTCGACGACCGCTCCCAGGCGATGCTCAGCGCGATCGTGCAGCTGGCGCACGCGATGAAGCTGCACACGGTCGCCGAATGCGTCGAAAGCGAGGCGATCTGGCGCGCCACCCGCGAGCTGGGGGTCGAATACGGCCAGGGATTCTCGATCGGCCGCCCGCTGCCGCTGGAGAAGGTGCTGGAGACGCTCGTTGCCGCTAATATGGGGCGCCGAGTCCAGTCGCAGACCGCCTGATTCCACCTTGACCCGCCGTACGCCCCTGCTGTTGGCCGCCATGGTCGGCATCGCCGTCGGTTACGGCCTTGCCCGGGCCCCGGGCTGGCTGCGCGCGGCCCCGGCCGATGCCGCCCAGTCCGCGGTGCGGTCGGTCCAGCCCCGGGCCCCGCATCAGCTGCTCGACGAGGTGGTCAGCCGGATCCGCCGGGAGTATGTCGAACCTGTCCCCGACAGCGTCTTCGACGCTGCCGCGGTCAAGGGCATCGTCGCCAACCTCGACCCGCATTCCGCCTTTCTCGACGCCGCCGAATACGACGAGATGCGCGCTGCGACGACCGGCAGCTACACCGGCGTCGGCATCGAAGTCTCGGCGGCCGACGGTCGCGTGGTGGTGGTGACGCCGATCGAGGGCTCGCCGGCGGCACTGGCCGGCGTGCGCGCCGGGGACGTCGTGCTGGCCGTCAACGGCGAGCCGGTCACGGCGGAGCGCCTCGACGAGACGATCGGCCGCATGCGTGGCATGCCCGGCACGCCGGTGCGGCTGGCGGTGGGGCGCAAGGACGAGCCTGAACCGATCGTGTTCACGCTGCAGCGGAGCGAAGTGCATGTGCACTCGGTGCGCGCGGAGCCGCTGCCTGGAAATTTCGGCTACGTGCGGATCACGCAGTTCAGCGATTCGACGCCGGACGACCTGGCGCAGGCCCTGTCAGGTCTCGCCCATCCGCGGAACCGGCCCGCGGCGGACGGTTCGGCCGCGCCGTTCCGGCCCCTGCGGGGACTCGTGCTCGACCTGCGCGGCAACCCGGGCGGCGTGCTCGAGTCCGCCGTCAGCGTGGCCGACGCGTTCCTCGACCAGGGCGTGATCGTGCGCGCGGACGGCCGCTCGCCGGCGGCACGGTTCGAGTTCTCGGCCACGCCCGGCGATGCGCTGGACGGGCAGCCGCTGGTGGTGCTGGTCGATGGCGGCTCGGCCTCGGGCTCCGAGATCGTGGCTGGCGCGCTGCGCGATCATGGCCGCGCCACGCTGCTCGGCGAGCGCACCTTCGGCAAGGGCTCGGTGCAGACCGTCATCCCGCTGCGCGACGGCCAGGCCCTGAAGCTGACCACCTCGCGCTACTACACCCCGGCCGGCGTCTCGATCCACGAACGTGGCCTCGAGCCCGACATCACGATCGGCCCCACCGAGGACGCGCACACGCGGATCGCGCCGCTGCCGCCACTGCAGGATGCGGCCGTGCTGACCGCGCTGCAGTACCTGAAGGATCGTGGCCTCGGCGCGCACTACGCCGCGGTCAAGCCGCCCTCAGCCGCGCAGCAGCGTTAGCCGCGCGCCCGCCAGCGCGCCGAGCAGCAGGGCCAGGATCGGCAGCATGCTCAGGCCAAACCCGGCACCGCGCCTGGCCGGGTCGCTCACGTAGCTGCGCAGGTACAGGAACCGGCCGACCAGGTACACCGCGCCCAGCACGGCCGACCAGGTCGGGCTGACGTAATGGGCGAAGAGCCACAGGCCGGGCAGCAGCGCGATCAGCAGCTCGAGCGTGTTCATCTGCACGCGGAAGTACCGCTCGAACACCGGGTGGCCGGTGACGGCCGGGCCGTTCACGCCGTACTTGCCGCGGGCCTGGCCCACCAGTACCGCAAACCAGATGTACTGCAGCAACGCGAGCAGGGCGACGATCGCAACGAATTCCATGGGGCCTCGTCTCCGGCGGCGCCGGTGTGGGTGTGAGGGGCGGGAGATTCCATTACCATCGCACGCAGGTCAACCGCGGATCGTCGCGGTCCCGGTCACGAGGAGCTTGCGATGGTCGGATTCCTGTTGCGCGCCGCGATCTGCGCCCTGGGCCTGTGGGTGGCAAGCCAGCTGCTCGACGGCCTCGTGTTCACGACCCCCGCAAAGCTGCTGCTTGCCGCCGTGCTGCTCGGCATCGTCAACGCGTTCGTGCGGCCGCTCGCCTTCATCCTGACGCTGCCGATCACGATCGTCACGCTCGGGCTGTTCCTGCTGGTGCTGAACGCGGGCATGGTCGCGCTGGTCGCCTGGATCGTTCCGGGATTCACGATCGCCGGCTTCTGGACCGCGCTCGGTGCCGCGCTGATCGTCAGCATCGTGTCCTGGGCCGCCTCGAGCGCGATCGGCCCGTCGGGCAGGTTCGAGAAGATCACGCCGCGCCACTGAACTGCGCGCCGCCCGGCGGTCGCACGCCAGGTCCCCGGTTGCCGTCAGTAGAACCGGCTCGGCAGCGTCACCAGCACGACGCCGGCCAGGATCACGCACATCCCGATCAGCTGCTGGGCGCCGAGCGCCTCACCCAGCACGAGCCAGCCGAGCAGCGTTGCAATCGCGGGGTTGACGTAGGCGAACGTTGCCACGCGGTCGGTGCGTGCGTTCTTCAGCAACCAGGTGAACGCGGTATAGGTCACCGCCGAGGCGAACACGCCCAGGTAGACGATGGCGAGCATGCCGCGCCATTCCCAGTGCCAGCGCGGCAGCTCGCCGGTCGCGATCCCGGCGCCCAGCAGCATGGCCCCGCCGACCAGCATGATCATCGCGTTGAATGCGATCGGCCCGAAATCGAAGGACATGTTGCGGTAGATGATCGTGCCGCTGGCCCAGACCAGCGCGGCCGCCAGCACCAGCAGCTGCCAGCCCGTGTGTGGCGTGAGGCGCATTTCGTCGGGCCAGACCAGCAGCGCGACGCCGGCGAAGCCGAGCGCCAGGCCGATCCGGCTCGGCACCGACAGCGGCTGGCCCTTTGCGCCGATCGTGCCCAGCCAGGCGATCCAGAGGGCGAGGCTCGAGTTCAGCAGCGCAACCTCGTTCGAGGGCAGGTGTTTCAGGGCGTAGGTCGACGAACCGCTGCTCAAGACCACCAGCACCAGCGAATAGAACACGATCCAGCGCCACTGGGCCGGTGTCGCGGGCAGGCGGCTCGCCGCGGTACATCGCGATCGCGAGCAGCAGCGAGCCGCCGATGAAGGAACGCAGCGCCGCGAACAGCAACGGCGGGAGGTCGGTGACACCGACACGCACGGCCAGGAAGCTCGACCCCCAGACGAGGTAGACGAGCGCGAAGCACGTGAGTACCCGCGCGCGCTGCGATCTCAGCACAGCCGTCGCCGGGAATCCCGCATCCGCTGCTTCATGCCGTCACCGCGGCGCGCTCAGGCCAGCCGCCGGCCGCCGGCCCGGTACAGCCAGTACGCGAGCGCCGCCACCACCGCGAGCCCGAGCGGCTCGCCGAACTGCAGCCCGGCACCGAGCGCGAGCACGTCGGCGCGTCCCGCCATCACGATCGGGATCGCGATGAAGATGCCCATCAGCGCCTCGCCGGTGATCAGTCCGGCCGCAAACAGGATGCCGCTCTGCTTGGCGCGCTCTGCCTGCGGCGAATCGTCGCGGATGCCGAGCCTGCGCTCGACCAGGTAAGCGATCAGGCCGCCGATGAAGATCGGCACCGACAGCTCCAGCGGCAGGTACACGCCGACGGCCACGGCCAGCACCGGCGCGCGGAAGGGCGCATTGCTGCGCTTGAGATACTGGTCGACCAGGATGATCGCGATGCCGATCGCGCCGCCGATCGCGATCATGCCCCACGGCAGGTCGCCGCCGAACATGCCCTTGGCGACCGACGCCATCAGGGTGGCCTGCGGGGCGAGCAGTGCGTTCGGGTGCTCGGCCGTGGGCGCGCCGATGCCGTACGCGTGCAGCAGCAGGTTCAGCACCGGCGCCATCACCAGCGCGCAGCTGACCGCGCCGATCGCCAGCATCACCTGCTGCCGCCACGGCGTGGCACCGACCAGCTGGCCGGCCTTCAGGTCCTGCAGGTTGTCGCCGCCGACGCTGGCCGCGCAGCACACGACCGAGCCGATCATGATGGCGGCGACCGGGCCGAGCGCGGCGCCGCGACCCATGAGCAGCACGAGCAGCAGCGAGGAAAACAGGATCGTGCAGATCGTGATGCCCGAGACCGGGTTGTTGGACGAACCCACGAGGCCGGCCATGTAGGCGGAGACCGAGGTGAAGACGAAGCCCGCCACGATCATGATCACCGTCATCAGCAGGCTGACGGCCAGGTTGTCGACGATCAGCTGGTACAGGATCGCGAGCGGGATCGTGAACAGCACCAGTCCGGTGAGCATCGCCTTCATCGGCAGGTCCTGCTCGGTGTGCGACACGGCCCTGGCCGCGCCCGCGCGCGTGGCCTCGAGCCCGCTGCGGATGCCGGAGGCCAGCGAGCTCCGGATCGAGATCAGTGCCCAGACTCCGCCCACCAGCATGGCGCCGACGCCGAGGTAGCGCACCTGCGCCGCCCAGATCGCGCCTGCGATGGTCTCGGCGTCCGCGCCGGCAAGCTGCTGCGCCAGCGCCGCGTTGTCCTGCAGGAAGTGCGCCGCGTAGATCGGGATGGCGATGTTCCAGGAAATCATGCCGCCGATCAGCGCCAGCGCACCGATGTTGAGCCCGACGATGTAGCCCACGCCCAGCAGGGCCGGCGACAGGTTGGTGCCGAAATAGGCGAGCCACTTGCCGAAGAAGCCGCTTGCAGCCGCAGTGTCGGGAATCAGCCGCAGGCCGCTGCCGGCCGCCAGCTTGGCGAGGCCGCCGCCCAGTGCCGCCAGGCCGAGCAGCTTCACGCCCTGCGCCGGGTTGTCGCCCGCCTTGAGCACTTCGGCGGCCGCGACGCCCTCGGGAAAGCGCAGGTTCTGCTCGATGATCAGCGAGCGGCGCAACGGCACCGAGAAGATGACGCCGAGGATGCCGCCCAGGCCGGCGATGGCCAGCACCCAGGAGTACCTGAACTCGGTCCAGTGACCGAGGATGACCAGCGCCGGGATCGTGAAGATCACGCCCGAGGCGATCGACGAGCCGGCCGAGGCGCCGGTCTGCACGATGTTGTTCTCGAGGATGGTGCTGCCACCGAGCATGCGCAGCACCGCCATCGAAACGACCGCCGCGGGAATGGCGGAGGCGATGGTCATGCCGGCGAACAGGCCGAGGTAGGTATTGGCTGCCGCGAGAATCATCGCCAGCAGGATGGCGAGGACGATCGCGCGGGCCGTGAGCTGGGCGGGGGCCTGGGCCGTGTTCATGGATGCGTCCGACGTGGAAGTTGGCGCATTAGAGAGGTCGCCACCGCCAAAAGCAATGCCGGGGGCGGGTCACCGCCAACCGCGCTTTCAGCGGCCGTCCGGTGCCGCAATGAAACCGGTGCCACAATGGGAAAACCGCGGGTCTTGCGGCCCGCCCATCATGGGAAGAGGAACGATGCCGAAGGCAATTTTCATCACCGGCGCGGGCGGCGGCATCGGCGCGGCGACGGCGCGACTCTTCGCCGCGAAAGGCTGGCAGGTCGGTGGCTGCGACCTGCGCATGGAGGCAATCGAGTCACTGGCGGACGCGATCGGACACGAGCGCTTCAAGCCCTACGTGGCGGACGTGCGTGACCGTGCCTCCCTCGCGCCGGCGATCTCTGATTTCGCCGCACGGCACGGCGGCAGGCTCGACGCCGTCTTCGCCAATGCCGGCGTGCTGTTCATGGCCCCCGACGACCAGATCGATCCTGAACAGAAGGACCTGCAGGTCGACGTCAACGTGAAGGGCGTCATGCACACGTTCGATGCGGCGATGCCCTACCTCAAGGCAGCCGCACCGGGCACCCATGCGATCGCGATGGCGTCGACCTCGGCTGAATACGGCTCGCCGCACCACGCGGTCTACAGCGCGACGAAGTTCTTCGTGCGTGGCTACACCGAGGCGCTGAACATCGAGTACAAGCCCCTGGGCATCAACGTCTGCGGCATCTACGTCGCGTATGTCGACACGGGCATGGTGCGGGATGCGCAATGGAAGGCTGCGTCGATCGAGAGCATGGGCGTCAAGGCGAAACCGGAAGAGGTCGCAGCAATCGTCTGGAAGGCGGTGCATGGCAGCCGCGCGCACTGGCGCGTCGGTTTCGACGCCAAGGTGTCGCACTACGCGGTGCGGCTGTTCGGTTCCTGGGTCGCGCCCATCTATGCGCGGCTGATGCGAATCTGAGGCCGCGTCGCCCTTCGCTAGAAGCGCGTGATCAGCCGGAACGCCTCGCCGTCCCGCGCGAGGTCGCGGTCGCGCCGCTCGCGGATCCGTTGCGTGCAGCGCCTCGCGACGTGACGCGAGCCAGTCCTCGCGCGAGACCGGGCGGTGCACGCCGGGCTTGTCGCGCTGCGCAGCCTCGTCGCGACGGTAGGCGTCGAACTCCTCGTAGCCATCGAGTTCGTGCTGCAGTTCGCGCAGCACCAGTTCGAGCATGATCGCGTCGTCCACGAGGCCGAGCACGCGGCACGTTGTCCGGCACGAGATCCTCGGCATCGGCAACGTAGGCAAGGCCGTCGAGCACGCGGCCGCGCTCGGGCTCGGGCAGCTGCCACTCCGGATCCTCCAGCATGGCGATCAGGCGGCCACGCGGTCGATGCGACGCCGACGAACGGAGAGCGTGCCGTCGCGCGCAGGCGCTCCACCTCGGCGATGGCCGCTGCCGCGACCTCGTGCGGTGGACGCTGTCCATTGCTGTTTCGCACCCGATGCATCAGCGAGCGGAAGTAGTCGAGATCTTCCTCCGAGAACTCGAGCGTCACGGTGAGCGTCATCTGTCACTCCTCGCGGTCCGTCAGCCGCCTTCCTTGCCCTTGATCGGGTCCGTGGCGATGCCGACCTTGACCATGCCGGCGTTCTGCGCGTCGGCCATGACCGTGGCGAGCGACTGGAACTGCAGCGTGCGGTCGACGTGCAGGTGCAGTTCGGGCTGCGGCTTGCGCTGCGCCTCGGCGGCGAGACGCTCGAGCATCGCCGTCGCGATCGATCGGCACGTCGTTCAGGAACATCTTGCCGTCGGCCATCAGTGCGATGACGATCGTGTCGGGCTTCTCCTCGAGCAGCACGGTCGACGCCTGCGGCAGGTCGATCTTGATCTTGTGGGCGATGAGGGGCGCCGTGATCATGAAGATGATCAGCAGCACGAGCATCACGTCCACGAGCGGGATCATGTTGATCTCGGCCATTGGTGCCGAGTGTGGGGCGCTGCCGCCGCCGCCGAGTCCGCTGAATGCCATGGCCGTCTCCCGGGAGTGAGCTTCAGGCAGCCGCCTGCTGTTGCAGGCGATGCGCGCGATGGTGGTCCATCGAGGACGGCACGCGCGCGCCGGTCGTGAGGTAGGCGAGCAGGTCCTCGGCGAACGCGTGGAAGCTCGCGATGATCACGCGGTTGTTGCGCACCAGCAGGTTGTAGCCGAGCACCGCCGGCACCGCGACGGCGAGGCCGAGCGCGGTCATGATCAGTGCTTCGCCCACCGGTCCCGCGACCTGGTCGAGCGACGTCTCGCCGGACGCGCCGATGCGCACCAGCGCGTGGAAGATTCCCCACACCGTGCCGAACAGGCCGACGAACGGCGCCGTGCTGCCGACGGTCGCGAGGAACGTCAGGCCCGTCTCCAGCCGCTCCGTCTCGCGATTGATCGAGGAGCGCAGCGACCGGTCGAGGAACTCGGCCCGGTGCAGCGTGCCCGCGACACGCTCTTCGGTGAGCCGGTCGTGATGCTGCATGGCGAACTCGCCGTCGAGCGCGATCTTGGAGAACGGCTCCCAGTCGGGCTGTTGCTCGAGGTAGCCGAGCGCCTGGTCGGTGGGCGTCTTCCAGAACGTCGTCACGACGTGGTTCGAGCGGGTGCGGATCCGGACGACTCGCGCGCGCCTTCAGGAAGATGAAGTACCACGAGACGATCGACATCAGGACCAGCAGCCCGAACACGAACAGCCCCACGGCGTCCGTCTCGCGCAGGAAGTTGGCGAAACTCATCGTGGTCAGGGCTTCGGTGGGATGCATGGCTGGATCCTGTGGTCAGTCTTCCAACGAGAACGTGATGGGGACGATGCACCATGCGCGCTGCGGCACGCCGTCGCGCTTCGCTGGTTCGAACCGCCAGTGGCGCACGGCGTCGAGCGCCGCCTGGTCGAGGCCTGCATCGCCGCTGCTGGTGCCGATGCTCGCGTCCTGCGGCCGTCCGTCCTCGCCGACCAGGACGCGCAGGCGCACCGTGCCTTCTATCCCCAGGCGCAGGCAACGCGGCGGGTAATTGGGCGGCTTCATCTCGAGCAGCTTCATCTTCCAGTAGACCGGGGTCTGCTGGACCGCGGCTGTCGCATCGCCGTCGACGGTGCCTTCTGGCATGGCCGGGCCAGGATCGCCGGGCAGCAGTTCGTCGCCCATTTCGTATTGTTTGACCTGGGTGTCCGGCGGCACCGGATTCGTCGTGGGCGTGTCCACGAGGATCGGCACCGGGCGCGTCACCCTGGGCCGTTCCTGCTTGACCGCGTCGGTCACCGTGTCCGGTGCCTGCTGCACCTCGGGCGGCAGGCGCGGCGGTGGCAGCTTGAGCATGCTCACCTGGAAAATGGGGGGCGTCGGCGCCTCGTCTGCAGTCTCGAGGGGGGTCAGCATGAGGCGCCCGATGCCGACGGCGTGCAGTGCGGTGACGACGAGCAATACCGACGCGGCGCCCCACGTCAGGCGTTCGTCGTGCACGTATCGGTCGATGCGCATCCTGTGCCCGGGACTTGCCGCGTCCCGCTTGATTCGTTCACCTTGAGCCAGAACGAATGTACTGGAAGACCGCGCCGACCGCCCCCCACAGGGCTCAGCGGAAATGCCTAGGTCATGGTGGACTTGCCGAAGACGGGTTCCTCTACCAGCCGCAGACCTGGCCCTTGTTCTGCTGCTTGAGCCAGCCGCGCAACGGCTGGAAATACTCGAGGATCGCCGACGCGTCCATCTGCCGCGTGCCGGTCAGTTCGTACATCGTGTCCTGCCACGGCTGGCTTGCGCCCTTTGCCAGCATCGCGCCGAATCGCTTGCCGGCCTCCTCGCTGCCGTAGATCGAGCACTCCGACAGCGGGCCCTTGTGGCCTGCCGCCTCGCACAGCGCCTTGTGGAACTGGAACTGCAGGATGAACGACAGGAAGTAGCGCGTGTACGGCGTGTTGCCGGGGATGTGGTACTTGGCGCCCGGGTCGAAGTCGGCCTCGGTGCGCGCCACCGGCGGACGGACGCCCTGGTACTTCTCGCGCAGCGCCCACCACGCGGCGTTGTAGTTCTCCGGCGTGACCTGCCCCGAGAACACCTGCCAGCGCCACTCGTCGATCATCTTGCCGAACGGCAGGAACGCGATCTTCTCCAGCGCCATCTTCATCTGCTGGTTGATCACGGCTTCGCGGCTGGTCTTCGACGCCGGCACCAGGCCGATCTGCGCCAGGTATTCCGGCGTCATCGACAGGTTGATCGTGTCGCCGACCGCCTCGTGGAAGCCATCGTGCGCGCCGTTCTGGAACAGGAACGGCTGGTCCTTGTACCAGAGGAAGTAATACACGTGCCCGAGCTCGTGATAGATCGTGCGCAGCTCCTCGGCCGTGGGGCGGATGCACTGCTTGATGCGCACGTCTTCCTTGCCGTCCATGTGCCAGGCGCTCGCGTGGCACTGCACGTCGCGGTCGCGCGGCTGCGCCAGCATCGAGCGTTCCCAGAACGTCGCCGGCAGCTGCGGGAAGGCGATCGACTTGTAGAACGCTTCCGCCGACTTTGTCATCCGCACCGGGTCGTAGTTCTGCGCGACCAGTCCGGCATCGACGTCGAGCGGGCTCACGCCCGGGTACGGCTCGAGCAGCTGAGTACACCGCGTCCCACTGCTGGGCCCACATGTTGCCGAACAGGTGCGCGGGGATCGGCTTGCCGGCCGGCACCTTGTCTTCACCGTATTGCCGCGCGAGCCGGCTGCGCGCAAAGCACTGCAGGTCCTTGTAGAGCGGCTCGACCTGGCGGTACAGGCGCGCGGCTTCGCGCGTGAAGTCGTCCGCGGGCATGTCGTAGCCCGAGCGCCACATCGCGCCCAGGTCCTTGTAGCCCAGCTCGCGCGCGCCTTCGTTCGCCAGCTCGACGTAGCGCGTGTAGTCGCCGCGCAGCGCCCGCGCCTGGTCGTGCCAGCCCTGCCAGGCGTCGAGCAGCTCGTCGTAGTTGCGGCTCTGCTCCAGCACGGTCTTGAGCTGCACCTCGTCGCGGCAGTCCTTGCCGCCGTCCTTGCAGTACTTGGCGGAGCCGTACTTGGCCTCCATGCCGGCCAGGATCGTGGCCAGCTCCGCGCGCTTCGCGGCATCGTCCGGCGCGGGTGCCGACACGCCGAGCTTCAGCAGGTCGAGTGCGCGGCGCGAGGCGGGCGTCATGGGCTTGCCCTCGAACTGCTTCGCTTCCTCGACCGCGCGGCTGAACTGCTCGAGGAACCGCTCGTACGTCCGCGCGTTCAGCAGCTGCGTGTCGACATTGATGAACGTCGCCTGCGTCCAGCCGGCGGCATTCAGTTCCAGGCCGGTATGGGCGAACTCCCGGTTGAGCCGCGCCACGAACTCGTCCGCCGTCTCGGCCGACGCGGCAGCGAGCGGTGCGATGGTGCCGAGCGCCAGGGCCACTGCAACGGTGAGACGCTGGCGCAGGGAAGGGGAGAGGGAACGGCAGGCCGAGGTTGTCATGGAGTGCTCCGGCAGTGGCGGGCAGGCTGTTCAGTCGATGCCGATCCGGGTCTCGACGCGGTAGCTGAACAGGTCGGAATTGTAGCGGGCGACCAGGTGATCCTGCAGCCGGCCGTCGGCATCGTATGACAGCCGCAGCAGTCGCAGCAGCGGCTTGCCGCTCGAGACGTCGAGCGCGCGCGCGACGTCCGGCGGGGCGCCCTCGGCGCCCAGGAAGCGTTCCATGCGGGTGATGCGCAGCCCGTACTTCTCGAACAGCTTCACGCGGCTCGTGCCCTCGAGTTCCTTGCGCGGCAGCGTCGCCTTGAAGCTCGGCGTCCACGACACATAGTGCGCAAACGGGCGGCCATTGGTGCTGCGCACGCGCACGAGCTGGCACACCCGCGCCGCAGGACCGAGGCCGAACGCCGCCTGCAGGTCGGGCGGCAGCGTCAGCATGCGCTTCGACAGCACGGTGAGCGCGGTATTGCGGCCGAGGTCGGCCAGGCTTTCCATGTTGGAGCCGAGCGGCGCGATGATCGGGTCCTGGCGGTCGGCATGGCGGACAAAGGTGCCCTTGCCGCGATGACGCGCCACCAGGCCCTTGGCCGCCAGCTCGACCAGCGTGCGCCGCGCGGTGATGCGCGACACCTCGAAGCCGTCGGAGAGTTCCTTCTCCGACGGCATCCGGGAGCCGTCTGCCAGCACGCCCCTGACGATCGCGTCGTGCAGGACCGTGTACAGCTGGAAGTACAGCGGGGACGGCGACTCGGCATCGATCAGATCCCGGTCGAGCAGGGCCAGCGCCGCCGCTCCCTCGGTCCGTCTCATGCCGTCGCTCCGCCGTGCACGTGCAGGCTCAGTGCTTGACGTCTTCCGCGCCGTGCATCCAGCGCACCAGCATGCCGGAGAGCAGCCACAGCACGAAGGCGAAGACGAACAGGGTCACGGCGAGGCCGCCGAAGATCGCCAGGTCGCCGAGGCTTTCCGCAAACGAGCCGATGATGCCGGCGAGCCAGTTGGCGACGAAGTTGATCAGGAACCAGACGCCCATCATCAGCGAGGCGAGGCGCAGCGGCGCGAGCTTGGTGACCATCGACAGGCCGACCGGCGAGATGCACAGCTCGCCCATGGTGTGGAAGAAGTAGGCGATCACGAGCCAGGACATGGCAGCCTTGCCGCCGCCGGCCGACTCGAGCGCCGCCGCCACCATCGCCAGGAAGCCGATGCCCGTCAGCACCAGGCCCAGCACCATCTTGTTCGGCGTAGACGGATTGCGGCCCATCGTGCCGAGCTTGCCCCACATCGCCGAAAAGATGGGCGCGAGCATCACGATGAAGAGCGGGTTCAGGGACTGGAACCAGCTCGCGGGCACTTCGAAGGCGCCGACCACGCGGTCGGTCTTTTCCATCGCGTAGATGTTCATGAGGCCGCCGGCCTGTTCGAACGCGGCCCAGAACAGCACGACGAACACGAACAGCATGAAGATGACGCGCAGGCGATCGACTTCGTCCGGCGTGAGCGCGGCATGCGTGCCGCCCGAGTTGGCCAGCGAACGCTGCGCGGCGGGTACGGTGCCGATCTCTCCCAGGTAGCGCCTGGCCAGCGCGAGCTGGATGATCACGGAGACGACCATGCCGACGCCGGCCGCGAAATAGCCGGCGCGCCAGCCGTTCTCGGGGTTTTCACCGAGGGTGCCGCAGATGAGCGGCGCAAAGAACGCTCCCGCGTTGATGCCCATGTAGAAGATGGTGAACGCGCCGTCGCGACGCGCGTCGCCTTCCGGATACAGGTCGCCGACCATCGTCGAGATGTTGGGCTTGAAGAAGCCGTTGCCCAGCACCAGGATCACGAGGCCGATGTAGAACAGGCTCAGGTTGCCGGGGATCGCGGCGGCCAGCGTGAACTGGCCGGCTGCCATCAGCACGCCGCCGATGATCACCGACTTGCGCTGGCCCAGGTAGTTGTCGGCGAGCCAGCCGCCGATCAGCGGCGTGAAGTACACGAAGCCGGTGAACAGGCCGTAGAGCTTGAGCGCGTCGGACTGCGACAGCCCGAACCCGGGGTTCGTCGCCTCCACGCCGGCGATCAGCGACAGCACCAGCACAGCGCGCATGCCGTAGTAGCTGAAGCGCTCCCACATCTCCGTGGCAAAAAGCAGGAAGAGTCCCTTGGGGTGGCCGAGCCACGTGCCGGCGGGCACGCCGGGTACTGCTGTGCTGGACATTATTTGTTGCTATTCCAATGGGTTGCGCCGGCGGGCGCGAGGGCGGGAAGTCTGGTCGATATTGTGGTGCGAGAGCAAGCGCCGGGCTGCCGCTGGCGTCAACGGATGCCGCCCGCCAGCCGCTGCACCCGGCCCGCGATGGCCAGCAGCGCTGCGCCGGCCAGCAGCGAAACGACCGCGATTTCGAGGTACTGGCGCGGCATCGAGGCCACGTCGCTGGCATCGAAGCGGCCGGCGATGAGGCCCGCCAGCAGCAGGCCGAAGGACGTCGCCAGGAACCACAGGCCCATCATCTGGCCGACGAAACGCGGTGGCGCGAGCTTGGTGACGGAGCTGAGCCCCACCGGACTCAGGCACAGCTCGCCAAAACTGTGCAGCAGGTAGGCCAGCAGCAGCCACTGCGGCCCGGCCAGCTGGCCCGAGGCCACGACGCTGGCGGCGCCGACCATCACCAGGAAGCCGAGCCCGAGCAGCAACAGGCCGAGCGCGAACTTCGCCGGGGCCGAAGGGTCGAGGTTGCGGCGCCCGAGGTAAATCCACAGCGCCGAGAACGCCGGCGCGAACAACAGGATGTAGAGCGCATTCGGTGCCTGGAACCAGCCGGCGGGCACCTCGAAGGTGCCGACCATGCGGTCGGTGAAGCGCTCGGCAAACAGGTTGAGCGACGATCCCGCCTGCTCGAAGCCCGCCCAGAACAGGGCCGAGGCGATGAACAGGGCCAGCACCACCAGCACCCGCTTGCGCTCGGCCAGGTCGAGCCCGGCAAACGACAGCAGGTAGCCAAAATAAGCGATGGTCACCGCGACGATGGCGGCGGCGGTCCAGCGGGCCACGGCCGGGGGGTCAAACGGCACGACCCCGTACGCCACCATCGCGACGCCTGCGGCCAGCGCGACGGCCACCGCCGTCAGGGCGCGCCAGTGCCGGCGGTCCGCGGCCAGCTGCGCCGGCAGGGTCGGCGCGGGACGCAGGCCGGCTGAGCCCAGGTGTCGCCGGGTCAGCTGGAACTGCGCCAGCCCGAGAGCCATGGCGACGGCCGCGCCGCCGAACCCGGCCCGCCAGCCATAGCGCTGCGCGAGCCACGGCGTGACCAGCGAGCCGAGCAGGGCGCCGATATTGATGCCGAGATAGAACAGCGTGAAGCCGGCATCGCGCGCGCCGCCGCCCTGCGGATACAGCTGCGCCACGATGGCGCTGATGTTCGGCTTCAGCAGCCCGACGCCCAGCACCACCACCAGGCAGCCCAGGTAGAACAGGGTCGGACCCGCGGGGATCGCCAGCACGGTGTTGCCGACGAGCATCAGCGCCCCGCCCCACAGCACGGCCCGCTGCGCGCCGAGCAGCCGGTCCGCCAGCCAGCCGCCGGGCAGGGCCATCAGGTACGTGGCGGTGGTGTAGAGCCCGTAGATCGCCGTGGCACTGCGGTCATCGAGTCCGAAGCCGCCGCGCGCCACGGCGTCGACCAGGAACAGGATCAGGATCGTGCGCATCCCGTAATAGGTGAAGCGCTCCCACATCTCCGTCATGAAGAGCGTGGCAAGCCCCCGCGGATGCCCGAACCATTGAGCGTTGATCGCGAATCCCCCTGCCGCGCGCGCCGATTATTGCTTGTACACGGTTCCCTGCTTCATGACGATCAGCGTACGTTGCCCATCAGCCGCGCGAGCGGCCGGCTGAGCAGCAGCAGCACGCAGCCGACGCCGCAGGCGTAGAGCACGATGTTCAGGTAGCGGCCCGGCATCGCGGCGAGGTTGTTCGGGTCGAAGCCGCCGGCGATCAGGCCCGCCATCAGCTTGCCGAGCGAGCTGCCGAGGAACCAGACGCCCATCATCTGGCCCATCAGCCGTGCCGGCGCGAGCTTGGTGACGGTCGACAAGCCGACCGGGCTCACGCACAGCTCGCCGAAAACCGTCAGCAGGTAGGTCAGGATCAGCAGGTACGCGGGGGCGCTCGCGCCGCCGGCAACGATGTTGGCCGCCGCGACCATGAAGAGAAAACCGAACCCCAGCAGCAGCAGCCCGAAAGCGAACTTGAGCGGCGCCGACGGATCCATCTGCCGCTGCGCGAGCTGCACCCACAGCGCCGAGAACACTGGCGCCAGCAGGATGACGAATGCCGGCTGCACCGACTGGAACCAGCCGGTCGGGATCTCGAAGCCACCGACCATGCGGTCGACGTGACGCAGGGCGAACAGGTTCAGCGACGAGCCGGCCTGCTCGTAACCCGCCCAGAACGACGCCACGGCGAGGAACATCACCAGCACCACGACCATGCGCCTGCGCTCGACCTGGTCGAGGCCCGCGCCGAAGAACAGGTACAGGAAGTAGAGCGCTCCCATCCCGACCAGCACGTAGGCGGCGCCCCGCGCCAGCCGCTTGGGATCGAGCGCCACGACGCCCGAAAACAGCACCGCTGCGACGCAGGCCAGGACCGCCAGGGCGAACCAGAGACGGCGCCAGTCCGCGGCGAGACCCGCGCCACCGTCGTTGCGATTTGGAGCGGCGCCCGCGCCGTTGAACAGGTGCCGCGACAGCCAGAACTGCAGCAGCCCGAACGGCAGGCCGACGGCAGCGGCGAGAAAGCCGATGCGCCAGCCGTAGCGCTGCGCCAGCCAGCCCGCGATCAGCGGCCCGATGAACGCGCCCAGGTTGATCCCCATGTAGAAGATCGTGAAGCCGGCGTCGCGCCGACCGCCGCCTTCCGGGTAGAGGTCGGCGACCAGCGTCGAGATGTTGGGCTTGAGCAGGCCGACGCCCAGGATGATCACGACCAGGCCGCCGAAGAACAGTTGCGGCGGGCCGGGGATGGTCAGCATCAGCGAGCCGAGTGTCATCAGGGCGCCGCCCACCATCACCGCGCGCTGCGCGCCGAGCAGGCGGTCGGCCACCCAGCCACCCGGCAGCGCGGCCATGAAGACCGCGGCCGTGTAGAGGCCGTAAATGGCCGTGGCGGTCTTGTCGTCGAGTCCGTAGCCGCCGGAGTCGACCGCGTCGACCAGGAACAGCACCAGCAGCGCACGCAGGCCGTAGAACGTGAACCGTTCCCACATCTCGGTGAAGAACAGCGTCGACAGCGCGCGCGGATGACCCCCCAGCACTGGCGGCGGCTCAGCTTTCGGCGGCCGCTGCCGGCTGGCCGCGGCTCTTCTGCACGAGCCGCGCAAACACGATGCCGAGTTCGTACAGCAGGTACATCGGCACCGCCATGAAGCTCTGCGACACGGCATCGGGCGGGGTCAGGAACGCCGCGATGACGAAGATGCCGAGGATCACGTAACCGCGGTTGCGGGTCAGCACCTCGATCTTGACCAGCCCGCTCGTGACCAGCAGCACCACGGCCACGGGCATCTCGAACGCAATGCCGAAGGCGAGGAACAGCAGCAGCACGAAATCGAGGTAGTTGGCGATGTCCGTCATCATCTTCACGCCCTCGGGCGTGGTCGAGGCGAGGAACTGGAACATCAGCGGAAAGACGATGTAGTAGGCGAACGCGATGCCCGCGTAGAACAACAGGATGCTCGAGACCAGCAGCGGCAGCGCGAAACGCCGCTCGCGCTTGTACAGGCCCGGCGCGACGAAGCCCCAGATCTGGAACAGCACGTAGGGCATCGCGATGAACAGCGCCACGATCAGCGACAGCTTGAGCGGCGCCATGAACGGCGAGATGACGCTGGTCGCGATCAACGAAGTGCCGGCAGGCAGCTTCTCGATCAGCGGGCGTGCAACCAGCGTGAACAGCTCGTTCTGGAAGAACGCGAGCGGCACGAAACAGGCCAGGACGACGATGACGGAACGCAGCAGCCGGTCGCGCAGCTCGAGGAGATGCGAGACCAGCGTGCCTTCCGCCAGGGATTCGCCCTCAGGCGGACTTTGGCTCATCGGTGGCCGTCTTGTCCGGCGTCGCGGACGCCTCGTCCGCAGGATTCAGCGGCGCCGCCGCGGCGAGTTGCGCCGGGGCCGCGCGCGCTTCATCGGACGGTGCCGGCGGCGGCGGATAAATGGTGTGCGAACCGGAGGCCGGGGTGGGCTTCGGGTCGGCGAGCGGATCGAACTGCGTTTCCTGCTCCAGCTGGGTCTTGAGCTGGCGCGCCATGGCGCGGGCGCGCCCCGCCCAGCGCCCGACGTCGGCGGCCAGCTTCGGCAGCCGCTGCGGTCCGAGGACCAGCAGCGCGATGCCGAAAATCAGCACGATCTCGGTGAAGCCGACTTCGAACATGGCGGGATGGTCAGCCCGGCTTGTTGTCCGAGTTGGCCGCCGGCGACGGACGAGCGTTCCTTGAAGTCCGCGTCCTTGGCTCCGCTGCCGGTCAGGTCCGTCAGCTGCTTGTTCTGCTCGTCCTCACCGTCATTCATCGCCTTCTTGAAGCCCCGCACGGCCGAACCCAGGTCCGAACCGACGTTCTTGAGCTTCTTCGCCCCGAACAGCACGAGCGCGATCAGCAGGATGATGAGGAGTTCGCGAAAACCGATACCCATGGAGTTCTCCGGGCCCGCACAAGAGGGGGGCCATCATACGACAATCGTCATGACGACTCGGTTGCGCCCGCGGAGGAAAACCGCAGCCAGAACGTGACAGGACCGTCGTTCACGAGCGCGACCTGCATCTCTGCGCCAAAGCGGCCGGTGGCGACCCTGCCCGGCAGCGCCTGCTGCGCCAGTGACACGACCTGCCCGAACAGGCTTCGGCCCAGCTCGGGCGGCGCGGCCGCGGTAAAGCTCGGCCGCAGGCCCTTGCGCGTGTCGGCCGCCAGGGTGAACTGCGAGACCAGCAGCAGCTCGCCACCCACGTCCGTCAGGCTGCGGTTCATCCTGCCGTCTTCGTCGTTGAACACGCGGTACGCCAGCAGCCGGTCGACCAGCCGCCGGGCCGTCGCCTCGTCGTCGCCGGGTTCGATGGCGACGAAAGCCAGCAAGCCGTGGCCGATTTCTCCCACTACAGCTCCTGAAACGCTGACTGATGCGTTCAAGACCCTTTGAATGAGAAGAATCATGCCGCTAAATACTCAAAAATATCCCACACGAATGAAGAAGCTCCCGGAAAACGTGGAGAGAGAACATTTTTTCAGAAAGTGGGAATCAGAGAGCAATTATTGAGCGAAAAATGAGGCAAATAGAGAATCTATCGCAGAACCGCCTCTCTTGAGCGCTCCATAGCCTCTTCGGCCTGCGGATTCTTGCCGCGCGCGCGCAGCGAATCCGCGATCAGCACCCACGCGGCCGACTGCGTGCGGCCATCGCCCACCGCCATCGACAAAGCCTTGCGGCCCATGGCCTCCGCCTGCGCGTAATTGCGCTGATCCATCCGCAGGCGACCCATCTCGATCCAGAGCAGGGGATTGCTGGGTTCGATCCGCAGCGCCCGGTCGAGCGTGGTCGCCGCACCGGGCAGGTCGCCCTTGCTGCGCTGGGTCTGCGCCTGCGACACCAGGGCCTTGCTGGCCGGACTCAGGCTCGCCGGGGCAACCTTGGGCCGTTCCCTGGGCACGGGAATGGACGGCGCGGGTGCCTGGATGACGGGCTCGGCCGGCATCGTCGACGATACCGTGGGCGGCTCGGGGATGATGGGCCCCTGGCCGCCTGCGGCCGGCTTGCCGCCGGTGGGCGGGGGCGCGGACTGGAACGGTTGCAGGGTGCATCCCGTGGCGGCGAGCAAGGCGAGCAGGACGAACAGTCGCGGCGGCAGGCGCATGGGATACCTCGGACCGGGATTGTCCGGCCCGTCCGCGCAGCAGATCAAGGCGGATTCGTCTGCCCGGCGGGCGGCGTCTCGGTGTTGGTGCCGTCGTCCTCCGCCACGGGGGGCGCGGGCAGCAGCAGCGCGCCTTCCTCGGCCGAGATGTTCGGCGGGCAGGCCGGATCCGGCGTCAGCACGGTCCCGACCTCGAACGGCATGCTGACTGCCGAGCCCGAGCAGTAGGGCGAGGTTTCCAGCCCGGAGTAGAAATCGATCCAGCGGTCCTCGACCGATTCCGGCAGCAGCGGCTCGAACGAGGTGGTCGAGATCGATCCCATCAGCCGCGTCCAGGCCTGCAACGCCCCGGACGTACCGGTCAGGCCGGTGGGCGCATTGTCATCGTGTCCCATCCACACGACGATCAGGTGGCCGCCGGAGAAGCCGGCGAACCAGCTGTCGCGATAGTCGTTCGAGGTGCCCGTCTTGCCGGCGACGACCAGGCCCTGCGGCAGCGACTTGCGGGCCGGCCGCGCGGTGCCGCGCTCGAACACTTCGATCAGCATGCGGCCGAGCGTGTAGACGGCGTCCGCCGGCACGCCCTCGCCGAGTTCCAGCTGCGGCGCCTTGAGCGGCTTGCCCGACTCGTCGATCACCGCGCGCACGGCGCGCAGCGGCGAACGGAACCCGCCATTGGCGATGGTGTTGTACATCTGCGCGACCTGCAGCGGATTCAGCTGCGCCGTGCCGAGCGTGATCGACGCGTACTTCGGCGGCGCCTCGTCCAGGCCGAGTTCCACGTAGGTCTTTGCCACCGGGCCCAGCCCCACGTCGAGACCCAGGTTGACCGTTGCCAGGTTGTAGGACTGCGTCAGGCCGCGCAGCAGCGTGACCGGGCCGTGCACCTTCTTGTCGTAGTTCTGCGGCTTCCAGACGTCGCCGCTCTCGAGCTTGAGCTCGACCGGCTCGTCCATCACCACGGACGCCGGCGTGTAACGGCCCGACTGCAGCGCCGCCAGGTACACCATCGGCTTCGCCAGCGAGCCGATCGGCCGCTGCATGTCGAGCGCGCGATTGAAGCCGTCGAACGATGCGCGGCGCCCGCCGACCACGGCCACGACCTCGCCGGTCTGCGGCGTCGTCACGACCATTGCGCCCTCGAGACCGCGCGCAGCCTTGCGGCCGGACTCGTCCTGCCGCGCAAGCTCGTCCGCCAGTGACCGCTCGGCCTTCTCCTGCAGCAGCGGGTCGAGCGTGCCGAACACCGTGAGGCCCGCCTCGGTCAGCGCCTGCTCCTGGTAGTCCTCGCGCAACTGCCGTCGCACCAGGTCGAGGAACGCAGGGAAATAGCTGGCCGAGCGACCGGCGTTCTCGGTGACGCCCAGCGGCGCCCTGGCGGCGCGGGCGGCCTCGTCGGGCTCGATGACGCCCTGCTCGGCCAGCACCTTCAGCACCAGGTTGCGGCGCTCGAGCGCGCGTTCCTCGTGCCGGCGCGGATCGTAGTACGAGGGCCCGCGCACGATCGCCACCATCAGCGCGATCTCGGGCAACGACAGCTCGCGCAGTGGCTTGCCGAAGTAGAACTGGCTCGCCAGGCCGAAGCCATGCACGGCGCGGCGCCCGTCCTGGCCCAGGTAAATCTCGTTGATGTAGGCGTTCATGATGTCCGCCTTCTCGAAACGCGACTCGAGAATGAACGCCATGACCGCTTCCTCGGCCTTGCGCCGCAGCGTGCGCCGGCTGTCGAGGAAGTAACTCTTGACCAGCTGCTGCGTCAGCGTGCTGCCGCCCTGCTCCACCTGGCCCGCGCGCACGTTGACGAACAGCGCGCGCAGGATCGCGAGCGGATTGACGCCGTGGTGCGTGTCGAACTTGCGGTCCTCGACGGCCTTGAGCGCCGCCGGCAGCAGCGGCGGCACCTCCTCGGGCGCGACGATGATCCGGTCCTCGCCGTGGATCGGGAAAATGCTGCCGATCAGCAGCGGATCGAGCCGGTACACGGGCACGTCGCCACCCTGCGCGTCGGCAAGCGTGGTGACGGCCTCGCCATCGAAGCCGATCCGCAGCTTCTGCGCGGCCTGCGTCTCGTCCGGGAAGCGGAACTCGCGCACGAAGACGTCGACCGTATCGCCCTTGCGGCGATAGGTGCCGGGCCGGTCGACCGGCGTCGCCGCGATATAGCCCAGGCGCCCGAGCTCCTGCGCGAGGCGCGCGGAGGAAAGGTCGAGGCCCACGTACAGCTCGAGCGGCTGCGCATAGACGCGCGCCGGCAAGGTCCAGCGCCGGCCCTCGAACTGCTGCGTGACCCGCCGGTCGAGCACGAACACGACCACGATCGCGACCAGCAGCAGCAGCAGGGCGAGCACGGCCACGCCGCGCTGCAGTTGCCGCCGGGTCTTCGCCTTCAACCTGTGCTTCGCCATCGCTCCCCGCTCACTTGCGCCAGAAAGTGGGCGTCAGCAGCACCAGCACCGAAAAGATCTCCAGGCGCCCGAGCAGCATCGCCAGCGAGCAAACCCAGGTCTGGAAGTCGGTCAGGCCCTGGTAGTTGCTGGCCGGCCCGACGACGCCGAGGCCGGGACCCGCGTTGTTGATCGTCGCAATGATCGCCGTGAACGCGCTGATGAAGTCCATGCCGCTCGCCAGCAGCATGAACGTGAGCGTCACGACCGTGCCGAAGTACAGCACGACGAAGGCCAGCACGGCAAAGACGATCTTGTTGGCGACGACCTGGCCGCGGATCTTCACCGGCGTCACTGCCTGCGGGTGCACCAGCAGCATCAGCTCGCGGCTCGCCTGCCTGCAGCAGCACCAGGGTGCGGAACATCTTGATGCCGCCGCCGGTCGAGCCCGTGTTGCAGGTGTAGCAGGAGAGCATCACGATCACCATCGGCGCGAACACCGGCCAGGCGGCGTAGTCCTGCGTCACGAAGCCGCAGGTGGTGGCGAAGGCGACCAGGTTGAAGGCGACGTGGCGCAGCGACGTCAGGAAGTCCGGATACACGCCCTGCATCCAGACGTAGAGCGTGACGCCGGCGATGCCGGTGCCGACCAGCCGCAGCATCGCGCCCGCCTCGACGTCCTTGAGATACGTGCGCAGGCTCTTCTGCTGCCAGGCGATGAAGTGGCGGGAGAAGTTCAGCGCCGAAACCAGCATGAACGTGATCAGCACGAGCTCGATCGCCAGCGAGTCGAAATGCGCGATGCTGGCGTCGTAGTTCGAGAAGCCGCCCAGCGACACGGTCGAGAACGAATGGAACACGGCGTCGAACCAGTTCATGCCGGCGAGCTTCAGCGCCAGCACACCGAGCACGGTGATCAGCAGGTACACCACCCACAGCGCCTTGGCGGTCTGCGTGATGCGCGGCGTCAGCTTCTCGTTCTTGACCGGGCCCGGCGTCTCGGCCTTGTACAGCTGCATGCCGCCGACGCCGAGCAGCGGCAGGATCGCCACCGCCAGCACGATGATGCCCATGCCGCCAAACCAGTGCAGCGACGCGCGCCACATGTTGAGCGATTCCGCCATCGAGTCGAGGCCGGTGAGCACCGTGGCGCCGGTGGTGCTGAGCCCGGACATCGTCTCGAAGAACGCGTCCGTGAAGCTCAGGCCGGGCAGCGCGATCATCAGCGGCACGGTCGCGATCGCCGACATGAACACCCATGCCAGCGTCACCAGCAGGAACCCGTCGCGTGAGCGCAGCTCGCGCTTGTGCCGCTGCGTGACGCCGACCATCACGCCGCCGGCGGCGATCGAGATCAGGGCCGCATAGACGAAGTCGAGCAGCATGCCGTCCCGGTAGATCAGCGACGTCGCGATCGGCAGCAGGTAGGTGACGCTGAACAGCATCAGCATCGACCCGAGGACGTTGATGACGGCAAGCATCGGGGCGGTGTGTCGGCCGGTGCCGGGCTCAGTTCTGGAACAGGCGCTCGACCTGCTCCACGTGCCGCTTGTCCGACAGGAACAGGATCACGTGATCGCCGTTTTCGATCACGGTGTCGTGGTGCGCCATGATCACGCTGCTCGCCGCGCACCAGGGTCACGATCTTCGCGCCATCCGGCAGCTTGATGTCCTCGATCGGCCGGCCGACCACCTTGCCGCCGCGCAGGCCGTGGGCAATCGTCTCCATCGCCTCGGCGGCGCCGCGGCGCAGCGAGTGCACCTGCACCACGTCGCCGCGGCGCACGTAGGCGAGCAGCGAGCCGATCGTCACGGTCTGCGGCGAGATCGCGACGTCGATCGAGCCTTTCTGCGTCAGGTCGGCATAGGCCGGCCGGCTGATCAGGGCCATCACCCGGCGCGCGCCGAGCCGCTTCGCCAGCATCGCGGACAGGATGTTGGCCTCTTCCGAGTTGGTCAGCGCGCAGAACACGTCGACGCTGTCGATGTTCTCCTCGACCAGCAGTTCCTCGTCGGCGGCATCGCCGACCAGCACGATCGAGTTGCGCAGCTGCTCCGAGATCTTGCGCGCGCGCTTCGAGTCGCGCTCGATCACCTTGACCTGGTTCTCTTCCTCGAGCGTCTGCGCCAGGCGGAAGCCGATGTTGCCGCCGCCGGCGATCACGACCCGCTTGACCGGGTCCTCGAGCCGCTGCATTTCCTTCATCACGGCGCGGATGTCCTGGGTGGCGGCGACGAAGAACACCTCGTCGCCGTCCTGGATCACGGTGTCGCCGTCCGGCTCGATCGCCTCGTTGTCGCGGTACATCGCGGCCACCCGGGCCTCGGCGTTGCGCATGTGCGACTTCAGCTCGCGGATCGGCCGGTTGACGAGCGCGCCGCCCTGCAGCGCCTTGAGGCCGACCAGGCGCACCTTGCCGTCGGCGAAGTCGACCACCTGCAGCGCGCCCGGATAGCGGATCAGGCGCTCGATGTAGGCGGTGACCGACTGCTCCGGGCTCAGGTACATGTCGACCGCGAACCCGGGCAGCTGCGGCGGCGGAGCCTCGGGCGGCTCGGTCGAGACGAACAGGCTCGGCTGCTTGGTGTAGTCGCGCGAGCGGATGCGCGCGATCTTGGTCTTGGTGCCGAACAGGGTCCACGCCACGTGGCAGGCGACCATGTTGGTTTCGTCGCTGTTGGTCAGCGCGACGAGCATGTCGGCATCGCGCGCGCCGGCCGTCTCGAGCGTGCGCGGACTGGCCCCGTTGCCCTGCACGGTGCGGATGTCGATGCGGTCCTGCAGGTCGCGCAGCAGGGCTTCGTCGGTGTCGACGACCGTGACGTCGTTCGCCTCTTCGCGGGCCAGGTGGTAGGCCGCCGTCCGGCCCACCTGGCCGGCCCCGAGGATGATGATTTTCAAGTTTCTGGTCCCGTCGGGCAGCGCGGCATTCTAGCGCGAGTCAGACCGCCTCGAGATTGGCATAGCCGAGCATGAGCCACTTGGTGCCCTGCCGCTCGAAATTTACCTGTACCCGGGCATGGGCGCCCTGGCCTTCGAGGCTCAGGACCACCCCGTCCCCGAACTTGCCGTGGCGCACCCGCTGCCCCAGCTTGAGGCCGCCCGGGGCCGCCTCGTCCTGGAACCGCTTGCCGCTCATGGACAGGGGGGTGGCCGACGGCCGCGGCGGGGCGGACGGCCAGCCGGACCGGGCCTGCGGCGTGTAGGTCGGCCGCGACACCTGCACCTTCGGCCGGACTTCCTCGACCAGTTCGGCCGGGATCTCGGCAATGAAGCGTGACGGCGCGCCGAAACTGTCGACGCCATGCATGCGCCGCTGCTCGGCGTAGGTGACGTAGAGCTGCCGCATCGCGCGCGTGCACCCCACGTAGCAGAGCCGGCGCTCTTCCTCGAGCCCGTGCACG
Source organism: uncultured Gammaproteobacteria bacterium (assembly GCA_963744735.1). Classification (GTDB taxonomy): domain Bacteria; phylum Pseudomonadota; class Gammaproteobacteria; order Steroidobacterales; family Steroidobacteraceae; genus RPQJ01. The sequence goes on from CAVUVH010000034.1 coordinate 42,859, forward strand.
TCCATGATCGACCGCTGGTGCGGGAACAGGCCGTCTTCCATGCCGCAGAGGAAGACCACCGGAAACTCGAGGCCCTTGGCCGAGTGCAGCGTCATCATCTGCACGCAGTCCTCCCACTCCTCGGCCTGGCCCTCGCCCGACTCGAGCACCGCGTGCGACAGGAACGCCATCAGCGGCGGCATGTCGGTGTCCTCGGGCTCGAAGCCGCGGGCGGCGCTGACGAGTTCCTCGAGGTTCTCGAGCCGCGCCTCGCCCTTGTCGGCCTTGTCCTTCTGGTAATGCCCGGCCAGGCCGCTCGCCTGGATCACGTGGTCGACCTGCTCGTGCAGCGGCAGGCCGCGGGTCTCGGCGTCGAGCTTCTCGACCAGCGTCAGGAAAGCGTGCAGGCTCGCCACGGCCTTGGAACCGAGTTCGTCGTTGCACTCGAACGCCGACTGCCACATCGACTTCGAATTGCGCGCGCGAGTGCGCCCGCAGCACTTCGAGCGTGCGCGCGCCGATGCCGCGCGTCGGCAGGTTCACCACGCGCTCGAACGAGGCGTCGTCGTCGCGGTTGGAGATCAGCCGCAGGTAGGCCAGCGCGTCCTTGATTTCCTGGCGCTCGAAGAAGCGCAGGCCGCCGTACACGCGGTAGGGAATGCGCGCCGAAAGCAGGTATTCCTCGAACACCCGCGACTGCGCGTTGGAGCGATAGAGGATGGCGTTGTCGGCCCGCTTGCCGCCGCGCGCGATCCACTCGCGGATCTTGTTGACGACGAACTCGGCCTCGTCGCGCTCGTTCCAGGCGCGGAACAGGCGGATCGGCGCGCCCTTGCCCTCGCTGGTCCAGAGCTTCTTGCCGATGCGGCCGCTGTTGTTGCCGATGATGGCGTTGGCGGCGTCGAGGATGTTGCCGGTCGAGCGATAGTTCTGCTCGAGCCGGAACAGCTGCACGTCGTTGAAGTCCTTGCGGTACTGCTGCAGGTTCTCGACCCGCGCGCCGCGCCAGCGGTAGATCGACTGGTCGTCGTCGCCGACGACGTACGGCACGCTGACGCTGCCCACCAGCGTCTTCATCCAGTTGTACTGGATCGTGTTGGTGTCCTGGAACTCGTCGACCATCACGTGCCGGAAGCGCGCGCGGTAGTGGTCGCCGAGTCCCGGCACCTCGCGCAGGATCTCGTAGCTGCGCAGCAGCAGCTCGGCGAAGTCGACCACGCCGTTGCGGCGGCAGGCCTCCTCGTACGCGGCATACAGCTTGATCAGCTGGCGCCGCGTCGGGTCGCCGTCGTCCTTCAGGTGCTGCGGCCGCAGGCCCTCGTCCTTCTGCGCGTTGATGAACCAGGTGACTTCCTTCGGCACCCAGCGGGTGTCGTCGAGCCCCAGTCCCTTGATGAGCTTCTTGACCAGGCGCTGCTGGTCCTCGCCGTCCAGGATCTGGAAACCCTGCGGCAGCCCGGCCTCGCGCCAGTGCATGCGCAGCAGGCGGTGGCAGATGCCGTGGAAGGTGCCGATCCAGAGCGGCGCCGACGGCAGCCCGAGCTGGGTCTCGATGCGGTGGCGCATCTCGGCCGCGGCCTTGTTGGTGAAGGTGACGGCAAGGATCCCGTGCGGCGAGACGCCCTCGACCTGCACCAGCCACTCGACGCGGTGCGTCAGGACGCGGGTCTTGCCGCTGCCGGCGCCGGCCAGCACGAGCGTCGGCAGCAGCGGCGCAGTCACTGCCTGCCGCTGCGCGTCGTTCAGCGGCGCAAGGATGTGGGAAACGTCCATCGGGAAGGATCGCGAATTCTACAGGAGTCGGCCGCGGCCTCGCGTAATGTAAGGCCGCCGCCTGCGTGCCGACCTGGAGCCAGCGCATGCGATCGAATCGCCGGGGACGTATGTCATGCACCCGCCCGTCAGCGTCGCGCCTGCGTGCACGTGCTCGCCGCTTTGGTGGTCCTGGCCGGTAATCCCAGTTCAGGTCGACGTCGACCGAACGCGCATGCCCCCTCGGGACGCCGGCTCGGCAACGCAGGGGTGGGTAGCGCGACACATGAATATCCGCTGCCTGGCGGCGGTGCCGCCTGCTGGCAGGGCTGGCTCCGCTCGCGGCGAGCACTGGCGAGCCGAGTACGGACGCGTCGCCGGCAATGCCGTGAACTGCGCTGCTAACGCGTTCTACGTGGTCGAGGATTCGGCTCGAAGGCGCTCGGCCGGCACGGCTGCGAGACGGTCGTCGCACGCGATCGCCTCGCGATCACCGAGCTGATGACGGCCCTGATCGGTACTCGAGCGTGATGCCAGCCATGTCTGGTCGAAAAGATCTCGATCACGCGCACCGACGTGCTGGGAGACCGCGGGTAACGCCTCGCGGCTCGCCGCCGGCGCTCGACTCAGCCGCAGGTGACCTGCCGCATCTGGCGCTGATGTCAGTCCGAGAATCTGCGCTGTCCAACGCGCTTTGCGTGCATCTAGCCCGCGGACGTCCGGAAGGCCGGCATCGAGTGCGAGTGAACTCGCAAGGCGAAGGCCCTCGGCATGAAGGCTGCGCGCTTCGTCGAGCCTCGAACGGGTCGTACATCGACGTCTGCTGCAGCGTAGCAGCCGGCCGGTGCGGACCCGCCAGGCGAGCGCGCCGCGGCCGCCAGTCTGGGCGAAACAGCCAGCTATCCTCGACCGACGCGTGCCGCTCACGCTGTGCCGGTACACAGGGGCGACGCGGAAGAGTTGCCGAAGCGCCAACCTCTGGATACGCAAGTTCGGACTGTGCCGGTGGCGGACGAAGTACGTGGCTACGCCGCCGTGGCGCGGCTCGCTGCCAGGTCGATGTCTGGCGGTCAGCGACGACCGCGGCGCGGTCGCAATCACCGCTGATCGTGATTGCAGACGCAGAGGTACGTCATGGACCATGGCAACGCGCCAGACCCCGAGCCGGGTCTGCACCATGAGCTGCTCGCCTGGCACTATCGATCCGAAGCCTGCAGTGTGCCGGACACGGCCCGGGTCAGCTGCATGCGGTCAACGAGTACATGCGAAGAAAGCTGCCGCGCGGATAGCGACACGGCGGGCGAGGTCATGCCCGCGGCATCCAGCGCGCGACGATCCAGCCAGCCAGGCAGGCGACAGCTAAGTCGACCCAGCCGTAGGCCGGCGCCGGCGCACCGACCTGCAGCATCGTCAGCAGCAGCACGAACAGCACGATCATGCCGGCCGCAACGTGCGGCACCAGGCCGGCGCCCGTCAGCAGCCAGCCGAGCGCGAGGTAGCTGAAGGCCTTGTTGGCCAGCAGCGGCGGTGGCGGCACGTTGCGCAACAGCATCTCGCGCAGCCCGGGCAGGCCTGCCGCGGTCGACGGGTGCGCCGTCGAGCAGGGGCCGCACGGCCGCCCAGGCCAGCCAGACGCCCAGCAGCACGTGCGACCAGCGTCGAACGCATGCCGTCCTCGAGCCGGCTGAGCGGCACCAGCAGCGGCAACAGCAGCGCGATGGCCGCGATCTCGGCCACGTCGAGCGTGCTGCCGGCGACGAAGGTGCGGCCGACCAGCACTGTCGCGATCACGATCAGGAACGCGTCCATCGCGCGCTGCCGCTTGACCAGGCCGAACACGACCTGCGCGACGACCAGCCAGCCGACGAAGAAGCCCGCCAGCGCCAGCCACTCGATGTGCGGCGTCAGCAGCGGCCGCACCGCGCGCTTCAACTGGCGCAGCCCGGGGTCCGGCAGCAGCGGCCACAGCCGCTCCAGCAGCCACAGCACCAGGATCGACATCGCGACGAACGCGGAGCGGCTGCGTGGAGCGCCCTGGGGCGAGACACGGCTGCCGAGCGCGTGGAAGACGGTGCCGAGCAGGGCGCCGAGCAGCGATCCCGCCGTGTTCAGCGACAGGTCGCGCAGGCTCGACACGCGGACCGCGACCGAGGCCTGCAGCACCTCCAGGCTGAGCGACAGCGCCGCGCCGAGCAGCGTCCCGGCCACGATCCCGGCCACGCGACCCCAGCGCGGTTCGACCAGCAGCGCGACACAGAAGCCGAACGGCGCATACAGCAGCAGGTTGTTGAACATGTCGCCGCGGCCGGCGCGGGCCCAGCTCAGCGAGCGCAGCGCCTCCGCGAGCCCGGGGCCATCGGCGACGAAGCGGAAGGGAAACAGCGAGACATAGACGATCAGGCCGGTGATCACGGCCAGCAGCAGCGGCGCGGCAAAATGCTTGGAGCGGCCCGCCATCGCGGCGTCAGGGGCGGATCGGCAGGTAGTGGTCGATCAGCAGTGCCGCGAACAGCAGCATCAGGTAGTTGATCGAGTAGCGGAACGCCTGCATGTGCAGCTGGTCCGGCGCGTCGGGTCGGCGCATCGCGATGGCGTAACGCATGAACACGACGCCGAGCGCCACGGCGGCCACCAGGTAGAGCAGCCCGCTCATGCCCGTGAGGTAGGGCAGCAGGGTCACGATGAACAGCAGGATCGTGTACAGCAGGATGTGCAGCTGCGTGAATTCGACGCCGTACGCGACCGGCAGCATCGGGATCCCGGCCTTCGCGTAATCCTTGCGGCGCGCAATGGCCAGCGCCCAGAAGTGCGGCGGCGTCCAGGCGAAGATGATCAGGAACAGCAGCAGTGAATGCGGATCGGCCGAGCCGGTCACGGCCGTCCAGCCGAGCACCGGCGGCGCCGCGCCGGCCGCGCCGCCGATCACGATGTTCTGCGGCGTCACGTGCTTGAGCCATACGGTGTAGAGCACCGCGTAGCCGATCAGCGACAGGAACGTCAGCACCGCGGTGAGCGGGTTCACCAGCCACCACAGCACGATCATCGATACGACACCGATGAATCCGGCGTAGGCGAGCGCCTGCCGGGTCGTGACATGACCGGTGGGGATCGGCCGGTTCATCGTCCGCGCCATCTTCTCGTCGAACTTGCGGTCGACGACATGGTTGATGGCGGCGGCGCTCGACGCCGCGAGCCCGATGCCGAGCGTGCCGTAGAGCAGGGCCTGCCAGGGCGGCAGGCCCGGCACGGCCAGGAACATGCCGACGACCGCCGTGAAGACGATCAACGCGACCACGCGCGGCTTGCCCAGCTCGTAGTAATCCCGCCAGCTGGCGACGGCGGTGGGGGCGATCGGGGGGCTGGCGGGGTTCATGAGGGCGGGCATTGTACCGCCCCGCGGCGCGGCCGGCCCGCGCTACCCGCCAGGCTGCGCGGCGCCTGCGGCCGTTCAGTACAGTGAGGAGCCGCGCTGCGGGAACAGGAAGCGCAGCAGGGCCACCATGGCCAGGACCAGCAGCGCCGCGACGGCATTGTGGGCCGTGGCCAGCGACAACGGGAACGTGGCGAGGACCATCACCGGCCCGACCAGCAGCTGGGCCACGAGCGCGGCCGCGAGCGCGCCGCCCGCCATGCGCACGCCCCGCGACTGGCCGCGGCGCAGCGCCTGCCAGGCGACGAAGCCCAGCACGGCGGCCGCGATCACGGCGCCCAGCCGGTGGGTGTAATGAATGGCGACGCGCGCAGGGTGATCGAGCACCCCGCCCTCGTAGTCGATGCCGAGGCCGCGCCACAGCACGAAGGCGTCCCTGAAATCCATCTGCGGCCAGAAGGAACGCTGGCAGGTCGGGAAGTCGGGGCAGGCCACCGCCGCGTAATTGGTGCTGACCCAGCCGCCGAGCAGGATCTGCAGGCCGAGCACCACGGCGCCGACCAGCGCCCAGCGGCGCAGCCGGCCTTCACCCGCGGGTCGCGAGCGCCGTTGCGTGGTGAGCGACATCCACCACAGCAACGACATCGTCGTGAGCCCGCCGAGCAGGTGCGCGGAGACGATCGCCGGTTTCAGCAGCAGCGTCACGGTCCACATGCCGAGCAGGCCCTGGAAGATCACCAGCGCGACCGTCGCCAGCGGCAGCCCGACCGGCTGCTGCGCATCGCGCCGGTTGCGCCAGGCGAGCGCGGCGATGACCAGGATCAGCATGCCGAGCGCGGTCGCGAGATAGCGGTGCAGCATTTCCTTCAGCGCCTTTTCGTACTCGATCGGTCGCTCGGGAAAGGCGGCATTGACGGCCTGGTGGTTCTCGGCCGCCTGGCCGGCCGTCAGGTGGCCGTAACAACCGGGCCAGTCGGGACAGCCAAGGCCGGCATGGCTCAGGCGCACGTAGGCGCCGAGCACGATCACGCAGAACGCGACGATCGTGCCGAGGAGGCAGAGCCGGCGAAACGTCGTGAGGCGGGATGACTTCATGGGCGGTCAACCAATGTGGGACAGCTTGAGCAGTTTCTTGATGTCCGTGAGCAGCGCCTTGTCCGGCGCCGACGCGGCATAGCTCAGCACGAGGTTGCCGAGCGGGTCGATCAGGTACAGGCGCCCGGCAGCGGCGGGCGCAATGCCGTCCAGCGCCGGAAAGGCCGCGAGCAGCGCCTGCGACCCCTCATCGGCGCCGACCAGCGCCAGCTGCAGGTCTGGATGTTCCGTCGCGATGAACCGGGCGTCGATGTCCGGGCTGGTCGCGAGGAACACGCGCTGCACCCGGTCCATGTCCTTGTTGAGCGCAATGCGGGTCTGTCGTGAGAGGTACAGCGCCTTGCGGCAGCGCTCGTCGCAGGCGCCATCGCCCAGGTAGGCGACAGTCCACTTGCCCCGCAGGAAATCCGTCGCGGTGGCGCCGCCGTCCGGCCGTACCAGCGCGACCTCCGGCAGCGGCACGGCGGGATCGACCAGGTCGCCCTTGTTGGTGCCGCCGACCGGCCGCCAGCCCGACCCGCCGTAATAGAGCCAGAACGCGATGGCGAGCGGCACGAAGAACAGGGCGGCGAGCAACAGCAGCTGGCGCCGCCCGCGCCGTTGCTGCAGGTCTTCCCGGGGTGCATTCATGGCGTGGAATCCGTCGTCGTGGTGTCCGCTGCGTCGTCGCGCCGACGCAGGCTCAGTGCAACAAACGCGACCAGCACGGCCAGCGCAAGCGCGAACCACTGGATCGCGTATCCCAGGTGCCGCTCGGGGCCGAAGCGCATCGCCGGTCGCCAGGCGCGCTCGAAGCCGTCGGGCGCGGCCGGGTCGAGCAGCACGATGCGCGATTCGACGCGCTCGCCGAGCGCCTGCTCGACGTCCTGCTGCCGTGGAAAATTGAGCACCCGCGGCCAGCTGCGATCGCCCGGCACGCCGGCCGTGCCGACCCGGACGCCGGGTTCCGGCAGCGTATCCAGTCTTCCGGACACGGCGCGGTGCCCGGGCGACACGAATACCGCCGGCAAGACCGACCGCGAGGCGCCGAGCGGCACCCAGCCGCGATCCACCAGCAGCAGCGTGTCGCTGTCGTCGCGGCGGAACGGCGTCAGCACGCGGTAACCGGGCTTGCCTGCCTGCGACGGCATGTTGTCGATCAGGACCTGGCGGGTCGTGTCGTAGGTCCCGGTGGCGCGCACGTGCTGATAGCGCGGCAGCCCGTCGACCGTGACCGCGTCCTGCAACTCGACGCTCGTTGCCGTGCCGCGCGCGAACGCGGCGACCAGCGCCTGCTTTTCCTGGCCGCGGCGCAGTTGCCAGCCGCCGAGCGCGACACACGCGGCGACCACGACCAGCGTCGCGGCCACCGCCCACGCGCGCGGCGCGAACTCGCGGCGGCCGATCCGCAGGCTCATTTATACTGTTCCCTGCGCTGCAGCCGGAACGGCCATGATCATCAAGCTACTCATCGTCGCGGTACTGATTGCCATCATCCTGAGCCTGTTCACCGGTCTCTTCCACCTGGTCAGGGATGAAGGTAAGTCGAAAAAGATGGTCAACGCGCTCACCGTTCGCATCGTACTGTCGGTCGCGCTGTTCATCCTGCTTTTTGTCGCCTGGTCGATGGGCCTGATCGCGCCGCACCACGTGCGTTGAACAGGCCGTTGCCCGCAGCAAGGGCGCAAAGAAAAGGCCGGCGATGCCGGCCTTTTCGCGTTCCGGCCAACGGCCGCCGGCGGATGCCGCCGGCCCCGCCGTCAGAGCCAGTAGACGAAGATGAACAGGCCGAGCCAGACCACGTCGACGAAGTGCCAGTACCAGGCCACGCCCTCGAACGCGAAATGCTGCTGCGGCGTGAAGTGGCCCTTCATGACGCGCAGCCAGATCACCACCAGCATGATCGCGCCCAGCGTGACGTGCAGGCCGTGGAAGCCGGTCAGCATGAAGAACGTCGAGCCATAGACGCCGCTGCCGAGCGTCAGGTTCAGCTCGTGGTAGGCGTGCATGTACTCCTCGGCCTGCAGGCCGACGAACGCGAAGCCCAGCAGGAACGTGGCCGCGAGGAAGATCTTCAGCTGGCCGCGCTTGTTTTCCCTGAGCGCATGGTGCGCGATCGTGATCGTCACGCCGGACAGCAGCAGGATCGCGGTGTTGATCGCCGGCAGCCCGAATGCCGGAATCGTGTCGAACGCGCCGCCGACCGCCGCCGGGCCATTGGTGGGCCAGGCCGACTCGAAACCGGGCCACAGCAGCAGGTTGCTGAGGTAGCGGCTGCCTTCTCCGCCGAGCCAGGGCACCGACAGGTTGCGGGCGTAGTACAGCGCGCCGAAGAACGCGGCGAAGAACATCACTTCCGAGAAGATGAACCACATCATCCCCATGCGGAAGGAACGGTCGACGCCGGCGTTGTACATGCCCGCCTGGTTCTCGCCGATCACGGTGCCGAACCAGCCGTAGAACATGTACAGCACGGCCGCGAAGCCCGCCCAGAAGATGAACGGCGCGATGTTCACGCCGTTCAGCAGCGCGGCGGCGCCGAGCATCATCGTGAACAGCGAGACCGAGCCGACGATGGGCCATTTGCTGCCGTGGGGGATGTAGTACTTCCCCGCGTCGGGCGCGGTGTGAGCGTGAGCCATGGGCATATGCCTCTCTAAGTGAAACCAGGCACGGTCAGCCTTGCGGCACCGTGTACATCGAATAAGCCAGCGTCATGCGGTCCACTTCCTGCGGCAGGTCGGGGGACACGATGAAGCGCACCGTGAACTCCCGCTGCTCGGCCGCGGCGAAGGTCTGCGGCGTAAAGCAGAAGCACTCGGTCTTCTGCAGGTACTTTGCAGCTCGTCGACGGCGCGACGCTCGGGATGGCCTGCGCCACCACCGGCACGTCGGCGCGGCTCCGCACCAGGAACCTGGCCTCGTACAGCTTGCCCGGCTGCAGCTTCATCGAGCGCGTCTCGGGCGTGAGCTCGAACGCGCTGCCGTCCGGGATCATCGACATGAACTCCAGCGTGACCTCGCGGCCGACACCGGCGCTGGAGGCCTGGATCGCGGACGGCGTGTCGTTGACGCGGATGCCGGCGGCCTCGCAGATCACGTCGTAGAGCGGCACCAGCAAGAAGCCGAAGGCGAAGCTGCCCGCCACCATGACCAGCAGGCTGCGGGTCAGCGAGCGGTCGCCCGGGCGTCCGGCGGGATGGACGGTGCTGCTCATGCGGCGGCCGTCAGCCCTGCGCCTTCATCACGCCCGAGGCGATGAAGGCGACATAGATGGCGAGCGCGACCGCCGCCAGCAGGAGCGCCGTGCGGCGGATGCGGCGGCGCTGCGCCAGGCTCGGATCCTGCTCGGTCATGGCGTGCAACGACGGGTCCCGGTCACTTGACGACCGGGGCCACGTCGAAGGTGTGATACGGCGCCGGCGACGGCACCGTCCACTCGAGACCTTCCATCTTGCCGTCCCACACCTGCGCCGTGGCCCGGGTACCGCCCCGCGCGCACTTGATGATGATGTAGACGAACAGCAGCTGCGACAGGCCGAAGCCGAACGCGCCGATCGACGAGACCATGTTCCAGTCCGCGAACTGCGTCGAGTAGTCCGGGATGCGGCGCGGCATGCCCGCCAGGCCCAGGAAGTGCTGCGGGAAGAACAGCACGTTGACGAAGATCGCGGACATCCAGAAGTGCAGGTTGGCGAGCTTCATGTCGTACATGTGCCCCGTCCACTTCGGCAGCCAGTAGTAGACGCCGGCCATGATCGCGAACACTGCGCCCGGCACCAGCACGTAATGGAAGTGCGCGACGATGAAGTACGTGTCGTGATACTGGAAGTCGACCGGCGCGATGGCCATCATCAGGCCGGAGAAACCGCCGATGGTGAACAGGAACAGGAACGCGAGCGCGAACAGCATCGGCGGCTCGAACGTCAGCGAGCCCTTCCACATCGTCGCGGTCCAGTTGAACACCTTCACGCCCGTCGGCACGGCGATCAGCATCGTGCTGAGCATGAAGAACATCTCGCCCGCGAGCGGCATGCCCACGGTGAACATGTGGTGCGCCCAGACGATGAACGACAGGAACGCGATCGAGGCGGTGGCATACACCATCGCGTCGTAGCCGAACAGCTTCTTGCGCGAGAACGCCGGGATGATCTCCGACACGATCCCGAACGCGGGCAGGATCATGATGTAGACCTCGGGATGCCCGAAGAACCAGAAGATGTGCTGGTACAGCACCGGGTCGCCGCCGCCGGCCGCGGCGAAGAACGTGGTGTTGAAGAAATGGTCGGTCAGCAGCATGGTCACCGCGCCGGCAAACACCGGCATGACGGCGATCAGCAGGTAGGCCGTGATCAGCCACGTCCAGACGAACAGCGGCATCTTCAGCAGGCCCATGCCCGGCGCGCGCAGGTTCATGATCGTGACGATGATGTTGATCGCGCCCATGATCGACGAGGCGCCGGCGAGGTGAATCGCGAAGATCGCGAGCGGGAACGCGTCGCCGGTCTGCAGCACCAGCGGCGGGTACAGGGTCCAGCCGGCCGCGGGGCCGCCGCCCGGCATGAACAGCGACAGGATCAGCAGCGAGAACGCCGCCACCAGCAGCCAGAAGCTGAAGTTGTTCATGCGCGGCAGCGCCATGTCCGGCGCGCCGATCTGCAGCGGGATCATCCAGTTGGCAAGGCCGACCGTGGCCGGCATGACCGCGCCGAACACCATGATCAGGGCGTGCACCGTGGTCATGGTGTTGAAGAAGCCGGGGTCGACCAGCTGCATGCCGGGCATGAACAGCTCGGCGCGGATCACCAGCGCCATCGCGCCGCCGATGAAGAACATGATCGAGACTGAAAATCAGGTACATCGTGCCGATGTCCTTGTGATTCGTCGTCGTCAGCCAGCGCATGATGCCCTTGGCCGGGCCGTGGTCGTCGTGGTGGTCGTGCGCGGCGGCGTGGCCGTGAGTCTGGGTGCTCATTGATCGATTACTCCGCGTTTGCGACCAGCACGGTCGGCGTCTGGGTCACAGCGTTCGGGGCGGCCAGCTGCGCGGTCTGCGCGGCGGGCGCTGCGGCGGCCTGGCGGGCCGCCTTCTGCTCGGCGAGCCAGGCGTCGTACTCGGCCCGCTCGACGACACGCACGACCACCGGCATGAAGCCATGGTCGCGGCCGCAGAGTTCGGCGCACTGGCCGCGGTAGGTGCCGACCGTATCGGCCTTGAACCACAGCTCGTTGATGAAGCCCGGGATCGCGTCCTTCTTCATGCCGAAGTCGGGAACCCACCAGTTGTGGATGACGTCCGCCGCGGTCACCAGCACGCGCACCTTGGTGTCGACCGGGACGACCATCGGGTGGTCGACGTCCAGCAGGTAGTTCTCCACGCCGTTCACGTCCACGCCCGAGTCGAGCTGGCGCGCCTCATTGCTCGCCTGCGACAGCGTCGAGAAGAACGCCACGCCTTCGTCGATGTAGTCGTACTGCCATTTCCACTGGTAGCCCGTCGCCTTGACGGTGATTTCGGCGCCGCGGGCGTCGTCGATCTTGACCAGCGTGCGCGCCGCCGGCACCGCCATGGCGACCAGGATCACCACCGGGATGACGGTCCAGACGATCTCGGCCGTGGTGTTGTGGTCGAAATCGGCCGGGACCGCGCCTTTCGATTTCCGGAACGTCGCGATCGAATAGATCATGACGCCGAACACGGCGACGGCGATGATCACGCAGATCCACAGGATCAGCATGTGCAGGCCGTAGATCTCGCGGCTCAGTTCGGTCACGCCTTCGCGCAGGTTCAGGGTCCACGCCGCCGCGGCCGGTGTCGACCACAACGCGGCCATGGCCGCCATCGAGAGGGCCCCGAGGGCCTGCTTCAGCGTCTTCGTTGGCACTACCGAAACTCCAGTGTGAAACCGGCGCCGCCCATCGAGGGGCGACTGCCAGACCCGCGCGTGATGCCGGTCAGTTCGACCGGGCATCCAGCGCGGGGGATTCGCTCGACTGCCCCACCAGCTGGCGGAGCCGCCCGGCCAGGCCGAGCCGCTCCTCCTCGGTGAGGAAACGTCCCACCTCGCAGCCGCGACCGTGCGACTCGATCATGAGCCGGCTCGGGTGCTGGGCCGCGGGCGGGTCGCGCAGTTTAACCGTCGCCCAATGACGTGCAAATACCGTTCGGGTCGGACCCGTGGCCCCATGGCGCTCGATCACGACCGAATCGTCGGAAATCAGGATCAGTTCCCGTTGCTGCCCGGCCCGCAGGCTGGCCCGGACGGCCCACCACAGCAGCCCGATCTCGAGACCGGCAAAGGGCAGGATGGGCCACAAGCCCTGCAGCGTGAAAAACCCGGCCACCGCGAAGGTGACGCAGGCGAGCCCGCCGACGAAGGCCCGCGCCGACTGCGGGGTCAGCGAGCAATTGGGCGCCAGCTCGATCCGGTGCTCGGGCGCGGTGGGTGGGCTGGCTTCGAAGGTGGAGACGACCATGGCGAGCAGAGCGTCGGGCAGGTTCCCAGGCACGCAATGTACCTGCGGCCGCGGCACGCGCACATCCTGTACAGGCGGTCATTTTCGGGCGGAGACGAATCTTCCGCTGTACAGGCTAGTGCCCTGCCGCCGCCAGCAACGCCTGCTGCAGCCGCGCGGCGCCATTGAGTTCCAGGCGCGCGTTGCCGAAGAAGGAGCGCTCCGCCGTCCATGGCGCGACCGCCAGCGGCGGCGAGCCGAGCAGCCGCTCGAGCGTGTCCAGGTTCTCGGCCCGGCGCTGGAAGGCTGGGTCCACCTCATTGGCGATCCAGCCCACCCACGGGCAGCGCCCCCCGGCGTGGATCGCTTCCGCCGTCAGCCGGGCATGGTTCAGGCAGCCGAGCGTGGTGCCCACCACGAGGATGACTCCAAGCTCCCAGTGCTTCGGGCAGGTCGCTCAGGAATCCCTGCGGGTGCAGCGGCACACGCCAGCCGCCGGCGCCTTCGACCAGCGCCAGCTCGGCCCCGGCGGAACGCGGTCGTACCACTGGACCAGTGACTCGACGGTGATCGTGCGACCGGCCTCGGCGGCCGCAAGATGCGGTGCGATGGCAGGCTCGAAGCAGTAGGGATTGACCTGGTCGTAGGGCAGCGCGATCGAGGCAGCCGCCTGCAATTCGAGCGCGTCGGCGTTGCGCAGCGGGGCGTCCGGCCCGGCGCGCTGGCTGCCACTGGCGATGGGCTTCAAGCCCACCGCGCGCACGCCATCGGCCGCGAGACCAGCGCAGGATCGCCGCGGTGACGGCCGTCTTGCCGACACCGGTACTGGTCCCGGTAATGAACAGGCCTGGCGTCATGTTATTCAATTTTTCTGTTTAAAGGCGCTAAGAATAGTTAACTTTTAATGACTTTAATATCAATAAAATCTGATTCTACCGTCGACGCAGGCTGCTGACCGGTACGGTCACTTCTGCGCCGGCGCGGCCCGGCGGGCGAGGCGAGGCGGTCGGACGCCAGGCTTGCGCAAGAACAACCTCGTACGTCGCGGGCAGCTTGCCCTCGCGCCGAAATGCCTCGTACGCCGACAGCATCCGCGCCAGCGTCGTCTTGCCCGTCAGGCCGCGCGCCCGTCCCGCGGTGGCGTTGTGCGCGCCGACCGCCTTCAGGTCGTGCATCAGCGCCCGCGCGTCGTCGTAAGTCAGCGTGTAGCGTTCGACGTCGAGCACCGGCTCGGCAAACCCGGCCCGCACCAGCGCATCGCCCAGGTCGTGCATGTCGATGAACCGGTTGACGTGCACATGCCCGGGATCGGCGGCCTGCCAGGCGCGCCGCAGCTCGAACAGCGTGTCCGGGCCGAGCGTCGCGAGGTGCAGCACCCCTCCGGGTCGCAGCACGCGACGGCAGTCGCGCAGCACGCGGTCGGGGTCGTTGCACCACTGCAGCGCCAGGTTGGAGAACACCATGTCGGCCGACGCGTCGCGCAACGGCAGCGCCGCGGCATCGGCCGCGACCCGGTCGAAACGGCGCCACAGGGTCTGGCGCCGGCGCGCCTGCACCAGCATCCGCGGCGCGAGGTCGAGCGCCAGCACGCGGCTCGATGGATAACGCCGCTTGAGTGCGATCGTGGCCTGTCCCGGTGCCGGCGCCCAGGTCCACGACGACCTGCGGCTGCAGTCGCAGCACGTCGAGCCGCTCGAGCAGCTCTTCGCGCACGCGCGCCTGCAGCACGGCGGCGGCATCGCAGGTGGCTGCGGCGCGCGCACGGGACTTCGCGCACGCGACGCATGTCCAGCGTGAACTCGTGCACGGCGCAGCTCAGCCGGCGTGGGCGGCGGCCGGCTCCGGCTCGATGCCGAGCCGCTCGAACAGCTGCTCGTCGTGGTTGCGCCCGGGGTTGGGCGTGGTGAGCAGGCGCTCGCCGTAGAAGATCGAATTGGCGCCGGCCAGGAAGCACAGCGCCTGCACCGCATCGCTCATGTCGCGTGCGGCCGGCCGACAGCCGCACGTACGACCGCGGCAGCAGCAGGCGCGCGGTCGCGATCGCGCGCACGAAGTCGAGCGGATCGAGTTCCGGCAGGCCGTGCAGCGGCGTGCCCTGTACCTGCACCAGCTGGTTGATCGGCACGCTCTCGGGATGCTGCGGCAGCGTGGCCAGCGTGTGCAGCAGCGACGACCCGGTCGCCCGCGGTCTCGCCCATGCCGAGGATGCCGCCGCAGCAGACATTGATGCCCGCGTCGCGCACCGCCTGCAGCGTGTCGAGGCGATCCTGGTAGGTGCGCGTGGTGATGATCTCGCCGTAGAACTCGGGCGAGGTGTCGAGGTTGTGGTTGTAGTAGTCGAGCCCCGCGTCCTTCAGTTCGCGCGCCTGCTGCGGCGTCAGCATGCCGACCGTGGCGCAGGTCTCGAGCCCGAGCGCGCGGACTTCCTCGACCATCGCGCTTGATCTGCTCGAGCTGCTTCGGCTTGGGGCTGCGGTACGCGGCGCCCATGCAGAAGCGCGTGGCGCCGCTCGCCTTCGCGGCCTGCGCCGCCTCGACCACCGCCGACAGCTCCAGCAGCTCCTCGCGCTCGAGCCCGGTGTCGTAGCGGACGCTCTGCGGGCAGTACTTGCAGTCCTCGGGGCAGGCGCCGGTCTTGACCGACAGCAGCGTGCTGACCTGCACGCGGTTGGCCGTGAAATTCGCCCGATGCACGCGCTGGGCATGGAACAGCAGGTCGTTGAACGGCGCGTCGTGGATGGCGCGCACCTCGTCCAGGGTCCAGTCCGTGCGGACGCTGCCGAGCTGGCTCAGGTCAGGGGCGGTCATGGTGGGAATCTCTGGCAGTTGGGAACAAACGCCGGCGCGCGCGCTGCGGCCGGACGCAGTGCAGGCTTGCCGGGCATCTTCGGGCGGCGGATCGAGGCCCTGTCAACCAATGCGCCGCAGCCAGGTTTACACGTCGTTCGATCGCTCGGCGGGCTGTTGCTGCCGCCGCGCTGCGTCCTGTGCGGCCGTCCGGGCCAGCGCCCGGCGCTGGACCTGTGCGCGGACTGCGCGGCCGACATGCCGCGTCGTGCCGCGGCCGTGCCCGCGCTGCGGCCTGCCCGTTGCGCTCGAATCCGCGGCGCACGGCGGCGGGCGCGGACTGCGCGCAGTGCCGGCCGCTCGACCTGCCATACGCAAGCTGCGTGGCGCCGTGGGTGTACGAGTTTCCGGTGTCGCACCTGGTGCAGGCGCTCAAGTACGAGGGCGCACTCGCCAATGCGCGCGTGCTTCGGCACGCTGCTCGCCGACGAGGTGAGCGCGTGTCGACCGCGGCGCTGGCCGGCGCTGCTCGTGCCGATGCCGCTGCACCGTCGCCGGCTGCAGTCAGCGAGGGTTCAACCAGTCGCATGAAATCGCGCGGGTCGTGGCGCGCCGGCTGGACTGGCCACTGGCCGGCCAGGCGTTGCGCCGGCACGCGCGACACCGCACCGCAGGTCGGGCTCGTCGCGCGCGCACGCGCGGGCGAACCTGCAGCGGCGCCTTTGCCGCCGAGCCCGCGCCGGTCGACGGGCCGGCGCGTCATCCTGCTCGATGACGTCGTGACGACCGGCAGCACCGCGCACGCGGCGGCCGCCCCTGCGGGCGGCGGGCGCCGCGCTGTCGATCTGGGCGGTGGCCCGCGCGCTCGGGCTGAACCGCCGGGCAGCTGCGCCGCGCCGACCGGCCGCCTCCGCTAAACTGCGCGTCAGTCAAGGCTGGAACGACATGCACGCCAGCAACCACGAATCCAATGCCCCTCGCATGCCCTGCGGGAGTTCCTCAAGCTCGAGTCCGCGAGCGGCATCCTGCTCGTGATCGCCGGCGTGCTGCGCCATGGTCGCGCGAACTCGCCGCTGCTCGACGCTGTACCAGGCGCTGCTGCAGACCCCGATCAAGCTGCAGGTCGGCAGCGTTCGAGCTCGACAAGACCCTGCTGATCTGGATCAACGACCTGCTGATGGCGATCTTCTTCCTGCTGGTCGGGCTCGAGATCAAGCGCGAGGTCGTGGCCGGCGAACTGTCGGAGCGCAGCCAAGGTGGCGCTGCCCGCCATCGCGGCGCTGGGCGGCATGATCGTGCCGGCGGCGATCTACGCCTGCGCTGAACTGGCACGATCCGGTCGGCATCCGCGGCTGGGCGATTCCGTCCGCCACCGACATCGCCTTCGCGCTCGGCGTGCTGTCGCTGTTCGGCAAGCGCGTGCCGGTGGGGCTCAAGGTCTTCCTGATGACGCTCGCCGTGCTCGACGACCTCGGCGCCATCGTCATCATCGCGCTGTTCTACACCAGCGACCTGTCGTCGCAGGCGCTGACTGCTGGCGGGCGATCGCGCTGGCGGCGCTGTTCGTGCTGAACCGCGCCGGCGTCACGCGCATCGCGCCGTACATCCTGGTCGGCACCGCGCTGTGGGTGTTCGTGCTCAAGTCGGGCGTGCACGCGACGCTGGCCGGCGTCGTCACCGCGCTGTTCGTGCCGGCGACGGATCCCGGCGCACCCGGAGCATCCGCCGTCGCGCGGCTGGAGCACGCGCTGCACCCGTGGGTGGCGTTCGGCATCCTGCCGCTGTTTGCGTTCGCCAACGCCGGCGTGAACCTCGCCGGCATGAGCCTGCGCAACCTGCTCGACCCGATACCGCTCGGCATCCTGCTCGGCCTGTTCGTCGGCAAGCAGGTCGGCGTGTTCACGTTTGCGTGGCTGGCGGTCAAGTCGGGCCTGGCGCGCCTGCCGGACGGCGTGAATTTCGGCGCAGGTCTACGGCGCTGCCATCCTGTGCGGCATCGGCTTCACGATGAGCCTGTTCATCGGCATGCTGGCGTTCGAGAACACGGCTGCCGGCGAGGTCATCGTCACGGACCAGCTCGGCATCCTGGCCGGGCACGCTGCTGTCGGCAGTCTTCGGCTCGCTGGTGCTGTACTTGGTGCTGCCGCGCGCTCAGGCGCGGAACAGGTAGTCGAGCAGGATGCCGCCGAAGACCGCGAGCCCGAACAGGTTGTTGTTCAGGAACGCGCGGAAGCAGTCGTCCGGGTCGCGGCGGCGGATCAGGTATTGCTGGTGCAGCGCTGGTCGCGACGGCCACCGCAAACCCCAGCCAGTACCAGCGCCCGAGTCCCGCCAGGTAGCCGGCCAGTCCCAGCAGCGCGAGCGCGCCGGCCTGCAGCGCCGCGACGATGCCGCGGTCGGCGCGCCCGAACAGGATCGCCGACGAGCGGATGCCGATGACCAGGTCGTCGTCGCGGTCGACCATCGCGTAGATCGTGTCGTAGGCCGTGGTCCAGCACACGCCGGCGACGAACAGCACCCAGGCCACCAGCGGCAGCTCGCCGGTCTGCGCGGCGAACGCCATCGGCACCGACCACGAGAACGCCAGGCCCAGGTACGCCTGCGGCAGCGCGAAAAAGCGCTTCAGGAACGGGTAGGTGACGGCCAGCACGCCGCCGATCAGCGCCAGCACCTGGGTCGGGCGATTGAGCGGAATCAGCAGCGCGAGCGCCAGCAGGCCCAGCACCGCGAACACGGCGAGCGCCTCGGCCGGCGAGACCACGCCGCGCGCCAGCGGGCGGTTGGCGGTGCGGCGCACATGCGGGTCGAACTCGCGGTCGGCGAAATCGTTGATGACGCAGCCGGCCGAGCGCATCACGAAGGTGCCGAGCAGGAAGATCACGAAGATCCGCTCGTCGGGATGACCGTCAGCCGAGATCCACAGCGCCCACAGCGCCGGCCACAGCAGCAGCCAGATGCCGATGGGACGGTCGAGCCGCATCAGCCGCGCATACTCGACCAGGCGTCCGCGCACGCGGCCCGCACCGGTCTGCGGCGTGGCCGCTGTCTTGTCGAGGTCCGTGGCGTCGCTCATGCAGGGGTGTCACGCGTTGCGGAATCGTTCGCCCGCGCCGACCCAGCGGCCGACGAGTCCCGCTATGTTCGCCTGTGGGCCGTCCAGCATCAATGCCGCCGCGTGCTGCACGTCCGGCAGCAGGTCGGCGTCCCGGACCAGGTCCGCCACGCGCAGCTGCATCAGGCCGGTCTGGCGGGTGCCGAGCAGCTCGCCCGGACCGCGCAGCTCGAGGTCGCGGCGCGCCACCTCGAAGCCGTCGTTGGTTTCGCGCAGCACGGCCAGCCGTTCGCGCGCGATGGGCGAAAGCGGCGGCTGGTACAGCAGCACGCAGGTGCTCTCGACCGAACCGCGCCCGACGCGGCCGCGCAGCTGGTGCAGCTGCGCGAGGCCCATGCGCTCGGCGTTCTCGATCACCATCAGGCTGGCATTCGGCACGTCGACGCCGACCTCGATCACGGTGGTCGCCACCAGCAGGTCGAGCTTGCCCTGCTTGAACGACTGCATGACCGCGTCCTTCTGCCGGCCCGCCATGCGCCCGTGCACGAGGCCGATCCTGACCTCGGGCAGGGCGGCGGCCAGCTGCGCCGCGGTCTTCTCGGCCGCCTCGTACCGCACCAGCTCCGACTCGTCGATCAGCGGGCACACCCAGTACGCCTGGCGGCCCGCGCGGCACGCCGTGTCGATGCGCTCGACGATCTCGCTGCGGCGGACGTCCGGCAGCACCACGGTCTTGATCGGCGTGCGGCCCGGGGGCAGTTCGTCGATGATCGACACGTCGAGGTCGGCATAGGCGGTCATCGCGAGCGTGCGCGGGATCGGCGTCGCCGTCATCACCAGCTGGTGCGGATAGCGCCCCGCCGCGCGCGCCTTTCTCGCGCAGCCGCAGGCGCTGGTGCACGCCGAAGCGGTGCTGCTCGTCGACGACCACGAGCGCGAGCTGCGCGAACCTGGAGTCTTCCTGGAACAGCGCATGCGTGCCCACCGCCACCTGGATCGCGCCGCTGGCGAGGTCGGTTTCGAGCGCGGCGCGCGCCCTGCCGGTGAGCCGGCCCGTCAGCAGCGCGACGCGCAGGCCGAGCGGCCCGAGCCAGGCATGGAAGTTGCGCGCGTGCTGCTCGGCCAGCAGTTCGGTCGGGGCCATCACGGCCGCCTGCCCGCCGTTCTCGATCGCGCGCACCGCCGCGAGCGCCGCGACCACCGTCTTGCCCGAGCCGACGTCGCCCTGCACCAGCCGCATCATCGGTTGCGCGCGCGCCAGGTCGCGCTCGATCTCGGCCCAGACGCGCTGCTGCGCGCCGGTCAGCGTGAAGGGCAGGCGGGCGCGGCAGCGGTCCGCCAGGTCCGACCGTCGCGGCAGCGGCAGCGCCAGGTCCTTGTCGGCCTGCCTGGCGCAGCAGCCGCAGGCTCAGCTGGTGCGCGAGCAGCTCCTCGAAGGCGAGCCGCCGCTGCGCCGGGTGACGGCCTTCGAGCAGCGCAGCGACGTCCGCGTCCGGCGGCGGCCGGTGCACGAAACGCAGCGCGCTCTCGAGCGACGGCAGGTCGAAGGCATCGAGCACGCCGGGCGGCACGAAATCCGCGAGCGCCCCCTGCGCCAGCACGCCCAGCGCCAGGTCCGTCAGCGCGCGCAGCCGACCCTGCTGCACGCCTTCCGTGGTCGGGTAGATCGGCGTCAGTGCGTCGGGGGCGGCGCCCGGTTCGCCCAGCACGCGCCGGTACTCGGGGTGCACGATCTCGAGGCCGCCCGGACCGCGGCGCGCCTCACCGAAGCAGCGCAGGCGCTGGCCGCGCACGAGCTGCGCCTGCTGCGCCGCCGAGAAATGAAAAAAGCGCAGCGTGACGAAGCCCGTGCCGTCGGCGATGCGCACCAGCAGCGTGCGCCGCCGGCGGAACACCACCTCGGCCAGCTGGATCTCGCCTTCGATGACGGCGCGATCGCCGTTCCGCAGCGAGCCGATCGGCACCACGCGCGTGCGATCCTCGTAGCGCAGCGGCAGGTGGAACAGCACGTCCTGCACCGTGCGCAGCCCGAGGCGCGCCAGCGACTCCGCGAGCGCGGGACCGACGCCGCGCAGCGCCGTGACCGGACGTTCGGCGAGCGGGGCGGCGCTCATGCGCGGCGACTAGAGGACGAGCACGGCGTCCACCTCGACCACCGCGCCGCGCGGCAGCGACGCCACGCCGACGGCGGCCCGTGCCGGGTACGGCTCGGCGAAGTACTCGGCCATGACCTTGTTGACGGTCTGGAAGTGGGCGAGGTCCGTCAGGTACACGTTGACCTTGACCGCATGCGCGAGCTCGCCGCCGGCCGCCCGCGCCACCGCCTGCAGGTTGTCGAACACGCGGCGCACCTGCGTCTCGACGTCGCCCGTGACCAGTTGCATGGTCTCCGGATCGAGCGGGATCTGGCCCGAAAGGTAGACCGTGTTGCCGGCCCGCACGGCCTGCGAGTACGTGCCGATGGCGCCGGGCGCGGCGGGGGTGCTGATGGCGGTCAGTGTCACGGGAGGCTCCGGGGCAGGGGTGGGCGGGTGATTCAGGCGAGCGAGCGTGCCACCTTGAGCACTTCGGGCATGCCGCGCACGGCGCGGATCACGCTCGCGAGCTGCCTGCGGTCGTGCACCAGCAGCTCGAAGATCAGCGTCGAAGTGTCGGTGTCGCGCTCGACCACCGAGACGCGGTCGATGTTGGTCTGCGTGCCCGCGATGGCCGCTGCCACGGACGCCAGCACGCCCATGCGGTTGGTGACGTCCGCGCGGATTTCGACGTGGAACTGCCGGTCGGTCGCGGCCTGCCAGGTGACGGGAATCCATTTCTCCGGCTGCTTGCGGAACGACGCCAGGTTGCCGCAGGCCTCGCGATGGATCACCACGCCGCGGCCGGTCGAGAGACTCGCCAGGATGGGATCGTTGGGGATCGGGAAGCAGCAGCGCGCGTAGGACACCACGAGTCCTTCGGTGCCCGCGATCGCCAGCGGTTCCGCGATCGCCTCGGCCACGCCCGCGGCATCGGCCGGCAGCATGCGCCGCGCGATGAACGGCGCGACGCGCTCGCCCAGGCCGACCTTTTCGTACAGCTCGTCGTGCGTGCGCAGGCCCATCTCGGCCACGACGCCGTCGATCGCCTCCGCCGGAATCTTGCGCAGCGTCAGCGAGAATTCCTCCAGCGCCTGGTTCAGCAGGCGCTTGCCGAGGTCGACCGCCTCGCCGCGCTTCAGGTTCTTGAGGTACTGCCGGATCGACGCGCGCGCCTTGGCGGTGACGACGAAGTTGACCCAGGCCGGGTTCGGCGTCGCGCCCTTGGCCGTGATGATCTCGACCGTCTGGCCGTTGCGCAGCGGCGTGCGCAGCGGCACGAGACGCCGGTCCACCTTGGCCGCCACGCAGCGGTTGCCGACGTCGGTGTGCACGGCGTAGGCGAAGTCGACGCAGGTGGAGTTGCGCGGCAGGCGGCGGATCTCGCCCTTCGGCGTGAACACGTAGACCTTGTCCGGGAACAGGTCGACCTTGACGCTCTCGAGGAATTCCTCCGGGTTGCCGCCCTGCTGGATCTCGACCAGCTGCTGCAGCCATTCGCGCGCGCGGTCGCCCTGCGCGCTGGTGTCGCCGCCGCCGCCTTCCTTGTACTGCCAGTGCGCGGCGATGCCGGACTCGGCGATGCGGTGCATCTCGTGCGTGCGGATCTGCACTTCGATCGGCGTGCCGTTCGGGCCGAACAGCGTGGTGTGCAGCGACTGGTAGCCGTTGACGCGCGGGATCGCGATGTAGTCCTTGAAGCGCCCGGGCATCGGCTTGAACACCGAGTGCACCACGCCGAGCGTGCGATAACAGGTGTCGGGCCGGTCGACGACGAGGCGGAAGCCGTACACGTCGACGATCTCGTTCAGCGAGATCTTCTTGCGCCGCATCTTCTCGTAGATGCTGTAGACGTCCTTCTCGCGGCCCTCGATCGTCGCCGGAATCTTCGCCGCGTCGAGCGCATCCTTGAGCGAGGCGGCGATGCGGCCGACGAACTGCTTGTGGTTGCCGCGCGCGGCCTTGACCGCGGTCTCGATCACCTTGTAGCGCTTCGGATACAGCGCGCGGAAGCCCAGGTCTTCCAGCTCGCGCTTGATCGCGTGCATGCCGAGCCGGTTGGCGATCGGCGCGTAGATCTCGAGCGTCTCGCGCGCGATCGAGCGGCGCTTCGCCGGCGGCATCGCGCCGAGCGTGCGCATGTTGTGCGTGCGGTCGGCGAGCTTGACCATGATCACGCGGATGTCGCGCACCATGGCGAGCAGCATCTTGCGGAAGCTCTCGGCCTGCGCCTCGGCGCGGCTGCGGAACTGGATCTGGTCGAGCTTGCTGACGCCGTCGACGAGCTCGGCCACGTCGCGGCCGAAGCGCTCGGTGATCTCGTCCTTGGTGTTGGGCGTGTCCTCCATCACGTCGTGGAGGATCGCGGCCATCATCGTCTGCGCGTCGAGCCGCAGGTCGGCCAGCAGGTCGGCGACCGCGACGGGATGCGTGATGTACGGCTCGCCGGAGCGCCGCCGCTGGCCGTCGTGGGCCTGGAAGGCGAAGTCGTAGGCTTCCTGGACCAGTTCGACCTGGTCGGGCGGCAGGTAGGTCTCGAGCTTCGAGACGAGCTGATTGATGCCGATGGAGCGTCTTCCGTAAGGCAGCAGGCTGCGCAGGGAAGACGTGACGTCCATGGGCGGTCGCGATCCGGGGGGCTTAGTCCCCCAGCCCGATCTGCGGCGCGCGGAATTCGCCCATGAATTCCGGCTCCGGCATCAACTCCGGCGGTGGCGGAGGCGGCAGGTCCGGCTCCTCCAGGATCTCGACGCCGACGTGGCCGGCCGCGATCTCGCGCAGGGCGAGCACCGTCGGCTTGTCATTCTCCCAGTCGAGCGTCGCTTCGGACCCGTTGGCCAGTTTGCGCGCGCGGCGGGCCGCCACGAGTACCAGCTGGAACAGGTTCGGGACGTTCTGGAGGCAATCTTCGACGGTAATGCGGGCCATTGTGCTGGGAAACAGAAGGTGGAAGGGCGTGAGCTTAGCAGGGGAAGGGGTTAGGGAGAAGGGATTAGGGGCTAGGGGCTAGGGAGTGTGCTTCCGAATCCTTATTCCCTAATCCTTAGTCAGCCGTCCGGCCAACTCTGCCAGCCCTTCCCGATCCCGGCGGCTGGCCTCGCCCCGGCCCTGCACGATCGCCTGCAGTTCCTCCAGGGCGCGCTCGAAGTCGTCGTTGACCACCACGTAGGGGAATTCGGCCCAGTGCGCCATGTCCGAGGCGGCGTCGCGCAGCCGGCGCTGGATCACGTCTTCCGCGTCCGTGCTGCGTCCGCGCAGCCGGCGTTCGAGCTCGGCGCGCGAGGGCGGCAGGATGAAGATCGAGACGCACTCGGGCAGCGCCGCGCGGACCTGCTGCGCCCCCTGCCAGTCGATCTCCAGGATCAGGTCCTGGCCGGCGGCCAGCGAGTCCTGGACCTGGGCCCGGGACGGTGCCGTAGCTGTTGTCGAAAACCCTGGCGTGCTCGAGGAATTCGCCCCGTGCCGCCATCGCCGCGAACTCGTCCTGCGTAACGAAGAAATAGTCGCGGCCGTGGAGCTCGTTGGGACGGCGCGCGCGGGTCGTGTACGAGATCGAGAAGCGCAGCGCCGGCTCGCGCTGCATCAGCGCCCGGACCAGCGAAGTCTTGCCGGCCCCGGAGGGTGCGGCGATGACGAAGAGGCGGCCGCGCATGGGTTGGGAGTCGTCGAACGTCTGGAGCATCGCTTGATTCTATCCGCTGGCGCAGCGCGGCCCGGGCCGGAAGTCAAAAGGTCGCGTGAATGTCGTACCAGCCCGCGGGCTGCAGCGGCGTCACTCGAGTCAGGGAGCGATAGAGCCGCCGGATGTACTTGTTTGACTTGAACAGACGCTGGCGGCGGTGGGCACTCCGATAGTCGTCGAGCAGCCCTTGCACGCACTGCCATTTGCCAGGAGTCTCCTCGCCGAATGGACCGCTGGTGCCGCGGACGAAACTGTAATCGAAGTAGTTTCCCTCCCTGGGCGGGGACGGCAGGCGAATACGGCCATTGAGGTCCTGGTTCAGCAGCTTGAAGCGGCGGTAACCTGACGAGTACAGCATGGCGAGCAGCGCAAATGTCTCCTCGAAGTCGACAGCGGAGCACTCCACGCTCAGGTACTGCGGCTGTTCCGCACGCCCAAGCATTTGCTGCAGGCACACGGCGTCGGCGCCTTCGATGTCGATTTTGAGGTAGTAGGGAGTGCCGAACTGGTCGATCAGTGTCGCCAGTCGCACACTCGGCACCTCGATCGTCTCTGAGTCAAAACCCGCGCTGCTGTTCAGGTCAGCTCGATTCCGGGAGATCGTACTCCACTCCGGATTCCGCAGATTGACGTGGAACCGCACCGTGCCGTCGTGCGATGCAATCGCCTTTTCGACGATGACCAGCCGCCCGGCTTCGATGTCCGTCCGAAACTGGGCTCGTGCAGCAGCGGCCAGCGACGGATTGGCCTCGACCGCCACCACCCGAAAGCCTTTTCCAAGGTAGAAGCGTGTATCCAGTCCCGAGTGCATCCCCAGGTCGAAGATCAGGTCTGTCTGCACGATTTTATCTTGCCGCCTTACTCGACGTTCTGCACCTGCTCGCGCATCTGCTCGACCAGCACCTTGATGTCCACCGCCGCGCGCGTGGTCTCGGTGTCCTGCGACTTGGACGACAGCGTGTTCGCCTCGCGGTTGAACTCCTGCATCAGGAAGTCGAGGCGGCGGCCGGCCGGCTCCTTCGCGTCCAGGATCTGCAGCATCTCGGTCACGTGGCTGCCGAGGCGGTCGAGTTCCTCGTCAAAATCCATCTTGTAGGCGAGCAGCACGAGTTCCTGCTCCAGCCGCGCCGGGTCGACCGTGCCGCCGAGCTGTGCGACCCGCTCGCCGACCCGTTCGCGGATGCGCGCGGCGATCTCCGGGCAGGCGCGCCCGCAGCTGCTCCACCGACTGCTGCACCGACATGGCAGCGGCCCAGCAGCATCTCGCGGATGCGGGCCCCCTCGCGCGCACGGGACTCGTTCAGCTCGCGCACGGTCTCCTGCAGCAGCTCCATCGCCGCGGCCTGCGCCGGCTGCAGGTCGCGCTCCTGTTCGCGGATCACGCCCGGCCAGCGCAGCAGGTCGAGCGGATTGAGCGAGGCCGGCGATCCGCCGGCAATCGTCGCCACTTCGGCGGCGGTGCGTGCCACCTGCTCGACCACGGCACGGTTGATTTCCAGCGCCGCGGTCGCCGGGGGCTGGCCGCGCAGGTACAGGCCGACGTCGACCTTGCCCCGGCGCAGCGCCGCGGAGACAGCCTGCCGCGCGTCGCCCTCGAGGCCGCGCAGGTCCTCGGGCAGCCGCAGCGACAGCTCGAGATAACGGTGGTTGACCGAGCGGATTTCGCACGCGAGCGTGCCCCAGCTGCCCTGGCGCTCGCGGCGCGCAAAACCAGTCATGCTGCGGATCATCGGACCCCGTCCGGGTGGGTGCAAAGAAAACCGACACACGCCGGCACTGTAAGTGCTTGACGCTAAATGCTATAAATCGAAGACAATTCTATATGACAACGGGCGTGCCGGAGCGACCCTTGCAGATCGAGCACGCGGACCTGAGCCTCATCGGGCATCGCGAAGAAAACCAGGATCGAGTCGCGATTGCGGACGCCGACGGCTCCGTGATGCTTGCGGTCGTCGACGGCATGGGCGGCCATGCGGACGGCGCGCGCGCGGCCGAAGTCGCCATCCGCGCCATGCTGAACGAATTCTGGGAAGTCAGCCGGCCGCTGTTCGACCCGGACGGATTCCTGCACCTCACGGTCGGTCGCGCGCACGACGCCGTGGTCGCCCTGGGCCAGGGGCTGCCGCCCGAGATCCGGCCGCGCGCCACCTGCGCGATCTGCCTGGTGCAGGGTTCCAGCGCGTACTGGGCGCACGTCGGCGACAGCCGCGTCTACCAGTTGCGCCACGGCAAGGTGTTCGAGCGCACGCGCGACCACAGCCACGTCGAGCTGCTGCTGCGCGCCGGGCGCATCACCGAGCGCCAGGCGCAGGGTCACCCGATGCGCAACTACGTCGAGTGCTGCATCGGCGGCGACCCGGTGCTGCCGGAGATGTCGCTCAGCGGCCGTCGCGCGCTCGCGCCCGGTGACGTGCTGATGCTGTGCTCGGACGGGCTCTGGTCCGGCGTCTCCGATGAACTGATCGGCGCGCTCGGCCGCGAGCCGCAGCCCGACCTGCGCGAGTCGCTGGCCGCTCTCGGCGAGCGGGCGGTATCCAATTCCGCGCCGTACGCCGACAATACCTCCGCCGCCGCGATCCGCTGGCTCGGCCCGTGACCGGATCAGGGACTAGGGGCTAGGGAATCCTAGCCCCTGAGCCCCTGACCCCTAACCCCTAATTTCTTCCGGAGCATCCCTTGAGACCGAGTGGCCGTGCGCCCGATCAATTGCGTCCCGTGCGGATCACGCGCGGCTACACCCGCCACGCCGAAGGCTCGGTGCTGGTCGAGTTCGGCGATACCCGCGTGCTGGTCACGGCGACGGTCGAGGACGGCGTGCCCGGCTTCATGCGCGGCAAGGGCGAAGGCTGGATCACGGCCGAATACGGCATGTTGCCGCGGGCCACGCACACCCGCAGCGCGCGCGAGGCGGCGCGCGGCAAGCAGGGCGGGCGCACGCTGGAGATCCAGCGGCTGATCGGCCGCTCGCTGCGCGCGATCGTCGACCTGCGCGCGCTCGGCGAGCGCACCGTGACGCTCGACTGCGACGTGCTGCAGGCCGACGGCGGCACGCGCACGGCGTCGATCACCGGCGCGTACGTCGCGCTGGCCGATGCCATGTCCGCGCTGGTGCGCCGGCGCGCGCTGTCGTCGAGTCCGCTGCACGGGCAGATCGCGGCGGTGTCCGTCGGCATCGTGCGCGGCGTGCCGGTGCTCGACCTCGATTACGCCGAGGATTCGTCGGCCGAGACCGACATGAACGTCGTCATGAACAATGGCGGCGGCTTCGTCGAAGTGCAGGGCACGGCCGAGGGTCACGCCTTCCGGCGGCACGAGCTGGACCAGCTGCTCGACCTCGCCGCCAATGCCTGCCAGCAGCTGTTTGCGGTTCAGCTCGAGTCGCTGCAGGCGCCGCTTGCCCCCGCCCAGGGAGCGCAGCGCACGCCGGGTGGCTGAGATGAGCCTGCCGCCGCAGCTGGTGCTTGCAACCGGCAACCCCGGCAAGCTGCGCGAGATGCGCGGGATCCTGGCGCCCTGGCACGTCACCGTGCGGCCGTTGTCGGAGTTCACTTCCGGCGCAGCGGACGAAACCGGGCTCACCTTTGTCGAGAACGCGCTGCTCAAGGCGCGCTTTGCCGCGCAGGTCGCGGGCCTGCCCGCGATCGCGGACGACTCGGGCCTGGAAGTCGATGCGCTGCACGGCGCGCCCGGGATCTGGTCGGCGCGCTATGCCGGCCCGGGCGCGGACGATGCCGCCAACAACGCCAAGCTGCTGCACGACCTGGCCGACGTGCCCGAGCCGCGACGCGGCGCGCGTTACCGCTGCGCCATGGTCTACCTGCGCTGGCCGGAAGACCCGGCGCCGGTCATCGCCCAGGCGGCGTGGGAGGGGCGCATCGGCCGCGAGCCGCGCGGCACCGGTGGCTTCGGCTACGACCCGTATTTCCTGGTCGGCGAGGGCACGCGCACGGCGGCTGAACTCACGGCCGACGACAAGAACCGTTGCAGTCATCGCGGGCAGGCCTTGCGCGGGCTGGTGGCCGCGCTCGCCGCCGGCGCGCCGTGATCGACGCGACCCGCGTTCCGCTGGCGCTGTACGTGCACCTGCCCTGGTGCGTGCGCAAGTGCCCGTACTGCGATTTCAATTCGCACGCCGTGCCCGCGGCGGGCATCGCCGAGCAGCCATACGTCGCGGCGCTGCAGGGTGACCTCGAGCTTGCCGCGCACGAGGCGGGCGGTCGCGAGGTCGTGTCCGTGTTCTTTGGCGGCGGCACGCCCAGCCTGTTCTCGCCGCGAGCGATCGGCCAGGTGCTGGCGCACGCACGCGGCGTGCTGCCGTTCGCCGCCGACGCGGAGGTCACGCTCGAGGCGAACCCCGGCACGATCGAGCACGGTCGCTTCGCCGAGTACGCGGCCCAGGGAGTCAATCGCGTGTCGCTCGGCGCGCAGAGTTTCGACGATGCCCGGCTCGCCGCCCTGGGGCGCATCCACGTGGCGGGCGACATCGAGCGCGCCGTGGCCGAACTGCGCCGCGCCGGCATCGACAATTTCAATCTCGACCTGATGTACGCGCTGCCGGGCCAGGACCTGCCCGGCGCCCTGCACGACCTGGAGCGCGCACTGGCGCTCGGGCCGACGCACGTTTCGCACTATCAGCTCACGCTGGAGCCGGGGACGCCGTTCGCGCGGCGGGCCCCGCCAGCAGCTGCCCGACGAGGATCTCGCCTGGGCGATGCAGGAGGCCTGCCAGTCGCGCCTGGCGGCCGCGGGCTACCAGCACTACGAAGTCTCGGCCTACTCGCAGCCGGGTCGCCGTTGCCGGCACAACCTCGTCTACTGGGAATTCGGCGACTACCTGGGCATCGGCGCGGGCGCCCATGGCAAGCTGACGCACGCCGACGGCGGCACGATCGCTCGTACGGTCCGGGCGCGGCACCCCGCGGCGTATCTTGCCGCCGCGACGCCGCCGGACCGCATCACCGAGACCCGCAACGTGACGGCGAGCGAGCTGCCGTTCGAATTCGCGCTCAATGCGTTGCGACTGGTCGACGGCTTTGCGCTGACGCTGTTCGAGCAACGCACCGGGCTGTCGGCGCAGGTGCTGGAGCCGACGCTGCAGGCCGCCCTGGCACGGGGTTTGATCGAGCGTCGCCCCGGCGGCTGGCGGCCCACGGCGCTGGGGCAACGCTTCCTCAACGATCTCCAGGCGCTGTTTTTGCCGTCCTGACAGTCAGTTGGACGCGTTTACGGTCGCCGCGGACCACGCCGGATGCCTGGCGACGGATGATCATGCTTGCAACCGGGATTATTTTGGGCTAGCCGAAGCGCGGTTATGCACAGCGCCCTCCGGGGGGCACAATTTCTTCGGGTTACGGCCCGTAGCGAAAGTGAAACGTTAGGCGCAGCTTGTAAATTACTGAAAAATATAACGAAAATGCCATGTTCATTTTTTGATCAATGCAGTAATTACAGCATTCGCTGCGGCAATGGCATGGCATCGGGTGTCTTCATCCACAAAGTTATCCACAGCTTTTGTGGATAACCCTGTCAAATTGGAGCCCGTGGCCGCAACCGGACTGATTCCACCCGCCCGCAGCGCGCTCGAACTGCCCCGTCCTTGCCGTCCCCGGTGCGCATCTCTATAATTCGCGACCCCACTTTTGACCTAGCCCGGAAACTGCGGCCATGAAAGACGCGATCCATCCGAACTACAAGGCGATCACCGTCACCTGCAGCTGCGGCAACACGTTCGAGACCCGCTCGACGCTGACTGAAGACCTGCAGATCGAAGTGTGCTCGAACTGTCATCCGTTCTACACGGGCAAGCAGAAGATGGTGGACACGGGTGGCCGCGTCGATCGCTTCCGCAAGAAGTACGCGCGCGGCCGCCAAGGCCTGAGCCGGACCTGCCGGCCCCGGATGCTGGGCCGGTTGTGACCGATCGCGGGGCGCCTCCGGGCGCCCCGTTGCGTTTCAGGCAGGGTCTGCGGCCGGCACGCGGCCAGCGGAACTTTCTGCTGCCGGCGGCGGCCTCTAGAGTAGGTACCCTCGTGCCGGAGCGAACCATGTCGTCAATGCGCCTTTCTCTTGCAGCCCTGGCCCTTGCGGCCGGCGCTGCCGCATCCCTGCTGGGTGGCTGCGCCACGAACCCGGTCACCGGCGGCACCGACATGGTGACGATGAGCGAGGCGCAGGAGATCGAGCTCGGGCGCAAGATGCACCCGCAGATCCTGCAGAAGTATGGCCGCTACGACGACGAGCAACTGCAGCAGTACGTCAACTCGGTTGGCCAGCGCATTGCCGCGCAAAGCCATCGCCCCAACCTGCAATACACCTTCACCGTGCTCGACGGCGACGAGGTCAACGCGTTCGCGCTGCCGGGCGGCTACGTCTACATCACCCGCGGGATCATGGTGTACCTCAATTCCGAGGCCGAACTGGCGGCGGTGATCGGCCACGAGATCGGGCACGTCACGGCGCGCCATTCCGTGCGGCAGCAGGCGGGTGCCACCGCGGCAGGCGTGGGCGCCATGGTGGTCGGGATCCTGACCGGCAGCGGCGACCTGATGAACGTGGCCGGCATGGCGGGCAACGCCCTGATCAGCGGCTATGGCCGAGACATGGAACTGGAAGCCGACCAACTGGGCGCCGAATACCTGAACCGGATCGGCTACGAGCCGGAGGCCATGATCGACGTGGTGCGGCTGCTGAAGAACCAGGAAATGTTCGAGCTGCAGATGGCGCGGCAGGAGAACCGGCCGCCGCGCGTCTATCACGGCGTCTTTGCCTCGCATCCCGGACAACGACACGCGCCTGCAGGAGGTCGTCAAGGCCGCGGGCAAGGTCCAGAACACCGAGGACCGCCCTCCCAACCGCGACCAGTACCTGGCCCGGATCGACGGGCTGCCGATGGGGGACAGCCGCGCCCAGGGCGTGGTCCGCGGGTCCCGCTTCTACCACGCCGACCTCGGCATCACCCTCGCTTTCCCCAGTGGCTGGATCGTGGACAACCAGCCGACCAAGGTGCTGGCCTATCCCGCCAGCAAGGACGCGATGATGGAGGTGTCGGCGCAGCCGATACCGCCCGACACGGCACCGAAGGAGTTCCTCGGCCGGCTGCTGCAGGGCTCGGCGACGACCGCCGCGGAACCGATCCAGGTCAACGGCCTGAGCGGCTATCGCGCGACCGTGCGCAGCACCGGTCTGCCCTGGGGCACGCAGGGCCCCGCGGCGGTCGCAGTGGTGTATTACAACGGCCTGGCGTACGTGTTCCGGGGCGGCACCCGCCAGGCCGCGGGATTCGGCAGCTACGAACCCGTGTTCCTGTCCAGCGTGAAGACTTTCCGCCGCCTGCGCGACAACGAGTTCACCGCCGCGGAACCAGACCGGATCCAGGTCATCCAGGCTGGGCCAGCGCACTACGATCGCGCAACTGGCGCAGAAATCGCCATTGCAGAAGTATCCGGCCGAAAAATTGCGGCTGCTCAACGATCTTTACCCGGACAAGGAGCCAGCGGCCGGGCAGAAGCTCAAAGTCGTGAGGTAGTCCGGTCTTGAACAAACTTTGCTGCCATGCAAACCTGACTGGCCAACCCCGGGATGCCGGGGCACGAGAGCCGATACGGGGTTTGCAGGATGAGCAGCAAGAAGTACGAACTGGTCAACACCGAGACCGGTAAGAAGTCGGTCCTCGAGGCGCGCAGCGGTACCGTCGGCCCGGATTGCGTCAACGTCGCCGGCATCACCCGGGACCATGGCGTCTTCACGTTCGACCCGGGCTTCATGGCCACGGCGGCGTGCGAGAGCAAGATCACCTACATCGACGGCGACAATGGCGTCCTGCTGTACCGGGGCTACCCGATCGAACAGATCGCGACCCGCTCGAACTTCCTCGAGACGGCCTACCTGCTGATCCACGGCGACCTGCCGGCCGGCAGCCAGCTCGACCAGTTCGACCGCTCGATCCGTCGCCACACGATGATCAACGAAACGCTGCTGCGTTTCTTCAACGGGTTCCACTACAACGCGCACCCGATGGCGATGGTGTCGGCCGTGGTGTCGTCGATGGCGGCGTTCTACCACGACTCGATGGACAACCATAACCCGCGCCACCGCGAGATCTTCGCGCACCGCATCCTGGCCAAGATCCCGACGGTCTCGGCGGCGGCGTTCAAGCACATGCTGGGCCAGCCGTTCGTCTATCCGCGCAACGACCTGGACTACTGCGCGAACATGCTGCACATGTTCTTCGCGGTGCCGGCGGAGGATTACGTGGTCGATCCGGTCGCCGCGCAGGCGCTCGACCTGCTGCTGATCCTCCACGCGGACCACGAGCAGAACGCCAGCACCTCGACCGTGCGCCTGGCCGGCAGCACGGGCACGAATCCGTATGCGGCCATTTCGGCGGGCGTGTCGGCGCTGTGGGGCCCGGCGCACGGCGGCGCCAATGAAGCCGTGCTCGAGATGCTCGAGGACATCGGCACCGTCGACAACATCCAGAAGTTCCTCGCCCGCGTGAAGGACAAGGACGACAACACGCGCCTGATGGGCTTTGGCCACCGCGTCTACAAGAACTTCGACCCGCGCGCCAAGATCATCCGCGAGATGTGCCACAAGGTGCTGTCGCGCCTCGGCCAGAACGACAACCCGCTGTTCGAGCTGGCGCTGCGCCTGGAGGAGATCGCGCTGAAGGACGAGTACTTCATCGCGCGCAAGCTCTACCCGAACGTCGACTTCTACTCGGGCGTGATCTACAGCGCGCTCGGCATCCCGCGCTCGATGTTCACCGTCATGTTCGCCATCGCCCGCACCGCCGGCTGGGTGGCGCACTGGCAGGAGATGATCGGCGATCCGGCGATGAAGATCGGCCGGCCGCGGCAGCTGTACACCGGGCCGACGCAGCGCGACTACGTCGAGGTCGACAAGCGCGGCTGAGTTCTCCGGCCTGCCGGAGTCAGTTCCGTTGCCGGTGCTGCCAGTGCCGCCGGTGCTGGCGGTCGATCCGGGGGCTGGTCCCGGGCTTGGAAAGGCAGACACGCGCCCGGGACCAGCCACCCGGATCAACCGCTCGTGGCTCGGCGCCTGAGCGGTTTTCGCGCCCAGGCGCGAAAACTCGCACGGCGCATGCAGCGGACTGAGTCAGACCAGACGCCGCACCATCTTAGCCCAGTAATAGCCGGGTCGGGTCGAGCCGGCGACACTGCGTTGGAATGGGCAAGCATGGCTGCAGGCTCACGGGTCCAGTCCGGGGCTCACCGGGTACTTGCGCCGTGCGCCGTACGCGGGCTTGCCCGCGTACGCGCTCAGGCGCCGTGCCGCAAGCGGCTGATCCGGTGCCTCTCCCCGAGCGCGTGTCTGCCTTTCCAAGCTCGGGGAGAGGCACCGGATCGGCCGCACGCAATAATCGCGTGCCTGCCTTTAACCCGCAGTCCCTGTGCACATCCACGAATTGCCCGGCCACCGTCGCCGGCGCACTCTGGGCTTGGGATTCCCGCAACGGGAGAACGCCATGAAACGCATACGCATCGTCGTCGCCGACCAGGCTGAAGCCATTTTCTACGACACCGGTTCGCTGACCGCGCGACCTGCCGAGGCAGGGCGGATGGCAGATCCTGCCGCCCATCTGCACGACCGGGACTTCGCCAGTGACCGGCCAGGCCGCTCCTACGAGAGCGTCGGCGGGGCGCGCCACGCGATCCAGCGTGAGAACGACCCCCGGCAGCGCGAAGCCATCCGCTTTGCACGCGAGATTGCGCGGACACTGGAAGAAGCGCGGCGCAACGGCGAGTTCGACCAACTGATCGTGGTCGCGGGTCCGTCGTTCCTGGGCCTGATGCGCGCCGAGCTTTCGCCCGCCACGAAGGCCTGCGTCGTCCACGAGGTGCACAAGGACCTCGTGCACAGCCCGCCGGAGGCACTGCTGCAGCACCTGCCGCAGTCGCCGGCCGGACTGAAATCGGCCTGATCCGGCGCCTGGCCGCGCCAGCAGGCGGTCGCCCGGGCCTTCAGAGCAGCGCGGCGACTTCGGCGGCGCTCGCGCGCCGCATCGGCTTGCCGTCCACGGGGCTGCTGGGCGACTGGCGGATGCCGTCGAGCGGAAACACGACCGCCTCGATCGTCTGCCGGCCGGCGACGAACCGGAATGCCGGAAACGTCACGGCGCGGTCGCGCTCGAACCGCAGGCGGCGCTCGAGCGTTTCGTGCGGCACGCCGCGCTCCTCGAGGCGGATCGACACGGCTTCGGCCGATTCCGAGAACAGGTGCAGCTGGATGTCCGAGTGCGCGGACGCCGTGCCGGTCAGCACGGGCCCCACCAGCCGTGGATCGAAATCCGCCATCAGGCGCATGGCTTCCAGCGCCGAGCGGCGCAGGTCGGCGATGGCGACATCGTGGATGCCGCCCGAGAACAGCCGCCGGCGCGCGAACAGTGCCGCCTCGATCTCGGTATTGCGCGGCAGCACCGACGAATCGACCACGCCGAAGCGTTCGGCGGCCTTGCGCTTGGCGAGCAGGAAATCGTCGATACCCTGCTCCGCCATGATGCGCGCCGCTTCCTCGGCCACGGCCTGGCGCAGCATCTCCGCACGCGGATTCGGTCTCTGGCGGCTCATTCCGTGTCGAGCATACCCTGCATCAGAAAATCGAGTCGTCGCCCCCCGGCTCCACGGTCTCGGCACCGACCGTGTCGTCGCTGACGCCGCCCATGCCGGGCTGGGGCGCATATTGCTCGAGGAACGCCTCGAACAGCGCGCCGGGCGCACCCGCGCGCGTCGGCGTGCCGCTTTCGCGTGACACCCACATGCGCACCACGCCCGGCGGTTCCGGCTGCCGGTGTTCGGGCCGGTCGCGCAGCGCTTCCTGCATGAAGTAGATCCACATCGGCAGCGCGGTCTTGCCGCCTTCCTCGTTCTCGCCCAGCGACCGCTCCTGGTCGAAACCGAGCCACACGGCCGTGGCCAGGTCGGCGTTGTAGCCGACGAACCATGTGTCGCGACGATCGCTGGTCGTCCCGGTCTTGCCGGCGATGTCCTTGCGGTTCAGCGCGGCGGCTGCCCGCTGCGCGGTGCCGCGCTGGATCACGTCGATCATCATGTCGGTCATGACGAATGCGTTGGCCGGGCTGATCGCCTGCGGCGCGCGCGGGCCGGTCGGCGGCGCTTCGGCCGTGGCGGCGGGGGAGGGCATGGCAGGCGCCGTCAGCGTCGGTCACCGTCATGTCGCACAGCGGGCAGGCCACGACCGGCGCTGCCTTGAAGATGTCGACCCCCGCGGCGTCCTGGACGCGGTCGATGAAATACGGGTCCACCAGTGCGCCACCGTTGGCGAAGACGGCAAAGCCACGCGCCATTTCCAGCGGCGTCACCTGGCCGGTGCCGAGCGCCAGGGTCAGGTTGGCGGGCAGCGTCTGCGGCCCGAAACCGAACGCCGCCATGTGCCGCGTCGCAAAGCCGATGCCTGCCCCGCGCAGCAGCCGGATCGAGACCAGGTTGCGCGAGCGCACGAGCCCTTCCCGCATGGGCGTCGGCCCGTAGAACTTGCGCGTGATGTTCTGCGGCCGCCACTCCTCGTCGCCTTCGGCGCCACCGCCACCGGGCAGCACGATGGGCGCGTCGTTGACCAGTGTTGCCGGCGTGAAGCCGCGCTCGAGCGCGGCCGAATACAGGAACGGCTTGAACGCCGACCCCGGCTGCCGCTGCGCCTGCGTCACCCGGTTGTACTTGCTTGCGCCAAAGTCGAAACCGCCGACCAGCGCCACGATCGCGCCGTCGTCCGGGTCGATGCGACACCAGCGCTCCCGAGACGGCGGGCAACTGGCCGAGCCTGAACTTGCCGTCCGGCAGCGGTTCCAGGTAGACGACGTCCCCGAGCGCCAGCACCTCGCCCGCCGACTTCGGATACGGGCCCATCGCATCCTTTGCGGCATTGATGACCGGTCGCGCCCAGGCCAGTTCGTCCCAGGCGAGCATGGCGACGGACCCGTCCCGCAGTGCCAGCCGTGCATCGCGCTCGCCCACGGCGCGGACGATCGCCGGCAACAGGCTGCCCTGGCGCGGATGACGCTTGAAGACAGCGGCGAGCGTCGTCGCGTCGTCCAGCCCGGCGGGGTCGATACGCTCGAGCGGTCCCCGATAGCCGTGCCGGCGCTCATATTCCAGGATCGTGCGCCACGCGGCGGCATTGGCCGCCTGCTGCAGGCGGCTGTCGACGGTCGTATAGACCTGGTACCCCGCCGTGAGTGCGTCGGCACCGTGCTGCCTGATCATCTCGGCCCGCGTCATCTCCGCGACGTAGGGGGCCTCGA
Source organism: uncultured Gammaproteobacteria bacterium (assembly GCA_963744735.1). Lineage (GTDB taxonomy): Bacteria > Pseudomonadota > Gammaproteobacteria > Steroidobacterales > Steroidobacteraceae > RPQJ01. The sequence goes on from CAVUVH010000034.1 coordinate 79,366, forward strand.
GTTCGATGATCGGGCCATGGATACGCCTCGAGATCGGCTCGGCATTGGCGGCGTCGTGCGCGGCCGCATCGATCCTGCCGAGTTCGAGCATGCGGCGCAGGACGTACGCACGCCGCTGGATCGCCCGTTCGACGCTTGCCACCGGGTTGTCGAGCGAGGGCGAACGCGGCAGGCCGGCGATCAGCGCGGCCTCCGCCAGGGTCAGGTCGGCGACCGTCTTGTCGAAATACACCTCGGCCGCGGCGCCGATGCCGTAGGCGCGCTGCCCGAGGAAGATCCGGTTCAGGTACAGCGCCAGGATTTCCTGCTTGGAAAACTCGCGCTCCAGGCGCAGCGCGAGGAAGACTTCCTTGAGCTTGCGGCGCAGGGTGCGTTCCGACGTGAGCACCGTGTTGCGCGCAAGCTGCATCGTGATCGTGCCGCCGCCTTCCCGCACGCCGCCCGCGCTGACGTTCGCAACCAGGGCCCGCACCAGCCCCTGCCAGTCGACGCCGGGATGCTGGTAAAAACGCGCGTCTTCCGCGGCCAGGAACGCCTCGATGACCGTTGCCGGGATCTGCTCGAACGTCACCGGGATGCGGCGCTGCTCGCCGATCTGCGCGATGAGCCGGCCATCGCGCGAATAGACCCGCAACGGCAGCTGGGTCTTCACGTCCCGCAGCGCGGCGGCATCCGGAATCTCCGGCGCGAGGTACTGATACGCCCCGGCGAACCCCATGCCCACCAGCAGCACCAGGGTAAGAGCGAGGGCCAGCAGGCCACCGAGGACTCTCGTCATGACATTGCGACCTGTTGCCAAAACTGCGACCCGTTCCTTGATGCCCTACGACGCCCTGTGCATAGTAGCCGCCGATTCAGGGGCAAACCCGTCGAAAGACGGGGGCGCGAAGTCACCGGTCTACAGGAATTCCCATGACGGCGGGGCCATCGGTCCGAACGACTCAGGCAACAGGTTCGAAAGAACCGTGCCTCCCGTTCCGGAGCGTCTCCCCGATGCCTGCGACCCGGCTGCCCGCCGCCGCCCTGTGTACGGTTGCCCGTTTTCGTCACCAAAGCCCGCAGGAAGCACCGCGGATGACAGTTTTTGTTAGCCCACGCACAATTCTATTAGGTTCAACCCTGATATATAGTGGCGCGGGGGCTTTGAAACTGCCACACAATCGCGGCGCAACCTCTTGAACTAGAAGGATCAACCGTGCTGTTCCAGCGCAGGTCCCGACCGGTCATCGGACTCGACATCACGACCTCCTCGATCAAGCTGATCGAGCTGTCGCGCAGCGGCGATTCCTATCGCGTCGAATCGTATTCCGCCGAGCCCACGCCGCCGAACGCCATCAACGAGAAGGCGATCGTCGATGCCCAGGCCGTTGGCGAAGCCGTGCGGCGCGCGGTCAAGCGCGCCGGTGCCCGCAGCAAGGAGTGCGCCGTGGCGGTCAGCGGCGATGCCGCGATCACCAAGGTGATCCAGATGCCCCGCAACCTGCGCGACAACGAGCTGGAATCCCAGGTCGAGATGCAGGCCGACCAGTACATCCCCTTCCCGATGGAAGAGGTCAGCTTCGATTTCGAGGTGGTCGGACCGTCCGAGAAGGACCCCGACATGCTCGACGTGCTGCTCGTGGCCACGCGCTCCGAGAACGTCGAACAGCGCCAGGCGGCGGTGCAGGCCGCGGGCCTGACCGCCCGCATCGTCGATGTCGAGGCCTTCGCGCTCGAGAATGCCTGCCGCCTGCTGACGCACCAGATGCCGGACGGCGGCATGGAGCGCAACATCGCGGTGATCGACTTCGGCGCCAGCAGCACCACCTTCTCGGTGCTGCGCGACACCAAGGTTGCCTATACCCGCGACTTCTCCTTCGGCGGCCAGCAGCTGACCGAGGAAATCATGCGCACCTACGGCCTCTCCATGGAGGAGGCTGGCCGCGCCAAGAAGGAAGGCGGGCTGCCGGCCAACTACCAGGCCGAGGTGCTCGACCCGTTCATCGACGACATGTGCCAGCAGGTGAGCCGCTCGCTGCAGTTCTACCTCGCCGCCGGCGCGGGTCGTGAGCAGCCGGAGCAGATCCTGATCTGCGGCGGCTGTGCCAACATCCCGGGCGTGGCCGACGTGATCGCCAGCCGGGTCGGCATTCCGGCCGAACGCGGCGACCCGCTGGGCCAGATGAAGATTTCGACCCGTGCGCTCGCACAGGGCGTGAAGAAGGACGCGACGGCATTGCTCACCGCCTGCGGCCTGGCGCTCAGGAGCTTCGACTGATGCCAAGAATCAACCTGTTGCCGTGGCGCGAAGCCGAGCGCAAGCGCAAGCGCCAGGAGTTTTTCCTGTCCCTGGGCGCCGCCGCCGCGACCGCCGCGCTGGTCACGCTGCTCGGCCACTGGCAGATGAGCTCCGCGATCCAGCACCAGCGTGAACGCAACGACTACCTCACCGCGCAGATCGCCGAGCTCGACAAGCAGATCGAGGAGATCAACGGCCTCGACGCGCAGAAGAGCCGGCTGCTTGCCCGCATGGAGATCATCGAGACGCTGCAGCGCAGCCGGCCCGAGATCGTGCACGTCTTCGACGAGGTCGTGCGCCTGCTGCCGGAGGGCGTCTACCTGACCTACCTGAAGCAGTCGGGCACCCGCTTCGAGTTGCGCGGCGTCGCGCAGTCCAGCACCCGCGTGTCGTCCTTCATGCGCAATATCGAAGCCTCGGAATGGCTGGCCGATCCGGCGCTGCAGATCGTCGAGACCCGCGCCGCGGGTACCGCCGGCGGCTCCAGCTTCACGCTGTTTGCCAATCAGCGCAGCCGTGTGACGGCCGAAGACGCTGCAGGCGACGCCGGCAACAAGGTGGCCGCGCAATGAACCAGCTGCAGCAGCTGTTGCAACAGCTCCGAAACCTCGACCCGAACGAGCCGGGCCGCTGGCCGATCGGCGTCCGCATCGCCTTCGTGGCGCTGCTGTTCCTGTTCGCGGCGTCGGCCGGCTACTACTACTTCGTCTGGAAGGCGCAGCGGCCGTTGCTGCTGGAAGAGCGCGCCAAGGAAGTCCAGCTGTTCGAGTCGCTGACCGTGAAGGCCAAGCGGGCAGCCAACCTGGAGGCGTACCGCGTGCAGCTTGCCGAAATGGAGAAGTCCTTCGGCGCGATGCTGCGGCAGTTGCCCAACAAGACCGAGGTGCCGAACCTGCTCGTCGACATCTCGCAGACCGGCCTCGCCGCCGGCCTCGAGGAGAAGCTGTTCCAGCCCCAGGGCGAGAGTGCGCAACGATTTCTACGCCGAGCTGCCGATCAGCATCCGCCTGACGGGCGGTTATCATTCGATGGGCAAGTTCGCGAGCGGCATCGCGGCACTGCCCCGCATCGTCACCCTGCACGACATCGAAATCATTCCGGCGCCGGGCCGCGAGGCGGTCGACGGCAACAGCCTGACGCTGAACGTGACGGCCAAGACTTATCGCTACATCGACGACGAAGAGCAGGCGGCGGCAGGCGCTGCCAAGCCAGGCGCCGCGGGCGGGGGCTGATCATGCTTAATCGTAAAAGCACCGTTCTGCGCGCGACCCGGATCGCGCTGTGCGCCGCGACGATGGCCATGCTTGCCGGCTGCGGCAACGACATGGACGAGCTGCAGGCCAAGGTCGAGCAGGTGAAGAGCGCTCCCGGGTCCGGCATCGAGCCGCTGCCGGAAGTGAAGCCGTACGAGACCTACGATTACGCGGCGGCAGACCAGCGTTCGCCGTTCGAGGCAGGCATCCCCGCCAGCGCGAACGCCCCGAATGCGATCCGCCCGGATTCCAGCCGGCCACGCGAGTTCCTCGAGCAGTTTTCGCTCGATACGCTGCGCATGGTCGGTACCGTCAGGCTGCGTGGCAAGCTGTTCGGCCTGCTGCAGACCCAGGACGGTCTGGTGCACCGGGTGCTGCCCGGCAACCATGTCGGACAGGCAGATGGCCGCATCACGGCCGTCGAAGAAGGCAAGATCTCGCTGATCGAGATCGTTCCTGACGGCATGGGTGGCTTCATCGAGCGCCCCGCCGCACTCGCGCTGAGCGAATGATCTGCAAGGAGATTCGAGAATGACCGCTGCATCGTCGCACGTGATCCATCGCCGCCCGGAGGCTGGCCGCCACTACCGGCCCTTCCGCGTGACGGCGCTCGTCGCGTTGACCGGGGCACTCGTCTTTGCCGCGCAGGCTGCGTTCGCGCAGGCCGCCACGCGCCTTACCGGCGTGGAGGTGCAGCCGCAGCCCGGCAACCAGCTCGAGGTCAAGCTCGTGCTCGACGGGCCGGCACCACAGCCAGTCGCCTTCACCATCGACAACCCGGCGCGGCTTGCGGTCGACCTGCCCGGCACCGCCGTCGCGCTCGAATCGCGGCGCATCGACGTCAAGTCGGGAGGCGTCGATTCGATCGTCGCCGCCGAGGCCTCGGGCCGCACGCGCGTCGTCTTCAACCTCGACGCGCTGCAGCCGTACTCGACCCGCACCGACGGCAACAATGTCTACGTTTCGCTGGGCGTCGCCGGCAATACGGTGGCTCCCGCCACGGTCACCACCGCCAGCGCGGGTACGGTGGCGGCGGGCACTTACTCCATCGACAAGGTCGATTTCCGGCGCAGCGCCGACGGTGCCGGCCGCATCATGATCCGCACCAACGACCCGCGCGTGCAGGCCAGCCTGAAGCAGGAGGGCGGCCGCCTGGTCGTCGACTTCCCGCGCACGACCGTGGCACCCGATGCCTCGCGCCGCTACGACGTCGTCGACTTCGCGACACCCGTCAGCTCGTTCGACGTCGCGCGCACCCCGACCGGCGCCCGCATCGTCGTGGCCGCGACCGGCGACTACGAGCAGATGGCCTACCAGAGCGACCGCGACTACGTCCTCGAGGTCCGCCCGCGCGCCAAGGCCGCGGCGGCTGCCGACCCCGGCAAGAAGGAATACCGCGGCGAGCGACTGACACTTAACTTCCAGGACATCGAGACCCGCGCGGTGCTGCAGCTGCTGGCGGAGACCAGCGGCCAGAACATCGTGGTCAGCGATTCCGTGCAGGGCAACGTGACCCTGCGCCTGCAGAACGTGCCATGGGACCAGGCGCTCGACATCGTCATGCGCACCAAGGGTCTCGACAAGCGGCAGGAGGGCAACGTCATCTACGTCGCCCCGGCCGAGGAACTGGCGGCGCGCGAGAAGCAGCTGCTCGAGTCGCAGAAGTCGCTGGTCGAGCTGGCGCCGGTGCGCACCGAGTACCTGCAGGTCAATTACGCCAAGGCATCGGACCTGGCGGCGCTGATCCGCGCCGGCGGCAAGGGCAACACGCTGCTGTCCGAACGCGGCAGCCTCGCGATCGACGAGCGCACCAACACGCTGCTGCTGCAGGACACCTCGGATCGCCTGGCGGACATCCGCCGCCTGGTGCAGACGCTCGACATTCCGGTCAAGCAGGTGCTGATCGAGGCCCGCATCGTCATCGTCAACGACGACTTCAGCCGCGAGCTGGGCGTGCGCTTCGGCGGCGCCTGGGTCGGCAGCAACGGCGACGAAGGCCTGATGTTCGTCGGCTCGAAGGGCCTCGATCGACCGATCCGGGCACGCGGGCCCGATCATCAGCCCGACGAGCCCGGCGGACGGGCATCAGCGGCGACCAGGTCACGACGCCCTCGGTCAACGACCGCTACATGGTCAACCTGCCGATCGCGAATCCGGCCGGCCGCCTGGCCATGACGCTGCTCGACACGAACTACGTGGTCGACCTCGAGATCACGGCCGCGCAGCGCGAAGGCCGCGGCGAAGTGGTCTCCGCGCCGCGCGTGATCACCGCCAACGGCAAGGAAGCGGTGATCGAGCAGGGCACCGAGATCCCGTACCAGGAGTCGGCTTCGAGCGGCGCCACGACGACGCAGTTCAAGAAGGCCGTGCTCTCGCTCAAGGTCACGCCGCAGATCACGCCGGACGACCGCATCATCCTCGACCTCACGGTGTCGAAGGACAGCGTCGGCCAGCTGCTGCCGAGCGCGACGGGCGGCAGCGTGCCCAGCATCGACACCCGCGAGATCACCACGCAGGTGCTGGTCAACGACGGCCAGACGGTCGTGCTGGGCGGCATCCTCGAAACCGAGCGCCGTGACACGGTCAACAAGGTGCCGTTCCTCGGCGACGTCCCGGGCCTCGGCGTACCTGTTCCGCAGCAAGAGCCGCACCGACAACAAGGACGAGCTGCTGATCTTCGTGACACCGAAGATCCTGCGCGAGGGCGCCGAGATCTACTGACGCCTCACCGCGCCGGTGCCAGAATATGCGGCCGCAGTGACCCTGCGGCCGCTTTTCTTTGCGGGACCCGCCATGCCGTTGCAGTGCCGAGCATGAACATCTTCCTGGTCGGGCCGATGGGTTCCGGCAAGAGCGCGGTCGGTCGCCAGCTCGCGGCGCGGCTGGGGCTCGAGTTCTGCGACAGCGACGAGGAAATAGAGCGACGCACGGGGGTGGACATCGCCTACATCTTCGAGCGCGAGGGCGAGGCGGGTTTCCGGCAGCGCGAGGCCGAGGTGCTGGACCTGCTGACGCAGCGGGAAGGCCTGCTGGTGGCCACCGGCGGCGGCGCGATCCTCGATCCGCGTACACGCGAGCGCCTGCGTAGCCGCGGCCGGGTCGTGTATCTTCGAACCTCCGTCGACCAGCAACTCGTCCGTACGCGTCGCAGCAATGACCGGCCCCTGCTCAACAACCCCGATCCGCGCGGAACGCTCGAGCGCCTGTTCGCGCTGCGCGCGCCGCTGTATGCCGAGGTGGCCGAGGTGACCGTGGACACGGACGGGCGCAAGGTGAAAACCGTGGTCGACCAGATCTGCAGCCTGCTCGGCCTGGAAGGGGACGCGGCATGAGCGCCGGGGCCCCGCTGCAACTCACGATCGACCTGGGGGAGCGCAGCTACCCGATCATGATCGGCGAGGGCCTGCTGGACGATGCCGCCCTGCTGGCGCGCCATGTCCCCGCGCGTGATGTCCTGGTCGTGACCAACAGCACCGTCGGCCCGCTGTATGCAGGCCGCCTGTGCCAGGGCCTGGCCGGCAAGCGGATCCAGACCGTCACCCTGCCAGACGGCGAGCAATACAAGACACAGGCCGTGCTGGGGCAGGTGTTCGACGCGCTGGTCGAGGCGCGCCTCAACCGTGATGGCTGCGTGGTCGCGCTGGGAGGTGGCGTCGTCGGCGACATGGCCGGTTTCGCCGCCGCCTGCTACCAGCGCGGCATCGAGTTCGTGCAGGTGCCAACCACGCTGCTGGCGCAGGTCGACTCCGCCGTCGGCGGCAAGACCGGCATCAACCATCCCGGCGGCAAGAACCTGATCGGCGCATTCCATCAACCCCGTGCCGTGCTGGCCGACCTCGCAACCCTGCGCACGCTGCCGCCGCGCGAGCTGCGCGCAGGCCTCGCCGAAGTCATCAAGTACGGCCTGGTCGACGACGCCGGGTTCCTCGACTGGATCGAGCTCAACCTCGACCGGTTGCTCGCCCTGGACATGGACGCGCTGGCGCAGGCGGTGCGCCGCTCCTGCGAAATCAAGGCGCGCATCGTTGCCGCCGACGAACGCGAGCACGGCCAGCGCGCACTGCTCAACCTGGGGCACACGTTCGGGCACGCGATCGAGACGGCCGAGGGCTACGGCGAGTGGCTGCACGGGGAGGCCGTCGCGGTCGGAATGCTGCTCGCGGCCGACCTCTCGCAGCGCCTGGGCTGGCTGCAGCCGGCCGAGGTCGAGCGTGTGCGCACCCTGCTGCGCCGTGCCGGGCTGCCGCTCGACGCTCCCCGCATCGGTGCCGGGCGTGCCCTGCAGCTGATGGGCATGGACAAGAAGGTGCTGCAGGGGCGCATCCGCCTGGTCCTGCTGCGCCGGGTCGGCGCCGGCTTCGTGACCAGCGAGTATCCGGCGGAGGCGCTGCAGGCCACGCTGCTACACCACTTCGGGGCGCCCGCATGACGAACCCGCGAGCGCACTCCGCCGGCAGCGACGAAGAAACCGTGCTGGCCCCGTATGCGCAGCGCGCAGCCCAGTCGCGCGGCCGGCGCGTGACGGAGCCGCCGCCGCGGCATCGCACCGAGTACCAGCGCGATCGCGACCGCATCGTGCATTCCACCGCGTTTCGCCGGCTGGTCTACAAGACCCAGGTGTTCGTCAATCACGAGGGCGACCTCTACCGCACGCGCCTGACGCACTCGCTGGAAGTCGCGCAGATCGCCCGCAGCGTGGCGCGCGCGCTGGGCCTGAACGAGCCGCTGGCCGAGGCGGTGTGCCTGGCGCACGACCTGGGTCATACGCCGTTCGGACATGCCGGCCAGGATGCACTGAACGACTGCATGCGCGACTACGGCGGCTTCGAGCACAACCTGCAGTCGCTGCGGGTCGTCGACGAGCTGGAGGAGCGCTATGCCGATTTCCCCGGCCTCAACCTCACCTTCGAGGTGCGTGAAGGCATCCTCAAGCATTGTTCGGCCGCCAACGCACGCAGGCTCGGCGAGCTCGGCGAGCGGTTCCTGCAGCGGCAGCAGCCGTCGCTGGAAGCGCAGCTGGCCAACCTGGCCGACGAAGTGGCCTACAACAACCACGACGTCGACGACGGCCTGCGCGCCGGCATGATCACCGTCGACGAGCTGCGCGGCCTGCGCATGTTCGGCCGCCAGTACGAGACGGTGCAGGCGCTGCATCCGCAGTTGTCCGGGCGGCGGCTGGTGCACGAAGTCGTCCGGCGCATGATCGACTACACGGTCAACGACCTGGTGGATGCATCCACGGCGTCGATCGCCGCGGCGGCACCTGCCAGCGTGGCCGACGTCCGCGCCCTGCCCGCGCCACTGCTGACGTTCAGCGAGCCGGTGCGCGAGGAGCACATGGAGCTCAAGCGCTACCTGCGCGAGCACCTGTACCGGCACTACCGCGTGCTGCGCATGACCACCAAGGCGAAGCGCGTCGTGCGTGAGCTGTTCGAGGCCATGCTCGGCGACATCGACCTCATGCCGACCGAGCACGAGGACGCGGCGCGCAGGCTCGAGGTCGGCATGGGCGAAGCCGGCCGGGCCCGCGCGGTGGCCGATTACATCGCCGGCATGACCGACCGCTTCGCGATCCTGGAACACCGCCGGCTGTTCAATCCGGCGGAGCGCACCTGATCCAGGCCATCGGCGGCCGGCTGTCCCCGTGGATGACCGGGTCCGGCCCATCAGGGCTTGCCCGGAGGTCCCGGCCCGGGCCCGTCTGGTAGCATTCGCGGGCATTTTTCCGGAGTGTCGCCTTGATTCCAAAGAACATCCCTGACCGGGAACGACTGATATTTGCCATGGATGTCGCCGACCCGCAGGCGGCCCGCGAACTCGTCGAGCGACTGGGCGATTCCGTCCTGTTCTACAAGATCGGCCTCGAACTGTTCATGTCCGGCGGCTACTTCGAACTGCTCGACTGGATGGTCGCGCGCGGCAAGAAGGTCTTCGTCGACCTCAAGTTCTTCGATGTGCCCGCGACCGTGGCCGCGGCGGTCCGGCAGTTGCGCGGCCGCGGCGTCACGCTCGCGACCGTGCACGGCAACCAGGCGATCATGGAAGCGGCCGCCGCCGCGAAGGGCGACGTGAAGATACTCGCGGTCACCGTCCTCACGAGCCTCGATCGCGGCGACCTCGACGATCTCGGTTTTGCCGTGGATGTCGAAAAGCTCGTGCTCTCGCGCGCCCGGCGCGCGCTCGAGGCCGGCTGCGATGGTGTCGTCTCCTCCGGGCTCGAGGCGCCGATGCTGCGCGAGTTCATCGACCACCGCCTGCTGGTCGTGACTCCGGGCATCCGCCCGGTCGAGAACAAGCCCGCCGACGACCAGAAGCGCACGGTCGACGTGGCGCAGGCCTTTGCCAACGGCGCCGACTACATCGTGGTCGGCCGCCCGATCCGTGACGCGGCCGACCCCCGCGCCGCCGCCGAAGCCATCCAGCAAACCATCGCGCAGAGCTTCGCGGGAGCCGCCAGATGAACTCGCCCTTGCAGAACGACCTGTTGCTGCGCGCGCTGCTGCGCCAGCCCACGCCCCGCACGCCACTGTGGATGATGCGGCAGGCCGGGCGCTACCTGCCCGAGTACCGCGCCACGCGCGCCAGGGCGGGCAGCTTCCTGCAGCTCTGCATGAACCCCGACCTTGCCTGCGAGGTCACGCTGCAGCCGCTCGACCGCTATCGGCTCGATGCGGCGATCCTGTTCTCGGACATCCTCACCGTGCCGCACGCGATGAACGTCGGCCTCAGCTTCGAGACCGGCGAGGGCCCGAAGATCGCGCGCCCGGTGCGCACTGCGGCCGACATCGACCGGTTGCCGATCCCGGATCCCGAAGGCGAGCTGCGCTACGTGATGGATGCGGTGCGCACGATCCGCCGCGAACTGCGCGGTCGCGTGCCCTTGATCGGCTTCGCCGGCAGCCCGTGGACGGTCGGCACCTACATGGTCGAAGGCGGCAGCAGCAGGAACTTCGAGCACATCAAGGGCATGCTCTACGGCGCGCCCGCGGAGCTGCACCGGCTGCTCGACGTGATCACGCGCGCCACGATCGCCTACCTCAACGGCCAGGTCGCCGCGGGCGCGCAGGCCCTGATGGTGTTCGACACCTGGGGTGGCGCGCTGACGCCGTCCGACTACCGCGAGTTCTCGCTGCGCTACATGCAGCAGAATCGTCGACAGCGTCACCGCGCGAGGCCGACGGCCGCCGCGTGCCGGTGATCCTGTTCACCAAGGGCGGCGGCGAGTGGCTGGCGGACATGGCCGCCACCGGCTGCGATGCGCTCGGCGTCGACTGGACCACGGACCTCGCCGACGCGCGCCGCATCGTGCAGGACAGGGTCGCGCTGCAGGGCAACCTCGACCCGAGCGTGCTCTATGCACCGCCGGAGCGGATCCGCGAGCAGGTCGGCAAGGTGCTGGCGAGCTACGGAAGGGGCCACGGCCACGTCTTCAACCTGGGCCACGGCATCCACCCCGAGGTGAAGCCCGAGCACGCACTCGCGATGATCGAGGCGGTGCACGAGCTGTCGCCGCAGTACCATCAGGAGAGGGGCTAGGGGTCAGGGGCTAGGGGCTAGTCGGAACCCAATAGCCGACTTATCTCTGAAGCCAACGATTCCAGCCCTGACTTTTTGCGACGAATGAGCCACTCTCCGGCAAACCTCTTGCACGTGACGCTACGAATTCCGACTAGCCCCTAGCCCCTAGCCCCTAGCCCCTAGCCCCTAACCCCTTCCTATGGACATCAGCAAGATCGGCATCGGCGCGGACCCGCCCAGCGACGTCAACGTCCTGATCGAGATCCCGCAGGGCGGCGTGCCCGTGAAGTACGAGCTCGACAAGGAATCCGGGGCGCTGCGCGTCGACCGCTTCCTCAACACGGCGATGTTCTACCCGGGCAACTACGGGTTCATCCCGCACACGCTGTCGGGCGACGGCGATCCGGTCGACGTGATCGTGGTGGTGCCGAGCCCGGTCGTGGCGGGCGCCATCGTAAGGGTGCGTCCGGTCGGCGCATTGCTGATGAAGGACGAGGCCGGCGACGACGAGAAAGTCATTGCGGTGCCGGTCGACAAGCTGCATCCGTTCTACGAAGGCGTGAAGTCGTACAAGGACCTGCCGGTCACGCTGACGGACCAGATCGCGCACTTCTTCCAGCACTACAAGGACCTGGAGAAGGGCAAGTGGGTGACGATCGTGAACTGGGTCGGCACCGAGCGCGCCGAGAAGATGATCATCGAGGGCATCCACCGCGCGGCGAGCGCGGGTGACGACGTCGCGGCGCACTACGTCGCGCAGCACTCGATGGCGGCGAAGTCGCGGCGCAGCAGGAAGAAATCGTAGCCGACGCTGTCCCGGCCGGAAAAGCGACTGGTATCCGACGGGTTCATCGCCTCCTGGGGGCAAACGCCTGCATCGTCATGTCCCTGACGAGCTGCGTCGCCTTCGGGTTGGGCAGACCGTAGCGGGCAAACAGTGCCAGGTGGCTGCGCATGGCGATCATCGCACCCGAGGGAGAGTCGGCGCCCTTGCAGCATTGCTTCAGTCGCCCGTTCAGGTCCGTTGCGACCGCAGCGAGGGGGCGTTTGCGTTCATCTTCGCCGTACTCCTGCGGCTTGGAGAGGCCCCACTCGGCGGCCGTTGCGGCAATGTGATCAAGCCAATGGAGTGAGTGCGTCATGGGATCGGGTGTTCCACGAGTCGGGGCGGAAAGGGTCATGGTCGAAGGCCAACGCAGGCTAAGCCGGAATCAGGCAGGCCACAATCGGGACCGCGGGGCACAGTTGCACGACGCCCGCCCGCGCACGGTAACCCGGCACGAGGACCGGTATCCGGTCGCCGAAGCCGGTCAGCGGCATTTCCTAACGCCGACCTAACACCCGACTGCCTAAGCTTGCTTTCGTAGTTGGAGGCCAGGCCATGGAAATCCTTGTTGTGCTGGTGACGTCGGCGCTGTGCGCCGCACGTGGGGGCTGTTCCTGCTGTGCGGCCGTTTGCGGGGGCAGTCATGACCCCCGTCGACCTGATCGGCCTGCTGCTGGCCGTTGCGCTGTTCGTCTATCTCGTGGTCGCGCTGCTGTACCCGGAGAAATTCCAGTGACCGGCCAAGGCCTGCTGCAACTGGCATTGTACGTCGTGGTGCTCGTGGCGCTGGTGAAGCCGCTGGGCGCCTACATGGCTGCTGTCTTCCGGGGCGAGCGCACGTTCATGTCGCCGGTGCTCGGGCCGGTCGAGCGGTTGATCTACCGCGTTTCCGGCGTCGATCCGGCGCACGAATCGGACTGGAAGCGATACGCGTTCAGCGCGCTGCTGGTGAACCTGCTGGGCTTCGTCGCCGTGTACGCGCTGCAGCGCCTGCAGCAGGTGCTGCCGCTCAACCCGCAGGGGCTGGGCGCGGTCTCGCCCGACTCGTCGTTCAACACGGCCGTCAGCTTCGCGACCAACACCAACTGGCAGGGCTACGTCGGCGAAGCGACCATGAGCTACCTGACGCAGATGCTGGGTCTCGCCGTGCAGAACTTCCTGTCGGCGGCGCGGGCATCGCGGTGCTGATCGCCTTGATCCGCGGCTTCGCTCGCCGTGAGGTCGGCCAGATCGGCAACTTCTGGGTCGACTTCACGCGCAGCACCCTGTATGTGCTGCTGCCGCTGTCCTTCATGCTGGCCGTCGTGCTGGCGGCGCAGGGCGTCGTGCAGACCTTCGCGCCCTACCAGCAGGCGACCCTGGTCGAACCCGTGGTCATCCAGGTGCCGGCGACCAACGCCGACGGCACGCCACAGGTCGATGCATCCGGTGCGGCGGTGATGAGGACAGACCGTCACCGAGCAAACGCTGCCGCTCGGCCCGGCCGCGAGCCAGGTGGCGATCAAGCAGCTCGGCACGAACGGCGGCGGCTTCTTCAACGTCAACTCGGCGCACCCGTTCGAGAACCCGACGCCGCTGTCGAATTTCCTCGAGGTGCTGGCCATCCTGCTGATCCCGGCTGCGCTCTGCTACACGTTCGGCAGCCTGGTCAACGACAAGCGGCAGGGCTGGGCCCTGCTGGCCGCCATGCTGGTGATCTTCGTGCCATTGCTGATCGGCGCGTTCGCGGCCGAGCAGGCCGGCAATCCACGCCTCGACGCGCTCGGCGTGGACCAGGCGGCCTCCGCGCTGCAGCCCGGCGGCAACATGGAAGGCAAGGAGACGCGCTTCGGCATCGCCAACTCCGCGCTCTGGGCGACGGCCACGACTGCGGCCTCCAACGGCTCCGTCAACGCCATGCACGATTCGTTCACGCCGCTCGGCGGGCTGGTGCCGATGTGGCTCATGCAACTCGGTGAAGTCGTCTTCGGCGGCGTCGGCAGCGGGCCTCTACGGCATGCTGATGTTCGCCGTCATCGCGGTGTTCATCGCCGGACTGATGGTCGGGCGCACACCCGAGTACCTCGGCAAGAAGATCGAGGCCTACGAGGTCAAGATGGCGGCGATCGTGCTGCTCGTGCCGTGCCTGCGTGGTGCTGCTGGGCACGGCCGTGGCGGTCATGGTGCCGGCGGCCACCGCCAGCGTCGCGCAATCCGGGCGTGCACGGGTTCTCGGAAATCCTGTACGCGTTCTCGTCGGCCGGCAACAACAACGGCAGCGCCTTCGCGGGGCTCTCGGCCAACACACCGTTCTACAACCTCGCGCTCGGCATCGCGATGTGGCTGTCGCGCTACTGGCTGATGATTCCGGTGCTGGCCATCGCCGGCAGCCTGGCCGCCAAGCGCGCGACGGCCACCACGGCGGGCACGCTGCCGACGCACACGCCTCTATTCGTCACCTTGCTGGTAACCACGTGTGCTGCTGGTCGGCGCGCTCACGTTCCTGCCCGCGCTCGCGCTCGGGCCGATCGTGGAACACCTCCAGCTTCATGGGAGCCATTGAGATGACCGTCGACACAGGCGGGCGCCACCGCCCTGAGTCGACCCATCGTCCTGCAGGGGATCCGCGAATCCTTCGCCAAGCTCGACCCGCGCGTGCAGGTCCGCAACCCGGTGATGTTCGTGGTCTTCGTGGGCAGCCTGTTCACGACGGCGCTCGGCGTGGCCGCCGCGCTCGGCATGGCGCCGGACGCCGGGCACCGGGCTTCGTGCTGACGATCGCCGGCGTGGTTGTGGCTGACGGTGCTGTTCGCGAACTTCGCCGAGGCCGTGGCCGAAGGCCGCGGCAAGGCGCAGGCCGCGGCGCTGCGTTCCACGCGCAAGGAAGTGCAGGCGAAGAAGCTCAAGGGCCGGCGCCGTGGCGGATGGCCACGTCGCTCGTGCAGGCCTCGTCGCTGCGGCGCGACGACGTCGTGCTGGTCGAGGCCCGGGACGTCATTCCCGCGGACGGCGAGGTCATCGATGGCGTCGCCTCGGTGGACGAGAGCGCCATCACCGGCGAATCGGCGCCCGTGCTGCGCGAATCGGGCGGCGACTTCTGCTCGGTGACCGGCGGCACGCGCGTGCTGTCCGACTGGCTGGTGGTGCGTGTCACCAGCAACCCGGGCGAGGCCTTCCTCGACCGCATGATCGCGATGGTGGAAGGCGCCAGGCGCGGCAAGACACCGAACGAAATCGCGTTGTCGATCCTGCTGTCGTTCCTGACGCTGGTGTTCCTGCTGGCCACCGTCACGCTGGCGCCGTTCTCCAGCTTCGCGGTGGCGAGCTCGGGCGCCGGCACCGCCGTCACCGCGGTCGTGCTCGTGGCGCTGCTGGTGTGCCTGATTCCGACCACGATCGGCGGCCTGCTGTCGGCCATCGGCATCGCGGGCATGGACCGCATGGTGCGCTCCAACGTGATCGCGACCTCCGGCCGCGCGGTGGAAGCGGCCGGCGACGTCGACGTGCTGCTGCTCGACAAGACCGGCACGATCACGCTCGGCGACCGGCAGGCCTCGGCTTTCCATGCCGGCGCCGGGCGTGAAGGAGCAGGAACTGGCCGACGCGGCGCAACTCGCGTCGCTCGCCGACGAAACACCGGAGGGCCGGTCCATCGTCGTGCTGGCCAAGCAGCGGTTCCAGCTGCGCGGGCGTGACCTGGCCAGCACGACGCATGAGTTCCACAAGTTCTCGGCCCAGACCCGCATGAGCGGCGTGGACCTGGAAGGGCGCAAGCTGCGCAAGGGCGCGGCCGACGCCGTCCGCAAGTTCGTCGAGGAAGAAGGCGGCGCGTGGCCGGTCGCGGTCACGCAGCAGGTCGAGACGGTGGCGCGCGGCGGGGCGACCCCGCTCGTCGTCGCCGACGGCAGGCGCGTGCTCGGCGTGATCGAACTGCGCGACATCGTCAAGGGCGGCATCCGCGAGCGCTTCGCCGAGCTGCGACAGATGGGCATCAAGACCGTCATGGTCACCGGCGACAACCGGCTGACCGCGGCGGCGATCGCCGCCGAGGCCGGCGTCGACGACTTCCTCGCCGAAGCCACGCCCGGAGACCAAGCTCGCGCTGATCCGGCGTTACCAGGGCGAAGGGCACCTGGTCGCCATGTGCGGCGACGGCACCAACGATGCGCCGGCGCTGGCGCAGGCGGACGTGGCGGTGGCCATGAACACGGGCACGCAGGCGGCGAAGGAAGCCGGCAACATGGTGGACCTCGACTCGAATCCCACCAAGCTGATCGAGGTGGTGGACGTCGGCAAGCAGATGCTGGTGACGCGCGGCGCGCTCACGACGTTCTCGATCGCGAACGACGTGGCCAAGTACTTCGCCATCATTCCGGCCGCCTTCGCCGACGACCTACCCGCAGCTCGACGCGCTCGAACCTGATGCGCCTGGCGAGCCCGGAGAGCGCGATTCTGGCGGCCGTGATCTTCAATGCGCTCATCATCGTGGTGCTGGTCCCGCTCGCGCTGCGCGGCGTGAAGACCCGCGCGGCGTCGGCCGCGCACCTGTTGCGCCGCAACCTGCTCGTCTACGGGCTCGGCGGGCTCGTGGTGCCGTTCATCGGCATCAAGCTGATCGACGTGCTGCTGGCGGCCACCGGCTGGGTATGAGGACAGCGCAATGATCCGTGAACTTCGCAGTCGCAATGGTCGTGTTCCTGCTGCTGACGGTCGTGACGGGCGTCGTCTATCCGCGGACTCGTGACGCTGGTCGCCACGGTGGCCTTTCCCGCGCAGGCCGCCGGCAGCCTCGTCGCGGGTCGATGGCAAGGTGGTCGGCTCGCGCCTGATCGGGCAGCCGTTCTCGTCGCCGCGCTACTTCTGGGGCCGCCCGTCGGCCACGGGCCCGATGCCGAACAACGGGGCCGTGTCGTCCGGCTCGAACCAGGGTCCGCTCAATCCGGCGCTGGTGACGGCCGTCGAGAGCCGCATGGCCGCACTGCGCGCGGCCGATCCGGGCAACACGCGGCCCGTGCCGGTGGATCTCGTGACCGCGTCGGCCAGCGGCCTCGATCCGCACATCTCCATCGCCGCGGCCGAATACCAGGTGCCGCGCGTGGCGCGCGAGCGCGGCCTGCCGGACGAGCGCAAGTCCGCGAGCTGGTCGCGGGCCGCCACCGAGGGACGAACGCTCGGCGTGCTCGGCGAGCCGCGCGTGAACGTGCTCGAGTTGAACCTGGCGCTCGACGCCGCGAGCCGATAATCGACACATGACCGACGACCGCCCGGACCCGGACCAGCTGCTCGCGCAGGTGCAGGCCGAGGAGGCGCGGGCGCGTCGCGGGCGGCTGCGGGTTTTCTTCGGCGCTTCGGCGGGGGTCGGCAAGACCTACGCGATGCTCGAGGCGGCGCTCGCCGCCAAGGCGGCGGGGACCGACGTCGTGGTCGGCTACGTCGAGCCGCACGGGCGTCGCGAGACCGAGCGCCTGCTCGAGACGCTCGAAAGCCTGCCGCTGCAGCCGGTCCGCTACCGCGGCATGGTGCGCCAGGAATTCGACCTCGACGCCGCGCTGCAGCGTCACGCCGGAGATCCTGCTGGTCGACGAGCTCGCGCACTCGAACTGGTCGAAGGCGAGCCGCCGCCGCGCCACGCCAAGCGCTGGCAGGACATCGAGGAACTCTGCGATGCCGGCATCAACGTCTGGACGACGCTCAACATCCAGCACCTCGAGAGCCTCAACGACCTCGATCGCGCAGATCACCGGCGTGCGCCAGCGCGAGACGATCCCGGACCACGTGCTCGACGAGGCCGACGAGATCGAGCTGATCGACCTGCCGCCGGACGACCTGCTGCAGCGCCTGCAGCAGGGCAAGGTCTACGTGTCCGACCAGGTCGGCACGGCGATCGAGCGCTTCTTCCGCAAGCCGAACCTGATCGCGCTGCGCGAACTGGCGCTGCGCCGCACGGCCGATCGCGTCGATGCCGCGGCGCGCGCGCAAGGCGCTGCCGGGATCGCAGTCGCGCGCCTACCTCGCCCGCGATCGGCTGCTGGTCGCCGTCGGTCCCGACGCGCAGGCGGAGCAGCTCGTGCGCACCGGCAAGCGGCGTGGCCGACGCGCTGGACGCGGAGTGGACCGCCGTCTACGTCGAGACACCCGCGCTGCAGCGCCTCTCCGACCGCGGAGCGCGACCGGCGCATCGACATCCTGCGCCTGGCGGAATCGCTCGGGGCCGAGCACCGTGACGCTGGACGGCCCGACGGCGGCCACCGCCCTGATCGAGTACGCGCGGACGCGCGGCGCGACGCGCGTGCTGGTCGGCGAACCGAAGCGACGCGGCTGGCGGGCGCTGTTGCGGCCATCGACGGCGACGGAGCTCGTGCAGCGCGCGCAGGGCTTCGACGTGCTGGTGGTCGCACGGCAGGGCGAGGAGCGACCGGACCGGCGCAGGCCCGCAACTGGACCTGTCGCGCGAGGTGCCGTGGTCGCGCTACGGCTGGGCCGCAGCGATCACGGCGGCCTGCACCGGCATCGCGTTCCTGATCGACCCGATCTTCTCCGAGACCAACGTCGCGATGATCTACGTGCTGGGCGCGACGATCGCGGGGCTGCGGCTCGGTCGCGGGCCGGGCACCCTGACGGCGATCGCAAGCGTCGCGGCCTTCGACTTCTTCTTCGTGCCGCCACGGTTCACGTTCCAGGTCAGCGACGCCCAGTACGTGATCACGTTCGTGGTCATGCTGGCCGTCACGCTCACCATCGGCAACCTGATGGCCAACGTGCGGCAGCAGAATCGCGTCGCCGGCGCCCGCGAGCGGCGCACGGCGCTGCTCTACGCGATGAGCCGTGAACTGGCCGGGACGCGCGGCAGCGACAACATGGCGCGCGTGGCGGTCACGCACGTCGCCGAGGTGTTCGATTCGAGCGCGGTCGTGCTGACGCCCGACGCGAACGGGCGCGCTGCAGTATCCGGCCGGCAGCTCCGCTCGAGAGTTCCTTCCGTGGCGCCGATCTCTCGGTGGCGCAGTGGGTCTTCGATCACGGCGAGCGCGCCGGGCTCGGCACCGACACGTTGCCGGCCGCGCCGGCCGTCTACCTGCCCTTGCGCGGCACGCAGCGAACGCTCGGCGTGCTCGGCGTGCTGCCGACCAACCGGCGGCGCATCCTGCTGCCCGAGCAGCGGCAACTGCTGGAGACGTTCGCCGGGCAGATCGCGCTCGCCTGGGAACGGGCCGCGCTGGGCGAAGAGGCGGCGACGTCGCGCATCGCGGCCGAGACGCGAGAGCCTGCGCAACACGCTGCTGGCGTCGATCTCGCACGACCTGCGCACGCCGCTGGCGGTCATCACCGGCGCCGCCAGCACGCTCACCCGCCACGGCGCGGCGATGGATGCCAGCGACCCGGGAGTCCCTGGCCCAGTCGATCGAAGAGCAGGCGCACGAGATGTCGAATCTCATCTCCAACGTGCTGGACCTGATGCGCCTCGAGTCCGGTCGCGTCGAATTGCGGTGCGACACGCATTCCGTCGAGGACCTCGTCGGCACCGCGCTGCATCGCCTCGAGCCGCGGCTGCAGGACCATCCTGTCGCGATCGACCTGCCCGAGGACCTGCCCGCCGTGAACGTGGATCCGGTGCTGGTGTCACAGGTGCTGGCCAACCTGCTCGAGAATGCGGCGAAGTACACGCCGGCGGGCACGCGCATCCGCATCGCTGCCGTGGCGGATGCCCCGATGGTACGCATCGTCGTCGAGGACGAGGGCCCGGGACTGCCGCCGGGCGATCCGCGGTCGCTGTTCGAGAAGTTCCAGCGCGGGCGCGAGGAGAGCGCCGTCGTCGGCGCGGGCCTCGGGCTCGCCATCTGCCGGGCCATCGTGAGCGCCCACGGCGGCGAAATCTCGGCCGGGCCCGGCACGCGCGGCGGCGCCCGGTTCGAGTTCACGCTGCCGGTGGCCGAGGCGGCGGCATGACCCAGGCGATGCACCAGATCCTCGTCATCGAAGACGAGCCCGGCATCCGCGCGGTGCTGCGCGTCCTGCTCGAGGCGGAGAACTACCGCGTCATCGAGGCCGGCAGCGCGCGAGCGGGGCGAGATCGAGGCGCGCTCGCACAAGCCCGACCTGCTGCTCGTCGACCTGGGGCTGCCGGACGAGGACGGCGCTGGCCCTGATCCGTCGGGTCCGGGAATGGTCGCCCGTGCCGATCGTCGTGCTGTCGGCGCGCACGATGGAATCGCAGAAGGTTGCGGCGCTCGACGCGGGCGCGGACGACTACGTCACGAAGCCGTTCGGCGCCGCCGAGTTGCTGGCACGCGTTCGCGCCGGGTTGCGCCGGTCGACGCGAGGCGCGGACGCGCTGCCGGCGCTGACGCTGGGCGGGATGCACGATCGACCTGGCCCGCCGCACCGCGACCGGACCGGGCGGCGCGATCCACCTGACCCCGCTGGAGTACCGCGTGCTCGAGTGCCTCGCGAGGCAGGCCGGAATGATCGTCACCTCGCGACAGTTGCTGCGCGAGGCATGGGGCCCGGACCGTGTCGGGGATTCCGGCGCGCTGCGCGTGTGCATCAAGGGGCTGCGCGACAAGCTCGAGCCCGACCCGCGTCGCCGCAGTTCCTGGTGACCGAGGCGGGCATCGGCTACCGGTTGCGGGCAACTGACCTGGACGAGGAATGACGGCGGGCAGGCCGGACCGTGCGCTTGAATCAGTGACCGTGCGGCGCGACGACCGGCGCAACTGCCACCGGCTTCGCCGGCTGCGGCTTCAGTGAATCCTTGAGCTCGCGCCGCAGGATCTTGCCGACGTTGGTCTTCGGCAGCTCGTCGCGGAAGTACACGCGCTTCGGCACCTTGTATCCGGTCAACGAGCCGCGGCAGTAATCGATCAGCGCCTCTTCCGTCAGCGACGGGTCCTTGCGCACGACGAACAGCGCGACCACCTCGCCCGCGCGTTCGTCCGCCTGGGCGACCGCCGCCACCTCGAGCACGCCCGGGTGCGTCACGGCCACGCCTTCGACCTCGTTCGGGTACACATTGAAGCCCGACACCAGGATCATGTCCTTCTTGCGGTCTTCGATGTAGACGAAGCCGCGCTCGTCCATGTAGCCGATGTCGCCGGTGCGCAGCACCTGGCCGGGCAGCATGACCTTCTCGGTCTCGTCCGGCCGGTTCCAGTAGCCGCGCATGACCTGCGGGCCCTCCACGCAGATCTCGCCGGACTGCCCCTGCGGCAGCGCATTGCCGTCGTCGTCGCGGATCGTGATGACCGTGGAGGAGATCGGCAGGCCGATCGAGTTGTTGAAGTCGTCGCCCGGGCGGTTGATGCAGGCGGCAGGCGAGGTTTCGGTCAGGCCCCAGGCCTGCGTCAGCACGTTGCCGGTGACCTCCTTCCAGTGCTCCGCCACCGCGCGCTGCACGGCCATGCCGCCGCCCAGGCTCACGCGCAGCGCGCTGAAGTCGAGCCGGTCGAACCCGGGCGTGTGCAGCAGCGCATTGAACAGCGTGTTGACGCCGGCGAAGAACGAGAAGCGATGCTGCGACAGCTCGTGCACGAATGCTTTGAAGTCGCGCGGATTCGGGATCAGGATGTTGTGCGCGCCGAGCTTGATCATGGTCAGGCTGTTCGCCGTCAGCGCGAAGATGTGGTACAGCGGCAGCGCCGTGATCGCGACCAGCGGCTCGTCCGGCCGCAGGCTCGGGCGGATCCACGCTTCGGCCTGCAGCACGTTGGCCACCAGGTTGCGATGCGTCAGCACGGCGCCCTTGGAGACGCCCGTGGTGCCGCCGGTGTACTGCAGGAACGCGATGTCCTCGTGCTGCAGTTCGACCGGCGCCAGGTTCTCGTAGCGGCCCTGGCTCAGGGCGTCGGCAAAACTGACCGCGCCGGGCAGCACATACTCGGGCACCTGCTTCTTCACGTGCCGCAGCACGAAATTGACCAGCAGCGACTTCGGCAGGCCGAGCAGGTCGCCGACCCCGGTGACGATGATGGTCTCGAGCGGCACCTCGCCGCGCACCTGCGCCAGCGTATGCGCGAAGTTCTCGAGGATCAGGATCGCCCTGGCGCCCGAGTCGTGCAGCTGGTGCTGCAGCTCGCGCGGCGTGTACATCGGGTTGGTGTTGACGATGGTGAGGCCGGCGCGGAAGGCGCCCAGGATCGCCACCGGGTACTGCAGCACGTTGGGCAGCATGAGCGCGATCCGGTCGCCCTTCTGCAGCCGCGCCACCTGCTGCAGGTAGGCGGCAAAGCGGCTGGCGAGCAGGTCGAGCTGGCCGTACGTCAGCGTCCGGCCCATGCAGGTGAAGCACGGCTGGTCCCGGTGCCGCGCGATCCCGTCGTCGATCAGCTCGAGCAGCGAGCTGAACTCCGCGGGGTTGATTTCAGCCGGCACGCCGGCCGGGTAGTGCTGCAGCCAGATCCTGTTCACGTCACATCCCCTGGTTGGCGTCGCAGGTCGTGGCCGCGGCGCGTCATGAACCCTATATAGCAGCGCGTGCGGCCAAATACACCCGCGGGCCGTCCGCAGAAATCGGTACGCGCCTAGCGGCGAACCTTGAGCAGCGGCACGAGCTGCGGCCAGACTGCGTCCAGCAGCCGCGGCTGCGCCGCCGCGGTAGGGTGGATGCCGTCGTCCTGGAACAGGTCGTCGTCGGTGGCCACGTCCTGCAGGAAAAACGGCACGCTTGGCACGCGGTGCTGCTTCGCCAGCTCGTCGAACAGCGCCTGGAACGACTGCGTGTAGGCGGAGCCGTAGTTGGGCGGGATTTTCATGCCGAGCAGCAGAATCCCGGCACCGGCCTGCTGCGAACTGCGGATGATGGAGTCGAGGTTGCGGCGGACATCGGCCACCGGCAGCCCCCGCAGGCCGTCATTGCCGCCGAGTTCGACGATCACCACCACCGGCCGGTGCGTGGCCAGCGCCCGCGGCAGCCGGGCCAGCGCGCCGCCGGTGGTTTCACCGCTCGAACTGGCATTGATGACCCGGTGACCGTACCCTTTGGCGCGCAGCCGAGCCTGCAGCAGGGCCACCCAGCCCTGTTCCACGCGAATCCCGTACGCCGCGCTGAGGCTGTCGCCCAGGACCAGGATCGTGGGCGGCTGGGCCGGCGCGGCGGCCGCGTGCGCGCCCCCGGCGATGAACGCGGCAACGCAGAGGACCAGGATGG
This sequence comes from uncultured Gammaproteobacteria bacterium, assembly GCA_963744735.1. Taxonomy (GTDB): domain Bacteria; phylum Pseudomonadota; class Gammaproteobacteria; order Steroidobacterales; family Steroidobacteraceae; genus RPQJ01. The sequence goes on from CAVUVH010000034.1 coordinate 102,363, forward strand.
CGATGAACGAGCGAACGTTGAGCGATGAGGGCACGATGACGACGGTGGTGCTGGCGGCAGAAGGGCTCGGCAAGCAGGTTAGCAGCCCCGAGGGAACCCTCGCCATTCTGGCGGACGTTTCCCTGTCGATCCGGCGCGGCGAGTCGGTCGCGATCATCGGCGCCTCCGGTGCGGGCAAGTCCACCCTGCTGGCGCTGCTGGCCGGGCTCGACGAGCCGACCTCCGGCCGCGCGTCGCTGGCGGGCAACGACCTCACTGCCCTCGACGAGGACGGCCGGGCGGCCGTGCGCGCGCGGCATGTCGGCTTCGTCTTCCAGTCGTTTCACCTCGTGCCGTCCCTGACGGCGCTCGAAAACGTGATGCTGCCGCTCGAGCTCGCGCGGCGCGGCGATGCGCGCCAGGCGGCCAGCGCCGTGCTGGGTCGCGTCGGCCTCGCGCGGGCGCGTCGGGCACTATCCGCGGCAGCTGTCCGGCGGCGAGCAGCAGCGGGTGGCCATCGCCCGCGCGTTCGTCACGCAGCCCGACGTGCTGTTTGCGGACGAGCCCACCGGCAACCTCGACGCGCAGACCGGCGAGAAGATCATGGACCTGCTGTTCGGCCTCAACCGCGCCACGCAGACCACGCTGGTGCTGGTCACGCACGACGCGTCCCTGGCCGCGCGCTGCGATCGCATCATCCGCCTCGACGCCGGCCGTGTCGTGCAGGACTAGCAGGCATGCAGTCCCTCGTCTTCGCGCTGCGCAACCTGCTGCGTGACCTCAAGTCCGGCGAGCTCGCCGTGCTGATGCTGGCGCTGCTCGTCGCGGTGGCTTCGCTCACCGCCGTGGGGTTCTTCACCAGCCGCATCGGGCGGGCGGTCGAGCGGCAGGCGGGGGAAGTGCTGGCGGCCGACCTGCGCGTCCAGTCCGCGCGGCCCATCGCCGCGTCCTACGACGACGAGGCGCGCCGGCGCGGCCTGGCGGTGGCGCGGCTCGAATCGATGCCGAGCGTCGTGTTCTTCGGCGAGGAATCGTCGCTGGTCGCGCTGCGGGCCGTGGGCGAGGGTTACCCGTTGCGCGGGCAGCTCAAGACGGCCGACCAGCCGTTTGGCACCGGCGTGGTCACCCGCGGCATTCCGGCGGCCGGCGAAGCCTGGGCGGACTCGCGCCTGCTGGCCAAGCTGGGCGCGCAAATCGGTTCGACGCTGACCGTCGGCGCGCTGCCGTTGCGGGTCACGCGCGTGCTCGATTACCGGCCCGACCAGGGCAGCGGCTTCGCCGACCTGTCGGCGACGCTGCTGATCAACCTCGCCGACCTGCCGGGCACACAGCTCGTGCAGCCGGGCAGTCGCGTGTCACGGGCGGTGCTGATCGCCGGCGACCCGGCCGACGTCGATGGCTTCCGCGAGTGGCTCGAGCCCCGGCGCCAGCGCGGCGAACGGTTGCAGTCGATCGCCGATGCCAGTCCACAGATCCGCGCCTCCGCCGATCGGGCCGGACGGTTCCTCTCGCTCGCCAGCCTGGTGAGCGTGCTGCTGTCGGCGATCGCGGTCGCCATGGCCGCGCAACGCTATGCACGCCGGCACCTGGACAATGTCGCGCTGATGAAATGCATGGGCGCCTCGCAGCGCTTCGTGCTGACGCAGACCGTGGTGCAGCTCGTTGCCATCGCGCTGGCCACGGCCGTGATCGGCACGGCGATCGGCTATGCCGCGCAGTCGGGCATTGCCTGGCTGCTGCGGGACCTGCTGCGGGGCGACCTGCCGCCGCCCTCGGGCGACGCCTTCCTGCTCGGCATCGTCACCGCCGTGGTCGTGCTGGTCGGCTTTGCGTTGCCGCCCCTGCTGCGCCTGAAGCGGGTGCCGCCGGCCCGCGTGCTGCGCCGCGACCTCGAGCCGCCGCCGCTGCGCTACGGCGTGGTGTACGGCCTGGCGATCGGCGCGGTGCTGGCACTGCTGTACTGGATCGTCCGCGATCCGAAGCTCGTCGGCTACGTGGCGGGCGGCCTGGGCGCCACCTTCCTGCTGCTGGCGCTCGCGGGCTGGGCGCTGGTGAGGCTGCTCGCACCGCTGCGCCGTGGCGTGGGGGTGGCGTGGCGCTACGGGCTCGCCAACATCGCGCGCCGCGGCCGCGACAGCATCGTGCAGATCGTCGCTTTCGGCCTCGGTTTCATGGTGCTGCTGCTGCTGGCGCTGGTGCGCGACGACCTGCTGCGCGACTGGCAGGCCAGCCTGCCGGCCGACGCGCCGAACTACTTCATGATCAACATCCGGCCCGACGAGGGCGCGGGTGTCGAGCGCTTCTTCCAGCAGGCCGGGCTGCCGTCGACCGAGCTCGTGCCGATGCTGCGGGCCCGGCTCACGGCGATCAACTCGACGCCGGTCGAGCAGATCACGTTCCAGGGTGATCGCGCCAACGACTTCGTCGAGCGCGAGGCCAACCTGACGTGGTCGGCCACGCTGTCGCCCGGCAATCGCGTGGTCGCGGGCCGCTGGTGGGATGACGGTCACGCCTGCGAGCCCCGAGATTTCCGTCGAGGTCGAATACGCCGAGCGGCTCGGGCTCGAGCTGGGCGACTCGCTCACCTACGACATCGCCGGCGAGTCCGTCAGCGGACGCATCACCAGCCTGCGTGAAGTCCGCTGGGACACCTTCAAGCCGAACTTCTTCATCACCTTCTCGCCCGGGGTGCTCGAGACGGCGACCGGCACGCTGATCACCAGCGTGCACCTCGACTCCAGCCAGCGTCCGTTGCTGGTCGAGCTGGTGCGGCAGTTTCCCGAGGTCACGATCATCGACATCGAGGCGCTGCTGGCGCAGGTGCGCGACGTGATGGAGAAGGCCAGCCTCGCGGTGCAGTACGTGTTCCTGTTCACGCTCGCCGCCGGGCTGATGGTGCTGCTGGCCGCCGTGCAGTCGACGCGGGACGAGCGCCGCTACGAGAGCGCCATGCTGCGGACGCTGGGCGCGAGCCGTGGCGTCGTGTTCCAGGGCGTGGCCGCGGAATTCATCGTGCTCGGCGCGCTCGCGGGCCTGCTGGCCGCCGCCGGCGCCACCGGCGTCGGTTACCTGCTGGCGAGCCGCGTGTTCGACCTGCAGTACTCGCCCGACCCCTGGGTCTGGATCATCGGCGTCGTGGGCGGCGCGGTGCTGGTCGGCACGGCCGGAATGCTCGCGGCACGGTCGGTCGTCTCGCACCCGCCGCTGCAGGCGCTGCGCGCGCAGTAGTCTTCAGCGCCGCGGGTCGGTGACCAGCAGCCGCACCCAGCCCACGTCGACGCGCTCGCCGCGCCAGGTGTACCCCTGCAGCCGCAGGCGGTACTCGCCCGGCCCGAAGGCCGAGCTGTTGACCGACAGCAGCAGCTCCTTGTTCGAGTCCGGCGCCAGCCGCTCCACCACCAGCACGCGGCCGTGGTCGACCTTGTCGATGATCACGGCAAAGTTGACGTGGGCGGCGTAGCCCACGGGCAGGTGCAGCTCGAGCAGCTCTGGCGGCTCCGGCCAGGCCAGGGTGAAGTCGGGCGTCGCGGACCAGCTGCGCGGATTCGGCGGAATCCGCACTGCCCGCACGCTGTTGATGGCGCGCAGCGTGAGCACTTTCTCGCGTTCTGCGGCCGTGGCCGCGGCCTGGCGGTCGCGCGACGCCTGCAGCAAGTGCCAGCGCGCCGAGCACCAGCAGCAGGGCACAGGCCAGGCCCAGTGCGGCGACGAATCGTGGCTGCTGCCACCACTGCAGCTCGAAATCGTCCTCGCCGTATTCGTCCGCCTGCCGCGGACTCCGTGCCGCCAGGCAGGGGCTGCGCGCCCGCCGCCGGCGCCGGCAGCTCCAGTTCCGCCTGGGTCAGGTACTTGCGCCATTGCGGCGGAGGTTTGCGGACGGACTTCTTGCGCTTGTGCCGCGGGCCGCTGGAGCTCATCCGGATCGCTTCCTCCACGCCTGCCTGCGCTCGTTCGACGCGAACTCGAACGGGTCGTCGTCGGCGGCGAACAGCCGGCCCATGGCGCGCAGTTCCCGCGCGCGGATCGTATCAAGGAATTCGCGCGCGCCGTTCATCGACTCGAACGCCGTCAGGCCGCGTTCGAGGAATTCCTGCAGCGGCCCGAACCCCGCGGCGTGCGCCGGTCCGCGCGACAGCCGCACCAGGCCGCGGACGATCGGCTTGCGCACCACGCCTTCGAGGTAGTCGCCCACCTTTGCCGTCAGTTCGATCTGCCGCTCGCGGTCGGCGCGGCGGCCGGCGGCACGGTAGGCCTCCGGCGTACCGCGCGACCGTGATGCCGCCGGCAGGCAGGGCGCGCGCGACTTCGGCGTCCAGTTCCTGCGACAGCGTCTCGAGCTGGACGGCGAGCTGCAGCGCCTCCAGGCCCTCGCGCGGCAGCAGCCGCTCCATCGCACGCTGCACCTTCAGCAGGTCCTCGTCGCGCCGCCGTGCGTCCGGACCGTACAGCTCGTTGAAGAAGAACTCGACCGCCAGCCGGTAACGCGGGTTGGCGTGCAGGTCGGCATGCGAGCGCAGCAGGCGCCGCGACTGCCATTTCTGCAGCCGCTGCAGCTGGCGCTGCAGTGCCGGGTCGGCGGCGAACACGTCGCGCAGCGCCCTGTTGCGCTCGAGCAGCCGGCCCAGCGTGCCACGCGCCTCGGGCGCCGCGCCGAGTTCGACGCCCAGCAGCTTCACGAGCTCACGCCCGCCCGTGGCCGACGGCCGTCTCGAGCCGGTCGAGCGCGCGATGCAGCGCGCCGGTCACCGGCAGCTGGCGCCGTTTGCGCTCCTGCACGGCGCGCACGAAGGTGCGCTTCGGGTCCTGCAGCACGTCGACCCGCAGCGTGATGCCGTGGCGCTGCCAGCAGCTGTTGCAGGCCCGGGAGCCTGGCGCAGCAGGTCGCGGCGGGTGCGCTGGTAGGCGTGCTCCGCGAGACGCCGCCGGTCCGCGTAGCGGAACACGTTCTGGAAGAACAGCGCCTCGTCGCCGCGGTCCGGCTCGAACAGCAGCACGTCCGCGTCGGGGAAGCGCTGCTTGTAGCCCTTCATGCCGGCCTGCATCCGCGACTGGATCAGCGCGCGGAAAGTCTGGCTCAGCACCGTCGGCAGGCCGCCGTGGGTGAGGTCGTGCTCGTCCGGCGGATAGCCGTCCGCGGGCCGCGGCGCGCTCGAGGCATCGAACGCCACCAGCGGGTTCACGCAGATCACGAAGTCCGCGCCGGCCTCGAGCAGCACCGACGCGTTCATCGTGCGCAGCAGCGCCCCGTCGGCATACATGTGGCCGTCGATCGCGACCGGCGGATACAGCCCGGGCAGCGCGGTGCTCGCCTGGATCGCACGCGAGATCGGCACGTGCTCATAGCCGGCCTCGCCGAAGCGGACCGAGTGCCCGGTGTTGAGTTCGGTCGCCACGACATAGAGGCGCGGCACGAGCTTGCGGAAGTCGTTGCTGCGGCCGTGCGTCGAGAACAGGCGCGCCATGACGCGCTCCAGCGGCCGGTTGTCGCAGACCCCCGTCGGCAGCAGCCGGCCCAGCGGGTCGATGGCCTCGGCCCAGTCCTTGCCGGGATCGCGCAGGTATTCGCCGGCGATCCCGGCGACCATGCCGGGCAGGCTTGCCAGCCGGCGCGCGTATTCGCGGAAGGCCGGGACCAGGAACAACGCGGGCGAGAACTTCATCTCGTTCGAGTCGTTGTGGATGAACACCAGGCCCATGTCGGCCGTGCTGAAGCCGTTCGCCAGGCCGGCGGCGATCATCGCGCCCGAACTGACGCCGACGTACATCTCGAGTTCGGTCAGCGCCAGGCCGTCGAATGCCTCCTCGATTGCGTGCAGGCAGCCGACCTCGTAGAACGCGCCGAGCGGACCGCCGCCCGCGAGGGCGAGGCCGAAGCGGCGATGGCTGGCACGGGGGCGTCCCGTGGCGGGCTGCAGGTCGAGCATGGCTGGACCTCCGGACGTCTGCGGCGGTGGTGCGGACTCAGCGCGCGGTCTTGCCGCGTTTCGCCCGCCTGGTTCCCTTGCCGCGGGTGGTCTTGCGCGCGCCAGCGCGCTTGCCGATGGCGCTGACGCTCTCGTTCAATTCGGCGACACGGCGCGTGAGCGCCCGAATCTCCTCCGCCGTCGGCACGCCGAGCTGGTGCATCGCGCGCTGTACGCGGCTCTGGAACAGCGCTTCGAGGTTGTCCCAGGTTTCCTGCGCCTGCTCGCGCGCGCCGCCGACCCGCGACTGCAGCGTTTCCTGCGCCGTGCCGAAGGCGTCGCGCACCATGCGCCTGGCCGTCGAGCGGGACTGTCCGAGCAGCTTCAGGCCTTCGTTGACGGCGTCCTGGAACGCCGCGGGACCGTCCTTCTGCGCGCGGGCGACCGCGCCCATGCCCGCCAGCCAGACCTGCTGCACGCCCTGCGCCAGCTGCGCCTGGGACTGCTGCGCAGCAGCGGCGCGGCGTGCGCCCGCCGGCGGCGTCTTGCCACGGGCCTTGCGGCGGGTGCCGGGAGGGGATTTGCGGGTGGCCATGACGGTGCTCCTGGTGGGACGACTGTGTGCGCCCCTTATTGTGCGGAATCCTAGGCGCTTGCTGCAGTGTGTCAATCCGCAGGCGGGGCGCGGCCGCGCGCAGTCTTCTGCCGGCGCCGGCGGCCTGCCGGCCGTGTCCCCAGCAGGCCGACCGTGGTGGCCAGCAGCAGCCGCTCGAATTCGGGCCCCAGCCGGCGGACCAGGCGGCCGGGATCGGGCACGCACCTGCGGTCGGCGATCAGGCCCGCGTGCACCTGCCCGGCATACGACAGCAGGCTGACGCCGACGCCGATCGATCCGCTCTGCGGCACCCAGAAATGCATGCTGTCGATGCGCTGGCCGCACAGGTGCAGCGGCGAGCGCGGCCCGGGCACGTTGGAGGCCACCAGCGAGCTCTTGCGGCTGAACATCTCGACGGCCGGGGCCTGCACGCCGGCCGGCATCCTGCCCAGCAGGCCGAGCGCCAGCAGCGTCGCCGCCGGCTGCGCCGAGTCCTTGATGGCGCGCATGCTGGCGTGCACGGCATAGACACGCTGCAGCGGGTTGGCGATGCCGACCGGCAGGTCGACGAAGACGAGCCCGAACCGGTTGCCGAGCGAGCCACCGCCATCGGCCTCCCGCAGGTTGACCGGCACCGACGCCCGCAGCACGAGATCCGGGGCGGGCGCCGCGCGCGCACGTCGCAGGTGCGCGCCCAGCGCGCCGGCGACCGTTGCCAGCAGCACGTCGTTGACGGTGCAGCCCAGCGCGCGCGCCACCGTCTGCACTTCGGCCAGCGCCAGGGGGGCGCCCACGCCACCCGCTTGCTGCCGGACAAGGGTCGCCGCAACGGCGACGGCGGGTCGTCCGGCAGCGCCAGCAGCCGGGCGAGTTCGCCGGCGACCCCGCCCGCGTGCCGCGCAAGCTGCGCCACCGAATCCGGGTGGAAGAGCTGGTGGATGCCGGATTCGAGCAGGCGCGTGCCGCCTGCCAGCGCATTCTCCAGCACGTCACCCGTGGGTTGGGCCAGGTCCTCCAGCCAGTCGAACAGCGACAGCAACGGCGCGCCACGCCGGGCGGCGCCCGGCGGCGGACGCGCCTGCGACTGGGCCGCCAGCGCCGGACCGGCGTCCTGCTCGCTCAGCGACAGCAGCACCCGCAGCAGCGCCATGCCGTCCGCATAACAGTGATGCAGCCGCAGGATCCAGGCACTGCCGGGACCGAAGCGCGGCACGAAATGCACCTGCCACAGCGGGCGCGAGGGATCGAGCCGGGCGCTGGCCAGCTGGCCTACCAGCGCTTCCAGCTCGCGCTGGCCGCCCGGGGCAGGCAGCTCCGTCGGCACGAGGTGCTGGTCCAGGTCGAACGCGGTGTCCGCCTGCCAGGACGCGCCCAGCGCATCCGGCACCGGCCGCAGGCGGAACCGCGGGAAGCAGAGCCAGCGTGTCTCGATCACCCGCCGCAGCTCGGCGACGGGCACGGGCGTGGCGGTCGTCATGACGCTGACGATCATCATCGCGTTGCCGGGGCTGTCCATGCGCAGCCAGGCGGTATCGACCGCCGACATGCGCTCGTGGTGCCCGCTCGCGGCGGGTGCCGCCGTCGACGGCTTGCTGCGTGCCAAGGTGACCCCCTGCCGGGCGTCCGGTTGCCGGCGCCCTGTCCCGCATCTTAGCCAAGGGCGACAGCGGGGCAACGTTGACCGAAATACCTATGGCCCCTAAGGTAGCCCGACAAGCTCAGGGGGACTCCACGGATGACTTACTTCGTGACCGGCGCGACCGGTTTCATCGGCCGCTTTCTCGTCCAGTCGCTGCTGCAGAAGGGCAAGGGCACGATCTACGTGCTGGTGCGCCCGAAGTCGCTCGGCAAGCTCGACGAACTGCGCGAGTTCTGGGGCAAGGACAGCGTCAAGCGCGTCGTGCCGATCAAGGGCGACCTGGGCCAGCCGAAGCTCGGCGTGGCCAGGGGCGACCTCACCCGGCTCAAGGGCAAGGTGAAGCATTTCTATCACCTGGGCGCGGTCTACGATCTCGAGGCCAGTGCCGAGGCGATGGAAAAGGCGAACATCGCCGGCACCCGGGGCGCGCTCGAGTTCGCCGAGGCGGTCAACGCCGGCTGTTTCCACCTCGTCAGCTCGATCGCCGCCGCGGGCCTTTACCGCGGCACCTTCAGCGAGGACATGTTCGAGGAAGCCGAGGAACTCGACCACCCGTACCACCGCACCAAGCACGACTCCGAGGCGATGGTGCGCGCCAACGGCCGCATCCCGTTCCGCGTCTATCGTCCCGGCATGGTGCTCGGTCATTCGCAGACCGGCTTCATCGACAAGATCGACGGGCCGTACTACTTCTTCAAGGCGCTGCAGAAGCTGCGCGAATCCTGGCCGCGCTGGATCCCGCTGGTCGGCGCCGAGGGCGGCTACGTCAACGTGGTCCCGGTCGACTTCGTCGTCGACGCGCTGGTGCACCTCTCGCACCAGCCGAAGCTCGACGGGCGCTGCTTCCACCTGACCGACCCGAAGCCGCGCCGTGTCGGCGAGATGCTCAACGTGTTCGCGCGCGCGGCGCACGCGCCGGAGATGGCGTTCCGCCTCGACCCCAAGGTCTTCGCGATGGTGCCCGAGCCGGTGACGCAGTCGATCGAGCGCAGCAAGCCGATCCAGAACGTCGTCAACCAGCTGCTGCGTGACCTGCAGATCCCGCGCTCGGTGCTGCAGTTCGTCAACTACCCGACGCGCTTCGATTCCAGCGCGACCTCGAAGCTGCTCGACAAGGCCAAGATCCGCGTGCCGCCGCTCGAGGACTACGCCTGGCGGCTGTGGGACTACTGGGAGCGCCACCTCGATCCGGATCTCTCCATCGACCGCAGCCTCAAGGGCGCGGTGAAGGGCAAGGTGGTCCTGATCACCGGCGGTTCGTCGGGCATCGGCGAAGCGGCCGCGTTGCGCGTGGCCGAGGCGGGCGGCAAGGTCGTGATCGTCGCGCGCGATGCGGACAAGCTGGCCGAGGTGCGCAGGAAGATCGTCGACGCGGGCGGCTTCGTCAAGACCTACTCCTGCGACATCACCGATTACGCCGCCTGCGACAAGCTGGCGAAGGACGTGCTGAAGGAGTTCGGCCACGTCGACGTGCTGATCAACAACGCCGGCCGCTCGATCCGCCGCTCGCTCGCGCTGTCGTACGATCGCTTCCACGACTTCGAGCGCACGATGCAGCTGAACTACTTCGCCTGCGTGCGGCTGACGATGAACCTGCTGCCGTCGATGACCGCGCGCAAGGACGGCCACGTCATCAACGTCTCGTCGATCGGCGTGCTCACCAACGCGCCGCGGTTCTCGGCCTACGTCGCCTCGAAGGCGGCGCTCGAGTCGTTCGCGCGCTGCGCGGCGTCCGAGTTCCACGACGAGAACGTGCACTTCACGATCATCAACATGCCGCTGGTGCGGACGCCGATGATCGCGCCGACCAAGCTGTACGAGGAGATGCCGACGATCATCTCGCCGGAGGAGGCCGCGGACATGATCGCCGACGCGATCATCCGCAAGCCGCAGCGCATCGCGACCCGCATGGGCGTGATGGCCGAGATCATGCACCTGGTGATGCCGAAGATGTCCGAGGTGGTGATGAACTCGGCCTACCGCATGTTCCCGGATTCGGCGGCGGCGCAGGGCAAGCGCGAGGGCGAGCAGCAGCGGCCGCCGACGCGGGAGGCGATGATATTTGCGTCGCTGATGCGGGGCATCCACTGGTAGCGTCGCCCGGGCCGGCCGGGCCGGACCGCGGGGCCGGCCGGGTCCAGCCAGTGCGCGTGGAAAAATCGCGCGCTATCGCCCAAATGGGAGGTTTGCGGCGACGCGGTGCCGCGATATAACTGTATAAGTGTCCCTCGCGCCGGGCGCTGCAGCGTGGCATGCAAAGTGCCGGAGTCAGCCGATCCGACCCCTTCCTGGATGAAGCATCATGAAACTGGCCTTGTTCGCTGTCGTGCTGGTCGTTGCGCTGGTCTTCTTTGCGCTGGCCCGCCGACGGGCCGCGGCGCGTGAAGCGCAGGCGGCGGCGCAGGCCAGGGCACGCACTGCGCGCAACCGGCAGTCGGTGCCGACCGTGTCGAACAACGTGAAAGGCGTGACGGCGTCGCAGACCATGCAGCCGTACCGGCCGGGTCAGCCGCAGGATCGCGACCGCCGACGGCGACGACGAACGCGCCGCCTGAGGCGGCCGCTTGCGGCTCAGAGCCGGTTGCCGTTCAGTTCTTCGGCAAGCCAGAGCGCGATCGAGCCAAACAGGACCAGGGCCGCGATTTCCATGCTGTCTCTCCTGCACCCCGGCATGGGGCGCGCTGGAATGAACGGCAGTATGGTCAGCCCGAGCCAATGTGTCCGTGATGCATGCAGCATTCCTGCCATGGATGCGCCAGGGTTCCACTTGAATCTACCGGTGTTCGTTCAGAAGATGGGTTAATTGATCCATCTAGGCGCGAATAGCGCCCGAAAAATTCCACTGGAACTTCAGTCCCCCCGCAGCACCTGCAGGCGGCCCGCGCAGACAGTGAAGCGCGCCGGCGTCTGCCCGACGAACTGACCGTCCGCCTCGACCCCGGCCCGTGGCAGTGAGTCGACCAGGACAGACGCGGTGACCCGGTGTCGCACCAGCGGGTCGCCCTGCAGGCGGCCCGTGTACAGCTTGAGCAGCTTGGGCAGCGCGCGCAGCCGCCCGACATCGTCGATGGTCACGACATCGAACGCGCCGTCGTCCTGCCGGGCCTGCGGCGCGACCAGCATGCGGCCGCCGCAGTAGCGCCCGTTGGCCACGAATGCGAGCAGCATCCTGCCCGTGATGGGCGCTGTCTGCCGGGCGCGCCGGCGTGGATCGTGAAGCGCGGCGCGCGGTAGCGCCCGAGCTCGCGCAGCGCGCCCAGCAGGTAGGCCGGGCCGGACGGTGTCTGCGCCGGCATGCGCTCGATCACGTGCGCGTCGAATCCCGCGCCAGCCACGTTGATGAACCAGCACGAGGCGCGGGTGGCAGGCTCCGCGAGCGGGAAATCGATGCGGCCGACATCGTGCGGCACGGCCCGACCGTGGCGAATGACCTGCGCCAGGCGCGCGGGCGAACGCGGCAACTGCAGCGAGCGCGCCCAGTCGTTGCCGGTGCCGAGTGGCAGCGGCACGAGGGTCGGCAGGCCTGCGCCGGACGCGCTGCGCGCCGCCCGATTCCTCCTGCGCCTGCATCAGGCCGTTGACGACGTCATGCGCCGAACCGTCGCCGCCCGCGACCAGGAAGCGCCGGCGACCTTCTGCCCAGGCGGCTGCCGCGAGCCGTGCCCCGTCGCCCGGGCCGGTGGTCACCGCGACATCGAAGCGCACGCCGGCGTCGCGCAGTGCCGCCTGCATGGAGCTCCAGGCACGGGCGTTGCGGCGCGACCGGCCCGCCCTGGGGTTGACGATGGCGAACCAGGGATCGCCGGTATCGGCGGGTGCGGCGGCGGGCGCGATGTCGACGGGGCGGGCGTCGGCGCGGAACAAGGCGCGTCTCAGCGCACCGGGGCCGTGCAGTGCGACTCGATGAATTCCTGCTGCGTCTGCAGCTGCTCGCGCGACGGCCGCTGCGTGCCGTCGAGCATCGCGGCCAGCTTGTTGCGTGCCGCCACGCAGGTGTCGCCGCGCGAGACGCGCAGCCGGGCCGCCTGCTCTTCCTGTTGCCGCCGCTCGGCCGGGTCCTTGCTGCAATTGAGGTCCGCGGTCTGCTGCAGCCGGGTGAACTCGGCCGGCTCGACCGCCTGGCCGTCCCGCGCCATGCGGTCGAGCGACTCGAGCGCCATCACGCACTCGCGGGTGCGCAGCGTGTTGACGGTGTCATTGCGGCGCGCAGTCTGCGCCGGCGTCGTGGCTGCCACGCGGGTGTTGCCGCTCGACGCCCGGGATTCTTGCCCGCGCTGCTCGAGCGGGCAGACGAGGGCGTCGAGGCGACCGACAGGCGCTCGAACTTGACGCCGGCAGGCGGCTTCTCGGACGAGAGATGCGTGACGCCCGCGGCGTCGACCCACTTGTACACCGAGGCCGCAGCCGCGCCCCCGGGCGCGCCGACCAGGCACAGCCCGAGCGCAAGAACGCACAGCAGGGTGGTCAGGCGGCGGGTGCAGGCAGGGGCCATGGCGGACAGCATGGCCCGATTCTACGGTCCCGGCCAGCCGCCGCCAAGTGACCTGCGTCATGATCCCGCCCGCCGGGGCCTCAGCCGTACCGCTTCAGGATGCTCGCCAGGCCCTTCGCGCCCGGGTGCAGCTTCTCGTAGGGCACCTGGTTCAGCGGCACGTCGGTCGTGTGCAGCATCTCGTGCATGTCCGGGTGCGGGCTCTGCGACAGGAAGATCAGCCCGGTGACGTGCTCGCCCTGGCGCAGCTTGGTGCGCAGGTACTCGAACGCCTTGCCGCGATGGGTCGGGTCGTAGTCCTTGTCGAGCTTGCGCAGCAGCAGGCGGTTGCCGTCGTGCATCTGCACCGGCAGCAGCTCGCCTTCGCCGTAAGAGGCGGTGATCTCCTGGCGCGCCGGGATGTAGTCGGCGTGCACGGCTTCCTGGTAGTGCTCGCGCGTGAACTCGTAGCTCTTGGTCGAGCCGACGTGGTCGTTGAAGGTCACGCAGGGCGAGATCACGTCGATCAGCGCGAAGCCCTTGTGCATCAGGCCGGCCTTGATCAGCGGCACGAGCTGCTCGCGGTCGCCGGAGAAGCTGCGTGCGATGAACGTGCCGCCGAGGCTCAGTGCCGCGAGGCACGGGTCGACCGGGGCCTGCTGGTTCTCCTCGCCCTTCTTCGACTTGGTGCCGATGTCGGCCGAGGCCGAGAACTGGCCCTTGGTCAGCCCGTACACGCCGTTGTTCTCGCAGATGTAGAGCATGTCGACGTTGCGCCGGATCGCGTGCGCAAACTGGCCGAACCCGATCGAGAGCGAATCGCCGTCGCCCGAGACGCCGATGTACTTCAGGTCGCGGTTGGCGGCGTTGGCGCCCGTCGCGATGGACGGCATGCGCCCGTGCACGCCGTTGAAGCCGTGTGCGCCGCTGGCGAAATAGGCGGTGGTCTTGGACGAGCAGCCGATGCCGGACAGCTTCGCCAGCTGCTCCGGGCGGATGCTCAGCTCCCAGATCGCCTGGGTGATCGACGAGGTGACCGAGTCGTGGCCACAGCCCGCGCAGAGCGTCGACATCGCGCCTTCATAGTCGCGGCGTGTCAGCCCCAGTTCGTTCTTCGGCAGGTCCGGGTGGCGGACTTTCGGCTTGTTGATGAAAGACATGGTGGGATAGGGGTCAGGGAGTTAGTGGAATTAGGGGAGTGCTGGGAATGCAGATTCGCACTAGGCCGCAGCGCAAGGTCTGCGCGCGCCGCGCGTCGCCGAGCTCCGCCAGCACCGCGTCGACGATCTCCTTCGAGGTCATCGGCAGGCCGCTGTAGTGCAGGATCGAATACAGCTTGGACTTGGGCACGTCGGTCTCGAGCGTCAGCAGCGAGCGCAGCTGCGCGTCGCGGTTCTGCTCGACCACGAAGATCTTCTCGTGCGAGGCCATGAAGGCCTCGACTTCCTGGGTGAACGGGAACGCCTTGATGCGCATGTAGTCGACCGGGATCCCGCGCTTTGCCAGGATGTCGCGCGCCTCGTTGACGGCGCCACGGCTGCTGCCGATGGCGACCAGCCCGATCGTGCTGGTGCCCGTCGCCTCGACCACCGGCGGCGGCACCAGTGTCTTCGCGCGCTTGAACTTGCGCAGCAGGCGCTCCATCACCACCTGGTATTCCTTCGAATCCTCGGTGTAGCCGCCGTACTGGTTGTGGCCCGAGCCGCGGGTGAAGTACGCGCCCTTGGGCGAAACGCCCGGCAGCGTGCGATACGGGATGCCGTCGTCGTCCTTGTCCAGGTAGCGGTGGAACTTGGGCAGCGCCTCGATCTCCGCCTTGTCGAGCACCTTGCCGCGATCCGGGCGATACGCGTCGTCCCACTTCAGCTCGGGGCACATCCAGTCGTTCATGCCGATGTCGAGGTCCGACATGACGAACACCGGCGTCTGCAGGCGCTCGGCCAGGTCGAACGCCTGGATCGCCATGTAGAAGCACTCTTCCGGGTTCGACGGGAACAGCAGCACGTGCTTGGTGTCGCCATGCGACGCATAGGCGCACAGCATCAGGTCGCATTGCTGGGTGCGGGTGGGCATGCCGGTGGAGGGGCCGACACGCTGCACGTCGAACAGCACGGCCGGCACCTCGGCGTAGTAGGCGAGGCCGATGAACTCGCTCATCAGCGAGATGCCCGGGCCGCTGGTGGCCGTGAAGGCGCGCGCGCCGTTCCAGTTGGCGCCGAGCACCATGCCGATCGCGGCCAGCTCGTCCTCGGCCTGGATCACGGCGTAGTTGGCCTTGCCGGTCTCCGGGTCGACGCGCAGCTTGGCGCAGAAGCCCTTGAACGCGTCCATCAGCGACGTCGACGGCGTGATCGGGTACCACGGGCCCACCGTGGCGCCGGCGTACACCGCGCCGAGGCCGGCCGCCGTGTTGCCGTCGATCATGACGTGACCGCGGGTCTTGTCCATGCGCTCGACGCGGATCGGCAGCGGGCAGGGCAGGTGCGCCCTGGCGTAGTCGTAGCCCAGCTGCACGGCCTTCATGTTGGCCTCGACCAGCGCCGGCTTCTTGGCGTAGCTCTCGGTGAGCAGGCCGCGGATGACTTCGACGTCGATCTCGAGCAGCGCCGCCAGCAGGCCCGCGTACATGACGTTCTTCATCAGGATGCGGTTGCGCACGCCGACGAAGTTCTCGTTGCAGATCTTCGCCAGCGGCGCGCCCAGGATCGTGATGTCGTCGCGCGCGAGCAGCGCCGACCGCGGCCAGGTCGAGTCGTAGATCAGGAAGCCGCCGGGGCTGACCTCCCGCACGTCCTTCGGATACGTCTCCGCGTTCATCGCGACCATCAGGTCGACCCGGCCCGAGCGCGCGACGTAGCCGTCCTTCGTGACGCGGATCTCGTACCAGGTCGGCAGGCCCTGGATGTTGGACGGGAAATAGTTCTTTCCCATCACCGGGACGCCCATCCGGAAGATGGACTTCATCAGCAGCGTGTTGGCGCTGGCGGAGCCAGTGCCGTTCACGTTCGCGAGCTTGATGACGAAATCGTTTACGCGGTCTTGCGTTGCGGGGGGCTGGGCCATTGGTGGTCGTTCGCGTGGGGCAGGTTGATCTTCGACTTCTGCATGTCCCAGGCCGCCGTGGGGCAGCGCTCGGCGCAGAGTCCGCAGTGCACGCAGAGGTCCTCGTCCTTCACCATGACGCGGCCCGTCTGCTTCAGCGGCGCGGAGACATACAGCGGTTCGTGCGGATTCCGGCGCGGCGCCTTGAGCCGCTGCGACAGCTCGGCTTCCTCGCCGTTCAGGGTGATCGTCAGGCAGTCCGTCGGGCAGATGTCGATGCAGGCATCGCACTCGATGCAGGCCTTGGCCTCGAACACGGTCTGGATGTCGCAGTTGAGGCAGCGCTCGACTTCCTTCGCCGTCTGCTCGGCATCGAAGCCCAGTTCGACCTCGATGCTGATCTTCTTGAAGCGCTCGGCGAGGCTGACGTGCGGCACGAGCCGGCGCTCGACCGGGTTGTAGTCGTTCTTGTACGACCACTCGTGCAGTCCCATCTTGCGCGAGGAGAGGTTCAGCGTGGGCGGCAGCCGGTTCGTCACCGGCTGCTCCATGCAGTGATTGTGGATCGAGATCGCGGCCTGGTGGCCATGCTCGACCGCCCAGATGATGTTCTTGGGGCCGAACGCGGCATCGCCGCCGAAGAACACGCCAGGCCGCGTCGACTGGTGCGTCTGCACGTCGACGACCGGCACGTGCCACTTGTCGAACTCCACGCCCAGGTCGTTCTCGATCCACGGGAACGCGTTTTCCTGGCCGATCGCCAGGATCACGTCGTCGGCCGGCAGGAAGGTCTCGCCGGTGACGCGTTCGGCGGTGATGCGGCCGCGCGCGTCGAAGTCGTACTCCATGGTGTCGAACAGCATGCCCTTCAGCCTGCCGTCCTCGACCACGAACGCCTTCGGCGAGTGATTGACGACGATCTCGACGTTCTCGCTCTCCGCGTCCTCGAGCTCCCACTCGGACGCCTTGAAGAACTGGCGCGGCTTGCGCGCCATGACCTTCACGTTCTTCGCGCCCAGGCGCAGCGACGAGCGGCAGCAGTCCATCGCGGTGTTGCCGACGCCGATGATCAGCACCTTGTCGCCGATCCGGTCGAGGTGCTTGAACGCGACCGACTCGAGCCACTGGATGCCGATGTGGATATTGGCGGCGCCCTCGGCGCGGCCGGGCAGCTTGAGCTCCTTGCCCTTGGGCGCGCCGGAGCCCACGAACACCGCGTCGAAGCCGCCGGTGTCGAGCAGCTTGCGCAGGCTGTCGATGCGCGAGTTGTAGCGGATCTCGGCGCCCATCTGCTCGATGTAGCCGATTTCCTCGTCCATGACGGTTTCCGGCAGCCGGAACGCCGGGATGTTGGTGCGCATCAGGCCGCCCGGCTTGTCCCACTGCTCGAAGATCACGACTTCGTAGCCGAGCGGCAGCAGGTCGTTGGCGACCGTCAGCGAAGCCGGGCCCGCACCGATGCAGGCGATCCGCTTGCCGTTCTTCTTTGCCGGGATCACCGGCAAACGGCCGCGAATGTCGTCTTTATGGTCCGCCGCAACGCGCTTCAGGCGGCAGATCGCGACCGGCTTGTCCTCGACTCGCCCGCGCCGGCAGGCCGGCTCGCAGGGGCGGTCGCAGACGCGTCCCAGGATGCCCGGGAACACGTTGGACTCGCGATTGACGATGTAGGCGTCGGAGAACTGCCCGAGGGCGATGAGGCGGATGTATTCGGGGACGTCGGTGTGGGCCGGGCAGGCCCACTGGCAGTCGACCACCCGGTGGAAGTAATCCGGGTGGGAGGTGTCGGTTGGCGGGACGGTCACGGAGATCCCTGATTTCCTGAGACGGAACGCGACTTTAGCGATTCTGCGGGGGGGTGCAACCCGCATTTCTGCCGGGGGGTGGCCGGCGGCAATGCAGCACCACTTTGGTTGCATCCATACCTGCGGTGCCTTGCGCAAGGGGTGCCCGCGGGCTTAGCTTGGATCTGTGACGGGTCTCACCGCTCACGTGATTGAAGGTGCAACAAGTCATGCGGTCTTGTTGGGTGCTGTCGGTGCTGCTCGCTGCCCTCCCGTGCGGGGCGGCGCGGGCAGAATCGGCCTCGGCCACCCTGCAGGTCTCCGCACAGGTCCTGCCGCACGCGCGCCTCGAGTCTTCCGCGTTGCCGGTGCAGGTCACCGTCGCTGACCTGCAGCGCGGCTACATCGACGTGTCGCGGCAATACCGGCTGCGCACCAACGCGCCGGAGCGGGTGGCGCTGCAATTGAACCCGCGCCTCGGCCTCACCACTGCGATCGACATCAACGGCCTGCAGGCGCCGCTGCGGATGCATGAGCACGGTCTCGAGGTGACGCAGCCGCTGGCGCGCGAGTTCACGCTGCAGTACCGGCTGTGGCTGGACGCCGCGGCGCAGCCGGGCGCCTACGAACTGCCGCTGCAGGTCGCCGCCATCGTCCGCTGAAACTTCAGTAGGTCAGCGTCAGCAGCAGGGTGTCCGAGTAACTGCCCGGCAGCGCGTCCTGCAACTGCGGGATACGCCCATAGAGCGTGTGCGTGACGCTCAGCGTGCCGTTGCCATTGCCGACGCCGGGTCCGACCGTCATCGCGCCCGAGGCGATGACCGTTCCGCCGCTGCCGCTGCCCCAGACCTGCGTGCGCGCCGGATCGGTGAAGACGTTGTAGCCGAGCCGACGCGTGCCGGACGCCATCTGGCGGGCCGTGGGCGTGCTCGCATTCAGGCCGCTCGAGAGCGTGACGGTATAGTTCACGCGCTCAGCTGCCTTGCCGACGAGGCGGCAGGTGACGGTGATCGTGCCGGTCGAGTCGTCCGCGTGCCGTCGCCACGGGATCGTAGACGCCGAAATTGACGCTGACGGCCGTGATCGAGCAGTCCGCCGCCGCGCGCACGACTTGCGGGCTGCCCCAGAGCAGGAAAGCGAGCGCAGCCGTCAGCCACGCTCGCCGCCTGCGCGAGGCGCCTGCTCCAGCGGCAACACGGGGTGAGGCGCGCGCTACTTGCATCGCAGCGTCACCGAGGTCGGGCACCGGGTCGTTGCCCGCGGGGCGACGCGCCTCGACCGTGCACTGCCCGCCGTTCCACTCGACCTGCAGCCGTGCGGTGTCATGCAGGCCTTCGACGTACAGCAGGCCGTCGAGCACCACCGGGAAGCTCGCCGTGCCGAGGCGCGCCGTCGCACCCGCCGGCACCGGCGTGCCGTCGGCCTGCAGCACGCGCATGGTCGCGGCCAGCGCGCGCTCCACCGGAAACCGCACCAGCGCGCCGCTGCGGTAGGCCGGCGTCACGCGCGATCTCCGACTGCGCCAGGCTGCCGTCCATCGGCACCTGGGTCGGGTCGAGGCTGATGGCGTTGTTCTCGTACGGGCGCAGCGCCGTCGACCAGCACGCGACCGTGCTCGTCGGTGCGCCCGACCGGCTGGTTGTCGACGAAGACCGTCAGGCCCGGGATAATCGGCGACCTGTACCACCGCGAAGCTCTGGTTCAGTTGCCGGGCCGGCATCACGCCCGCACCGGTCACCGCCAGCGCGCCGGCCGCGCCCAGGCGCAGGCCCGATTCGCCGTCGCGGCGGGAGTAATCGATGGTGGCGATGCCGGCGCTGCCCTGGTAGGCGAGCGACGCGTCCTGGCGTTCAGCGGTGGAAAGCGAGGCGCGGTAACCGAGGCCGCGGCCGACCGGCAGGTCGCGCTGGAACGTCACTTCCCCTTCAACGCCGCCGCCATACGCGGATGGCGTGCTCGACCGCTGCAGCGAGGCGCTGACCGTGCGGCGATCACCGACCGGCATCGACCAGGTCAGCAGCAGGTTGGTATCGCTGGTATCCGCGGCCGAGTAGGAGGCGTACAGGCCCAGGTACCCGAGCGTGCCGAGCCCGATCGAGTAATTGAGGCCGACCGTGCCGACGGTGTCCGCGTCGTAGTAGCTCTGCCGGCCATAGGCCAGCTGCGCGTTGCCATACTGGCCGAGATTGAAGCCCAGCCCGGCGAAGGTCCGTTGCTTCGGTGTGTACAGCAGCTCGCTCATGCCGCTCTGCAGGAAATCGCGGCTGGCGTACTGCAGTTGCGCAAAGGCGCTGACGGTCGGGCCACTGCGCTCCACGCCGACCCCCGCGAGGACGCCGGCCTGGCTGCCGTCGCCGCCGGCGGCGAGTTGCGCCGTGAGGATGCCGGCCTGGCCAGTCTGCCAGGCCGCGTCGCCGCCGAGCGCATAGATGCCGTTGCCCTGCGCCTCGGCGCGCGCACCGGCGGTCAGGGTATTGCTGATGCCGCGGCGATAGGCAGCGACCCCGATCGCGTCGCCGTAACTGAAGCTGTGCTTGCCGTAGTCCTGGCGCACGCTGCCGAGCTCCACCGAGTACTCGGCCAGGTCTTCGCGCAGCAGCGCCGTGCCCGAGTAGTACGGCTGCGTGATGATCTGCTGCCGGCCGAGCGCGTCGGTCACCACCACCTGCAGCTGGCCGGCGCCGGTGAGCACCGGCAGGCGGTCGATCGAGAAGGGTCCCGGCGGAACCTGCTCGCTCGCCACCGGACGGCCGTTGACGAAGACGTCGACGGTGGATGGCACCACGGCCTCGCCCTGCGCCGCCAGCAGTGGCGTGCGTGACCAGCATCGGCTGCGTCGAGAAATTCGTGCCGTACTGCACGCCGCCGTAGCGCAGCGCGCGGCCCCAGCTGCCGGACGAAGTGATGCCGTCGCCCACGCGCAGCGTGGCAATCCGATCCGGAAAATCGCGCACCCAGGCCGTCTCCAGCCGCGCCACGTCGCGCCGGTCCGGCTCGTGACGGGCGACCATCGTGCTGGTCAGCACGCCCTGGTCACCGAACAGCCCGAGTTCGAAAAAGCCGCCGCCCTGGGTGCGATCGCCGGTCTGCTCCGCCGAGACGTCGTAGTTGAGGAAGCCGCCCGTGCCGCCGCGCGTCACGCGCGGGGCATCGGCCGCGGTCGTCACGCGCTGTGTCGGCAGGAAGGCTTTCGCCGGCAGCATGACGCGGCCGGTCATCGCCGACTCGTCGAAGGCGACGACCGCGTCCATCTCGGGCCCCAGCCGGTAGTAGCGTTCGCCGTTGACCTGCATCGCGCCGCGCGCCGGCGTCTTCAGGCGCAGGCCCGGCAGGTCCGCGGCGCGCAGCAGCAGCGTGCCGTCGACGTCGCGGCGCACGACCAGGGTCGTCGCCGTGTCCTGGTCATTGATGTGCAGTTCGACGATGGCTTCGGCGAACGGCTCGGGGCTCGCGGCTTCCGGGCCCTGCGCTGCGAGCGCGGCGCCACTGGCGGCCAGCAGCAGCGTCGCGGCGATGGTCGCGCGCAGGCGCATGGCTCAGCGCGCCTGCAGCGGCAACTCCGTCTCGAACGAGCCTCGATCGGTTGTTCCCTGCAACCGATACGGACCGGCCATCCCGGGCGCGGTCGTCGAAGTCGCATTCGGACGGGTGTTGTTGTTGTCGTCGAATGTCCATTGCCGCACCGCGCCGGGCAGCACGTAGGTCAGATTCCGGCCGCTGGCCCAGGGTCGTGCCGCCGTCGGCGGTCGTGACACTGAAGCGGTGGATGCGCGCGTGCGCGGCGCCGTCATTGCGCGCAGTGACCGACAGCTGGCCGTCCGCGGTCCGCGCGGCCGTCCAGTGCACCTGTGGTTCGGCCGCCGCCGCCGGCGCGACGAATACCGGCAGGCTCATCTTCAGCGCGACCTGCAGGCCGGTGAAATCCGGCTGCGCCTGCTGCGGCACTTCCTGCACCGTCAGCCGGTAGGAGAGTTCGCGCAGCGGGTCGACCGGCCGGCGCAGCGCGACCCGGATCAGCTGCGAGCCGCCCGGCGGCAGCGTGAACACCGCCGGCGAAATCAGCAGGTCGCGGGTAGGGGTCAGGGCGTCCTGCCCGCTTTCCTGCGACCAGGCCAGTCCCTGGGTCTGGATCACCATCGCCGTGGCGTCCGTCATTCCGGACGGTGAGGG
The DNA here is from genome assembly GCA_963744735.1 of uncultured Gammaproteobacteria bacterium. Lineage (GTDB taxonomy): Bacteria > Pseudomonadota > Gammaproteobacteria > Steroidobacterales > Steroidobacteraceae > RPQJ01. The sequence goes on from CAVUVH010000034.1 coordinate 123,946, forward strand.
CTGCCGTGCCAGAGGACGAGCTGAAGTCCACGCGCAAGGGCGAGATCGAGAAGCTGCCGGCCACGGCCGGCGCTGACAACGCCATGAGCGTTGCCAGGCCGGCCAGTGCGGGAATGAGCCTGCTCGCCTGCACGGCTGCGGCTCAGTAGATGACCGTGACCGTGATCGTGTCGGTGTAGACTGCCCGCCGGCGCGGCCTGGTTGAACGCGTTGTCCGGCAGCACGCCGTACACGGTGAACGGCTGCGCGCTGCCCGAGGACATGCCGGCGCCGGATCCCGACATGGTGGCAGTGCTGCTGCGTGCCGTCACCCCAGATCGGGCCGGTGGCCGACGCGGTCGTGTACAGGTTGTACTGCAGCTTGTTGGAGGGGCTGTTGCTCAGCAGGCGCTGCGCAAACGTGCCGCCGCCAGGGTTCAGCAACACGGTGAAGGGGGTCCCGGTCGAGCAGCGCACGCTGATGTCCGAGGTTGCGGTCTTTGCCGTCGTGCCGTCGTAGCCGAGGAAATCCAGCGCGGTCGCGCTCGACGAGACAGTTCGCGTTGACCGTGGCGCTGACGCCTCGAAGGTCGTCGTCCTGGTCGCGGCACGCGGCGCTGCCCGACGCGATCAAAAGGGTGCCCGCCACGGCGAGCATCAACACATTCCTGCTCATTGCACAGATCCTTTCTTGCTTCTTCACGACGGGATGTCGTGCGAGCGGCGATTCTTCCGATGTGCGCTGCAGGAAAGCGTGACGGGAATTCAATTTCCGGAATTCGATCCGGAATGGATGTATCGCACCGGCGCACCTGCAGAGGCGTGGTCTGCAACGACCATGGCACGCGTGCCGCGTCCGCAGGCGATGTGACCTGCGTCACGGAACGCGGTCGAGCCGGAACTCCGGATTGCCGTAGTGGATGTAGTCGGCCCAGTCGATGCTGGGTAAGGCCAGCAGCCGGCGGCGCGCGCCCAGCACCGCCGCGCCGAGCGTCGCGTGCTCCAGCAGCGACTCGTACAGCGCCAGCGAGAACGCGTAGGCGGCATCGTCACCCACCGGCCAGTGCGTGCCGATGAAGTTGGCCACGCCACCGGCCAGGAAGCCTTCGGCGACGTCCGCTCAGCGTGCGCTGCACGGCCCATCCCCGGGTCGCGCTGGCCGGGCGACGCTTGCGCACCCGCGCCGCCTCGCAGGCATTGCAGAACACCAGCGCCGGCAGGTTGCCGAGACTGGCCAGGTCCGCGCCGCGCAGCACCTCGTTGCCCGTCGCAGACCAGGCCGCCGCGTGCGGGCTCGTCTGCGTCGAAGAAGGCATGGCCGGCAAAGTGCAGCACGTCGAATTCACCGGTGCCCAGCGCCGCCAGGATGCGTGCGCGGGTCGCGTCGCGCCCCGCCAGTACCTCGAGCTGTACCGCGCCCTGCGACAGTCGTCGCGCGAGTGCGGCACCTTCTGCTGCCGCACCGGGCAGGTCGCGCGTGGGATCGACGACCAGCAGCACGCGCAGCTGCCCGTCATGCAGCAGGTCTTCGCGCCAGCGCGCCACCGACAGGGCATCGGTCGCGTAGCGACGGCTCAGGCCCGACGTGAGCGCGGGATGCGTTGCGCCGATGCGCAGCACCTCCCACGGCACGCGCGCCGCCTCGCGGTCGTGCACGATCACCAGCGGACGCGACTGCATCGACTCCAGCCCCGCGCGCACGCCCGGTGGCAGCAGCAGTTCCGCCAGTTCCGTGCCGATGCCGGCCAGGTCCTGCACCGCGGCAGCACCTCGTTCGAGCGGTCCGACCACCCGCAGCAAGGCCTTGCGCGCGAGCGTGACCTCGCCACTCAGCACGGCTGCCTTCGCTCCGGCGGTCAGCAGCGACGAGCGGCAGGCGAGGTCGCTGCGACCGCGGGGTTCCATCGTGATCAGCAGGTAAGCCGGGTCGCGCGGCGGGGTCTCGCGCGTCGCTCCCGCACGGGTCCGCGCCGGCTTGCGTCCGGATACCGGTGCGGCGAGGTCGACCTCGTCAACGACCAGCTCCAGGGTCTCGCTGCGCAGTGCTGCAGCGAGCCGCCGCGCCGCACGCACCAGCGCCGCGTACTTGCGCGCGTCGATTTCGCAGATCGAGACGCGGCGGACGACGTGGCCCGGATCGGCGTGCAGCACGCCGGCCACGAGTCCGCGCAACAGCTGTTCGACAGCCATCGCCACCGGCATCCCCGAGCCCGCGCCGAACAGCACCGTGGCGAAATCCTCGACCTGCGAGCGCGCGAAAGTGCGCACCACGTTCTCGGCGACGAAAGCGGGAGCCTCGGCGCCGAACTCGTCGAACTCGCCGAGCCCCGCGAACAGCACGAACTCCGCCAGCAGTGCCCCGCGCGCCGCGGGCATGACGAACACCTGGCCGAGCTGCGCGGCGAACATGCGCCGCAGGCTCAGCTCGCGGATCGCCCCGCCCAGCGCGGCATCGACCGCGGCCGCCGGGCCGGTCGGATCCACGTTCTGGAACACGCCCAGCACCAGTGCCCGCGCATTGGCCTCGACGATGCTGCCGCGGACGAGCCGGATTTCCAGCACGCGCCTGGCGGCGCGCGCGGGCGCGCGGCCAGCCGTCGCCTGCTGCAGGAATGCCTGCTCCAGCGCGGCCGGCTCGACGCTGCCGTGAAACTCCGGCGACACCACGGGCTCGAGCAGGCGGCGCCGCGCGTCGGGCGACAGGTGCTGCCACTGCACCTTGTGCGGCGCGACCCGGCGCAGCGCGGCGGCGCTCAGCCTGCGTGTCGCCGCCTTGCGCGCGCGGCTCGCCGACTGGGCCAGGCGATCGGTCTCGCCGGTGCGCAGCAGGTCCACGACCGCCGCGATCGCGCGCCCGTTGTTCGGCAGGCCGCCGTGTTTCTCGGCCAGGAACCACGCGCGATCACCCGGCTGCACTGCCAGGCGCAAGGGCACGGTGCCGTCGCCCAGCGGCGCGACGTTGAAATCAAACTCCGTGCCGGCGGATTCCACGCCGATGACGGTGTCCTGCCGCACCCCGACGACGTGCAGGCAGCGTGGGTCGGGACCCGGCCAGCGGGTCCGCTCGGTCCGTGCCGCGGCGAGCAGGGCCGGCTGCGGCCGCAGTGCGTCGTCCGGCCAGCGCGCGACGTCGAACAGGTCGACGTCGCCCGTCAGCTCCGGGTCGGGCAGCAGTTCGTGCAGCGCCGGCAGCGTGCGGAAAATCAGGCGGGCCAGGTCCTCGGCCGAATGCCGCCGGTCGAGCGCCGCGAGCTTGCGCACGGTGGGGTACAGCCCGCGCAGGGCCAGCACCGGCGCGTACGAGCCGTGATTCGGCGCGCCCAGCTGCACGACACGCGTCACGAGCGGGCGGTGCTGGCGTGCCAGCGCCACGCGCGCGACGACGCCCCCCAGGCTGTGGCCGACCAGCATCACCGGCGCGCCCCTGGCCTCGGCGGCGATTCGTTCGTTGAGCGCCGCCGCCAGCTCGCCCACGCTGCGGCGCCAGTCATACGGATGCATGCGCGCATCGAAGCCGGCGATGCGCAGCGACAGCTTGAGCTTCAGCGTGTTGAGCAGCATCGCGCCGAGTGCCACCAGGCGTGCGCCGGCGGGCAGCGCCAGGCGGGTCAGGTGCCCGGCGGCGATCTCGACCAGGTCGAGCCACAACACGTCGTCCAGCAGGGTGCCACGCGAGCCGAGGCGCGAGCCCATGAGACCCGGCAGCACGTAAACGAGGGGTCCGGCGCGGCGGCGTTGCACGGCCGCCCGTCGTGCCAGCGCGCTGAGCTCGCGATAGCCGGCTTCGCCGAACAGCGCGGTCAGTTCAGCGCGACGCTCGCCCGTCGCCAGCAGGCGCTCGACTTCTTCGTCGTGCAGGCGATGGACTGGCAGGGCAGCGGTGGCGCCGGTCATCGACATCCTGTCGTGTCGGGCTGCGGCTCAGGGCCGCGGCGGTGGCGGCGATTCGCCTGGCGCGCGCACGACGACGGTCACGGTCACGGTTCCAGCCGCCGCGAACTGCAGCGTCAGCGGAAACTGCTGGCCCGCCACGAGCGGTTCGTCGAGGCCCATCAGCATGACGTGCGTGCCCTGCGGCGCGAGCGTCACCGTCTTGCCGGCCGGGACCTCGATGCCATCGGTCTGGCGCATGCGTGACATGCCGTCGGACGCCGTGACGACGTGCAGTTCGGCCATGGCGGCGCGCGGCGTGGCAGCACTGAGCAGCCGGTCGGAGTGCGGGCCTCCGACCAGGGTCAGGTAGGCGGCGGCGACCGTCATCCCCGGCGGCGTGGCCCGCGCCCAGGCGTCGCGCACCGTGACGCCCGCGGTCGCGGCGGCATCGCCGGCCGGCAGCGGCAGCGGCGCCAGCAGCGCGAACAGCAGCACGCATGGCAGCAGGAGCCTCATTTGCGCGCACCGTCCTTCATCGCGTTGCGGATCGTGGCGACGATGCCTTCGATGGCCGGCGTCCGGGTCGTCGACTTGCGCCACACGGCGCCGATGGTCCGGCCCGGCGCCGGCTTTGCAAACGGCTTGATGCGCAGGCCGCGGGCAGTGCCGACCGAGGTTTCGGCTGCGAGTTCCGGCAGCAGCGTGATGCCGTGGCCCGCGGCGACCATCTGGCGCAGCGTCTCGAGACTCGTCGCACGGTAGTCCTGCGCCTCGTTGACCCGGACCCGGCTGCAGACTTCCAGCGCCTGGTCGCGCAGGCAATGACCATCCTCGAGCAGCAGCAGCGTCTCCCCGCGGAGGTCCTCGACCTTGACGCGCTCGCGCTCCGCGAGCGGGTGCGCGGCAGGCACGGCGAGCGTGAACGGCTCGTCGTACAGCGGCGCCGACTCGATGCCGTCGATGTCGACCGGCAGCGCCAGCACGCCCACGTCGATCTCGCCCGAGCGCAGACGCGACAGCAGGTGCTCGGTCTGGTACTCGTACAGCATCAGCTTCAGGCGCGGCAGCTCGCGCCGCAGCCGGCCGGCGATGTGCGGCAGCAGGTACGGCCCGACCGTGGGAATCAGGGCCAGCTTGAGCGCGCCGGCCAGCGGATCGCGGTCGGTCCTGGCCAGTTCGACGATCGCGTCGGCCTGCTGCAGCAGCGCGCGCGCGCGCTGCACGATCTTCTCGCCGGTGGCGGTCAGGGCGACGCGCTTGGGCTGGCGCTCGACCAGCGGCACGCCCAGGTATTCCTCGAGCTTGCGGATCTGCGCCGACAGGGTCGGCTGGCTGACGAAGCAGCGCTCGGCGGCCTTGCCGAAATGACGCTCGTCGGCCAGGGCGACCAGGTAACGGAGATCACGCAGGTTCATGCCGAAATAATAGCCGTCGTCTATCGTCGGGCGCAAAGCCATCAGGCCGGTGAATCGCCTATACTGCGCGTCATGAGTTTGCGTTCCACCCGGCTGTCGGCCGGCGTCGTCGTCGTCCGCCGCCAGGGCGACGACTGGCTGTACCTGCTGCTGCGCGCGTTCAATCACTGGGATTTTCCCAAGGGCATGGTCGAGCCCGGCGAAGAGCCGCTCGCCGCCGCGATCCGCGAGGTAGAGGAAGAGTCCACCATTGCCGACCTCGACTTCGCCTGGGGCGAGGACTCGACGCAGACGGGCCCGTACAGCGGCGGCAAGATCGCGCGCTATTACCTGGCCTCGACGCAGACCAGCGATGTCGAGCTGCCGGTCAACCCGTTGATCGGCCGGCCCGAGCACAGCGAGTACCGCTGGGCCGACTTCGACGAAGCGCTCGAGCTCGTCTCGCCGCGCGTCAAGCCGGTGCTGCGCTGGGCGGCGCAGGCGCTTGCGCGCGGAGCCGGCGCCGCCTGATCAGGCGACGCGGCCGCGGTGGCCGCCGCGCAGGTAATCCTCGACGTTGGCGGCCATCTCATCGAGGCAGCGCTGCCGGGCCTCGCGCGCCGCCCAGGCGATGTGCGGGGTCACGATCAGGTTCGGAATGTCGCCCGCCAGCAGCGGATCGCCGTCCGTCGGCGGCTCCCGCGGCAGCACGTCGATCGCGGCGCCGCCCAGCTCGCCTGCACGCAACGCCGCGGCCAGCGCCGCGGAGTCCACCAGCGCACCGCGCGCCGTGTTCACCAGCAGCGCGTCGCGCCGCATGCGCCCGAGCCTTGCGGCATCGAGCAGGCCCTGCGTGTGCGGCGTGAGCGGACAGTGCAGGCTCAGCACGTCCACCTGCGGCAGCAGCTCGTCGAGGTCCAGGCGGCCCGGTTGCCGCGCCCCGCCCGGGCGGTTCGCGACCAGCACTTCCATGCCGAGCGCCAGCGTGGCCGCGCGCGCGACGGCCTTGCCCAGCACGCCGTGCCCGACGATGCCGAGCCTGCGGCCGGCCAGTTCGCGCAGCGGATAGTCGAGCAGGCAGAACTGCTCGCCACGCTGCCACGCGCCGGAGCGGACCAGCTGGTCGTACTCGCGCAGGCGCTGGTTGAGCAGCAGCAGCACGCCGAGCGTGTGCTGCACCACCGACGCCGTGCAGTAGTCGCGCAGGTTGCAGACGCCGATGCCGCGCTCGCGTGCCGCCTCGAGGTCGACATTGTTGGTGCCGGTCGCCGCCAGCACCAGCAGCTTCAGCTCGGGACTGCGTTCGATGATGCTGCGTGAGACGCGCAGCTTGTTCAGCAGCACGATGCCGGCGCCGGCGATCGCGCCGGCCACGTCGTCCTGTGACGTGTGTTCACGCAGCTCCACGCCGGGCATCGCTCGCTGCAGCGACGCCGGGTCGAGGTCGCCGTGGAAGCTGACGGTGGCGTAATCGAGGAATACGGTGCGCATCGGGCTCTCGCTGACAACCGGGCTTCACAAAACGTAGCATTCCCGGGTGCCGAAGACGCGGAAGAAATCTCCCATGCCACCGCCGCCCGCGCGTTCCGGCGGCTCGCTGCGCGAGGTCTGGGGCCGTTTCGAAGCCGCCCTTGCGGCGCGGGACGGGCTCGCCGGCGCGCTCGCCGTGCATGAGGCGTGGATGCGCGGCGAGATGGGCGCCAACATCGAGCCGGCGCTGACCCGCCTGTGGGAGGCGGCTGCGGCCACGGTGCCGGACTGGCTGCCGCTGCGGCACGTGCCCTGGCTGCCGCATGTATACGATGTCACTGCCCGGTTCGCGCCCGGTGGCCGTGGCCGCTCCAACGTCTACCTCGTCCTGCTGGACTACAGCGACAGTGCCGGCGATCCATTCGGCGTCTACGTCGGCATGAGCCGCTATCCGCCCGCGCAGCGCTTCGAGCAGCACAAGGCGGGAATCCGCGCCGCCGGCAGCGTGCTGCAGCGTGGTCTCGAAGTGCTGACGGGACCGACACTGCACCTGCAGGGGATTCCGCGCACCGAAGCAGTGCGCATCGAGGAGCAACTTGCCGAGGCGCTGCGGGCCAGCGGCCTGCGCGTGCAGGGCGGTCACTGAAACGTCGCGCTTTGTCCGCGGTGAATCCGGTTTTCCGCGATTGCCGCATCTGGCGTGTACGGGCAGCCTGTGCGTCGTCTCCGCCGCGAGTGCAGTGCCCCGAACAGTGAACGGATCAGCCATCGAAGACGCCACGCTCGACGCCATCGTCGATTCAGCCATCGGGCACTGGGGCGCCGCACCGACGCAGCTGGTGCAGGTCCTGCGCGTCGTGCAGGAACACTGCAACTACCTGCCGGCCCGCGCCATCGAACGGATCGGCCGCCGCCTGCAGACGCCGTTGTCGCAGGTGCGTGGCGTGGCCGCGTTCTACGACTTTCTCTCGCTCGAACCCACGGGCGAGTACCGCGTGCTGTTCTCCGACGACATCACCGACCGCATGCACGGCGCGCCGGAACTGATGCGGCGCATGTGTCATCGGCTCTGGGTCGAACCCGGTCGGCTGGCCGAAGACGGCCTCGTCAGCGTCGGGCACGCGTCGTTCCTCGGTCTGTGCGACCAGGGGCCGTCGCTGCTGGTCAACGGGCGGCCTGTCGCGCGCCTCGACGAACGGCGCATCGACACGCTGTGCGGCCTGATCCTGGCGCGCAGCCCGCTGGCTGAGTGGCCCGCCGAGTTGTTCGAGATCCGCTCGACCATCCAGCGGCGGGGCCCGCTGCTGGGCGACCCGCTGCAGCCCGGCCAGGCCGTGCAGGCGGCGCTGGCGCGGTCGCAGGGGGCGCTTGGCACGCAGGAGGTGCTGGAGGAGATCAAGCGCGCCAACCTGCTGGGCCGCGGCGGCGCCGGCTTCACCACCGGCGTGAAATGGGAAAGCTGTCGCCGGCAGGCGGTCGCACCGCGAGTGATCGTCTGCAACGCCGACGAAGGCGAGCCGGGCACGTTCAAGGATCGCGAACTGCTGGCGGGCTGTGCCGACCTCGTCTTCGAAGGCATGACCGTGGCGGCGCTCGGCATCGAGGCGAAGCTCGGCTTTCTCTACCTGCGCGGCGAGTATCGCTGGCTGCTCGAATCCCTCAACGAGGTGCTGGCCCGGCGCCGTGCCGACGGACTGCTCGGCCGCAACATCGGCGGGCGCGAGGGCTTCGACTTCGACATCCAGGTCCACGTCGGTGCGGGCTCCTACGTCTGCGGCGAGGCCTCCGCGCTGGTCGAATCGCTGGAGGGCAAGCGCGGCATCCCGCGCAACCGTCCGCCGCGGCTCGCCGAGCGCGGCTACCTCGGCCTGCCGACGGTCGTCAACAACGTCGAGACCTACTGTGCCGCGGCCCTGATCCTGCACCACGGCGCGGACTGGTTCCGCGGCTTCGGCACGGCGAAATCCTCGGGCACCAAGCTGATCTCGGTGGCGGGCGACTGCGAGCGGCCGGGCGTGTACGAGTACCCGTTCGGCGTGACCATCCGCGAGGTGCTGGCCGACTGCGGCGCGCGCCGCACGATCGCCGTGCAGTGCGGCGGTCCGTCCGGCCACTGCCTCGACCAGGACGAATTCCACCGCCGCATCGCGTTCGAGGACCTCGAATCCGGCGGCGCCTTCATCGTCTTCGACGAAGACCGCGACATGTTCGAGGTGGCCCGGCACTTCGCCCACTTCTTCGCCAGCGAAAGCTGCGGCTTCTGCACTCCCTGCCGCGTCGGCACCTCGCTGCTCGCGCGGACGATGGACCGCATCAGCGAGGGCAAGGGCTCCGAGCACGACCTGCAGTCGATGGCGGAGCTGCAGCGCCTGCTGCACAGCGCCAGCCACTGCGGCCTCGGCGAATCCGCGGGCCGGCCGATTGCGCACACCCTGCAGCGCTTCCGCCCGGCCTACGAGCGGCGGCTGCTGGCGCATGGCGTCGAGCCTGCCTTCGATCTCGACGGCGCGCTGGAACGCGCGCGGCGCATGACCGGCCGCGACGATCCGGGCGCACACCTCGGAGACCACGCATGAGCGCCCGCCCCACGTTCAAGCTCGACGGCGTCGAGATTCCGTTCGAACCTGGACAGTCGATCCTGCAGGCGGCGCTGGCCGCCGGCCGGCACATCCCGCACCTCTGCTATCACCCCGAGTTCAAGCCGCACGGCAGCTGCAAGCTGTGCACCGTGACGCTGAACGGCCATTCGGCCACCTCCTGCACCACGCCCGCACGCGCCGGGATGGAGGTTGCCAGCGAGACCCGCGAGCTCAACGACGAGCGCCGCATGCTGGTGCAGCTGCTGTTCGTCGAAGGCAACCACTTCTGCCCTTCGTGCGAGAAAAGCGGCAACTGCAAGCTGCAGGCGATCGCCAGCGACCTGGGGATGACCTCGCCGCGGTTCGACCACTTCTATCCGGACCGTCCGGTCGATGCCTCGCACCCGGAGGTGTTGCTCGACTTCAACCGCTGCATCCTCTGCGAGCTGTGCGTGCGCGCCTCGGCCGAGGTCGACGGCAAGCACGTCTTCGCGCTCGGCGGGCGAGGCCTCGGCAAGCACCTGGTCGTCAACTCGGTGTCGGGGTTGCTGCGCGACAGCACCGCGGCGGCGACCGACAAGGCGATGGAGGTCTGCCCGGTCGGGGCGATCCTGCGCAAGCGCGTCGGCTTCACCGTGCCGATCGGCGAGCGCCGCTTCGACGGCCGGCCGATCAGCGAAGCGGCCGCCGACTATGCGCCGCGCGCGCCGGAGCGTGCGCCATGACGGTCGAAGTCACCCGCCGCAAGCTGCGGGTCGCCACCACGTCGCTCGCCGGCTGCTTCGGCTGCCACATGTCGCTGCTCGACATCGACGAGCGGCTGTTCGCGCTGCTCGAGCGCGTCGAGTTCGACCGCTCGCCGCTGACCGACATCAAGCACTGCGGCCCCTGCGACATCGGCTTCGTCGAGGGCGGCATCTGCAACGCCGAGAACGTGCACGTGCTGCGCGAGTTCCGCGCCAACTGCAAGATCCTGATCGCCGTGGGCGCCTGCGCGCTGAACGGCGGCCTGCCGGCGCAGCGCAATCACCTCGACCTCGGGCAGTGCCTGCAGGAAATCTACCTGACCGAACCGGGCGTGGGCCGCGGCATGATCCCGAACGACCCCGAACTGCCGCTGCCGCTCGACAAGGTGCACCCGCTGCACGAGGTCGTGAAGGTCGACTACTTCATTCCCGGCTGTCCGCCTTCGGCCGACGCGATCTGGAAGGTACTCACCGACCTGATCGACGGCCGCACGCCCCGGCTCGGGCCCACGCTGATCCGCTACGACTGAGCATCCCATGCAACCGTCCCTGGAAAATGCAGCCCACCCGGAGAAACTCCGGCGCGTCGTGATCGAACCGCTGTCGCGGGTGGAGGGGCACGGCAAGGTGACCCTGCTGCTGGACGAGCAGGGCCACGTCGAGCAGGCGCGGCTGCACATCGTCGAGTTCCGCGCGTTCGAGAAGTTCATCCAGGGCCGCCCGTACTGGGAGGTCCCGGTCATGGTGCAGCGCCTGTGCGGCATCTGCCCGGTCAGCCATCACCTGGCGGCGTGCAAGGCGCTCGACCAGGTGCTCGGCGCGACGATCACGCCCACCGCCGAGAAGATGCGGCGCCTGATGCACTACGGCCAGATCCTGCAGTCGCACGCACTGCATTTCTTCCACCTGGCGTCGCCGGACCTGCTGTTCGGCTTCGACTCGGACGCCGCGCGGCGCAACATCGTGGGCGTCGCCGCCGAGTTTCCCGACATCGCCCGCCAGGGCGTGCTGCTGCGCCGCTACGGCCAGGAAGTGATCCGGCACACGGCCGGCAAGCGCATCCACGGGACGGGCTCGGTGCCGGGCGGGGTCAACAAGAACCTGTCGCTGGCCGAGCGCGACGAACTGCTCGTCGACCTGGCGCAGGTGATCGCGTGGAGCCGCGACTCGGTGCGCATCGTGCAGCGGCTGTTCGAGCAGAACCTGGGGCTGTACCGCACGTTCGCGAGCTTCGACACCAGCACGCTCGGGCTGGTGCGCGCGGACGGGGCGATGGACCTGTACCACGGCGGCCTGCGCGCGCGCGACGCCGCCGGCAATACGCTGTTCGACCACGCGCCCTACGACCGCTACTGGGAACGCATCATCGAGGACGTCAAGGCCTGGTCGTACATGAAGTTCCCGTACTTCCGCGAGCTGGGCGCGGACGACGGCTGGTACCGCGTGGGGCCGCTCACGCGCGTGACGCAGTGCGACTTCATTCCCACGCCGCTGGCCGAGCAGGAGCGCCGCGAGTTCCTCGCCTTCGACGACGGGCGCGCGGCGAAGTCCACGCTGGGCTTCCACTGGGCGCGCATGATCGAGATGCTGCACGCGGCCGAGGCGATCGAGGCGATGCTGCAGGATCCCGACCTGCAGGGCACCGATCTCATGGCGCGCGGCGAGCGCCAGGTCCGCGGCGTGGGCGTGATCGAGGCGCCGCGTGGCACGCTGATCCACCATTACCGCGTCGATGAGCAGGACCAGGTCGTGCGCGCCAACCTGATCGTCTCCACGACCCACAACAACCAGGCGATGAACGTGCGCGATCCGCGAGGTCGCGCGACGCTACCTCGACGGCCGCCAGCTCACCGAAGGCCTGCTGAACCACATCGAGGTCGCGGTCCGGGCTTTCGATCCGTGCCTGTCCTGCGCGACCCACGCCGTCGGCAAGATGCCGCTCTCCGTCCAGTTGCTCGGACCGGACGGCGCCCTGGTCGATGCGCTGGCGCGCGGATGAACGTTGCACCGACGCTGGTGCTGGCGGTCGGCAACCTGAGCCGGGGCGACGACGCGGCCGGCCCGCTGCTGGCAGAACGCCTGCTCGCCACGAACGTGCCGGGCGTCGAGGTGCTGGTCGAGTTCCAGTTGCAGGTGGAGCACGCGCTCGACCTCGCCGGGCGCGAACGCGTGATCTTCATCGACGCCTGTGTCGATGCGCAGGAGCCATGGGTCGAGCGTCGCCTGCAGGCGATGCCCGGGCTGGCGCACACCAGTCACTCGCTGGCGCCGGCCCAGGTGCTCGACACGTATCGCCGCATCACCGGCAACGAACCGCCGCCCGCCGTGCTGCTGGGATTGCGGGCACATGATTTCGAACTCGGCGCCGCACTGTCGGCCGACACGGCCAGCGCGTGCGACCTGGCCTGGCCGCGCCTGCTGCAACTCTGCGCCGGCGATCGTTGACCGGGCGAAGGATGGCGCGCACGCGGCGGTCCTTTCGGCCTGCCGCGCAATGGAAAATACATATGGATCATGGGGTTGGTAAGCTGCAGTGCGTGCCGGCGCGGGCCCCGTTAAACTGACAGACCCTTGCCTCAGAATCCGGTACCCCTGATGTCCCAAGAATCCCAAGTCGCGACGCGTCCGTCCGAGCACGCTCCGATCAACTGGGTAACAGCCGTGTTCGAACGGCAGTCGAAATAGCCCTGGCTGCCCGAGCCGCCGCTATTCCCGCGGACGACGTCGAAGCGGCCGCGGCAACCGTCGGTGACCCAGATCACGCCGTTGCGTGTGCCCCAGGTCTGTCCCTCGACGCAGCGGGCGCGGCTGTTCTCGCGCACCAGCCGGCCGAAGTACCCCGGACCGATGGCGCATTCGCGGTAGCGGTTCTGCTCTGAATTGCAGTCCACCTGCCGGTTGCGCCGCGCGCCGCGTAACGGCTGACTCGAACACCGCGCGGCAGCCCTGGTCGACCCACACGCGGTCGCCACGCTGGCCCCAGGTGCGGCCTTCGACGCAGGCCGCTTGCGACTGGCGCTTGACCAGCGTGACGCGGCCATTCACCGGCAGCTGGCATTCGCGGTACTTGTTGTCGATTGAAGCGCAGTTGAACTGCATGCGGTCGTCGCCATCGTCGTCGTAGCCCCAGCCGAACCCGTAAAGGGTCACGTCGCCGGATCTGCGTCTCGACGAAACATGAACCGTCCGTGGCCTGGCCGCGGGAATTGCGCACGCGCATGTCGACCGACCAGCCATCGTGGTACTGCTGGAAGTTGCGCGTGTCGAGCACCACGAAGCCGCGACGATTGGCTTCGCGGACGCAATAGCTTTGCGCCGAGCGGCTCTGTGGCGCGCTCGATTGCTTCAGCGCCGGTTGCGTGACCGGTGCGCGCATCTTGGCGGGACCGGCGGGATCCTGCGCCGTCGCCACGGCAGGGAGACCCGCAACCATCGCGCAGGCCAGCCACATGACCATCGGGAGCTGAATCGCACGCATCGCAACCTCCGGCAGTCGGCTACAGACATGACAACGTCTGAAGTGCCCTATCGTTGACCGGGTCACGGGTGGGACGCAAGCGTCGGCCCGGCCGCGCTGCAACGAAATGAAAAAAGCATATGAATCATAAAGTTGGAAGCCGCAGTGCGTCCCAGCGCCGGCGCCGTTAAACTGGTCGGACCATCGCCTCAGAATCCGGTACCCCTGATGTCCCAAGATTCCCAAGTCGCGACGCGTCCGTCCGAGCACGCTCCGATCAACTGGGTAACGACGATCCTGTTCACGGCGCTGCCGCTGGCCGCCCTGACCGTCGTGCCGTGGTACGGCTATCGCCCACGGGTACAGCGCTTCGGCCTGGGTCATCGCGTTCGTGTTCCTGTGGGCCAGCGGTCTCGCCATCACCGCCGGCTATCACCGGCTGTGGGCCCATCGCGCGTACAGCGCGCACTGGTCGGTGCGCTGTTCTTGATGTTGTTCGGCGCCCAGGCGCTGCAGAACAGCATCCTGATCTGGGCCTCGCAGCACCGCACGCACCACCGCTTCGTCGACGACTGGGACAAGGATCCGTACAGCGCCCGGCGCGGGTTCTGGTTCTCGCACATGGGGTGGATCCTGCGCAATTACCCGAGCGGCGTGAATGATTTCACCAACGCCCGCGACCTCGAGCGCGACCCGATCGTCATGTTCCAGCACCGGTTCTACCTGCCGCTCACCCTGGCGATGAACATCGGCCTGCCGCTGCTCGCGGGCTGGGCCGTGGGCGACGCCTGGGGCGTGTTCCTGCTCGCGGGCGTGCTGCGGCTGGTGCTGAACCTGCATTTCACCTGGTTCATCAACTCGCTCGCCCACATGTGGGGCTCGCAGCCCTACACCGACGAGAACACGGCGCGCGACAACGCCGCGCTGGCGTTCCTGACGTACGGCGAGGGGTACCACAACTTCCACCACATCTTCCAGAACGACTACCGCAATGGCGTGAAGTGGTGGCATTTCGACCCGACCAAGTGGGTCATCGCCGGCCTGTCGTATGTCGGGCTGGCCAGCCACCTCAAGCGCGTGCCCGACCTCTGGATCCAGCGCGCGCAGGTCGCCATGCAGTTCAAGCGCATGGAGCAGACGCTCGAGGCGCGGCGCAACCGCACGGGCGACGAGGCCACCGATCGCCTGCGCGCGCGCGTGGCCGAGGAGTACGCGGCTTTCCGCCGCTCGCTCGAGGAATGGGCCAAGGTCCGTGACCAGTGGGTCTCGGACCGCAAGCAGCGCCTGTTGCAGCGCTGGGAAGAGACCAGCTTCCGGCTGCAGCTGAAGCAGATCGAGCACGGCCTGCGCCTGCAGCGCCGGCGCCTGCGCGCGATGACCAAGGCGTCGCTCGCGACCTGACCGCCATGACCGCCGCGCCGGCGCGGGACGACGACGACGGCGGTCGATCAGAAGCGCAGCTCGAATCCGGCCTGCACGGCACGCGGCAGGCCCGGGATCAGTCCGCGGCTCATGTCGGCAACGTACAGTTCGTCGGTCAGGTTCTTCGCCGTGGCAAACACCGTGCAGTCGCATGCCTTCAGGGCATAGTTCGCCGTCAGGTTCCACACCGTGTATCCCGGCATCTCGCCGCGCTGTCCGCTGGCGATCACCGGCACCGTGTTGAGGTCGTCCGTGAACGAGGCACTGGTGTAGACACCCTCCAGCGCAAGTTCCAGGCCGAAGCCCAGGCGCACGCCCGCCGTGCCCGCGAACAGGTGTTCAGGCGCGTACGGCAGGCGGTTGCCGGTGACGCTGACGGTGCCGAATCCCGGCACGTTGCTGTAACGCTCGCCGACGTATTCCGCGTCGGCCAGCCAGGTGTATGCGCCGCGCACGAACACTTCCACCGGCCAGTCGACCCACGCGCTGCTCTCGACCTGGCCCGAGAGCTCGAGGCCCTGCTGCAGCGTTTCGCCGGCGCTGGTCAGCGTCGCGCCCGCGCCGCCGGCCACGCTCGCCGGCACGATCTGGTTCTCGAAGTCCATGCGGAACAGGGCGGCCTCGTAGCTGAGCCCGGCGTGCGGCGCCGCCCGCAGGCCCAGTTCGTAGTTCCAGGACAGCTCGGCGTCCAGGTCGACGCTGCCGCCCGTGGCCGTGACGATGTCGGCGACCCCCGGGGGCGCGAAGCCGCGGTGCACGCCGGCAAACACGACCGTCTCGGGCAGGACCTCGAAGGTCGCGCCGATGCCGGGTATCCATTCGTCGATGCTGCTGGTGCCCGTCGTGCCGAGCAGGTTGTCGACGCGCTCATAGTCGACGCTCTCGAAGCGCAGGCCAGGCGTCACCGTCCAGCGGCCAAAGTCGAAGCGGTTCTGCACGAAGGCGGCCAGCGCATCCACCGAGCGGTCGCTGTCTTCCCTGATGCCGGCGTTGCGGCCGGTGCCCGGCTGGCGCGAGGTCGGCAGGTCGCCATTCGCCTGCACCCGGTCCTGGTCCTCGACGTGGTAACGCAGGCCGAATTCGGTCACGTTGTCCACGCCAAGGAGTCCGTGCTGGACCGAGGCGCGCGGTTCCAGCCCGGCGGTCCAGTACTCGCGCAGGCGTCCCTCGTTGCCGCAGGTCGTCAGCAGGTTGGCCATGCCGCCACAGGCGGGATCGCTGGCATCGTTCGGACGCTGGCCGGAGTTGCTGGACTGCCGCCACCAGTCGCGGCTGAAGTACGTGTAATAGACGTTGGTGGTGAAGGTCACGGCCGGGTTCAGGTCGAAGCGGTGCGTCGCCGACGTGCCCAGGCGCTGCGCATACATGTGGTCATTGCGGAACGGGTTCTGGTACGGATCCTCCTGCCACTCCGCCAGCGTCAGGCCCGAGTACGTCACCTGCGACGACTCGTCGTAAAAATTGCCACGCACCGTCACCGCCTGGCGTTCGCTGATCCGCTGCACGACCTTCAGGTTGAGGTCGGCCACGTCGAAGTTCATGTTGTCGCGGGCGCCGTCGGTCGACTTGTACATGCCATGCGCGATGAACCCGGTGTCGCCGAACGTGTTGCCCACCTGGCCATGGAGTTCGCGGAAACTGTGGTTGCCCACGGACCCGATCAGTCGGCCGTCGAGATCCGCCGGCACGGCTGGCGTGATGTAGTTGATGACCGCGCCGACCGTGTGCGGGCCGTAGGCGATCTGGCCCGAACCCTTGAGCACCTCGATGCGCTCGAACCGTTCCACCGGCGGGTGGTAGTAGGTCGCGTTGTCACCATAGGGTGCATAGGTCAGGGGAATGCCATCCTCGAGCAGCAGCACCTTGCTCGAGCGCGTCGGATTGAGGCCGCGCACGCCCAGGTTGGGCCGCAGACCCAGGCCTTCCTCGTCGCGCGCAAAGATTCCGGGCACCTTGCGCAGGGCCTCGTTCACCGTGAGCACCCGCGATGCGGTCAGGACCTCGCCGCTGATGACGTTGGCGCTGCCGGGAATCGTGTCGAGCCGGATCCGGTCGCCGATCACGACGATGACCGGCTCGAGGCCGCCGCTGTCCGCGGCGACTGCGTCGTCGGCGACGGCCGCCTGCGCGGCACCGAGCAGCGCGGCAGCAATGGCCACGCCAAGCAGGGCAGGGGTGCTGCGGGCTCGGGACGGACGGACAGCGGACTCGTGGTTCATGGCGGCCTGGTGCAGGGAAGTGCGTCGATGGGCGCGACTGTGCCCAACAGGCAGGCCACTCGTCAATGCGAATCATTCGTATTTGCGTTAAGGGAATATCCGTATGGCCACCTGCCACCCCTTCTTGCCGAGGCCGTCGGCACGTTAGGCTTGCGTCCCCCGGTTCGCGGTACCAGCCAGCCATGCCGTCGTTCGACATCGTTTCCGAACTGCCCATGCACGAAGTCACCAACGCGGTGGACCAGGCCTCGCGCGAGGTCGGGCAGCGCTTCGACTTCAAGGGCACGAATGCCAAGTTTGAGTTGAAAGACCACGTGATAACGATGTCTGCACCTGCAGATTTTCAACTTAAGCAGATGTTGGAGATCCTCAAGCTCAAGCTCGCCAAGCGGGGCATCGATGTCGCCTGCCTGAAGATCGACGAGCCGGTCACGACCGGCCAGACGGCCCGCCAGGTCATCACGCTGCGCGAGGGCATCGAGACCGAGCTCGGCAAGAAGATCCAGCGGCAGATCAAGGACTCGAAGCTCAAGGTGCAGGCCGCCCTGCAGGACAAAGTCGGTGAGGGAGTGTCTGCTCCTCCCTTTCCTTCCGTCCCCTGCCTTCGTGCCCTATCTTCCCGCCCCGCAAGTTCCACGGTCGCGCGGTAGCTGCCGGGCTGCAGTTCGCGGCTGCCGTGCCGGGTGCAGGCCATGAGGGCCAGGAAGGCGGCCGCGAGCGCCACGCCACGCGCGAGCCGCATCGGGCGACCCCGGTCGAACGGGTGCAACGGGTTCATGGGACGGCGGCGGCCTGGCGCAGGCGTCAGATCCTGAGGGCGACCTTGATCTTGTCCACCAGGTCCTCGCCCCCGTGCTGGCGCACGTGCTCGATGATGATGGGGCCGAATTTCTTGGCGGTGTTCAGGTCGACGCCCAGTTCGGTGAACGAAGCGGCAAGCCCCGCCCAGCGGCCCGCCGCCGTCTTGCCGCCGAACAGCGAGCCGATCCCGCCCGCGAGCGAGCTCAGTGCGCTCGGCGGCGGGGCATTCTCGAGCAGCTTGTCGGCTCCCGGCACGTCCGCGACGAAGGCCTTGAAGTCTTTCGGGCTCAGGTTCTGCTGGCCGGCGCGCAACAGGGCGATGACGCCGCCGCGGGCCTGGTCCTTCGACACACCAAGGTCCTTGGTCAGCTTGCGGATGAGGTCGTCCATCGCGTGCTCTCTCGACTGGGGCGAAGCCCCGGGATTCTACGTCAAGCCGGCTGCCAGACGAGGGCGAGATCCGTCACCGCCGTGTCCGACTTGCGCAGCCTGATCTCGGCCGTCTCCAGCGGAATCGCGGCCGCGTCGAACCTGGATTCGAGCGCGGCGACTTCCGCCGCCAGTTCGGACTCGAGCGCGGCCTGCTGCTGCTGCAACGCGACCAGGTCGGCCTCGGCATGGGCGACGTCCGTGCGCTCCTTGCCGATGCGGCTGACGCTTCTCGCCGCGGTCGAGGCCTTGCCGAGCGCGCCGCCGCGCCGCCCTCCGAACAGCGCCCCGAGCAGGCTGCCGCCGACGCTCAGGGCCGACGACATCGTCTGCTGGCTGGCCTGCTCCTGCTCGCGCGTCACCTTCTGTCCGGCCTTGCGGGTACGGTCGGCGAGCGTCGCGAGCTTCGCGGCATACTTCTTTCGCAGCGCATCGACCGCGGCGTCGCGCTGCTCGCGCACGGCCTGGGCGACCTGGGCACGGAACTCACCCTCGCTGGTCCCTGGCGCCGCCGTCAGCCTGGGTTCCGCGCAGCGCAGCACCTTGAGCGTAGCCGTGCGGTAGAGGTGATCGGCCAGGGACTTGCCGTAGCGGCCAAACGCCTTGCCCGCCAGCGCGCCCGCCGGCACCGCGGCAAAACTTGCAGCGGCGGCCGGGGCATCCAGCAGGCGCAAAGCGTCGGCGCTGCAGGTCTCCGCGCCGTCCCAGTCGGGGCCGTCCGCACCGAGCGGGGCGAGCACGTACCAGTCCTTCCAGGCATCGACCGACGCCCTGGCATCGACGAAGTGCACGCGCACGCGTGCGCCGATGCGCGGCTCGTACTCGACCCCCTGGTTGCCCGCCGCCGCGAGGAATTTCTCCGGCACCTCCGCGGGCACGAGCGGTCGGCTGCCCGCGGCGGGAGCGGCGGATTTCGAAGGCGTGGTCACGGCGCCCGGCCCGCGCACGCTTGCCAGGGTCGTTGCCGCGGGCGGCGCGGCCGCGGCCGGCGCCGTTCCTGCCAGCCGGGAAATCTCGGCCGAGGTCAGCGGTCCGCGCAGGTAGGACAGCGCCCAGCGTGTGCGCAGCAGCACGGGCGCGGCATCGTGCACGTTGCGCATCAGGAAGGTTCGCTGCGGCAGGCCCGACATGGCCGCCTCCAGCTGCGCCTTGTCCATGCCGCCCACGGCATCGCTGCCGAGCAGGCCTTCGATCACCCGCGCCTTGTCGCGCTCGGTCTGCAGCCGGCCGATGAACCAGGTGCCGGCATTGCCCAGGCCCTTGTAATCGAGGTCCACCGGATTCTGCGTCGCCAGCACCACGCCCAGCCCGAACGCGCGCGCCTGCTTCATCAGCGTCAGCAGCGGCAGCTTGGACGGCGGCATCGCACCCGGCGGGAAGTAACCGAACACCTCGTCCATGTAGAACAGCGCGCGCAGGCTGGTGGTGCCGGACTGGCGCCGCATCCATGCCACGAGTTCGTTGGCGATCAGCGTGACCACGAACATGCGCTCGGCATCGTTCAGGTGCGCGATCGAGACGATGGCGATCCGCGGCTTGCCGTTCGCGTCGTACAGCAGCGACTGGATGTCGAGCGGATCGCCGTTGAGCCAGGCCTCGAAGCCCGGCGACGCGAGCAGGCCGTTGATCCGCAGCGCGAGCTCGGTGCGCTCCTTCGCCGGGAAGAAGCTCTCCACGTCGAACACGCCGACCTGCTCGAACGGCGGCTTCTGCACCGAGCGGATCAGCGCCGCCAGGTCGAGGCTCTCACCCTTGCGCCAGGCCGCGTCCAGCAGGGCCGACAGCAGGATGAACTCACGGCTCCTGATCGGGTCGGCGTCGATGCCGAGCAGCGCCAGCAGCCCCGCGACGGCCGAGCTCACCCGTTCCTTCAGCGCGGTCGCGTCGCTGGCGACCACCGGGTCCGGCGCGGCAAACGAGCGCAGGATGGACAACGGCCGCCCGCTGTTCGAGCCCGGCGTGTAGATGTCGACCGTCGCGGCATCGCGCAGGCGCTGGATCCGCGCGCCGTCCTGCCCCCATTCCTCCAGGCCTTGCTGCCACGCCGCGGCCGTTGCGGCCGCAAAGGCATCGAGGTCCTGTCCCTTGCGCGCGGCCTCGCCCGCGTCCACCCAGGGCCGGAAATCGGCGGCACGCAGTTGCGGAAAGGTCAGCGCCAGGTTGGCGATGTCGCCCTTCGGATCGATGGCGATGGCCGGGATGCCGTCGATGGCGGCCTCCTCGAGCAGCGAGATGCAGAGACCCGTCTTGCCGCTGCCGGTCATGCCGATGCAGACGGCATGGGTGGTCAGGTCGCGCGAGTCGTACAGCAGTTCGTCGCCAAGCTGCTGCGTGGCCGGGTCGAACTCCCGGCCAAGGTAGAAGGCGCCGAGCTTTTCGTAGGAGGGGAGCGGCATGGGAGGTTCCTGGGCGCTGCAGTCCCGTGAGGCGGGGCCGGTTCTTGCGCGATGTTACCGAAATGTCACCCGGCAGCGACTGACGGCGTAACCTCGGCAGCCTACGATGCAGGGAAAATCCCAGGCAACTCCGTGACCTGCGCATGTCCATCGCACTCGACCAGGTAACCAAGCGGTACCAGGGCGTCCCCGTCGTCAACGACGTCTCGCTGAGCGTCCCCCAGGGCGAGTTCCTGGTCCTGCTCGGCCCGAGCGGCAGCGGCAAGAGCACGCTGCTGCGGGCGATCGCCGGCCTGACCGAGATCGACCACGGCCGCGTGTCGCTGCACGGCCGCGACGTCACGCACGTCGATGTGCGCCAGCGCGAAGTCGGCTTCGTGTTCCAGCATTACGCGCTGTTCCGCCACATGACCATCGGCGAGAACATCGAGTTCGCGCTGCGTGTGCGCAAGGTCAAGGCGGCCGAGCGCCGCGCGCGCCGCAAGGAACTGCTGCAGCTCGTGGCCCTCGAGGGCATGGACGACCGACTGCCGGCACAGCTCTCGGGCGGGCAGCAGCAGCGCGTCGCCGTCGCGCGCGCGCTGGCGCACCGGCCGCAGGTGCTGCTGATGGACGAGCCGTTCGGCGCGCTCGACGCCAAGATCCGCGAGGAACTGCGGCGCACGATCCGGCGAGATCCAGCGCGAGCTGGACATGACCACGATCCTCGTCACGCACGACCAGGAAGAGGCCTTCGCGCTGGCGGACCGCATCGGCGTGATGCACCAGGGTCGCCTGCTCGAGTGCGGCCCGCCCGACCAGCTGTACACGCGTCCCGCCACGCGCTTCGTGTCGACGTTCCTCGGTGCCGCGAACCTGCTGCTGGGCTACCGCACGCCGCGCGGGGTGCGCTTCAGCTCGACGCCGGGCGCCGGCGGCGACGTGCCGCGCGAGGTCGTGGCCGTGCTGCGCCCGGAAGAGGTCGAGCTGTGTGCCGATGAGCCGGAGATCCGCTCGAGCTTCGTCAGCCACGGGACGGTCGAGGAAATCCTGTTCGTCGGGGCGGTCGAGCGGCTGCGGGTGCGCATGGCTGCCGACGGGCCGGTGCCCGTGGCGCCGGGCCGCGAGGGTGCGACGGACGCCGGCTCGCTGCTGGAAGTCTCGCGCACCCTGCCCGAGCAGCGCAGCTTTCCGGTCACGATCGGCCAGCGCATCGCGGTCGGCGCCCGCCGCATCCACGTGCTGCCGACGCCGATCTCCAGCTTCACCGCGGTCGCAGCCGACGAGACGACTGCCCGTGAACTGCGGGATTCGCCGCTGCTCTCGACACTGGGCACGCGGATGCAGACCCGGGTCGCGACGCGCATCGGGCAGTTCGAGCGCGCGCCGCCGGGCATGCCGGCGATCGCCACGGGCCAGGGTTGTGCCAGCGCCGCCGAATGGCACCTGGCCCACGGCGCCGTGCAGCTGCTGTGCGTACCGCCGGCCGCGCCGTTGCCGAATCACGTCGTGATCCACACCCTCGACGCGGACGCACGCCGCGCAACGCTGGCGGTCGCGGCGAGCCTGCTGCGACACGTCGCGGCCGAGGCCGTGTACCTCGGCATCCAGCCGCCATCGTCGCCCGAGACCGAGCGCGCCGAGCACATGCGCGACCTGCTCGACGCACGTTCGGCGGCACTCGCCGAGCACGGGCTCGACATGCGCACCGAGCTGCGGCCCGGCGACACCGCCGAACAGCTGCAACTGGAACTGGCGGCGTACGAACAGAGCATGCTGGTGCTCGGCACCTCGAACCCGGCGGCGATCCGCTGGGACTGGCTCAGGACGCTGCTCGAGGAGTCGCCGCAGCATGCCGTGCTGATCGTGAACTCGGCCCGGGCCGAGACCGCCGTGGACGGCTGAGATGGCCTCGTCCTGGTTTCGCCAGCCCAGCATCCTGCCCGGCTTCGGGCTCACGCTCGGCTTCACCACGTTCTTCCTGAGCGCGCTGGTGCTGCTGCCGCTCGCGGCGCTGGTGTTCAGGACCACCTCGATGACGTGGGCGCGAGTTCGTCGACGCCGTGTTCGATCCGCGTGCGCTCGCGTCCTACCGCCTGAGCTTCGGCGCCGCGCTTCATCGCCGCGGTGATCAACGCCTTCTTCGGCTTCATCGTCGCGTGGTCGCTGGTCCGCTACGAGTTCCCGGGCCGCCGCCTGGTCGATGCGCTGATCGACCTGCCGTTCGCGCTGCCCACGGCGGTCTCGGGCATCGCGCTGGCGGCGGTGTTCGCGCCGACCGGCTGGCTCGGTGTGAAGCTGCAGGAGACGTTCGGCATCCAGGTCGCCTACACGTGGCTCGGCGTGGTCGTCGCGCTGATCCTGATCGGCCTGCCTTTCGTCGTGCGCTCCGTGCAGCCGGCGCTGGTCGAGGCGCAGCGCGACCTCGAGGAAGCGGCGGAGACGCTCGGCGCCGGCCCATTCACGGTGTTCCGCCGCATCATCCTGCCCGCCGTGCATGCCGGCGCTGGTGACGGGCTTCACGATGGCCTTCGCGCGCGGCATCGGCGAGTACGGCTCGGTCGTCTTCATCTCCGGCAACCTGCCGCTGAAGACCGAGATCACGCCGCTGCTGATCGTGATCAAGCTCGAGCAGTTCGACTACAACGGCGCGGCCGCGCTCGGCTTCATGATGCTGCTGGTGTCGTTCCTGATGCTGCTCGCGATCAACCTGGTGCAGGGCTGGAGTCGGCGCCGGCAGCCGGACGTACGGATGGACCGCTGACAGGTCGGACGCGTGCACGTCCGCGCACCAGGGCGGTGGCCGATGGCGGAGCGCACGGCTACGAGAGGCGCAGTACGTGGCGCGGCCGCGCGCCGGGCGCGCGTCGCTGATCGCCGATCTCGATCGCGTTCCTCGGGCTGCTGCTGCTGGCGCCGCTCGGCGCCGTGCTGGCGCAGGCGTTCGCCGAGGGCTGGCGCGTCTTTGCCGACTCGTTCCGCAACACCGACACGATCTGCGGCGATCAAGCTCACGCTGCTGACGGCGGCCATCGTCGTGCCGGTCAACACGCTGTTCGGCATCGCCGCGGCCTGGGCGATCGCCAAGTTCGAGTTCAAGGGCAAGAGCCTGCTGATCACGCTGATCGACCTGCCGTTCGCGATCTCGCCGGTCATCGCCGGGCTCGTGTTCGTGATGCTGTTCGGCGCCCATGGCTGGTGGGGCCAGTGGCTGCAGGACAACGACATCCAGGTCATCTTCGCGGTGCCCGGCATCGTGCTGGCGACGATGTTCGTGACTTTCCCCTACGTCGCGCGCGAGCTGATCCCGCTGATGCAGCAGCAGGGCAGCGAGGAGGAGGAGGCCGCCATCACGCTTGGGGCGGGCGCATGGACGACGTTCCTGCGTGTCACGCTGCCCAAGATCCGCTGGGGCCTGATCTACGGGGTGATTCTCTGCAACGCTCGAGCCATGGGAGAATTCGGTGCGGTGTCGGTGGTCTCGGGTCACATCCGCGGCCTGACCAACACCATGCCGCTGCAGGTCGAGATCCTCTATAACGAGTATCTGTTCGTGGCGGCATTTGCGGTCGCCTCCGTGCTGGCGATGCTGGCGATCGTGACCCTGGTGATCAAGACCTTCGTGGAGTGGCGTGCCGACCGGCGCACTGGCTGATGGAAAAATTATCGACCCTGCTGCGCGAGTGGATGGCGAGCCTGCGGCGCCTGCTCACGGGACCGGCGACGTTCGAGCGCACGCTGGTGCTGACGCTCGGCGGACTGGTGCTCGCCGCCATCGTCGTGCTCGCGGTCAGCGCGGTCAGCCTGCTGCGCAAGCAAGCCGAGCAGCAGGCGATCGCCCAGGTGCACCTCGGCGGCGTGGCGGCCCGCGAGGAACTGCGCCGGATGAGCGAGGACACGCTGACGACGGCGCGGGCGCTCGCCTCGCGCCAGCCGCTGCCGCGCCTGATCCGCGCCGGCAACCGCGAGCAGACCGAGTTGTTCCTGCGCCGCACCTGCGCCGCGCTCAACCTCGATGCCTGCGCCGTGCTCGCCGGCCCCAACGTGATCGCCAGCACGCGCACGGGCGTCGCCTGGAGCGAAGCGCTCGATGCGGCTTCCGACCAGGGTGAGCGCTTCATGCTTGCGCCCGAGTGGCAGCCCGATGGCCTGATCGGCGCCACCTCGCCGATCGCCAATTTTGTCGAGACGCGCGTCGTCGTGCTGCGCGACCTCGACCCGCAGGTGGCAGTGCAGCTGAGCGAGCGCGCCGGCATGCAGGTCCGCCTCGTGCGGCTGTCGAGCTGGCTCGAGAACGTGGAACCGGACTTCAAGGAACTGCACTCGAGCGCGTTGTCGCGTGCCGAGACGGTCGCGCGGCGCATCGAGCCGCGCGACCTCTATGCCTCGAGCACGCCGGTCTTCGCGGCGACCGGCGAAGGCATCGCGCTGCTCGAGGCACGGCTGCCCGCCACGGCCAGCGATGCGGCGGTGGCTGGATTCGTGCGGCGGCTGGCGTGGACCGCCTTCCTGCTCGAGCCTGGGAGCCGTGGCTGCGGCGCTGCTGCTGGCCCGGCGCATCGTGCGTCCGCTGCAGTCCGTGGCAGAGTCTGCAACGCGCCTCGGCCGTGGCGATTTCTCGGCGTCGATCCCGGCGGTCGGCGGAGGTCCCGAGGTCGCCGCGCTCGGGCGGACGCTGGAGGACATGCGTCGGCACCTGGTCGACCTCACCGCGACGCTGCGGCGGCGGGAAGCCGACGCGCAGGCGCTGCTGCGCGGCGTGGTCGAAGGCGTGTACGCGGTCGATGGCCAGCGCAACCTGCGCTATCTCAATCCGCAGGCAGAACGCATGCTCGGCGTCGAGGCCAGCGCAGCCATCGGCCGGTTCTGCGGCGACGTCCTCAAGCCCTGCGCCGCGCCGGACGGCACGCGGCCCTGCGAGACGGCATGCCCGATCCTGGCGTCGCGCGAGCAGGGCCAGGCGCAGGCGACGGAGTTCCTGCAGCGCGGCGATGGCGTCAACCGCACCGTGATCATCACCAGCGCCGGCATGGTCGATGGCCTGCAGGTGCAGGTGATGCGCGACGAGACCGACCTCGAGGCGGTGCGGCGCGCGCGCGACTCGATCCTCGCCAACATCTCGCACGAGTTCCGCACGCCGCTGGCGGCGCAACTCGCGTCGATCGAGCTGTTGCAGGAGAACCTGCACGAGCTGCCGCGCGAACAGCTGGAAGAGCTGGTCGTTTCACTGCGTCGTGGCTCGCTGCGGCTGACGCGCCTGATCGACAACCTGCTCGAGAGCGTGCGGATCGAGTCGGGCCAGCTCGCCATCCGCCACCAGGACCTCGACCTGGGCGACCTCCTGCGTGACGCGGTCGAGCTGGTGCAGAGCCTGTTCACGCAGCGCGGCCAGGCCTTGTCTGTCGATGTCGCGAGCGGACTGCCGGCGATCGTCGGCGATGGGCCGCGCCTGATCCAGGTGTTCGTGAACCTGCTGGCGAATGCCAACAAGTTCGCGCCGGAAGGCAGCGTGGTGAGCGTTGCCGCGCGGCCGGCCGACGGCATGATCGAGGTCACCGTCGACGACACGGGTCCGGGCGTGACGGAAAGCGACGCGGGCTCGATCTTCGAGCGGTTCCACCGCGCCGCCGATGCCGAGCCGGAACCGCGCGGCCTCGGGCTTGGGCTCTGGATCGTGCGGTCGATCGTCGAGCGTCATGGCGGCAACGTGCAGGCCACGCGCACCGATGCCGGCCAGACGCGCTTCGTCGTGCGCCTGCCCGCCGCCGGGCCGGTCACGCCATGAAGATCCTCGTCGTCGACGACGATCCGGACCTGCTGTCGCTGGTCGGCTTCGCCCTGTCTCAATCGGGATTCGTGGTGGTCAAGGCGGCCGACGTGCCGACGGCGCTGCGCGTCTTTGCGGCCGAGACCCCGGACCTCGCGATTCTCGACATCAACCTGCCGGGTGGCAGCGGCTTCGACATCTGCGAGGCGATCCGGCGCCAGTCGCGCATCCCCGTGATGATGCTGACCGCGCGTGGCGAGGAAGAAGACCTGGTGCGCGCGCTGGACCTGGGTGCCGACGATTACCTGACCAAGCCGTTCAGCCCGCGCACGCTGCTGGCGCGGGTGCGCGCGCTGCTGCGCCGCGCGGGACTCGAGACGGGTGGCGCCATGACGGCCGGCTCGCTGCGCCTCGACCTGGAGGCGCACGCGCTGCGCCTGGGCGACGCGGCACCGGTCCGGCTGACCAAGCTGGAGACGCGGCTGCTGCAGATCCTGATCGCCAATGCCGGGCACGTGGTCAGCACGGAGCGGCTGCTGACCCATGTCTGGGGTCACCGCGGCAGCGGCGACCGGCAGTTGCTCAAGCAGCTGGTGCACCGGCTGCGGCAGAAGATCGAAGCCGACCCGGCCGAGCCGCGGCTGCTGCAGACCGACGCCGGCGCCGGTTATCGACTGGAAGAAAGAGGCTAGAAGCTGATGACGGCGAAGGACAGTAACGGCAACGCGCTCGCGGCGGGCGATTCGGTGCTGGTGATCAAGGACCTGAAGGTCAAGGGTTCGTCGGAGACGCTGAAGCGCGGCACCGTCTTCAGGAACATCCGGCTGACCGACGACGACGAGGCGGTCGAGTGCGGGCAAGGCCGCAACACGGTCGTGCTCAAGACCTGCTTCCTGAAGAAGGCGTGATGCCCCTCCCTAGCGGTAGCCCTTCGCCTGCAACGCGAACAGGCCCGCATAGTGGCCGCCGAGCCGCATCAGCTCCTCATGGCTGCCGCGCTCGATCACACGGCCCCCTTCGATGACCAGGATCTGGTCGGCCATGCGCACCGTCGAGAACCGGTGCGAGATCAGGATCACCATGCGCTGCCGCGCCAGTGCCTGGAACTGCTCGAACACCTGGGCCTCGGCGCGCGCATCCATCGCCGCCGTCGGCTCGTCGAGCACGAGCAGGTCGGCGCCCTCGCGCATGAATGCCCGTGACAGCGCGATCTTCTGCCACTGTCCGCCCGACAGCTCGCGGCCGTCCTTGAACCACTTGCCGAGCTGGGTCGAGTAGCCGCCCGGCAACTCCTCGATGAACGGCGCGGCCATGCCGAGGCCCGCGGCTTCACGCCAGCGCGCCTCGTCGTCGAAATGCGTCACGTCGCCGGCGCCGATGTTCTCGCCGACCTTGAGCTGGTAGCGGGCGAAGTCCTGGAAGATCACGCCCACACGCCGCCGCAATGCGGCCGGCTGCCAGTCCGCGAGATCCGTGCCGTCGAGCGTGATGCGTCCCGAGTCGGGCGTGTAGAGCCGGGTCAGCAGCTTGATCAGCGTCGTCTTGCCGGAGCCGTTCTCGCCCACCAGCGCGAGGCTGGCGCCGGGCCGCAGCACGAAACTGACGTCGCGCACCGCCGGCTCGCTGGCGCCGGGATACGTGAACGAGACGTTCTCGAAGCTCAGGCCCGTGCCGGGCGCGACGCCCGTGGTGGCCGTGCCGGCCGCGGCCGCCACCGGCGTGTCGAGGTACTCGTACAGGGTGGACAGGTACAGGTTGTCCTCGTACATGCCGCCGATCGAGGACAGGCTGGCCGACACCGCCGCCTGGCCCTGCCGGAACAGCAGCACGTACATGGTCATCTGGCCGAGCGTGATCTGGCCGCGCACCGCGCTCACCGCGACCCAGGCATAGGCCGCGTAGAACGCCGCCGTGCTGACCAGGCCCAGGAAGAAGCCCCAGGTGTCGCGCCGGATCGTGAGCGCGCGATCCTCGCGGAACACCTTGCGGAAGATTTCGCGATAGCGCTCCAGCAGCCGCGGGCCGAGCTGGTACAGCTGCACTTCCTTGGCGTGGTCCTCGCGCGCGAGCACCGTCTCCAGGTACATCTGCATGCGCGTCTCGGGCGAGCGCCAGCGGAACAGGCGGAAGGCGTCGCCCGAGAACTTCGCCTCGGCGACGAACGAGGGCAGGCCGGCCAGCAGCAGCACCGCGACCGCCCAGGGCGAGAACTGCGCCAGCAGCAGGCCGAAGGACAGCAGTGCGATGGCGTTCTGCACCAGGCCGAAGCTGCTCATCACCAGGGCGAGTGGCCGGGTCGAGGCCTCGCGCCGCGCCCGCGTCAGCTTGTCGTAGAACTCGGAGTCCTCGAAGTGACGCAGGTCGAGTGTCAGCGCCTTCGCCAGGATCATCTCGTTGACGCGCTGGCCCAGCTGCGCCCGCAGCAGCGACTGGCAGGTCGAGAGCCCGCGTTGCACGGCCGCCAGCATTGCGACCAGCAGGCCCTCGAGCACGACGTAACTCAGCACGTGGGTCAGGTCGCCGGCCGCCGCGCCGGGCTGCGCTGCGATCGCCGCGACGACCGCGTCGACGATCCGCGCACCGACGTAAGCGATGCCCGCCGGCAGTACACCCGCCAGCAGCGTCAGTCCGGCGAGCGCCACCGTCAGCGGCTGGCTGGTCGACCAGACGAGCTCCAGCGCGTGACGCGTGTAGCGGAACACCTCGCCCAGCCCGCGCAGGCTGGCGAAAGCGCCGTCAGCGGCGGGACCGGCGCGCGGGCCCTGGGGAATGTTCAATTGACGTCCGGCGACCATGCAGCCGGCAGCTTGCCACAACCGTGGGGCCGGTCACTTGCGTGTGTAGATGCGATCGAACTGCCCGCCGGCGGCGAAGTGCCGCGCGTTCGCAGCCGTCCAGCCGCCGAAGTCCGCGATCGTTGCCATCTGCAGCTGCGGGAACTCGCCCGCGTGCCGGGCGGCCACCGCCGGATCGCGCGGCCGGTAGTGATGGCGCGCGGCGATCTCCTGCGCCTCCGGCGAGTACAGGTATTCGACATAGGCGCGCGCCGGCTCGAGCGTCCCGCGGCGCACCGCCACCTTGTCGACGACGGCCACCGGCGGCTCGGCCAGGATGCTGATCGAAGGCACGACGATCTCGAGCTGCTGCTTCTTCAGGCGCCGCGCCGCCATCCAGGCCTCGTTCTCCCAGGTGATGATCACGTCGCCGATGCCGCGCTGCGCAAAGGTCGTCAGCGACGCGCGTGCGCCGGTGTCGAGCACCGGCACGTTGCGATACAGCCGCGCGAGAAGGTCCGCCGCGGTGGCCTCGCTGCCGCCCGGCTGCCGGACCGCCCAGGCCCAGGCGGCAAGGTAGTTCCAGCGGGCGCCGCCGGAGGTTTTCGGATTCGGCGTGATCACCGAGACGCCGGGCTTCGCCAGGTCGCCCCAGTCGCGTATGCCCTTCGGATTGCCCTTGCGCACCAGGAACACGATGGTCGAGGTGTAGGGTGAGCTGTTGTGGGGCAGTCGGTCCTGCCAGTTGGCAGGCAGCAGTTTGCCCCGGGAGGCGAGTGCGTCGATGTCGTAGGCGAGCGCGAGGGTCACCACGTCGGCGGGCAGCCCGTCGATGACCATGCGCGCCTGCTTGCCCGAGCCGCCGTGCGACTGCCGGATCACGACCTCCTCGCCGCGCAGTTCCCGCCAGTGGCGGGCGAACGCCCGGTTGTACTCCTCGTAGAACTCGCGCGTCGGATCGTACGAGACGTTGAGCAGCGTGACCTCGGCGCGGGCGGCGCAACTGGCGGCGATCGCCATCAACACAGCGGCGACGCGTGCGCAGCGGCGCAGCAGGGAGTGATGCGTGTAAACCATGCAGGTCTCCGGGAGCGGTCTCATGGTAGCGCGTTGCGGATCGTGGCCGGGCGACTCCCGCAAGGCGGGTGCCTCGATGCTAGGCAACGGCGGTTACAGAGTCAGTCGAACGCCGGGTTAGAAAGCGGTGACACCACGGGGCCAAGGGTGCTCCGTGGAGCGCCGCCGCGTATGCCCCGGGGATGTCGCGGTCGTCGTGTTCCGCCAGCTAGCGCAGCGGCAACTCCACGTCCTTGAGCAGTTCGGTCACGTCCGCCTGGGTACTTGCGGCAGCCGCGCGCTCGATCAGCCGCCGCGTCAGGTGCGGCGCAAACCGCTGGATGAAATCGAGCTGGTACTTGCGCAGCAGCCCGCCGCGGCGGAACCCGATCCAGGTCGTGTGCGCCGGGAACAGGCTGGAGGTGTCGATGTGCACGAGGTCGTCGTCGTCCTTCTGCTCGACGGCCATGCTGGCGACGATGCCGACGCCGAGGCCCAGGCGCACGTAGGTCTTGATCACGTCCGCATCGCGCGCCGTCAGCACGACGTTGGGCACCAGGCCCTCCTTGGCGAAGATGCCGTGCAGCGACGACGGGCCGGTGAAGCTGAAGACGTAGGTCACGATCGGGTACGCCGCGAGCTGCTTCAGGGTCAGGTCTTTCTTCGAGCGCGCCAGCGGATGGTTGCGCGGCACCACCACGTGCCGGTGCCAGCGATAGCACGGCAGCAGCGTGTAGCCGTCGAACAGGTATTCTCGAGCCGGTCGCGATCGCGAAATCGATGCGGTCGAGCGCGGCCATCTCGGCGATCTGCTCCGAGGTGCCCTGGTGCAGGTGCAGGCGCACTTCGGGGTACTGGTCGCGAAACTGCTTGATCACCTCCGGCAGCACGTAGCGCGCCTGGGTGTGCGTGGTGGCGATCGACAGCGTGCCGCGTTCCTCGTCCTTGAGGTCGTCCGAAAGGCGCTTGATGTTCTGCACCTCGCGCAGGATCCTGATCGCGCGGTCGATCACCTGCTGCCCCGCCGGCGTCACGCGCGTCAGGTTGCGGCCGTCGCGCACGAAGATCTGGAACCCGAGCTCGTCCTCGAGCAGCTTGATCTGCTTGCTGACGCCGGGTTGCGACGTGTGCAGCTTCTCCGCCGCGGCCGTGATGTTGAGGCCCGTCTGGGCGACGGCGGCCAGGTAGCGCAACTGGTGCAGTTTCATCCCGGCATTCTATGCGAAAGCGACGGATTCGCAGCTTGAGTGCGCGCGGCAGCGGGGCGCATATCACGCCAGGCCTTCTGCCTGCGGATGCCCGAATGACGCTTGCCACGCTGCTCAGCCGCACACCGCAGGGCCTCGAGGCCCCGCTGGTCCGGGTCGAAGTCGATGTCGGCGCAGGGCTGCCGACGTTCTCGGTCGTGGGCCTGCTCGAGACCGCGGTGCGGGAGAGCAAGGACCGTGTGCGCGCTGCGATCGCCAACGGCGGCTTCGAGTTCCCGGCGGGCCGTGTCACGGTCAATCTCGCCCCGGCCGACCTGCCGAAGGAGGGTGGGCGGTTCGACCTGGCGATCGCCATCGGCATCCTGGTCGCGTCCGGCCAGCTGCCGGCGCAGGCGTTCGTGGGCGTCGAGCTGTACGGCGAACTCTCGCTCGGCGGTGACCTGCACGGCACGCGCGGCCTGCTGCCGAGCGCGTTGCGGGCCGCGCGCGCCGGGCACGAGCTCATCGTGCCGGTGGAAAACGGCGCCGAGGCCATGCTGGCACGCGGCCTGCGGGTACGGGTCGCGGCACACCTGCGCCAGGTGTGTCGTCACGCGATGGGGCAGCGAGGCACTGGCGCTCGAACGGGCGCCGGCACCATCGACACCCGCTGCCTCGTTGCCGCGCGGTCGCGTGCCGGACCTGGCGGACGTGCGCGGACAGGCCGGCGCCCGCCGTGCACTGGAGATCGCCGCCGCGGGCGAGCACAGCCTGCTGCTGATCGGTCCGCCGGGCAGCGGCAAGAGCATGCTGGCGCAGCGACTGCCGGGACTGTTGCCCGATCTCGACGAGGACGAGGCGATCGAGTCGGCGGCGATCCGCTCGCTCTCGCTGCACGGATTCCGCCTGGAGGGCTGGCGGCGCCGGCCGTTTCGCGCGCCGCATCACACGGCGTCCGCCGTGGCGCTCGTCGGCGGTGGCGGGCGGCCGCGTCCCGGCGAGATCTCGCTTGCGCATCACGGGGTGCTGTTCCTCGACGAACTGCCCGAATTCGATCGCAACGTGCTCGAGGTGCTGCGCGAGCCGCTCGAAAGCGGCCACATCGTGATCTCGCGCGCGGCGCGCCAGGCCGAGTTTCCTGCCCGCTTCCAGCTGGTCGCCGCCATGAATCCCTGTCCTTGCGGTCACTTTGGTGATCCACGGGGTCGATGCCGCTGTCCGCCCGAGCGCGTCGCCGCGTATCGCGGTCGAGTGTCGGGTCCATTGCTCGACCGCATCGACCTGCACGTCGAAGTCGGGCGGGTCGCGCTCGAGGAGATCGCGGGCCAGGCGCGCCCCGAGGGCTCGGCGGCCGTGGCAGCCAGGGTTGCCGCGGCCCGCCAGCGACAGCGCGCGCGCCAGGCATGCCTCAATGCGCGGCTCGCGGGCCGACGACCTGGCAGCGGCGTGCGCCGCCGACGCCACGGCGCTCGATCTGCTGGCGCGCGCGATGCGGCAACTCGGCCTGTCGGCACGCGCCTATCACCGCGTGCTGCGTGTTGCCCGCAGCATCGCTGACCTCGCGGCCAGCGGCCCGTTGCGCGCCGAGCACGTGGCCGAAGCCATCACGCTGCGACAACTCGATCGTCGCGCCGCGTCCGGGATCGACTCCGCAGGGGTTTCGGGCGTCTCCCGGCAGGAATGAGTGGCGACATGCGCGCGGTCGTGGCGGCCGTCATCGAGTCAGCGGCCAGCGTGGGCTCCCGCCCGACCAGGCCCACCCCGGCGCTGACCCTGTCGATGGTTCTTACAGCGGGGTGATTCGACCGCAGGGGCCGGCAAAGCGGCCGATGCGCCACGTTATTTTGCGCAAAACTGTCGAAAATGTACGGCTATGGCGCACGGCATCACGTTCGGCAGGCCAAATCGTCGGATCAGTGGCTGCGTTGTGTCCTATCGCACGGCGGCGTCCTGACGAAGAACTTTTCAAAGAGTCCGGCACGTAATTAAGTAAAATTCGTAAATACATGAAATATATGAATAAAATTTATTGGCATGACCATTGCATCCTTCGGCTGGGGCGGTAGTCTTTTACGATAAGGTCATGCAAATGAACGGCGCGAACATCAGGACTCTCATCAAGGCGGCAATGCTGCCGTGCCTCGCTGCGGCAACCTTAGCGGCAGCGCCTGCGCATGCAGTGCCGATATCGTCGAAAGCGTCTTCTGCGATTACCCTGGATGCAGGCAAGCCGCAGGCAAAGGCATCAACGGCTCCGGTTACCCGGAAGCTGATGCAGCAGCGGTACATGGCAACCGAGCTTACTCCCCAGGTACTGCCGGGCGAAGTCACCGCGGTGCCGGAACCGGGCACGCTCGCGCTGTTCGGGCTGGGCCTGCTGGGTCTGGGCCTCGCACGCCGCCGCAACGCGAAGTAACCGACCGCTTTCGCACGACAACGGGCAACAAGAACCAGACTTACTGGTCTGCGGACTCACGGGCCCTGATGGCGACATCAGGGCCCGTTTTTATTGCCCTCAAGGCAGCGGCGATTCTTCAGCGGGGGTGACCGCCGTCGCCGTGATCTCGGCTTCGCGCAGTTTCGTCTGGATGCCGCGCAATTCCTCGACGGTCGCGATCGGACCGATGCGTACCCGGTACCAGGTCTCGTCATCGACCGAGGCGCGCTGGATCTTGGCCGAAATGCCCACGAGCGCCAGCTGCGCCTGCATCTTCTCGGCCTCGGTCGCCTGCTTGAACGATCCTGCCTGCAGCACGACGTCGCCGGTCGGCAAGGGTGCCTTGGTTCCTGCATCCCTCGCGGACTGCGATCCCTCCGGTAACTCGACCTCCTGCTTCGGCAGCAGGTCGTAGAAGTCGAGATCGGGCCCGGCCGGCGTATCGCTCGGCACCACCGCACCGTCGTCCGCGGCTACTGATGAGGCAGGCGTCTGGGACGATGCGGGCACGGGTTCGCCGGCGGCCGGCACCAGGCCGCGGTAGTGCAGGTGCACGGCGAGCGCGACGGCCAGCCCCATGCCGAGCCCGACACCCAGCCCGACCCAGCCGCTGAACGGCTGTCCCGGTGCACCCGGCGAGTGCCGCCGTACGTCCTTGAAATCCCGGTTAAGTGTCCGGGCGCCGGTGCGCGAGTGAGGCATCTACATGGCCTCTGGCGCGGAGACGCCGAGCAGGCCGAGGCCGCTGCAGACCACCTGGCGCACGCCACGGACCAGGCTGAGTCGCGCGTCGCGCACCGCGGCATCCTCGACCAGGAACTGATGCGCGTTGTAGTACGCGTGGAAGTCCGTCGCGAGCTCGCGCAGGTAGTGCACCAGCGCATGCGGAGCGCGCTGCTGCGCCGCCATCTCCAGCACCTCGGGATAGCGGCTCAGCGTCGCCAGCAGGGCCTGTTCGTGCGGTTCGGTCAGACGGTCGAGGCTGGCGCGCCCGCGCGCCTCGTCGTGCTCGAGACCCTTCTCGCGCATCTGGCGCAGCACGCTGCAGACGCGGGCGTGCGCGTACTGGATGTAGAACACCGGGTTCTCGTTCGAGCGCGAGGTGGCCAGCTGCATGTCGAAGTCGAGGTGCTGCTCGTTGCTGCGCAGGACATAGAAGAACCGTGCAGCATCGTTGCCGACTTCGCGTCGCAGCTCGCGCAGGGTGATGAACTCGCCCGAGCGCGTCGACATCTGCACTTTCTCGCCGCCGCGGTACAGCGTGACGAACTGCATCAGCCGCACGTCGAGGCAGTCGCCCGGCTGGCCCATGGCGACGAGACCGGCGCGCACGCGGGCGATGTAGCCGTGGTGGTCGGAGCCGAGCACGTCGATGAGCTGCTCGAAGCCGCGTTCGCGCTTGTTCAGGTGATAGGCGATGTCCGAGGCGAAATAGGTCCTGGCGCCGTTCTCGCGCACGACCACGCGGTCCTTCTCGTCGCCGAAGTCGGTCGCGCGGAACCATTCGGCGCCGTCCTTTTCGTACACGACGCCGTTCCTGCGCAGCAGGTCGAGCGCGTGATCGATCGCGCCGTTGTCGGCCAGGCTGCGCTCGCTGAACCAGCTGTCGTAGCGCACCCCGAATTCCTCGAGGTCGTCACGGATGTCGGCGAGGATGTCATTGAGCGCAAGCTCGAAGGCCTGGCGAAACCCGGCCTCGCCGAGCAGCGACCGGGCGCGCTCGATCACGGCGTCGATGTAGGCGTCCTTGTCGCCCACGGGTGCATCGGGCGGCAGTCCGACGAACACCTCGGCGGCGGGCCTGTGCAGCGTCCGGCCCGCGCGTTCGACCAGCTTGTCCGCGATCGGCCGGACGTAATCGCCACGGTAGCCGTTGGACGGGAACGGGAACTGCTCGCCGAAGCTTTCCAGGTAGCGCAGCCACACGCTGGCCGCCAGGATGTCCATCTGCCGGCCGGCGTCGTTGATGTAGTACTCGCGGTAGACGTCGTAGCCGGCGGCCTCCAGGATGTTGGCGAGCGACGCGCCAAATGCCGCATGCCGGCCATGGCCCACGTGCAGCGGCCCGGTCGGGTTGGCCGACACGAACTCCACCATCACCTTGCGGCCTGCGCCGCCAGTGCTGCGGCCGTAGGCGCGACCGGCGTCGAGCGCGCGTGCCAGCTCGGCCTGGCAGGCCGCGGGCGCGAGGAAGAAATTGATGAAGCCCGGGCCGGCGATCTCCACCTTTGCGACCAGCGCGTTGGCTGGCAGCGCGGCGACGATGGCCTGCGCCAGCTCGCGCGGCTTGCGTCGTGCGGCCTTGGCCAGCTGCAGGGCGACGTTGGTGGCGAAGTCGCCGTGGGTCGCGTCGCGGGTGCGCTCGACGACGATGCCCGTCGCGGGCTCGTGGCGGGCGCAATTCTTCCGGCAGGGCGCCCAGCGCGTCCCGCACGAGCGTTTCGATCAGGTATTTCAAGGTGTTTGCCGTCAGCGGAGCGGAGGCTGGCGAGAGTCTAGGGAATTCCGCCCACCGATGCGAGGTCAAAGTGTGAAGCGGGCCCGCCGGCCTGGCCCGGTCAATCGCTACCCTTGTGGCTCCTGCCACCCAACCCTGCGGAGGTGTCCCATGACCCATCCCACGATCCGTTCCGCCGCTGCGCTGGCTGCCGCGACTGCCATGCTGGCGCTGGCCGGCTGCGGCGGCGGCAGCGACTCCGGGCCCGGCACCGGCACGCTGCGGCCTCGGCATCACCGACTCGCCGGTGGACCAGGTCTTCGCCGTGGTCGTGGAGTTTACGGGCGTCGAATTGAAGCCGAAGGGCGGGCCGGCCTTCAGCCGCGACTTCACCACGCCGAAGCAGATCGAACTGCTCAGCCTGCAGGGCGTCAACCGCGAGATGCTGCTCGAGAACGAGTCCGTGCCGGCGGGCGAGTACGAGTGGCTGCGGCTCAAGGTCAACGTCGATCCCGACGTCCGCGATTCGTACGTGACCCTGGCCGACGGCGACTGCGAAATGCGCATCCCGAGCGGCAACGAAACCGGCCTCAAGCTGATTCGCGGCTTTACGGTCGGCGTCGGCACGGTCACGGACTTCACGATCGATTTCGACCTGCGCAAGTCGCTGATCGAACCGCCGGGCCAGGCCTCCGACGCCACGACCTGCGACGGTCGCGTGTTCCAGCTCAAGCCGGTGCTGCGCATGGTCGACAACCTGCAGGTCGGCGCCATCGGCGGCGCGATCGACCCCAGCCTGTTGAGCCCTGCCGCCTGCGTGAACTCGCCGGTCAAGCCGGGCAACGTCTATCTCTTCGGGCCGGTCGCGGCGGGGACCGATCCCGCGACCGTCGTGCCCGACGACGTCGACGGCATTGCGACGGACGGCGCCGACCCGCTCGCGAGCGCGCGGGTCAGTGACATGGATTACAGGTACACGATCGGCTTCGTCCCGCCCGGGAAGTATGTCGTCGCGTACACCTGCGATGCCGACAGCCCGCTGGTGGATGCGGACGCCGCCGAGGCACCGCCGCCGCCCGCGGTGGATGAGGCAGTCAGCTTCACGCCTGCGACCGGAACCGTCGTGGATGTCACGGCGAACCAGATCGTGACGGTCGACTTCGCGGCACCGCCGCCCGGCTGATTTCGAGCAGCCTCGAGCAGGCCTAGAAGAGTTCCAGCGGATCCACGTCGAGCGCCCAGCGCACCTTGCGTGCGGTGGGCGCCGACTCCAGCAGCGGCACCCACTGCGCCAGCAGTCGCTGCAGCGGCGAGTGCGACGACGCATGCAGCAGCAGCTGCGCGCGATAGTGCCCGGCGCGCCGCTCCATCGGCGCTGCCGCCGGGCCAAGGATTTCCACGGCTCCAGCACTGCATTGCCCGGCCAGTGCCCGCGCTTCGTCGAGGAAGGCGAGCGGCGCCTCGCGTCCGGGCGCCTCGGCGCGCAGCACGGCAACCCGCGCGAAGGGCGGCCAGCCGGCCTGCTCGCGTTCGATCAGCGCGGCGGAGGCAAATGCCGCGTAACCACCCGTCACCAGTTGCGTCAGCAGGGGATGCTCCGGGTACTCGGTCTGGATCAGCACTTCGCCCGGCCGCTCCGCGCGTCCCGCCCGCCCGGCCACCTGCACGATCGTCTGCGCGAGCCGCTCGGCCGCGCGGAAGTCGGTGCCGAACAGGCCCTGGTCTGCGTTCAGCACGACCACCAGCGTCACTTCCGGGAAGTGATGCCCCTTGGTCAGCATCTGCGTCCCGACCAGCAGCCGCACCTCGCCGGCCTGGATCCGCTGCAATGCCTCTTCCAGCGCGCCGCGCCTGCGCATCGCGTCGCGATCGATGCGCGCGAGCGGCACGCCGGGATACAGCGTCGCCAGGGTTTCCTCGATGCGCTCGGTGCCCTGGCCCACCGGCTTCACCGGTGAACCGCAATCAGGGCAGATCTCCGGGATCGGCCGATGCGAGCCGCAATGATGGCAATCAAGCGAGCGTTCGCGCTGGTGCACGGTCATGCGCGCATCGCAGCGCGGGCACGGCGCGATCCAGCCGCAGCTGGTGCAGAACAGCGTGGGTGCATAGCCGCGACGGTTCAGGTAGATGAGCACCTGCCCGCCGGCATCGAGGTGGCGGCGGATCGCGAGTGCCACGGGCGTCGCGATACCCTGCGTCGCGGCATGAGCACGCAGGTCGATCAGCCGCATCACGGGCGGCTGCGCGCCGGCCGTGCGGTTGGGCAGGTCGAGACGCTGCGCCTTGCCGGCGCGGATGCGTTCCAGGCTCTCGAGCGAGGGCGTCGCCGATCCCAGCACGACCGGAATCCCGTGCCGCTGGGCGCGCACCAGCGCGAGGTCCCGCGCCGAGTAGCGGAAGCCCTCCTGCTGCTTGTACGACGGATCGTGTTCCTCGTCGATCACGATCAGGCCCGGCCGCGCCAGCGGTGCGAACACGGCTGATCGTGTCCCGATCACGACCCGCGCCTCACCCGCGCGCGCCGCACGCCAGGCCTGCAGGCGCTCGCCGTCGGTCAGGCCCGAGTGCAGCACGGCCAGCGGGCCGGGGAATCGCGCCGCAAAGCGTCCGACCAGCTGCGGCGTCAGCGAGATCTCGGGCACCAGCACCAGGGCCTGCTCGCCGCGCGCGACGACCGCCGCGATCGCGCGCAGATAGACCTCGGTCTTGCCGCTGCCAGTGACACCGTGCAGCACGAACGGTGCGAATCGGCCGCGCGCAGCGTCGACCGCGCGTACCGCAGCATCCTGCTCGGGCGTGAGCTCCGGGCCCAGGCGGGAGGCTTCGGCCGTCGTCCAGGCGGCAGCCGGTGCCGCCGCTTCGCTCGTGCGCAGCACCCAGCCGCGCTTCTCCAGTTCACGCAGGTGCTCGCGCCAGCGGGTCGACAGTGCCGCAAGCTCGGTGGCGCCGGCCGGCCCGTGGGCGGCAAGAAAGTCCGCCACGGCGCGCAGCTTGCCGGCGCGGGCACTGAGCGGTTCGACGGTACCCGTCCGCGCGGCACTGCTCAGCGTCCAGCGCTCCGCCGTGGCGACGGCCGGTGCCCCGCCACGGAGCGCCACCGGCAACGCCGCGGCCATCACCTCGCCGGGCGGATGGCGGTAGTACTCCGCGGACCAGCGCAGCAGGTCGAGCAGCACGTCGTCGAGGACGGGTTCGTCGTCGATCAGGGCCAGGGCACTGCGCAACTTGTCGGCCGGCAAGTCGGAATGGTCACGGACTTCGAGGATGACGCCGACGGCCCTGCGGCGCCCGAAAGGTACCCAGACCCGCTGCCCCGGCCGCAGTTGCTGGCCGTCGGTGAGTGCTGGCGCGCGGTAGTCGAAGACCCGGCGCAGCGGCGCATCGATCGCGACGCCGAGGATGAGCCCCGTCATGGCGTGCAGTCGTCCGGCGTTGTCCACAATGCCTGTGGAAAACGTTGTGGATGAACTGCGGGAAGGTGCTCCAAGTGCCGAATCCGCCGGGAGGTTTGTCAGAATGCCGAGAATTTCGCCGTCGCGGTGAATTTTACTTTGAATTCATTGGTTTACGAATGACTTTCCAATGCTGGACCCGGTCTCGACGCGCGCTGCACGGAGCCCTGGCCGGCCACCCGGCGGTCGCTCCACCGGGCCGGGTGCACAAATCCCGTGGCGCGGTTGTCAACCCAGTCGCACGCAAGACGTTGATTGGACAACAGGATGATGGCGGCGCGGGGAGCGCGGGTCCATGGTCGACAGCGCTTTGCTAGTCTCGGTTCGTCGCGATGGCCTGCCGGGCAACGCCCACGCCGCCGCACTGGAGGATCGTCTGGACGCCGCTCAGGCCCGTGAACTCGACCGGTTCCTCGCAGGAGTCGAGCGCCGCGCTTTTCGCATCGCGCAGCTCGCCTTGCGCGACACCGACGACGCGCATGACGTCGTGCAGGTCGCGATGCTGCAGCTGGCGCAGAAGTATTCGTCGCGGCCGGTGGCGGAGTGGAAGCCCTTGTTCTATCGCATTCTTTATAACGGCATCCATGACCAGCAGCGGCGGCGCGGGGTGCGACGGCGGTTCTTCGGGTTGCTGCCAGGCGCAGGCCGTGCGGACGAAGAGCCGGGTGACGATCCGCTGGAGCAGGTGCCCGATACCCGACCCGAGCCCGTGCTGCAGCTGGAGACGGCGGAGGCCATGCAGCACCTGGAAGCGGCGCTCGGCCAGTTGCCGCCGCGCCAGCTCGAGGCCTTTTCCCTGCGCTGCCTGGAGGGGCTCGATGTCGCCGCCACGGCGGCCGCGATGGGCTGCAGCGAAGGCAGCGTCAAGACACATTACTTCCGCGCGCTGCAGGTGCTGCGCGGTGCACTGGCCGAGGTACGCACATGAATGACCCCGCAAGCGAACGCAGCGATCCGGACTTCGAGCGCCAGCTGCGCACCACGTTCGACGCGAGCCTGAACGGGCTGGACGCGAGGACCCTGTCGCGACTGAACCGGTCCAGGCAGCAGGCAGTCGAGGCGGCGCAGCGCCGGCCGCTGTGGTCGGGCCGCAGCGGCTGGACCACCTGGGCACCGCTCGGCGCGCTGGCGGCCGGCGTACTGGTGGCAGTCGTCGTGTGGCGCATGCCGGGCGAGTCGCCGGCACCGGTGACGGCGCAGGGCCGTCGTCGCGCCCACCGTCCCGGCGGCGGACTTGCTGCCTGAGCCACTCGAACTGCTGACCTCGAGCGAGGACCTCGAACTCGCCGCCGCGGCCGATCTCGATTTCTATGCCTGGGTCGAACTCACGACGGCCGACGCCGCCGATGGAGTGGGGTGACATGGGCAAGCGCCGCACGACACGCCCGGCAGGCGCCTTGCTGCTCGCAGCGATGTCTGCGGGGGGCATTGCGTCGGCCGCAGACGTACCGCCGCTGCCGGAGGATTTCCTGGAGTACCTCGGCAGCTGGGAAACCGACGACGGCTGACTGGCTGGTCGCCAATGCCGCGGCGACACCCACGGCAGTGCAGACCCCTGCGGCCGCGGTTGCAGTGCCGGGCCGGCCACCCGCAGCAGAGCCAAGCGGCGTACAGACGCCGGCCATGACGGAGCGCAAGCCATGAAGCATCACAACCCATCACTCTTGCTGCCCTGGCCGCCTGCGCATGGCTGGCCTGCAGCGCGCCTGCGGGCGCGGCCGACACCGGCACCGCTCATCGTCCAGCACCGCACAGCCCGCGGCCATGCCGTGGGAGCAGCTCACCCCGGCACAGCAGCAGACGCTCGCGCCCTACCGCGAGCGCTGGAACCAGCTGCCGCCGGAGCGCCAGCAGGCGATGGCGCGCGGCGCCGAGCGCTGGCAGCAGATGACGCCCGAGCAGCAGGCGCAGGCGCAGCAGCGATTCAAGCAGTGGCAGGGGCTGCCGCCGGCCGAGCGGCAGCAGGCACGGCAGCGGTATCAGCAGTTTCGCAACCTGCCGCCCGGGGAGCAGCAGCGGCTGCGCGAGGCGTATCGCAAGTACAACTCGCTGCCGCCGGAGCAGCGCGAGGAGTTGCGCGAGCGCTGGCAGGACATGACGCCGGAGCAGCGGCAGAAAATGAAAGAGCGCTGGAAGAACGCGACGCCCGAGCAGCGCGAGCGGATGAAGCGGCGCATGCAGGAGAGGCCGCCGCGCACGCCGGTCACCTGATCGGTGTCGCCGCGGCCGGCGCCTGACGGCTGTCGCCACGGCCGGCGTGGGGCTTCAACTTCGCTCCGGGTCTCGCGCGCTTCGTTGATTTGATGGGCGACCCATCAAATCAACGGCGACCCTTGCTCGAGCGGGCGTTCGGCGATGGTGGCCGCGACAGGTCGGAAATATTGCAGCCGCCTCACGCCTGCGCTCGAGCTGCGGCGCTCGACACGGAGCGCCGTCGAAGCCCCGCGCCGACTGCCAGCCGGCTGTCACTCGTCGCCGTTGTATTCGCAGCCGCCATCCTTGCATGTGTCACTGTTGGTAAGAATGCTGACGACATCGACGCCTCTTTCTCGAACGGCGTCGGTGCCGATGATGGCCACGCGTCCGTCGACTTCGGCGATGTATTCATGTACGACTTCGCCGAAAGCATTTTTCTGCACGGCCACTTTCTGGCCCTTGGTCACCCAATCATCGATTTTGACAAACAGCTCGGTGAAGCCGCTGTTGTCGGCAAACATGTCGACCAGCTTGTTGCCGATGAAGACATTCCGGTCCATGGCCGTCTGGCCCATCGGGCGATCATGCATCTTGTAGTACGACATCACATTGCCAACGCCCAGGACGCCGGCGTCGATCATGTCCTGATCGAAACTGCGGGGGCCGCCCAGCTCCAGGGTGAAGGCCGGAATTCCGGCCGCGACCAGGGCGGACGACAAGGAGCCGCCGGTGCCCTGGAATAGGTAGATCTGGTCCAGCGGAAACAGCTTCGAAAGATGCAGGGCTTCCTTGTCCTTGCTGCTGGTGAATGAAAACAGGCCGAAATCGATGCCATTGCCGCCGGTATGGATGTCAACGCCGATATCGGCATTGCCTTTGATCAGTCGGTTCATCAGCAGCCAGGAATGCCGTTGGACGGTGTTGCCGTTTTCATCGCCCGGCCAGGTGCGGTTCGGATTGATCAGGCTGTGGCCGAGGTCCATCCACAGCCACCCGCGCGTCGTGTGTTCGACGCCGGGCCGGCTGGATCCTACGACGCCGATGACGGCGCCCGAGAGCTTCGACGGATCCAGTTCCGCAAACACTTTCAGGACGGTGCCGATGGGATTGAGTTCGTCACCGTGAACGCCGGAGACCAGCAACAGGCGCTTGCCGGGCGCAACACCCTTGGCAACCATGACCGGCACGTACCAGTGCTGGCCGGTGCCCATCTCGACGCCCTTGAATAGAAATTTGTGTATTTGTCCCGGCGCCAGGTCGTTCACATCGAGCTGGCTGATGACTTTCTTT
The DNA here is from genome assembly GCA_963744735.1 of uncultured Gammaproteobacteria bacterium. Lineage (GTDB taxonomy): Bacteria > Pseudomonadota > Gammaproteobacteria > Steroidobacterales > Steroidobacteraceae > RPQJ01. The sequence goes on from CAVUVH010000034.1 coordinate 167,289, forward strand.
CCTTCAATCGTGTCGCCGGTATAGACCGTGGCGGCAAATGCAGGCGTTGCCATCGAGCAAAGAAGGATTGCTGCGATGTGGAGTGCGAACTTCATTTCGACTTCCTTGTGTTAAGGGGTCCGATGGAAGGGTAGGTCTGGTCAAATGACCATGGCAGGCATTCCCCGTGGAGCATCGACACCACGATCGGCAAGCGGGCCTTGTCAATGCGCTCAGCCCTTCAGCGCGACCAGCACCTCGTCCAGCATCTTCTTCGCGTCGCCGAACAGCATCCGGTTGTTCTCCTTGTAGAACAGCGGATTGTCGACGCCGGCGTAGCCCGAGGCCATCGAGCGCTTCATCACGATCGAGGTCTTCGACTTCCACACCTGCAGCACCGGCATGCCGGCGATCGGGCTCGCGGGATCGTCCTCGGCTGCGGGGTTCACGATGTCGTTCGCGCCGATGACCATCGACACGTCCGTGTCCGGGAAGTCGTCGTTGAGTTCGTCCATCTCCATGACGATGTCGTACGGTACCTTGGCCTCGGCCAGCAGCACGTTCATGTGGCCCGGCATGCGGCCCGCGACCGGGTGGATGCCGAAGCGCACGTTGACGCCCTTCTCGCGCAGGTGCTTCGTGATCTCGTACACCGTGTGCTGTGCCTGCGCGACGGCCATGCCGTAGCCCGGCACGATGATCACGCTCTTCGCGTCACGCAGCAGTTCCGCGGTTTCGACGGCGCTGATCGCCGTCACTTCGCCGGCAGGCTCCGCGCCGGCGCCCGCGGCCGGTGCCGCACCGCCGCCGGTGCCGAAGCCGCCCGCGATGACGCTGATGAAGTTGCGGTTCATCGCGCGGCACATGATGTACGACAGGATCGCGCCGGAGGAACCCACCAGCGCGCCGGTGACGATCAGCAGGTCGTTGGCGAGCATGAAGCCCGTCGCCGCCGCCGCCCAGCCGGAGTAGCTGTTCAGCATCGACACCACCACCGGCATGTCGGCGCCGCCGATCGCCATCACCATGTGGATGCCGAAGAGCAGCGCGATCACCGTCATCGCGGCGAGCGGCCACATGCCGGCGTCGACGCTGTGCGCGCCCAGGAACTGGAAGCCGAACCACACCACGCCGAGCAGGCCGGCGAGGTTGAGCCAGTGCCTTCCCGGCAGCAGCATCGGCTTGCCGCCGATCTTGCCGGACAGCTTGCCGAAGGCGATGACCGAGCCCGAGAACGTCACGGCGCCGATCAGGATGCCGATGTAGATCTCGACTTCATGGATCGCCTTCTCGGCACCCTCGAACGCCACCGACGTGTCGACGTAGCTGGCAAAGCCCACCAGGCAGGCGGCGAGGCCGACCAGGCTGTGCATCAGCGCGACCAGCTCGGGCATCTGCGTCATCTGCACTTTCCTGGCGGCGTACAGGCCGACCGCACCGCCTACGGCGAGCGAGCCGACGATCCACGGGATGCCGGCCGCCGTGACGCGTGGACCGAACACCGTGGCCAGCACGGCGATGGTCATGCCGACCATGCCGAACAGGTTGCCGCGGCGCGCGGTCTCCGGGTTCGACAGGCCGCCGAGGCTCAGGATGAACAGGATGGTGGCGGCGATGTACGCCATCGAGGCGAGGTTTGCTGACATGCCTGCGCTCCCTTATTTGCGGAACATCGCAAGCATGCGACGGGTCACGGCGAAACCGCCGAACATGTTGACCGCGGTCAGGGTCAGTGCGACGACCGCGAGTCCGAGGATCAGCGCATTGGGCCGTCCTTCGCTGCCGAGCCCGAGCGGCGGCGCCACCTGCACCAGCGCGCCGAGCGCGATGATGCTCGAGATCGCGTTGGTGACGCTCATCAGCGGCGTGTGCAGCGCCGGCGTGACGTTCCACACCACCATGTAGCCGACGAAGCACGCCAGCACGAACACGGTGAAGTGCGAGAGGAACGAAGCCGGCGCGAACGCGCCGACCAGCCAGAACAGCAGGGCGCCCGCGCCAAAGATCACGGCGAGGCTGCGGGCGGAGGCCGGCTCACCCGCGCCGTGGCCATGGCCGGACTTCTTTGCCGGGGCCGCAGCCGCGGCCGCCGGTTTGGCCTTGGGCGCCGCCGCCGGCAGCTTGGGTGGCGGTGGCGGCCAGGTGATGGCGCCGTCCTTGATGACGGTCAGGCCGCGGATCGCGTCGTCGTCCATGTTGACGTTGATCGAGCCGTCCTTAGGTCTGCAGAGTTCTTCCGTCAGGCGCAGCAGGTTGGTCGAATAGAGCGTCGACGACTGCTTCGCCAGGCGGCTGGCGAGATCGGTGTAGCCGACGATCGTGACGCCATGCCGCACCACGGCCTCGCCGGGGACGGTGAGTTCGCAGTTGCCGCCCTGCTCGGCGGCCATGTCGACGATGACGCTGCCCGGCTTCATGCTCTGCACCATCGCGGCGGTGATGAGCTTGGGCGCTGGCTTGCCCGGGATCAGCGCGGTCGTGATGATGATGTCGGCGTCCCGGGCCTGCTGCGCGTACATCTCGCGCTGGGCCTGCTGGAAGCCTTCGCTCATCACCTTGGCGTAGCCGCCGCCGCCCGAACCTTCTTCCTCGTAGTCGACCTTGACGAATTCGCCGCCCAGCGAGACCACCTGGTCGGCGACTTCGGCGCGCGTGTCGTTGGCGCGCACGATGGCGCCCAGGTTGGCCGCCGTGCCGATGGCGGCGAGGCCCGCGACACCGGCGCCGGCGATGAACACCTTGGCCGGCGGGATCTTGCCGGCCGCCGTGATCTGGCCGTTGAAGAAACGGCCGAAGGCGTTGGCCGCCTCGATCACCGCGCGGTAACCGCTGATGCTCGCCATGGAGGTGAGCGCATCCATCTTCTGCGCGCGGGAAAGCTGGCGCGGCAGCGAGTCGATCGCGAGCACGGTCAGCCCGCGCGCGGCCATCGCCTGCATGAGTTCGGGGTTCTGCGCTGGCCAGATGAAGCTGACGAGCGTCGTGCCCGGCTTCATCAGCGCGATTTCATCCGCCGTCGGCGCGCGCACCCGGAAGACCATGTCGGCGCCGTCGTAGAGCTCGGCGGCATTGCCTGCAATGCGGGCACCGGCGGCCTGGTAGGTGTCGTCGCCGAAATTGGCCGCTGCGCCAGCGCCGGTTTCGACGCACACGGCGAAGCCCAGCTTCACCAGTTTCTCGACGACTTCCGGGACTGTGGCAACGCGCTTTTCGCCGGCATAGGTCTCGCGCGGCACGCCGATCGTGATGGGCATCGTCTGGACAACCTCCCCCGCCACCCGGATGCGGCTAAGCCGCTGCCGTGTAAGGGTTATTTGGAATAGTCACGGCTGCAAAACAGCCGTGGATTATTGCATAGCGGTGCCGTATCTTCACGGGATGCCCGCAGATTCGCAGTACGCACTTTCGCAGGAGGTCCTGCGGACGGACGTGTCGGGAATGCCCCTGGAGTGGATCGACTACCGGGACGCCGTGCGGCTGCATTTCATGGGGCAGGTGGCCTACGCGTTCGGCCAGACGCTGTTTTCGCTGCGCGGCGGCGTCAGCGCGCGCACCGGCGAGCGCACCGTCGTCAAGGTCAGCTCGATCGTGGCGACGGTCGGTCACAGCCACAATCCCGGCAGCCGGCACCACGGCTACGTGCCGCCGCTCAACAACGAGACGCTGTTCCGCCGCGACGCCCACCTGTGCCTCTACTGCGCGCAGCGTTTCCCGACCAGCCAGCTGTCGCGTGACCACGTCACGCCCCTGTCGCGCGGCGGGCAGGACACCTGGAACAACGTCGTCACCGCCTGCCGGCGCTGCAACAATCTCAAGGCCTGGCGCACCCCGGAGCAGGCCAAGTTGCAGCTGATCGCGGTGCCGTTCACGCCGAGCTATGCCGAATACATCTACCTGAAAGGCCGGCGGGTGCTGGCCGACCAGATGGAATACCTGCTGGCGCATTTCCCGCGCTCCAGCCCGCTGCACGAGCGGCTGCGGCAGGGCGGCGCTGCACCCCGGGGCTAGCCCGACAGAGTGCGAGCATGCACTGGCGGTCAGGTGCTGGGTGCAAGCATCCGACCCGGGACCTTCCCCCGAGCTTGGAAAGGCAGACACGCGCTCCGGGGAAAGGTCCCGGATCGGATGCTCGCGATACGGCACACGCAGCGTCGCGAGGCGCCGGAACAGACCGCGACATCACCCGACAGCTGGCACGCGGTAGTGAACCGGCAGTAGGCCAAGGTGCACGCGCGACGCCGGCATGGCGCACGTTCAGCCGGACGGATGCGGAGGTGCCAGCGTCAAGTGGCGTGCGCCGTGCAGATTCTCGCGCCTTGGCGAGAATCTGCTCAGGCGCTGTCTCGCAGGCGGTCGATCCGGTGCCTGTCCCCGGGCGCGTGTCTGCCTTTCCAAGCCCGGGGACAGGCACCGGATCGACCGCCATCACCGACCGCGATCGCGCCTGCCTGCCGTCCGCGCTGGGTCGACGCGACCGACAGGCATGAAAAAGGCGCCTCGAAGGCGCCTTTTTCGTGGAATAAATAACTTGCCGAGATGGACTGGGGGAGCAGGGGGAGTGCGTCCCAGGCCACCCGGCAAGTTCCCGCGGGTTCTGTGGTGGGGTTCGCAGGGGGAGTGCAACCCGGGACCACATGACTGAAACCGCTGGACGGTTCGAGACTACGTCTCATGCTGCGGTGCGACAAACGAACTCTCATCAATCGTTGAGTGACCATTCGTCACGCGAACGGAGCTGGAGTCAGCCAGTCATTCAGCTCGGCACCTGGAACTGTTCGATGGTCCATGCCGTGAGTGCCCGCACCTCGGCCCGCGTGCCGTCGTCGCGCCGGGCAACGACGTAGTAGGCGTCGTTGCTGCGCAAGTCGAAGCCTTCCAGGTGCACCAGCGCGCCACGCTCGAACCACGGCTGGCAGACCACGGCCGGCACCAGCGCGACGCCACCGTCCTGCTCGACCGCGCGCGTCACCGCCGCCATGCTGTCGAACTCGACTACATTGCGGACGGTCCGCAGGTCGAGGCCCACCTGGTTCAGCCACAGGTCCCAGCCGTCACTGCGGAAACTGCGGTGCATGACGAGGGTCTGGCCGTCGAAGGCGCGAGCACCGGACTTGTTCGCCATCGACTTCGCCACGCGCGGCGACGCGGCGACGACCAGCTGCAGTGGCATGAGCCGCACCGCTTCGACGGCCGGGTCCCGCGGTAACTGCCCGGTGAGCAGGATCGAGACGTCGCTGAACGCCGCATGCTGGCCCGGCCGCGGGTCGCGCGTGTCGACCTGGATGTCGATGCCCGGGTAGCGGTCGTGGAAGGACGGCAGGCGCGGCGCGAACAGCTCGCTGGCAAAGAATGGCGGCATGACCACCGTCAGCTGGCGCCGCACGGCCGCCGAGCGCTGGGTCTTCTCGATCGCCATGTTCAGCGCTTCGAGCGCGGGCTCGAGGTCGTCGAGCAGTTGCCGTCCCACCGCCGTCAGGACCACCGAGCGCGTGCGCCGTTCGAACAGCGAGACGCCCAGCTGCTCCTCGAGTTCCTTGACCTGGTGACTGACAGCCGAGGGCGTCAGGGCGAGGCGATCGGCCGCGTCCTTGAAACTCGAGTGGCGTGCGGCGAGGCTGAACGCTCGCAGCAGCCGCAGCGGCGGCGTCCTGATCTGGGCAACCATGTCCGTTCCGTACGTCCCCGGAAGACGGGCAACTTGCGTGCCAGTCTGCCGGCCGTGGCCCGAAAGCCTTTGATAAACAACAGGATGAAGCGATGAAGGAGCGCGAGACCGCGCCCCTGAAAGCCCCCGGGTGCACGATTATAGCGCCCCGGGGCCGGCGGCCTGCACCGCGGCGGACGCCGCCCTGGAGGGGCTCGAGAGGCCTCAGGCGCCGGCTACCGGCTCGAGCCGCGCCATCAGCAGTGCGTCGTATTCCACCCCTTCGTGCCGCAGGTAGCTGCGGCAGGTGCCCTCGACCTCGAAGCCGCAGCTCCGGTAGAGCCCGATGGCCGCGGTGTTGTCGGCGCGGACGATCAGTTCGATCCGCCGCAGGCTGCGTGCCCGCGCCAGCGTCTCGACCAGCAGGCGCCGGCCGAGCCCACGATGACGGTGCTCCGCCACGATGCCCATGCCGAGGATCGCTGAGTGCCGCAGCGTCACTGCCGCCTTCAGTCGCAGGTCGCACCAGCCGACGACCTCGTCGTCCGCCAGCGCAACCAGGTGCACACCGCCGTCCTTGAGGCTGTCGAGGACGAGGCGGCGGGTACGCGCGAACGGCGGTGCCTCGAGCATCGCCAGGTACCTGCCTTCGCGCGCGACGCGATCGACCGCGCGGTGAAAACCTGCGAGGTGCTGCCGCCCGAGCGGGACGATCTGCGGCGGCGCCTGCGTGGGCTGCGTGTCTGGCGTCGGGCGCGACTCGGCCATCGGCGTATCCTCGCACGAGCCAGCGGCAGCGTCGCGCTGCGATGCCCTGCCCAGCCGCCGCCCGATCTCTTATCCTTCGCGCACCATGAATACACCCCAGACCGACGGCCCGGCGCTCGCGCGCTCGGCGGCCGATGCCCTCCGTCGCGGCGATCCACGGACCGCCCGCGATCTGTTCCTGCAGGCCGCCCGCGCGGGACAGGTCGATGTCCCGGTCTTCATGGGGCTGGCGTTCGCCTGCCTGGCGCTCGAAGACTGGCCCGGGGTCGCGGCCTCCACCGACCGCGTGCTGCTGCTGGATCCGCGCAACCTGCGCGCGCTGATCATGCGCGGCGACGTGCACGAGCGCGACGGCGATTCGCGCGCCGCGGCAGCCTACTACCTGACTGCGCTGCGCTCCGCGCCGCCGGCGGACCGGGCGCCGCCCGACCTGCTGCCGGAGCTGCGCCGCGTGCAGCAGAAGCACGAGCAGTTCACGCAGCGCTACACGCAGCACGTGCTCACGTACCTGCAGCAGCGCGGCTTCGACATGGGCACGCAGGCCGACACGCGCTTCGGCGAGTCCGTCGACCTGCTGCTCGGCCGCCGCCGGCTCTACGTGCAGCAGCCGGTGTACTACTACTTCCCGCAGCTGCCGCAGCGGCAGTTCTTCGAGCCCGAGGCGTTTGCCGGCCTTGCCGCGGTCGAGGCCGCCGCCGCGGACATCCGCGCCGAACTCGACGTGCTGCTGCAGGACCCGGCCGCGTTCGGTCCCTATGTGCAGGGCCCGCCCAATCGTGCCAGCGTCGATCCCACCGGCCTGGTCAACAATCCGGACTGGAGCGCCTGTCACCTGCGGCGCAACGGCCAGGTGGTCGAACCCAACGCCGCGCGCTGCCCGCGCACCCTCGCGGCGCTGGCCGGCGTGCCGCAGCCGGACATCGCCGGCCGCGCCCCGTCGGTGCTGTTCGCCTCGCTGCAGCCGGGCAAGCGCATTCCGCCGCACAACGGCCTGGTCAACACGCGGCTGATCTGTCACCTGCCGCTGCTCGTGCCGGGCAAGTGCCGGCTCCGTGTCGGCAACGAAATCCGGGAATTGCAGGCCGGCAGGGCCGTGGTTTTCGACGACACGATCAGCAACGAAGCCTGGAACGATGGCGACGGGCCGCTGGTGTACCTGGCCTTCGACATCGCGCGACCCGAACTGACCGCGGCCGAGCACCAGCTCGTCGGCACGCTGTTCGACGCAATCGACGCGTTTGGCGGACAGAAGCAGTCGTGGGGGATCTGAGGGCCGCCGGCCCGCCGCGATGATCTACCTCGTCGACGCCAGCGTCTTCATCTTCCGCGCCTGGTTCGCGGTGCCGGTCGAGGTGGCGGACCGCGACGGCAATCCGGTCAATGCCGTGCTCGGCTTCGCGCGCTTCCTGGCCGAGCTGCTCGAGCGCGAATCGCCGCGGCACATCGCGGTCGCCTTCGACGAGAGCCTCGAACAGGGCTATCGCAACGAGATCTACCCGCCGTACAAGGCCAACCGCGAACCGGCGCCGCTCGAGCTGAAGCGCCAGTTCGCGCTCTGCCGCGAGGTCTGCAGCGCGCTCGGCGTGCCGCAGTTCGGCAGCTCGCGCTACGAGGCCGACGACATCATCGGCACGCTCGCGACGCGCGCCCGCGCCGCCGGCCTGCCGGTCACGATCGTGAGCCGCGACAAGGACCTGACCCAGCTGCTGTCGGCGGTCGACACGTACTGGGACGCCATCGCCGACGTGCGCTACGGCTACGACGACATCGCCGAGCGCTTCGGCGTGATCCCGGAGCGCATGGCCGATTTCCTCGCGCTGATGGGCGATGCGGTGGACAACATTCCCGGCGTGCCCGGCGTCGGGCGCAAGACCGCGCAGACGCTGCTGAAGCATTTCGACACGCTCGATGGCGTGTACGAGAACATCGATCACGTCGCCAGGCTGAAGTTCCGCAACGCGACATTCGTTGCCGAGAGCCTGCGCGAACACCGCGAGACGGCGCTGCTCTCGCGCCGGCTGACGGCGATCGCCTGCGACATGCCGCTGCCGGTCAGCCGCATCAGCGAACTGCGGCTGCAGCCGCCTGATCTCGCGACACTCGACACGTTCTGCGAGTCAAACGGATTCGGCCGCCTGCTGCGCGACCAGGCGCGCCGCCTGCATGCGCGGCTCGGCGCCTGAGCCGGCGTTCGCGGGGCGAAAAAAAACCGGAGCAGGAGGGGGAGTTCCTGCCCCGGTTGCGGGTGGCCTGGAGGACTTGGCGCATCCGTCCCTGCTGCCTTCTATCGGCTGATGCTGCCTCCGCGCCTGTCGCGCTCGCCCTGGGGGGAGCGGTCTGCGCGACAGGCCACAGCTTGCCTTGTGCGCCGTGCCGCTGCTGTGACGGATTTGTGATTTACCTGTGACGAATCGTGCAGGCCGGCGGGGCTTTGCGTCGCAAGTCCTTGAAATTCATATGAATCAGAGTTTTGCCATCACGTGCCGCACGACGCTGTAATCCTCCAGCGCGTACGCCGACAGGTCCTTGCCGTAGCCGGATCGCTTGAGGCCGCCGTGCGGCATTTCGCTGACCAGCATGAAATGCGTGTTGATCCAGGTGCAGCCGTACTGCAGCCGTGACGCCACGCCGAGTGCCTTGCCCACGTCCTGGGTCCAGACCGACGAGGCGAGGCCGTACTCGGAATCGTTGGCCCAGCGCACGGCGTCGTCGGCGTCCCTGAAGCGCGTGACGGACACGACCGGGCCGAACACCTCGCGCTGCACGATCTCGTCGCCCTGCTTCGCGTTCGCAATCACGGTCGGCTCGAAGAAGAAGCCGCCGCCGCTGCCGGCATTGCCGCCGGCCGTGATCTCGATGTGCTTCTGCCGGCGCGCGCGCGCGACGAAGCCCGCGACCCGGTCGCGCTGCTCGGCGCTGATCAGCGGGCCCATTTCGACGCCCTTGGCGGTCTGCAGCCCGGTCTTGATCGTGCTGACCGCACTCGAGAGGTCGGCCACGAGCCGGTCGTACACCTTGGCGCCGGCATAGATGCGGCAGGCCGCCGTGCAGTCCTGCCCGGCGTTGTAGTAGCCGAAGGTGCGCACGCCTTCGACCACGCTCGCAATGTCGGCGTCGTCGAAGACGATGACGGGCGCCTTGCCGCCGAGTTCCAGGTGGGTGCGCTTGATGCCGTCGGCCGCCTGCGCCAGGATCTTGCCGCCCGTGGCGACGTCGCCGGTCAGCGAGATCATGCGCACCTTCGGGTGCTTCGTCAGCGGCGCGCCGACGCTGCCGCCGCGGCCGCAGACGACGTTGACGACACCCGCGGGAAAGATCTCCGCCAGCAGTTCGCCGAGCTTGAGCGCCGTGAGCGGCGTCTGCTCGGAGGGCTTCAGCACGACCGTGTTGCCGGCGGCGAGCGCCGGTCCGAGCTTCCACGCCGCCATCATCAGCGGGTAGTTCCATGGCGCGATCGAGGCGACGACGCCCACGGGATCGCGCCGGATCATGCTGGTGTAGCCGGCCAGGTATTCGCCAGCCACCGCACCGGTGAGCGTGCGGCACGCGCCGGCAAAGAAGCGGAACACGTCGGCCACCGCCGGGATCTCGTCGTTGAGCGCGGCGGGCAGCGGCTTGCCGCAATTGAGCGACTCGAGCTTCGCGAACGCGGGCCCATCGGCCTCGATCCGGTCGGCCAGCTTCAGCAGCAGGTAGGCGCGGTCCTTCGGCGGCGTGCGGGCCCAGCCGTCGAATGCCGCGTCGGCCGCCCTGACCGCCGCATCGACCTGCGCGCGCGAGGCCTCGCGCACCTGTGCCAGCCGCTTGCCGGTGGCGGGATTCAGCACGTCCTCGGCCTTGCCCTCGCCGGCGACGAGCTGGCCGTTGATCAGGAGACGGGTTTGCATTTTGAGCTCCCGGAAAAATTGGCAGGGACTAGGGGCTAGGGACTAGGGACTAGGGGTTAGTCGGAGGTGTCGGCGTAGCATCGGGGCCGCGAGACCTCGACATTCCGCTAGTCCCTAGTCCCTAGTCCCTTCCCTTCGTAAGGTAATGCGCCAGCAGGATCGGCACCATCGTCACCAGGATCACGATCACGGCGACGACATTGGTCACCGGCCGTTCGCGCGGGCGGAACAGCTCATTGTAGAACCAGATCGGCAGCGTGCGTTCGTGCCCTGCGGTGAACAGCGTGACGATGATCTCGTCGAACGACAGCGCGAAGGCGAGCATGCCGCCGGCCAGCAGCGCGGTCGCGATCTGCGGCAGCAGCACGTACAGGAAGGTCTGGTGGCCGCGCGCACCCAGGTCCGACGACGCCTCGACCCAGCTGGGCGGCAGCCGGCGCAGCCGTGCCACGACGTTGTTGTAGACGATGACCAGGCAGAACGTCGCGTGCCCCGCGACGATGGTCCAGAAGCCCGGCTCGAAGCCGGCCGTGCGGATTCCGGCGAGCAGCGCCAGGCCGGTCAGGATGCCGGGCAGGGCGATCGGCAGCACGAACAGCAGCGTGATCGATTCCTTGCCGCGGAACGTGCGCCGCGCCAGCGCAAAGGCGGCGAGCGTGCCGAGCACGATCGCCAGCAGCGTCGCGACCGAGGCCACCAGCAGCGACAGCCGCATCGACTCCCAGATGTCGTTGCGCGCAAAGGCGACCTCGAACCAGTGCAGCGTGAGGCCGGGCGGCGGGAACTGGTAGGTGCGGTCCTCGGTCGTGAACGCATACAGCACGATCACCCAGACCGGGAAATGCAGGAACAGCAGCCCGAGCCCCGCGGCCACCCGCGTCAGCAGCGATGGCCGGTCCCACGCCGCACGCCGTGTGTCAGAGCGCATCGAATGCCCCCAGCCGTCGTGCCAGCATGAGGTACAGGCCGATCAGCACGATCGGCACGACCGAGAACGCGGCGGCCAGCGGCAGGTTCCCGGCGGTGCCCTGCTGCTGGTACACCATCATGCCGATGAAGTATCCCGGCGCGCCGACCACGCTCGGGATGATGTAGTCGCCGAGCGTAAGGGAGAAGGTGAAGATCGAACCGGCCGCAAGGCCCGGCAGCGCCAGCGGCAGCACCACGTGGCGGAACGCCTGGCCCGGCCGCGCGCCCAGGTCGGACGCGGCCTGCAGCAGCGACGAGGGCACGCGTTCGAGCGCGGCCGCGAGCGGCAGGATCATGAACGGCAGCCACATGTACACGAACACCACGAACATGCCCAGGTACGAAGACGCGAGCGAGGGACCGCCCACCACCGGCACGGCCAGCGCCTGGTCGAGCGCGCCCATCAATCCCAGGTGCTCGAATCCCCAGCTGGCGATGCCCTGCTTCGCCATGATCAGCCGCCAGGCGTAGACCTTGACCAGGTAGCTGGTCCACATCGGCAGCATGACGCCGACGTAGAACAGCGCCTTCATGCGCGGCCCGGCATGACGTGCCATGTACAACGCGACCGGGAACGCGATCAGCGCCGAGGCGACGGTCACGGCCAGCGCCATCAGCAGCGTACGCAGGATGATGTCGAGGTGTGCGGGCTGGCTGAGCAGCTGCCGGTAGGTGGCCAGCGTGAACTCCGGCACGACCCGCGCAGTGAACTCGTCGATCGCGTAGAAGCTCTGCAGCAGCAGCGTGAACAGCGAGCCAAGATAGACGATGCCGAGCCACAGCAGCGGCGGCGCGAGCAGCAGTGCGAAGTAGAACGCCTGCCGTCCGGGACGCGAAAAGCCTGCGCTCGCGCTGGCCATGCCGCGGCTCAGTCCCGCAGCGGCACGGTGTGCTCGGGACGCCACGCCAGCCGCACGCGCTGGCCGGCGGTGACCGTGCCGGCGGCCGGCGCCAGCGCCGACTCCGTGCGCGCCACGACCAGCGTCGTCGACTCGTCCACGCGCACGTGCCAGCGGCTGGTTGCGCCGTGGTACAGCACGTCCAGCACCTCGCCGCTGCAGTGCATGGCGCCATCCGGGACCGGCTCGTCCATGGCGCGCAGTTCGATCAGTTCCGGCCGGATCGCAAATGACTGCGGCTTGCCCGCCAGCGCCATGGCGGCTGCCTGGCCGATGACGTTGGCGCTGCCGACGAAGCTCGCCACAAACGCCGTCTGCGGCCGGTTGTAGAGTTCGCGCGGGGTGTCGAGCTGCTCGATGCGGCCGTGACTGAACACCGCGATGCGGTCCGCCATGCTCAGCGCCTCGCCCTGGTCGTGCGTGACGAACACGAAGGTGATGCCCAGCTGCTGCTGCAGGCGCTTCAACTCGGTCTGCATCTCCTCGCGCAACTTGAGGTCGAGCGCGCCGAGCGGCTCGTCGAGCAGCAGCACCTTGGGCTTGTTGATCAGCGCGCGGGCGAGGGCGACACGCTGCTTCTGGCCGCCGGACAGTTCGTGCGGCCGGCGCAGCCCGAATTCGCCGAGACGGACCAGTTCGAGCATCGCGCGCGCCCGCCACACACGCTGCGTGCGCGACACGCCCTGCACGCGCGGGCCGTAGGCGACGTTCTCGGCCACGTTCATGTGCGGGAACAGCGCGTAGTCCTGGAACACGGTGTTGACGTTGCGCGCGTACGGCGGTGCGTGGGTGACGTCCTTGCCGTCGAGCAGGATGCTGCCGCTGTCGGGCTGGTCGAAGCCCGCGATCAGTCGCAGGCAGGTGGTCTTGCCCGACCCGGACGGGCCGAGCAGCGCGAAGAACTCGCCGGGCGCGATCGACAGCGACACCGAATCGAGCGCTACGACGGGGCCAAAGGCGCGACGGGTCGCGCGCAGTTCGATCGCGGGGGTCATGTCAGCTGCGGGCCGCCGCGCGACGCCCCGCGGGGCGCCACGCAACCGCCCATCACTCCGCTCAGCGGCCGCCCATCACGGCGACATAGTCCGTCGCCCAGCGGCTGTAGGGCACGCAGGTGCCCTGGCTGCAGGCCGCCTCCGGCGTGCGCCAGAAGTGGATCTGGTCGAACTTGTCGAAGCCGTTGGTGGCGCAGCCCTGGTCGCCGAGCAGGGTGTTGCCCTTGCAGGCGGCAGGCACGGCCGGCACCGAGCCGAACCACGCGGCCACGTCGCCCTGGACCCTGGCGTTGAGCGACCACTCCATCCACTTGTAGGCGCAGTTCGGGTGCTTGGCATTGGCCGCGAGCATGGTCGTGTCGGCCCAGCCGGTGGCGCCTTCGTCCGGCACGACGCTCGCGATCGGCTGCTTGTTCGCCTGCAGCGTGTTGACCTGGAACGGCCACGAACCCGAGGCCACGACGCCCTCGTTGGTGAAGTCCTGCACCGCCACGTTGGCGTCGTGCCAGTAACGATGCACCAGCGGGTGCTGCTGCCGCAGCAGGTCGAGGACCGCGGCGTACTGCGCCTCGTTGAGCTCGTACGGGTCCTTGATGCCGAGTTCCGGCTTCTTCGCCATCAGGTACAGCGCGGCATCGGCGATGTAGATCGGCCCGTCGTAGGCCTGGATGCGGCCCTTGTTGCTCTTGCCGTCGCCGAGCTTCTGCTCCTCGAACACGACCGACCACGAGGTGGGCGGCGTCGGAATCGCCGTGGTGTTGTACATCAGCACGTTCGGACCCCACTGGTAGGGCGTGCCGTAGTGCTTGCCGTCGACGAAATGCCAGCTGGCCTGCTTCAGCCGCTCGTCGACGTTGACGTAGCTCGGCACGCGCTCGACGTCGATCGGCTGCACCGTGCCGCCGCGGATCAGCCGCAGCGAGGCATCGCCTGACGCGGTCACGAGGTCGTAACCGCCCTGGGTCATCAGCGACACCATCTCGTCGGAGGTGCCCGCGGTCTTGACGTTGACCTTGCAGCCCGTGTCCGTCTCGAAGGCGGTCACCCAGTCGTAGTTCTTGTCGGTCTCGCCGCGCTCGATGTAGCCCGGCCACGCCACGATGTCGACCTGGCCTTCGAGCGCCTCGGAGGCTGCGGCCACCGGCGCGCCGGGGTCCGCCGCCGGAGTCGCGGCCTGGTCTTCCTTCTTCTGGCATCCCGCCAGCGCGAGGCCGATCGCCAGGGCCAGGACCAGTCGGGCATCAGAAGTCATGGAACGCTGTGACATTGGAGATCCCCGTCGCTTGTAGGTGATGGACGCTGCATCCGGCGCAGCCTGCAGGAATTCTATGCCCGATCCGGGCGCCGCGCATGCGGCTTCGCAACGTCGAACGGCGTTCAGTCGGCGGCGAGCAGTCGCAGGTCGAATTGCACGCGGACGGCGTCCGCCAGCCACTCGGTCGAGCGCCAGTCGCCCTGGCCCACGCCGAACCCCAGCCGCTGCACGACGGCCGAGCCCGTCATGTGCGCAGGCTGGCCGGCCCGGACTGGGCGACTCGAAGCGCAGGGTCAGGCGCACGTCGCGCGTCACCCCGCGCAGTGCCAGCCGGCCCGTGACCTCGTAGCGCTGCGGACCCAGCGGCCTGCAGTCGCGTGCAGCAAACGTCGCTTGCGGAAAACGTGCCGTCTGGAAGAACTCGGGACCGGCCAGCGTCGTGTCCCGCTCGGGCTCGCCGGTGCGGGCCGAGAGCAGGTCGACGGTGACGTCGAGCGCACACTGCGATGGCCGCGCCGGATCGAAGCGGATGCGGGCGTCGAACCGCTCGAAGCGGCCTTCGAACTCGCCGCCAGCGAGTATCGGGTAGAACGTGAGCGTGCTCTGCGCGGGATCAGTTCGCCAGGATGAGACCGAGGTGGCGGGCGCAGTGCCGGCTGCCGCTGCCGCAGCCCAGGCCAGCAGCGTTGCGGCTGCGACGACCGCACCGCGCGCCACGTTCCCTGATTCCATGCGCAGCATCCACTAATCCCTCCGCGCAAATGGCAGCATGCGGCGCAGCACGCTGTCGCGCAGGATGAAGTGATGGTAGAGCGCGGCGGCGATGTGCACGGCGGCCACGACCAGCAGCAGCGTGAACAGCAATTCGTGCACTTCCTCGAGCGCTTCGTGCAGCGCATGGTTCTCGCCGATCAGCGCCGGGAACTGGAACCAGCCGAACAGCGTCACCGGGTAATTGGCGGCCGAGGACATCAGCCAGCCCGAGAATGGCTGCGCCAGGATCAGCAGGTAGAGCAGTCCGTGTCCGGCGGCGGCGGCCTTGCGCTGCCAGGGGTCGCCGACCGGCTGCGGCAGGCCGCGGTTCGCGAACTTCCAGCCGATGCGGACGAGCGCCAGCAGCAGCACCAGCATGCCCAGCGACTTGTGCCAGGTGATGAGTTGCAGCTTCTCGATGCCGTCGGGCAGTTCGTCCGCCGCCTCGGCCAGGAAGTATTGCGGCACGATCAGGAGCACGATCGCCCAGTGCAGGAATTTTGCGAGGCTGCCGTAGGTATCTGCAGTGTTGCGCAGGGGCATGACGGAGGAATCCTGTGGGATGATCCGCCGATGTTAGCAAAGCCGCCGTCGATCGCTGCCGGCCTGGCCTGCGCCGTGGCGCTGGCGGGGCTGGCAGCGTGCCAGGCGCCGCCGCAGCCTCGTGCCGCCCGTTGTCACGCCTCCTGCGCCCGCGGTCATGACCGAACCGGGCACGCCGCCGGCGGGAGCGCTGGCGTACTCGATCGATCCGGCGCGCAGCGTCGTGACCGTGGTCGTGCGCCGGGCCGGGCCGCTGGCGCGACTCGGCCACGATCACGTGATCACTTCGGCGGATGAGCGCGGCACGGTGTGGCTGGGCGCAGTGCCGGCCGATTCGGCCTTCGTGCTGAGCCTGCCGGTCGATCGCTTCGAGGTCGACCTGCCCGCGGCCCGCGCGGCCGCCGGGCCGGAGTTCTCGACGCCGGTGCCGGACGAGGCCCGCGCCGGCACGCGGCAGAACCTGCTGCGGCCGGCGGTGCTGGACGCGGAGGCCTTTCCGGAAATCACGCTGCGCTCTTCGGGTGCGAGCGGCGACTGGCCGCAGGCCGAGGTGCAGGTCGCGGTGATGCTCAAGGGCATGGAGCGGACGCAGTCCGTCCAGGTCAGCATCACGCGCGACGCAACCGGCCTCGTGGCCCGCGGTGCCCTGCGGCTGCAGCAATCGGACTTCGGCATCACGCCGTTCTCGGTCGCGGGTGGCGCGATCCAGGTTGCGGACGTGCTCGAGGTGTCGTTCGTGATCGCGGCCGTCCGCCGCTGAGACCTGCAGCGGGCGCAGCGGACTGCGCAGGCGGCTCAGGATTCGTCGCTCACCAGCAGCAGCTGCGTGCCTTCCGGGGCTTCCAGGATCGCCGCGCCACTGGCTGCCAGTGCGCGTGGCAGGCGTCGCGCAAAGCGGTGGCCCTGCTCGCGCAGTGCCGCGATCCGGGCGCCCATGTCGGCCGCGCTGAACACCAGTGCCGGCGCACCGAGGTCGAGGTCGCAGAGGCCGACGTTGAGGTCGCGGCTGCAGGCGACGACCTTGCCGAACGGTTCGGCGACGGGGTCGAACGCGACGAAACCGAGCCGCTCCCAGCAGGCCCCATCGGCGACCGGCTCCCGGCTGGCAAGCGCGTACTCCTCGAAATAGCCCAGGCGCGAACTGTGCCCAGCGGGCACGTCGGGCGGCGAGAACGTCCGTGCCTCCAGCAGGCGCAGGAGTTGCCCCGGCGGGGCGCGCAACAGCAGCTGGTGCAGGGCCAGGTCGTCGAGCCGCGCATCCTCGAGCTCGATCCCCAGCGCCTGCAGCGCGCCCACTCGCTCGCGCAAGGCGGGCGCCACCCAGGTCGGCAGCGGCGACGCGAACTCGCTGCCGTGCAGGCCCAGGCTGACACGGCCGTCGGTGACCACCGCGTAAGCGTGCGGCCAGGCCTCGCCCACGCGCGCCTGGACGAAGCCGAGGCCTTCATAGAACGCGAGCGACGCCGCGACGTCCGTGGCGGCGAGACTGATCTCGAGCAGGCGGCCGAGCGGCATGGGCGGCCGGCGCCGCGGCGTCAGCGCAGCGCGCCGCGGGCGAGGGCGCGGTCGCGCAGCGCAGCCAGTGCCGCCGCGTCGGGCGCCTGGCCCGAAAGCTCGGGCCAGCCCGCCGCGTGCCTGAGCACCACGTCTTCCATCACGGCCACGTGTTCCGGGCTGGAGTTGAGGCAGGCCGCGTAGTCGAAGGCTTCGCCGCCACCGCCCAGGAACAGCTCGCGGTTCTGCATGCTGATCTCCTCGAGCGTCTCGAGGCAGTCGGTCGCGAAGCCGGGGCAGACCACGGTGACACGCTTCGGGCCAGACTGTGCGTACTGCTGCAGCAACTCGTCGACGTAGGGCTTGAGCCATTCCTCGCGGCCGAAGCGCGACTGGAAACCCACCGACCATTCGTCCTCGGCCAGGCCGAGCCGCGCCGCCACGCCCCGTGCGGTGCCGAGGCAGAAACAGTGATACGGGTCGCCGGCGGTGAAATACCGCTTCGGGATCGAGTGAAACGAGAACAGCAGGTGCTTGCGCCCGTGTTCCTGCCAGTGGCGCGCGATGCTGCCGGCCACGGCCGCAAGGTAGGACTCGTGCTGCCAGTACTGGTTGACGAAGCGCAGCTCCGGCATCCAGCGCCACTTCGACAGCTCGCGCGTCACGAACTCGAAGATGCTGCCCGTGGTGGTGGACGAATACTGCGGATACAGCGGCAGCACCAGCAGCCGCTGCACGTTCTGCTCACGGAAGCGCTCCAGCGCCGAGACGATCGACGGCTGGCCGTAGGTCATGGCCAGGTCGACCGCGACGCCGTCGCCGAAACGTTCGCGCAGCCGGGCCGCCAGTGCGGTCGTCAGCCGGCGCGATTCCAGCAGCAGCGGCGAGCCCTCGGGCGTCCAGATCTTCTGGTAGGCATGCGCGCTGCGCTTTGGCCGCGTGCGCAGGATCACGCCGTGCAGCACCAGCCACCAGAGCAGCCGCGGCGCCTCGATCACGCGCGGATCGGACAGGAACTCGGCCAGGTAGCGGCGCACCGCGCGCGGCGACGGGTCGTCCGGCGTGCCCAGGTTGACCAGCAGGATGCCGACGCGCGCCTGCGAACCGTGCGCAAAGTCTGGGGTACCGATGTAGCTCATGCGGGGTCGAGAAATCGAAGGCCGGGCCGGGCGGCGAACGATATCACGATCGATGACCCGGCCGACCCCGGGGCATGAAGCGCACGACCAGCAGCTGGAACAGGGCCGCCGCCGCGCAGAACAGCAGCATCGGCAGCGCCGTGTCGGCGCCGAACAGCCCCATGGCCTGCACGCAGACCGCCGAGATGAACTGGTTCAGGAACCCGAGCGTGCTGGAACCCACGCCGGTCGCATGTGCCGGCGCCAGGTTGACCGCGGTCGCCGTCAGGTGCGGCATGAACAGGCCCTGGCCGAAATACAGGATGCCCATCGGCAGGAAGATCCACAGCGGATGCCCGAAGCCGAGCACGAAGAACAGCAGCGCAGCCGTGGCCGCGGCCATCTGCACGCTGACACCGAACCCGATCATCCAGCGCGCGCCGCGCGCCGCATACCGGCCGAGCGCCCAGTTGCCCAGCACATACCCGATCGCGATGAACGGGTAATACAGGCCGTATTCCGTGGCCGGCCGGCCCATGGCGGTGACCATCACGTACGGCGCCAGCGAGATGAACACGACGAACATGGAGTACGCAGCCGAGGACTGCAGCACGCAGCTCAGGAATTGCGGCTCGCGCAGCAGCGTGCCGGCGACACGCGCCATCTCCGGCACGTCGGGCGGCGTGGTGTGCGCAGGCCGGGTCTCCGGCAGGTATCGCCACACCAGCCAGGCCACCGCGACGGCCATCGCCAGCTGCGCGATGAACACCGAGCGCCAGCCGAAGCCGTCGGTCAGGAAGCCGCCGATCACCGGCGCCGAAGCGCTGGAAATCACGGCGAAAATCGCGAGCTGCGCCAGCATGCGCGCCATCTGGCCGGGGTACAGGTCGCTGACGATCGTGCGCGAGACGGCGATGCCGGTGGCGGTGCCGAAGGCCAGCACCGCGCGCCCGGCCACCAGCCAGCCCAGGCTGGTCGCGAACAGGCAGGCGACGGCGCCGGCGGCCATCAGCCCGACGCCGGCGAACAGCGCGTTGCGGCGGCCGTAGCGGTCGGCAAACGGGCCCCAGACCAGCATGCCGATGGCGAACGTCAGCAGTGCGACCGAGAACGTGGTCTGCGCCTCGGCGATGCTCGCGCCGAAGTACTGCTGCACCGCCGGCAGCGCCGGTATGTAGATGTTGGTGGCGACCGATCCGATCGTGACGACGAACGCGAGCAGGTAGATCAGCGAGCGCTGGTTCAAGCCTCGATGCCGCCGATGCAGAGGTACTTCAGCTCGGTGTAATCGAGGATGCCGTACTTCGAGCCTTCGCGGCCGAAGCCGGATTCCTTGACCCCGCCGAACGGCGCGACCTCGGTCGAGATGATGCCGGTGTTGAGGCCGACGATGCCGTACTCCAGCGCCTCGGCGACCCGCAGCGAGCGCGCGAGGTCGCGGGTGTAGAAGTACGAGGCCAGGCCGAACTCGGTGTCGTTGGCCATCTGGATCGCCTGCCGCTCGTCCTTGAAGGAGAAGATCGGCGCCACGGGCCCGAAGGTTTCCTCGCGCGCGACCAGCATGTCCGGCGTGATGTGCGTCAGGATCGTCGGCTCGAAGAAGGTGCCGCCGAGCGCGTGCCGCTTGCCGCCGAGCGCGACCTTGCCGCCCCTGGCGAGCGCGTCGGCCACGTGTTCTTCCACCTTGGCGACCGCCTTGTCGTCGATCAGCGGGCCCTGCTCGGTGGCGCCGGCGAGACCGTCGCCCACCCGCAGCTTCTGCACCGCCGCGACCAGCTTCGCGACGAACGCGTCGTACACGCCTTCCTGCACCAGCAGCCGGTTGGCGCACACGCAGGTCTGGCCGGTGTTGCGGTACTTGCTGGCGATCGCGCCCTGCACGGCCGCGTCCAGGTCGGCGTCGTCGAAGACGATGAACGGCGCGTTGCCGCCGAGCTCGAGCGACAGCTTCTTCAGCGTGCCCGCGCACTGCTCCATCAGCTTCTTGCCGATCTGCGTCGAGCCGGTGAAGGTGACCTTGCGCACGATCGGGTTCGAGGTCATCTCGGCCCCGATGGCCGTGGCCTGGCCCGTGATGACGCTGAACACGCCCTTGGGGATGCCCGCGCGATGCGCGAGTTCGGCCATGGCCAGCGCGGAGTAGGGCGTCTGCATCGCCGGCTTGCAGACGAAGGTGCAGCCGGCGGCGAGCGCAGGGCCCGCCTTGCGCGTGATCATCGCCGCCGGGAAGTTCCACGGCGTGATCGCCGCAACCACGCCGACCGGCTGGCGCAGCACGAAGATGCGCTTGTCCGGCTGGTGCCCCGGGATCACGTCGCCATAGACGCGCTTGCCTTCCTCCGCGAACCACTCGATGAAGGACGCGGCGTAGACGATCTCGCCCTTCGCCTCGGCCAGCGGCTTGCCCTGCTCGGCGGTCATCAGGACGGCGAGATCGTCCGCGTTGGCGAGCATCAGGTCGTGCCAGCGGCGCAGCAGCGTGGCGCGGTCCTTGGCCGTGCGGGCAGCCCAGGCCGGAAAAGCGGCGGCGGCGGCGGCGATGGCCGCGCGCGTCTCGTCGGTCCCCATCGAAGGCACGGTGCCGAGCACGGCGCCCGTCGCCGGGTTGGTCACGGCGGCCGTGCGGCCGCTGCTGCGCGTCGAGCCACTCGCCGTCGATGTAGCACTGCTGGCGCAGCAGGGTGGGGTCCTTCAGGTTCAGCATCATGAATCTCTCTGTTTTCTCCCTCTCCCATGCAATGGGAGAGGGCTGGGGTGAGGGTGCTCAGCCCACGTGCTGCGCGAGGAACTCACGCACGCGCGCAAAGGCCGCGTGCGCTGCCGCGGCGTCGAAACTCGCGCGGTCCATGCAGTTGAACCCGTGCCCCGCGGCGTAGGTGTGGTATTCGCCTTGCGGGAAGGCCGCCTTGATACGTGCCACGTCGCCCAGTGGAATGTGCGTGTCGTGTTCGCCGAAATGAAACTGCATGGGGCAGCGCGGCGTGGGTTCCAGCACCTGCGGAATGCCGCCGCCGTAGTACACGACACCGGCGGCCATGTTGGTGCGGCTGCCCGCGAGATAGACGACGCGGCCGCCCCAGCAGAACCCGACCATGCCGACCGCACCCGCGTGCGAAACGGCGTCGATCGTGGCGGTGAGGTCCGCCATGAGGCCGTCCAGGTCGCAGGCCTGCGCCAGCGCAAGACCCTGCGCGATGCCGGCCTCGTCGTACGGCAGGTTGACGCCGCGCTGCCGCCGGTCGAACAGCGCCGGGGCGATCGCCAGGTAGCCAGCCGCGGCGTACTGGTCCGCCACGCGCTCGATGTGCCCGGTGACGCCGAAGATCTCCTGCACCACGACGATGCCGCCCCTGGCGGCGCCCTCGGGCCTGGCGACATAGGCAGCGAAGGTGTGGCCATCCGCTGCCCGCAATTGCAGTTGACTCATGATGCTTACCGCGCCGTGGTGGCGGCTTGCCTGTGCTGGAAGGGGGTGTCCAAGGATAGCAGGGACGCCCCCGGACGTGAGGATCGGGCGGGTTCCGGGTAGGCTGCGCAACATCCTTTCGCGATTCCAGGAGCGCGCCATGCTCATCGGCCAGACCCCCCGCCGCGTCGCCATCGTCGGCGGCGCCAGGATTCCCTTTGCGCGTGCCATGGGCGCCTACGCGGAGGCCAGCAACCAGCAGATGCTGACGGCCGCGCTGCAGGCCCTGGTGGACAAGTACCGGCTTGCCGGCACGCAGCTGGGCGACGTCGGCGCCGGAGCCGTGCTGAAGAGCCCGCGCGACTTCAACCTGGCGCGTGAATCGGTGCTCGGCACGACCCTCGACGCGCGCACCCCGGCGTTCGACCTGCAGCGCGCCTGCGGCACCAGCCTCGAGACGGCGATCCTGCTCGGACTCAAGATCGCGGCCGGACAGATCGACAGCGGCATCGCGGCAGGCGTCGACACCGCCAGCGATGCGCCGATCGGCATCAACGAGAACCTGCGGCGCATCCTGCTGCGCAGCGCGCGCGGCCGCTCGCTCGGCCAGCGCCTGTCGCCGTGGGCTGCGCTGCGCCCCTGGCACTGGCGGCCGAGCTTCCCCGCCGTGGCCGAACCCCGCACCGGGCTCAACATGGGCCAGAGTTGCGAACTGATGGCGCAGCGCTGGGGCGTCCGTCGTGAAGCGCAGGACGCGCTTGCCTATGCCAGCCACCAGCGCGCCGCCGCGGCCTATGCGGCGGGGTTTTTCGACGACCTGGTGTTTCCGTACCGCGGCCTCGAGCGCGACAACAACCTGCGTGCGGACACCTCGCTCGAGAAGCTCGCCTCGCTCAAGCCCGCGTTTCCGGTCGATGGCAGCGCGACACTCACCGCCGGCAACTCGACGCCGATGACCGACGGCGCGGCCGCCGTGCTGCTGGCGAGCGAGGACTGGGCCCGCGCACGCGGTTTGCCGATCCAGGCTTACCTGACCTTCGGCAAGGTCGCCGCGGTCGACTTCCTGCAGGACGAAGGCCTGCTGATGGCGCCGGCGTACGCGGTGCCACGCATGCTCGCCGACGCCGGCCTGTCGCTGCAGGATTTCGACTTCTACGAGATCCACGAAGCCTTCGCCGCGCAGGTGCTGTGCACGCTGGCGGCCTGGGAATCGGCCGAGTTCTGCCGCGACCGGCTCGGGCTCGAGCGGCCGCTCGGCGCGATCGATCGCGCGCGGCTGAACGTCAACGGCAGCAGCCTGGCCGTGGGCCATCCGTTTGCCGCCACCGGTGCGCGCATCGTGGCGACGCTCGCCAAGCTGATCGACCAGCGCGGCGGCGGCCGCGGCCTGATCTCGATCTGCACCGCCGGCGGCATGGGCGTCACGGCGATCATCGAACGCTAGGCTCTATAATCCCGGGATCGCCATTCGGCCAGGAACTCCACGATGTCGCTTCGCACCACCACCGCGCTTCTCTGTATCGCCATTTCGATCGCTCTGCAGGGATGCGCCACGGCGCCTTCGGCACCGGTGGAAGCGCAAACGCCCGGCGTGCAATCAGCGGCGCCGGCCACCGACACGAAGCAGCAACTCGACGCGCTCTTCGAAAACTATTTCGAGGACAACCTGCGCGCCAGTCCGATCCTCGCGACCTTCATTGGCGACAACCGCTACAACGACCAGCTGCCCAACTTCCTCGGCCCCCAGTACCGGGCCGACGCGCAGGCGCTCAACCAGAAGTACCTCGCGGCGATCCGGGCGATCGATCCCGCCGGCCTGACGCAGGCCCAGCGGATTTCCTACGACATGTTCCTGTACGAGCGCGAGCGCGAGCAGCGCTCGGAGCAGTATCCGTTCCACCTGCTGCCGCTCAACCAGACGGGCAGCCTGCTGACGCTGATGCAGTCCCTCGGCTCCGGCACCAACGCGCAGCCCTTTGCCACGGTGCAGGACTACGAGAACTGGCTGCGCCGGCTCGACGGCCTGGTGGTGTGGATGGACCAGGCGATCGTCAACATGCGCGAGGGCATGGCGCAGGGCGTGGTGCAGCCGCGGCCCGTCATGGAAAAGGTGCTGGTGCAGCTCCAGGCCATGGACGTGGCCGATGCAAAGTCCAGTGTCTATTTCGGTCCGGTGAAGAACTTCCCGGAGTCCTTCTCCGCCGCGGATCGCGCGCGGCTCACGGCCGAGTTCACCCGCACGCTCGAGCAGTCGGTGCTGCCCGCGTATCGGCGGCTGCGCGATTTCGTGCGCGACGAATACCTGCCAAAGACGCGCAGCACGGTCGCGTGGACGGCGTTGCCCGACGGAGCGGCGTGGTATTCGTATTTCGTGCAGGAGCACACGACCACGCAGATGACCGCGGACGAGATTCACCAGCTCGGCCTCAGCGAGGTCAAGCGCATCCTGGGCGAGATGGACCAGGTGCGGCAGCAGGTGGGCTTCAAGGGCGACCTGCCGGCGTTCTTCAATCTACCTCAAGACCGATCCGAGGTTCTACTACACCAACGGTGCCGACCTGCTGCGTGACTATGGCACGCTCAAGACCCGCATCGACGCGGCGCTGCCGCGGTTGTTCTCGGTGTTTCCGAAGGCCGATTACGAAGTGCGCGAGGTCGAGGCCTTCCGCGCGGCCTCCGCGGCCGGCGGTTCGTACCAGGGCCCGTCGGCGGACGGCTCGCGCCCCGGCATCTTCTACGTCAACACCTACGACCTGAAGGCACAGCCGAAATTCGGCATGGAAACGCTTTCGCTGCACGAGGCGGCGCCCGGTCATCACTTCCAGGTGTCGATCCAGCAGGAGCTGACCGGCATCCCGAAGTTCCGCCGCTTCGGCGGCGATTACACCGCCTATGTCGAAGGCTGGGCGCTGTATGCCGAATCGCTCGGCAAGGAACTCGGCATGTTCACCGACCCGTACCAGTGGTTTGGCCGGCTCAATGACGAGCAGCTGCGCGCGATGCGGCTGGTCGTCGACACCGGGCTGCACGCCAAGGGCTGGACGCGCGAGCAGGCGATCCGCTACATGCTCGACAACTCGACGCTGGCCGAGAGCGACGTCGTCTCCGAGGTGGAGCGCTACATCGCCTGGCCCGGCCAGGCGCTGGGCTACAAGATCGGCGACCTGCGCATCCAGCAGCTGCGGCGCGAGGCCGAAGCGGCGCTCGGGCCGAAGTTCGACGTGCGCGACTTCCATCGCGAGGTGCTGAGCGACGGCGCGGTGCCGATGGACGTGCTCGAGGCCAAGGTCGAGCGCTGGGTCGACGCGCGCCGCTGATGCCAGCTCCGGCGCGGCGAAGAATCGGCGGCGGCCTGGCCGTGCTGGCCAGCCTGCTGCCGCTGGCCGGCTGCGAGTTCCCGCCGGACGCGCCGCCGCGCGCGGAGGACCAGCCATCGCCGCTGTCGGCGCCGCTGCGGGCGGCCAATGCCGACACGGCCCGGCTGTATCGCGTGGTCGAGACCTATTTCGACCAGTACCTGGCGCTGAATCCGGTCTTCGCGACGGAACTCGGCGACCATCGCTTCGACGACCGCTTTGGCGACTACGCCAGCCTGAGCTGGATGGCGGATTCGCTCGGCATCGAGCAGGAAGCACTCGAGCGGCTGCAGGCAGTGGATGCGAAGCAGCTGACAGGCGAAGACCTCGTCACCTACGAGGCGTTCCGCCGCCAGCGCGAACTCAACATCGGCGGTTACCGCTTCCCGAGCGAGCTGCTGGTGATCGACCAGGTCGGCAGCTGGCCGGTCAGCTTCGCACTGCTGGGATCGGGCCAGGGCGCGCATCCGTTCCGCACGACGCGCGACTACGACAACTTCCTGCTGCGCATGGACGGCTTCGTCGCCTGGGTGGACCAGGCGATCAACAACCTGCGGGCCGGCGTCGACAAGGGCGTGGTGCTGCCGAAGGTGGTCGTGCAGAAGACGCTGCCGCAACTCGAGGCCTTCGGCCGGCTGGAAGACCCGCGGCAATCCTCGTTCTGGCAGCCGCTGCTGAATTTTCCGCCCGGCCCGACGGTGTCCGAGCGACGGCGCCTGCTGCGCGTGTACGACGAGAAACTGCGCACCCGGGTGTTTCCGGCATACCGGCGCCTGCACGATTACCTGGCGACCGAGTACCTGCCCAGGGCGCGCGACACCGTCGGCTGGTCGGAACTGCCGAGCGGCGATCTCTGGTACGCGCAGCGGGTGCGACAGCAGACGACGCTCGACCTGGCGCCGGATGCCGTGCACGACCTGGGCCTGCGCGAGGTGGCGCGGCTGCAGGCCGAACTTGCGCGGTTGCAGCCGGCGCTGGGCGTGGCGGGCGACCTGCCCGCGCTGCTCGAAACCCTGCGCAGTGATCCGCGCTTCCAGTTTGCGAGTGCAGCGGACCTGCTGCGGGCCTGCGACCGGCTGCGGCCAAGGGTCGAGGCGAACCTGGCGCGCCTGTTTGCGCGCAAGCCACGGGCGATCCCGGGCACGCGTGCAGTGGAGGACTTTCGTGCCGCGGCAGCGACGGCCGCTTCTTACCAGCCACCCAGTGTCGACGGCGCGCGGCCGGGCGTGGTCTACCTGAACACCTTCGACCTGCCCGTCGCGTCGCAGCCATGCGATGGACGCGCTCTGCCTGCGCGAGGACATGCCGGGGAACCACTACCGGATTGCGCTGGCGCAGCAGACGCCACAGTTGCCGCGCTTCCGGCGCTTCGGCCGCGATGCCGGATACAGCGACGGCTGGTCGCTGTATGCCGCGACGCTGGGCAGCGAACTCGGCGTCGTCACGGACCCGGTGGCGCAGGCGGGCGCGCTGGCCGCGGAACTGGCGCAGGCCGCGCTGCTGGTGGTCGACACCGGCGTGCACGCGCGACGCTGGGAGCGCAGCCGCGCCATCGACTACCTGCGCGCCCATAGCGCGCTCGGCGAGGCGGACATCAGTGCCGAGGTGGACCGCGTGATCGCGCGGCCGGCCGAGGTGCTGGGCTACAAGGTGGGGCAGCTCAGGATTGCGGAACTGCGCCAGCGCACGCAGCAGCGACTGGGCGAGCGCTTCGATGCGCGCGAGTTTCACGGGCAGGTCGTGGGCGGCGGGTCACTGCCGCTGCCGGTGCTGGAGGCGAAGATCGAGCGCTGGCTCGCGGCGCGTCAGTAGCCGTAGCCGTCGGTGGTTATTTCTTCGAGTTCGTCGCCGACGAACCGCAGCTTGCGCAGCAACTTGCTCGAGCCCTGGTTGTAGGTCCAGATCTCGACCGGCATCTCGACGACGCCCGGGCCGTGGTACTCGTAGCGGCTGATGCCATAGCCGTATTCATAACGCGGCGCGCGACGGATCACGCCCTGGAAAGTGACGTCGGACGGCTCGCCGCACAGGGTGCGGACCTTGTCCTTGCCGTCGCCCGTGGAGATCAGCCGGCTGCCACAGCGCATGGAGTCGTCGGCGAGGGCTGGCGAGATTCCGAGCAGTCCAAGAAGCGATGCCGCGAGGACGCGGGTGGTCAATGCTGTCATGACGGAAGGATAGCGCGCGCTGGGTATGGGCTCTCGCCTTGCGTCCGGCTTTCTGGGTTATGTAAAACCGAACAGCAGAAGCGTAGTGTCAAATAGTCCGACACAAAAAAAGGTCCTGCGGGTGACCCCGCAGGACCTTTGTAGCGAGAGAACCCTAAATCTGTCGGGTCAAGCCGCGCGGCGTCGCGCCACACCCAGGCCCAGCAGGCCAAGGCCGAGGAGCGCAAGTGTCGCAGGCTCCGGCACTTCGGTGCTCGCCCTTGCCGCTACCCCACAGCTTGACGTTGGACAGGCCTCCGCCGTTCAGGTTGGCAGCCTGGGTACCGCTCCAGGTGCCGGACGTCGCGCCCTGCTCGATCTGGAACAGCGCGCCCGAGTCGGTGCCGTCGCGGCCGCCGCCGACGTGGAACGTGATGAAGGCGTTCGCATATTGCTGCCAGAACGCGGGGTCGATCGCCCAGGTGCCAGACTTCGGCAGCGCGCCCCAACCACCCGTGACGGTCACCGTCAGGAAGCCGTTGGTCCCGGCGGCCAACAGCTCACCCTCGTTCGTGTAGTCGCTGTAGGAACCACCGAAGGCATCCGCGAGATCGCTGGAGTTCTGGTTGTTCTGCGGGTTGCCATCGATCGTGGCGCAATCCGTAGCGTCTGCGACCGTCCAGACGCGGGAAGTGCCGCATGAAATGGACGCGGCCGAGGCGCTGCCGGCGAATGCCATCAGGCCCAGGCCTACGATGGCGACCAGTTTAGTAATTCTGAGATTCATGTTTCTTCCCTGCTGTGCTGTAAGGGGCAAATTTGGATTCAATCACAAGTATGTCTGCGACAAGGAGTAAGCAGGTTCCGTGCCAGACATAACCCATTGAATTAAATATAAAAAAATCCATCATGGTTGGAGATCGACCGCCGAATGCATACTTTTCCGACAGCCTTTTCGACGCGCAATTCGGGGTCGAGGAAGGCTCCAGTCCGGCATGCGAAGGCCGCGCAAGAACGTTGATCCGTTCTGCTACCCTTCCGAGCCCGACTACGGCGGCCCAGTCGCGCCATGCCTCTCGACCGCGCTTTCGACCAACGCCTGGCCGGCCTGATCAACAGCGGCGCCCGAGGCGTGCTGCAGGGCGGCCTCAAGGGCGTCGAGCGCGAGTCGCTGCGGGTGACGCCCACCGGCCAGATCGCGCAGACCCCCCATCCGCGGGTGCTGGGCTCGGCCCTGGCCAACGAGCACATCACCACGGACTACTCCGAGGCGCTGATCGAGCTGGTCACGCCGCCGTTCGCCCAGACCTGGGAGCTGATGCAGTACCTGGTGGACCTGCACCGCTTCGTCTACACGCGCCTGCCCGACGACGAGCTGCTGTGGGCCACGAGCATGCCCTGCGCGATCAAGGGCGACGACAGCATCCCGATCGCGCAGTTCGGCTCCTCCAACGTCGGCCGCATGAAGACCGTGTACCGCCACGGGCTCGGGCACCGCTACGGCCGCGTGATGCAGGCGATTGCCGGCGTGCATTTCAATTACTCGTTCCCGGAGCACTTCTGGCCGGTGCTGGCCGAGGTGCTCAAGGCACGCGATCCCGGCCAGGCGTTCCGTTCCGAGGTCTACTTCGCGCTGCTGCGCAATTACCGGCGCCACGGCTGGATCGTGCTGTACCTGTTCGGCAACTCGCCGGCGCTGTGCCCGTCGTTCCTGCAGGGCCGCAAGGTCGACGGCCTCGAGCCGCTGGAACCCGGCAGCCTGTACGCGCCGTACGCCACCTCGCTGCGCATGAGCGATCTCGGCTACCGCAACAAGAACCAGGCGGGCCTCGACGTCTCGGTCAACAGCCTCGAGCACTACGTGCGCGACCTCACCGCGGCGATCAACACGCCGAGCCCCGAGTACCAGAAGCTGGGGGTGAAGGTCGACGGCGAGTACCGGCAGCTCAACGCCAACGTGCTGCAGATCGAGAACGAGTACTACAGCTTCATCCGCCCGAAGCGCGTGACGCAGAGCGGCGAGCGCCCCACCCGGGCGCTGCAGCGCGGCGGCGTGCAGTACGTCGAGATGCGCTCGCTCGACGTCAGCGCGTTCGATCCGGTGGGTGTCAACCAGCACAAGCTGCGCTTTCTCGAGGCCTTTGCCGCATACTGCGTGCTGCGTGACGGCCGCGCCGATCGAGCCGTCCGAGCAGGCCGAGCTGGACGGCAACCATGCGCGGGTCGCGCGCGAAGGCCGGCGGCCTGGCCTGCTGCTGAAGCGCGACGGCCGCGACGTTCCGCTGCGCGCCTGGGCGGCGGAGATCATCGATTCGATGCGCGGCGTGTGCGAGCTGCTGGACGAAGGCGACGCGGCCAGGCCGTACCTGACGGCGCTCGAACTGCAGCACGAAAAAGTCCGCGACCTGGACCGTACGCCGGCGTCGCGCTCGCTGCATGAAATGCGGCTCAACGAAGAATCGTTCTTCAACTTCGCGCTGCGCATGTCGAAGGTGCACCAGTCGTATTTTCGCGAGCTGCTGGTGTCGAACCCGGCGCGGCAGGACGAGTTCGCCGCCGAGGCGGCAGCGTCGATCGAACAGCAGGCGCGGATCGAGGCGGACGACCGCATTTCGTTCGACGAGTACCTGCAGCGGTATTTTTCGGGCTGAGACGCGCCGTCATCCCGGTGTAACGCAGGCCGGGCAGACTGATTCCAATGAACAACACCGCCGGCATCGAACCTTCCAATGCACGATGCGCAGATTGAGGGAGAGCGATTGATGTCGACGGGTTCGATACAGGCAGCTGCAGGCTGGCGGTCGCGGATGACACGACCATCGAGCAGGCACCGCTGCCAGTGCCGGTCCTGCGGCGGGTCGAGCTGAGCCTGGTGGCCCCGCCGGAGCCGGCCGCTGCGCCCGCCTGGGATCCGCACGAGGTGTGGCTCAATCGAGTGAAGAAGCCACGGGATGCGCGCGGGGGATAAGACCCTCACCCCGAGCTCCCTCACCCGCGCGCGACCTCTCCCGCAAGCGGGAGAGGGGGCAGATCAGAGGATGGCGGTGAGCAGCTGTCCCTGCAGGTCGATCGAGCCGCGCAGCATGCCGCGTGAGTTGAACGGCATCGCGATCGAGCCGTCGCGTCCCACGACGATCACGCCGCCTTCGCCGCCCATCCGCCGCAACTGCTGCTGCACGACGATGTCGGCGGCCTCGCGCACGCTCTTGCCGGCGTAACGCACCAGCGAGGCGATCTCGTGCGCGACGGTCGCGCGGATGAAGTACTCGCCGTGCCCGGTGGCCGACACCGCGCAGCAATCGTTGGCGGCGTAGGTCCCGGCGCCGATCACCGGCGAGTCGCCGACGCGGCCCCAGCGCTTGGCGGTCATGCCGCCGGTGGAAGTGGCGGCCGCGAGGTCCCCGGCCGCATCCAGCGCCACCGCGCCGACGGTGCCCATCAGCGATTCGCGAAACGGCGCGGCCGGTTCGGCCAGCATGGCCGCGGCGAGCTCGCGCTGCCGTCGTTCGGTGACGAAATACCGATTGGCGACCGGCTCGAGCCCCTGTTCCAGCGCGAACTCCTCGGCGCCCTGGCCGGCCAGCATCACGTGCGGGGATTTTTCCATCACCAGCCGCGCCAGCCCGATCGGGCTGCGCACGTGGCGCAACCCGGTCACCGCGCCGGCCCGCAGCTCGCGGCCCTCCATCAGCGACGCGTCCAGCTCGCAGATGCCGTTGGCGGCAATCACCGCCCCGCGTCCGGCGTTGAACAGCGGGTCGTCCTCCAGCACCTGCACCGCCGCGACCACGGCATCGATGGCGGGCCCGCCGGCCGCCAGGATGCGCTGGCCCGCCCGCAGCGCCTGCTCCAGGCCGTGGCGGTACTCGGCTTCGCGGGCGGGGGTCAGCTCGGCGGGCGGGATGTCCCCGGCCCCGCCATGGACGGCAATTGCTGGCATGTCTGTCTTCCGGATTTCGACGCCGCAGCTTAGCTGCGTCGAAACGGACCATACCAGAGCCCGCACCACGTATTATTTTCCGCACGATGCGGCGCAGCCTGGGGGAGCGGGGTGCGCATCCCAAGCCCTCGACCGTCGCCGAGCCGCCCGCCCATGCGCCATCCCCGCAAGATCAAGACCCTGCTCGTCGCCAACCGCGGCGAGATCTCCATCCGTGTCATGCGCGCCGCGCACGAACTCGGGATCAAGACCGTCTCGATCTACTCGCAGGAGGACCGCTTCTCGCTGCACCGGATGAAGGCCGACGAGAGCTACCTGGTGGGCGAGGGCAAGGGCCCGGTCGAGGCCTACCTGGGCATCGACGACATCGTGCGGGTGGCGCTCGAGGCCCACGTCGACGCGATCCACCCCGGCTACGGCTTCCTGTCGGAGAACCCTGAGTTCGCCGAGGCCTGCGCCGCGCGCCGGCATCACCTTCATCGGCCCGACGCCCGAGATCATGCGCCGGCTGGGCAACAAGGTGACGGCGCGCCAGCTGGCGACCGCGGCCGGCGTGCCGGTGATGCCGGCGACGCCGCCCTTGCCGCGCGACGACGCCGGCGCGCTGGCGCATGGCCGCGGCGGTCGGCTACCCGGTGATGCTCAAGGCCAGCTGGGGCGGTGGCGGGCGCGGCATGCGCGTGGTCGAGGAGGCCGCGCAACTGCCCGAGATGGTCGCCGTCGCCCGGCGCGAGGCCAAGGCCGCGTTCGGC
Organism: uncultured Gammaproteobacteria bacterium; assembly: GCA_963744735.1. GTDB lineage: Bacteria > Pseudomonadota > Gammaproteobacteria > Steroidobacterales > Steroidobacteraceae > RPQJ01. The sequence goes on from CAVUVH010000034.1 coordinate 199,194, forward strand.
AACGACGAGGTGTACCTGGAGAAGCTGGTGCGGCGGGCGCGCCACGTCGAGGTGCAGATCCTGGGCGACGCGCACGGCAACCTCGTGCACCTGTACGACCGCGACTGCACCGTGCAGCGGCGCAACCAGAAGGTGGTCGAGCGCGCGCCGTCCGTGTTCCTCGATGCCGCCCGGCGCGAGGAACTGTGCGAGCTCGGCCTGCGCATCGGCCGCGCGGTCGGCTACCTCAACGCCGGCACGGTCGAGTTCCTGCAGGACGCCGACACCGGCCAGTTCCATTTCATCGAGGTCAATCCGCGCATCCAGGTCGAGCACACCGTGACCGAGGTGGTCACGGGCATCGACATCGTCAAGGCGCAGATCCGCATCGCCGAGGGCGCCGAGATCGGCACCGCGGCGAGCGGCGTCCCGGCCCAGGCGGACATCCGCCTCAACGGCCACGCGCTGCAGTGCCGCGTGACCACCGAGGATCCCGAGAACAACTTCATCCCGGACTACGGCCGCATCACGGCCTACCGCAGTCCGGCCGGGTTCGGCGTGCGACTCGATGCGGGCACGGCCTACACCGGCGCGTTCATCACGCGCTCGTACGACTCGCTGCTGGTCAAGGTCACCGCCTGGGCGCCGACCGCCGGACGAGACGATCGCGCGCATGGACCGCGCGCTGAAGGAATTCCGCGTCCGTGGCGTCGTCACCAACCTGCGCTTCCTCGAGCAGCTGATCACGCACGAGCACTTCCGCGACGGCTCGTACACGACCCGGTTCATCGACCAGACGCCGGAGCTGCTGCGCTACCCGCGCAAGCGCGACCGTGCCACGCGCCTGCTGCGCTTCATCGGCGACGTGATCGTCAACGGCAATCCGGAAGTGACCGGCCGCGCGCGCCCCGCGCGCCAGGTCGAGGCCCGGCCGCCGCGGCTGCCCGTGACGCCGCCGCCGCCCGGCACGAAGCAGAAGCTCGACGAACTCGGCGCGACCGGGTTTTCGCCGATGGATGCTGCAGCAGCCGCAGGTGCTGCTGACCGACACCACGTTCCGCGATGCCCACCAGTCGCTGCTGGCGACCCGCTTCCGCACGCACGACATGGTGGCGATCGCGCCCGCCTATGCGCAGCTCGCGCCGCAGCTGTTCTCGGTCGAATGCTGGGGCGGGGCCACGTTCGACGTCGCCATGCGCTTCCTGCGCGAGTGCCCGTGGGATCGCCTGATCGCCTTCCGCGAGGCCATGCCCAACCTGCTGCTGCAGATGCTGCTGCGCTCGGCCAACGCCGTGGGCTACACCAACTACCCCGACAACGTCGTGCGGTATTTCGTGCGCCAGGCGGCGGCCAATGGCATCGACCTGTTCCGCGTGTTCGATTCGCTCAACTGGGTCGACAACATGCGCGTCGCGATGGATGCGGTGGGCGAGTCCGGCAAGCTGTGCGAAGCCGCGATCTGCTACACCGGCAACCTGAGCGACCCGCGCCAGGCCAAGTACGACCTGCAGCTACTACGTCGACGCATGGCGAAGGAGCTGGAAGCGCGCCGGCGCGCACATCCTCGGCATCAAGGACATGGCGGGCCTGTGCCAGCCACGCGCCGCGTACACGCTGGTCAAGGCGCTCAAGGAAGAGATCGGCATCCCGGTCCACTTCCACACGCACGACACCAGCGGCCTTGGCGCGGCCAGCGTGCTGGCGGCGATCGATGCCGGCGTCGACGCCGTCGACGGCGCGCTCGACGCGATGAGCGGACTGACCTCGCAGCCCAACCTGGGCTCGATCGTCGAGGCGCTGCGGCATGGCCCGCGCGAGAGCGGCCTCGACCCGGATCAGCTGCGCCTGCTGTCCAATTACTGGGAGCAGGTGCGGCACGGCTACGCCGCCTTCGAAAGCGACATGCGCTCGGGCGCGTCCGAGGTGTACGTGCACGGCATGCCGGGCGGTCAGTACACCAACCTGCGCGAACAGGCCCGTTCGCTCGGCATCGACGACACGCGCTGGCACGAAGTCGCGCGTGCCTATGCGCAGGTCAACGAGCTGTTCGGCGACATCGTCAAGGTCACGCCCTCGTCCAAGGTCGTGGGCGACATGGCGATCATGATGGTCACGAGCGGCCTGACCGCTGCCGACGTCGTCGATCCCGATGTCGACGTGGCGTTCCCCGAGTCCGTCGTGTCGCTGTTCCGTGGCGACCTCGGCCAGCCGTACGGCGGCTTCCCGGCCGGCCTGCAGCGGAAGATCCTCGGCAAGGAGACGCCGCTCACGCAGCGCCCGGGCGAGCGACTGGCGCCGGTGGACCTCGACACGGCGCGCGCGCAGCTGCAGGCAGCAGATGCCGCGCGCGATCACCGATCACGAGTTTGCGTCGTGGCTCATGTACCCCAAGGTCTTCACCGAGTACATGGCCGACCGCACGCACTTCGGCGACGTCAGCGTGCTGCCGACGCGCGCATTTTTCTACGGCCTCGAGCCCGGTGAGGAAATCACCATCGACCTGGAGAAGGGCAAGCACCTGATCGTGCGGTTCGTGGCCACCAGCGAAGTCCACGACGACGGCACCCGCACGGTGTTCTTCGAGCTGAACGGCCAGCCGCGCTCGGTCAAGGTGCAGGACCGCAGCAAGGTGGCAAAGCGTCCGCCGCGGCGCAAGGCCGTGGCCGACCACCCGAACGAGGTCGGCGCGCCGATGCCCGGCACGATCGCCACGGTCAACGTGCTGGTGGGACACGCGGTGGCGCGTGGCGACGTGCTGGTGACCATCGAGGCGATGAAGATGGAGACCAGTGTCCGCGCCGAGCGTGATGGCGTGGTGGCGGAGGTCGTGACGAAGCCCGGGCAGGCGGTCGATGCCAAGGACCTGCTGGTCGTGCTGGAACCGGCGGCAGGCTGAGGCCGGCGTAGGGGACAGCGGCCGCGACCCGGTGACTTTGGTTACTGACTTCCCCCGGGGGTTCTCCTAGGATGCAGTAACCAGGTCACCGCATACCAAGGGAGAAGACCATGACGCCGAACGTAGGTGGCATCGATCGCACATTGCGCATCGTCGCGGGAATCGCGCTGCTGTCGCTGTTTTTCGTGCTGGAAGGCAACGCGCGCTACTGGGGCCTGATCGGCATCGTGCCGATCCTGACCGGCACCCTGCGCTGGTGCCCGGCGTACCTGCCTTTCGGCATCAGCACCTGCTCGACGAAGAAAGGCTGAGGCTCCCCGCCGCGAACCCACTCCCGCGCGGGCGGGAGTGGGCCGGCAGCGGGCTCACGCCACCCCGTTGGCCGCCAGCCAGCGCCGCATCGAAGCGGCATCCATCGCGCCGGCCTGGCGCGCGACCTCACGGCCGTCCCTGAACACCATCAGCGTCGGGATGCTGCGGATGCCGTAGCGCGCGGCGACGTCCTGCGCGGCGTCCGTGTCCAGCTTGGCGAAACGCGCGGCCGGTTCCATCTCGGCCGCGACGCGCTCGAAGACCGGCGCCATCGCCCGGCACGGCCCGCACCAGGTGGCCCAGAAGTCGACCACGACTGGCACGCCGGACTGCGTCACGTGGCGGTCGAAACTGGCGGCCGTCAGCGCAATCGGCTGGCCCTCGAACAGCGCCTCGTGGCAGCGCGGGCAGCGCGGGTGGTCCCGCAGCCGGCCCGTCGGAACGCGGACGGCACCGTCGCAACGGTGGCAGACCACCGCGGTCGTCGGGTTGGCGGCATCGGCCGATGGGCTCATGATCGTTGATTCCTGTCGGGAGGCTCGGATCGCCTTGATGGGGCCACCCGCACCGGAAGCAAGCGTGGCCGGCGGCAACCGGGCTTGCATCGGCCCGGCCGCGCCACCACATCGGGGTCTGACGGACGGAGGTTCTGCCGGCCATGCAGTTCAAGGACTACTACGACGTCATGGGCGTGCCGCGCGGCGCGACCCAGGACGAAATCAAGCGCGCGTATCGCAAGCTCGCGCGCAAGTTTCATCCGGACGTCAGCAAGGAAAAGAACGCGGAAGAGCGGTTCAAGGAGCTGCAGGAAGCCTACGAGGTCCTGAAGGACCCCGAGAAGCGCGCGGCCTACGACCAGCTCGGCGCGAACTGGCAGCAGGGCCAGGAGTTCCGGCCACCGCCGGACTGGGGCAAGGGATTCGAGTTCACGCGCGGCCAGGCCCGGCAGAGTCCGGGCGGTGCCGGTCGCCGACTTCAGCGATTTCTTTTCCGAGCTCTTCGGCGCGCGCAGCCCGTTTGGCGGCGCTGCAGGCTTCGACCCGCGCGGCGGCCGGGCCGGTCGCAGCGCGCGCGACGGCCGGCCAGGATCACGTCGCCCGCGTCGAGATCGAGCTCGAGGACGCCTACCGCGGCGGCACGCGCACGCTCGACATACGCACGCCGGAGATCACGCCCGACGGGCACGTCAGCTCGAAGCCGCGCACGCTGCGTGTTTCGATCCCGGCCGGCGTGGTCGAGGGGCAGCAGATCCGGCTGGCGGGGCAGGGCAGTCCGGGCATGGGCGGCGGACCGCCGGGCGACCTGTTTCTCGAGATCACGCTGCGGCCGCATCCCCTGTTCAAGCTCGATGGCCGCGACGTGACGGTGGTGCTGCCGGTGGCGCCCTGGGAAGCGGCGCTCGGCGAGACCGTGTCGGTGCCGACGCTCGGCGGTGCAGTGGAGATGAAGCTGCCTGCTGGCGCCCGCTCGGGCCAGCGCCTGCGCCTGCGTGGCCGCGGCCTGCCGGGTCCTGCGGCCGGCGACCAGTACGTCACCCTGGCGATCGTCCTGCCGCCCGACAGCCCGCAGGCCCGTGAGTTCTTTGCGCGCATGAAGCAGGAACTGCCGTTCGATCCGCGCGCCGATCTCACCAGCCGGGATCCCGCGTCATGATCACGGGATCGACTCCTGACGCCGGCCCGATGCAGGGACAATTCCTCGACGAGGACGACTGCCTGCGCCTCGACGAGGTCTGCGCACGGTTGCAGATCGAGCAACACTGGGTCATCGAGATGGTGGAGCTCGGCGCGCTCGATCCGCGCGGCGGCCTCGAGCCCGCGGCCTGGTTGTTTCCACGCGCCACGCTGCCGCGGATGCTGGCGATGACGCGGCTGGTGTCCGATCTCGGCGTGAACCTGAGCGGAGCCGCGATCATCCTCGAGCTGGTGGAAGAGCGGCGGCGCCTGCTGGCGCGCTTCGGCGAGTAACGCGCCGGCCTGCAGCCGGCTGTCCTACTGGATGGCCGCGCCCAGCAGTGAGCCGATCACCCAGGTCGCCACGCCGGCACCGCCGCCGATCAGCACCATGCGCAGTCCGCCAGCCGCCGCGCTGCGCCCGGTGAACAGGCTGAGCGCCGCGCCCACGCCGAAGAGCGCCACGCCCGCGGTAAATGCGGCGATCGTCACCGCACGCTGCAGCGGCAGGCCCAGCACGAAAGGCACCAGCGGCACGATGGCGCCGAGAGAGAAAGCCAGGAACGAATACACGGCCGCGCCCCACGGCGAGCCGAGATCATCCGGATTGAGGCCGAGTTCCTCGCGCGCCAGCGTATCGAGCGCCGACGTCTCGTTCTTCACCAGTTCGCGGCTGACCCGGCGCGCCTCGTCGAGTTGCATGCCACGCGCCTGGTAGATCAGCGCGAGTTCCTCGGCTTCCTCCTCCGGGTACTCCTTGAGTTCGTCGCGCTCGAGGCCGATCTGGTATTCGAACATCTCGCGCTGCGAGCGCATCGAGACGTACTCGCCCGCCGCCATCGACAACGCGCCCGCCAGCAGTCCCGCGATGCCGCTGGTCAGCACCATGTCCGCGCTGGCAGCGGCGCCCGCCACGCCCATGATCAGGCTGGTGTTCGAGACGAGGCCGTCGTTGACGCCGAACACGGCCGCGCGCAGGTTGCCGCCGCCGTGGCCCTTGTGCCGCGCGCCGACCTGGGCAACCGACGTCGGCATCAGGTGGCCCGCGACGGAGCCCCGCGTGTCGTAGACGGACAGGCCGCGAATCTTCATCGCGGCCAGCATGTGGCGCACGCGTCGCGGGCCGAGCATGCGCGCGAGCCGCGCGGTGATGCGCGCACGTGTCGTGGGTGAAAATGGCGGGGCCTGGGCCAGTCCGGCGGCGTCGAGCCACTTCCCGGCCTGGGTCTCCGCCGCCGTGGCCAGCGCCCGGAACAGCTCGGCAATGCGCGGATCGGGCTCGGCGTCCGCCAGCTCGCGATAGAGCCAGGCGGACTGCTTCTCTTCGTGCCAGCTGGCGGTGCTGTTCATGGGCCGCCGGGCGCGGCCGCTCAGGCGTGCAAGGTGCCGGCCTGCTCGTCCTTGCCGCCGAGCAGTTTCTGCACCTGCTTCAGGATCGCGATGTTGACGTACGGCTTCTCGATGAAGTCGGTCGCGCCTTCGCGCATCGCTGCGACCGCGGTGGGCACGTCGGACTCGTCCGCCAGCAGGATCACCGGCACGTCGTTGCCATTGCTGCGCAGGCGGCGCAGCAGTTCCAGGCCGGACATGCCCGGCAGCAGCAGGTCGACGATCAGGCAGGCCGGCTGCCGCGCAGCGCCGCGACAGCAGGTAGGCCTCGGCACTCTCGTAGCCCATGACATCCACGCCGACCGGCAACAGCAGGGCCTTGAGTCCTGCGCGCGCGACCGGGTCCGAGTCGATGACACCGACCACGGGCGGCGCCTCCGGCGCGGGGGCAATGGCTGGGGGCATGGGGGACGGCACGACCACGGGACCCGGGCAACTCACGATGAGCCGCGAACGGGGTCGGAGGTAACAGGCTGCACTGCGGGTAGGAGTCGCATGAGGTGCAGTTTTCATGCGCGCACCGCCCGCGGCAATTGCGGATTTATACGTAAACGTGATTGATTCGCAGCCGCACTGCTGCAGTGCAAAACGACGCTACTCTTCGGTGCGCTCGACTTCCAGCACCATCCGCACCAGGTGCGCCAGCGAGTGCGCTTCCATTTTTTCCATGACGCGCGCGCGGTGGATTTCCACGGTGCGCTGGCTCAGGTTGAGGTCGCCGGCGATCACCTTGTTGGCCTTGCCCGCGACGACCAGGTCCAGCACTTCCTTTTCGCGCGGCGTCAGCGACTCGAGCCGCTTCCTGATCATGTTGCGCTCGGCGAGCATGCGGCGGCTGCCGGCGTCCTTCTCCAGCGCCTGGTTGATGCGGTCGAGCAGGTCCTGGTCGCGGAACGGCTTCTGGATGAAGTCGACGGCACCGGCCTGCATCGCCTCGACGGCCATCGGCACGTCGCCGTGCCCGGTGATGAAGATGATCGGCAGGATCGAATGACGCTCGTTGAGCTTGACCTGCAGCTCGAGCCCGCTCATGCCGGGCATGCGGATGTCGAGCACGAGGCAGCCCGGGCGGTCGTCGCGGTCGGCGTCAAGGAACTCCTGCCCGGACTCGAAGACTTCCACCGGCAACCCGACCGACTTCAGCAGCATGCGCAGCGAATCGCGCACCGCCGCGTCGTCGTCCACCACGAATACCGTGGGTTTGATTTCCTTGTGCAATGCCAACTACTCCCCAGTGGATGCCGGTGAGGCCGGCAGCGTGAAATGGAAGCGCGCCCCGGACCCATCATTGGGAGTGTGCCACAGGCGTCCGCCGTGGGCGCGCACGATCGAGCGGCTGATGGCGAGCCCGAGGCCCGTGCCGCCGGATTTCGTCGTGAAAAACGGGTTGAACAGGTGCTCGGCCGCTTCCGGTGCGAGACCGCTGCCGCGGTCCGCGACGGTGATCTCCACCTCGCCCTCCGGCTGCAGCCGCGTCGACAGCAGCACTTCGCGCTGTGACTGGGGCGCGTCCGCCATGGCGTCGATCGCGTTGCGCACCAGGTTCAGCACCACCTGCTGCAGCTGGATCGGGTCGGCGTAGACCAGCGGCAGGTCGGGCTCGCTCCTCGACGCGCAGGTGGATGTTGTGCAGGCGCGCGTCGGTGTCGGCCAGCGTGCGCAGGTCGTCGAGCAGGCGGTTGCAGTCGACCGGCTCGCGCTTCACCTCGCGGTTCTTGACGAAATTGCGCAGGCGGCGGATCACTTCGCCGGCGCGGAGCGCCTGCGCATTGATCTGCGCGAGCGCCTCGAGCACGTCGCTGTCGTCGCGGCTCGGCGAGCGCACGAAGCGCTGGCAGGCCTGCGCATAGGTGGCGATGGCCGCCAGCGGCTGGTTGATCTCGTGCGCCAGGCCCGCGGCCATCTCGCCCATGGTCGACAGCCGGGCGAAATGCGTGAGCCGTTCCTGCAGTTGCCGCGCCTCGTCCTCGGTCTGGCGGCGGTCCGTGATGTCATGGATCGTGCCCACGTGCTTCAACGGCGCGCCGTGCGCGTCGCGCGTGAGCTGCGCGATGTGGTGCAGGTGGCGCAGCGTGCCGTCCTGCAGCACGACGCGATATTCGACGTCGAAGGTGCCCGCCGGCAAATCGAGTTCGGCGATGGCGCGCTCGAGCTTCTCGCGGTCGGCGGGGTGCACCCAGCGTTCGAGCAGCAGGCTGAACGAGGCACTGCCGTGGGCCAGGTCGACCCCGAGGATGCGGCAGAGCTGCGGCGAGTAGTAATCCGGCTCGGAACCGTCCAGGTGGACGACGTAGTTGCCGAGGTTGGCGAGTTCCTGCGCCAGCCGCAGCTCCGCCTCGCTGCGGCGCAGGCGCTCCTCGGCCAGCTTGCGCAGCGAGATGTCGCGGATGAAGCCGATGAACCGGCGCGGCACCGCGCCCTGCACTTCGCCGACGGCGAGTTCGCAGGGAAAAATGGAACCGTCCTTGCGCCGCGCCCGGACCTCGCGCCCGATGCCGATGATGCGGGCCTCGCCCGTGGCCTGGTAGCGGTCCATGTAGCGGTCGTGCTCGCCGTGATACGGCTCCGGCATCAGCACGTGGACGTTCTGCCCGAGAATCTCGCCCTGCTCGTAGCCGAAGATGCGCTCCGCGGCGAGGCTGAACTGCTCGATCCGCCCGCCGTGGTCGATGACGATGATCGCGTCGACCGCCGCATCGAGCAGCGAACGGAACTCCAGTCCGGCGGAGGCGGCCGGCTGCGGCTCGCTGCCGGGTCTGGCGGCCGGTTCTTGCGCGTGGACGTCAGGCAATTTGGCGGTGGTGCTGGACGAAAGTGCGAATCCTAAAAGAATGCGCGCCGCTGGACTAGGTATTGCTGGAAATCGTGCTAGGCAACGCTGCGAATCGCGGCCGTCCCGCCCGCGGCCCACAATGAGCTTGCGGTCGGCAGGCGGGCCTGCCGGTCGCGTCGCTGCTCTGGCCCAGGGACTACCCGAGGAGGGCGCCATGAGATTGATGCGTTGGGAACCGTTCCGTGAAATGGACGATCTGCTGCAGGGCTTCGGCCCCCTGTTCGGCCGCGTGCCGGCGCTGGCACGGACCGCCGAGGGCGTGACGGAGTTCATGCCGGCCGCCGACATCGTCGAGCGGGAGAAGGAATACCTGATCAAGGTCGACCTGCCGGACGTGCGCAAGGAAGACGTGAAGGTCCTGTTCGATGACGGCGTGCTCACCATTCGCGGCGAGCGCAAGGTCGAGAAGGAAATCAAGGGCGAGAAGATGCATCGCACCGAGCGCTTCTACGGCACGTTCGAGCGCAGCTTCGCGCTGCCTGACGACGTCGATGCCAAGGGCATCCATGCCGAGTCGAAGGACGGTGTGCTGCTGGTCAGCCTGCCGCGGATCGCCGTCGAAAAGCGGCGTCCGCTCGCAATCACGATCCAGTGAGCGGCTGAACCGGCGCGGGGCGGGCGGCCTGCGCGGCGGTGACCTGGACGGTCACCGTGGCCGCGGCGCCTGCCCCGGTTTCTCATTGCGGGTGCTGGTGGTGCGCGTGCGGGTCGTCGGGCGCAGGCTCCGGCTGCGCGGCGCCCGGTGCCGCCATCGAGTGGCCGGCGTGTCCGCCGCGGGCCAGCGCGTGGTACAGCGCGTTGCCGGCCGTCCAGGCGCCAAAGGCCACCAGCAGCACTCCGGCGACCGTGCGCAGGCTGGCCCTGGTCGCCAGCGCGCGCGCGGCGCGCTCGAAGGCGACGGTGGCAGTCACCATCGCCGGCAGCGTTCCCACGCCAAAGGCCGCCATCACCAGTGCGCCCGAGCTGGCGCTGGCCGTCGTCGCGGCCAGCAGCAGCATCGAGTACGACAGGCCGCAGGGCAGCCAGCCCCACGCCAGTCCCAGGCCGAGCGCGCCGGCCACGCCCGGGCGGCGGGCGCTGCGACCCGCGCCGGGCAGCAATCGGCGCCAGAGGCCCGCGCCGGCGGCTTCCAGCGGATCGAGCAGGCGCCAGCCGAACAACAGCCGGCCGGCCGCCGCGATCATGATCGCGCCGGCCAGCACGCGGAAAGCGATCGACAGTGGCGCGACATTGACCGTCTGCAGCAGCGCGCCCCCGAGCAGGCCGGCCAGCGCGCCCGCCACGGTGTAGCTCGCGACGCGCGCCACGTTATAGGCCAGCGCCAGCACCAGGCGTGATGACGTGCTCGCCTGCGGGCCGCCGTCGCGCAGCGCGAGCGCCCCGGCGATGCCGCCGCACATTGCCAGGCAGTGGCCGCTGCCGGCCAGGCCTGCCACCAGTGCGGCCGCAGGGCTCAGTGCGTTCATGTCGATGCCGTTCATGTCGGATTGTCCTTGTCGTCAGGGGCGTCACGCCCCGCTGCGGCCGGAGTGCCGGCCTTGTTCCTGCCCGCGCTCATCGTCGAGGACGGACCAGCCCGGGCTGTCGAGGTCGTCGAACTGGCCGCTGCCCACCGCCCAGAAGAACGCCCACAGCCCCGCCGCGACCAGCACCAGGCCCAGGGGCACCATCAGGTACAGGATTTCCATCAGGAGGCTCCCGCCGGGCGCGGATCGGTGAATCGCGGCGCCCGCGCGTGGCGCGGACCGCGGGCCACGCGCATGGCGTTGAGCACCACCAGCACGGAGCTGAGCGACATGCCGATCGCGGCCAGCCAGGCGGGCACGAAGCCCAGTGCGGCGAGCGGCAACGCGGCGAGATTGTAGGCAATCGACCAGGCCAGGTTCTGCCGCACGATGCCCTGCGCGCGGCGCGCCAGCTGCACGACCTCGGGCAACTGGTCGAGCGAGTCGCGCACCAGGATCAGGTCGGCGCTGGTCTGCGCCAGGGCCGAGCCGCGGCCCATGGCGATCGCCACGTCCGCGCCACGCAGCAACGGCGCGTCGTTGATGCCGTCACCGATCGCGATCACGACCTTGCCCTCTGCCTGCAGCGCCTGCAGCCGCGCAACCTTGTCCTGCGGCGCCAGCCGCGAACCATGGACCGCGATGCCGCTGCGGCTCGCGATGCGGGCAACCGCGGCTTCGTCGTCGCCGCTGACGATGGCCGACGCCAGTCCCAGCTCCGCCAGCCGCTGCACGCAGGCGGCCGCTTCGGCGCGCACCGGATCGGTGAGCCGAAAGGCCGCGACCAGGCCCGCCCGGTCGCCAAGGTAGACCCAGCTGCCCTCGGCCTCCGGCCCGCTCCCAGGCGCGAGCCCGGATGCGAGTCCGCGTGCAAACTCCTGCGTGCCGATGCGCAGTCGCCGTCCTGCAATCGTGCCTTCGATGCCGGCGCCGGCGGTCACGACGACGTCGGTCGCCTGCGCCGGGGCAGCGGGCGCGCCGTCGAATGCGCGTGCGATGGGATGCTCCGACATGCGCTCGAGCGCCCCCGCCAGGGAAAGGCATGCGGCCTCGTCTTCGTCACGCAGCGGGCGAATCTCCTCGACGCGCACCAGCCCGCGCGTCAGCGTGCCGGTCTTGTCCCACAGCACGTGCGAGGCCTTGGCCAGCGCCTCGAACGCGTCGGAATGCGCGACCAGCACGCCACGTCGCGCGAGGTCGGCCGTGGCTGCGGCGAGCACCGCAGGGGTGGCGAGCGACAGCGCGCAGGGACAGGTCACGACCAGCACGGCAATCGTGGCGGGCAGGGCCTGCGCCGGATCGACGAACCACCAGGCCGCGAACACGATGGCCGCACCCAGCAGGATCCGGCTCAGGAACCAGGCGGCGGCGCGATCGGCGGCCTTGGCCAGCCGCGGCCGCTCGGCCTGCGCGCGCTCGAGCAGCGCGACGATGCCGGCAAGCACCGTGGCACCGGCGACCGCCGTCACGCGCACGCGCAGCGGCGCGCCGAGGTTCTGCGTGCCGGCATGCACGGGCGAACCGGCCAGCTTGACGATGGCCGTCGACTCGCCGGTCAGCATCGACTCATCGACGCGCCCGTCCGCGCCCTCGATCACGGTGCCGTCCGCCGCAAACACTTCGCCCGTGCGCACCAGCAGCTCGTCACCCGGGTTCAGCTCGACGACCTGCACGTCTGCGGCCTCGCCGTCGCGGACACGCCGTGCCGTCACCGGTGCCAGCCGTGCGAGCGCGTCGGCGACGCTGCCGGCGCGGTGCCGCGCGATCATCTCGACGTAACGGCCGAGCGAGAGGAAGAAGACGAACATCGTCACCGAATCGAAATAGACCTCGCCCTGGCCGGTCAGCGCGCTCCAGACACTGGCCACGAAGGCGATCAGGATGCCGAGCGTGACCGGCACGTCCATGCTGACGCTGCGTGCCTGCAGCGCGCGCCACGCCCCTTCGTAGAAAGGCCAGCCCGAGTAGAGCGCCACCGGGATCGAGACCAGCATGCTGACCAGCCGGAAGAACTCGCGCATCCCGGCTTCCATGCCGGACGACTGCGCCACGTACAGCGGCAGCGCGAACATCATCACCTGCATCATGCCGAAGCCCGCCACGGCCAGCCGCTTGAGGGCCGTCCGCCGCTCGAGCATGGCCAGCTGTTCGGCCGGCTCCCCCGCCAGCGGATGCGGCCGCAGGCCGACGTGCTCGAGGATGCGCAGCAGGTCGCCCAGCTGCACGCGGGCCGGGTCCCACACCAGGCGCGCGCGCGCCGTCGCCGGGTTGACGCTGACATCGAGCACGCCGGGCTGCCGCTGCAGCGCCTTGTCGGCGAGCCAGCTGCAGGCGGCACAGCGCAGGCCCTCGAGCAGGATCGTGATGGAGCGCGCACCGCCGGCTTCGGCGCGCGTCAGCCGTGTGACGAGGTCCGGGCGGTCGTAGGCCGACCAGCGGTCGGGGCGCGGCGGTTCGTCCGCACGGACGCTGTTCTGGTCACGGTAACGGTAATAGTCGTCGAGCCCCGCGCCGACGATGAACTCGGCGACCGCCTTGCAGCCGTGACAGCAGACCGGTTCGGCGCGTGCCTCGATGCGGGCGTAAAGACGCAGGCCGGCAGGAATGGGCTCGCCGCAATGAAAGCAAGCTGAGCCCGCGGCAGGAGTCATGGCCGTCGCGGAGCGTCCTCGCCACAGACCATGGTCGCACCGTCCCGCACGCAGTCCTTGCGCACCAGCGTATCGGGATACGCAAGCGCCAGGTACAGGGTGACGAAGCCGCCGATGACCGCCGCCGCCGGCAGCAGGATCAGCAGCCACGGATAGAACTGGCGGTACCAGGGGCGGGCAGTCTCGGCGTTCATTGCTGCAAGCCTATCAGTTAGTGGGCGCCAGGAAGCGCGCCTTGCCGGCCGCTTCGAGCGCCTGTTCATCCAGCGTGCGGATCGTGAAGCGGATGTCGGCGCCGCCCTGCAGCTGCTCCCGCGGGATGCGGACCCGGACCGCCACGCTCCTGACCTCGCCGGGGCCGACCCGCACCGCGGGCGCGCCGAAGTCGACCTGCAGTCCCGGCAGTCCCTCGGCCGCGATCACGAAGTCGTGCGCCGCCGCGTCCTTGTTCAGGATCTTGACGTTGTAGACGTTCTCGATCAGCCCGTCCGGGCGCTCGCGGAACAGCGCGTTGCGATCGCGGATGACGTCGACGCCGACCACGTTGCGATGCGTGATCGTCCAGCCGAAGCCCGCGATCAGGACCGCGATGAGCGTGCCGTAGACGATCGTGCGCGGGCGCAGCACGCGCTTCGGCCTGCCTTCGAGGCCGGCCTGCGTGTCGTAGCGGATCAGGCCCTTGGGATAGCCGACCTTCTCCATGACTTCGTCGCAGGCATCGATGCACGCGGCGCAGGCGATGCACTCGTACTGCAGGCCCTTGCGGATGTCGATGCCGGTGGGGCAGACCTGCACGCACACCGTGCAGTCGACGCAGTCGCCCAGGCCCAGGGACTTCGGGTCCGCGCCCTTCTTGCGCGCGCCGCGCGGTTCGCCGCGCCGTTCGTCGTAGGTGACGATCAGCGTGTCCTGGTCGAACATCGCGCTCTGGAAGCGCGCGTAGGGGCACATGTACTTGCACACCTGCTCGCGCATGAAGCCCGCGTTGACAAACGTGGCGCCGCCGTAGAACAGCACCCAGAAGGTTTCCCATGGCCCGGTCGAGAAGCTGGCGATCTTGCCGGCCAGTTCGGTGATCGGCGTGAAGTAGCCGACGAAGGTGAAGCCGGTCCACAGCGCGAACGCGATCCAGAGAAAGTACTTGGCGCCCTTGCGCAGCAGCTTGGCCGCGCTCCACGGCGCCTTCGCCAGCTTCATCTGCTGCGTGCGGCTGCCCTCGACCCAGCGCTCTATCCAGACGAAGGTCTCGGTCCAGACGGTCTGCGGGCAGGCGTACCCGCAGAACACGCGGCCGGCGAGGGCCGTGAAGAAGAACAGCGCCAGCGCCGCGATGATCAGCAGCCAGGTCAGGAAGTAGAAGTCCTGCGGCCAGAGCGTCAGGCCGAAGATGTGGAACTTGCGCGCCGGCAGGTCGAACAGCACGGCCTGCCGTTCGCCCCAGCGGATCCACGGCAGCACGTAGTACAGGCCGAGCAGCGCAAACACGGCGTAGACGCGCAGCTGCTGGAAGCGGCCCTGGATCTCGCGGGGATAGATTTTCTGGCGGGCTGCATACAGCTCGCCGTCGACAGGGGCCTGCATTTCGCTCATTCGGGACTCCGGGTCCCGTCGTCAGTCCCCTCGTCTGCCGGTTCGGGATGCGCTGTCCGCACCAGGTAAAGCGTCATCAGGCTGGACAGTGCGGCAACCAGCCAGAAGAAGAAGAAACCGACGGCGTACCCCATCATGCGCGTCTGGAACGCGGGCGGCGGGTAGTCGTCGTTGCCGACCAGCACGGGATCGATGAAGCCGAAGCAGACCATCGTCGCCACGCTCGCGACGAGAAACGACGGCCAGGCCACGATGGCCACGTCCTGTCCCAGGCGTGGCCAGCGCAGCTTGCCCGCGTACTCGTCAGGCGACTGCCGCACGACTAGCCGCCTGCGGCCAGCTTCGTCACGTAGGCCGCCAGCAGCTTGATGCGCTGTTCGCCGAGCTTGCCGTCCCACGCCGGCATCTGGCCGTTGCGGCCGTTGAGCAGCGTCGCCTTGATCGTGGCCGCATCGCCGCCGTACAGCCAGACGCCGTCGGTCAGGTTCGGCGCGCCGAGCAGCGGGTTGCCCCTGCCGTCGATGCCATGGCATGCGGCGCACACCTGTTCGAAGCGCAGCTTGCCGGCCGCCGCGAGGGTCGCGTCCGCCGGCTGGCCACTGAGCGCCTGCACGTAGGCCACCGCTTCATCCACGCCCGCCTCGCCGAGCACCTGGCCCCACGCCGGCATGGCCGCAATGCGGCCCTGCGCGATCGTCGCGACGACGGAGTCCGCGTCGCTGCCCCATTGCCAGTCGGCATCGGCGAGGTTCGGGAAGCCCTTCGCGCCGCCGCCGTCCGAGCCGTGGCACTGCGCGCAGTTCTGCTGGAACAGGTTGTGCGCGGTGGACATCGCCTGCTCGTTGTTCACCAGCTCGGCGACGGGCAGGGCGGCGAGCGGCGCGAGCAGCTGCGCTGCCCTGGCCTCGACCGCATCCCTTTCCTGCGCGTACTGGCCCGACTGCGTCCAGCCCTTCATCCCGGCGAAGTTGCCGAGGCCCGGGAACAGCGCGAGGTACAGCACTCCGAACGCGATGGTGATGTAGAACAGCCACAGCCACCATTTCGGCAGCGGGTTGTTGTACTCGCGCAGGTCCTGGTCCCACACGTGGCCGGTGTCGGCGCCGCCGCCGATCTTCTCGTTGGCCGAGCGCGGCTTCGACGTCCAGCGCAGCAGCCAGAAGCAGGCCGCGATGTTCAGGATCGTCAGGATGATGACGAACAGGCTCCAACCAGTAGTCATGGGGTCTTGCTCCCTTGGTCTTTTGCGGGCGGGTCTTCCTCGAGCGGCATGCGCGCCAGCTTGTCGAAGTCCGCCTTACGGCGACTGCTCCAGGCCCAGAACACCAGCGCCACGAACGCGATGAACAGCGCGAGCGTGATCAGTCCGCGTACGGTGCCGATGTCCATGCCTCAGGTTCCCGCCTTGAGGTTCGTGCCGAGGCCCTGCAGGTAGGCCACCAGTGCGTCGAGTTCGCTCTTGCCCTCGACCGCCGCCGCGGCGCCGGCGATGTCGGCGTCCGTGTACGGCACGCCGATCTTGCGCAGCGCCTCCATCTTGCGGGCGGTCAGCGCGCCATCGACCTTGCCGTCGACCAGCCACGGGAACCGCGGCATGTTCGACTCCGGCACGACGTCGCGCGGGTTGATCAGGTGCACGCGGTGCCAGTCGTCCGAGTAGCGGCCGCCGACGCGCGCGAGGTCGGGCCCCGTGCGCTTCGAGCCGAACTGGAACGGATGGTCGTACACCGACTCGCCCGGCAGCGAATACGGCCCGTAACGCTCGGTCTCCGAGCGGAACGGCCGGATCATCTGCGAGTGGCACAGGTAGCAGCCCTCGCGGATGTAGACGTCGCGGCCCGCGAGCCGCAGCGCCTCGTACGGCTTGATGCCCGGGCGCCGGCTGCGTCACCGAGGCCTGGAAGTACAGGGGGACGATCTCGACCAGTCCGCCGACGCTGATCACCAGGGCGATCAGCACGCCGAGCAGGCCGACTTTCTTTTCTACTGCTTCGTGGTTCATGCGTGATTACCTTCAGGCCGGCTGCAATACGGGCGAATCGGCGGTCGTCGTGCGGGCGGCGATCGTCTTCCACACGTTCCAGGCCATGATGAACATGCCGCCGAGCACCAGCACGCCGCCCACGAGGCGGACCGCGTAGTACGGGTAGGTCGACTTGATCGACTCGATGAACGCGTAGGTCAGCGTGCCGTCCGCGTTGGTCGCGCGCCACATCAGGCCCTGCATCACGCCGGCGATCCACATCGAGGTGATGTAGAGCACGACGCCGATGGTCGTGGTCCAGAAGTGCACGTCGATCAGCTTGACGCTGTACATCTGCTCGCGGCCGTAGAGCTTCGGGATCAGCGCGTACATCGTGCCGATGGAGATCATCGCCACCCAGCCGAGGGCGCCGGAATGCACGTGGCCGATGGTCCAGTCGGTGTAGTGCGACAGCGCGTTCACCGTCCTGATCGACATCATCGGGCCCTCGAAGGTCGACATGCCGTAGAACGACAGCGAGACGATCATGAACTTCAGGATCGGGTCGGTGCGCAGCTTATGCCACGCGCCCGAGAGCGTCATGATGCCGTTGATCATGCCGCCCCACGACGGCGCCAGCAGGATCAGCGAGAACACCATGCCGAGCGACTGCGCCCAGTCCGGCAGCGTCGTGTAGTGCAGGTGGTGCGGGCCGGCCCACATGTAGGTGGAGATCAGGGCCCAGAAGTGCACGACGGAGAGCCTGTACGAATAGACCGGGCGGCCGGCCTGCTTCGGCACGAAGTAATACATCATGCCGAGGAAGGCGGCGGTCAGGAAGAAGCCCACCGCGTTGTGGCCGTACCACCACTGCACCATGGCGTCGACCACGCCCGGGTAGATGCTGTAGGACTTGGTCAGCGTCACCGGGATCGCCAGGCTGTTGACGATGTGCAGCACGGCGATCGTGATGATGTACGCGGCGAAGAACCAGTTGGCCACGTAGATGTGCTTGACCTTGCGCAGCGCGACCGTGCCGAAGAACACGACCGCATAGGCCACCCAGACGACCGCGATCAGGATGTCGATCGGCCATTCGAGCTCGGCGTATTCCTTCGATGTCGTGATTCCCAGCGGCAGCGTGATGGCAGCCAGCAGGATCACCAGCTGCCAGCCCCAGAACGTGAACGCCGCCAGCTTGTCGGCGAACAGCCGCACGTGGCAGGTGCGCTGCACGATGTAGTACGAGGTCGCAAACAGCGCCGAGCCGCCGAAGGCGAAGATCACCGCGTTGGTGTGCAGCGGGCGCAGCCGCGAGTAGGACAGGAAGGACCAGGGGGGCAGCAGGTCGGGCCACAGCAGTTGGGCCGCGATCAGCACGCCGACGAGCATGCCGACGATGCCCCAGACCACGGTCATGATCGCGAACTGCCGGACCACCTTGTCGTTGTAGTGCGTGGCCGTCATTTTCTTCGGTCGCCTCGGAGGGGAGGAATGAGAATGGTTGTTGCTTTGCAGCGGGCGCAAAGCGGCAGGCGAATCCTAAAGATCACACGGCCGGCCGTGGAGTAGGGACAGGAAGCCGGCTTTCTACGTACTTTCCGAAGCGACTTACCCGGATTGCGGCGCGCCGGTCGCCGTCGCAGATTGGAGCCAGGGTTGGACAGCCAGGTCGCGGAGGTCCCCATGCAGCGCCTCGATCGCATTCTCGCCGTGATTGACCCGACCGTCGAAGTGCAGGTCGGCGCGCTCAAGGCCGCGCGGCTGGCTCGTCTCGCCGGCGCCTCGCTCGAGCTGTTCACCTGCGACTTCGACCCGGCCCTGACCGGCCAGCCGTTCTTCGACACCGACGCGCTGCGCCACCTGCGCGAGGACTTCATCGCCGAGCGTGCCGAGCACCTCGAGGGCATGGCGGCGGAACTGCGTGCCGGCGGGCTCGACGTATCGACCCACGTGCACTGGGACAACCCCCTGTACGAAGGCATCCTGCGGCGCGTGGCGGAGTTCACGCCCGACCTGGTCGTCAAGGACACGCATTACCATTCGATCCTGCGCCGGGCGCTGTTCACCAACACCGACTGGAACCTGGTCCGGCGCTGCCCGGTGCCGCTGCTGCTCAGCCGCCAGGCGGACTGGGCGGCGCGACCGCTGCTGCTCGCGGCGCTCGATCCGGGTCACCATGGCGACAAGCCGGCGGCGCTGGACCACGACATCCTGGACGCGGCGCAGCTGCTGGCGCGCCACCTGGACGGCACGATCGCTGCCGTCCATGCGTTCTTCCCGGCCGCGCTGCTGGCCGCGACGAGCGGCCTGGCCGGCGTGCCGCTCGCGACCGAGCTGGGGGTGGCGGAGCTGATCGAGGCCGAACGCACCCGTGTCGCCGCCGGGATGCGCGAGCTGGCGCAGGCACACGGACTCGATGCCACCGCGCTCGCGGTGCTGCAGGGCTCCGCCGTGGAGGTCCTGCCGCGGGTGGCCGAAGAACGCCATGCCGACATCGCCATCATGGGTGCGGTGTCGCGCAGCCGGCTGCGCGAGGTGTTCGTCGGCAGCACCGCGGAGCGGGTCCTCGACCGCATGCCCTGTGACGTGCTGGTCATGAGGTCGGCGGACTTCCGCACGCAACTGCCTTTCTAGAGACCGGTCGCAGTTTTTGCGCCGCGAGGCCCCGCCAGATCGGCCGGGCTTCACAGCTTGCGGGTGCCTGCGGCCCTATACTCGCTGCCAGATGCCTTCAGCCACCGTCCTGCACGTCAGTTCGCACCCGGCCGACAAGGCCCAGGTCGCCAGTGCGCTGGGCGCGATCCGCGGCCAGCCGTACCGGCTGGAAGTGACCTCGACCATGGCGGACGCACTCGCGCGCATCAAGCACGGGCGCGTGGACGCGATCCTGCTCGACCTCGACGCTGCCCGACAGCTCCGGCCTGACGACCCTGCTGCGCCTGCAGCCCAAGGCCACCCACATTCCCATCGTCGTGCTGGTGGACCCGGGCGAGGAGGACGTGGGCGGCGACGCCGTCAGCCGCGGCGCGCTCGACTTCCTGGTCCGCGATCACCTGACGACCACGCTGGTCGAACGCGTGCTGCGGTATGCGACGGAACGCACCCACACGATGCTGGCGCTGAAGGCATCCGAGCAGCGTTACCGCGAGCTGTTCCAGAACGTCACCGCCGGCGTGTTCCAGACCACGGCCGAAGGCAAGTTCATGGCGGCAAACCCGGCGCTGGTGCGCCTGCTGGGGTACGCCTCCGAGGACGAGCTGCTCGAACTCGACGTCGCCCGCGACGTCTACTTCGATCCGGACCATCGCCAGAACTGGATCAAGGCGATGCGCGAGGACGGCGAGATCCGCAATTCCGAGCTGGTGCTGAAGCGCAAGGACGGATCCAGGATCGTCGTGCTGGAGAATTCCCGCGCCGTGCAGGACGCCGACGGGCGCGTGCTGTTCTACGAAGGCACCATCACCGACATCACGGCGGCCCACGAGCTGTCGCAGCAGCTGTCCTACGAGGCGAGCCACGACGCATTGACGGGCCTGGCCAACCGGCGCGAATTCGAGCTGCGGCTGCAGCGCGCGCTCGAGCTGTCGCAGGCGACGGGCGCCGGGCACGCGATGCTCTATCTCGACCTCGACCGGTTCAAGAACGTCAATGACACCTGCGGCCATGTCGCCGGCGACGAACTGCTGCGCCAGCTCGGCGAAGTGATGCAGCAGCGGGTCCGCAACAACGACGTCGTGGCACGGCTGGGCGGCGACGAATTCGCGCGTGCTGCTGCACAACTGCGAACCTGAAAACGCCCTGCAGGTGGCCAATGGCATGCTCAAGACGGTCGACGAGTTCGAGTTCATCTGGGGCTCCAACAAGTTCACGCTCGGCGTCAGCATCGGCCTGGTGGCGATCGACTCGCGCTTCAAGCGCATCACGCAGGTGATGAACGCGGCGGACTCGGCCTGCTACGCCGCGAAGGACGCTGGCCGCAACCGCGTCGAGACGTACCAGGAAGACACGCAACTGCTGGAGCGGCGGCACGGCGAAATGGAATGGGTGGCGCGCGCCAAGCGCGCGCTGGTCGACAACCGGCTGTTCCTCGAGGCGCAGGAGATCCAGCCGCTGGTGCAGCCGCCTGATGCCGCGCCGCGCCTGCCACACTACGAACTGCTGCTGCGCATGCGCGACGAGACCGGCCGGGTGGTGCCGCCCGGCGCGTTCCTGCCGGCGGTCGAGCGCTACAACCTGTCGGTGCGCTACGACCGCTGGGTGATCGCGACCGCGCTCAACTGGGTGCAGGCGCACGACGATGTGTTCAAGCGCATCTCGCGCGTGTTCATCAACCTCTCGCGCGACAGCGTCGCCGATCCCGAGACGCTCGAGCACATCCGCCAGAGCCTCGCAGCGACCGGGGTCGACCCGCGCCGCATCGGCTTCGAGACCGCCGAGAGCGTCGCGGTCGGCAACCTGGGCAAGGCGAACAGCCTGATCGTCGCCTTGCGCCGCCTGGGCTGCGCGTTTGCGCTCGATGATTTCGGCAGCGGCGTGTCGTCGTTCGCCTACCTGAAGGCGCTCGGCGTCGACTACCTGAAGATCGACGGCATGTTCGTCGGCAACCTGTCGCAGGACCGGGTCGACTACGCGATGGTCCGCTCGATCAAGGAGATCGGGCACGTGATGGGCAAGCTGGTGATTGCGGAGGCCGTCGAAAGCGAGGCCGCCCTGCAGAAGTTGCGTGAGATCGGGGTCGACTACGCCCAGGGCTTCGCCGTGGGCGTGCCGCGGTCGCTGGAGCAGATCGGCGAGGTCAGCGTGTCCGACCTGCTGGCCTGAGCCGGCTGGGGGTGCTGTCTGCCGGGGCCGCTTGCGGCCCTTTTATTGGCATCTTGTATTAATAAATCGTTTGATTAATATTAAATACATGTCTGCTGCAATGACTGACGCCAAGCCGCGATTGCGCCGGCCCGGTCGCCCTGCCGGCGGTACCGCAGCCGTGCGCGAGGCGCTGCTGGCGCAGGCCCGGGAACTCTTCCTGCAGCAGGGATTTGGCGCGGTCAGCACCCGCCGGATCGCCGCGGCCGCCGGGACCACACCGGCGATGATCCACTACCACTTCGGCGACAAGCGCGGCCTGTTCCTCGCCATGATGGAGATGGCGGCGCGGCCTGTGCTGGCCGCCGTGCAGCGCATGAGCGACGCCGACAGCGGCCCGCCGGACCTCGAGGCCCTGATCCGGGCCTACATGCAGATGGTGGCTGCAAATCCCTGGTTCCCGGCGCTGATCCTGCGCGAGGTGCTGGCGCAGGACGGGCCGATGCGCACTCAGTTCATCGAGCGGTTCGCGACCCGCACCGCGCCCGCGCTGGAGAGCGTCCTGCGCCGCGAACGCGAGCAGGGCAACTTGCGGGCCGACCTCGATGCGCGTCATGCCGCCGTGTCCCTGCTGGGGTTGTGCGTGTTCCCGTTCATCTCGCTGCCGGTCACCGGTCCGGTGCTCGGGTTCCGGCCCGAGGGCGAGGAACTGGACCGGTTCATCGAACACACCGCGCGCCTGTTTCGTCACGGCGTCGCGATGCCGCGGGAGTACGTCCATGCATAGACTGGCCGCCTGTCGCACTGCTGGCATCCGCTGCTTGTCGCGGGCTGCGCGCGCGAGCGGCCGGTCGAAGTGCACGGTACCGTCGAGCGCGATCGCCTCGAGCTGATCGCCGAATCGAACGAACGGATCGTCGAAGTCCCGGTGCATGAAGGCGACCGCGTCGACGCAGGCGCGGTGCTGGTGCGACAGGAAGCCGGCACCGCCGAGCCGCGCATGCAGCAGTCGCGCGCCGCGCTGGCGGAGGCGCAGCGCCGGCTCGCAGACCTGCAGCAGGGACCGCGCCAGGACGAGATCGACGAGGCGCGCGCCGCGCTCGCCGGTGCCGCCAGCACGCTGCAGACGGCCGAGAGCGAGTACCAGCGCGCGCAGGCGCTGGTCGAGCGCAGGCTGCTGAGCACCTCCGACCTCGACCAGGCGCGGGCCACGCGCGATGCCGCCCGCGCCGGCCGCGACACGGCCCGCGCACGCCTGCAGCTGCTGCAGCAGGGCACGCGCAAGGAGCAGGTGGCCGGGGCGCAGGCCGCCGTCGAGCGCGCTGCTGCCGCGCTCGCCGAAATCGAGACCGTGGCCGCGCGCTACACCGTCACGGCGCCGCGTGCAGGGATCGTCGAGGCACTGCCCTACAAGCTGGGCGAGCGGCCCGCCGCCGGACGTCCGGTGGCAGTGCTGCTGGCCGATGGCGCGCCGTATGCGCGGGTCTACGTGCCTGAACCGCTGCGCACGCGATTCCTTGCCGGAACCGCGGTCGAAGCCGCCGTGGATGGCCTCGACGCGAGACTGCCGGGCACCGTGCGCTACATCTCGGCCGAGGCCGCGTTCACGCCTTACTACTCGCTGACACAGAAGGATCGTTCACGCCTCGCCTATCGTGCCGAGATCACGCTGGAGGGGGCGGAGGCCGCGGCGCTGCCCACCGGCATGCCGGTGCAGGTGTTCGTGCCGGGCGCGCCGCAGTGAGCCATCGCGCCAGCGCCGCCGCGCCTGCCGGGCGCGAAGAGGCCGCGATCGCGATCTCGGCCCGCGGGCTGACGCGCCGCTTCGGCCACGTCACGGCCGTCGACGGCATCGACCTCGACATCCCGCGCGCCCGTATCTACGGCTTCCTGGGACCGAACGGCTCCGGCAAGTCGACCACCATCCGCATGCTCTGCGGCCTGTTGCGGCCGAGCGCGGGCAGCGTCTCGGTGCTGGGCCACGCCATGCCGCGCGACGCCGAGCAGTTGCGCACCCGCCTGGGCTACATGACGCAGAAGTTCTCGCTGTGGGACGACCTGACGGTCCACGAGAACCTGGAATTCATGGGGCAGGTGTTCGGCCTCGGCACGGCCCGCCGGCGC
This sequence comes from uncultured Gammaproteobacteria bacterium, assembly GCA_963744735.1. Taxonomy (GTDB): domain Bacteria; phylum Pseudomonadota; class Gammaproteobacteria; order Steroidobacterales; family Steroidobacteraceae; genus RPQJ01. The sequence continues at coordinate 222,912 of CAVUVH010000034.1, forward strand.
GAGCGAGTCGCTGCCGTGGCGGCGGAGTTCCGGCTGCGCGCGCTGTTTTCCCAGCGCGCGGGCACGCTGAGCGGCGGACAGCGCCAGCGACTGGCGCTGGCGGCGGCGATGCTGCACGAACCCGAGCTGCTGCTGCTCGACGAGCCGACCAGCGCCGTCGATCCGCAGAGCCGGCGCGACTTCTGGGAGAGCCTGTTCACGCTGGTGGCGCGCGGCGTGACCATCCTGGTGTCGACGCACTACATGGACGAGGCCGAGCGCTGCCACGAACTGGCGATCCTCGCGCGCGGCCGCGTCGTCGCGCACGGGGCGCCACAGGACCTGATGGAGCGGATCCCGGCACAGGTGGTCGAGGTCGAGGCCGACGACACGGTCGCAGCCCGCAGCGCGCTGGCGCAGGACGCGGCGGTGCTGAGCGTGGCGCAACTGGGGACGCGCCTGCACGTGCTGCTCGAACCGGCCACTGCACAGCCCGCCGAGCGCGTGGCGCAGCGCCTCGGCGACGCCGGCGTTGCCGCGCGCGCCACGCAGGTGCGGGCCAGCCTCGAGGACGTGTTCGTGGCCGCGACCGGCTTTGGCCGGGCAGCCGACGAGCCAGCGGACGCCTGACCGCGATGCTGCGCCGGTTGCTTGCGATCACCAGCAAGGAAGTGCGGCAGCTCGCGCGCGACCGCGTGACGTTCGGCATGATCATCGGCATCCCGCTGATGCAGATCCTGCTGTTCGGCTATGCCATCAACTACGACGTGCGGGATCTCCGCGCCGCGGTGGTCGACGAGGCGCGGACCAGCCACTCCCGCGCCCTCGTCGCCGACCTGCAGGCGACCGGCGTCATCGACCTGTTGCCGCCCAGTCCGGACGTTCCCGACCTGCGGCGCCGGATGCAGAGCGGCGAAATCAGCGTCGGCATCGTGATCCCGCCGGACTTCGAGCGCCGCCGCCTCGGCAGCGACCGTGCGGTGGCCCAGATCCTGGTCGACGGCTCCGAACCCATGGTCGAGGCGGTCGCCCGCGGGCTGGCCGCGGTGCCACTGCCCGCGCGCGCCGCCGACTACGCCCCGCGCACGCCCGGTGTTCGAGGTCCGCACCGAGTACAACCCGGAGCGCCGCACCGCGGTGCAGGTCGTGCCGGCGCTGATCGGCGTGATCCTCAACATGACCATGGTGATCTTCACCGCGGCCGCCATCGTGCGCGAACGCGAGCGCGGCAACCTCGAACTGCTGATCGCGACGCCGATCCGTTCGTGGGAACTGATGGCCGGCAAGCTGCTGCCCTACGTGCTGATCGGGCTGCTGCAGACGACGCTGATCCTGATCGTCGGTGTCAGCATCTTCGACGTGCCGGTCAACGGCAGCCTGCTCGACCTGTACCTCGCGGCCGCGCTGTTCATCGCCGCCACCCTGACCCTGGGGCTGGTGATCTCGACCTTTGCGCGGACGCAGTTCCAGGCGTTCCAGGTGTCGTTCATGACCATGCTGCCGTCGATCCTGCTGTCCGGCTTCGTCTTCCCGTTCGACGGGATGCCGCCGGCGGCGCAGTGGCTGGCGCAGCTGCTGCCGCTGACCCATTTCGTCGAGATCGTGCGCGGTATCCTGCTGCGCGGCGCGTCGCTCGCGGACATGCAGCTGCCCGCCGCCAAGCTCGCGGCCTTCCTTGCCGTGACGCTGCTCATCGCCACCCTGCGGTTCCACAAGCGACTCGACTGACGCCGCGCCCGCCGATGCTAGGATGGGGCGTGAGAAAGAATCCAAACGTGCTGCTGGTGATGTACGACCAGCTCACGCCGACGGCGCTCGGCTGCTACGGTCATCCCGTGGCGCGCACGCCGCACATCGACCGCCTGGCGGCGGCGGGCGTGGTGTTCGACGCGGCCTACAGCAACAGCCCGCTGTGCACGCCGGCGCGCTATTGCCTGATGACCGGGCAATTGCCCTCGGCCACCCGCGGCTACGACAACGCGGCGTACCTCGCCAGCACGATCCCGACCTTTGCGCATTACGTGCGCGACGCGGGCTATCGCACGGTCCTCTCGGGCAAGATGCACTTCGTCGGGCCCGACCAGTTGCACGGCTTCGAGGAGCGCCGCACGCCGGACATCTATCCGGCGGATTTCGGCTGGACGCCGGACTGGCGCGCGCCCGGACGAGCGCATCGACTGGTGGTACCACAACATGGACAGCGTCACCGGTGCCGGCGTGGCCGAGGTGACCAACCAGCTGCTGTTCGACGACGAGACCGGGTATCACGCGCTGCGCGCGCTGCACGACCTGGCGCCGGGCAGCGACGAGCGCCCGTTTCTGCTGGTGGCGAGCTTCACCCATCCGCACGACCCCTACGTCACGCGCCAGCAATACTGGGACCGTTACGAGGGGCTCGACATTCCGCTGCCGCTCACGGCCGCAGCGGATGTGCCGACGGACCCGCACTCGGAGCGTTTGCGCGCGGTGTCGGCGATGTCGCGCGCGACCATCACGCCGGGCCACGTGCGCGCGGCGCGCCGCGCGTACCTCGGCAACGTGTCCTACGTCGATGACTGGACCGGTCGATTGCTCGGCACGCTGGCGGCACTCGGCGTCGCCGACGACACGGTCGTCATCCTGCTCGCCGACCACGGCGACATGCTGGGCGAGCGCGGGCTCTGGTACAAGATGAACTTCTTCGAGCCATCGGCCCGCATTCCGCTGGTCGTGCATGCGCCGGCGCGATACGCGCCGCGCCGGGTGTCGACACCAGTGTCGCTGGTCGACGTGCTGCCCACCCTGCTCGAACTCACCGGGAGTTCGCCGGCCGGAGCGGTGGCGCCGCTGGCCGGCGAGTCTCTGTTACCGCTGTGCGCCGGGCAGGAACAGGCCCGCGTCGTCGTCGGCGAGTACGCCGCCGAGGGCGCCTGCGCGCCGATCGTCATGCTGCGGCGGGGCACGCTGAAGTTCGTGCACTGCGCCGTCGACCCGGACCAGCTGTATGACCTCGCCACGGATCCGCACGAGCGCGTGAATCTCGCCGCAGATCCCGCGTGGGCCGCGACCGTGCAGGCGTTCCGCGCGGAAGTCGCCGCGCGCTGGGACCTGCCGCGCTTCCGCGACGAGGTGCTGCAGGACCAGGCGCGGCGGCGGTTCGTGGACCAGTCGCTGCGGCGCGGACGGCACACGCCGTGGGATTACACGCCGCCGCGCGATGCGTCCGGCGAGTACATGCGCAACCACCTCGATCTCAACGAGGTCGAGCGCAAGGCGCGCTGGCCGCGCTGATCCCGGCGCAGCGCGGGTTCAGCCCGCCGGTGGCGCGTCGAAGGCGATGCGCTGCCCGGTCGCGGTTGCGCTGCCGCCGCCCGCGACCGGCGCGCCGCCCTGGTCGAATCCGGCGTAAGTCAGTGTCGAGGTGTACGACTGGCCGTCCTCCGCCAGCGTGATCTTTTCGTCCAGCACCCCATGGCCGGCCGGCATCCAGCCGCCGCCCTGCATGAGCAGATCGAGACTCGCCGGCGGCTTCGACTGGAAGAACAGGTAGCGCGTCTCGTACTCGCGCGGCCCGGTCCGGCGCCACACGCCGTAGGCGGGCGCGACCGGCGGCGCGCCGTCGTAGTTGGACGATTCCGTCATCGTGCCGCCGGCGTTGTAGACGTACAGCAACTCCAGGTCCTGCACGCTGGCAAACGCGCCGCTGCTGAACTGCACCTTGGTGCGCCACGCGCCGACCAGTTCATCCTGCGCCGCCGCGGACAGCAGGTTGCGTCGCCTCGTCCACGGTCGCTGGCGGCGGCGACGGCGCCCGCGCGCAACCCGTCACCAGCAATGCCGCGCACAGCGCGCCGAGCGGCCACGAAACTGCATGCTGCATGTCGAATCCCCCGTGCGAGGACGCCACGACAACACCGATTGCGACGACGGTCAATGCAGCGCGGACTGCGTTCCAGCGTTCGCGCGCTATCGCCACGTCGTTGCGCCGTGCGATCCCTGCCCGTTACCGGGCAGGGTCGCTCAGGCGCCGTGGATCAGGACGCGATCGGGTCATTCCCCGCGCGCATGTTTCTTCGCGCGCAGGGGGATGACCCCGATCACGTCCTGCGCGTTCCTGCGGTCGCCGGCGAGGCGACCCTCACCGCTCGAGCACGTACTCGCCCGGCGCGTCGCACACCGGCCTGTAGCCCGCCGCGCCCATCTTCGGCGGCGCCACCTTCGTCTTCGTGGAATGCTCCGACCAGCCACGCGGCGAACGTCGGCCACCACGAACCCTGCGCGGGCTCGACTTGCTTCATGTACTGCGCAGGCGAGCGGCAGGCGCGCGCCGGCCTTCATCGTCAGCACGCGATGCCGGCGCTTCGGATGCACCGGGCCGCTGATGATGCCGGCATTGTGGCCACCGCTCGTCAGGCAGAAGGTGTAGTCCTTCGAACGCACCAGCTTGCCGACCTTGTAGACCGACTTCCACGGCGCGACGTGATCGGTCTCGGTGCCGACGACGAACATCGGCACGTCGACCGCCGCCAGGTCGAGCGTTTCGCCGAGGGCGACGTAGCGGCCTGCGGCCAGGTCGTTGTTGAGGTAGAGCTGGTGCAGGTAGTCCGTGTGCATGCGGTAGGCCATGCGCGTGCCATCGGCGTTCCACGACATCAGGTCGTTGACGCCGGTGCGCTCGCCCTTCAGGTAGGTCTGCACCGACGGCCCCCACAGCAGGTCGTAGGTGCGCAGCAGCTGGAAGGCGCCGCCCATCTGCTGGCTCTCCAGCACGCCCTTCTTCCACATCATCGCCTCGAGCATCGCGAGCTGCGCCGGGCTGATGAAGACGGAGAGTTCGCCGGGCTCGCTGAAATCCGTCTGCGCGGCAAACATGGTCACGGTGCCGAGGCGTTCGTCTTCCTTCTGCGCCAGCGCCGCGGCGGCGATGGCCAGCAGCGTGCCGCCGATGCAGTACCCCACGCCATGGATCTTGCGCTTCGGCACGACTTTGCCGATCGCGTCCAGCGCGGCGAGCACGCCGAGCGAGAGGTAGTCGTCCATCGCGACGTCGCGATCCTCGGCCGTCGGGTTCTTCCACGAGATCATGAAGACCGTGTGGCCCATGTCGGTGAGGTACTTCACCAGCGAGTTCTTCGGCGACAGGTCGAGGATGTAGTACTTCATGATCCAGGCCGGCACGATCAGGATCGGCTCGGCATAGACCTTGGGCGTCGCAGGCCGGTACTGGATCAGTTCCATCAGCCCGTTGCGCAGGATCACCTTGCCGGGAGTCACGGCCGTCTGTTCGCCGACGCGGTAGTTCTCGACACCGACCGGGCCCAGGCCCTTGAAGGTGCGCTGCACGTCCTCGGCCAGGTGCCTGACGCCGCGCAGCAGGTTCTTGCCGCCTTCGGCGCGCGTCAGTTGCAGCAGCTGCGGATTGGTCGGCAGGTAGTTGTCGGGCGCCAGCAGCTCGAGGCCTTCGCGCACCGTGAAGCCGACGACATTCGCGGCCGCCGCGTCGGACCCGGGAACCCCGCTCACGGCCTCGCGGGCAACGGCGGAAGCCGTGATGAACGACTGCGCCAGCACGTTGAACGGAAACCGGGCCCAGGCCGGGTCCGCGAACCGGTGGGCATACGGCGTGCCTTCGGCCTGCGGCGGCAAGGGTTCGCCCGCAGCCTTGAGGGCGCCGCCCGCAAACCGGGCGAGTTCGATCGCCTGCTGGATCGCGGCCTGCGCGATCTGCGCCTGCCGGCCGGGTGCGACTGCGAGTCGCGACACCACGTTCCACCAGGCGCCGCCAAAGGCCTGCGGCGAAATGCCGCCCGTCACCTGGCCCAGTGCGGCGAGCAGGGCCCGCGATGTGTCGTCGGTGACCAGCGACTTCCCAGAATCGTCCCCGCCTGCGCTCATGGCCGTCTCCCCGGAAACGCGGCTTTACCGCACTGCAAAAAGTCGGCCGAAGGTACCTGAGGGCAGGGTCTGCCCGCAAGGCGGACAGTCAACCTGGCGCCCAGGGCTGGCCGCGGCCGTCGTCGCGGACCGCTACAGGGACTTCAGGTCGGTCGCGGGATCGGCCAGCAACGCCGGGTCCGGGTGCCTGCGCTCGGCGATCCACTTCTTGCCGGTCATGAAGTCCTTGGGGCTGTTGATCGCGTCGACCGCGATCAGCTCGCCCTGGGCAAAGTAATAGAGCGCAAAGCGATTCGTGTCGGGGTCGCCGCGCAGGACGGTCCGGTCGTAACCCTGCGAGAGTCCGGCGATCTGCAGCTTGATGTCGTACTGGTCGGACCAGAACCACGGCACGTGCTCGTGCCGCGCGGGCTTGCCGCAGATGTTGAGGGCCGCGGTCTTCGCCTGCTCGACCGCGTTGTCGACCGACTCGAGGCGCAGGCGGCGGCCGTAGCGCACGCACGGATGCATCGTGCAGTCGCCGGCGGCGTACACGTCCGGGTCCGAGGTCTGGCAGGTCTCGTCGACGACGATGCCGTTCTCGCAGCGCAGTCCGCAGGCGGCGGCCAGCGCAGTTTCCGGCAGCACGCCGACACCGACGATCACCATGTCCGCGGCGAACTCACGCTCGCCGCAGACCACGCCGCTGACCCGGCCGTTGCCGGCACCGGCAAACGAAGTCACCGACATGCCGCACAGCACGCTGACGCCCGCGCGTTCGTGGCGCTGCAGGTAGAAGGAAGACATTTCCGGCGCCGTCACCCGGTTCAGTGGCCGGTCCGCCATCTCCAGCACGGTGACCTCGAGCCCAAGATGCCGCGCAGATGCCGCCGCCTCGAGGCCGATGTAGCCCGCGCCCACCACCACCAGCCGGCGGGCGGCGCCGAGGTCGGCACGGATGCCGTCGACGTCCGCGATCGTGCGCAGGTAATGGATGCCCTGCAGGTCGTAGCCCGGCACCTCCAGCAGGCGGTTGCGGCTGCCCAGGCACAGCAGCAGCTTGTCGTAGCCGAGTTCGCCACCGTCGCTCAGCCGCAGGCGCCGGGTTGCGCGATCGATGGCCGTGACCCGCACGCCCAGCCGGACTTCGACGCGCGCCTGTTCGTAGAACTGGGCGCTGCGCAGCAGCAGGCGCTCGCGCTCGAGTTCGCCCGAGAAATACTTCTTCGACAGTGGCGGGCGGTTGTACGGCAGGAACGGCTCGTCGCCCACGAGGACGATCGGCCCGACGTGGCCCTCGCGTCGCAGGGTGTCGATGGCCTGCACCGCTGCGTGACTCGCGCCGACGATCACCACCGTCTGTTCCGTCATTCCAGCCTCTGCGGACCCTGTCGATGACCTATGATGCCGCAAAGCAACACGAGCGGGGGAGACCGTGACGCGACGCCACAGCGAGCGCTCGCCGGGTCAGCGCAGCGGCTTCTGGCTGGGGCTCGGCGTGTTCGCCCTGTTCATGCTGCTGCCTGCGCCCGAGGGCTTTGCGCCCGGCGCCTGGCGCGCGGCCGCGCTGGCCTCGCTGATGGCGGTCTGGTGGGCGAGCGAGGCGTTGCCGATCGTCGCCACGTCGATGCTGCCGCTGGCTCTCGCACCGCTGCTCGGCATCGTGCCGGCGGAGCAGGCCGGCCACGCCTATGGCAGCTCGACGATCTTCCTGATCCTGGGCGGTTGCCTGCTCGCGATCGCGCTCGAACGCTGGCAGCTGCACCGGCGCATTGCGCTGTCGATCGTCGCGCATGCGGGCGCCAATGCGCGTGGCCTGGTGCTCGGTGTCATGGTGGCCACGGCGTTCGTCAGCATGTGGGTGTCCAACACCTCGACCACGCTGATGATGCTGCCGGTCGCGCTGTCGATCGCCGCCTTCGTCGCACCGGATCCCGCGGCGATGAACCGCGACCAGCGGCACTTCACGGTTGCGCTGGTGCTGGGCGTGGCCTACGCCTCCACCATCGGCGGCCTCGGCACGCTGATCGGCACGCCGACGAACGCGCTGGTGGCCGGATTCATGGCGCAGAACCATGGCGTGACGCTGAGCTTTGCCGACTGGCTCGTGTTCGGCATGCCCTGCGTGCTGCTGTTGCTGCCATTGACCTGGTGGGTGCTGGTGGGTTTCTCCCATCCGTTCCACCTGCCGGACATCCTGCACGCGCGGGACGCCGTCCGCGCCGAGCAGGCATCGCTGGGCGCCATGTCGACGCCGGAACGGAGGGTGGCCATCATCGCCTGCGCCGCCGCCGCCGCCTGGGTTGCCTCGCCCTGGCTGCGGTCGCTGCCGGGGCTGGGATCGCTCAGCGACATGGGCATCGCCATGATCGCCGGGCTCGTGCTGTACATCGTGCCGTCCGGTTCGCCGCTGGGCGGTCGCCTGCTCGACGGTGCCGACTTCCGGCGCGTGCCCTGGGACATGCTGTTCCTGTTCGGCGGCGGCCTCGCGCTGGCAGCGATCATCCAGGACAGCGGCTTGTCCGGGAACATCGGCGAGCTGCTGGCCGTGCTCGCCGGCTGGCCGTTGTGGGCGCTGCTGGCGACCATCGTGCTGCTGGTCGTGCTCTGGACCGAGTTGAGCAGCAACGTGGCCACGGCCGCGACCTTCATGCCGGTGCTGGCGGCGATGGCCGCCACCAGCGGGATCCCGGTCCTGCAGCTGGTGGCGCCGGCGGCGATCGCCGCGTCCTGCGGCTTCATGCTGCCGGTGGGCACCGCACCGAACGCAATTGCCTATGGGTCCGGCCGGATCGAACTGCGCGACATGCTGCGCGCCGGCTGGGTGGTCGATATCCTTGCCGCGGCGGTGGTCGTGACCGTCGCCCTGGTCACTTTGCGCTGGGTTGGACACGGTCCATGAGCGGCACGTCGCACCAGCCATGGGCAGGCCCGGGGTCTCGCGCTCCATGCTGGTGCGCGGCATCCCGCAGTTGCAAGAGAATCCCGCTTGCAGGATGGTAGGCACGCTTTCTGCATAAGCAGTCCGAGGTCCCCACAGGGGGAGGCGGCGCGGTGTGGGTCGTTGCGGTTTCCACGGGCGTGGGACGTCGACCGGCCGCCTGACAATGACCAAGAGAACCGAGGAGCCCGAAGCCCATGAAGCTGATCAGCGCAATCATCAAGCCCTTCAAGCTGGACGACGTCCGCGCCGCCCTGTCCGAACTCGGCGTGTCCGGCATGACCGTCACTGAAGTGAAAGGCTTCGGGCGTCAGCGTGGCCACACCGAGCTGTACCGCGGCGCGGAATACGTGGTCGACTTCGTCCCGAAGACGCGCATCGAAGTGGCGGTCAAGGAATCGCTGGTCGACCAGGTGGTCGAGGCGATCGTGGCGGCGGCCCGCACGGGCAAGGTCGGCGACGGCAAGATCTTCATCTCCAATCTCGAGCGGGCGATCCGCATCCGCACCGGCGAGGCCGACGACCAGGCCCTGTAACGGCCTGGCGACGGTCGTGTGACGCCGCGCCCCGCCACGCGCTAGCATCGGTTCCGGACCTGCCGGAATCGATGCCATGCCCGACCCCACGCTCCAGGCGGCACTCGATGCCGCCGTCGCCAAGCTGCACATCGGCTCCCAGCGCCGGCACATCTTCCTGTGCGTGGGCGGCGAGAAGTGCGCGCCCGTCGCGCGCGCGGAGGAGAGCTGGGACTACCTCAAGCGCCGTTGCCGCGAGCTGGGACTGGTGGATGTCGAGGGCGGCGTGCTGCGGACCCGCTCGCATTGCCTGCGGGTCTGCGTCGGCGGCCCGGTGGCGGTGGTCTACCCGGAGGGCACCTGGTACCGCAAATGCACGCCGGCCAACCTCGAGCGTATCCTGCAGGAACACCTCCTCGGCGGCCGGCCGGTCGCCGACCTGGTCATCGCCACCGCGCCCCTGCCCGAGGCCTGACGTCGTCCGCGATTGATTCCGGTTTCCGTCGCCGTCTTACAGCGGGTACGGTCACTTCTGCGGAGGATTTCCTTCCGCAATGCCGCGGCGGTCGTCATCATCTGTGCCTCCAGCCACAACCCCGCGGTGCCCCATGCCCCACGCCATTCGCATCCACGAGTACGGCGGACCGGAAGTGATGCGCTGGGAAGAGATCCCCGCGCGCGACCCGGGCAAGGGCGAAGCCCTCGTGCGCCAGACTGCGGTCGGGCTCAATTTCATCGATGTCTATGAACGCACGGGCCTGTACGGCGGGTCCCTGCCGGGCGGGCTCGGACGTGAGGCGGCCGGCGTCGTCACGGCCGTCGGGCCGGGCGTGCGCGAGGTGAAGCCCGGGGATCGTGTCGCCTACGCCTCGAACACCGCCGGGGCCTACGCCGAAGAGCGCCTGCTGCCCGCGTCGCAGCTGGTGCCGGTCCCGGAGGGGGTCAGCGACCGGCTGGCCGCGGCCGCCCTGCTGAAGGGCATGACCGCGCAGGCGCTGCTGCGGCGTACCTACAAGGTCCGCAAGGGCACCGTGGCGGTCGTGCATGCCGCGGCCGGCGGTGTCGGCAGCATTCTCGTGCAATGGGCGCTGCACCTCGGCGCGCACGTGATCGCCGTCGTCGGCAGCGACGACAAGGCGGCCACGGTGCGCGCACTGGGTTGCCGCGACGTGCTGATTTCCGGTCGCGACGACCTGGCGGCCGGCGTCAAGGCGCTCACCAGGGGCAAGGGCGCGCACGTCGTCTACGACTCGGTCGGCAAGGACACGTTCTTTGCGTCGCTGGACGCGTTGCGGCCGCTCGGCCTGATGGTCACCTACGGCAATGCCTCCGGCCCGGTGCCGCCGATCGCGCCGCTGGAACTGGCGCGCCGCGGTTCCCTGTTCCTGACCCGGCCGGTGCTGTTCTCGTACACGTCGACGCGCAGCGACCTGCTGCGGACGGCCCGCGAGGTGTTCGAGGTGATCGGCCGCGGCGTGGTGCGCATCGAGATCGGCCAGACCTACGCGATGCGCGACGTGCAGCAGGCTCACCGCGACCTGCAGTCCCGCCGCACGATCGGCTCCACGGTACTGCTGCCCTGAGACGATCAGTCCTCTGTCGTTGCGCCCTGTGGCTGCTGCTGGCCACGTGCGCCGCTGCGACTGCCCAGGCCGAGCCGGAAACCCTGCATGCATGGCCCGCGGGCCTGCCCTCGGGCGAGGAACTGGAGGCGGCCGGCGCCGTGATCGGCGAGATCCACATCATCGTCGGCGACATCTTCGATCCGTCCATCCCGGCGGAGGACAAGTGGCTGTACCGCACGGCCAACAAGCTGCACATCAACACGCGGTCCGCCGGTGATCGAGCAGCAGTTGCTGTTCAAGCCCGGCCAGCCCTACGTGCAGCGGCTGGTGGACGAAAGCGAACGCATCCTGCGCGCCAACGACTACCTGTACGACGCCTGGATCCGGCCGGTGTCCTACGACGGCAGGACGGTCGACCTGGAAGTGCGCACGCGCGATACCTGGACGCTGAACCCCGGCCTCAATTTCAGCCGCCAGGGCGGCGCGAACACGACCTCGATCGAGCTGGAGGAAAAGAACCTGCTCGGCAACGGGCAGCAGCTTGCGTTCAGCTGGAACGACGATGTCGACCGCGAATCGCTGACCCTCGAGTACCAGGACCCGCATTTCCACTCGACGTGGACGCAGGTCGGGCGTCGTCTACAGCGATGCGGATGACGGCAGCACCAAGGGCATCCGCGTCGACCGTCCGTTCTACGCGCTCGATACACGGCAAGCCGGCGGCCTTTACCTGTACGACTCGATCCGCAACGAGCCGCGCTACACCCTGGGCGAGCAGGTGGGCGAGTTCGAGCAGGACGAGCAGTTTGCGGAGGCCTATTACGGCTGGTCACAGGGTTGGCAGGACGGCTGGGTGCGGCGCTGGACGGCGGGCACGACATTCAGCCGCAGCCGCTATGCGGCGGTGCCGGGTTCCGCGCTCGGCGGGCCGTTGCCCGAGGACATCGAACTCGCGTATCCATGGATCGGCTTCGACCTGGTCGAGGACGCCTACCGTGAGCGCAGGAACCAGGACCAGATCGAACGCACCGAGGACGTGCTGGTGGGAGTGCGCGCGGGCGCGCGCATCGGCTATGCGGCCGAGGCCTTCGGTTCCGACCGCGAGGCGCTGTTGCTGAGCGCCTACGCGCAGAACGGCTGGGAATATCCGCGCGATCGATCGTTGTTCCTGACCGCGATCGGCTCGGGCAGGGTAGAGGACGACGGCCTGCGCAATGCGATGATCTCGGGCGAAGCGCGCTATTACGCGCGGACTTCGCCGCGCACGAAGTTCTTTGCCACGGTCAACGGGACCGTGACCGAGTCGCTCGATGCCGACCAGCAACTGCTGCTGGGCGGCGAGGAAGGCCTGCGCGGCTACCCCTTGCGTTACCAGGCCGGCACGTCACGGGCGCTGCTGACGCTGGAGCAGCGCTACTACACGAGCTGGTATCCGTTCCGGCTGTTCCACGTCGCCGGCGCCGCGTTCTTCGACATGGGCCGCACCTGGGGGACGGACATCACCGGCGCCACCAGCGACGGCCTGCTGAAGGACATAGGTGTCGGCCTGCGACTGGGGTCGAGCCGCTCGGCATTCGGCAACGTCATCCACATCGACCTGGCGTTTCCGCTCGACGGCGGCGACGACATCGACCAGGTGCAGTTCGTCGTCGAAACCAAGGTCCGCTTCTAGCCACCCCCTCTCCCGCTTGCGGGAGAGGGCGGTGAGGGCCGGGAGAGGGCGGGTAAGGCGGCAATCCACTGCAACTGCAGCTCGAACTCCCCCGCCTGCCGGTCGCTGATCATCAAGCCGAACTGCCGCACGCGCGCCGGATCGAGCGGACCCGCGCCCGGCACCGGCCGGCCGCGGAAACTCGCAGCGAACGCGCCGAGCGGCAGTTCGACGTCGGCCCAGGAATCGCGCGGCGGCTCGAACCTGGCCTGGTACTGCACGCCGTCGAAGCCATCGTCGACGCGCAGCGTGAACTTGTAGTGGTGTCCGTCGCCACGGCAGCGGAGCACGAACGCGCTGGCGCCGGCCGTCGGCCAGGCCTGCGGCGCGCAACGCACCGAGGCAAAGCCGCCGCCGTGCTCGAGCGACACGTGCCCGGTGAAACTGGCGATGCCGGGCGCCGTCCGCTGCAGGCGGCTTTGCGACACTCCTCCCATCACCACGTCGTCGATCGCGCGCCACGCCGCGAGATCGGCTTCGCGCGCGAAATCGAACAGCACTTCAGCCAATCTCGATCACCTGCCGGATCGAGGCGCCCGCGGCCAGGCGGTCGAACGCGCCGTTGATGTCATCGAGCCGGATGCGCTCGCTCAGCAGGCGGTCGACCGGCAGCCGTCCCGCGCGATACCACTCGATGTATTGCGGGATGTCGCGCTCGGGCACGCAGCTGCCGAGGTAGCTCCCTTTCAGCGTGCGCTCCTCCGCCACCAGGCTCACGTGCGAAAACGACGCCAGCTGCTGCGGATGCGGCAGGCCCGCCGTCACGGTCGTGCCGCCGCGCCGCGTGATCCTGTAGGCCAGTTCCAGCGCACGCGCCGAGCCCGCCATCTCGAACGCATACGCGACGCCACCGCCGCTCGCCTCGCGCACGCGCGCCTCGCAGTCCGGATCCGCCGCGTTGATCGCCAGCGTCGCGCCGAGTTCGCGCGCCTGCGCCAGCTTGGCCTCGTTCAGGTCGATCGGCGATGATCGCGGTGGCCTCCAGCATCCTGCCGGCCAGCAGTGCCGCGAGTCCGACCCCGCCCAGGCCGATCACCGCGAGCGTCGAGTGCCGCGGCATCGACGCCGTGTTGACCACCGCGCCCACCCCGGTGATCACCGCGCAACCAAACAGCGCGGCCTCGGCAAACGGCAGGGTCGGGTCGACGCGCACCAGCGACCGCCGCGACACGGTGGCCCATTCGGCGAAGCCGGAGACGCCCAGGTGGTGATTGACCGGCACGCCGTGCTGGCACAGCCGACGCTCGCCCGACAGCAGCGTCCCGGCGGTGTTCGACTGCAACCCGGGCTCGCACAGTGCCGGCCGGCCTGCCACGCAGGGCGCGCAGACGCCGCAGCTCGGCACGAACGAGGCGACGACGTGGTCGCCGCGCTGCAGGTCGCCGACGCCCGGGCCCACGTCCTCGACCACGCCGGCCATTTCGTGACCGAGCACCATCGGCAGCGGCCGCGGCCGGTTGCCGTCGATCACCGAGAGGTCGGAATGGCAGAGCCCCGCCGCGCGCACACGCACCAGCACCTCGCCGGGCCCGGGCGGCGCCAGGTCGAACTCCTCGATCGTGAGTGGCAGTGACTCTGCGTAGGGACCGGGCCGGCCCGGCTCCCGCAACACGGCGGCCCTGGTTTTCATGCCGGCAGCGTAGCGCAAGCGCGCGCTGCCGCTCCACTGCGATAATGCCGGCGCCGGTCGACCGGCACGGCAGCGAGACAGGCATGGCCCAGGCAGCGGACGAGCAGACCCTTCCGACCCGGCGCGGCGAGTTCCGCGTGCTGCGCGCGATCACCACGCGCTGGATGGACAACGACCAGTACGGGCACGTCAACAACGTCGTCTACTACTCGTACTTCGACACCGCCGTGAACGGCTACCTGATCGAGGCGAGCGGCTGCGACATCCGGCAGTTGCCGGCCATCGGCATCGTCGCCGAGACCAGTTGCCGCTTCGTCAGCGAGCTGAGTTTCCCGGACACGGTCCACGCGGGCCTCGCGCTCGAGAAGCTCGGCAGCAGCAGCGTGATCTACCGCATCGGCCTGTTCCGCAACCAGGAAACCGAGGCTGCCGCGCTCGGGCGCTTCGTGCACGTGTACGTCGACAGCGTCACGCGGCGGCCGGTGCCGATCCCGCCGCCGGTGCGGGCGGCGCTGCAGGCACTGGCGGACGGGTACGTCGGGTTCAGCGCGATTCCCTGAGACGAAACGAGCCGGGGCGCGCGTTCAGCTTTCGAGCGTCTGCCGGCCCTTCTGGATCGCGAGCGCGCCGCTGCGCACCACTTCGAGCACCTCGCCGAAGTTCGCGACTTCGGCGATGAAGCGATTGATGTCCGCCTCGCTGCTGGTCAGTTCGATCGTGAAGCTGTCGGCCGCGTCCCACAGCACGCGCCCGCCGGCCCGTTGCGTCGCCGACCAGAGCGAGCCCACCTGCGTCGCCTTGGCCTTCACCTTGACCAGCAGCAGTTCGCGCTCGAAGTGCTCCTCGCGCGTCACGTCCTCGACGTCGACCACGTCGACCAGCTTCAGCGACTGCTGCGTGATCTGGTGGATGACGGCCTCGTTGCCGGTCGTGACCAGCGTCAGGCGCGATACCGTCGGGTCGTCGGTGGCGGCGACGTTGAGCGACTCGATGTTGTAGCCGCGGGTCGAGAACAGCCCCGCGACGCGGGTCAGCGCGCCGGATTCGTTCTGCAGCGTGATCGCGATGATGTGGCGCATGCGTGCCATGGCGGCTCCCGGACTCTCATAACGCATTGATTTAAAAAGGCTTACCGTGCCGCGGCAGCCCCGGATCCGAGATCACAGGATAGGGGATCGGGGTGGACGCGCCTAGATGGACGCGCGGCCACGGTGGCTGCTAGTCTCGTTTGCAGCGCAACAAGACCAGCTCGGCGTCACGCCGGGCCAGGACCGACCACCGCCAACCAGGCTCCGCCGTGAACAGCATCGCCGCCAGTCTCCCGCCGACCGAACCGTCCGCGCACCCGCGGGCCGGCCAGTCCATGACCGGCGCGGAGATCATCGTGCAGGTGCTGGTGGACGAGGGCGTCGACACGATCTTCGGCTACAGCGGCGGCGCGATCCTGCCGACCTACGACGCGATCTTCCGTCACAACGACGAGCAGTCGAAGCGTGCCTCGGATGCGCGGCCGATGCCGCTGATCGTGCCGGCCAACGAGCAGGGCGCGGGCTTCATGGCCGCCGGCTACGCGCGCGCGAGCGGCAAGGTCGGCGTCTGCGTCGTCACCTCGGGCCCGGGCGCCACCAACACCGTGACTCCCGTGCGCGACTGCGCGGCCGATTCCGTGCCGATCGTGGTGATCTGCGGCCAGGTCGGCACCTCGGCGATCGGCACCGACGCCTTCCAGGAGGCGCCGGTCGCCAACATCATGGGCGCGGTGGCCAAGCACTGCTTCCTGGTCACCGACCCGGCGAAACTCGAAGCCACGGTGCGCACCGCCTTCGAGATCGCGCGCTCCGGGCGTCCCGGGCCGGTCGTGATCGACGTGCCGAAGGACGTGCAGAACTGGCAGGGCGCCTACGAGGGTCGCGGCCTGCTGCCGATGCGCGGTTATCACTCCCGCATGCAGGCGCTGCGCGCGCGCACCCTCGACGAAGATCATGCGTCGAAGCTCTTCCAGATGCTGGGCGAGGCCGAGCGGCCGCTGATCTACGCCGGCGGCGGCGTCATCAACAGCGAGTCGGCGGCGCAGCTGCGCGCCTTTTCACGCGAGTTCGGCATTCCGGTGGTGACCACGCTGATGGGGATCGGCGTGTGCGACACCACCGACGCGCTCTCGCTGCACATGCTGGGCATGCACGGCACTGCGTTCGCCAACTATGCCGTCGAGGACTGCGACTTCCTGCTGTGCCTCGGCGCGCGTTTCGACGACCGCGTCGCCGGCGTGCCGAAGAAGTTCGCGCGCAACGCCCGGCGCATCGCGCACATGGACGTCGACGCGTCCGAGATCAACAAGGTCAAGCGCGTGCAGTGGAGCCATGTCGGGCTGCTCGGCCCGGGCCTCGAGGCGCTGCTCGCCCACGGCAAGGCGCAGGGGTTCAGGCGCGACTGGTCGCCGTGGCACGCGCACGTCGCGGACCTGAAGCGCCGGCACGCGATGAACTACGACCGCGCCAGCGAGCTGATCCAGCCGAACTACGTGATCGAGGAGATCAACCGCATCACGCGTGGCGAGGCCGTGATCGCGACCGGCGTGGGCCAGCACCAGATGTGGGCGGCGCAGTACTTCGACTTCCGCGAGCCGCGCCTGTGGCTCACCTCGGGCAGCATGGGCACGATGGGCTTCGGCCTGCCGGCCGCGATCGGCGCGCAGTTTGCGCGGCGCGACAAGCTGGTGATCGACATCGATGGCGATGCCAGCATCCGCATGAACCTGGGCGAGCTGGAGACCGTCACCACCTACGACCTGCCGATCAAGGTCGTGGTGCTGAACAACTTCGGCGACGGCATGGTCAAGCAGTGGCAGAAGCTGTTCTTCAAGGGACGGCTCGCGGCCAGCGACAAGTCGCTGCACAAGAAGGACTTCGTCGCCGCCGCCAGGGCGGATGGATACCAGTTTGCGGTGCGCCTCGACCGCAAGGCCGATGTGCCGCGGGTCGTGCGCGAGTTCATCGAGTTCAAGGGTCCCGCGTTCCTCGAAGTCATCATCGACCCCGATGCGGGCGTCTATCCGATGGTCGGCCCGGGCCAGGCATACGACGAGATGATCACCGGCGACCACATCGAATCGCGCGAGCTGGCCAAGCCCGCGCAGGAGCCCGGCGCGTCAGAGATGTTCTGACGCGGAGCCAACGTCTTGACGACCCCGAGCTTTGCCGACGCCGCCCTTTTCTGGGCGCGCCTCGGGTTCGTTTCGTTTGGCGGACCGGCAGGGCAGATCGCCATCCTGCACCGGGAGGTCGTCGAGCGCCGCCGCTGGCTCGACGACGCGGAATTCACCCGCGCGCTGAATTTCTGCATGTTGCTGCCGGGCCCGGAGGCGCTGCAGCTCGCCATCTTCCTCGGCTGGAAACTGCACGGCATCCGTGGCGGGATCGTCGCCGGGCTGGGTTTCGTGCTGCCCGCCATCGCCTTGCTGTTCCTGCTGGCTTACCTCTACGTTGCCCACGGCACCGTGTCCTGGATCTCGGGCCTGTTGTACGGATTGCAGGCGGCCGTGGTCGCGCTGGTGCTGCAGGCCATCGTGCGCATCGGCCGGCGCGCATTGCGGACGCGGCTGCACGCCGCCCTGGCAGTGGCGTCATTCGTTGCGCTGCAGTTCGCGCAGGTGCCTTTTCCCGTGGTTCTGCTGCTGGCCGCGCTGGTCGGCGCGCTGGGCAGCAAAGCCGCGCCTGCCGCGATGGCGATCGCCGATGGGCCCGGTGCACGCGACGCAGGCACGCCGCGTGGCGCTGGGCGGTCTTGCGCTCTGGCTGGTGCCGCTGCTGCTCGTGGGCGCCACGCTGGGGATGGATTCGCTCTGGAGCAAGGTCTACCTGTTTTTCACCAAGGCGGCGTTGATCACCTTCGGCGGTGCCTACGCGGTGCTCGGTTACGTCACGACCCAGCTCGTCGGTCACCTGGGCTGGGTCACGGCCGAGCAGTCCGTTGCCGGGCTCGCGCTCGCGGAGACGACACCGGGGCCGCTGGTCATCGTGCTGCAGTTCATGGGCTTCATGGCGGGCTGGAACGCTCCTGCTCCGCTGGGTCCGCTGGCCGCGGCACTGCTCGCCGGTGCGCTCGCGTCGTGGGCGACGTTCCTGCCCTCGTTCGTGCTGATCCTGCTCGGCGCCCCCTACGTCGAGCGGGTGACGCGCAACGCGCGGGTCGCGGGCGCGCTGGGCGCGATCACGGCTGCGGTCGTCGGCGTGATCGCGACGCTCGCCGTGCTGCTGGCGCGGGTCGTGGTGCTTCCGGCGGGCTGGCTGGCACTGCCGGACGTTCACGCAGTGCTGATTGCGGTCGCGGCGTGGCTGGCGCTCGAGCGCGCGCACTGGCCGCTGGGATGGGTGCTGGCCGGTGCCGCAGCGGCGGGCTTATTGCCCGGCCTGCTGCAGCAATGAATCGATGCGCGCCTGAAACGCCTCGAAGGGCTGCGCGCCGGACAGCACCTCGCCATTGAAGCTGCCGTCGACGATACGACCGATGACAAAAGTCGGCGTCGACTGGATGTTGCTGGCACGGGCCAGCGCCACGTCGGCCTGGACCGAGTGCGCCACGGCGGGATCGCGGCGACAATCCGCGAACTGCGCCGCGTCGAGTCCCAGCGACTGCGCCAGCCCGGCATGCGGGTCGGTGGCGAGCTGCGCCTGGTCACGGAACAGCGCCTCGCGGTACTCCCAGAATTTTCCCTGTTGTCCGGCGCAGCGCGCCGCGATGGCTGCCGGCAGCGCGAACGCGTGAAACGGCAATGGCAGGTCGCGCGTGGCGAAACGCACCTTGCCGGTTTCCACGTACTCCTGCCTGAGGCGCGGCCAGGTGGTGTTCGCGAACCGCGCGCAATACGGGCACTGCAGGTCCGTGAACTCGATGATCATGACCTGGGCTGCGCTGGAGCCCAGGATGCGTTCGTCGGCGGGTTCCGTCGGGGCGGCGGCGACCGGCGATGCGGCGACAGTGGATCGACGTGACGCAGCCTGCGGCCAGCGCTGCCGCGACGATCACCGCGGCGCAGTAAGCACATTCGTCTTGCAACAGGATGCATGCGTGACAGACTGCCGTGGGCAGCCGGCCGACGCAAGGGCGGCTCATCCACTTCATGCAGAGGTGCACAGTCTTCCATGAAATACCTGCACACGATGGTCCGCGTCACCGATCTCGACGCATCGCTCAGGTTCTACTGCGACGCCCTCGGCCTGCGCGAGCTGCGCCGCAACGAGTATCCCGGCGGCCGCTTCACGCTGGTGTTCCTCGCGGCACCCGGTGACGACGACGCGCAGGTCGAACTCACCTGGAACTGGGATCCGGAGTCCTATGGCATCGGTCGCGCGTTCGGACACCTGGCGTACGCCGTCGACGATGTTTACGCGGCGTGCCGCCGCCTGCAGGAACACGGCGTGGTCATCAACAGGCCGCCGCGCGACGGGCGCATGGCATTCGTGCGCTCGCCCGACAACATCTCGATCGAATTGCTGCAGAAGGGCGCTGCCCTGCCGCCCGCCGAACCGTGGTTGAGCATGCCGAACACCGGCGCCTGGTAGGACGGCCGCACTGGCGGTGACCGCGCCCTCCTTAGGTCACGAACTGGGCGCCGACGATGCGCGGTTCGGGCTCGAGCTGCACGCCGAAGTTGGTGGCGACCGACGCCGCCACCCGCCGCGCGAGGTCGAGCAGTTGCTGGCCGGTGGCGGCGCCATGGTTCACCAGCACCAGCGCATGCTGGGCCGACACCCCCGCGTCTCCGTCGCGAAAGCCGCGCCAGCCGGCACGTTCGATCAACCAGGCCGCCGAGAGCTTGCGCGTCGCCGGGTCCCTGGTCGGAAAGACGGGCAGCGCCGCGAACCTTGCCTGCAGCTCGGCCGCAAGCGCGCTCGCCACGACCGGGTTCTTGAAGAAGCTGCCGGCATTGCCGACCAGCGCAGGGTCAGGCAGCTTGCGCCCGCGGATACGCCGTACCGCGGCTGCCACGTTGCGCGGCGTGGGCGGAACGCCCCCCATGGCGGCCAGCTCTTCCGGCAGCCCGGCATAGCGCAGGTTGGTCGCACCGCCGCGCGCAAGGCGCAGTTGCAGTGCCGTGACGATGCGGCGGTCCGTTTCGCGCTTGAACACGCTGTCCCGGTAACCGAAGCCGCAGTCCTCGTTGTCCAGTCGCGTGAAAGAACCCGTGGCGCGATCGAAGCAGTGCACTGCCGCCACGCTGTCTGCGATCTCCGCGCCATACGCGCCGATGTTCTGGATGGGCGCAGCACCGGCCTGGCCGGGAATCAACGCCAGGTTCTCCAGCCCCTGCAGGCCACGGTCGAGCGTCCAGTCGACCAGCGCGTCCCATTCGAACCCGGCGTCGACGTGCACCCAGGCGTGCGTCGAGTCTTCCTGCTCGATCCGTGCCCCGGCACAGGCGAGATGCAGGATCGCTCCTTCGTAGCGGCGCGCGGCAAACAGGACATTGCTGCCGCGGCCGAGCACCATGGTCGGCAAGCCCGCGAGCGCCGGGTCCGCCAGCAGGGCCGGCAGTGCGGCCGCGTCGTGCACGGTGGCAAACACGGCCGCCTGCGCCTCGAGCCGGAACGTGTTCCATGCGCGCAGCGAGGCGTCCCGGGCCAGCGAGTAGGCGGCAGACATCGATCAGGCTCCACGGCGCGCAGGCGCGGGGCCGTGAGCTTGCCACTGCGCGCGGGCATCCGTCACTATGGCGCAACAGCCCGCCAGCACGGGCCAACCCGTCGCATCATGCAGTCAATGAAGCACAGTCCGCGCGGCATCGGCACGGCCGCGGAAGCCAGCGCGTTCCTCGAGGCGAATCCCGACATCGAGGCCGTGCAGCTCGTGATCACCGATGCCTGCGGCGTCGGCCGCGGCAAGAACCTCGCGCGCGAGGAACTTGCGGCGCTCTATGGCAGCGGCCGCAACGTGGCGGGCTCGATCCTCGGGCTCGACGTGACCGGAGAGGACGTCGACGCGACCGGGCTGGTCTGGGACGTCGGCGATGCCGACCAGTGCTGTCGTCCCGTGGCGGGCTCTCTCTGCCGGGCGCCGTGGCTGGCGCGGCCCACCGCCCAGGTGCTCGGCACGATGTATGAACTGGACGGTCGACCGGCCGTGGCAGATCCGCGGCATGTGCTGGCCGCGGCAGTCGCGCGGTGCGAGGCCGCCGGCTACACGCCGGTGATTGCCGTCGAGCTCGAGTTCTACCTGCTCGAGCGGGATGCCGACGGCAGTCTGCGGCCTTCGTCCGGGCTGCTGACCAGCGAGCGGCGGTCGCGCATCGATGCGTACGGGCTGGGCCGGCTCGACGACATGGCGCCGATTTTCGACGATCTCTACGGCGCCGCGCGCGCGCAGGGCCTGCCGCTGCGAACCTTGATGGCGGAATACGCGCCCGGGCAGTTCGAGATCACGCTCGAACACCGCGCCGATGCGCTGCGTGCCGTCGACGAGGCGATCCTGTTCAAGCGGGCCGTGCGCGGCATCGCCGCACGCCATGGCCGGATCGCCTGTTTCATGGCCAAGCCGTTCGCGCAGCTGGCCGGCTCAGGGATGCACCTGCATGCCAGTCTCGCGGCGGCCGACGGGCAGAACCTGTTTGCCGCGGACGATCCCGCCGGCAGCGTCCTGCTGCGGCACGCGATCGGTGGCCTGCGCGCGACGCTCGGCGACGGCATGGCGTTCTATGCGCCGAATGCCAATTCCTACCGCCGCTTCCGCTCGATGAGCTACGCGCCGGTCGCCGCCACCTGGGGCGTCAACAATCGTTCCGTCAGCCTGCGCGTGCCGGCCGGACCGCCGCACAGCCGTCACGTCGAGCATCGCGTCGCCGGCGCCGATGCCAATCCGTACCTGGTCGCGGCGCTGGTGCTCGGCGGCATGCTGCACGGGATCCGCGCCGGGCTCGATCCGGGCCCTGCCGTCGAGGGCAACGGCTACGCGCAGCCGGCGCAAGGCACCGCGTTGCCGACGCAATGGCACGCGGCGCTCGCCACCGCGGCGCAGTCGCCGTTCCTGCGCGACACCCTGGGGCCTGGTTTTCTCGATGTTTTCCTGGCGATCAAGCGCCAGGAGGCCGAGAAATTCGGCGCCCTGGTGACCGACCGCGATTACGAGTGGTATCTCGACAGCGCATGAGCGCGACCAGACATAATTTGACGGCGCGCCGCCCGCGGGCGTGCTGTCGTTCGAGGGCGCGGCATTAAGTCATGCCAATGGCCGTGGGAGTGAGAGCTGAATCAACGTGAGCCGTGACCCGCGCGCGGAGAATGCGCCGCACGCAGACCGATGCGCCCGCTCACCGAGGAACAGCCCGTGACCCGACTCTCCGCCCGCAGCATTGCCCGCAGCGCCGCTCTTTCGAGCAGGAGTTCGCCGCCCGTGACCATTCACCTGCGCAAGATGTATGTCGACTGCCGTTTCGGGCAGTTGCACCTGCACACCTCGTTTCCATCGAGCGGTGGCTTCGACGAGCTGACTCCGCTGCTGTGCGTCCCGCCGACCGGACAGACGGGCCGCACCTTCCAGCCGCTGCTGCGCGACCTTGGTCGCGATCGCAGCGTCTATGCGCCGGACCTGCCCGGGTCGGGCGAGTCCGACGCGCCCGAGCAGGCGCCGACCGTGGCGGACCACGTGGCGGCCTACGCCGACCTGATCGATTCGCTGCGGCTGAAGCAGGTGGACGTGCTCGGCTACCAGTCAGGTTCGCCGGTGGCGATCGAGCTGGCGCTGGCCAGGCCGGAGCAGGTGCGGCGCGTGATCCTGCTGGGCGTGCCTTCATCTGACGGCAGCTACCAGGTGGGCGAGCGCCTGCCGCTGCTGCGCCTGCCGGTGCTGATCCTGCGCGCGCGCGATGAATTCTGGGAAGCGACCGGACGCACGGAAGCGTTGCTGCGCGACGCCAGGCGGGTCGACCTGCCGCAGCCCGGTGGCGACGTGCTCGGCGCCGGCGCGGACGAGCTGGTGCGGGTCGCGCGCGACTTCCTCGATCGCTGAAGACGTCTACGCGGCGCGCTGCCAGACCAGCGCGCACAGCAGGCCCACCGCCAGCGCGGCGACGCCGGTCTCGAGCGCCATGATCCGGCACGCCGCCCGCAAGGCAGGCAGCCGCGTCGCCAGCAGCAGGAGCGCGGGGACGGCTGCAGCCAGCCACAGCAATCCGCCGAACGCCGCGCCGACGACGTACCACGGCACGGCGGCGAAGGCGGCCAGGCCCCAGCCGAGCCAGAACAGAAGCCCTGCCGCAGCGCCGCAGCCGCCGTA
This sequence comes from uncultured Gammaproteobacteria bacterium, assembly GCA_963744735.1. Lineage (GTDB taxonomy): Bacteria > Pseudomonadota > Gammaproteobacteria > Steroidobacterales > Steroidobacteraceae > RPQJ01. The sequence continues at coordinate 246,373 of CAVUVH010000034.1, forward strand.
GACGATGGCCATGCCCAGCACGCGCATGCCGGAGTCCGGCACCCATCCCAGGCCGCGCAATTCCGGACGCCGCGACAGCAGCGGGGCCGAGACCAGGCCGCCCCAGAGGGTGCCCGCGAGTCCGCCCGCCAAGCCGGCGAGCACGGTCATGATCAATTCGATGCGCAACAGGCAGGGCCCCGATCCGGAGGGAGTGGGAAGGTGCGTTCGATGTTAACGTAGGCGGTGGAGCCGTAAGGAACCTCTGATTTACTCTCATATGAGCGCGACCGCGTGCGAGTTTTCGCCGCGGGCGCGAAGCGAGGACCGAGTGGATGTCGATCCACGACCGACGAGCGACAAAGCCCGCGGCGAAAATCGCCCGGTCCCCAAGGGGTTACGCGCGTGACGACGCAGCTCGTCGTTGCTCGCCTGGCCCATGGAACAACCATGGGGCGGCGGCTCGCGCCTCGTGCCGCGCCGTCGCGCGCGTAACGCGCCTCATGTGAGAGTAGATCAGAGGTTCCTCAGTCACCGTCATGCAAGAAAGTTACATCGAACGCATCCTCAAGGCGCGCGTCTACGACGTCGCGATCGAGACCCCGCTGGAACCGGCCCGCCGGCTGTCACGCCGCCTGGGCAACGACATCCTGTTCAAGCGCGAGGACCTGCAGCCGGTCTTCTCGTTCAAGCTGCGCGGCGCCTACAACAGGATTGCGGCGCTGGACGACGCGACCGCGCAACGCGGCGTCATCTGCGCCTCGGCCGGCAATCATGCGCAGGGCGTGGCGTTGTCGGCGCGCCGCCGCGGCATCGTGGCCGTGATCGTGATGCCGCGCACCACGCCCGACATCAAGGTGCAGGCGGTGCTCGACCTGGGCGGCGAGGTCGTGCTCGAGGGCGACGACTTCGACCACGCCTACGAACATGCGCTGGGCATCGCGCGCGACCGCGGGCTCACCTTCATCCATCCTTTCGACGACCCGGACGTGATCGCCGGGCAGGGCACGATCGGCATGGAGATACTGCGCCAGTGCTCAACGCCTCCCGATGCCATCTTCGTGCCGATCGGCGGGGGCGGACTGATCGCCGGCATCGCGACCTACGTCAAGTCGCTGTACCCGCAGGTGCGCATCGTCGGGGTCGAGCCCGAGGACGCCGCGAGCATGCACGACTCGCTGCTGGCCGGCGAGCGGGTCACGCTCGAGCGTGTCGGCATCTTCGCCGACGGCGTGGCGGTGCGCCGCGTCGGCGAGGAAACCTTCCGGCTCGCGCGCAAGTACGTCGACGAAGTGCTGCTCGTCAGCACGGACGAGATCTGCGCCGCCATCCAGGACATCTTCGAGGACAACCGCACGATCGTCGAGCCGGCGGGTGCGCTCGCGGTCGCCGGCATCAAGCAGTATGTCGCCCGCGAGCAGTGCCGCGAGCGCACGCTGGTCGCGCTCAATTGCGGCGCCAACGTCAACTTCGACCGCCTGCGCCACATCGCCGAACGGGCCGACATCGGCGGGCAGCGCGAGGCGCTGCTGGCGGTCGAGATCCCGGAGCAGCCGGGCAGCTTCCTGCGCTTCTGCCGCCTGCTCGGCCGCCGCAGCGTCACCGAGTTCAACTACCGCTACGACGACTCGCGCTCGGCACGGATCTTTGCCGGCATTTCCCTCACCGAGGGACGTCGCGAGAAGGAGGCGCTGCTGCGGCTCGTCGCCGACGCGGGCTATCGCGTCATCGACATGAGCGACGACGAAATGGCCAAGCTGCACGTGCGCTACATGGTCGGCGGGCACGCCCACGGCCTGCAGCACGAGCGGCTGTTCCGGTTCGAGTTCCCGGAGCGGCCCGGCGCGCTGCTGCGCTTCCTCGAGGCGGTGGGCGCGCACTGGAACATCAGCCTGTTCCACTACCGCAACCACGGCTCGGACTACGGCCGCGTGCTGGCGGGCGTGCAGGTGCCGCCGGCCGATGCGGCGCGCTTCACCGAGCACCTCGGCGAACTCAGCTACGTCTACACCGAGGAAACCGGCAACCCGGCCTACCGCATGTTCCTCGGCGACTGAGTCCGTCACGACCCTAGCGCGACGGCAGGTGCGCGTAGCGGCGGGGCGAGAACAGCCGGATGAACTCGCCGAACACGCGGTCGCCGATCGGCTTGGCCGCGGGCAGGTGACGGCGCGTCGCCTGCCGGATGTGCGCGATGCGGCGGGCGGACCAGTGGCGCTCGATTTCGCTGCGCCCGTCCGGCAGGTGCAGCCAGCGTTCGATCAATGCGGCATCGGCCTCGAGGTGGAACTGCAGGCCCCAGGCGTGGTCGCCGAGACGGTAGGCCTGCTGGCGGCAACTGCGGGTCCAGGCGAGCGGCACCGCGCCGGGCGGCGGTTCGAAGCGGTACGCATGCCACTGGAAGACGTAGCGCGGCGACTGTTCAAAATGCCGGAACAGCCGGTCGCCATGCGCCTGCGGCCGGGCGTGCAGCCGGTACCAGCCGATTTCCGGCACCGCGTTGGGATGCACCCTGCCGCCCATCGCCTGCGCCAGCAGCTGGCCACCGAGGCAGATGCCGAGCACCGGCTTGTCGGCCGTCACCGCCTGGCGGATCGCCTCGATCTCGGTGCGCAGGTGGGGAAACCGGTCGGCCTGGTCGACGTTCATCGGGCCGCCGAGCACCACCAGCCCGTCGTAGCGGCGCACGTCCGGTTCGGCGAGCGGCTCACGGCCGAAGTTGACGTATCGTATGCGGAAGCCGGAATCGCGCAGCAGCGGGTCGAGGTGACCGAGCGGCTCCGAGGCGACGTGCTGGAAGACGAGCAGTTTGCGCATTGAACCGGCCGGGATGCGAGCCGCGAGCGGGCAGGAAATGTCGAAGCCGCCATTTTGGTGTCAACATGGGGCCGCGCTCAATGCCCGCTGCTACGCTCCCTGACGGAGTCAACCGTTGCCGCGCCAGCCTGCAAGCATGAAATCACGGCCCGATCGCTCGCGCCTCATCCTGCCGCTGGCCTATGCGGTGGCAGGCGTGGCCTGGGTGGTCGGTTCGGATTACATCCTCGGCGAGGCCGTCGACATCAGCCTGCGCGCGCAACTCGCCGCCTCCGCCAAGGGCGTCGTGTTCGTGCTGGTGTCGGCTTTCCTGCTGTACGTGGTGCAGGCCTGGCCGTCCCCGGCGATACCCGTGGACAGCTCGGCGCAGGCTGTCGAGCCGACGGTCCTATCGGCCGTTCCTGATCTTCGCCATCACTGCCGCCGGCGTCTGCCTGGCCGGCTGGATGGTCTTCCAGCAGCAGACGATCGAGGTTTCGCGCCGCGCCGCGGAGAACCTGGCAGGCACGGCGGAACTGACTGCGCGGCAGATCGAGACGTGGCTCACCGAGCGGCGGACCGGCATCGAATACGCGGGCCGCAACCCGCTGATTTCCCATGCACTGCGGCAGCGCCTGACCACTCCGCAGCAACTGGAAGAGGAGCACCTGCAGGGCGCGCTGGACGTGCTGCGACTGAGCGAGGGCTTCGAGCGGGTGCAGGTGTTCGGTCCGGACGGCCTGCCGCTGGTCAACGCCGGCGGTGCCATCGCAATGAGCGACCGGCTGCGCTTCTGGATACGCGGCGCAGCGGTTTCCGGCCGCGTGGTGATGTCGGACCTGTATGTGCCGGATGACGCTGCGGACGGCCGGCCCGCGATCGATTTCGTCGTCACCCTCGAGCACGAGAACGACCCGACACAGCCGGCCGGCGTGCTGGTCGCTCGCGCCGATCCGGATCGGCACCTCTTCGGCATGCTCACGGGGACCCGGTCGATGACGCCGCCGGTGAGTTTCACGCTGGCACGCCGCCAGGGCCGTGGTGTCACGATCCTGCTGCCGCCCGGCGAGCGGACCGGCCCGTCGGCGGCGGGCTTCGAGTACCCGATCGACGCCCCGGCCTCGAGCACAGTGCAGGTCGCCGGCGGCCGCCAGGGGGTCTTCGACGCGGTCGACCTGCGCGGCGTTACCGTGCTTGCGACCGGTCGCGCGATCGCCAACACGCCCTGGTACCTGGTGGCACGTCAGGAACGACAGGCCGTGCTCGCGCCGCTGCAGCGTATCGGCCGCCTGGCGATGGTCCTCGGTATCGTCGGGCTGCTGGTCGCCGCGTCGATCGTGGCGCTCTGGTGGCGCAGCGTGCGCTTGTCGATGGCGGTGCAGATCGCCGCCGCCGAGCGCCGCGCGACCGTGCTGAAGGAACACTTCGCCATCGCGGGCCGCTTCGTGCACGACATCGTGCTGCTGCTGGACGAGCGCGACGGCCGCATCGTGGAGGCCAACGACCGCGCGCTCGAGGCCTACGGCTACACGCACGAGGAACTGCTCGCGCGCACGGTCTTCCAGCTGCGTCCGGCCGGTTCCCGGACGAAGCGCTGGCCCGGCAGCGCTTCGAGTCGTTGCGCACTGCCAGCCAGGGCCTGTTCCAGGCCCGGCACTGGCGCAAGGACGGCAGCTCCTTCCCGGTCGAGATCAGCGCGCGCCTGTTCACGCTTGCCGGCCAGCGCTACGTGCAGATGATCGGCCGCGACATCTCCGACCGCGTCGAGCACGAGCAACGGCTGGCAGCGCTGTCGGCCGAGCGCGACCGGCTGCTCGAGCGGCAGCAGATGCAGTTCATGCACATGGCCTCGGCCTGCATCGTCGTGGCGGCGGACGGGCGCATCCTGCAGACCAATCCCGCGCACGAGCGATTGTTCGGGCTGCCGGCGCGCTCGATCGAGGGGCGCTTCGTCGGCGACATCGTGCGCAGCGAGGCGTTCCGCGACGAGATCCTGCGCTGGATGGAGCAGCTGCGGGCAACGCCCGATGTCACGCTGTCGGGCGTGTACGACAACGTCACGATCGACGGCAGGCCGATCACCTGCCGCTGGACCGCGACTGCGCTGCGCAATCCGGACGGCACGACCGGCGGCATGATCGGCATGGCCGACGACATCACGGAGCAGGTCATGGCGGAGCGCGCGCTGCGCAACAGCGAAGAGCGCTACCGGACCGTCACGGAGCTGTCGCCGGTCGGCATCTTCCGCACCGACCTGGCGGGCATGACGGTGTTCGTGAATGCGCGCTGCAGCGAAATCATCGGCCTGGCGCCAGAGTCGTGCCTGGGGCTGGGCTGGGTCCGCGCGATCCACCCCGAGGACGTCGCGCTGACCTCCCGGCAGTGGCGGCAATACGTCGAAAGCCTCGGCAGGACGGCCTACGCGCCGGAGTTCCGCCTGGTGCGGCCCGATGGCAGCGTGGTCTGGGTGCTGGCGCAGATCGCGCCGGAAACGGACCTGGGCGGGCACGTGCAGGGGCACATCGGCACCATCACCGACATCACGGCGCTGAAGGCCGCGCAGCACGACCTGCAGCTCGCCCGTGACCAGCTGGAGGAGCGGGTGCAGAGGCGCACGCGCGAGCTGGAGCAGGCGAAGAACGCAGCCGAGCACACCGACCGGGTGAAGTCCGCGTTCCTCTCGACCATGTCCCATGAGCTGCGCACGCCGCTCAACTCGATCCTGGGCTTTACCGACGTGCTGCTGCAGGGCCTGTCCGGGCCGCTGACGGAACCGCAGCAGAAGCAGCTGCAGATCGTGCGCGATTCCGCGGCCCATCTGCGCGCGCTGATCGAGGACGTGCTCGACATCTCGCGCATCGAGGCCGGGCAGGTGGTGCTCGACTTCGCCGACGTCGACCTGCCGGAACTCGTGGCGCGACGGGCGGAGGCCATGGCGCCGGAGGCGGCGCGCAAGGGCATCGAACTGCGGGTCGAGGCGCCGCGTGGCATCCCGCTGGTCCGCAGCGATCCAAAGCGCACCGCGCAGATCGTCGACAACCTGTTGTCGAACGCGATCAAGTTCACCGACCGAGGCAGCGTCACCGTCAGCGTGCGGCGCGATGGCGAGCGCGTCGAGGTCGATGTCACCGACACCGGGATGGGCATCGCCGCCGGTTCGCTCGACAAGCTGTTCAATCCGTTCACCCAGGTCGTGCGTCCCGGCGGACGGCTGCACGAAGGCACGGGCCTTGGACTCGCGATCTCGCGCAACCTCGCGCGTGCCATGGGCGGGGAAATCGTCGTCGAGAGTGTCGTCGACCAGGGCAGCACGTTCACCTTCACGATGCCGCTGGCGCGTGACCAGCACCTCGGGTTGACCGGGCGCTACCTGCGCCCCGACGCCACGCCCGGGGTTGATGCATCATGAGCGGCCATGACCGCTCACTACCTGCCGCTGCGCCCGGCTGAAACGTTCACGCGGCAGGTCCGCGGGATTGCGCATCATTTCACCTGCTGGCCCGGCGCAGCCGGCTCGCCGCCCGTATTCCTGCTGCACGGCTTCATGGATTGCGGCGCGACGTTCCAGTTCGTCGCCGATGCCATGTCTTCGCCACGCACGCTGCTCGCCCCGGACTGGCGTGGCTTTGGCCAGAGCGGCTGGAATCCACAGGGGTACTGGTACCCCGACTATTTCGCCGACCTGGACGCGATACTCGAAGACCTTTCGCCCGGCCTGCCGGCTGACCTCGTGGGCCACAGCATGGGCGGCAACATCGCGATGGTCTATGCGGGCCTGCGGCCCGACCGGGTCCGGCGCGTCGTCAGCCTGGAAGGCTTCGGGCTGCCCGGCGCACCGCCGCAGCTGGCGCCGGGGCGTTACCGCGACTGGCTCGACCAGTGGCGCCAGCCGGAACCGGCCTCGGTGTTCCCGGGCATCGATGTGTTCGCCGGCGTGCTGCGCAAGCGCAACCCGCGCCTCAGTCCGCGGCGGGCGGACTTCGTCGCGCGGGCATGGAGCGAGGCACTGCCGGACGGTCGCGTGCGCACGCGGTTCGACCCTGCGCACAAGCGCGTGAATCCGGTCCTGTACCGGCGCGAGGAGGCCGAGGCCTGCTGGGCCGAGGTGCGCGCACCGCTGCTGTACGTCGCCGGCGCCGAATCCGACTTCCTGTCGCGACTGGAGGGTGCCGGCGATCCGCAACGGATGCGGGAACTGATCCCGCAACTCGAGCCGCGGGTGATCGCCGCCGCAGGGCACATGGTGCACCACGATCAGCCGGAAGCCGTCGCGGCGCTGGTCGAGGAGTTCCTCGGGTATTAGCCTCTTATACTCGACCAGGCACCGATTCCACAGGACGCCCAACATGATCCCGCCTGCCCTGGACCGGCGTTTGCCGCTCATCCTGCTGCTGCTCGTCCTCGTCGTGCTCGTCTGGTCCGGCATCAGGCCATACGACCGGCTGACCTGGTTTCTGGAGGTCGTGCCGGTGCTGATCGCCATCCCGCTGCTGCTGCTGACAGCGGACCGGATGCCGCTCACCCGGCTTGCCTACGTGCTGATCGCCGTGCACGCCGTGATACTGATGTATGGGGGCCACTACACGTACGCGCTGACGCCGTTCGGTGACTGGCTGCGGGAGGTGTTCGGCTTTGCACGCAACCACTACGACCGCATCGGCCACCTGATGCAGGGCTTCGGGCCGGCCATCATCGCGCGCGAGCTGCTGCTGCGCACGTCGCCGCTGCGACCCGGGAAATGGCTGTTCACGCTGGTCACGCTCAGCATCCTGGGCGTCAGCGCCTGCTACGAGTTCACCGAATGGTGGGCGGCACTGGCCGGGGGCGATGCCGCGGGGGCGTTCCTCGGCACGCAGGGCGACGTCTGGGACACGCAATGGGACATGTTCCTGGCGGGTTGCGGCGCGATCGCCGCGCAGTTGCTGCTCGGTCGCATGCACGATCGTCAGATCCTGGCGCTGGACCCTGCGCTGGCGCACAAGTGGGGGTCGGTGGAGATCGTGGACCGCTGAAATTGCCGGTCGGCATTAGCCGCAGGCAGACGGCGCAAGACGCGATGCGCGGCCGGCCAGCCGGCGCGATACTCGGCATGGAAGGAGGCTTCCATGCGCTCCTGGACACGGCGCAGCGTCCTCGCTGCGGGATTGAGCCTGGCGGGCTGCAGTGCGCTCGATCGGCCACGCCTCGGCGCCCTGTATACGGCCGCCGGACGCAGCGCCGAGCGGCCGCCGCTGATCGTGATTCCGGGGGCCTTCGGCTCCGTCCTGCGCGACCGTCGCACCGGCGAGGAACTCTGGCCGGCCTCCGACTCGCGCCTGCTGCTCGACAACTATCGCCGGCTCGAACTGCAGATCGACCCGGAAAGTCTCGAGCCCCGCATCGGTGACGTCGAGGCCAGTTCGATCTTTCGCCATGGCCTGGGACGCGACTTCTACGGCGAGATCGTCGACACGCTGGTGCGAGTGGGCGGGTATCGGCGCTGTCGCAGCGGGTCCGGTGCAGGCGGCGACTGCAACCTGTACGAGTATGTCTACGACTTCCGGCTCGACATCCCGGGCGCCGCCCGGGGGCTTGCGGCGCTGATCCGGCAGATTCGCGAGCAGCGTGGCGATCCGTCGCTCAGGGTGGACATCCTCGCGCACTCGAACGGCGGCATGCTCGCGCGCTATTACGCGCGCCATGGCGAGCGCGACCTGCCCTGGGACGCGCCGCTCGCGCCGGACTTCGCGGGCGCGCCGTCGATCCGCCGGCTGCTGCTCGTCGGCACGCCGAACCTCGGCAGCCTGCAGCCGGTGCTGTCGCTGCTGCGCGGCGAGGAAATCGGCCTGCGCCGGATTCCGCCGGAAGTCGTCGCCACCTGCACGGGCATCGCGCAGATGATGCCGCACGTGCGCATCCCGTGGCTGATCGACCTCGCCGGCCAGAAGATTTCCGCCGACATCTACGACATCGAGACCTGGCGCGAGTTTGGCTGGTCGCTGTTCGACGAGCGCATCGCCGAACGCACGGTTGCAACGCACGGTGGCGGCAGCGCGGGCCGGCGCTACCTGTACCTGCTGCGCGAGTACATGGCGCGCCAGCTGCTGCGCGGACGGCGCTTCGCCGAATCGTTCGCCACGCCGCCCGACCCGCGCGACGTGCGGACCTGGGTCTTCGGCGGCGACTGTGAGCCGACGCTGGCCAGGCTGGTCGTGGAGAGCGTGGACGGCCGGCTTTGCCCGCGCGAAAAAGTCAGCGACATCGCGGCGCCGGTGGCCGGGGTCGACTACGCGACGCTGATGCACGAGCCGGGCGACACGGTGGTCACCCGCTCGTCACTGACTGGCCGGCGCACGCTGGACGTTTCAGTCCCGCGCGGCGAGGGCGAGTCCCTGCGCGTGGCGCACAGCGTATTCATCTGTGAACGTCACCAGCAGCTGATGGGCAACGCGAGCCTGCGCGACAACGTTCTCAACGCGCTGCTGAGCGCCGACGTGGACGAAGTCTGAAACCGCAGCCCCGCGCCGTGGCGCAGGGCGGCAGCGGTGGTCAGTGGATCGGTTCGTCGAACAGCAGTGCCCGCACCAGCCGCACCGGTGGCGAGCCGAACGACAGCACGCTGTCATGGTAGGCCTTGAGGTCGAACTGCTCGCCGGCCCGGCGTTCGGCCTCCGCCCGCATGTCCGCATGCTCCTGGTAACCGACGAAATAGGTCGACAGCTGGGCCGCGGTGAGCTGCGCGCGCACCCACTTGCCGGCGGCCTCGCGCTCCTCCTGGAACCCGGTCTCGACCATCAGCTTCATTGCTTCCTCGCGCGTCATGCCGTCGACATGGATGGCCGAATCCATGATCGCGTTGGTGACCGTGCGCAGGTACCACTTGAGCTGCACCAGCCGCATCAGCGGGTCGTCGGCGCGGAAGCCCTGCTCGTGCATCACGCGTTCGGTGTAGACGGCCCAGCCCTCGATGAACGGCCCCGAGCCGAGCATCGCGCGCAGCACCGACGGGTAGCGGTTGGAATGCGCGATCTGCAGGTAATGGCCGGGCATGGCCTCGTGAACGGTCAGGTTGGCGATGGAGCGGGTGTTGTACTCGCGCAGGAAGGACTCCACCTGCGCGTCGGTCCAGTCCTCAGGGATCGGCGAGACTGCGTAGAAGGTGCGCTGGCCCTTGTCCAGCGGACCGGGCGAGTCGCAGTAAGCGATGGCCACGCCGCGCTGGAATTCCGGCATGACGATGATCTCGAGCGGCTCGTCCGGCACCGTGATGAAATTCTTCCGCCGCACGAAGTCGGTGGTCTCGCGCAGCGTCTCGCGCGCGAGGTCGACGACGCCCGCGCGCGGCGGGCGCACGTCGCTCGCCAGCTTGAGGGCCGCGGCGATCGCCGCCTGCTGCTCGGACGGTGTCGGGTTCGCGGGCGTCGGCGGCGCGCCGTCGCGCCCGGCCAGCACCGTGCGCGCCACGTCGTACATCCTTGCGCGCGTGACCACGACCTCGTTCTCGGCGCGGCGGCGGATCTCCGCCCGCGACAGCGGCGACATCAGTTCGAACGCGAGCTTGGCGTCGAACAGTTCGCGGCCGATGCGGAAGTCGCCCTTCGCATTCGGCACCAGTTCCTTGTCCAGCCACTGCTGGTGCGTGGCCACGGCCGCGCGCGCGGCCGCGATGGCCTGTTCCAGGCGTGCGCGCTCGGCCGCGGGCAGCTGCCCCAGGTTCGGCACGACCAGTTCATCGACCAGGCTCAGCAGGCCCGGGTTCTGCCGGGCAGCCGTCTCGGCATGGATCGACGGCACGCGCGCCGGCACCAGGTTGGCGCGGGTCTGCTCGAGCAGCGTGGGCAGCTTCTCCAGCCGCGAGGTCAGCGAGCGCAGGCGCTCCGGCAGCGGCGCGAACTCGCGCGCCAGCAGGCCGTACAGCGCCTGGCCGGCAAGCTGCGTGTAGACGAGCGGATTCCAGCGATTGTCCTGCAGGGTCTGCTCGCTCCACAGGCTGTAGCGCAGCTGGTTGTCGAGCATCGCGGCATCGACCTGGTTGGCGCGCGACAGCCGGGTGCGGTCGATCGCCTGCAATTCCGCGAGGATGCCCTGGGTCCAGGCGACGGTGCGGGCGCGCCCTGCGGGACTCAGGTCATCGAGTTCGCCGTCGAAACGGTGGTCGCCGAGCGCCGTCGCGTAGACCGGCGCGTAACGGCCGAACTCGTCGACAAAACGCCGGCCCAGCGCTTCGAACTGCGCATCGGCGGACGGCGCGGCCGCGTGCGCGACAGGCGGTGCTGCCAGCGCCACCAGCGCGGCGAACACCAGGGCCAGCAGGCCATGGGCGAGGGACGGTGATCGACGCATGTGAACGGCTCCGGCAGAGAGGGTTGCAGTGACGGAGCAGGCTCTGCGCCACGGCTGAAGGCCGCGGATTGTCCACCCGTTGCCCATGGCCTGTCACGGCCGGGGAACCGCGGCGGTTCCCTGGACACCGCTGGCCGGGGGCATCGGCTATGCTGAGCCGGCCGATGCCGCCGCCCCGCCCACGCCACACTCACGCGTCCCCGCCTGCCCGCGCATGAGTGACACACGCCGCGAACTGCTGCGCAACGCCGACTACACCCGGTACGTCGCCGCGCGCTTCCTGGGGTCGATCGCGGTGCAGATGCAGACCGTGGCCGTCGGCTGGCAGGTCTACGAGGTCACGCGCAGCCCGCTCGACCTGGGCCTGGTCGGCCTGTCGCAGTTCCTGCCGTTCGTGCTGCTGATCCTGCCGGCCGGTCATCTCGCCGACACGCGCAACCGCCGCGGCATACTCGTCGCCTGCTACGCCCTGCTGCTGCTGTGTTCGGTGCTGCTTGCGCTGCTGGCCTGGCACGGGCTCAGGAGCGCGTGGCCGGTGTTCGGCGTGATGACGCTGTTCGGCATCGCGCGCGCGTTCGCGATGCCGGCGAGCCAGGCGCTGCTGCCCAACCTGGTCGACCGCCGGCATTTCGGCACGGCGGTCGCGTTCAACTCCTCGCTGTGGCAGGTGTCGACGATCGCCGGGCCGGCGCTCGGCGGCATGCTCTACCTGGCCGGCGCGACCACCGTGTACTGCACGGTTGCCGTGCTGCTCGCGATCTCGTTCACCGCGCTGTCGCTGTTGCGTCGCGGCGCCGATCCGGCGGGGGCGGCCGCGGTGCCGCTCGACCGCAACGCGCTGCTCGAGGGCCTGCGCTTCGTGCGCGGCCGCCGGCCGGTGCTGGGCGCAATCTCGCTCGACCTGTTCGCGGTGCTGTTCGGTGGCGCGACGGCGCTGTTGCCGGTGTTTGCGGCCGACGTGCTGCACGTCGGACCCAGCGGCCTGGGCTGGCTGCGGGCCGCCCCGGGGGTCGGCGCGGCGATCACCGGCCTGGTGCTGAGCGCCTACCCGGTCACGCGCCATGTGGGCCGCTGGATGTTCGGCGGCGTGATCGTGTTCGGCCTCGCGACGCTGGTGTTCGGGATATCGACCAGCTTCTGGCTCAGCCTGATCGCGCTGGCAGTGCTCGGCGCGGGGGACATGGTCAGCGTGTTCATCCGCCACCTGCTGGTGCAGCTGGAGACGCCGGACGCCATCCGCGGGAGGGTCAGCGCCGTCAATTCGGTGTTCATCGGGGCCTCGAACGAACTCGGTGAGTTCGAATCGGGACTGGTGGCCGCGCTGATCGGGGCCGTGCCCGCTGTCATCGTGGGCGGCGGCGCGACGCTGCTGGTGGCGCTGGCGTGGACGCGCCTGTTTCCGGAACTGCGGACCATGGACCGGTTCCCTGACCCCAGGTGACAACTGTATATATGTACAGTAGTCTCGGTTCATGCGACGCGCCGACCGACTGTTCGTGGACAAGGGCCGCGGTGCCGTCACCAATCCGGCCGGCCGTTTCGACTCGACCTCGCTCGCACCCGCGGACGACGGCTGGGGCAGTCTCGATGTGCCGCCCGGCTCACCTGCAACGCAGCTGATTGCCGAATTTCCCCGGCATGCGATCACCACGAATCGCTCGCCGGACGTCCCCTTCGACCAGTCGCTGAACCCGTACCAGGGCTGCGAGCACGGCTGCATCTACTGCTTCGCGCGGCCAGCGCATGCCTACCTCAACCTGAGTCCCGGGCTCGATTTCGAGACGCGGATCTTCCACAAGCCGAAACTGGCCGCGCTGCTGCAGCAGGAGCTCGCCAACCCGCGCTACCAGTGCCGGGTGTTGCACATCGGCGGCAATACCGATCCCTACCAGCCGGCCGAGCGCGAGCTGCGCTCGACCCGCGCCGTGCTGGAACTGCTGCTCGAGCGGCGGCATCCGCTGTCGATCATCACCAAGGGCGCACTGATCCTGCGCGACATCGACCTGCTGCGCGAGCTGGCGGCGCTGCAACTCGTCTCGGTGCACGTCAGCATCACCAGTCTCGACGACGCGCTCAAGCGCACGCTCGAGCCGCGCGCCGCCTCGCCACAGGCGCGGTTGCGGGTCGTGCGCGAACTCGCCGCCGCCGGCGTCCCGGTAGGGGTGATGATGGCGCCGGTCATACCTGCGCTGAACGATCACGAGATCGAACGGTTGCTGGCCGCAGTCGCGACGGCAGGTGCGCAGAGAGCCTCCTTCATGCTGCTGCGCCTGCCGCTGGAGGTGGCCGGATTGTTCGAGGACTGGTTGCGACAGCACTATCCGGATCGCGCCGGGCGCGTCCTGAACCACCTGCGCGAGATGCGCGGTGGCCGGCTCAACGATCCCCGCTTCGGGCATCGTATGCGGGGCCAGGGCGCCTATGCCGCGCTGCTTTCGGCGCGCTTCGCCGCGGCGTGCCGACGTCACGGACTCGATACCGGGCCTGCGCCCCGCCTCGACACGACCCGGTTCCGGCGCGACCCGGGCCCGCCCGGGCAGCGAGGCCTGTTCGACGCAATATGACAGGGGGCCATGACAGGGCGCCGCTGCCGTGCGGCTGCGATGGCTTGTCGTATACTCGGACGCTCCCAGCCTTGTCGCCGCCGCCACCGGCACGCTGGCCGCACCAGGAGGACCGCCATGGATCACGCAGGCCCTGCACGCCGCTCCGCGGCGACCGGCATCGCGCACCGCCGTGCCATGGCGGGAACCGGCGTGCTCGCGCTGCTCGTCAGCGGCTGCATGACGTCGAAGGTCGACGAGACGCGACAGGTGGCGTCGCCGATCCTGGCCGACGAATCCATCGTGCTGCTGAAGAAGCCGCAGCTCGAGGGTGTCGGCACGGAAGAGGAATTCCTCGATTGCGTGCAGCAGAAGCTGGGCGGCGAACTGATCCATCCAGAGGAGGGTCAGGACACAGTCAAGAGCACTGCGCGAACGCCATTCAAGATCTACGGCGAGCAGGAGTTCACCGACGCGCTGTTTCCCTGGTTCGAACCGAGCACGGCCCCGGCCAACGCCGAGGGACTGCGCTTCCTGCTGCAGCGCCCGGGCGTGATGCCCCGCCTGCAGCAGATCGGCGTGCGTTACGTCGTCTGGATCGATGGCAATACGCAGCAGACCGACAGCGGCGGCAGCGTGGCCTGCGCCGTGGGGCCGGGCGGTGGTGGCTGCTTCGGTGTCGGCTGGTGGGAAAAGGAGTCCGGTTACGTGGCGTCGGTCTGGGACATGCAGACGGCCGCCGAGATCGGGTCCGTCAGCGCCGATGTCAGCGGCACCTCGGTGCTGATCGGCGCCATTGCCCCCATCCCGATCATCACGCCGGTGCGCCGCACGGCGTGCGACCGGCTGAGCGAGCAGTTGCGCTCGTTCCTCGTTGGCGATGATCTCGCGCCAGCCCCTGGCGGGGGTGCCGGCCGGGGCGCGGGTTCGCGCTGAGGTTGAACCGCCGGCCGTTCCCGGCATCCAAGCAAGCAGGACCGTGCGGACAGACCGTCCGCCGGCCCCCAGGGTACCCCCAGGAATGCGCATGACCGAGAGATGGGCAAAGTTAATGCTGGTAGCCGGCGTCACGCTGGCGACGAGCGGCTGCCTGACCACCAGTTCCAGCTCGATGCCGGGCGGCCTGCCGGGATCGACCCCGCCGCCACCCAGTTCGGGCAGCTCCGGCGGCTCTGGCAGTTCGGGCGGGTCTTCGTCACCGTCGGGCGGCAGCAGTGGTGGCGGTGGCGCGGAAGGCCCCGCCTCGACCACGGGATCCGGGTCGAGTTCCAGCTTTCCCAGTCCGTCGGGCCAGGACGGTGGCAGTGCCGGGACGACCGGCGGTGCCTCCGGCAGTGTCGGCTCGACTGGCTCCCAGGAGCAGGGCTCCCAGGACGGACAGTCGCCCGGTTCGGGCGGTTCTGCGCCACCCCAGCCACAGGGCTGGCCGTCGCCGCCGGCGCAGGGCGACAAGTCGCAAGGTTCGGGCACCCAGCAGGGCTCGGGTTCCACCCAGGGTTCGGGCACCCAGCAGGGTTCTGGCTCGACACAGGGTTCAGGTTCGACCCAGGGTTCGGGCACCCAGCAGGGCTCGGGCAGCAACCAGGGTTCTGGCTCGGCCCAGGGTTCGGGTACCAACCAGGGCTCGGGTTCCAATCAGGGTTCGGGCACCCAGCAAGGATCTGGTGCCCAGGCGTCAGGGTCCGCAGGCGGTTCCGGCCGCAGTGCGTCGACCGGCGGTTCGACCCAGGGAGCTGGCGGCGGCGCCGCGGGTGGAGCTGGCGGCGGCCCGAGCACGACTGAAGATCGTCGCGCCGAGATCGATCGTCGCTTCGACGAAACATTCGCCGTTTTTGACGAACGCATGCGCAAGGAACAGGAAGCAGTGTCGCAGGAGCGCGCGGGGCGCTCGGGCGGCGGTGCCGCGGGCGATGGCAGCGAAGGCGAAGGCAGCGAGGGCGATGGCGGCGAGGGCGGCAGCGCCGAGGACGGCACGGGCGGCGACGGCCAGGGCGGCCCCGGCGAGGGTTCCAGCACCGCGTGGCGCGGGTGACGGAAGCGGCGATTCCGGCGGTGAAACCGCCGCGGGATCAGGCACGGAAGGGGGCGGTGGCGGCGTCGGCGGCGGCGCCAAGGGCGGCTCGGGACCCAGCGCCGTTCCGTCGGACATTCCGGACGGCCGCGACGATGACATCGTCGCGCGACAATTGCGCGAAGCCGCGACCAAGGAAACGGACCCGGAGCTGCGCGAGCGGCTCTGGGAGGAATATCGCAAGTACAAGCAGAGCACGCAGTGACCCCCTCGACCCGCATGCCGTTGGTCGCGCGCGCAGCGCGCGGCGCCATCGCCGCAGCTGCCTGCCTGGCGTTCGCTGCCGGCTGCGTCGTGCAGGACCAGAGGCCGGTGGTGCCGATCGTCGCGCAGAAAGCGACCGTCGAAATCCCGCAGGACGAACTGCTCGACGTCGGGATCCGTCTGTTCGATCCCAACGTGCCTGCCGAGCAAGTGGACCAGGAGCGGCAGCGCGTCTTCCCGGACGTGCGCAAGGCCGAGTCCCGCTACCTGCCGGTCCTGTTGCGCGACACGCTCGAAGGCACGGGGCAATGGGGGCAGGTGCGCGTGCTGTCGGACGCGAGCTCCGTCAGCGACGTCAACGTGTCTGGACGCATCCTGCAATCCGATGGCAGCGTACTGCGGCTTGCGCTCAAGGTGACGGATGCCACCGGACGGGTCTGGCTGGAGAGGGAATACGAGGGTGTCGCGGATGTCCGCGCCTACAAGGACGGCGGCACCCGGCCACGCGACCCGTTCGACAACCTCTATGCGACCATCGCCAACGACCTGCTGGCTGCGCGCACCGCGCTGACACGCGAGCAGCGGGTGCAGGTGCACCAGGTGGCGAACCTGAGGTTCGCGGCGGAGCTCGCGCCCTACGCCTTCGACCCGTATCTCGCGCGCGACCCGAAGCGCGGCACGTATGCCATCGCGCGGCTGCCCGCGCAGGACGATCCCGTCGTGCAGCGCATGGAGCGCGTGCGCGAGCGCGACTATGCGCTGGTCGACACGCTCAACGAGCATTACAGCAATTTTGGCGAGAGCATCGACGTGGCGTACAGCAACTGGCGCCGGTACTCGCACGAGGAACTCGAGGCCGAGGCCGAGGCGAAGCGCAAGGCGATGACGCGCCAGCTGCTCGGCGCCGCGGCGATCATCGGCGGCGTGGTCGCCGGCAGCAATTCGAGCAGCAGCGCCGGTTCCGCGGCCTCGACCGCGGCCGTGATCGGCGGCATCTACGCTTTCAAGAGCGGCTACGAGATGCGCTCCGAGGTCAAGATGCACGGTGAGTCGCTCAAGCAGCTCGGCAATTCGTTCCAGAACGAGGTTCAACCGAGCGTGGTCGACATCGAAGGCCGCACGCTGGAACTGAAAGGCTCCGCCGAACAGCAGTACGCCGAATGGCGGCGCCTGCTGCGCGAGCTGTACGAGGACGAGACCGGCCTGCCGGCGACGCCTGCCGCTGCCGCCACCGCACCGGCGGTCATGAAGCCCTGAGCAGCACGCGATGATCCTGCGGACGACGCTCACGAGCGGGCAGGTGCTGGCTGCGCGCTACGAACTGGTGCGGGCCCTGGCGACCGGTCACGACCAGGCCACCTGGCTTGCGCGCGACCTGCGCGCAACGGGCGAAGTCGTGCTGCGGGTGCGGAGCGCGAGCGACGCCGGCGCACCGGGACCCGCCGTCGATCACCCGGCCTTGCAGGCACCGCACGCGTCACTGCGCGACGGCGATATGGCCTTCGACGTCTTCGATTACCTGCCGGGCGGGGAGATCGGCCGGCTGCGCGGCCGGCCCTGGCCGCTGGTCGTGCGGCGCCTGCTGCCGGTGATCGACGCGCTGCAGGCACTGCATGCGGCGGGCTGGACGCACGGCGACCTCAAGTCGGCGAACGTGCTGCTTGACGCGGAGGGCCTGGCGCGGCTGATCGACCTTGGCAGTGCGCGTCGGCTTGGTGAGGTGCAGCCCGCAGGCGCCTCGCCTTATTCGACCAGCCCTGAACGCCTCGATGGCGCGCCGGCCGCGGTTGCCGACGATATCTACGCGCTCGGCGTGCTGCTGTACGAATTGCTGAGCGGCCATCCGCCGTTCTATCCGGACATCAACGAGCAGCGCGTGCGCACCGAGGTGCCGCCGCCCGTGTCAGGGCGACCGTCACCGCCGGAAGCATTGCGCGCGCTGGTCGCGCAGTGCCTGGCGAAACAGCCGCGCAGGCCGCCCCGCGTCGATGGCGGCTGTGCATGACGCACTGGCGGCGGTCCTGGCGACGGCGCCGGCGGAGGATGCGGCCGAAATGCCTGCCGGCAGCGACACGCCGCGACAACCGCGGCCGCCCGTAGAGGCATTGCCGGTGCGGCCGCAGTGGCGCCGCAGCGGCGCGCCAGCACCGTCAGCGAGCACGCTGCGCAACGAGGGCTTCCGGCGCGGATTGCTGGTGGGCGCCATGGCGTTGTTGCTGCTTGCGGCAGGCTTCACGTTCGTCGTCCTGCCCGATCTCGTCGCGTCGCGCGCCGGCCGCGCGCCTGTGCCGGCGAGTGCGCCTGCCCCGGCGTCGGTCACGCCGCCGGCTCCGGCGGTGGCCGATCTCGAGCGGCTTGCCGGCCTGAAGCGGCAGGCCGAGGAGCGCCGCGCGCCGCTGGCCGAGCAGTCTGCAGCGGCTGCAGCAGCGCGACGTGGCGAGCTGGGGCGGCGAGGCCTTTGCGCGAGCGCAGGCGGAACTGATCGCGGGCGATGCCGCCATGGCCGACCGCAGGTACGAGCAGGCCGTGACGCGATTCGAATCCGCCGCGGCCGCACTGACCGCGCTGGAGCAGCGCCTGCCGGCGGTGGTGAGTGAACGCCTGGCCGCGGCGCAGGCGGCCTTCGCCGCGGGACGCGCCGACGAAGCGCAGCAGAAGTTCACGGCCGTGCTGGCCGCAGCGCCCGACAATGCCGCCGCGCGAGCGGGCCTGGCGCGCGCCCGTGTGCTCGACGATGTGCTGCGTGCCACCGCCGCCGGCGCTGCCGCGGAGCAGGCCGGCCAGACCGATGCGGCGCTTGCGGCGTACCAGCGCGCACTGCAACTCGATCCCGCCACGGCGGTGGCGCGTGCCGGCATCGAGCGGTTGCGTTCGCGCGCGAGCAGCGATGCCTATTCCGCCGCGTTGTCGCAGGCGATGGCCGCGCTTGCGCGCCGCGACTACCCCGCCGCCGAGGCGGCGTTCGAGCGCGCCAACCGCATCCGGCCCGGCACGGCCGAAGTGGCCGACGGCCTGCAGCAGCTGCGGCGCGGCGCGGAGACACGCAGCCTCACCGCGACGCTCGAGCGCGCGGTTGCAGCGGAGCGCACCGAGTCCTGGTCGGAGGCGCTCGGCCTGTACCGGGAGGCGCTCAAGGTCGAGCCCGCGCTGCGCGCCGCGCAGGACGGCATCGAGCGTGTCGAGCCGCGCGCGATGCTCGATGCGGAACTGCAGACGTTCCTCGACCGGCCCGAGCGCCTGTACAGCCCGTCGGGGCGGGACGTGGCGCGCAACGTGCTCGAGCGCGCCGCGCGTCAGCCCGCGCCCGGATCGCGGCTGCAGGCCCAGCAGTCGCGCCTGGCCGAACTGCTGCGCCAGGCCGAGACGCCGATCCGCGTGGCGCTCGCCTCCGACAGCGCGACCGACGTGCAGATCTACCGGGTCGGTAAACTCGGCCTGTTCGAACGCCGTGACGTCGAACTGATGCCGGGCCGTTACACGGTCGTCGGCACGCGCCAGGGCTATCGCGACGTGCGCAAGGAACTGAACCTGTTGCCGGGAGCCGCGGCACCTATGCTCGTGGTCCGCTGCGAGGAACCGATTTGAGCGCCATCGAACTGATCCTGCGCGACCCGCTCGGCGAAAGGCCGCTGGCGGCGGCGGATTTCCCGCTCAGCGTCGGCGGCCCGGGCAACACGATCGTGCTGCCCGGCAGCGACGGCGCGACGCTGGCGTGGCTCGCGCTGCACGACGGGCAGCTCTACCTCGAGCCGGTGGCGGGCACCGATCCGCCGCTCTGCAACGGCGTGCCGCTGGCCCGCTCGAGCTGGCTGCGCGCGGGCGACGTCGTCGACATCGCGCGCGGCCGCCTGCGCGTCGGTACCCGCGACGGATGCGCCCTGATCGAGGTCGAGGACGGCAGCAGCGGCAACCTGACGGTGCCGCCGGCGCCGCCGGCCGTGACCGTGGTTGCCGGCGGCGGCGATGACGCTGACGAACCGATCGAGTCGGTGGCGTTCAGGCGTCCGCCAGCACAGGCGCGCGCCCGTCCACCGGTCAGGGCCGGCGTTGATTGCGGGCGCGCTGGTGACCCTGCTGGGCCTCGTGGTGTGGTTCCTGGTGAGCGGCCGTGCGGTGACCATCGCCAGCGATCCCGCGGACAGCGACATCCGCGTGCGTGGCGGTCTCGTGCTGTCCATGGCCGGCCATCACTTCGCCCTGCCCGGCGACTACCGGGTCGAGATCCGCCGCGCCGGCTACGAGACGCTGCGCGCGCCGCTGCGCGTCAGCGATGCGCCCAACCAGACATTTCGCTTCCGGCTTGCCAGGCTGCCGGGCCTCGTCGATGTGCAGACTCCGGTGGCAGCGCGTGTCAGCGTCGCCGGCAAGGACGCAGGCGCGCGCGCCGGGCACGATTTCGCTGCCGGCGGGCCGGCACGAACTGCAGGTCGTAGCAGAGCGGCACCTGCCCTTTGCAACGACCATCGAGGTGCAGGGTGCCGGCCAGCGACAGACGCTGGTCGTGCCGCTGGTGCCGGCCTGGGCCCTGGTCACGGTGCTGACCCAGCCGGTCGGGGCCACGGTGCTGGTCGACGGCAAGGCTGCAGGAGTCACGCCGGCAAAGCTGGAACTCGACGCAGGCACGCACCGCGTCGAATTGCGGCAGGCGGGCTTCAAGCCCTGGATCACCGACATCCAGGTCGTGGCGAACAAGCCGCAGACACTGGGCCCCGTGCAGCTCGGCCTGCCTGACGGCACGCTGATCGTCCGCACCGAACCAGCCGGCGCCAGTGTCAGTGTCGGCGGGGCGTTCCGCGGCCGTGGGCCAGTCACGCTCGACGTGCGCCCGGAGGTGTCGCTCGACGTCGTTGCGTCGCGCGACGGCTACGAACCCGCCACCGCGCAAGTCACCGTGCCCGCGGGCGAGCGGCGAGAAGTGAGGCTCGCGCTGACCCCGGTCCTGGGTGAGATCACGGTGCTGGCGGAGCCGGCCAGTGCCGAGGTCTACGTCGGCGGGCGTGTCGTCGGCAGATCGGGCGAGGCTTTCCGGCTTCCGGCCACGCGCACCGACATCGAAGTGCGGCTGGCGGGCTTCCGCACTCACCGCGTGGCAGTGATACCGCGGCCCGGGTTGCCGCAGGTGCTCAACGTGCGGCTCGAGGCTGGGCGCGATCCGGCGGGTACCGCGCCGACGGTGGCCGCCGCCGCAGCGGCCGCGGCGACTGGCGCCGGCAGCGCAGCTCCGGCGGCCGCGCCAAAGCCGCTGACCGCAATCGCCCGCACCTCGTCCGGGGCGGAACTGCGGCTGCTGGGCCCGGCCACGTTCACCATGGGCAGCGCCCGGCGTGAATCGGGGCGCCGGGCCAACGAGTCACAGCGGCCCGTCGAATTGCGCCGCCGCTTCTATCTCGGCACCAGGGAACTCACCAACGGCGAATTCAAGCAGTACCGCGCGCAGCATCGCTCCGGATTCGTCGGGCAGCAGACGCTGGAACTCGAGCGCCAGCCGGCGGTCAACGTGAGCTGGCAGGAGGCGGCGGAATACTGCAACTGGCTGAGCCAGAAGGAGGGCCTGCCCGCGGCGTACCAGTCGCAGGGCGGCAAGCTGGTGCCGGTGCAACCGGCGACCACCGGCTACCGCCTGCCGACCGAGGCAGAATGGGAGTGGGCGGCCCGCGCGAATCCAGACGGGTCGCTGCGCAAGTACCCGTGGGGCGATGCGCTGCCCGTGCCTGCGGGCGCCGGCAACTTTGCCGATCGCCGGGCCCAGCCGCTGCTGCAGACATTCCTCGAGACGCTGGACGACGGGTTCGCCGTCACGGCGCCGGTCGGCTCATTTGCGGCGAACCCGCTGGGCCTGTTTGATCTCGGCGGCAACGTCGCCGAATGGACGACCGACCTCTACACGGTGCAACCTGCAGGCGCCGCGGTGGCCGTCGATCCGCTGGTGGCCGCGCCAGGCAACAGTCACGTGATCCGCGGCTCCAGCTGGCGGCATGCGACGGTGACCGAACTGCGGGCCGCGTTCCGGGACTCTGGCAATGGCCGGCGCGATGACGTCGGCTTCAGGATTGCACGCTATGCCGAATAGAAAATACGCAGATCGTCGTTCACGCCCGGTCTCGCTGGCGCCGGTACTCGCGCTGGCGATCCTCGCTGCCGGCATCGCGCTGGCGCAGCAGCAGCTGCCCGAGACCGCGCCAGCACCGGCCAGCGCTCCCGCGACGACCGCGCCCGCGCCTGCCGGCGAGGCCGCCGCCGGGGACGGGGCCGTGCCCGACGCGCCGCCGCCGCGACCAGCCGCCGCCAAGGGTTCGCCGCAACGGTTCGAGCCCAGCGAAAAAGTCCGCCCCGACTTCGACGTCGCCTTTCCGGTCGATATCTGAACCCGCACGCCCGAGCACAAAATGAAGAACTTCAAGCTGAGCGAGTTCCTGTTCGAGGTCTTTTCGCTGATCGTGATCGCGATCCTCGTGCAGGGCGTCTATGCCACGGTCGTGCGCCCGCAGGCAGCCGCAGTGGCGGCGGCGGATGCGGCGGCGATGGCCAAGGACGCCAACTTCGTTCCCGCGCGCAACCTGTACATCATCATCAAGGACTACGAGCAGGAAATCTGCTTCATCCTCGCGCTCTGGTCCGTCGCCATCATGGGCTACAAGGGATATTCGCTGCGGCGCGGCCGGCGACTGCTCGATGCCGACCTGCTGCGGCTGCCGGAGGGCATGAAGATCCTGCCGGAGGACTCGCGCGACTATGCCCGCCAGGTCGAAGCGCTGCCGGCCGAAATGCGCAGCGAGCTGCTGCCGCGCGCGCTGCTGAGCGGCCTGCACCGCTTTGGCGCCACGCGCAACATCCAGGACGTGTCGTCGGCGATCCACGATGTCTGCGAGCTCGAGTTCGGCCGGCTCGATTCCGAGTTGTCGATGGTCCGCTACGTCGCCTGGGCGATCCCCGCCATCGGCTTCATCGGCACCGTGCGCGGCATCGGCGAGGCGCTGCAGCAGGCGCACAAGGCGGTGGAGGGCGACGTGTCGGGCGTGGTGGCGGGACTCGGCGTCGCGTTCAATTCGACGCTGGTGGCGCTCGGGCTCAGCATCCTGGTGATGTTCATGCTGCACCAGATCCAGTTGCGGCAGGAACGCGCGGTGCTCGACGCCGAGCAGTTCCTCGACGAGAACGTCGTGCGCCAGATGCTGGTGAGATAAGCGGGCGTGCCATGAGCCTGCTTGCGGTCGAACTCAACGATGCCGGCCTGCGGCTCGCGCGACTGCGCGAGGACGGCCACGGCGAACTCGTGGGTGCAGCCAGCCCGGGATTCGCGCTGCTGCACGGTGGCAAGGTGCTGGTGGGCGACGACGCCGCGAGCCGCTACCGCACCGCGCCGCTGCACGCGCAGAACCGCTACTGGCATGCCCTCGGCACCGAGCCGCTGCCGTGGACGGCACAGGGCGTGGCCACGGCGGCCGATCTTGCCCATGCACACCTGACCGCGGTGCTGGCGCCGGCGGCGGAACCCGTCGTGGCCGACCTGCTGCTGGCCGTCCCGCCAGGCTACACGCGCGAGCAGCTTGGATTGCTGGTCGGCATCGCCAACGAGTGCAGCGTGACCGTGCGCGGGCTGGTCGACGCGGGCCTGGCCGCGTGCATGACCGTGGCGCCGGCGCCCTGCATGCTGCACCTGGACCTGCAATTGCACCAGGCGGTCGCGACCCTGCTCGAGGTGTCGCGCGCCGACGGCGCGCTGCGCCGGATCCGCTACGAGCTGCTGCCCGGCGTCGGCGTGCTGGCGTTCCGGCAGTCGATGGCTGCCGCGATCGCCACGGCGTTCGTGCGCGAGACGCGGTTTGATCCGCTGCACCAGGCGGCCACCGAGCAGACGCTGCATGACCGGCTGCCGGGCTGGCTGCGGGCGCTGATCGACGTCGAGGCGACGGACGCCGAGATCCAGCTCGGCGCTGCCACGCATCGGATCGTCCTGCCGCGCGCACTGCTGGCCACGGCGGTGGAGACGCTCGCCGCCGACATCATGCGGCTGGTCCAGTCGGCGCGGCCGCCCGGCACGCCGCTGCACCTGTGCTTCACGCCGCGCGTGGCCGAAGTCCCCGGGCTGGTGGCGCGTCTCGGCGGGCTGCGCGATTGCCTGCCGGTCGAGCTGCCGGAGGGTGCCGCTGCGCTCGGCGCGGTGCGCGCGGCGGCGGGCATCGTGCGCCCCGTCGATGCGATCGCGCTGATTCACCGCCTGCCGCTCGAGGCCGCGGTGCCGTCCGCCACCGCCGCGCCGCCGCCGGAGACGGCGGTGCCCGCCGATGCGGTGCCGACGCACGTGCTGTTTCGTGGCCGCGCCTGGCCGATTACCGACGTGCCGCTGGTGCTCGGCTGGTCCACTGGCGCGGCAACGCGCGCATTGACGCTGCCGGCGGGCATCGCGGGCGTGTCGCGGGCGCACTGCACGCTGGAACTTCACGATGACCGGACGTTCGTCACGGACCACAGCACTTACGGCACGTTCGTCAATGACGAGCGCATCGGCGGCCGGCTCGAACTCCGGGCCGGCGACGTGCTGCGGCTGGGCGCGCCGGGGATTGCGCTCGACCTGATCCGCGTGCTGCCGGACCATGGCACGCCGTAGGCGCAAGTTCGACATCTTCAGCATGTCCTTCCTGGACACGATCTGCTGCGCCTTCGGCGCGCTCGTGCTGCTGTACATGATCCTGAATGCTGCCGGCAGCAAGTCGTTCAAGCAGGACACGGCGGTCATGCAGGCCGAGGTCAACCGGCTGGAAGAGGAAGTGCTGCAGGGCTACGCCGACCTGGTCGCGCTGCGCAACAGCCTGCAGTCCAGGTCGACGGAGGCGGAACGCGCCGAAGGACTCTCCGACCGGGTCATCGACGAGACCGAGCGGCTGCGCGAGCAGCTGGCCGACGCGGACAAGACGACGGTGTCGCGCCGCGAGGCGATCGAGAAGCTGAAGGCGGACCTGAAGCAGATCGAGGAGAGCAGGAAGCGGCTGGTGGCGGGGACGCCGGCGCCCGGCAAGCCTGGCAACCGGGTCAAGGGTTTCGTCGGTTCCGGCGACCGGCAGTACCTGAGCGGTCTCAAGCTCGGCGGCGAGCGCATCGCCATCCTGGTGGACGTGTCCGCGAGCATGCTCGACGAGACCGTCGTCAACGTCATCCGGATGCGCAACATGCCGGAGTCGCGGCGGCTGCAATCCGAGAAGTGGCGCCGCACGGTGGCGACCGTGGACTGGCTCACCGCGCAGATACCCGCGAAATCCAAGTTCCAGGTCATCGCCTTCAACGTCAAGGCGTGGCCCACGGTGCAGGGCAGCGCCGGCCGCTGGCTCGATGGCAACGACGCCCAGGCGCTGACCGATGCGGTCGTCAACCTGCGGCGCATCGTCCCTGCGGACGGCACCAGCCTCGAAAACGCGTTCACGCTGCTGAACACGCTGAGCCCCGCGCCCGACAACGTGTTCATCATCACGGACGGGCTGCCGACGCAGGGAGCGACTCCGCCCGCGCTGCGCAAGACGATCGACGGTGACGGGCGCCTGCGGCTCTTTGAGCGGGCGCTCGGCAAGTACCCCAACCGCGTGCCCGCCAACATCATCCTGATGCCGATGGAAGGCGATCCGGCCGCCCCGAGCGCATTCTGGGCGCTCGCGCGGCGGACCAACGGCGCCTTCCTGATGCCGGCGAAGGACTGGCCATGAACCGCCGTCGCGCGCGTGACTTCGAAGTCTTCAGCATGTCGTTCCTCGACACGATCTGCTGCGCGTTCGGCGCGGTGATCCTGTTGTTCATGCTGAGCAAGTTCGGCGAACCGAAGGCGCTCGAGAAGGCGCGCCAGGACCTCGAGGGCCGGCTGCTGGCGCTGCAGGAGGAGCGATTCGAGCTGCGCGGCGAAACCGAGATCCTGAACCGCGACCTGACCGAGCGCGAGCGGCAGCTGTCTGAAGTGAAGCAGAAGCTCGCGCGGCTGCGCGGCGACCTGAGCGACGTGCGCGGCCAGTACCAGGCCAGCAGCCAGGATGCGGAAGTCGCCAACAAGCTCGAGGGCCAGCTCGTTTCGGCGCAGCAGCAGCTGACCGAGGAAATGAAGAAGGTGCTTGGCACCGAGTACCGGCGCGCGCCGCAGGATGCCGTCGCCGGCCTGCCGGTGGACAGCGAGTACATCATCTTCATCATCGACACGTCGGGCTCGATGGCGAACTACGCGTGGCCGCTGATGCTGCGCAAGATGCAGGAAGTGCTCGACGCCTACCCGAACGTGAAGGGCTGGCAGGTCATGAGCGACGAGGGCACCTACATGTTCCCGTCGTATCGCGGCCGCTGGCTGCCCGATACGCCCGCGCAGCGCAAGCTGGTGCTGGACCGCCTGCGCGACTGGTATCCGTTCAGCAACTCGAGCCCCGTGGAGGGCATCGTCGAGGCGATCCGCACCTACCATGCGTCGGGTCGCCGCATCAGCCTGTACGTGCTGGGCGACGAGTTCACCGGCACCTCGATCGACTCCGTCGTCCGCGCGGTGGACATGATCAACCGCGAGGACCGCACGGGCGAGCGCCGCGTCCGCATCCACGCGCTCGGGTTCCCGGTGCGGCCCGATGCGCCGCAGTTCACCAGCGTCCGCTTTGCCACCCTGATGCGGACTCTCTGTGCGCGCAACGGCGGCACGTTTGTCGGGCTGAACGAGCCCGCCAGCTACCGCCGGTGAGGTGTATCTTGGCCATCATGGATGCAATGCGCAGCACCCGGAACCACGCACCGGCCAGCGCCCGCCGCGCCGGCGCGGTGGCGGCGGCGTTCGCCCTGGTGCTGCTGGCCACCGCCTGCGCGCCCACGCGCTTCGAGGCCAGCAGCGACATCCCGCAACCTCTGCTGGAACGGATTCCGGTCGTCGTCGGCATGCATGTGCCGCTGGAATTCCGCGAAAAGGTCTACGAGGAGAAGCGCGAGCAGGGCGGCGGCGAGTACGTGATCGGCCTCGGCAAGGCGCAGACCGCGGGCTTCACGCGCATCCTCAACGCAATGTTCGAGCGCGTGGTCGAGGTGAGCTCGCCCGCCGCCGCGGCAGCCACGGATGCCGCGATTCGCGGCGTGCTCGAGCCGGCGCTCGACGATGTCGCCTTCGTGACGCCCGCCGACTCGGGCACTTCGACCTATGCCGTCAGCCTGCGCTACTCGGTACGGCTGTATTCGCCGCAGGGCGAGCTCGTCGAGACCTGGACATTTACCGGGTACGGCTCGCAGCCTTCCAGCATGTTCCCCGGCAAGGGCGACGAGGCGCTTGCCGCGGCCACGCGGCTTGGCCTTGCGCGACGCGGGCGCCAAGCTGGCCGCCGAATTCCGCGACCAGGCCATCGCCCGTGGCCTGCTGCCGTCCGTCGCAGCCCGCGCCTCCGGCCGAGGTGCAGCTGCCGCTGCCCGCGCGCCAGCCGTGACGGACCGGCGGTCAGCCCGGCGGCGGCGCTGAAGTCGGTGTTGCGGCCGGTGTCGCCGGCGGCGCCTCGACCGGCTTCGGCGCGTCGTCCGGCTTTTCCGGTGGCGGCAGCAGCAGGATCCAGGGCTGGGTAAACCGGACGCCGGAGCGTGGCCGCTGGCTGGCCATGCTCGAAACGGGGTCGGTAGCGCGCAGTGTTCAGCGCCGTTGCGGTCCTCTCGCCGCGCTTCACGTCGCCCGCATCATCGACCATTTTCGTGGCCACGACCCGGCCCTGGGCGCTCACCTCGGCCTCAACCTCGACGTTGCGCACTTCAATCTCCGCGGCCGGCCGCTGCGCATAGCGGTTCCAGCCTTCAGGGCGCACGATGTGCAGCAGCACGGGCGCGCCGAACAGCGCTTCGACGTAAGTCTTGCCCTCGGTCAGTTCGCTGATCTTGCCGGCGGCCTGCACGCCCTCGATGTAATGCGGCAGCGCGCGTTCGGGCTGTCCGCGCAGCTGGTACCAGTCACCCAGCTGCACGCGCACCGTCGCGACCAGCGCGGGCGTCGGGTCGGGCATCTTCTGCGTGATCGCCACGGCGCGCAGCAAGGCCCCCTCGCCCTCGGACGCCATCATCCGCGGCGTGAGCCCGAACTGCAGGTCGTTCGAATCCGGGTTGCCGAACACCGAGCTGGTATCGCCGTCCGGACCCGCGGCCTGCTGGGCAGGATCGAGCATCTGCCTGCGGTTGCACATCGCGAGCGCGAGCAGCGGCCCCACCAGCTGCGGCGCATTCTCGCCCGCCGCCGATTCGGCGATGTCGATCGCATGCTTCAGCGTGCGGCGCGACGCGTCGTAGGCGCCGACCGAGGCATACCAGCGCCCGATCTGCTCCAGGCGCGGCACGAGCTCGATGCTGTCGGCGCCGTACTTGCGCGTCGCGATGCGCAGCAGGTAGCGCTGTACCTTGACGGCATC
Source organism: uncultured Gammaproteobacteria bacterium (assembly GCA_963744735.1). Classification (GTDB taxonomy): domain Bacteria; phylum Pseudomonadota; class Gammaproteobacteria; order Steroidobacterales; family Steroidobacteraceae; genus RPQJ01. The sequence goes on from CAVUVH010000034.1 coordinate 274,674, forward strand.
CTCGTACCGGCCCAGTTCGGTCAGCGAGTCGATGTACTGCTCGAGCAGCGGCACCTGCTGCTCCGTCAGCACGCCGTCATGGCGGCGAGTCAGCGCGATCGCCTGGTCGAAACTGGCGACCGCGAGGTCATGCCGGTTGCCCTCGTGATAGGCGGTGGCGAGGCCGGCGTAGGCGCGCGCCAGGCGCGCGTGCTGCGTCCTGCCCGATCGTTGCACGAGATCGATGACCCGCAGGTACGTGGACTCTGCCGCGACGTAATCGTCCGCCAGGTTCTGCGTCATGCCGAGGTTCATCAGCGCCACCTGAACCGTCTCGTCGGTGGGCGACGGCGCCGCCTGCTCCGCCAGCTGCAGCACGCGCTCGGCGTACGGGAGCGCCGCGTCATACCTGGCGGCGTCGAATTCGCGCCGGAAGCCGCTGTAGGCGTCGGTCGCGCTGGCCGCTGCGGCGGGCGCGGTTGATACCGCAGCCGGCGCAGCGGGGGGCTCCGCAGCTGCCGCCGACAACGTACAGGCTGCCATCGCAGCCGCCAGTGTCAGCCGCAGGCGGGTCGCCGTGTTCAGCGGGGCAGGGTGGTCACGCACAGCCAGAGCCTGACATGCAGGCGCGGCGGCTGGCAATCGGCGGCGGGCATCAGCGACGTCGCTGGAAGAGGTAGTGCGAGACCAGCCATTCCTGGCCGCTGCGGTACCCCCACAGCTCGGCGCAGGACATGAAGAACACCCGCCAGTACACCCACCACTTGCGTGCCGCGGCCTGGCCGTAGGTCGCCTCGAACAGCGGCATGAGCGCGGCGCGCCCGCGGTCCATGTTGGCGAGCCAGGCCTCGGCGGTCTTCTGGTAATGCACTCCCGGCACGTGCCAGTGCTGCCGCAGCTGCAGGTCGGTCTGGAAGTACAGCAGCAGGTCGTCGCTCGGCATGATGCCGCCGGTGAAGAAATGCCGCGACATCCAGTCGCCGGGCGAGTCGCCGCCGCCGCGCACCTCGAACGGGTACGCGAACTCCCTGTGCGTGAAGATATGCACGAACAGCGTCGCGTCCGGCCGCATCCAGCCCGCGATGCGGTGCAGCAGGGTCTCGTAGTTGCGCATGTGCTCGAACATCTCGACCGACACGACGCGGTCGAAGCGCCGCTCCGCCGGAAAGTCCAGCACGTTCACGTCGCAGGTCAGCACCTCGACGTTGCGCAGGCCGCGTTCGGCGGCGCGCGCGTCGATGAACTGCTTCTGCGTGCGTGAATTCGAGACGGCCGTGATGCGCGCACCGGGGTACTGCGCCGCCATCCACAACGTGAGCGAGCCCCAGCCGCAGCCGAGTTCGAGGATGTCCTCGCCGTCGCGCAGCCGGGCGCGCTCGCAGGTCAGCGCGAGCATCCGCGCCTCGGCCTGGCCCAGGTCCGTGACACCGGGGTCGAAGTAGCAGGATGAGTACTTCAGGTGCGGGCCCAGGACCTGCTGGAAGAACGCGCTCGGCACTTCGTAGTGCTGCTCGTTGGCTGCCTGCGTCGCGATCGCGACCGGGCTCTCGCGCAGCTGTGCCACCAGCTGCATCAGGTGTGCCTGTTGTGCCTCGACATCCGGCTTGCGCTCCTCGCGCAGGCGCTCGCCGAGCAGGCGGCGGATGCCGAGGCGGATCAGGGAGTCGGGCAGCAGGTCGCGCTCGAGCAGGGTCAGTGACAGTGAGGGCATGGGTTCGCGGTCTCAGCGGGCAACAGCGGCAGGGGGCGCGCGCAGCAGCAGGCGTTCCAGTGGCTCGTCGTCGCGCAGGCGGGCAAGCTGCAGCAGCACGTACGTGGCCATCGCGAAATTGCCCAGCAGCATGATCGCGACGAACCAGCCGGCACGGCTGCCCCAGCGCTGCTCCTTGTAGAACACCCAGGCGTAGAAGGTGAGGAAGCCACAGTAGGCATCCGCCAGCGTGGCAATCGTCCACCAGCGGTCCGGCTCACGGACGAGACCGCCCCAGTCCCAGACAGCCTGCTGCAGGCTGGCCTGCACGGTCACCACGGCCATCACGGCCAGGATCGAGCCGAACAGGAGCTGCAATGCGCGGCGGGCGGTCATGGCTCACGGTTCGCCGGCCCGGCTGCCCCGGATTCGGGGCGGCTCAGTCCGGGGCGTACAGCGCAAAGCTGCCGTAGCCGACCACGCGCTGGACATCGCCGGCGGTGTCGCCGGACGTCCTGCGATCGAGCAGTTCGACCTGCAGCCCGCGCTGGCGCGCAACTTCCAGCAGGCCATTGAGCGCGTCGGCACCGCAAGCCTCCGTCTCGCTCAGGTCGCTGCGCCGCTCGGTGATCCGGCGCGCGGTCGCGCAGTCGAGCGACTGCGCCTCGAGATGCGTGTGGTGATGACTCAGGTCGGAGGTGACGATGACCAGCGTTTCCGCGCCGCCCCAGACCGCTTCGAGTGCGCGGCCGACCTGCTCGGGCGGCGCGATCCCGACCGCGACCGGCAGCAGGTCGAAGTCCCGCAGCAGCATCTGCAGGAAGGGCAGCTGGACCTCGAGGCAGTGCTCGAGCGCATGCGGCGCGTCGGAGATGCCTGCCAGGCCCAGTTCGCGCAGCCGCTGGCGGGCGGGCGCATTGATCGGCACCGTCCCGCAGGGCGTCGCGAAGCCGTCGCAGGAAGGCAGTGCGAGGCCGTGCATTTTCACGCGGTGACTGGGTCCGAGCAGTACCACGTGGCGGATGCGGGCCGCGGCTTCCTCCTGGCTCAATGTGCGGTAAGCGGACGCCGCGACCTCGCCGGAATAGGCATAGCCCGCGTGCGGCACGACCAGCGCCTTGGGCAGTCGCTGCGCTGTTGCGACAGGCCGGCCCAGCAGCGTCTGCAGCGCGTGGCGCAGGCCTTCCGGATCGCGCGGGTAGTACAGGCCGGCGGCGGCCGGCGGCCGGACGGTGCCCTGGAACTTCGTTGGCGCGAGCATGCCGGGTGTCCTCGCGCTCACCGCGCGTGGCAGCCACTATCCGGCGGGCCCGGCAGGCTCACCAATCGTAGGAATACCCATGCCTGCGAGGGGCAATTCCTACGCGTTCCCCGTACATATGCCGGCCGGCACCGGGCATTCCTTATCGGCGACGGGTTCGGCGCAGTTTCGGCCGTGCGTCCTCGGGAATGTTGGCGTGCAGTTCGTCGATCCAGGCCGTCGCCTTCGAATCACTCGGCGCACGCCAGTCGCCGCGGGGGGACAGCGACCCGCCCGATCCAACCTTCGGTCCGTTCGGCATCGCCGAGCGTTTGAACTGGCTGCTTTCGAAGAAGCGGCGCAGGAACACTTCGAGCCAGTGGCAGATCGTCGCCAGGTCGTAGCCACGGCGTTCGGCCAGTGGCACGGTGTCCGGCCACTCGCCTGCGTCCGGATCCTCCCAGGCCGCCTGCGCCAGGTAGGCGACCTTGCTGGGGCGATAGCCGAAGCGGCTGATGTAGTAGAGGTGAAAATCCTGCAGCTCGTACGGCCCGACGATCGCCTCCGAGGACTGCTCCGGCTTGTCGCCGGAGCCGGGGACGAGCTCCGGCGAGATCGGCGTATCGGCGATGCGCTCCAGCAGGGTCACGGTCGACGCGTCGAACTGCCGCTCACGGGCCACCCAGCGCACGAGGTGGCGGATCAGCGTCTTCGGCACCGACGCATTCACGTTGTAGTGCGACATGTGGTCGCCGACACCGTAGGTCGTGAACCCCAGCGCCAGCTCGGACAGGTCACCGGTGCCGAGCACCAGCCCGCCGTGCAGGTTGGCGAGCCGGAACAGGTGGGAGGCGCGCTCGCCTGCCTGCACGTTCTCGTAGGTGACGTCGTAGACAGGCTCGCCACGCCCGGCCGGGTGCCCGATGTGCTGCAGCATCAGCTCGGCGGACGGCCGGATGTCGATCTCCGCGGCCGAGATGCCCAGCGCCTGCATCAGCGCATGCGCGTTCTCGAGCGTCTGCCGGCTGGTGCCGAACCCGGGCAGCGTGTAGCCGAGGATATTCCTGCGCGACAGCCCGAGCCGGTCGAAGGCACGTACGGCCACCAGCGCCGCCTGCGTCGAGTCGAGCCCGCCCGAGATCCCGAGCACGACGCGCTCCAGCCCGGTCGCGGTCAGGCGCTTGCGCAAGCCCTCGACCTGGATGTCGTAGACCTCCGCGCAACGTTCGTCGCGCCGCGCCGTGCTGGCGGGCACGTAGGGAAACCGCTCGATGCGACGCCGCAGCAGTGTCTGGCCCGCAGGGACGTCCAGCTCGAACTGGATGCGCCGGAATCCGTCCAGTTGCGCGCGCTGCGCCTGCACGCAATCGCCGAAGGTCGTCCAGCGCAGGCGCTCCTGCCGCAGGTGATCGAGATCGAGATCGGCCACGGCGTAGCCGCCCCGCAGCGGGAAGCGCGTTGTTTCGGCCAGCCGCTCGCCGTTTTCGTAGATCAGGCCGTGGCCGTCCCAGGCGAGGTCGGTCGTCGACTCGCCGGGGCCGGCGGCCGAGTACAGGTAACCGGTCACGCACTTGGCCGATTGCGCCGCGCAGAGCAGGCGGCGGTAGTCGGCCTTGCCGACCGTCACGTCGCTTGCGGAAAGGTTCGCGATCACGGTCGCGCCCGCCAGTGCCGCCAGGGTGCTGGGCGGCAGCGGCGCCCAGAGGTCCTCGCACAGTTCCAGCGCCAGCACGAAGCCCGGGACGTTGGTGGCCTCGAACAGCAGTCTCGGTCCGAACGGCACGGTCTGGCGCAGCAGCATGATCGACGACGACAGGGCCTGGGCCGCGGGCGCGAACTGGCGCTTTTCGTAGAACTCGCGGTAGTTCGGCAGGTACGACTTGGGCACCGCGCCGAGTATCTGGCCGCGGCGGACCAGGACCGCGCAGTTGAACAGGCGCTGGTCGACCTGCAGCGGCAAGCCCACGGCAAGGGTCAGCGCCATGTCCTGGCTGGCATCCACCAGCCGCTCCAGGGCCTGCAGCGAGGCCTGCAGCAAGGCGTCCTGCTGGAACAGGTCATCGTTCGAGTAGGCCGAGAGTCCCAGCTCCGGAAACACGGCCAATACCGCCTGTCTCGCGGCGATTTCGCGGGCGATCGCGAGCGTTTCGGCGACGTTCGCCGCAGGAGAGGCCACTTCAAGCCGCGGCGTGGCGACCGCGACCCGCACGAATCCCTGCTTGTACAGCGAATGGAACGGCAATTCCGCCAGCTGCGGTGCGCCCTCGGGGTCCGGGGTCAGGGTCATGGGTCGGTCTCGTCAGGTCAGGGCGGCAGTGTCGGCTGCCCGTCCGGTCCGGGCAAGCGCGTTTTCGTGACGCATGTCACTGCACACTGTCCCTGCCGGTGGTTAGCCTCGGCGCCTGACTGCGAGGAAGTGCCTTGTCCACCACTCTTATCAACCGCGCCCGCGGCATGATCTTTCGCGACGAACCGGTCGCGGCGGTCACGCCCGTGAAATCGGTCAAGAAGATCTCGACCACGCACCACGCCGTCTCGATCGTGCCCGGTTATCGCTGCTGTCATGAGGCGCGCGAACTGGCCGGCACCCGCTTTCTTTCGCGCGAGGCGCCGGCGCTGCCGCTGAAGAACTGCAGCAGCGACAGCTGCAACTGCCGCTACGAGCACCATACCGACCGGCGCGCCGGTCCGCGCCGGGCGCGGGACATGGGCGTCGCGATGGACGGCTGGCTCGAAGTCGATCGCCGCGCCGAAGTCGGCCGCGGGCGTCGCCAGGTCGACAAGCCGCAGAAGCCGCAGAAGCCCTGATCCACGCGCCGCTTCAGGCGCGCCCGGACCCCACCGCCGCATCTCCTGCGAACGGATTGCCGCGGCGTTCGTCGCCGAACGTCGACATCGGCCCGTGTCCCGGCACGAAGCGCACGTCGTCACCCAGCGGAAACAGGCGCTCGCGGATCGAGCGGATCAGCGTGTCGTGGTCGCCGCCGGGAAAGTCGGTGCGACCGATCGAGCCGGCAAACAGCACGTCGCCCACGAACGCGAGCCGGTCCGCTGCGGAGTAGAAGGTGACGTGGCCGGGAGTGTGGCCCGGGCAGTGCTGCACATCGAACACCACGTCGCCCACGCTGACCTGGTCGCCCTGGTCGAGCCACTGGTCGGGCGTGAACGACTCGCACTGACCGAAGCCGAACATCCGGCCCTGCTCCTGGATGCCGTCGATCCAGAACTTGTCGCCCGGGTGCGGGCCGATGATCGGCAGCCTGTGCTCGCGCGCCAGCTGCGCAGTGCCGCCGGCATGATCGATGTGCGCATGGGTCAGCAGGATCTTCTGCAGGCTGACACCGTGCTGCCTGGCCGCCGCAAGAATCCGGTCGAGGTCACCGCCCGGGTCGATCACGGCCCCGGCGTGCGTGCGCGGGCACCACACCAGCGAGCAGTTCTGCGCGAAAGGCGTCACCGGGATGATGACCGCCTGCACCTCAGCGCGCCTCCTGCCGGATGCCGCCCCCGCGCCGTTGGCGGCGCCGGGCGCGCTGCTGCGGACGCCGCCCATCAGCGCGATGCGCATGCCTTCCTCGACCGACAGCGACGTGGGCTCGACCAGCTCGCGCGGCAGGAAGATCGTGTAGCCGCCCACCATGTAGCTCATCGGCAGGTACACGGCGATCGACTCGCCGTCGCCACCCGAGCGGCGCAGCATCGCATCTGACTCTGCCGTGACGAACCCGAGGATCTTGCCCGGGCCGAACTGCACCAGCACCACGCGCTGCAGGTCGCTGCCCTGGCCCGATGACGGGAAGAAGCGCATGAAGTCGCGGATCGCGAGGTAGATCGTCTTGACGACCGGGATCCGCGCGAAGAGGGCGTCCGAGAAGCGCAGTGCGCGGTGCACGAAATACGCGTTGACGGCGAGACCGACGAAGTAAAGCAGCAGCAGGCCCGTCACCAGGCCGAGGCCGGGCCAGTAGTACGGTTCGGGCACCAGCAGCTTGATGGCCTTGGAGAACAGGCGCTCGGCCGTCATGGCCAGCCAGTAGACGACGTAGACGGTGAGTCCGAGCGGCAGGATAGCCACCAGTCCCTTCAGCACCGTGTTCCAGATCTTGCGCATGTCGAGCCCGCCTGCAACGAGCGCGGAGTATGCAGACGGCTGCCGCGCACCGCCACCGCATCGCTTATGATGCGGCGGCCCAAGCCTGTGAGCCCGACGCGTTTGCGATATTTCCGCCTGCTGCCCACCCTGCTGCTGGCGCTGGTCGCGCTGCTGGCGTGCGCGCCGGCGCCGGTCGCGGCACGCGACCGGGATTACCTGCCGCCCGAGGTGGCGCAGGCGCTGGCCCGTCGCAAGATCCCGGGCAACAGCCTCAGCGTGTTCGTGCGCGAGGTCGGCCGTGACGAGCCGCTCGTCAGCTACAACTCCACCGTGCCGCGCAATCCTGCCTCGACGATGAAGGTCGTCACGACCTTCGCCGCGCTCGAGTCGCTCGGTCCGGCGTACAGCTGGCGCACGCGGGCGTATGCGACCGGCCCGGTGCGCGACCAGGTGCTCGAAGGCAACCTCGTGCTGGTCGGCGGCGGCGACCCGTTCATGTCGCACGAGCGCTGGTGGGCATTTGTCATGGGGCTGCGACAGGCCGGCATCCTGCGCATCGCCGGCGACGTGATCATCGACAACACGTTCTTTGCGCCGCAGGGCGACGACCGGGCGGCCTTCGACAACCGTCCGTATCGCAGCTACAACGTGCTGCCCGACGCGTTGCTGGTCAATTTCCAGACGGTCACGGTCAGCGCGGTGCCCGACGCCGCGACCGGGTCCGTGCGGGTCAGCGCCAATCCGTGGCCTGCCAACCTGGTCATCGACAACAACGTGCGCCTGGAGCCCGGTGCGTGCCGGCGCGGCGCGTCCGGGATCGTGGTCGCCATGCCCGAAGGTCCCACGGGCAACCGCATTTCCCTGTCGGGCCGTTACTCGGCCGGTTGCGGCCAGTTCTCGGTGGCGCGCGCGGTAATGAAGGCGCCCGATTTCGCCTACGGCCTGTTCCGCACGTTCTGGCAGCAGTCGGGCGGCACGATCGGCGGCGGCTGGCGGCTCGGCACGCTGCCGGCGGATGCCCGGCTGCTGTACACGCACGACTCGCTGACCCTCGCCGAAGTCATCCGGCTGGTCAACAAGTACTCGAGCAACTCGATGGCGCGCGCGTTGCTGCTGACGATGGGCGCGGAGCGCTTCCCCGGCCGTCCGGCGACGACGACGGCGGGGCGCGAGGCGATCCAGGCGTTCCTGGCGCGGCTGGGGATCGCTGCGCCCGAACTGATCCTGGAAAACGGCTCGGGCCTGTCGCGCACTGAGCGCATCAGCGCCGCCACGCTGGCGGACGTGCTGCTGGCGGCACATCGCAGCCAGTACATGCCGGAGTTCGCGGCCTCGCTGCCATTGTCGGCCACGGACGGCACGCTCAAGCGGCGCTTCAGGTCGCCGGAAATGCAGGGCCGGCTGCGCATGAAGACCGGCACGCTCGAGGACGTCACTGCGCTGGCCGGCTACGTCAATGCGGCCAGCGGCCGCACCTTCGTCACCGTCGTCATGCTGAACCATCCGACCGCGTCCCAGGGCAGCGGCGAGGCGATCCAGTCGGCGCTCGTCCAATGGGTGTTCAGCCAGTAGCCGCAGGCCACCTCATCCTTTGGTCGAATGACGGGCGGGAGCCCCGTTTTCCGCCGCTATACTCGGCCACGAAGGTAGCGCTTGGGGAGTGGGTCCGCCGCCATGGCTTACGACACCGGCAACGTATTCGCGCGAATCCTGCGCGGGGAAATCCCGGCGCACAAAGTGCATGAGGACGCGCACACGCTCGCGTTCATGGACGTGATGCCGCAGGCCGATGGCCATGTGCTGGTCATCCCGAAGGCCGCGGCCGAGAACATCTTCGAAGTGCCCCCGGATGCGCTCGCCGCGACGATCCTGACGACGCAGCGCGTGGCGCGCGCCGTGCAACGGGCGTTCGCTGCGCCGGGAATCCTCATTGCCCAGCTGAACGGCAGTGCCGCCGGGCAGTCGGTGTTCCACCTGCATTTCCACGTCGTGCCGCGGCACGCGGGTCTCGACCTGCGCTTCCACGCGCGCGACATGGCCGATCCGAAGATCCTGGCGGAACACGCAGCCCGCGTGCGTGCCGCCCTCGACTGAACGCACCCTGGCCACAGCGCCCGGGGAAGGGGAGTCCAACGATGCACAAGCCACTGTACGAAGTGCCCGCGACGTTCGCCGCGCAGGCCCGGTTCCGCAAGCAGGACTACGAGCAGGCGTACGCCGAGTCGCTGCGCGACCCCGAAGGATTCTGGGGCCGGATGGGCAAGCGCATCGACTGGGTGCATCCCTACACGAAGGTCAAGGACGTCAGCTTCGACGCCAAGGACTTCCGCATCCGCTGGTACTACGACGGCAAGCTCAACGTCTCCTACAACTGCCTCGACCGGCACCTCGCGACGCGCGGCGACAAGACGGCGTTCATCTACGAGAGCGACGACCCGGCCGTTTCACAGCGCGTCACCTATCGCGAGCTGTACACGCGAGTCTGCAAGCTTGCCAATGCGCTGCAGGGCCTGGGCGTGCAGAAGGGCGATCGCGTCACCATCTACCTGCCGATGATTCCGGAGGCGGCAGTCGCGATGCTCGCCTGCGCGCGCATCGGCGCGATTCACTCCGTGGTGTTCGGCGGGTTCTCGCCGGATTCGCTCGCCGGGCGGATCGCCGACTGCGCCTCGACCGTCGTGATCACCGCCGATGAAGGCGTGCGTGGCGGCAAGAAGGTGCCATTGAAGGCCAACGTCGACCAGGCGCTGACGGCGCCGGGCACCGAGACGGTCAAGCACGTGCTGGTCGTCAAGCGCACCGGCAGCGACGTCGCGATGTATCACCGCGACCGCTGGTACGACGAGGTCGTTGGCGGCCAGCCGGAAACCTGCGAGCCGGTCGCAGTGGATGCCGAGGACCCGCTGTTCATCCTCTACACCTCCGGCTCGACCGGCAAGCCGAAGGGCGTGCTGCACACGAGCGGCGGCTACCTCGTCTACGCCTCGCTCACGCACGAAGCGGTGTTCGACCTGCGCGAGGACGACGTCTACTGGTGCACCGCGGACGTCGGCTGGGTCACCGGCCACAGCTATGTCGTCTACGGACCGCTGGCCAACGGCGCCACCTCCGTGATCTTCGAGGGCGTGCCGAGTCATCCGGGCCCGGACCGCTTCTGGCAGGTCTGCGACAAGCACAAGGTGACGATCTTCTACACCGCGCCCACGGCGCTGCGCGCGTTGATGCGCGAAGGCGAGGAGCCGGTGAAGAAGCACTCGCGTGCATCGTTGCGGCTGCTCGGCTCGGTCGGCGAGCCGATCAATCCGGAAGCCTGGGAGTGGTACCACCGCGTGGTGGGCGACGGCCGCTGCCCGATCGTGGACACCTGGTGGCAGACCGAAACCGGCGGCATCCTGATCAGCCCGCTGCCGGGTGCGATCGACCAGAAACCGGGCTCCGCCACCAAGCCGTTCTTCGGCGTGCAGCCCGGCCTCGTCGACAACGACGGCGCACCGCTCGAGGGCGCCAACGAAGGCAACCTGGTGCTGAACGACAGCTGGCCCGGCCAGATGCGCACCGTGTTCGGCGATCACCAGCGCTTCATCGACACGTATTTCCGCACTTTCCCGGGCCGTTATTTCACCGGTGACGGCGCCAAGCGCGATGCCGACGGCTACTACTGGATCACGGGCCGCGTCGACGACGTGTTGAACGTCGCCGGACACCGCCTCGGCACGGCCGAGATCGAGAGCGCGCTGGTGGCGCACTCGAAGGTCGCCGAAGCGGCGGTCGTCGGCTGCCCGCACGACATCAAGGGCCAGGGCATCTACGCCTACGTCACGCTGGTGCACGACGCCGAGCCGACTGAAGAGCTGCGCAAGGAACTGCGCGAGTGGGTGCGGCGCGAGATCGGGCCGATCGCCACGCCCGACTACATCCAGTGGGCGCCGGGGCTGCCGAAGACGCGCTCGGGCAAGATCATGCGGCGCATCCTGCGCAAGATCGCCGCGAACGAGTCGGACCAGCTCGGCGACATCTCGACGCTGGCGGATCCCGGTGTCGTCGCGCAGCTGGTCGACGAGCGGATGGTGCGCGGGTAGCGCGGTTCGCGGTACGCGCAGCGTCGACTGCGCGTTGATGGCTCACGCGCGGGTGTCGTCGGTTCGTCCCGGGGACACGCCGTGAATCCGTCCCTGGAGGCTCGCGCGCGCCATCCCTGGCGCGCGACGGTCCCCGGACGAACCGACGACACCCGCACGCGAGCCGTAACGGTGCTGCAACCGGTTCGCGATCGTGGCGTTTTCGCGGCCACGGTGGGCCTCGCGTGTCCGATGCGCTCGGCCTGCCGCAAACTCTCGCCGACCAGGAATTCATGGTGCACCGACGGCGGCCAACGTGGGCTGCCTGGTCGGGACGGCGGACCGTCGCGCGCCAGGGATGGCGCGCGCGAGCCTCCAGGGACGGATTCACGGCGTGTCCGCCGGTCGCGACCAGGCAGTCCGCGCTGGCCGCTGCAGCAGTTCCTCCGAATCCGAATCCGGATCCGTGCGAGCGAATGTCGCTGCGCGATCGACCTCAGCCGACGAAGTACGCGAACACGAACAACCCCAGCATCGTGAACACCAGCGCGAGCTTGGTCAGCGTGCCGAACAGCAGTCCCATCCACGTCGCGACGCCCGCCTGCGTGGCCTTGCGCCATTCGCCGTGCGACAGCATCTCGCCCGCCACCGCGCCCACGAACGGACCGAGGATCAGGCCAGGGATGCCGAGGAACAGGCCGCCGAAGGTGCCGAGCGCGGCGCCGATGATGGCGTAGCGGGTGGCGCCGACCCGCTTGGCGCCCATCGCGGTCGCGGCGAAGTCGATCGCGAACGAAGCCAGCGTGAGCAGGCCGAGGAACGTCAGGGTGATCCAGCCCACGCGCTGGAAGTCGTCGGCCCACGCGGCCAACAGCAGACCGCCGAAGACCAGCGGCACGCCCGGCAACGCCGGCAGGACCGAACCGGCGATCCCGCCGACGATCATCAGCGCCGCCAGCACCCACATCCAGGCATTTCCTTCCATCAGGCAATGATGCACGCTCCTCGCGCCGCCGTCACAGGATCCCGCCGCGTTGATTCCGCCGTTGCCCGACACCCCGATCTGCGCCGCCCTGCCCGAGCTGCGGGCGGCGCTCACGCGGCAGCGCAACGTCGTGCTGGAGGCGCCGCCGGGGGCGGGCAAGAGCACCGTCGTGCCGCTGGCGCTGCTCGACGAGCCGTGGCTCGCGGGCCAGCGGCTGATCATGCTGCAGCCCCGGCGCATCGCTGCCCGGGCCGTCGCGCGCCGGCTGTCGCAGCTGGCCGGGTGCGAGCCCGGGCAACTGGTCGGGTATCGCACGCGACTCGAGACCCGCGTCAGCGCGGCGACCCGGATCGAAGTGGTGACGGAAGGCATCCTGACCCGCCAGCTGCAGTCCGACGCCGCGCTCGAGGGCGTCGGCTGCGTGATCTTCGACGAATTCCACGAGCGCAACCTGCAGTCCGACCTCGGCCTCGCGCTGGTGCTCGACGTGCAGCAGCACCTGCGCGACGACCTGCGCGTGCTGGTGATGTCGGCCACGCTGGACGGGCTCGCCGTCGCGCGGGTACTGGGCGACGCGGCGATCGTGCGCTCAGCGGGGCGTGCCTACGACGTCGTCACGCATTATTCGGCGCCCCTGCCTGCCACCGTGAACCGCTGGCCAGAGCCGATCGAACAGCGCGCGGCGCGCGCGGTGCTGCGTGCCCTCGCGACCGATCCCGGTGATGTACTCGTGTTCCTGCCGGGTGCGGCGGAGATCCGCCGCTGTGCCGATGCGATCGCCGCGACTGCCGGCGATCCATCGCTGCAGGTGCTGCCGCTGTACGGTGACCTCGATGCCGCGACCCAGGATGCTGCCCTGCGTCCGGCGCCGCCGGGCCGTCGCAAGGTCGTGGTCGCCACCAACCTGGCCGAGACCAGCCTGACGATCGAAGGCGTGCGCATCGTGGTCGACGCCGGGCTGGAGCGGCGCCAGCGTTTCGATCCCAACTCCGGCATGAGTCGACTGGAAACCGTATCGATATCGCGCGCATCGGCGGACCAGCGGCGGGGACGCGCAGGCCGCACGGCCCCGGGCGTGTGTTACCGCCTGTGGTCCGAATCGCAGCACGAGGGGCTGGCGGCTCACATGCCGCCGGCCATGCTCGAAGCCGACCTGGCGCCGCTGGCGCTGGAACTCGCCTGCTGGGGCAGCGCCGATCCTGCGGCGCTGCGCTGGCTCGACCCACCGCCACAAGCCACCCTCGAGCAGGCGCGCGAGTTGCTGCAGCGTCTCGAGGCGCTCGATGCGCGCGGCCAGGTCACGGCGCTGGGACGGCGCATGGCAGCGCTCGGCACGCATCCGCGGCTCGCTCACATGATCGAGCGCGCGTTGCCGCTGGGTCTCGGTGCCCTGGCCTGCGACCTGGCCGGCCTGCTGAGCGAGCGCGATCCGTTGCGCGCGCACGCCACGCAGCAGGATCCCGACCTGCGCCATCGCGTCGATGTCCTGCGCGGCGGTCGTCCGCCGCCCGGCCTGGCGATCGATCAGCGCGCGCTGCAGCAGGCCCGTCGCTCCAGCGAGCTGTTCTCCCGGCGACTGGCGCGAGGTGCGGCGCCGGTGCCCGCGCCGGGGCATCCGGCCGTCGGGCACGACGCCGCTGTCGGACTGCTGCTGGCCTTTGCCTACCCGGACCGGATCGGACTGCGGCGGCCGGGCGAGCAGCCGCGTTACCTGCTGGCCCAGGGTCGTGGCGCAGTGCTGCCGGCGCCTTCCGCGCTGGGGCGCAGCGAGATCATCGTCGCGGCCGAACTCGACGCGGGTGAGCGCGAGGCAAAGGTGTACCTTGCGGCCCCGCTCGAGCGTGCGCTGCTCGACACCCACCTGGCGGCACTGACGACCGAAGCCGAAGAAGTGACCTGGGATGCACGCGCCGCCGCGGTGGTCGCGCGTCGCGTACGGCGACTCGGCGCCCTCGTACTCGAGGAGCGCGCGCTGCGCGATGCCGCAAGTCCCGGAATCGCGCGCGGCGATGCTTGCCGGCATCCGCGAGATGGGCCTCGCGTGCCTGCCATGGACACCGGCGCTGCAGCAGTGGCGTGCGCGGGTGGGCCTGCTGCGCTCAGCTGCAGCCACGCCGGCGCAGTCTGCGGAGTGGCCCGACGTGTCCGACGCCGCCCTGCTCGCGTCCCTGGAGGACTGGCTCGCCCCATGGCTCGACGGCGTCACCCGCCGCGATCACCTCGCCCGCGTCAAGCTGCACGATGCGCTGCACGCACTGCTCGACTGGAACCAGCAGCGCCGCCTCGACGAACTAGTGCCCACGCACCTGACCGTGCCGAGCGGCTCCCGCATCGCCGTCGACTATTCGGGCGCGATCGCCGGCGCTTGCCGTGAAGCTGCAGGAGGTATTTGGCTGGATGGAATCGCCGCGCATCGCCGGCGGCCGCGTGCCCGTGACGCTGGAACTGCTGTCGCCGGCACGGCGCCCCGTGCAGGTCACCCGCGATCTCGCGAGCTTCTGGGCGCGCGGCTACGCCGAAGTCAGGAAGGAACTCAAGGGTCGCTACCCGAAGCACTACTGGCCGGACGATCCTTACGCGGCAACGCCGACGCGCAAGGTGCAGGCCGCCGGCATCGGAGCGCGGCGTGCCGCGCCGCGGACCGCGGCCGCCACGCGCGGGCTGTGCGCTGTTTGCCTTGCGCTCGTGCTGGCGGGTTGCACGCCGTTTCGACCCGGACTGCCATCCACGGCCGTGCCCCCGCCCGGCACGGCGTCGTCGCGGGAGGGCGCCGGGATCGCGCGCGTGGCCGTGGCGCAACTGGGCGCGCCGTACCGTTATGGCGGGGCGGAACCCATCGCGCGGGTTCGACTGCAGCGGCCTGGTGTTCTACGCGCATGCCCAGCAGGGCGTGGCCGTGCCGCGAACCGCCGCTGAGCAGTTCGCCGCTGCGCGCAGCGTCGACCGCGACGATCTCGAGCCTGGCGACCTCGTGTTCTATCGCCTCGTCCCGCGCCGGGGGGGCGTCACCCACGTTGGCATCTATGTCGGGCAGGGCCGTTTCGTGCACGCGCCTCAGAGCGGCAGGCAGGTCGGGGAAGCGCTGCTCGACGATCCGTACTGGCGCGAGCGCTTTGCCGGTGCAGGTCGGTTGCATCCAGCCGGGGCCGGCGCAGGTCCGCGGCTCGAGTGATGACCGCCGCTGGTCGGTCGACGGATCAGGCGTAGTGCGCGCGGCACTCCGCTTCGCGGCCGCGCACCACGCGCCGGCCGGCCAGCGGGCCGTGCGTCTCGGTGACCACCGTGTGCTGGCCTTCCGAGCTCTCCGCGTCGTAATGGAAGATGCGCACCCAGTCGTGCGTGCGCTTCAGCTGGTGCGCCTGCGCCGTGTTGGAAAACAGCGCCGTGAACTGCCAGCCGTCGCGCTCGGCATGCAGCACCGGCAGCCACGCTTCGTGGGACGGGTTGAAGCGCGTCGGAGCGATCAGCGGCAGGGTCCCGGCCGCAGCCTGTTCGCGGTACTGGCGGTCGATCGCCAGCAGCGCGGCCACTCCCGGTTGCGGGCCGGCCGTCATCGATCCGGCGGTCGCGACCTCGCGACCACGCACCAGCATCGCGTGCAGGTTGGCGCGGATGGCGGCGGCCCGCCGCGGTCCTACGCCCGGCACGTTCTCGAGCCGGCCGTCGTGCGCCGCGAGTTCGAGCCCCTCGAGCGTGTCGATGTGCAGTTCCTCGTGGATGCGTTCAGCCAGGCGATGGCCGAGGCCGGGCACGACCGTGAACAGCTGGACGGGATCCGTCGTGCCGCGCAGTCGCTCGAGCTGCGTCCAGTGGCCGGTGCGAACCATCTCGACGATCGCCGTGGCGATGCCGCGGCCGACGTGCGGCAGCCGGTCGAGTCCCTCGACGCCTTCGCGGTCGACCAGTTCAACCACCTGTTCCGGCGCCAGCCTTGCGATCGTATCGCCCGCCTTGCGATAGGCGGCCACGCGGTACGGGTTTGCGCCCTGTGCGTGCAGCAGGTCGGCTGCTTCGCGCAGCCGGGCGGCAATGTCGGCTGCGGCGACGTCGTGCACGCCGGCCGCCGCGGTTTCGACCGCCGTCTCAGCCTCGGGTGCCGTCAGTCGTTCCATGTTCCATCGTCGCCCCGGGCGGGGTGACCTTGAATCCGTGCGCCATGCTCGCGCCGATGAACAGCCCCGACCATTCGGGTTTTACGAGAGGGCCTCGAGACGGTCTATGATCCGCGGGTCACACAGGGCAGGAGACAGGCAAGAAATGCGCAGGCTGGCGGGCTGGCTGGGCCGTACGCTGCGGTCACTGGTTACAGCGCTGCTGCTGGTGGCGGGCGGGTTTTACCTGCATTTCCTCTGGAGCGGTCCTGAGCTGCAGCCCTGGCATCGCGCGCGCCTGCAGGCGGAATTCACGGCCGCCGACCTCGACCGAGGGGCGCATCACGAACCTGGCGCAGTATCGCGAGCGCGAGCGCGAATTGCTGGAACAGGTCCGGATGGAAACCAGACCCGTTCTTGATCCGGGACGGGTACCTGCCGATCAATCGCTTCGTCCCCGGCAGCCTCAGTGATCCCAACGTCTGGCAGTACAACTGGAATCGCACCTTCATCCTCGAACCGCGCGGCACGCCAGTGGGCGGCGTGCTGCTGCTGCACGGGCTGACCGATTCGCCCTACAGCCTGCGCAGCGTCGGCCTGGCGCTGGTCGCCCGCGGCTATCGGGTCGTGGGTCTGCGACTTCCGGGGCACGGCACCGCCCCCTCGGGGCTGCTGAGGTTCGAGGTGGAAGACCTCGAGGCGGCGACCCAGCTCGCGATGCGCGACCTGCGGCAGTCGCTCGGCGCCGGGCGTCCGCTGTTCATGATCGGTTACTCGAACGGCGCGGCGCTGGCGGTGAGCTACACGCTCGCTGCGCGCAGCGATTCCGCACTGCCGCGACCGGCTGGCCTCGTGCTGATCTCGCCGGCCATCGGCATCACGCGGCTGGCGGCTCTCGGTCGCATCCGTACCGGCCTGTCCGAACTGCAGGGATTCGGGCGCGCAGCCTGGCAGGTGGTCGAGAACGAAGTCGATCCCTACAAGTACCAGTCGTTCAGCTGGAACGCGGCCGGGGAGACGAAGCGATTGACCCGCGGGCTGTCCACCCGTATCGCGGACCTCGCGCGCGAGGGGCCGGTGCGCGACATGCCGCCCATCCTGGCGTTCGTCTCGACGGTGGACTCGACGGTGCAGGCGCCGGCGGTGATCGATTCGCTGCTCGGCCGGCTGGCGCCGGACGGCCACGAGCTCGTGCTGTTCGACGTCAACCGGTTGTCGCTCGTGCAGCCCCTGCTGGTCGCGGACCCGGCGCCGCTCACGCGGCGGCTGATGACGCAGGGCAAGCTGCCGTTTGCGCTGACGCTGGTGACCAACAGGCCTGATTCGCTGCAGGCCGTGGAGCGGCGCGTCCCTGCGCTGGGCGGCGCCGCGACGGAACGGCCACTCGGCCTCAGCTGGCCGACGCACGTGTTCTCGCTCTCGCACGTGGCCCTGCCGTTTCCGCCGGACGACCCGCTGTACGGCTATGCGGCGGAGCGCACCTCGAGTCACATACAGCTGGGCCGGCTCGAAGTGCGCGGCGAGAACGGGGTGCTGAACGTGCCTGGCTGGATGCTCACCCGCCAGCGCAGCAACCCGTTCCACGCCTACATGCTCGAGCGTATCGAGTCGTTCCTCGCCACCACGCCTTAGGAGCCAGGCGAGCGGGTCTGCTACGATTCGCGCGCGCGCGGCCGGGGGGAGGCGCGCGGCAACCACGCACGATAAAGGAACACCGACATGGCCGCTGCGCCCAACCAGCCCGCCGCAACTGCGCCCGCATCGCCGCCAGCGAAGCCGCCGCGCCGCAGCTTCCGCTCCTGGTTCTGGGGCAGCATCGCTCGGCGCGCTGCTGCTGATCGGTCTCTACACGGCGTTCATGCTCTGGTGGAGCTATTCCGAGGGCGAGCGCGCGGGCGTGCTGCAGAAGTTTTCCAAGCGCGGCTGGATCTGCAAGACCTACGAGGGCGAGCTCGCCATGTACGTGGTTGGAGGCGTGGCGCCGCAGATCTGGAATTTCAGCGTGCGCGACCCGGTGCTTGCGGACCAACTGCACGGGGCCGTCGGGCAGCAGGTGCGCCTGCATTACTCCGAGCATCCGGGACTGCCCACGAACTGCTTCGGCGAGACCGACTATTTCGTGGACCGCTTCGAGATCGTGAGTGCGCCGGCGCCGGTGGCGCCGTCGTCGGGACTGGTCATTGCACCTCGTCAACCTTGACCCAGGCCGAGTACTGCGTCGATTCCGTGCGCGTGCCCCAGGTGACGAGACCCGACGTCCGACCGTCCGACTGGCTGCTGGAGCCGCCGATCTCGATCCATTCCCCGAGCCGTCCGCTGACGGTGGTCGTGGCCGAGGCCGTAGCCACCTGCTGCTGACGGCCGCCACCGGTCAACTGCTGCTGCTGCGATGAGATCACGAGCGTCACCCGGTCGCCGTTGACGCGCGGCGTGGCAAAGAAGCCCGACTGCACGTCCTGGAAGCCGGTGGTCTGCACGACCGTCGGGGGCCGCCAGCCGCCGCCGGAGATGACCGAGGTCGAGGTGTAGGGCCGCGACTGTCCGACCGAAATGTAGGTCTCGAAGCCTTCGAGCGCGCGCACGCTGGAACGTTGCGCAGGCTGTCGCTGTTGCTGCCGCTGCGCACGACGACCTGTGCGCCGGTCGTCGTCCTGCGGCGGCCGGTTGATGCCCACCTGCACGTCACCCGAACCCACCGTGCCTGCGCCGCGCACCGACGTGCCGGCCGCGGCGACGCCGCTCGACTGGCCCACGCTGATCAGCAGCTGCCGCGGCGCGCGGTCGAGCTGCGCGACCGTCGCCCGCAACTGGTCCAGCGTCGCCGGATCGGTGCGGACCAGCAGCACGTTGCCGGTGCCGGTCAGTACCGAGCCCGGCGGCAGCAGCGGCTGCAGGATCGGCAGCAGGTCTTCCGCCATGCGGTGCTGCAGCTGGATGACCTCGAGCGATTCGGCGCGCGCCACGGACGTGATTCCGGTCGAGCGCGAACAGCAGCACCGCCAGCAGGAATGCCGGGTGCACGGTGTGCGGTGTCGATGGCTTCATGTCACCGCCTCCTGGATCGTCCTGACCAGCAGGTCGATTCCGGCGGGTTCCTGGTCGTGGCGGCAGACGAAGCGCTGCTCGCGGCCGAGCTTGTAGTAACGGAAGGGTCCGCGGTCGAGCGCCGCGACGGCGGTCTCCGGCAGGCGCACGAACAGCATGTTGATCTCGACGCCGGCCACCAGCTCGACGCCGGCGATGCGCTGCAGCCGCGCGGCGAGTTCCGCCGCGATCGCGTTGGCCTGCCGCGCGCGGGCGAGCCAGCGATCGTCGGCGAGGTAGCGCTCGAGCTGCGCCGAAATGAACCGCGCCTTCGAGACCACCTGGCCGCCGCGCTTCATCAGGTAAGGGAGCTGCGCTGCGCTGTCCGTATCGAAGGCGAGGATCGCTTCGGCGTTCATGGCGCCGTTCTTGGTGGCGCCGAAGGAGACGATGTCGATGCCGGCGCGCCAGGTCATGTCCGCCGGCGTGCATCCCAGCGCCGCGATCGCGTTGGCGAAGCGCGCGCCGTCGAGGTGCACCTGCAGGCCGTGCCGATGGGCCACGGCGCTCAGTGCGCGTGATCTCGTCGACGGTATAGAGGGTGCCGAAATCGGTGGGTTGGGTGATGTTGAGCGCGAACGGCTGCACGCGCGTCGGGTTGCCGCGTCCGGCGAGGGCCAGCGCCGCGTCCAGTTCGGCCGCATGCAGCTTGTAACCCGCGCCGGGCAGCCCGACGAGCTTGGCGCCGGTGAACAGCTCCGGCGCGCCACACTCGTAGACGTTGATGTGCGCGGTCTCGTGGCAGTAGATCGCGCCGTAGGGATTGGCGAGGGCCGCGAGCGCCACGCTGTTGGCGCCGGTGCCGGTCGCGATCGGCACCGCGACCAGCCCGGGATGCTCGAACGCTGGCGCGGAAGCGCTCGGTCATCGCGCGGGTGCAGTCGTCGTCGCCGTAGGGCGCGGCGGCGCCCACGGTTGGCGGCGGTCATGCGCCTCGAGCAGCTCGGGGGCGACGCCGCCGACGTTGTCGCTGCGGAAATCGAAGACGGGATCGGTCGTGGTCATCGGCACACCAACCGAGCGGGGGCGCCGCGGCTCATGCCGCGGGGTCGAGGAATTTCTCGCAGTTCGCCCGTCCCGGATCCTGCTCCGGCAGCTTGCGGCAGATCTCGCCCGTGCGTGCGCGCAGGGTCTCGAGCACCTTCGCCGCCTCGCCCGCCTGGCCCCATTCCTGCAGCTTCGCGTCGAGCTGCTCGAGCCGCATGCGCGTGCGCTGATAAAAGGCGTCGGGCTCGTCGTCGAGTTCGCCGATGACCGAAAGACCGACCCGCTCGATGCCCTGGGTGTCTTCGGGCGTCATCTCGAGCAGGCCCACGAGGTAGTTGTAGCCCCACTGGAAGCGCGTGGCCGGGCCCTGCGCTCCGTCATACGCCCGCGCGAGCCACTGCACCGCTTCCTGCTTGCGACCGGCTTTCTCGGCCAGGTCGGCCAGCTCGAGCATGAAGTAGTAGGGCGACTTCGATTTTTCGAGCTCGGCCGTCAGCAGCGTGTTCGCCTCCGCCGCGAGCCCCGCCTCCCAGTACAGGTTGGCGGCCGCATTGATCGCCGCCTGCCTGGCATAACCATCGGACGTCCCGGCATCGACCTTGGCCACGGCCTGTCGTACCTCCTGCAACAAAGCCGGCGGCAGTGGCGAGTCTTCCGCCGGCGCCTCGAGCTTCGCCAGCAGGACTCGCGCGCGGAGGCGCAGCAGCTGCTCCGGCGCGGACAGCGGTCTGGCATCCGTGCCGAGCTGCGCCAGCGCAGCCTCCCAGGCGCGGACCAGTTCTGCACGCTCCGGAGAGTCCGCGTCGGACAGCACGCCGATCACGTCCGTGGGCCCGTACAGCAGGTTGTCGACGTTCGCCGCCTGCACCGATGGCAGCGGCAGCAGCGCGAGCAGCTGGCGGCGATGGTCGGCACGCGCCAGTCCGTCCAGCGCCGGCTTGTCCGGCTCCGCTGCAGTCGGCCGCCTTGCCGAGGTAATCGAACAGGAACCGTGCGCACTCGCCGGGCAACTCGGCCGGGCAGCGTCGTGCCAGCGCGGCAAAGGTCGCCCGTTGCTGATCCTTCGGCAGCAGGCGGCCGTTGTCGGCGCCCCACGGGTAATACGCCAGCAGCTTCCAGTCGTTGGCCGTGACCGGGTCGCCGCGGCCTGCGGCGGCGAGAATCTCGCTCACCGGTCGCGCATCGGCCAGCGCGACGTCGAGGATCTTCGAATACCGCGCGATGTCGACACCGCCCGGCAGCCGCGTGATCTCGGTGCCGTCCGGCTTGAACAGGATCATCGTCGGGTAGCCGACCACGCCGAAGCGCTCGCCGTGCTTCTGCGCGCTGGGCGTGTCGCCGTCGAGGTAGACGGGCACGAACAGGCGTGAGCGTTCCTGGAACTCGCGCTGGCTGAAGATCGTCGACTTGATCTGCGCGCAGGGCGGGCACCATTCGGCACCCCAGTACAGGAACACCGGCTTGTTGGCCGCCTTGGCCGCGGCGAACGCTGCGTCGACGTCGCCCGCATACCAGTCGATGCCTGGCGGCAGGTGTCCATGCGCCGGCACGGCGGCCGCCGCTGCCGGCGCCTCCGGCGCTGCAGTGTCCGTTGCGCGCTTGCTGCAACCGGCCGCGAGCAGCGCGAGCAAGGCGAGGACGAGGGTTCCTGTCTGCAGGGTCATGTCTTCGATCCGTTGCCGCGCAAGGGCGCAGGCCGCGCAGGATACGCCGCCGCGCCGCTAGCGCGGCAAAGCCGGCCTCAGCGGCCGACCGCGGCGAGTTCGTAGGCGATGCGGGCGGCGGTGCGCGCCGTCCTCGCGTCCGGCGCGTCGAAACAGGGGGCGAGTTCCGCGATGTCGGCCAGCACCAGCCGGTCGCCGCCCGGGGCATCCCGGCACTCGCGCCGCAGCAGGCGCAGCAGCGCGATCGCGCGGTGCAGCGGCACGCCGAGGCCGGATGGCGCGCTGACGCCGGGTGCCACCGCGGGCGGCAGCACGTCGAGACAGAAAGTGCAGTAAATGGCATCGCACTCCTGCACGAAGTCGCGCAGGCGTTGGTCCACGGCGGCGTCGGCGATCTCCACGTCGGGCACGAAGCGGACACCGAGTTCGGCGGCCCGCGCGTACAGTGCGCGGCGTGTTTGCCGTCTCGCTGACGCCGAGGCAGAGGTACTGGAAGTCGAGGCCCGGCCGCGGCGCGCGACGCCGCGATCTGCAGGAACGGCGTGCCCGAACTGCCGCATCCCGGCCTGCTCGGGCTGGCGCAGGTCGAAATGTGCGTCGAAGTTCACGATGCCCAGTCGCGCGAGCCGCGGGTCGTCATGCAGAGCGGCCGCGATGCCCTGGTACGACGCCCATGCAATCTCATGGCCGCCGCCGAGACCGATGACGCGATGCCCGGCGCGCAGCAGCGTGGCGGCCCGTTGCGCATAGGCCGCCTGTGCCGCTTCCAGCGCGTCGTCGCGGCAGGCGACGTCACCGGCATCGTACAGGTGGTCGCCGGCGTTGCCGTGCCACGCCAGGTTGGCGAGGTACTTGCGCACCGCACGCGGGCCTGCCGCAGCGCCGCAGCGGCCATGGTTGCGCTTGACTCCGGCATCGCAGCCGAAGCCCAGCAGCGCCACTCCGGGAGCCGCGTCGGCGTGCGCGCGCTGCACGACCTGGTGCCAGCGTCGGCCGGCCTCGCCGTCGACCGCGTCGATCCGGCCGCGCCATTCGTCCATCGTCTGCAGCAGTTCGCTCATGCGTCGCGCTCCAGCACGATCTCGCCGTGGCGCACGACCATGCTGCAAGGGTTGAAGCCGATCCAGTAGCCCAGCTCGTCGAGCGAGCCGACGGACCACACTGCAAAGTCGGCGCGGTATCCGGGCGCCAGCCGGCCGTGCGTGGCGGCAAGATTCAGTGCGCGCGCCGCGTGACGCGTGACACCATCCAGCACCTCGACTCCTGTCATGCCGAACGACCGTCGCGCCATGTGCATCGCCGTCTGCAGCGATGCGCCCGGTGCGGAGCCCGGATTGGCGTCACTCGCCACCGCCATCGGCACGCCATGCGCGCGCAGCAGGTCGATCGGCGGCAACTGCGGGTCCGCGAGGACGTACCACGCGACCGGCAGCATCACCGCGACGGTGCCGGCCCGCGCGAGCTCGATCACGTCGTCCTCGCGCGTGTACTCCAGGTGATCGCAGGCCAGCGCGCCGTGCTGCGCCGCCATGCGGCTGCCACCGATGTTGCTGATCTGCTCGGTGTGCAGGCGCACCGGCAATCCGAGTGCCCTGGCAGCGGCGAACAGCTGCCCGCACTGCGCTGCGCTGAACGCGATGGACTCGCAGTACGCATCCACCATATCAACCAGCTTCTGCTCCCTCTCCCGCTTGCGGGAGAGGGCTGGGGTGAGGGCGGGGTGAGGCGTCAGCGGGAGAGGGCAGGGTTCCGCGCGCCAGCCGCGGCAGCCAGTCGCGGCAGATCAGCTCGACATACGCTTCCGTCCGTCCCTGGAATCCGGGCGGCACCGCGTGCGCTGCCAGCAGCGACGTCACGACCGTGACCGGTGCGCGCTGCCCGAGCTGGCGTGCCGCGAGCAGCATGCGGCGCTCGGCTTCAAACTCGAGGCCGTAACCCGACTTGATCTCGACGGTCGTGACACCTTCGGCGCACAGCGAGCGCAGCCGCGGTTCGCTCTGTCGCACCAGTTCATCGACCGACGCGCCGCGCGTCGCGCGCATCGTGCTCAGGATGCCGCCGCCCTCGCGCGCGATGTCGGCGTAACTCGTGCCTGCCGTGCGCTGCGCGAACTCGGCCGCGCGCTGGCCCGCGAACACCAGGTGGGTATGGCAGTCGATCAGGCCGGGCGTCAGCCAGCGCCCCGCCAGTTCGATCGTGCGATCCGGGCGCGCGCCGGCCGGCAGCTCCGCCTCGGCGCCCACCCAGACGATCTCGTCCGCTTCCGTGACCACGGCACCGCGTTCGAACACGCGATGTTCGTCGTCGCAGGTGGCGATCGCAGCGTTGCGCCAGAGTGTCAGCATGCCGCGCGGTACCCGCGGTTGTTCGGTCCCGGGTCGGTCCGGAAGACCGTCGCGCGACATGGATGTCGCGCGCGAGCCCCCAGGGACGGGTTCACGGCGTGTCTTCCGGACCGACCCGGAACCGAACGACCCGCGGGCTGCAGGCTGCGGGCCGCGGGCTGCGCACGCACGCTAAAGCATGGCAGGTTCAGCCCGTGCTCGCGCGCGCAGACGACCGCAGCCTCGTAGCCGGCATCGGCATGCCGCATCACGCCGGTCGCGGGATCGTTCCACAGCACGCGCTCGATGCGCCGCGCCGCGGCCTCGGTGCCATCGCAGCAGATCACCACGCCCGAATGCTGCGAGTAACCGATGCCGACGCCACCGCCGTGGTGCAGCGACACCCAGGTCGCGCCGCTGGCCGTGTTGAGCAGCGCATTGAGCAGCGGCCAGTCTGCCACGGCGTCCGAACCGTCGAGCATCGCCTCGGTCTCGCGATTGGGGCTGGCGACGGAGCCGGAGTCGAGGTGGTCGCGCCCGATGACGACCGGCGCCTGTAATTCGCCGCGCGCCACCATTTCATTGAAGGCGAGACCGAGCCGGTGCCGCTGTCCGAGGCCCACCCAGCAGATGCGCGCCGGCAGGCCCTGGAACTGGATGCGCTCACGTGCCATGTCGAGCCAGCGGTGCAGGTGCGGGTCGTCGGGGATGAGCTCCTTCACCCTGGCGTCGGTGCGGTGGATGTCCTCGGGGTCGCCCGAGAGCGCGGCCCAGCGGAACGGACCGATGCCGCGGCAGAACAGCGGTCGGACGTAGGCGGGCACGAACCCGGGGAACGCGAACGCATTGGCCACGCCCTCGTCGAGCGCCACCTGCCGCAGGTTGTTGCCGTAGTCGAAGGTCGGGATGCCGAGTTTCTGGAACTCGAGCATGGCCTCGACGTGGCGCGCCATGGACTGGCGTGCCGCCCGCTCGACGCTGCGTGGATCCGAGCCGCGGAGCCGGTCCCACTGCTCCAGTGACCAGCCCGCCGGCAGGTAGCCATTGACCGGATCGTGCGCCGAGGTCTGGTCGGTGACGGCATCGGGTCGCACACCCCGGCGCAGCAGCTCCGGCAGCACTTCGGCAGCGTTGCCGAGCAGGCCGACCGAGACCGCCCGGCGCTCGCTCGTCGCGCGCGCGATCAGCTGCAGCGCCTCGTCGAGCGATTCCACGCCGACATCGAGATAGCGTGTTTCCAGGCGCTTGCGGATGCGGTCCGGGCGGCACTCGATCGCGAGCATCGAGGCACCGGCCATCGTCGCCGCCAGCGGCTGCGCGCCGCCCATGCCGCCGAGCCCGGCCGTGAGGATCCAGCGACCGGCGAGGTCGCCACCGTAGTGCTGGCGCCCCATCTCGACGAACGTCTCGTAGGTGCCCTGCACGATGCCCTGGCTGCCGATGTAGATCCACGACCCCGCGGTCATCTGGCCGTACATCATCAGGCCCTTGCGGTCGAGCTCGTGGAAATGGTCCCACGTGGCCCAGCGCCCGACCAGGTTCGAGTTGGCGAGCAGCACGCGCGGTGCGTCCGCATGCGTGCGGAACACGCCGACGGGCTTGCCGGACTGCACCAGCAGCGTCTCGTCGTCGCCCAGCTCGCGCAGGCAGCGCACGATCGCGTCGTAGCATTCCCAGTTGCGCGCGGCACGGCCGATGCCGCCATACACGACCAGTTCGTCGGGCCGCTCGGCGACGTCCGGGTCGAGGTTGTTCATCAGCATCCGCAGCGGCGCCTCGGTCAACCAGCTGCGCGCGCTCAATTGCGTGCCGCGCGGCGCGCGGATCGGGCCCCGCTGGGTGCGGTGGCGGTGCGTGTCGTTCATGGCCGCGTTATATCATCCCGGCCGACGACGGGCGTTCCGCCGCGGCGACGCCAGATTCTGATACCGTTGGCACCCCTCGCGCACGACGCGCGGACCCCGCACGCAGAGGATCCCGAGCATGGCCGGCAACGCCCCCGACCCGAAGATGGACGCGAACGATCTCTATCGCGAAGACACGATCACCGACCGCAAGGTGGGCACGATTCGCGTGATGACGCCGGTCAGGCCGGACGGCTCGACCGATCCGGCGCGCGCCGCGGTCTACGTGGGCCAGGCCCAGATCATGACCCCGGCGGGCGTGCTGCCGCTGTCGTTCGAGATCCCGGCCGCGACGCTCGCCGAGGCCTGCGCCGGCTTTGCGGAAGGCGCCAAGATCGCGTTCGAGGAGACGATGCAGGAACTGCAGGAGATGCGGCGGCAGCAGGCCTCCTCGATCGTCATTCCCGACGCGGGCGCGGCTGCCGCGCTCGGACAGGGCGGGCCACCGCGCGGCAAGATCCAGTTCCCCTGAACCGGCCCGCGGCCGCCGGAACACGCCGATTGCGTGACCCGTCGACCGCCCTAGGTGTTTTCCGGCATGGCGTCGCGCCCGGGATCCGTCGGCTTGCACCCGCCTGCGCGCCTCGTGATCAAACTGCGATGCAGTTCTATTGCAGCGCAGCAAATCTGGTCTAGGCTCGACTCAAGTCCCTGACAGGACCGAGGCGACGCTCATGGAAATGACCTGGCTGGAAACATTCGAACTGCTTGGAGTCGACCTGCTGGCCGCGCTGCTGCTCGCGGTCGTGGTTCTTGACCTGCTCGAGCACAGCGTGCACTCCGTACTCGAGTCGCTGCGGACCCGCCGGATGCCGCGTCAGCGGTCTAGCGCGCCCACGCAGCTGGCGACCGTTTCGTTCGAGTAGTCGGTAAACACGCCACCCCGCGACTTGCGCTGCCGCCATTCCCAGGGCGCCACGCGCTGGTCGGGCGGCAGACGCCACAGGCCGCGACCCAGGTCGCGCGCGGCCTGCTCATACGCGCAGTAGGCGGGCTCGCGCGCATAGCGCCGGTAGGTCCAGGCATGGCCGCCCTTGAGCATCGCGGCGTTGATGTCGTCGCCGGCGAGCCAGAGCCGCGCCACCAGCCGGTCGTAGCGGTCCTGCTCGAACGGCTCGACTTCCACCACTTTGCCGAACACCAGGCCGGACAGCGCCTGCTTGGCGGCCTTGCCATGCGGCTGCCCTGACTCCGGCGCATCGATGGCGTGCAGCCGGAGGCGGATCATGCCGGACTCGAGCCGCACATCGACCGTGTCGCCGTCGACCACGCCCACCACCGTTCCCTGCAGCACCGGGCTGTCGGCGCCGGCGAACGCAGCCAGCGGGCCCAGCCACAGCAGGCAGGCAAGGAGACCGGGACGCAGCATCTGCAGCATGGCGGCATTCTGCCTGCGCACCGAATCTGCCGAAACCGCCGGCAAATTCGGCACGGCAGACGCCGGGGGCGTCGCTAGCGTAGAGCCTGCGCAACCCGCGTCACGGAGGACCGCCCATGCCGCCGATCGCAAACCCAGCCTGCCGCGGCAGGCCCTGTCCGCGACCATGGAGCCTGAGTGTGATCGCGGCACTGGTCGCCGTCGCTGCGATGCCATCGCCGGGCACGGCGCTGGCCGGCGGCACATCCTGCGCGCAGATCCGCCCGACTCGAGGCCTATGCACCCAGCGCCTTCTTCGGCTACGCCTGCCCTGACGTCGACTGCAGCGGCCACAAGGCCGGATTCGCCTGGGCCGATCAACGCGGCATCCACGCCGCGCGCGCCTGTGACGACGTCCCCGAAGGCGTCCTGATCGAGGGCTGCCGCGCCTACGCCGAGGAGGTCGTGACGGTCGAGCAGGCGGGCTTCGAGTGGGCGCGCGACAACGAAATCGCCGACCCCTGCCGCTGCCGCGGCGCCGGGCCGCGCTTCGAGGCCGGCTGCGCGGCGTATGCCAGCGGCTTCGCACGCTGAGCCGGGACGAGCCGTGCGCCCGTTGCGACGAAACGTTTCCGGCCCACCAGTCGCGCGGCTAAGCTCCCGCGGTGACCCTCGACGATCTCCGCCGCAATCGCAACCAGCTGTTCTGGGCCCTGCATACGCTGGGCTGGAGCGCGTACCTGATCACCCAGTACCTGGGTGCGCTGCTTTATGAGAAGCCGACCTCCTACATCAAGGTCGTGCTCGCGGCGGCCGGCGGCGGCTTCCTGCTCTCGGCGCCGTTGCGCTATCTCTACCGCCGGCTGGCCGGGCAGCGGCTCGTGGTGCTCATCCCGATCGTGCTGTTCACCTGCTGGGCAGTCGCGCTGGCCTGGCGGGTCATCATCAACTCCTCGTACGTGCACTTCGTCGGCGACGAGTGGATGGCGGGCGAACCCTGGTACGGCATCTTCGCCGGCACGCTCAGCTCGACCTACCTGCTCGTCTGCTGGTCGGGCCTCTATTTCGGCATCAAGTACTACGAGGCGCTGCAGGAGCAGCGCGAGACGATGTTGCGCGCGTCGGCCCTCGCCCAGGAAGCGCAGGTGAAGATGCTGCGTTACCAGCTCAACCCGCACTTCCTGTTCAATACGCTCAACGCCATCTCGACCCTGGTCCTGGACAACCAGGGCAAGGTCGCGAATCTCGCCCTCAGCCGGCTGTCGGACTTCCTGCGCTAC
The DNA here is from genome assembly GCA_963744735.1 of uncultured Gammaproteobacteria bacterium. Lineage (GTDB taxonomy): Bacteria > Pseudomonadota > Gammaproteobacteria > Steroidobacterales > Steroidobacteraceae > RPQJ01. Next base: position 303,410 of record CAVUVH010000034.1, read on the forward strand.
ACGCTCGACCAGGACCCGATGAAGAAGGTCACGCTGCGACACGAACTGGACGCGCTCAATCTCTACCTCGGGATCGAGCAACTCCGCTTCGGCGACCGGCTGCGTCTCGAATACGACATCGACGAGGGCGTGCTGCAGGCGCTGGTGCCGTCGCTGGTGCTGCAGCCGCTGGTCGAGAACTCGCTCAAGTACGCCGTGGCTCCGCGCGAGGAGGGCGGGCGCCTGCGGATCGAGGCGCGGGAGGAGCAGGGGCGGCTGCGGCTGGTCGTGCAGGACGACGGGCCCGGCCTGCCGGTCGGCGTCGAACTCGGGGCGGGGCGGGGCGTAGGATTCCGCAACACGCGCGAACGCCTGGCCGTGCTGTACGGCGACCAGCAGAAACTCGCCGTGCGGTTTTCCCGCCCGGGATTGCGCCTCGAGATCACGCTGCCATTCGAACGGGCCTCGCAACCGACATGACTATCCGCACCCTGCTGGTCGACGACGAACCGCTGGCCCGCCGTGGCCTGGAACTGCGGCTGCGGGATGCCGCCGACATCCAGATCGTGCGTCAGTGCGCCAACGGGCGCGAGGCGCTCGCCGCCATCGCCGAGGAAGCGCCGGACCTGATGTTTCTCGACATCCAGATGCCGGGCATGTCAGGCCTCGAGCTGGTCGCGCAGGTGCCGCAGGAAAGCATGCCGATGGTCGTCTTCGTCACGGCATTCGATCGCTACGCGATCAATGCCTTCGAGGCGCACGCGCTCGATTACCTGCTGAAGCCCGTCGACGATGCGCGGCTCGCCGCCGCGCTCGACCGCGTGCGTGCACAGTGGCAGCAGCGCCAGGCCGTGGCGCAGCGCGAACAGCTGATGGCCCTGCTGGCCGAGGTCAAGGGCAACGGCGAGATCGCCGCCGAGCCGGCCACCACCGGCGTTGCGGACAGTGGCGCCGGTGCCGGCGGCACGCGTCGTTACGCGACCCTGCTGCCGATCCGCTCGGGCCGCGAGACGCTGCGCCTCGACGTGGCGACGATCGACTGGATCGACGCGGCCGGCGACTACATGTGCGTGCACGCGGATGGCCAGACGCACGTGCTGCGGGCCACGATGAAGGAGCTGGAAGAAATGCTCGACCCGCAGGTGTTCCAGCGCGTGCATCGATCCACGATCGTCAACCTCGCGCGGGTTCGCTCGTTGCGGCCGCACCTGAACGGCGAGTGTTTCCTCAAGCTGCAGTCGGGCCAGGAAGTGAAGCTGAGCCGCAGTTTCCGTGACAAGGTCGAGCTGCTGCTCGACCGGTCGGGTGTCGCGCCGCGCGCCTGAGCGCCGGGTTTCAGCTAGGATTGCCTCATGCCCGGTCGTTCCCGCCGCCCGTCGACCCCGGATCGCCGCCGCGCCATCCTGCTGTGGGTCGCGCTGGTGGCCTTCTGCCTGGCTCAGGCAATCGCGTTCGCGCACGCCACGCAGCACGTGGGCAGCGATGCAGCCGGGCTGCCCGGCGATCACGCGCAGCTCTGCACGGATTGCGCGTCCGTGCTGCCCCTGCTGGCGGTGGCGGGCGGGCTCGGTGCGGCGCTCGCGCTGCTGCGCCCGGCGTCTGTCTTCTTTTCGTCCATGGGCGCCCGGCAGCCCGTCGACGCCGGTTTCCCCGGCGCCTTCCGCTCCCGCGCGCCCCCTCGCTGATCCTCGCGACCGCTCGCGGTCGTTGTCCGAGCAAGGCTCCGACGCAGGCCCGCAAGCCTGCGCGCTGCCGCCATCCGTGGACTCATCGAGGATCGTACATGTCGAACACCTACCGGCCGTGGCTCGTCGGCATTGCCTGCGCTGCCATGTTCATTCCCGTGGTGGCGCGCGCCCAGACGGCTGACGAACTGGCGGCGTTGCGGGCCGAGATCGCGGCGCTGAAGTCGGACTATGCCAACAGGGTCGCCGCGCTCGAGGCGCGCATCGGGCAGCTGGAGGCGGTGTCTCCCGGCGTGCCTGCGGATGCCCCGGTGGCGGCAGTGCCGGCCGCCGATGTGCCCGCGCCTGCCGCCAGTGCGGGCCGCAGCGCGGCCTTCAATCCCGCCATCTCGGCAATCCTCACCGGGACGTACTCGAACCTGTCCCAGGACCCGGCGGACTATGCGATCGCAGGCTTCATCCCGGGCGGTGACGAAATCGGCCCCGGCGAGCGCAACTTCAGCCTCGGCGAGTCCGAGATCACGGTCTCTGCAAGCGTCGATCCGTACTTCTCGGCAAGCCTGACGGCCGCGCTCACGGGCGAGGGCGAACTGGAGGTCGAGGAGGCCTACTTCCGCACCACGGCGCTGCCCGCCGGGCTCTCGCTCAAGGGCGGCCGGTTCTTCTCGGGCATCGGCTACCTCAACGAGGTGCATGCCCACGCCTGGGACTTTGCCGACCAGCCGCTGGCGTACCAGGCGTTCTTTGGCGGGCAGCTGGCACAGGACGGCGTGCAGCTCAAGTGGCTCGCCCCGACCGACCTGTTCCTCGAGTTTGGCGCCGAGGCGGGCAACGGCGAGGCCTTTCCCGGTACGCGCGACAGTGGCAACGGTCTCAATGCCTACGCGCTGTTCGCCCACGTCGGCGGCGACCTCGGCGACTCGATCGGCTGGCGCGCCGGGCTGTCATGGGTCGATGCGGACGCGGCCGGACGCGAGTACGCCGACACCGATGCGCTCGGCACGGAGGTCACCAACGCGTTTACCGGGAGTTCGCAGACCTGGATCGCGGACGCCACGCTGAAGTGGGCGCCCGGCGGCGACGCGCGGCGCAATGCGCTGGAACTGCAGGCGGAGTACCTGAGCCGCGAGGAGGACGGCTCGCTCGCCTTCGACGTGGCAGGGGCCGCGCTGGATGGCGCCTATCGCAGCCGGCAGGACGCCTGGTACGCGCAGGCGACCTATCGCTTTGCGCCGCGCTGGCGTGCCGGCCTGCGTTACGACTCGCTGGATGCCGGCAATACGCGCATCGGCCTGGTGAGTGACGGCACGCTGGCGCAGGACGACTTCCCCCTGCTGCTGCCCGCGACGCCATCGCGCGTGACCGTGATGGCTGACTGGAGTCCCAGCGAGTTCTCGCGCCTGCGCGCGCAGTACGCCTGGGACGATGCACGCGACACGGGCTCGACCGACGAGCAGTGGCTGCTGCAGTACATCTACGCCATCGGCGCGCACGGCGCGCACAAGTTCTAGGAGCACGCCATGAGCACTCAACTGTTTCGCGCCGCCCTGCTCGCGTGCGTGCTGGCCTGCGTGGCATCGCCGGCGCAGGCCGCGCTCAAGGTGCTGGCCACGACCGCCGACTGGGCCTCGCTGACGCGCGAACTCGGTGGCGACAAGGTCGACGTCTATCGCGCGACCTCGGCGCTGCAGGACGTCCACAGCGTCGAGGCGAAGCCGAGCCTGGTGGCGCGCGCGCGCACCGCCGACCTGCTGGTGGCCAATGGTGCCGAGCTCGAGATCGGCTGGCTGCCGGTGTTGCTGCAGGAGTCCGGCAACAAGCGCATCCAGCCCGGCGCGCCCGGTCACTTCGAGGCGGCTTCCGCCGTCAGGCTGGTGGACGTACCCGCCCGCGTCGACCGCTCGATGGGCGACGTGCACCCGGGCGGCAATCCGCACCTGCAGCTCGATCCGCGCAACATCGCGCTGGTGGCCGCTGCGCTGAGCACGCAAGACTCGCCGCGATCGACGCGCCCAACGCCGCCTATTACCAGGCGCGCGGCAAGGACTTCCAGTCCCGCTGGACTGCCGCGATGTCGCGCTGGAACGCGCAGGCCGCGGCACTGAAGGGCGTCCCGGTGGTCGTGATCCACCGCGACCAGCGTTACCTGTCGCTGTGGCTCGGTCTCGACGAACTCGCCGCCATCGAGCCCAGGCCCGGCGTGCCGCCGAGCGCGGGCTACCTGGCAGGGCCTGGTCAGCCGCCTGGGCGCAAATCCGCCACGCATGATCCTGCGCAACGCGTACAACGATCCCAAGGCGGCGGAATGGCTGTCGGCACGGATCAACGCGCCGGTGGTCACGCTGCCGTTCTCGGTCGAGGGCACGCCCGCAGCCACGGACCTGTTTGGCCTCTTTGACGACACGCTCAACCGGCTGACCGCGGTCGTTGCGAAGGCGAAGTGACGTATGCCTGAAGTCCTCTCCAACCTGGGCATCCTGTGGCCGGCAGCGATTGCAGGCCTGCTGGTCGTGCTGTCGCACGTGCCGCTGGGGCAGCAGGTGCTGCGCCGGGGCATCGTCTTCATCGACCTGGCCATCGCGCAGGTGGCGGGCCTCGGCGTGATCGCGGCGCAGACGTCCGGGCTGGAGTTGCACGGCTGGCAGACGCAGGTCGCCGCCGTGGTGGCCGCGCTGCTGGGTGCGCTGCTGCTGACCTGGACCGAGCGCAAGCGCCCGGAGGTGCAGGAGGCGCTGATCGGCGTGCTGTTCGTGCTCGCCTCGACGGCGCAGATCCTGCTGCTCGCCAACGATCCGCACGGCGGCGAAGCCCTGAAGGACCTGCTCGCCGGCCAGATCCTCTGGGTCTCGACCGAGCAGTTGCTGCGGGCCGCTGCGCTCACCGCGCTGTTCCTGGTGGTCTGGTTCCGCTGGCGCGATCGCCTCGGCACGATCGGGTTCTACGTCGTGTTCTCGGTGATGGTCACCACCTCGGTGCAGCTCGTCGGCGTCTACCTGGTGTTCACGACGCTGATCGTGCCGGCGCTCGCGGTCTACCGGCACGCGCGCGGCAGGCAGCTCGGACTGGGCTACGCACTGGCGTTCGGCAGCTACCTCGTCGGTCTCGGTGTCTCGCTGTTCACGGACCTGCCGTCGAGCCCGGTGATCGTCTGGGCGATGGCCGTGCTTGGCATCCTGCTGCACCTGACGGCGCGGCACGGCGACGGAAGCGCAATCCGGCCTGCATGAGGGTTAATACCCAGAGCGGCCAGTGCAGCACACGATCGGGTCGGAAGTGAGCCCCAGTTACGGTTGACCGAGCCCATCGGCAGTATCCTTGAAACGAGAAGCGCGGAACATGCGACCCGAAGAACCCATCTCCAACGTCATGACCGATGCCGTGGTCGTGATCGAGGCCGATCGCCCCGTCAGCGAGGCGCTCGCATGCTTCCAGCAGTACCCGATCCATCACCTGCCGGTGGTGCGTGGCGGGCGCCTGGTGGGGATGCTGAGCTCGGCCGACCTGATGAAGCTGGAATTCTTCGCGCCGCGGGGCGCGGCCGAGCGCACGCAGTTCCTCGACACGCGGTTCAGCATCGACCAGCTCATGCGCGCGCCGGTGGCGAGCCGCGGGCCGCGCGCAAGCGTGGCCGAAGTGGCCGGCGCGATCATCGACGCGGGCGTGCATGCCATGCCGATCGTCGACGAGGACGACCGGGTGCTCGGGCTGGTCTCCACCACGGACCTTATCCGTTCGCTGCTGCACGGCCCGCCGCGGCGCGGCAATGGCGATCTCAAGCACGGCAGCGAGGCGCCGCCGCAGGACGAGGCGCCGGAAGGGCGCTCGTATCACCGCCGACCGACCGATGCAGAGTATGCCGTCGCGCTGCAGACAGCAGAGCTGCTGCACGTCGAGGCGCGTGACCCGAAGTTCCTCGGCAAGTCGCTGCTGTACCTGGATCAGCGCCGCGCGTACCTGGAAAAGGTGCTCGTGCGTGCCGATCGCTTCCTGGTGGCCGGGCAGGACGAGCACAATCACGCGCAGCTGCTGAAGGCGGTGCTGGCGGCCAAGCGGGCCGAGGAGCACGCCACCGGCACGACGCGCGTGCCGTTCCCGCTGGAATAGAGCAGCGGTGCGCCTAAAGCCGCGCGGCCAGGCGTGAGCCCTGGTCGATTGCGCGCTTGGCGTCGAGTTCGGAGGCCACGTCCGCGCCGCCGATCTTGTGCACACGCTGGCCGGCGTCGAGCAGCGGCTGGTACAGGTCGCAGAGCGGTTCCTGTCCCGCGCAAAGCACGACCTGGTCGACCTCGAGGACGGTCGGCTGCGCGTGTTCCGTGCCGAAGCTGATGTGCAGGCCGCGTTCATCGATGCGCTCGTAGTTCACGCCGCCGATCATCTCGACGCGCTTCATGCGCAGGGCTGCGCGATGGATCCAGCCCGTGGTCTTGCCAAGCCCCTTGCCGAGCGGTGCGGCCTTGCGCTGCAGCAGGTAGACCTGGCGCGCAGGCGGCACGGGTTGCGGCGCGGCCAGGCCGCTGCGCGCCTGCTCCGGATCGGTGACACCCCATTCACGCTGCCATGCGGCGAGGTCGAGTGCCGTCGAATGGCCGCCGGCCACCAGGAACTCCGCCACGTCGAAGCCGATGCCGCCGGCGCCGACGATGGCCACCCGGGGCCCGCACGCGACGCGGCCCATCAGCACGTCCGCATAGCCCAGCACACGCCCGCTGGCGCGGTGTTCCGCGGCACCCGGGATGTCGGGGATCGCGCGGCACGACGCCCGTAGCCAGCACGAACTCGTCGTAACCGCCCTGGCGCAGCAACGCAGCATCCGCCCGGGTGCCGAGTCGCAGGTTTACGCCCGGTCACCTGCAGGCGCCGGGCGAAATAGCGCAGGGTCTCGGCAAACTCTTCCTTGCCCGGCACGCGTCGCGCCAGGTTGAACTGCCCGCCGATCTCGGCGGCGGAGTCGAACAGATCGACCTGATGGCCGCGCTCGGCGAGCACGGTGGCGCAGGCGAGTCCGGCCGGACCGGCACCGACCACCGCGAATTCGGCTGCTTCTGCGCCGGCTCGTAGCGCAGTTCGGTTTCGTGGCCAGCGCGCGGATTGACCAGGCACGAGGCGATCCTGCGCTGGAACACATGATCGAGGCAGGCCTGGTTGCAGGCGATGCAGGTGTTGATCTCGTCGGCGCGACCGCGAGCGGCCTTGTTGACGAACTCCGGATCGGCCAGCAGCGGTCGCGCCATCGAAACCATGTCGGCGTCGCCGTCGGCGAGGATCTTCTCGGCCACGTCGGGCGCGTTGATGCGATTGGTCGCGCACAAGCGGGATGCCGACCTGGCCCTTGAGCTTGCGCGTCACCCATGCGAACGCCGCGCGCGGCACGGAGGTCGCGATCGTCGGCACGCGGGCTTCATGCCAGCCGATGCCGGTATTGATGATGGTTGCGCCCGCGCTTTCGACCGCCTGCGCCAGCTGCACGACCTCGCTCCAGTCGCTGCCGTCCGGCACGAGGTCGAGCATCGACAGTCGGTAGATCAGGATGAAATCCGGCCCGACCGCCGCGCGCGTCCGCCGCACGATCTCCACCGGCAGGCGGATCCGCTGCTCGAAGCTGCCGCCCCAGCGGTCGTCGCGCCGGTTGGTGTGCGCGGCGATGAACTGGTTGATGAAATATCCCTCGGAACCCATGATCTCGACGCCGTCGTAACCGGCCTCGCGCGCGAGCACCGCGCAGCGGACGAACGCGCGGATCTGGCGTTCGATGCCGCGCTCGCCGAGCGCGCGCGGCGTGAACGGCGAGATCGGCGCCTTCAGGCGCGACGGCGCGACCGCGAGCGGGTGGTAGCCATAGCGTCCGGTGTGCAGGATCTGCAGCGCGATGTGGCCGCCGGCCGCATGCACCGCCTGCGTCAGCGGACGGTGGCGCGCCGCGGCCCGGCGCGTTGCCAGGCGTCCTGAAAACGGCGCCGCCCAGCCCTCGATGTTGGGGGCAAAGCCGCCGGTGACGATCAGGCCGACGCCGCCCTGCGCGCGCTCGGCAAAGTACGCCTGCAGGCGGTCGAAATGCCGCGGGTCATCCTCGAGGCCGGTGTGCATGGACCCCATCAGCACCCGGTTGCGCAGCTTGACGAAGCCGAGGTCCAGTGGTTCGAGCAGGTGCGGGTACGGCGGCGTCATGCGCGATCACCTAGAGCAGCCAGCGGCCAACGTAGTAGGCCAGTGCGGCCATGATCGCCGCGGCCGGCATGGTCACTATCCAGGCGATCACGATGTTGCCGGCGACGCCCCAGCGCACGGCGCGCGCGCGGTGGGCCGAGCCGACCCCGACGATCGCGCCGGTGATCGTGTGCGTCGTCGACACCGGGATACCGAGGCCCGTGGCCAGGAACAGCGTGATGGCGCCGCCCGTCTCGGCGGCGAAGCCGCCCACCGGGCGCAGCTTGGTGATCTTCTGGCCCATGGTCTTCACGATGCGCCAGCCGCCGAACATCGTGCCGAGCGCGATCGCGATGTAGCAGCTCACGATGACCCAGTTCGGCGGCATCGCCGCATCCCTCGCCGTGACGCCGGCCGAGATCAGCAGCAGCCAGATGATGCCCATGGTTTTCTGCGCATCGTTGCTGCCGTGGCCGATGCTGTAGGCGGCAGACGACATGAGCTGCAGCCGGCGGAACCAGCGATCGACCTTGCGCGGCGCCGCTCGCAGGCAGATCCACGACACGGCGATCATCAGCAGTGCGCCGAGCGTCATCCCCAGCAGCGGCGAGACGAAGATGAAAGTCACGGTCTTGACCAGCCCCTTGACCACCAGCGGGTCGGTGCCGGCCTTGGCGATCGTCGCGCCGACCATGCCGCCGATCAGTGCGTGCGAGGAGCTGGACGGGATGCCGTAGTACCAGGTGATCAGGTTCCAGGCGATGGCGCCCAGCAGCGCGCCGAAGATCACGTACTGGTCGATGGCGGCGGGCTCGACGATGCCCTTGCCGACGGTCGCCGCGACTTTCAGGTGGAAGATGAAGATGGCGACGAAGTTGAAGAACGCAGCCCACGCCACGGCGTAGTGCGGCCGCAGCACGCCGGTGGAGACCACGGTCGCGATCGAGTTGGCGGCGTCGTGGAAGCCGTTCATGAAGTCGAAGGCGAGCGCCAGCGCGACCAGCAGGACGAGCGTGCCCAGCGGGATCGTCAGCTCGGGACCCATCAGACGTTTTCCACGACCACCGACTCGATCACGTTGGCCACGTCCTGGCACTTGTCGATGGCGTTCTCGAGGTACTCGTAGACGTTCTTGTGCTTGATCAGCTGCCGCACGTCCTGTTCCTCGCGGAACAGGCGCGAGATGCCGTCGCGCGACACCCGGTCGGCCTCGCTCTCGATCTGGTCGATGAGCTCGGTGATCGCCAGCGCCTTCTCGGCGTTGTCCATCGAGCGCAGCAGCGCCACCCCGGCCTGCACCTGGCCCGAGCAGCGGTGCAGAAGCTCCGCCATTTCCGCCGAGGCGGGCGGCAGCGTCTGGATGTCGAACAGGTGCATCGACTCGGCCGCGTCCTGCATCAGGTCCAGCACGTCGTCCATGCCGGAGATCAGCCGGTGGATGTCGTTGCGGTCGAACGGCGTGATGAACGTGGAATGCAGCACGGAGATCGTTTCGTGCGTGATCTTGTCGGCGCTGCGCTCGATGTCGCCGATGCGCTGGATCAGCCGCGCCCTGCGCTCGGTGTCGCTGTAATGCGTGACCAGTTCGACCACGGCGGCGCTGCCCTCGACGATCAGGGCGGCGTGGCGGTCGAAATAGTCGAAAAACCGTGTCTCGCGCGGCATCAAGGCGGAAAGGAACCGCATCTGGTCACCCACTGGCATGGATTTCGTTATCGCGCGAGTATCTGCGATTCCCGCGGAACGTGGTAGCGTGTGAATGCCCGATCCGCCCCGGGCAAACCCCTGTCCATGTCCAGTTCGCCACACGACAGCATCCGCATCCGCGGGGCCCGCCAGAACAACCTGCGCGGCCTCGACCTCGACGTGCCGCTGCGGCAGCTCGTCGTCGTCACCGGCGTGTCCGGTTCGGGCAAGTCCTCGCTCGTCTTCGACACGGTCTATGCCGAGGGCCAGCGGCGCTACGTCGAGACATTCTCGCCGTATGCACGGCAGTTTCTCGACCGCATGGACAAGCCGCAGGTGGATCGCATCGAGGGCATCCCGCCCGCGATTGCCATCGACCAGACCAACCCGGTGCGCACCTCGCGCTCGACGGTCGGCACCATGACGGAGCTGAACGACCACCTCAAGCTGCTGTATGCGCGCGCCGCAAGGCTGCATTGCCGCAATTGCGCCGGCCCGGTGCGCCGGGATACACCGGAGTCCGTGTTCGGCGCGCTGCTGCAGCGCACGGCTACGCTGGACGATCCACGGCTGCTGGTCACCTTTCCGGTGCCGGTGCCGGAGAACTTCAGCGCAACCGAGGTGCTGCAGCTGCTCGGTCAGCAGGGTTACACCCGCGTCCATGCGCAGGACGCCGCCTGCATCGAGGTGGTCCAGGACCGCTTCCGGCTCGGTGGCGTCGAGCGCGGACGGGTCATCGATGCGCTGGAGGCGGCGTTGCGCGTGGGTCGCGGGCGGGTGAATGTGCGGCTGCCCTCACCCCAACCCTCACCCGCTGCGCACCCTCTCCCGCTGCCGCGGGAGAGGGAGCAGAAGCGCGGGAGAGGGGGAAGAGGTGGTGTGGCGGTTCTCGACCGACCTGCACTGCGCCGACTGCGACATCCATTATCGCGACCCTTCGCCCAGCCTGTTCTCGTTCAACTCGCCGCTCGGCGCCTGCGAGACCTGCCGCGGCTTCGGTCGCGTGATCGGCATCGATTACGGCCTCGTCATCCCAGACTCCGGCAAGACCCTGCGCGGCGGCGCGATCAGGCCGTGGCAGACGGAATCGAACCGCGAATGCCAGGAAGACCTGCTGCGCTTTGCCAGGAAGCGCGGCATTCCGCTCGACACGCCATGGCGCGACCTGACGCCCGAGCAGCAGCAATGGGTCATCGACGGCGAAGGCCGCTGGGAAAAGAAGGTCTGGTACGGCGTGCGGCGCTTCTTCCAGTGGCTGGAGACCAAGAGCTACAAGATGCACGTGCGCGTGCTGCTGGCAAAGTACCGCAGCTACACGCCGTGCCCCGCGTGCAAGGGTGCGCGGCTGAAGGAAGAGGCGCTGCTGTGGCGGCTTGGCGATGACGGCGAGTCGCGGCGCGGATTCAACCTGCACGACCTGATGCTGCTGCCGCTCGATGCCTGCCGCGCGTTCTTCGAGCGCCTGGCGCTGCCGCCGCCGCTCGACGAGGCCACCGACCAGCTGCTGGGCGAGATCCGTTCGCGGCTCGGCTTCCTGGTCCGGGTCGGCCTGGGTTACCTGACGCTCGACCGGCAGTCACGCACGCTTTCCGGCGGCGAGGTGCAGCGCATCAACCTGACGACGGCGCTCGGCACTTCGCTGGTGAACACGCTGTTCGTGCTGGACGAGCCGTCGATCGGACTGCACCCGCGGGACATGCGCCGCGTGATCGAGGTGATGCACCGGCTGCGCGACAACGGCAACTCGCTGCTGGTGGTGGAGCACGATCCGCAGATCATGCTCGCCGCCGATCGCATCCTCGACATGGGCCCGGGTCCCGGGGAGCACGGCGGCCGCATCGTGTTCGAGGGATCGCCCGCGGAACTGGCGGCCCGCTCGGACACGCTCACCGCCAGGTACCTGTCCGGCCGGCTGGATGCCGTGACGGCCCTCGGCACGCGCGGGCCGCCGCCTGCCGATGGGCCGCGGATACGCATCCTCGGCGCGACCGAGCACAACCTGAAGGAACTCGACGTCGAGGTGCCGCTGCAGCGGCTGGTCTGCGTGACGGGCGTGTCGGGTTCCGGCAAGTCCACGCTGGTCCAGGACGTCCTGTACGCGGCGTTGCGGCGCGCGCAGGGCAAGCCGACCGAGACGCCGGGCGCACATCGGGCGCTCGAGGGCGCCGGACTGATCGACGACGTCGTGCTGGTCGACCAGACCCAGATCGGGCGCACCACGCGGTCGAATCCGGCGAGCTACGTTGGCGCCTTCGACGCGATCCGCAAGCGCTTCGCGCGCGATCCGCTGGCAGTCCAGCGCGGCTACACGCTGGGCACGTTCAGCTTCAACTCGGGCAACGGCCGCTGCCCGACCTGCGGCGGCAATGGCTTCGAGCACGTCGAGATGCAGTTCCTGTCGGACGTCTACCTGCGCTGTCCGGACTGCGACGGCAGGCGGTTCCGGCCCGAGATTCTCGAGGTGCGCATCCAGCGGCACGGCGGCGCGCCGCAGAGCGTCGCCGACGTGCTGGAAATGACGGTCTCCGAGGCGGTCGCGTTCTTTTCCGACGATGCGGAGGTGCTGGCGCGGCTCGAGCCGCTGGCGGCCGTCGGCCTCGAGTACCTGCGACTCGGCCAGCCGGTGCCGACCTTGTCCGGCGGCGAAGCCCAGCGCCTGAAGCTGGCCGGTCACCTGGCCGACGTCAGGCCCGGCAAGGCCGCGCGGGGCTCGCTGTTCCTGTTCGATGAACCGACCACCGGCCTGCACTTCGACGACGTGGCCAGGCTGCTGGGCGCGTTCGGGCGCCTGCTCGACGCTGGCCACTCCCTGCTCGTGATCGAGCACAACATCGACGTCATTCGTGCGGCCGACTGGATACTCGACCTCGGCCCCGAGGGTGGCGATGCGGGTGGACGCCTGCTGGTGGCCGGGACGCCCGACCAGGTCCGGGCGTCGCCGCTGTCGCACACGGGCCGTGCCCTGCTCGACCACGACACCGAGCGTGCGGCGGTGCTGCGGGCCGGCCACGCGCTGCTGCCGACTGCGGCGCTGCCGCCCGTCGTCCGCGACGCGGTCGCCGACCGGGCGCACGACTCGATCGTCGTGCATCGCGCGCGCGAGCACAACCTGCGCGACATCGACGTCACGCTGCCGCGCAGCGGCATGACCGTGCTGACCGGAGTCTCCGGGTCGGGCAAGTCCACGCTTGCGTTCGACATCGTCTTTGCCGAGGGCCAGCGGCGCTACCTGGAATCGCTCAACGCCTACGCCCGCCAGTTCGTGCAACCCGCCTCGCGGCCCGACGTGGACGCGATCTTCGGTATCCCGCCCACCGTCGCGATCGAACAGCGCACCAGCCGCGGCGGCCGCAAGAGCACGGTCGGCACGCTCACCGAGGTGCATCATTTCCTGCGCCTGCTGTACGTGAAGCTCGGCGTGCAGTTCTGTCCCGACTGCGACGTGGCGATCGCGCCGCAGTCGGCGGACTCGATCGCGGCGCTGCTGCTGCGCGAGGCGAAGGGACGCACCATCGAATTCATGGCGCCGCTCGTGATCGCGCGCAAGGGCTATTACACCGACCTGGCGAAATGGGCGCTGGCCAGGGGACATGACCACCTGCGGGTCGATGGCGAGCTGCAGCCCAGCGCGAAGTGGCCGCGGCTCGACCGTTTCCGCGAGCACACGATCGAGCTGCCGCTCGGTGCCGTCAAGGTCGGGGCCGCCACCGAGCCGGCATTGCGGGCAGCGCTCGCCAGCGCCCTCGAGTTCGGCAAGGGCGTCGCGCACGTCGTCGAGCGCGGCCGCACGCGCGTGTTCTCGACGCGGCGCGCCTGCCCGTCCTGCGCGCGCAGCTTCCCGGAGCCGGATCCGCGGCTGTTCTCCTACAACTCGAAGCATGGCTGGTGCGAGGACTGCTTCGGCACCGGGCTGCAGATCAGCGGTTTCGACGCGGAGCAGTCCGGCGAGGAAACGGTGTGGAACGACTGGTTCGAGGGCGAGGCAGCGCCCTGCGGCGCCTGTGCCGGGCAGCGACTGAATCCCGTCGCGCGCCACGTTCGCTTCCGTGGCCACTCGATCGCCGAGCTGTCGGCACTGCCGGTGGCGCAGGCGCTGCAGTTTTTCGCGGACCTGCGCCTGCAGGGCCGCGAGGCCGGGATCGCGCGTGACCTGCAGGCCGAGGCAACGTCGCGCCTCGTCTTTCCTGCGGGACGTCGGGCTCGGCTATCTCTCGCTGGACCGCGCTGCGCCAACGCTCTCCGGCGGCGAGGCGCAGCGCATCCGCCTGGCGGCGCAGCTCGGCTCCAACCTGCAGGGCGTCTGCTACGTGCTGGACGAACCGACCATCGGCCTGCACCCGCGCGACAACCGCATCCTGCTCGATTCACTGCAGAGCCTGGGTCGCAAGGGCAACATGCTGCTGGTGGTCGAGCACGACGAGGAAACCATCCGTCGTGCCGACCACCTGCTGGACCTGGGACCCGGTGCCGGCACGCGCGGGGGCCAGGTGGTGGGCGAGGGGACCGTCGCCGACCTGATCGCGTCGCCGCAGTCCCTGACCGGCCGCTTCCTGGCAAACCCGTTGCGGCATCCGCTGGTTCCGCGACGTCCCGTGCCGAGGTCAGCGCCGGGCCTGGTCGTGCGCGGCGCGCATCTGCACAACCTGCGCAAGGCCCGGGCCCGCTTCCCGCTCGGCCGCCTGACCGTGGTCACCGGCGTGTCGGGCTCCGGCAAGTCGACGCTGGCCCGCGACGTGCTGCACGCCAACATGAGCGCGCGCACGGCGCAGCCGGGCAGGCGCAAGCCGCCGCCGTGGGTGGGTTGCGCGAGCATCGAGGGCGCGGAGGCGATCGCGCGGGTACTCGAGGTGGACCAGACACCCATCGGCAAGACACCGCGCTCGTGCCCCGCGACCTACGTCGGCTTCTGGGACGACGTGCGCAAGCTGTTTGCCGGCACGACCGACGCCAGGGTCCGCGGCTTCGGTCCCGGCCGCTTTTCCTTCAACACGGCCGGCGGCCGTTGCGAAGCCTGCGAAGGGCAGGGCCTGCAGACGATCGAGATGAGTTTCCTGCCGGACGTGAAGGTGCTGTGCGATGTCTGCGGCGGCCGTCGCTTCAATGCCGAGACACAGGCCGTGACCTGGCGCGACCGCAGCGTCGGCGACGTGCTGGCGATGAGTGTCGACGATGCGGCTGAGTTCTTTGCGGCGCACCCCAGGGTGCATCATGCGTTGACGCTGCTGCAGGACGTGGGCCTCGGCTACCTGACGCTCGGCCAGCCGAGCCCGACGCTGTCGGGCGGCGAGGCGCAGCGCATCAAGCTCGTCACCGAGCTTGCGCGCCTGCGTCCGGGGCGCGAGAAGCCGGCGCAGACCCTGTACGTGCTGGATGAACCCACCGTGGGTCTGCACATGGCCGACGTCGAGAAGCTGGTGCGGGTGCTGCACCGGCTGGTGGATGCCGGCAACACGGTCGTCGTGATCGAGCACAACCTGGACGTGATCGCGGAGGCCGACTGGGTCGTCGACCTTGGCCCCGAGGGCGGCTCCGGCGGCGGCAAGGTCGTGCTCGAAGGCCCGCCGGAGGCGCTGGCGGCCGTGCCGGGACGCTCGCACACTGCGGCGGTGCTGGCGGAATTCCTCGAGGAGCGTGGACCGCGCTGACCGCCGCCGGCGGCGCATCTCACGGCAAGGCAATGGGCAGCATCCGCGCGATCATCTTCGACCTCGACAATACGCTGTGGGATGTGCAGCCCGTCATCGTGCGCGCGGAACACGCGATGCACGATTTCCTGCTGCAGCACTATCCGCGCGTCACCGAGCGGCACGACCTGCATTCCATGCGGGATGTCCGTGCCCGCATGGCCATCGAGCACCCGGCCATGCGCCATGACTTCACCTGGCTGAGGCTCGAGGCATTGCGTACCCACGCACGCGAGGCCGGCTATGGCGAGTCGATGGCGGACGAGGCGTTCGAGGTCTTCTACCGCGCCCGCAATGCCGTCACCCTGTATGACGACGTCCTGCCCGTGCTCGACCGGCTGGTGCGCGACTATCGCCTGTTCGCCCTCAGCAACGGCAACGCCGACCTCGGCGTGATCGGCCTGGGCAACTACTTCGAGGCGAACCTGGCGGCGCGCGACGCCGGCATGATGAAGCCTGACCCGCGCATCTTCGCCCTGCTGCTCGCGCGCGTGGGCCTGGCGGCGCACGAGGCCGTGCACGTGGGTGATGATCCGGAGGCGGACGTCGAGGGCGCGCGCGCCGCCGGACTGGTGCCGGTGTGGCTGAATCGCGACGCGTCCCGCTGGCCGCGCGCGTCCGACGCACCGTCGCTCACCATCGCCGGGCTGGACGAACTGCCTTCTGCAATCGCACGCGCGGCTCAGGCGCGCGACAGCATGTAGTCGAGCACCGCCGCCTCGTCGTCGAGGGGCAGGCACTGCAACCCCGGCCGGCCGCGGAAGATTGCGGCATCGTCCGTCGCGACGGCGCAGATGCCGTCGTCCGCCAGCGCGAGCGGCGGCTGGCCGCAACTCGCGCGATAGACCTCGAGCCGCGGATTCACCTCGTGCTTGAAGCCTTCGACCAGCAACAGGTCACACGGCGACAATCGCGCCAGCAGCTCCGCGAGCGGAGGTTCGGCCGTCCCGCGGTGTTCGTGCAGCAGCGCCCAGCGCGCACCCGACGCGACCAGCACCTCGTGCGCGCCCGCCTCGCGATGCAGCCAGCTGTCCTTGCCCGGCTGGTCGACATCGAAGGCGTGATGGGCATGCTTGACGGTGGAGGTGCGCAGGCCGCGGCCGGTCGCGAGGCGCACGAGCCGCGTCACCAGGTGCGTCTTGCCCGAATTCCTGCGACCGACGATGCCAAAGACTCGCACGCGCGGCCAGTCACTCGTCCTTCTTGGACTCGACTGCGCGCTTGGTTTCGATCCACTTGGACAGTTCCTGCATGCTTCGCTTCTTTTTCCAGGCGGACTTGCCCAGCGCCCCGCTGTTGTACGGGTTGTAGCCGGTGGTCAGCCCCTTGTAGTTGTCAGCGGAAGAATGCGGCGAGCCGCCCGGTCGTCGACCACGTCGAGCTTGGGATCGACCAGCGCCTGCAGGCGGGTCAGCGAGCCGCCGGTGTCGTCGGCCTGCAGTTCGTCGTCGTCCGCCCACTGCCAGGTGATGTTGCCCCGATCGTCCTCGGCCAGCCGGCCCGGATCGGGTGCGTCATCACGCTGCGGCGGTTGCGACGCCGGAGGTTTGCCTGTCTTGTCCTGCTTCATGGCGTTCAAAGCCTCTCGGGGCGACCGGCGCCCCACCCCGATGTTACAAAAACCGGAGCAATGGAAGTACGAACTGCATCACATTCCGGGCCCTCGCGGCCGATCCGTCCTGCCGTTCCTGCCGGATCCGCGTGGCGGCCCAGAGGAGCCCGGTGATCGTCTTGGCGTCCTGCAGGCGTCCGTCCGAGGCCTGTGCCAGCGCCTCGGCCAGTGGCAGCCAATGGGCCTCGAACACCTCGTGCTGCTCCGGCGCGGCAGCACAGGGGGTCAGCCCGCGGGCGAGAAACACGTGGATGACTTCGGTAAAGACCCCGGGCGAACTGAAGAAGTACCCCAGGTCGTCCCACTGGCCGGCGGTCATGCCTGTTTCCTCCGCCAGCTCCCGTCGGGCGCAGTCGAGGGGCGGCTCCCGCTCGTCCAGCTTGCCGGCCGGCAGTTCAGTGATCCAGCCGCCGGCCGCATGCCGGAACTGCCGCAACAGGCAGACACAGCCATCCCGGTCGAGCGCGACGATGCAGGCACCGCCTGGATGGTGCGCGATCTCGAGCTCGGCCACGGCACCGTTCGGCAGCGTGACCCGCTCGATGTTGAGCCGCAGCACCTTGCCTTCGTAAATCTTGCGTACCGTGACGGTCATGCCGATGCCTGCTGCCCTGGAGCCCGCATTCTGCGGTTGGTGCACCGCACCAAGCCAGCCCGGCCTGTGATAGCGTTGCAGGTCGAGAGGGGACGGGCTGCGCCGGGAGGCGACCATGACGACGAATATTCCGGAAACGCTCGCGCGGCTGCGCGCGACCTTTGCGACCGGCAAGACGCGGCCCCTGGAATGGCGCCTGCAGCAGCTGGCCGAACTCGAGCGCATGATGCGCGAGCACGCCGCCGATTTTTCCGAGGCGCTGCAGGCCGACCTGCACAAGTGCCGGTTCGAGACCGCGCTCAGCGAACTCGGCTTCGTCGAGAGCGAGACGAAGTACGCCCGCAGGCACCTGCGCCGCTGGGCACGGGCCAAGCGCGTGTCGACGCCGATGATGGCAATGCCCGGCAGCAGCTACATCCAGCCCGAGCCCAAGGGCGTGGTGCTGATCATTGCGCCGTGGAACTACCCGCTGTCGATGGTCTGCGCCCCGCTGGTCGGCGCGATCGCGGCGGGCAACTGCGCGGTGATGAAGCCGTCCGAGATCACCACGCACACCTCGGCGGCGCTCGCGCGCCTGGTTCCGCGCTACCTCGACAATGACGCCTTCGCCGTGGTCGAGGGCGGCGTGCCGGAGACGACCGAACTGCTCGAGAAGAAGTTCGACCACATTCTCTACACCGGCAACGAGACGGTCGCGCGCATCGTGATGACCGCGGCGGCGAAGCATCTCACCCCGGTCACGCTGGAGCTCGGCGGCAAGAGCCCTTGCCTGGTCGACAAGAGCGCCGATCTCGCGGTGGCGGCCTCGCGCATCGCCTGGGGCAAGTTCATCAATGCCGGCCAGACCTGCGTCGCGCCCGATCACGTGCTGGTGCACAGGTCGGTGGCGGCCGAGTTCACCGACATGCTGGCGGCGAAGATCAAGGAGTTCTACGGCGACGACCCGAGCCAGAGCCCCGACTACTGCCGCATCGCAAGCGAGCGCCATGCGGCGCGCTTCGCCAGGCTGCTCGAGGGGCAGAAGATACACACGGGCGGGCAGGTGGACATCGCGCAGCGCTACGTCGCGCCCACGATCGTGCTCGATCCTGCGCCCGACTCGGAGCTGATGCAGGAGGAGATCTTCGGGCCGGTGCTGCCCGTGATCACCGTCGACGACATGCACCACGCGATCAAGTTCGTCGCCGACAGGCCGAAGCCGCTCGCGCTGTACGTGTTTTCGAAGAGCAAGGCGCTGGAAGACGCGGTGCTGGCGAAGCTCAGCGCCGGCAGCGTCTGCATCAACGACGCCGTGATCTTCATGGTCTCGCCCGAACTGCCGTTCGGCGGCATCGGCAACAGCGGCATGGGCCGCTACACGGGCTGGTACGGGTTCGAGACGTTCAGCCACATGAAGCCGGTGATGAAGCGCAGCTTCCGCTTCGATGCGCCGATGCGCTATCCGCCGTACAACGACTTCAAGCGCAGGATCATGGAGCTCGTGCGCTAGCTCGGCGGCGGGGACTTCCTATTTCGGGCGGCCCGCAAAGCCCGCCGCCGTCCGCAGCGCGTCGGCATCCATCAGCTTGTCGCCCATCATGACGAGACGGGTCTGCCGCAGGTCGCCGATCCGGGACGAGGGATCGCCTTCGACGAGAAAAAGGTCGGCCGTCTTGCCAACGGCGATCGATCCCGTGGTCTTGTCGGCGCCGACCAGGCGCGCCGGGACGATGGTCGCCGTGGCGAGTGCTTCGGCGGGCGTCATGCCGGCTTCAGTGTAGATTTCCAGTTCGCGGACGAGTTCGATTCCGGTGCCGTCGGTGCCTGCAACGATCGGGACACCGGCCTGGTGCATCCGCCTGAGGAGCTCGACCATCTTTGCCCAGCTCGCGCGGTAGTCGGCGCGGGTGAGGTCCTTGGGTACCGCAAAACCTCCCGAGCGGAAGCCGCGCTCTACCGTGGGCGGCAGCGTGCCGACGAAAGGTGCGTAAGACGGCGAGAGATCGCCATTCTCCGGAACGTACAGCGATTCAAATACCGCCATCGTCGGGTCGCTGACAATTTTCTTCGCCGCCAGCGTGGCAACGAAGGACTTCATCGGCTCGCCGCCCAGGTCGACATCCTTGCCGTAGCGTCCCGGCCCCTCGAAACGCGCGATGCCGTTTGAAACCTGGATGACGCTGTCGGGCATCGCCTGCATCATGATCCAGTTGATGTGCGTGATCTCGTCGTAGCCGGCATTGACGGCAGCGAGCGGCCTGATGCCCGCCGGGACATGGCCGTGCACGTGGATCCCCAGCTTGTGGGCCTCCGCGATCGCGGCGGGAAGCCACTGCGGATCAACGGTGCCGTAGAACTTCACGCCGGTGAAGCCGTTGGCCTTGGCGGCCTGGACCAGCGCGATGGCCTCCGCTTCGCTCGTCGCGACGTTGGCGACCTGCGCCGTGTAGGTCCCCTTGCCATCGATCAGCGACGAAGCATAGACATTGGGAAACAGCAGCTCGCCCCGTGCGCGGCGTGTGGCGCGCGACAAGGTCGCGGTGTCGCTGTTGCCGGGATCGCGCACCGAGGTGACGCCCATCGAGAGTGCCTGGAAGCCGGTGTAATCGTTGCCGACGTGCATGTGGGCGTCCCAGAGCCCGGGCAGGAGTGTCTTGCCGTGACCGTCGATGCGTTCGGCGGCGGCCGGTACCGCAGTCGACGCGGCCGGACCGACGGCGGCGATCCGGCCGTCGATCACGACCACTGTCTGGTCGGCCAGGAAACGCTGCGCGTCGGCGTCGTAGAGGCGGACCCCGGTGAAAGCGACCGGCCCGCTGGGAACTCTCGGCAGCGACTTGCTCGTCCTGGCGACTGCGGCGGCGAGAGCGTCGTTCTGTGCCTGCTCGGTGGGCTTCAGGGCAGCCTCGTAACCGGCCGGCAGCCATGCGAGCCCGAAATTGACGCCGAAGAACCTGCCTTTTGAGTCGGTCCACACCGGGATCGGCGAATTACTGATGCCGGTCACCGACCAGCACGTGATCGCCTGCCGACGCTCACCCTCGCCGACCTCGAGGGTCGTCAGCTTCTCGGCGGAGGCCCTGCCACTGGGCAGCAGTTCGAGCGTCCGACCCGGCGCGTCGAGCAGCCGCTCGATGAAGGCGGCATTGGTGTCCATGGTGCCGCCGAAGCTCGCGTAATGGCGCGGTGCGGAATAGGCAGCGGAGCCCTTGTCGACCGGGCTTTGCCACGTGGCTTGCCCTTCGGCAATCGAGAAGGTCTCGGCGGCATCGCCCTGCGGAGTGACGCCGCGCACTACGAGTCTGGCCGGCATGCCGTCAGTGCCCGTGGTAACGCTGGTGTCAATCTCCCAGACCTGGCCGCGCAGGTTCAGGCTCTCCCGGCTCACGCGCGTGCCGTCGGGCAGCGTCCAGGCCCAGGAGTCGCCGTGCTTGCCCCCGGTCGACAGGATGACGAAGTGGCGTGCATCGGGCGAGGGCCTGGCAAGTTCGGCGGTGGGCGTCTGCGCCATCGCGGCGACTGCGAACAGCGTGGAAATGGCCAGGGCGGCGAAGCGCTTCATCGGTAGTTCCCCCAAGGATCGACGACGCAAACTGACCAGGCCCTGCGACCCGGGCAAGACAGGTTCGGCTGCAGCGCGCGTGACGACGCCTACTTCGGCGGCAGCGGGAACCTGCGGAAAATATCCACGACCGCCGCATCGAGCACGGGCCCGAGGTTGTCGGTCGTCCGCTGCGTGACCCGGCCCAGGGCGAAGCCTTCCCAGACCAGCTGCCGCCGGGCGGCGTCGACGATGTCGATGCCGAGCGTGCCCTTGGTGTACTGGCGGATCTCGGTCTGCTGGTACATCGGCCAGGTGCTGTAGAAGCCCCGCCGGTGGCTGTTGAAGCTGCGCGAGTTCATCACCGGCGTCTGCGTGACGCGCAGCCGCTGGTCGAGGTTGGCGCTGAAATTCACCAGCAGGTCCGGGTTGGTGTCCGTGCGCTGCAGGCCCCGGGCCACCAGTTCGCGCTCGGCCGAAGCCACCAGCTGCTGCGAAACCAGCGACTGGTAGCCCGCGCGATCGGTGGCGAGCGGCTCGATGAAGCCGAACGTGCGGAAGCTCTTGAAATCCACGCTTGCATCGACGTTGCTGCGGATCGTCGGGCCCGAGGCGCAGCCGGTGAGCGCGAGCAGGCCGAGCAGCGAGCAGGCGAGCAGCAGGCGTTGATGGAAATGTCGCAGGTTCACGAAGACTCTCCAGTCGCGGCGATGGTCGGGCATGGTAGGCCGGCGGCTGGCACGCCTTCAAGCGGGACGGTCAGCGGCTCTTCGCGTGATATTCCGGGTTCGGCATCATGTCGACCGCATTCGCCATGCGGTTCGTCAGGTTGAAGAATGCCGCCACCGCGGCGATGTCCCAGATCGCGCGCTCGTCGAATCCCGCGTCACGCAGCGCGGCGCGATCCTCCTCGACGATCGCCGCGGGCGTCACGGTCAACTTGTGCGCGAAGTCGAGCATCGCCCGCTGCCGCGGCGTCAGCGCCGCCGCGCGGTAGTTCATGACCAGCAACTCGCCGAGCGCCGGGTCGCCGGAAAGTTCGCGGACTGCCTGGCCGTGCGCCACCTGGCAGTAGTAGCAGCGATTGGCCGAGGACACGACCACCGCGATCATCTCCCGCTCGAGCTTGCTGAGCGGCGACTCCTCGAGCATCAGCTCGTTGTAGAAGCCGATGAACGCGCGCAGCTTCTTCTCGTCGAAAGCGTAGGCGGCGAGCACGTTCGGCAGGAAGCCGATCTTCTCGTCGCAGAGGCGGAAGTACTTCTGCAGGTCGGGCGGCAGCGACTCGCGCGGCGGCAGCGGCAGGTCGAGCGCCGTCACGTGCGCGGCTGTGACGGGTAGCGGTCCGGCTGCGGCGCGTCGCTTGCTCATCGGGACTCCTTGCGTGCTGGCGGCAACGGCTACTGGTCGACGCGGTCGACCGACGCCTGGCCCGGAATGCGCGCGCGGATGTGCGCCCACGACATGCCGATGCCGAGCAGCAGTCCGAGGCAGGTCAGCACCACCCAGGCCATCGCCGACTTGTCGGCGCGTCGACAGCCAGCCGGCCTTCACCATCCACCAGATGATCGCGGCAAACAGCGCGAGCAGCAGCACGACGCCGGTCGTTCCCATCGACGAGAAGGTCGCGCGGATGAAGAACAGCCAGCCGCCGAGCAGCAGGATGCCGGCGATCACGACCACGCGGCTGGATCGGCGTCACGGTTCGCTGCAGCCAGTGGAAGTACGAGTGCCCGGTCGGGATTGAAGGTCAGGAAGACGAGCGCCAGTGAAAACGCCACGCGCATGCGACGCTGCCGATGTCGAATTCGTCACTGTCTGCCTTTCGGTCATCATTGGCTGGCCAGCCCTTTTGCAGTGCAGCCCACACCCCTGCGCCGGCATCTTACTGGTCCCGCTCCCGCGCAAACCCTAGTCGCCTTGTAACTGGATATCCATACAGTCCCCGCCTATAGTTTCGGCTGCCCATGAGCGCCGTCGCCAACGCCGCCTTCGCCACGCTCAACCCCGCGCAACGGACCGCCGCGCTGCACGGTTCGGCCGGGCGGCGGCCGCGTCGAGTCCGGCCCCTGCTTGATCATCGCCGGCGCCGGGCACCGGCAAGACCAGCACGCTGGCGCACCGCGTGGCGCACCTGCTGCTCGGCGGCGTGCCGCCGGAACGGATGCTGCTGCTCACCTTCACGCGCCGCGCGGCCCTCGAGATGACGCGTCGCGCGCAGGGCGTGATTGCGGAGGCGCTGGCGGCCCAGGCTGGAGCGACGTCACGCCGGGCTCCTGCCAGCCTGCGCCTGCCGTGGTCGGGCACGTTTCATTCGGTCGGCAACCGCCTGATCCGTGAGTACGCGCCGCGCCTGGGCCTGGATCCGGGCTTCAGCGTGCTGGACCGCGGCGACGCGGCGGACCTGATGGACGTCGTGCGGCACCGGCTCGGGTTCTCGCAGACGACGAAGCGCTTCCCGCGCAAGGACACCTGCCTCGGCATCTACTCCCATCGCGTGAATACGCAGCGCCCGTTGCGCCATACGCTGGAGACGGTGTACCCGTGGTGCCTCGACTGGGAGGAGCAGCTCACGCAGCTCTGCCGCGCCTACGTCGAGGCGAAGCTGGAGCAGCAGGTGCTCGACTACGATGACCTGCTGCTCTACTGGCACGTCATGGCCGCCGACGCCGGGCTCGCGCAGGAGATCGGGGCCCGCTTCGATCACGTGCTGGTGGATGAATACCAGGACACGAACGTCGTCCAGGCCGAGATCCTGCTGCGGCTGAAGCCCGACGGCGCCGGTCTCACCGTGGTCGGCGACGACGCGCAGGCGATCTATTCCTTTCGTGCCGCCAGCGTCGACAACATCCTCGGGTTCCCCGGCTGCTTCTCGCCGCCAGCCAGCATCGTCACGCTCGAGGAGAACTACCGGTCGACGCAGGAAGTGCTGGATGCCGCCAATGTGCTGATGGCCGAGGGCGGACGCCAGTACCGCAAGCACCTGCACAGCGTGCGCGGGGCAGGCGCGCTGCCGCAGTACGTCACGGTGCTGGACGAGCAGGCGCAGGCGGCGTTCGTCGCGGACAGCGTGCTGGAAGCACGCGAGCGCGGCGTGGACCTGCGGCGGCAGGCGGTGCTGTTTCGCAATGCCGACCACAGCGACGTGCTCGAGCTGGAACTGATGCGACGGAACATCCCGTTCGTGAAGTACGGCGGGCTCAAGTTCCTCGAGGCGGCGCACGTCAAGGACCTGCTGGCCCTGCTGCGCTGGGCCGACAACCCGCGCAACCGCATCGCCGCATTCCGTGTCCTGCAGCTGCTGCCCGGAATGGGCCCTGCCAATGCACAGCGGGCCTGCGAGGCGTTCGAGGCGGCGGGTTTCGCCTGGCCGGCGCTGGCCGCCCACCCCGTGCCGGCCGCGGCGCGCGCGGCGTGGGCGCCGCTCACCGCGCTGCTGGGAGCGATTGCGGCCGAGCACGCGCCGTGGGACGGGCAGGTTGCGCGCGTACGGCAGTGGTACGAGCCGCAGCTCGAGCGGCTCTACGAATCCGCCCCGGCACGCCGCGGCGATCTCGACCAGCTCGAGCGCCTGAGCCTGCAGCATCCGACGCGCGAGTCGTTCGTCACCGAACTCACCCTGGACCCTCCCCAGGCAACCGGCGACCTGTCGGGCGATCCGCTGCTGGACGAGGACTACCTGGTGCTGTCGACGGTGCACTCGGCAAAGGGCCAGGAGTGGGAGTCCGTGTACGTGCTGAACGTGACCGACGGCAGCTTCCCGTCAGAATTCGCAGCCGGCCGGGCCGAACTGCTGGAGGAGGAGCGACGCCTGCTCTACGTGGCGATGACGCGAGCCCGGAGCGAACTACGCCTGCTGGCGCCGGTGCGGTTCTACGTGACGCAGCAGCAGAGCCATGGCGACCGTTACGTGCATGGCGCACGCAGCCGCTTTCTCACCGAAACCGTGTTGCAGAAGTTCCAGCGCGTCACGGCAGGCGAGCAGCCTGGCCATCCGCCCGGACGACAGGCAGCCGCCGGCCCGCGCATCGATGTCGCGAACCGATTGCGGGAACTGTGGTGATCGAACGGACCTGACGGTCCGTTGCGCGCTCGTCCCCCGCCGTACGGATCGTACTGCGAGCGCGTCGGGACTGAAGGACGCGGCATGAGGCCGCGTCCTTCGCCCTGGACTGGTTCAGCGGACGGGACCGGGCCGTAAAGCCTCAGCCCCGAACGGGGTTACCAGCGGCGCTGACCGCCGCCGCCGCCACCGCCGTAGCCGCCACCGCCGCCGCCACCACCGCCGTAGCCGCCGCCACCGCCGCCCGGACGGCCACCGCCACCCGGACGACCGCCGCCGCCACCGGTGCGGGGACGATCCTGCGCTTCGTTGACGCGCAGGGGACGGCCGCCCATGTTGAAGCCGTTGAGCGCCTGCATGGCGCGCTGGGCATCAGCCTGGGGCATTTCGACGAAGCCGAAGCCGCGCGGCCGGCCGGTCTCACGATCGGTCGGCAGGGCAACGGACTCGACGGTGCCGTGCTGGGCGAAAAGTTCGCGCACGTCGGGTTCCGTCGCGGTGAAAGGCAGGTTGCCCACGTAAATCTTGGTCATTCGAACATCCTCAGAAAGAACACAAACCCGGTCCTCAGGCGTCATTGCCTGGCCGGCACTACTCAACACTTATCCAAAACAGGGGTTCGCAGCCGAATGTCTGTGTGTCGCCGTCGGTTATGAGCGGCGCTCCAGCGACGTTGCCTGTCACCTGATCGCAGACGTTTCGGCCAACAACGGGGGCGCCAGAAGGCGCCCTGCAAGACACGTACGGGCAACGATCGGCGCGCATCCTATCACAGCCCCCGGATTTGCCCGCGGCAGGGAGCGGAGACGGGAACATTGCCCAGGGAAAGGCGGGTCATGGACGGGTCGGCACCACGCAAGGCGAAGAAGTTGAATCCGGGAACTCGGCTCGTAATGAGGCTGCGTTTCGGTGCCGTATCCGCGCGTTCAGCGCACGATGGTCAAATATTGACCAGTGCCGAATCTACTTGCTGTTGGCCGCGACTGCAACCTAAATCGTTGATGCGGCGCAATAAAGTGGGCGGCAGCGGGATGGATCGCGTGTCCGGCGGCATGACCCGCGGCGCCCGCCGCGATTCAGCGACGGGCGCGATCGATCCAGTGTTCGAGCGTACGCAGGTTGGTCCAGAACGTGGCGTCGTCGTTCCAGAGCCGGACCAGGTCGTCCGTCGACAGGGGCGGTGCCGCCGGCGTGGTCAGCAGCCGGGCAAGGTCGAGCGGCAGCAGCGGGCGTGGGTCGAGAGATTCTTCGAGCATGGGGGTGCCTGGGCGTTGGTCCTGCAGGCCGGCACTACACCGCCCGGCAATGACGGCCCGATGACCGGGTTGTTAAGTTTCAATGACTTGCGACGTCGATCATGATGCTGCCCGGGCTCGCCCACAGCACTGATGCGCATGGCGCGGTCACGCCGGCGGGTGTACCGTGCGCCGCCTTTAGTGCTCAGGTGGCCTGATGGAAGCATTCCTGGTCTCCACCGGCGTCGTGGCGCTCGCCGAAATCGGCGACAAGACGCAGCTGCTGGCCCTGGTGCTGGCCGCGAAGTACCGCAAGCCGGTGCCGATCATCCTGGGCATCCTGGTCGCCACCTTGCTGAACCACGCGCTGGCGGGCGTTGCGGGCGCCTGGATCTCGGCGCTGGTCGGGCCGTCGGCGATGCGCTGGATCCTCGGCCTGTCGTTCATCGCGATGGCGGCGTGGACACTGGTCCCGGACAAGTACGACGACGGCGGAGAGCCGAGCCGGCGCCACGGTTCGGCGTGTTCGGCGCGACCCTGGTCGCGTTCTTCCTGCTCGAGATGGGCGACAAGACGCAGATCGCGACGGTCGCGCTGGCGGCGAAGTACTCGTCGCTGTTCGCCGTCGTGGCCGGCACCACGTTCGGCATGATGCTCGCCAACGTGCCAGCGGTGCTGCTCGGTGAAGTGGCCGCGAAGAAACTGCCGATGCACATCGTGCACCGCATCGCCGCAGCGATCTTCCTGGTGCTCGGCGTGACGGTGCTGCTGGCAGGGATCAGGGACTAGGGACTAGGGGCTCAGCGGACTCAGCACCTCTGCCCTAACCCCTAGTCCCTTCCTCAGGCTTCCAGGTAGGTGTAGCCGACCAGCTCCGCTTCGTAGAAGCGCCGCAGCGCCTGGCTTTCCGGCAGCGTGATGCGACCCTCGCGCACCGCACGCTCGCAGTCGCGCGCAAACTGCGGAATCAGCCGCTCGACGTCGTACTGCATGTAGCGCAGCACCTCGGCCGCCGAGTCACCCTTGACGGTTTCCTCGATCCACCAGCCGCCCTCGTCGTGCAGCTTGATGTGCACGACGTGCGTGTCGCCGAACAGGTTGTGCAGGTCGCCGAGCGTTTCCTGGTAGGCGCCCACCAGGAAGAACGCCAGGTAATACGGCTCGCCCGGTTTCAGCTCGTGCAGCTCGAGCGAGCGCTTGGTCTCGCGCAGGCTGACGAAGTGGTCGATCTTGCCGTCGGAGTCGCAGGTGATGTCCGCCAGCACCGCGGTGCGCGCCGGGCGCTCGTCGAGACGGTGCACGGGCATGATCGGGAACAACTGGTCGATCGCCCAGCTGTCGGGCAGCGACTGGAAGATCGACAGGTTGCAGAAATAGATGTCGCTCAGGATCGTCTCGAGGCCCTCGAGTTCCTCCGGCACCGAGTCGAGCCGGCGGCACAGGTCGCGGATCCTGGCGCAGGTGGCCCAGTACAGCCGCTCGACCAGTCCGCGCGCCGCCAGGCCGAGGTAACCCACGCTGAACATCTGCAGCGCCTGCTCGCGCGCCTGCTGCGCATCGTGATAGCACTCGACCAGCCGGCGCTCGGTCACCGAGCGGTAGGCGTCGAGCAGGTCGCGCACCGGCTGCGGCATGTCGCGCTGGTCGCGCACCTGCTGCTCGTCCGCCTCGGTGATGCGGAAACGGTCGAGCTGCGAGCTGCCGAGCACGTCGCAGACCAGCAGGCTGTGGTGCGCGGCGATCGCGCGGCCCGACTCGCTGACGATGACCGGATGCTCGATGCCGCGCGCGTTGCAGACGTTGGCGATGCGGTAGACCACGTCGCTCGCGTACTCGGCCAGCGTGTAGTTCATCGAGGATTCGTAGTTGGTGCGGCTGCCGTCGTAGTCCACGCCGAGGCCGCCGCCGATGTCGATGTACTGCAGTCCCGCGCCCATCTGCTTCAGCTCGGCGTAGACGTGCGCCAGCTCGGTCACCGCGTCCTTGACGCGGCGGATGTCCTGCAGCTGGCTGCCCGGGTGGCAGTGGATCAGCTGCAGGCAGTCCTCCATGCCCTGTTCCCTGAGCACGGCGAACAGGTCGAGGATCTCGGTCACGAACAGGCCGAACTTGCTCTTCTCGCCCGAGGATTCGCGCCAGCGGCCGGCGCCCTCGCTCGCCAGCTTGACCCGCACGCCGATCCGCGGCCGCACGTCGTAGGTCTTCGCGTGCTTGAGGATCAGCGCCAGCTCGCTGAAGTTCTCGACCACCGGGATGATGGTGCGGCCGAGCTTGGCCGCCAGGATCACGGCCTCGATGTAGCTGTCGTCCTTGAAGCCGTTGCAGACGATCAGCCGCTCGGATTCGCCCTCGGTCAGCGCCATCACGGCGAGCAGCTCGGGCTTCGAGCCGACCTCGAGGCCGAAGCCGAACTCGCGGCCGTAGCCGTAGATCTCCTCGACCACCAGCCGCTGCTGGTTGACCTTGATCGGGAACACCGCGCAATAACGGCTCTTGTATTCGTTTTCCGCGATCGCCGTGGCGAACGCGTCGCGCAGCCGCGTCAGCCGGTGGCGCAGGATGTCCGAGAAGCGGACCACGACCGGTGTCGACAGGTCGCGCGCGGCCAGGCCCGTGACCACCTCGTGCAGGTCGATCTCGCGGCCCTCGGTCCAGTCGGGACGCACGACCGTATGGCCGGCGGCATTGATGCCGAAATAACCGTTGCCCCAGGCGTTGACGCCGTACAGGTCGAGCGAATCCTCGACGTTCCAGGGGCCGGTGTAGCCAGTCTTGCGTTCAGGATTTTCCACGGCTTGGTTCGTTCCACCTGTGGCCGGCACGGCGGCCGGAAAAAAGAGGCGCGCACGATAGTCACTGTGGGGGCTGACGTAAACAGAATCTGGGATAGGGGATAGGGGTTAGGGACTAGGGATGCAGCAGTTCGAAGGCGAGCATGAGATCAAGGAGCGCAACCCCTGCCCCTAATCCCCAGTCCCTATCCTTCGCGACTGGTCGTCGGGTTCCTCGACCACTCGCTCCAGCTGCCAGGGTAGAGCCTTGCTCCCGGCAGGCCGGCGTGTTCCATGGCAAACAGCAGCTGGCAGGCCGTGACGCCGGAGCCGCACATGGCAATGGTGGCCGCGGGCGCGACGCCGCCGAGCCGGGCGCCGAATATCTGCGCCAGTGCGGCAGGCGCGAGGAAATGCCCGTCCGGACCCGTGACGGTCGACGACGGCAGGTTCAACGCGCCGGGAACGTGGCCCGCCACGGGGTCGATCGGTTCCACCTCGCCGCGAAAGCGCTCGCCGGCGCGGGCGTCCAGCACCCGGCACGCCGGGTCGAGCGCGGCCGCGGCCGTTGCATCGGCGTCCGCGATCCGCGAGGCATCGGCACGGGCGGTGAAGTTGCCGGTGGGCGGTGTGGGCGGGACTTCCGTCGTCACCGGCAGGCCATGCCCGGTCCAGGCCCGAGGCCGCCGTCCAGCAGGGCAACGTGACGATGACCGAGCCAGATCGCGGTCATCCACCAGAACCGTGCTGCCCACAGGCCGCTGGCGTCGTCATACGCCAGCAGCAGTGAGTCATCGTCGACGCCCCAGGCACGCAGGCGCGCGGCAAAGACCCCGGCGTCCGGCAGCGGGTGGCGGCCGCTGCGCGCTGTCGTCGGGCCTGCCAGGTCGTGGTGCAGGTCCACATGCACGGCGCCGGGCAAGTGGCCGCGCAGCCATGCTTCACGCCCGGCAGCAGGCCGCGCGAGCTCATAGCGGCAATCGAAGATGCGCAGTCGCGGATCGGCGAGAAGTTCCGCCGCCTGCTCTGCACCAACCAGCATCGGCCATGTCATCGTCGCTTCCTCCCTGCCTGCCTGCCAGTACAATCCCGTACGGCGCGCGCCGCAAGGGCCACGACGCGGAGGGATCACGATGATCGAACTTTACTGGGGCAGCGGCAGCCCGTATTCCTGGCGCGTCCAGCTCGCGCTCGAATACAAGCGGCTGCCCTACGAGTCGCACGTGCTGCAGTTCTCGAAGCAGGAGCACAAGTCGCCGCAGATGCTGCGGATGAATCCCCGCGGCCGCGTGCCGGTGCTCAAGGACGGCGACTACGTCGTGTTCGAGTCGCTCGCCTGCCTTGTCTATCTCGACCGCAAGTATCCCGCGTACCCGCTGTTCGGCAGCTCGGCGGAGGAGGCGGGCACGATCATGCGGGTGCTGTGCGAGTACCAGGCGTATGCGGAGCAGTCGGTCACGCAGATCGTCTCGGCCGTGTTCCTGGACCAGCTCGACCAGCAGTCGGAGGAAGTCACCCGCGCCATGCACATCGTCGGCGGCGAAGCCCGCACGATCGAGGGGCGGCTCAGCAAGTCCGACTGGCTCGTCGGCGAGCAGCCCTCGGCGGCCGACATGACCGTGTTCCCGGGCATCATGCTGCTGCTGCGGGCGATGGAGAAGCGCGAGGCGGGCGACCTGCGCTCGCGCTTCCTGCCGATGGAAACCACCTATCCGGCCATTGCCCGCTGGCTGCGGCGGATGGAGCAGCTGCCGGGGTACGAGCGAACCTACCCGCCGCACTGGCGGGACGGCACCGCCCGGGGCTGAATGCCCTGCCGCCGGCCCCACTCCGGTCCGGCGCCGATTCGCGGTAAACTGAGTTCCGCCGTCCGCATCCGGACGGCGCCTGCCCAGGAATCCACAATAAAGCAATCATGACCAGCTACCCCGTTCACGTCGCGTTCCCCGGCCGCCTGATCTTCGTCGGCTTCGGCAGCATCGGCCAGGGCGTGTTGCCCCTGATCCTGCGGCATGTCGGCATCCAGGCCGACCAGATCACGGTCGTTTCCGCAGACGATGCCGGGGCCGGCGTCGCGGCGGAATACGGCGTGAAGTTCGTGAAGCACACGCTGACGCGCGAGAACTTCAAGAACGTGCTCGACCCCCTGGTCGGCCGCGGCGACTTCCTGCTCAACCTGTCGGTGGACGTCTCGTCGATCGCGCTGATCAAGTTCTGCTGGGAAAAGGGTTCGCTGTACCTCGACACCTGCATCGAACCCTGGCCGGGCGGTTACACCGACCCGACCCTCTCGCCGTCGCGGCGCACCAACTATGCGTTGCGCGAAGAGGCGCTGGCGCTGCGCGACACGCGCAAGAACGCGCCGACCGCGGTGCTGACGCATGGCGCCAATCCGGGCATGGTCTCGCACTTCGTCAAGCAGGCGCTGCTGAACCTTGCCGCCGACACGGGCGTCGAGACCGCCGAGCCGGCGAACAAGGCCGAGTGGGCCGCGCTGGCCCACAAGCTGGGCGTGAAGGTCATCCACATCGCCGAGCGCGACACACAGGTGTCGAGCAAGCCGAAGGAACTCGGCGAGTTCGTCAATACCTGGTCCGTGGACGGCTTCGTCGGCGAAGGCTGCCAGCCGGCCGAACTCGGCTGGGGTTCGCACGAGAAGAACTGGCCGCGCGACGGCAAGAAGCACGACTTCGGCCGCGGCAGCGCCATTTACCTGATGCAGCCGGGTGCCGCGACGCGCGTGCGCACCTGGACGCCGATCGCGGGGCGCTTCCATGGGTTCCTGATCACGCACGGCGAGTCGATCTCGATCTCCGACTACCTGACCGTGAAGAAGGGCGAGCAGGTCGTGTACCGGCCGACCGTGCATTACGCCTACCACCCGAGCGACGCTGCCGTCGTGTCGGTGCATGAACTCGCCGGCCGCAACTGGAACATCCAGGAGCGCAAGCGGATCATGATGGAAGAGATCACGAGCGGCATCGACGAACTCGGCGTGCTGCTCGCGGGCCACAAGAAGAACGCCTACTGGTACGGCTCGCAGCTGTCGATCCAGGAAGCGCGGCAGCTCGCGCCGCACAACAGCGCGACTTCGCTGCAGGTGACCGTGGCGACGCTGAGCGGCCTGATCTGGGCCATCGAGAACCCGAACAGCGGCATCGTCGAGCCCGACGACCTCGACTACAAGCGCGCGCTGGAGATCTGCCGGCCCTACCTCGGTCCCGTCGTCGGCGAGTACACCGACTGGCATCCGCTGGTCGACCGCGGCCGGATGTTCCCCGAGGACCTCGACGAAACCGATCCCTGGCAGTTCAAGAACATCCGCGTCGTGTGAGCCGGTCGCCGCGATGAGCGCGCACTGAGATGAGCGTCGGCGAAGGCAGCTGCCTCTGCGGGGCCGTCCGCTTCCGCTTCGGCCTGCCGCCGCTGCTGGGTTGCGCACTGTCACTGCACGATGTGCCGCCGCGCGCAGGGCGCGGGCTTCGTCACCTGGATCGGCACCGATGGCGACCGGTTCGAACTGCTGGGCGCGGCGACCATCTCCGCAGCTACCGCTCCTCACCCGAGGCCACGCGCAGCTTCTGCGGCCGCTGCGGTTCGCCGCTGTTCTTCGAGTCCACGCGCTGGCCGGGCGAGGTGCACATCACGCTGGCCGCGGTCGATCCGGGCATCGCCGCCACGCTGCAGCCGCAGGGCCACGTGCACTGGGCAGACCGGGCGCCATGGATCGGCGACATCCACGACGGCCTGCCGCGTCAGGCGGAATCCGGCGGCGCATCCTCGTAACGCAGGCCGGTCACCACGTAGCGTTTCTTTCCGCCCGGCACCTCGATCGACACCTCGTCGTCGAGCCGCTTGCCGAACAGTGCTCGCGCCAGTGGCGAGTCCATGCTGACGTGGCGCCGGGCCGGGTCGATCTCGTCGGGCCCGACGATGCGGAACTCCGTGACGATCCCGGCGTCGTCTTCGACCTCCACCCAGGCGCCGAAGAAAATCCGGCTGCGATCGTCGGGCGGCCGCGCCACCACGATCATTCCTTCCAGGCGCTTGCGCAGGAAGCGCACCCGGCGGTCGATCTCGCGCATCCGGCGCTTGCCGTAGGTGTATTCGGCGTTCTCGGACCGGTCACCCTGCGCCGCGGCTTCCTGCACTGCGCGGGTGATCGCGGGCCGCTGCACTCTCCACAGGTCATCCAGCTCATCCCGCAGCCGCTGCGCGCCCTCGGGCGTCGAGTACTGCGAGCCGGCGGGCAGCGGTTTCCGGTAACGGGTCATGTTTTGCGGAGACGGATCGGGGGTGCGGGGATTATGTGCGCGCAGTCACGGAAAAGGCGGAGGCCCGCCAGTAGCTTGCGGCCTCATGACCATCAAGTTCTACGCCCACTTTCTCGTCGAGCAACCGCAGCCGCGCGGCCTCGAGGAATTTCGTGGCGTGGTCGAACTCGACGGCCAGCCGCGTCCGGGGCGTGAAAACCGCGAAGCGGTGCGGATCATCGCGCGCAATTTCGGCCGCCCGGCGCAGGACGTCAAGCTGCTGCAGTGGGCCAGGCTGCACTGACGGCAATTTCCCCCTGTTGCCTGGCAGGTTCCCCTGGCGGACTTTTCCCTTCCCTTCGACTCAAGTCCGCCTACTCGAGCCCCGGTCCTCACGGACCGGGGCTTTTTTTCGCCTCAGGCGGTTGCGCCCATGCGGGAGTGAACCAGGGGTTCCCTAGGCGTCGCCGATCCGCAGTACCGCGATCGCGACCCTCACCTCGATCAGGAAGCTGACGAACGCAGCCACCAGCGAACACATGGCGAGCACGAACAGCAGCGCCAGCGGCGGCGCCAGGTTGAGCGGTATGAAGGTGCTCGAGAACAGCAGTGCGACCACGATCGCGACGAACAGCGCGGCCAGCGTGCCGAGCGTGATCGCGATGTTGATGTAGCGCGCGCGCGTGGCCAGCGCCTGCAGCTGGCGGCGCAGGCGCTCGGGATCGTGCGCTTCCGGCAGGCGCAGTTCCTTCTCCATG
The DNA here is from genome assembly GCA_963744735.1 of uncultured Gammaproteobacteria bacterium. Lineage (GTDB taxonomy): Bacteria > Pseudomonadota > Gammaproteobacteria > Steroidobacterales > Steroidobacteraceae > RPQJ01. Next base: position 337,395 of record CAVUVH010000034.1, read on the forward strand.
TTGCGGGCGCGGTCGACGATGCGCGCCAGGCGGCTGGTCAGCACGCCGAGGAACACCCAGATGCCCGACAGCAGGAACACGGGTGCCAGGGCCAGCTCGATGGCGTGGGCAATGTCGACGACTTCGATTCCGTCCATGCGGACCTCGCGGCAGGGCTCGGCGCCAGTGTAAGCCTTCGACCATTGCGGCGCGGTGCGGGCTCACGCAACATGAATCGCATGGCCGCATTCAAGGACCACTTCTCGCGCCAGTCCGCAGATTACAGCCGCTTCCGCCCGGGCTATCCGCCCGCGCTGGTCGAATGGATCGCGTCGCGCGCGCCCGGGCGGACGCTGGCGGTCGACTGCGCGACCGGCAATGGCCAGGCAGCGGTCGCGCTGGCCGCCCACTTTGACGACGTGCTCGCCGTGGACGGCAGCCTGGCGCAACTCGAGCGCGCGACGCCGCACCCGCGCGTCCGCTACGAACGCGCCATGGCCGAGCAGCTGCCGGTGGCGGACGGCTCGGTGGCGCTGGTTGCCGCGGCGCAGGCCGCGCACTGGTTCGACTTCGCGCGATTCCACGCCGAATGCCGGCGGGTGCTGCAGCCGGGTGGCGTCATTGCCGTGTGGACCTACGAGAAATTCCGCGCCACACCGGCGCTCGATGCGGCCATCGACCGGTTCTACGACGACGTGGTGGGCGAATTCTGGCCACCCGAGCGGCGTTACGTCGAGGAGCGATACCGCACCCTGCCGTTCCCGTGGGCCGAGGAGCAGGCGCCGGAATTCGGGCTGGAGACGGACTGGTCGCTGGAGCAGGTCCAGGGCTATCTCGCCAGCTGGTCGGCGGTGCAGCGGTACAAGGATGCCAATGGCGGGACCGATCCCTTGCCCGCCCTCGTGGCTGAACTTGCCACGCTCTGGCCTGTCGGAGACACGGTTCGTCTCAACTGGCCGGTCCACCTGCGGCTGGGCCGCGCCTGATTCACCTATAATCGCGGCCCCCTGCGACCGGTGGTCGCAACCGCCTCATCCATGGAGTCCCGACGATGCATCGCCGTTGGTCCAGACCTGTCGCCCTGTTCCTTGCCCTCGCCGCCAGCTCGGCCCCGCTGGCGACCACGCGTCGCCGAACCTGCGCCGCGCCTGCCGGCTCGGGGGTCATCCTGCAGAATTTCGATCGCAGCGTACGGCCGCAGGACGACTTCTATCGCTTCGTCAACGGCCACTGGCTCAAGAACACGCCGATTCCGGCCGACAAGTCGAACTACGGCTCATTCACGATGCTGGCCGACGAGGCGGAGAAGAACCTGCGAGTCATCGTCACGGAAGCCGCCGGCGCCAAGGCAGCCAGGGGCAGCGACCAGCAGCTGATCGGCGACTTCTACACCAGCTTCATGGATGAAGGCCGCGCCGAGCAGCTCGGCCTCGCGCCGCTGCAGCCGGAACTCGACCGCATCGCCGCGATCAAGGACCGCGAGCAGCTGCTGGCCTACCTGTCGCGCGCGCAGCTGCTGCTGATCGACACGCCGATCGGCGCGCAGATCTTCGCCGACGCGAAGAACCCGGAGATCAACACGCTGTGGGTGACGCAGTCCGGCCTCGGCCTGCCCGAACGTGACTACTACTTCAATACCGAGCAGCGCTTCACCGAGATCCGCGCCGCCTACGAGAAGCACATCGACAACGTGTTCCGGCTGGCCGGCCGCAAGGATTCCGCCGCCGTGGCAAAGGACCTGATGGCGTTCGAGACACGGCTCGCCAAGGCTTCGTGGCCGGCCGTGAAGATGCGTGACATCGAGGCGCTGTACAACCCTGTCAGCGTCGAGGCGGCCGAGCAGGCGACGCCCGGCATCGACTGGTCGCAGTGGCTGGCCGACATGACGTTGCCGGGCACCGGGCAACTGGTGCTGACGCAGAAGGACTACTTCCAGGAAGTCGGCAAGGCGCTCGGCGACGTGCCGCTCGCAACCTGGCAGGACTACCTGATGCTGCGCACGATCGACGCCTACTCGCCCTACCTCAGCAAGGCGTTCGTCGACGAGAATTTCGATTTCTACCAGCGCACGCTGTCCGGCACGCCGGAGATCAAGCCGCGCTGGAAGCGCGCGCTGGCCGAGATCGAAAGCTCGACCGGCGACCTGCTCGGCAAGGAGTACGTCAAGCGCCACTTCCCGCCGGAAGCCAAGGTGCGGATGGACGCGCTGGTCGGCAACCTGCTGCGGGCATTCGACACCTCGATCGACGAGCTCGAATGGATGGGACCGGAGACCCGCAAGGAGGCGCACGACAAGGTGCGCAACTTCACCGTCAAGATCGGCTACCCGACGAAGTGGAAGGACTACGACGGCCTGGTCACGCGGCCCGACGACCTGCTCGGCAACGTGCTGCGCGCGCGTGAGGTGAACGTCAAGCGCGAGCTGGCGAAGGTCGGCCAGCCGGTGGACAAGACGGAGTGGGGCATGACACCCCAGACCGTCAACGCGTACTACAACCCGCTGGCGAACGAGATCGTGTTTCCCGCCGCGATCCTGCAGCCGCCGTTCTTCGACCTGAACGCCGACGACGCCGTCAATTACGGCGGCATAGGCGCGGTCATCGGCCACGAGATCAGCCACGGCTTCGACGACCAGGGCCGCAAGTTCGACGGCAAGGGCGTGCTGCGCGACTGGTGGACGGACCAGGACAACGAGCGGTTCATGGCGCGCGCCGGCAAGCTGGTGCAGCAGTACAACGCCTACAGCCCGATTCCCGGCATGAACATCAACGGCGAGCTCACGCTCGGCGAGAACATCGGCGACCTCTCCGGCCTGGCCGTGGCGCACAAGGCCTACCAGCTTGCGCTCGACGGGCAAGCCGGCCCCGGTACTGGATGGGTTCACCGGCGACCAGCGCTTCTTCATCGGCTGGGCGCCAGGTCTGGGCCCGGAACTACCGTGACGACGAACTTCGCAAGCGCCTGAAGACGGACCCGCACAGCCCGAGCGAGTACCGCGCCAACGGCATCGTGCGCAACATGCCCGGGTTTGCCGAGGCGTTCGAGGTCAAGGCGGGCGACAAGCTGCACCTGCCGGCCGACCAGCAGGTGCGTATCTGGTAACCTCGGTCTGTTAATCTCGCGTACGTTCCCCGGGGGGATAGCGGTCGGTTACAAGGAGACAGATCCGATGCGTGCCTTGCAGGTTTTCGTGCTGGCGCTGGCGGCCATGCTGCTGTCCGGCTGTGGCTACAACACCATCCAGGTGCAGGACGAGGCGACCAACTCGGCCTGGTCCGAGGTGCTGAACCAGTACCAGCGCCGTGCCGACCTCATCCCGAACCTGGTCAATACGGTCAAGGGCTTTGCGGCGCAGGAGCAGGCCGTGCTCATCGGCGTCACCGAGGCCCGCGCCAAGGCGACGCAGGTCAAGGTCGATGCCAACGATCCGGCCTCGCTGCAGCAGTTCCAGCAGGCGCAGGGCGAGCTGTCGAGCGCGCTGTCGCGCCTGATGGTGGTCGTCGAACGTTACCCCGAGCTCAAGTCGGACCAGAACTTCCGTGACCTGCAGGCCCAGCTCGAAGGCACCGAGAACCGCATCACCGTCGCGCGCAATCGCTACATCCAGGCGGTGCAGGAATACAACGTCACGGTGCGCAAGTTCCCGGTCAACCTGACGGCGATGGTCTTCGGCTACAAGGTCAAGCCCAACTTCGCGGTCGAGAACGAAGCTGCGATCGCGAAGCCGCCGACGGTCGACTTCAGCGCCCCGGCGCCGCCCCGAGCCCGCGCCCGCCACCGACTGAGGTGCTCCCCGCGTTGCGTCCGGCGCGGACGCGCGCGCGGGGGCTCCAGCACCTGGCCGCCCTGATCCCTCCGTTGGCTCGCAGACCCTTGCGCAGCGCGCTGTTCGCCGCGCTGGCATGGCTTGCCGTCGGGTCGACGGCCGCAGTCGCGCAGCAGGACCTGGTCGCTGTCCCGGCCCTCACCAGCCCGGTCACCGACCTGACCGGCACGCTCACGCCGGACCAGTCCTCGGCGCTCGACGCCAAGCTGCGTGCCTTCGCGCAGGCGCGCGGCAGCCAGGTGGCGGTGCTGATCGTGCCGACCACGAAACCCGAGGAGATCGAGCAGTATTCGATCCGCGTCGTCGAGCAGTGGCGCCTCGGACGCGAGAAAGTCGATGACGGCGCGCTGCTGCTGGTGGCGCGCGATGACCGCAGGGTCCGCATCGAAGTGGGCTACGGGATCGAGGGCGCGCTGCCCGATGCCACCGCCAACCGCATCATCCAGCAGGACATCCTGCCCTCGTTCAAGCGCGGCGATTACTACGACGGCATCAACACCGGCGTCGACCGCATCATGCGCGTGATCGAAGGCGAGCCGTTGCCCGAACCGGAGTTGAGTCCGCCGGGCGCCGGCATTCCCGGCATGTTCCAGCTGTTGCCGATCCTGTTCATCTTTGCCGTCATCGGTGGCTCGGTCTTCCGCCGGATCTTCGGGCGCGTGGGCGGCGCGATCGCCACCGGCGGCGTGGTCGGCGTGCTTACCTGGCTGCTGGTCAGCCTGCTGGGCATCTCGTTGCTGGTCGGGTTCATCGCCTTCATCTTCGCGCTGCTTGGCGGCATGGGTGGCGGGGGATCGGGCGGTGGCGGCAACGGCTGGTACAGCCGCCGGCACGGCCGCGGCTGGGGGCATCCAGGCGGGTTCGGCGGTGGTGGCTTTGGCGGCGGGTTCGGCGGTGGCGGGTTCGGCGGCGGCGGCGGTGGCTTCGGTGGCGGTGGCGCCTCGGGGAGCTGGTGATGGCAGTCGATTGGCCACGCTGGTTCCGTCATCTCGGCACCACGCGCCGCGCGGTCGGGTCCGCTTTCCCGCTGGCAACGCTCGAGGCGATCGAGCGTGCGGTGACCACGTCGGAGCTCGCGCATGCCGGCGAGATCCGGGTCGCGATCGAGGGCGCCCTCGAACCGACGGAGGTCTGGGCGGGCAAGACGCCGCGGCAACGCGCGCTGGAAGTGTTCGCGGCGCTTGGCGTCTGGGACACAGAGGCGAACAATGGCATCCTGATCTACGTCCTGTTCGCCGACCGCGACGTCGAGATCGTCGCCGACCGCGGCTTCAACGGCCGGGTCAGCGCGGAGGAATGGTCCGCCGTCTGCAACGCGATGGAAGTGAAGTTCCGCGCCGGGCAATATGAGGCGGGCGCGGTGCAGGGGGTCCTGCAGGCAGGACAACTCCTCGCCCGTCACTTCCCGCCGCTGCCGGGCGGACGCGACGAAGACGAATTGCCCAACCGGCCCGCCGTGTTCTGACGCGGCCGCCGGCCGTTCGATTGTCGAGGTGGCCAGTCAGTGAGCAGTACGCAATTCAGCGAAGTTCGATCGATACGGCTGCGCAATGCCGCAGTGCTGGGCCTGCTGGCATCGCTGGCGGGATGCAGCCTGTTTTCGCCCACGCGCGAACCGCCGCCGCCCCGCCGTGCCGCCCGCGCCCACGGTACGCCGAGCCGCTGGCGACACACACGTTTCCGTACGATCCGAAGACCACCGGCGTGGTCGGCACGCTGCAGGCCACGATCGCGCGCGAGGAGGACACGCTGTCCGACATCGCGCGCCGCTTCAATCTCGGCTACGACGAGGTCGTCAATGCCAACCCCGGCGTGGATCCGTGGCTGCCCAGGGCGGGCACGCGCATCCTGTTGCCGACGCAGTTCGTGCTGCCGGATGCGCCGCATGAAGGCGTCGTGGTCAACCTCGCCGCGCTGCGCCTCTATTACTTCCCGAAGCCCGCCAAGGACGCGGCGCGCGTCGTGATCACGACTCCGATCGGCATCGGCATGGTCGGCTGGGCCACGCCCGAAGGCACGACCAGGATCGTCTCGAAGCGCAAGGACCCGTCCTGGACGCCGCCTGAATCGGTGCGCAGGGAACACGCGGCCGAAGGCGACATCCTGCCGAAGGTCGTGCCGCCGGGCCCTGACAATCCGCTGGGCGCGTTCGCGATGAACCTGGGCTGGCCCAGCTACCTGATGCACGGCACCAACAAGCCGGCGGGCGTGGGCATGCGCGCGAGCCACGGCTGCATCCGTCTCTATCCCGAAGACATCGCCACGCTGTTTCCGCAATTGCCGGTAGGCACCCGGGTGACGGTCGTGAACCAGCCGCTGGTGTCGCGGCTGCAGGACGGCCAGCTGTACCTGCAGTCGTTCCCGCCGCACGAGGAGCACCCGGAGGCCAAGGCCGCCGCCAAGGGCCAGCGCTTCAACAAGAAGACGCAGGACCGCATTGCGCAGCGCGCCAAGGCCGCAGGCAGCACCGTCGACTGGGCGCTGGCGGAGCAGGTCGTCAACGCCGCGAAGGGCGTCGCCGTGCCGGTGCTTGCGCCGAATGCCGGACTCGACGCGTTCCTGGCAGGTGCGCGCCTGGTCGAGAACCGGCTGCCTGACGGGTCGAACTGGGATGGCAGCGACCGCCCCGTGCCGATCCGGGACGCGGCCGCAGCGCCTGCCGTCGCATCGACCGGCAGGCAATAGGCCCGTGCTGGGACTGCCGGCAGGCTGGTATCTCGATCCCGCCCGCGCGACGCTCGAGTTCGAGCAGGTCTTCGCCGGCAGCTGGCAGTTCGTCTGCCACGTCTCGGACCTGCCGGCGGCCGGCACGGCTGCGCGCTTCGACTGCTCCGGTCGCTCGGCCATCGTGTTGCGTGCCGGCAGCGGCGAACTGCGCGCATTCCGCAACGTTTGCCGCCATCGCGGCGCACGCCTGATCGACGGCGATCGCGCGACCGGCCTTGCCTTCTGCGTCGACGCGAGGCTGCGCTGCCCGTACCACGGCTGGACCTACGACGACAGCGGCGCGCTGGTGGCCATCCCCGAGTCCCAGCGCCACACGGCGCTGGATCGTTCCGCGCAGGGCCTGTATCCGTTGCCTGTGCAACAGTGGCGTGGACTGGTGTTCGTCGCGTTCGGCCCGCCTGCGCGGCCGTTGCACGAGGCACTCGGGCAGGTTGCCGGTTCGTGGCCCGATCTCGGCGCATTGCGCCGCCTGGCCGAGCCGGCGAGCGTGGCCTGCGCGGCCGACTGGAAGCTGGCGTGCGAACACCTGCTCGACGCGCAACATCGCGGCGTTGCACGACCCGGGCTGAAGCCAGGTGTATATGCGGTGCCGGAATTCGACCGCACCGGCGAGGACGCCATCGGCGGCACCGCGGCCCTGGCGACCGGGGACCAGGGTTCCTGGTCCGCACGGGTCTACCGTCGACTGGCCAGTGAGTCCACGGCGCTGCTGCGCGTGCGGAGATCGTTTTTCTCTGGCCCGGCACGCTGCTGCAGCTCGCGCCGGAAGGACTCACGGTGCAGCAGGTGCTGCCGGGGGTCGCCGGTCGCTGCAGCCTGCGCGAGTCGCGCTATGGCGCCACGGATGCCGGCCGCGAGACCAGGCTGCTGCGCTATCTGCATGCGCGCGTGCGTCGTCACGCGCTGGCCATGGACCTGCGCCTGCTCGAGCGGACACAGCATGGGCTCGGCAACCTGGAACCTGGCGCCGCGGGTCCCGTGGCCGACAATGAACCGGCGCTGCGCTGGTTCATCCAGCGCATGCGGCGTGCGTGCGGGGATGCCGGGCCGGACACCAGGCCGGCCGCGCCGCGCCGCAGCCTGCGCCGCCGGACCGCCGTGCCGGCCGCGACTCGATGATCACGGCGTGACACCATTCGTTGGGCCCGCAGTGACCGCCAGGCCCAAGCAGTTGTGTTAAGTTAGAAGGAATTTATCCAGGCAGGGCGCGGTTTTGCGCGAAATCGCCCAGGGCGGCATGACGGTGACGGAGGCGGTGGGAGCAGACCAGCCCATCGTCCGCCTGCCGTCGGCGACCACCGGGTTCGTCGGCCGCACGCTGCGCGGACCGGTCAACCGGCCCGTCCGGGTGAGCAGCTTCGCCGAGTACCAGCAGGTGTTCGGCGGCCTGTGGCAGCCGAGCATGCTGTCGTATGCCGTGGAGCAGTATTTCGACAACGGCGGCCGCGAAGCCGTGATCGTGCGTGTCGTCAACGGCGGCGCCCCGACCACCATCAGCCTGCCCTGCGGCGACGCGATACTCACGCTCGAGGCGCGCAGCCCGGGTTCGCGCGAAGTCCTGCGGGCCTCCGTCGACCACGACAACATCGGTCCCGCCGAAAGCGACCGCTTCAACCTGGTCGTGCAGCGCGTGCGTGCGCTCGGTTCCGAGCACATCGAGGACCAGGAAATATTCCGCCGGTTGTCCGCCGAGCCGGGAACCACGCGCTACATCGCCGCGGCCCTGCAGGAGTCGCAGCTGGTGCGGGTCCGCGGCGACGTGCCCGCAACGCGTCCCGATATCACCTCCCGGCCCGGCGCGCGGCATGCGGTCGGTTACGTCGATTCGAATCCGGACGGCAACGACGGTGCGCCGCTCACCGACTACGACCTGATCGGTTCCGCCGACCGCGGCACCGGCCTGTTTGCGCTGCGCTCGGTCGAGGACCTGCACTTCGTCTGCATCCCGCCGCCGGCGCGCGACCGCGACCTTGGTCCAGGCGTGCTGCTGGTCGCGACGCAGTTCTGCCGCGAGCGGCGCGCGCTGCTGGTGATCGACCCGCCGGCGGCATGGACCACCTGCGATGAAGCGCTGCAGGGCCTGCGCGAACTGGCGCTGCAGAGCGATCACGCACTGCTCTGTTTCCCGCGCGTGCAGGCGTTCGATCGCCTGCGTGGCCGCTATGAGCCTTTCGCCAACGCCGGCGCGGTGGCCGGCGCGCTGGCGCGCCGCGACGCGCATCATTCGCCGTGGGACGGCGTGCCCGACGAGCCGATCCTGCTCAGGCCGGGCACCCGGCCGCTGCGCCTGCTGACGACCGGCGAATGCCAGAAACTGATCGCCCACGGGATCAATCCGCTGCATGCGATGCGGACCCAGGTGACGGGCGTCGCGCCGCTGAAGACCCTGGCCCGTGGCTCGGGCGCCGGACCGGAGGCTTCGCTGCTGACCTACCGCAGGCGCCAGCTGCTGACGATCAACAGCGTGGAGCAGGGCACGCGCTGGGCCTGCTTCGAGGCCCGCGACCGCAACACCTGGCCGCGGCTCGCGCGACAGGTGCGCTCATTCCTGCTGGGACTGTCGGCCGGCGGGGCGTTCGGCAAGGGCGCCGACATGCAGCACTGCGAAGTCGTCTGCGACGAACGCATCAACAGCGAGGACGACCTCGCGGCGGGCAGGGTGCACTGCCTGGTGTCGATCCCGACGCCGCGCGCGGGCGAGTTCCGTTCGTTCATGCTCACGCACTCGCTCGAAGGCAGCCGCGTGCGACTCGTGCAGTCGCGCCAGCTCCCGGCGGGCACGCTCTTCGCGGTCGGCGAGCCCGCGCGGTCCGCCGCGGCCGGGCAGGGCACGGTGGATGACAGCTCGCGTCGGCGCACGCTGGCCCAGGAGCTGTTCGCACCCGCCGCGGACCAGCGTCCGGCGCTGTCCTCGGACGTCCTGCATCCCGAAGCCGCCGCCGCCCGGCGTCTCGATCTGAATCGCATCGCCCGGCTCCACGGCGAGCCCGAAAGGCGCGGCCAGCGTTTCTGAGCGACTGGCGCCGCATGGCATCATGCCGTGCCTATGCCGAGCAAAGCAGCACCCGCGCGCGGCGGCGTCCAGCGAAAACCCGCAGACCTTGCGCTGCGCGAGCAGCGCATCGCGGCCATCATCGCGGTGGTGCGTGACGTGCCGCGCGGCCGCGTCACTACCTACGGTGCGGTCGCGGCGCGCGCGGGCCTGCCGCGACAGGCCCGGCTGGTCGGCAAGGTGCTGGCGGGGTTGCCGGCCAACAGTGGCGTCCCCTGGCATCGTGTCGTCGCGGCGGGTGGCCGCATCGCCTTTCCGGCGGGTTCGCCGGCGCGCGAGCGTCAGCTTTCGCGGCTGGGCCGGGAGGGCGTGGATGTCGCGCGTGGCCGCATCGACCTGGCGCGCAGCGGCTGGGGCGCGCCCCCGGGCGACCTCGACCAGTGGCTGTGGGCGCCACCCGGGGGATGAGACGCGCGCCACGATTCCCGCTGGCCGAAAGCCGTATCATGCTGCCGTGAACACCGGAGCCACGCCGCCATGACCGAACGGTACGTCGTCTTCTCTCACGGCAAGGACAGCGAGCCCTGGGGCAGCAAGATCGCGGCGATGGCCGAGATCGCGCGCGAGGAAGGGTTCCACGTCGAGTCGGTCGATTACCGCGGCATCGACGATCCACAGGCCCGTGTGACGCGCCTGCTGGCCTTCTGCAAGGACCTGCGCGGTTCGCTGGTGCTGGTCGGGTCGAGCATGGGCGGCTACGTGTCGGTGGCAGGCTCGTCCCTGCTGCAGGCGCGCGGCATGTTCCTGCTGGCGCCGGCGCTCTACATGCCGGGCTACGACAAGATCAGTCCGCGCCCCGCGCACTGCCCGACGACGGTCGTCCACGGCTGGCGCGACGAGGTCATACCGGTCGACAACAGCATCCGCTTCGCCAAGGAGCAGAAAGCGACGCTGCACGTGCTCGATTCGGACCATCGCCTGCTGGACCAGATCCGCGCGATCAACCACTTTTTCGCCTATTTCCTGTTCCAGATCGATGAGTTCCTGTAAGGAACCTCTGGTCTACTTCCGCATCACGCGCGCTCTATAATCGCGGCCGGGGTCTTCGCCCCGGGGAACCTGCCATGCCTGCCGCTGCCAGACTGCCGATCGCGCTGTTCGCGTTGCTCATGCTCGCCGCCTGCGGGTCACCGCCACCGGAAACGGCTGCGGACAAGGCTGCGGCGGACGCCGAGAAGCGCGCGCTCGGCCGCGACACGGACGCCACCGTGTTCGACGACATGATCCAGACCCAGGACAAGGCCCGCGCCGTGGAAGGGCTGACCCTCGGGCGCAAGGGCGACCTCGACCAGGCGCTGGAAGAACAGACCGGCGACGGCTCGGCGCCCGCCCAGTAGCACCAGCCGCAGCGCCAGCCGCCCCGGCGCGGCAGGCCAACCCATGCACCGCATTCCCGAACCCGAGCTCATGGACGAGGCCGAGCAGGCCGAGGCGTATGCCCTGGCCGACTTCGCCGAGCCCAATGCCCGCTTCGTCCGCCATTTCGAGGACGAGTACCCGGAACTCCGGACGGGCTCGGTGCTCGACCTGGGCTGCGGGCCCGGCGACATCGTCCTGCGGCTCGCGTCGCGCCAGCCCGGCCTGGTCGTGCACGGCATCGACGGCTCGGAGGCCATGCTGCGGTTCGCGAGCGAGCGGCTGCACGCGACGCCGGAACTCCGCGGTCGCGTGCAGTTCATCGCCGGCGTGCTGCCAGGCGCGATGCTGCCCTTGCCCGCCTACGACGCGGTGATCAGCAACAGCCTGCTGCATCACCTGCACGACCCGGGCGTGTTCTGGCGCGCGCTGCGCGAGGCGGGCGCGCCGGGCGCAGCCGTGCTGGTGATGGACCTGTTCCGGCCCGCCTCGGCCGCCGCCGCGGCCGCGATCGTCGAACAGTACTCCGGCGGCGAGCCCGAAGTCCTGCGGCGCGATTTCCTCGCATCGCTCTGCGCCGCGTTCGAACCGGACGAGGTGCGCGCACAACTGCGCCAGCACGGCCTCGGGGCGCTGCAGGTGCGCACGGTTTCCGACCGCCATCTGCTGGTCACGGGACGCCTGCCCGGGCGATGAGCGACTTCACCACCTTCGAGAGGCTTGCACTGCCGCTGGTCCGCTGGCTGGTCGCGCTGTGGGTGCGGCCGTCGGTGCTGCCCGACGACGTCAAGTCACGGCTCGGCCAGGGTCGCGTGCCGGTGTATGCGCTCGAGAAGCGCAGCGTCATCGACCTGGCGGTGCTCGAGTACGTCTGCCGCGAACGCGGGCTGCCCGATCCGCACGCGCCGGTGGGTGCCGCGCGCGTGCTGTCCAGTTCTCTGCTGTTCCTCGAGCGTCGCACCGGCTTCTTCGGTTCGCGCATCGATCGCCGCATGCCCGAGGCGCTGCGCGCCCTGACCACGGCGGCGGGCGACGACATCACCTTCGATCCGGAACTTGTGCCGGTCAGCCTGTTCTGGGGCCGGGCGCCCGGTCGCGAGCGACAGCTGGTTCCGCCTGCTGGTGGCCGAGGACTGGGACATCGGCGGCCGCTTCCGCAAGCTGCTGTCGCTGCTGCTCAACGGCCGCAACCTGCTGCTGCTGTTCGGCGAGCCGATGGCGCTGCAGCCCGCATTGTCCGAGACGCGCGGCATGGCCCGCGGACCGCGGCGGCTCTGGCGCCAGCTGCGGATGCAGTTCCGCAACCAGCGCGCGGCGACCATCGGGCCGGACCTGTCGCACCGCCGCACGATCGTGACCGAAGTGCTGCGCACCCAGGCGGTGCGCGACGCCGTGCGCGGCGACATGCGGGACAAGAAGCTGGCGCGCCGCGACGCCCTGAAGGTCGCGCGCGGCTACGCCTACGAGATCGCCGCCAACTACTCGCATGCGTTCGTCGTGTTCTGCTCGGGCGTGCTCGGCCGGCTGTGGAACCGGCTCTACGACGGCGTCGAGCTGGCGAACTTCTCGAGCCTGCAGTCGGTGGAGGAGGGCAGCGAAGTCGTCTACGTGCCGTGCCATCGCAGCCACATGGACTACCTGCTGCTGTCGTACGTGGTCTATCACAAGGGCTACGCCGTGCCGCACATCGCGGCCGGCATCAACCTGAACCTGCCGGTGATCGGTTCGCTGCTGCGCCGTGGCGGGGCGTTCTTCCTGCGGCGCAGCTTCGGCGGCAACGCGACGTATTCAGCGGTGTTCTCGCGTTACCTCGGCACCATGATGGCGCGCGGCCACTCGATCGAGTACTTCATCGAGGGCGGGCGCAGCCGCACGGGGCGGCTGCTGCAGCCGAAGACGGGGATGCTGGCGATGACCGTGCGCGCGTACGTGCGCAGGCCGGTGCGGCCCGTCGTGTTCGTGCCGATCTACTTCGGCTACGAGCGCCTGGTCGAGGGGCGGACCTACATCGGCGAGCTGTCCGGCCAGCCCAAGGAAAAGGAATCGATCATCGGGATGCTGCGCACCCTGCCCGAGCTGCGCAGCCGCTTCGGCAAGGTGTACGTCAGTTTCGGCGAGCCGCTGCCGCTTGCCGACCTGCTGGCGCGGCACGTCCCGGAATGGGACCGGCAGGTGCCCGTGACCGAGGAGAAGCCTGCCTGGCTGTCGCCGCTCTGCACCGACCTGGCGCACCAGATCATGACGCGGATCAATGCCGCCGCCTGCGTCACGCCGGTCAACCTGATCGGTACCGTGCTGCTCGCCACGCCGCGCCAGCGCATGGGCGAGGCCGACCTCGCGCGGCAGCTGGAGCTGTACGCATCCCTGATGCGGCAGGCACCGTACTCGCCGCGCGTGTGGGTCACGCCGCTCGATGGCCAGTCGATGATCCGCCACTGCGACTCGCTGCGGATGCTGTATCGCCAGCCGCACGAGCTGGGCGACGTCATCGGCATGACGGAGTCGAAGGCCGTGTTGTCGAGCTACTACCGCAACAACGTGCTGCACCTGCTGCTGATGCCGTCGCTGCTGGCGTGCGCCTTCCTGAACAATGCCGCCGTGACGCGCGGCGACCTGCTGCGGCTGGCGGGACGCGTCTACCCGTACGTGGCGGACGAGTACTTCCTGCGCTGGCGCGAGGACGAGTTGCCGGCGGTGGTCGACGAACTGCTCGAGGACCTGCTCAACCACGGCCTGCTGAGCGCGTCGGACGACCGGCGCGAGTGGCGGCGCCCGCCGGCAGAATCGAGCGAGGCGGTGCAGCTGTCGGTGCTGGCGCGGCTCAGCGTGCCGATCCTCGAGCGCTATTACCTCGCCATCTCGCTGCTGTTGCGGGCCGGCAGCGGCCGCCTGACGCAGGATGCGCTGGAGCGGCAGTGCCAGCTGACCGCGCAGCGCATGGCCATGCTGTACGAGCTGAATTCGCCGGAGTTCTTCGACCGCGCGCTGTTCGGCAATTTCGTCGGGCGCCTGCGCGCACGCGGGGTGGTCGAGGAGGCTGCGGAGGGCAGGCTCGTGTTCCAGGCGCCGATGCTCGAAGCCGTCGCCGCCGATGCCCAGTTCGTGCTGCACGAGCAGATCAGGAACAGCATCCTGCAGGTCGTGCACCGCTGAAGCCGGGTCCGCGCTCAGTCCTCGAACGACTTGCGGCGCAGCACCTTCACCTTGCCGCGCTGCGTCTTGCCCTCGAGGCGCTTCTGCTTCGACGCCCGCGTCGGCCGGGTCTTGCGCCTGGGCTTCGGCTCGACCAGCGCCGCCGCGACCATGGTGCGCAGGCGGTCGAGCGCGTCCGCGCGGTTCTGTTCCAGCGAGCGCAGGCGCTGCGCGTCGATCACCACCAGGCCCGCTTCCGTCATGCGCCGGCCGGCGAGGCGCGCCAGCCGCGCGCGCGCGGTGGGCCAGAGCGCGTCCCAGGCCGCGCAGTCGAAGCGCAGCTCGACCGCGTTCGATACCTTGTTGACGTTCTGGCCGCCGGGGCCCGAGGCGCGCACCGCGCGGAACTCGAGCAGCTCGTCCGGAATCGTCAGCGTGCTGCCAGGGATGTCGACCGGCACGGCCGTCGCTCAGTCGCGCGGGGCGACGCCGGATCCCGGCACCATCTCGACGCGGATTTCCCGCTGCGCCACCGGGATCGTCACGCCGTGCTCGCGGAACAGCTGCCAGATGCGGCGGTTGACGTCGGAACGCACGTTGTTGACGCCTTCCTGCGGATCCGGGATCCAGAACCGCAGCTCGAGCTCGATGCCGTGGTCGCCAAAGCCCATCAGGCGCGCGACCGGCTTCGGGTCCCGCAGGATGCGCGGGTGGCCCTCGGTGGCGTCCAGCAGCAGCTTCATCGCCAGTTCCGGGTCGTCCTTGTAGCTGACCCGGATCGGCAGCTTGAGACGCACGCGCGGGTCGGTGTAGCTCCAGTTGATCACCGGGTTGGTGATCAGGTTCTGGTTCGGCACGAGCGTCTCGACGCCGTCGCGGTCGCGCACGACCACGTAGCGCCCGCGCAGTTCCTCGACCCAGCCGAAGCCTTCGGTCGCGGTGCCGGTGGTGCCGGTGAAGCTGATCACGTCGCCGGGCTTGATCGAGCGGTCCATCAGCAGCACGAAGCCGCTGACGAAATTGGCCGCGATGCTCTGCAGGCCGAACCCCAGGCCGATGCCGATCGCGCCGGTCAGCACGTTCAGCGTCGTCAGGTCGAGCCCGGCCGCGTTCAGCCCGACCAGCACCGACAGCCCGACCAGGAACGCCTGCACGAACTTGGCGATGCCGATGCGCATCGTCGGCGCGAGCGCGTCCAGCTTCAGCACGTGCCGCTCGAGCCAGCGCGAGGCCCACAGCGCGATGAGCACGAACACGCTGACCGTGACCAGCAGCTTCATCACGGACCAGACGGAAATGCGGGTCTTGCCCGCGTCCATGCCGATGCTGTCGAGCAGGCCGATGACGGCATCGCCCCAGCCGAGCAGGTGCAGCGACAGGAAGATCCAGACGATGACCGAGACCGGCACGCCCCAGCCCTTGAGCCGCGCGCGTGCGCCGAGCGAGACGCGGATCACGTACACGGCGATGCGGATCAGCAGCAGCAGCCCGACCAGCTGCACGCCGACGTCGACGATGGCGGCCTGCAGTCCCAGCGCGTGCATCAGTCCGTCGCCGGCGGCGAGTATCGCGAGCGTGAGCGCCTGTGGCGCGCCGATGTAGAGCAGCTCGCGGACGCGGTCGGGCAGGTTCTCCGGGTCGGGCGAGACGGTGATGCGCGCGCGCACGTAGCGCGCGGCCCACCAGCCGAGCAGCACGGCGGCGGCGATCACCGCGACCTGCACGAAGTTCGCCGGCTGCAGCATTGACGAGAGCGCGTCGCCGAGCGCCTCCAGCCGGGTGCTCATGCCATCACGCGTTCAGGTCGGGAATGAGCTGGCTCTCGAGGCGCGCAATCTGGTCCTTCAGCAGCAGCTTGCGCTTCTTCAGGCGGCGCAGCTGGACCTGGTCCACGTAGAGGTCGAGCTGCAGCCGGTGGATCACGTCGTCGAGGTCCCGGTGCTCGATGCGCAGTCCCCGCAGGCGCTGCAGGTGCTGGAACGTCTCGGTGTCGACGTTGTCCTTCTGTTCGGCCATCGCGGACGGTTGTTCTTCGGAGCCGGTACGGGACCGATACTTTAGCCCCGGGCCGTGCAAAAGGGGATAGGCGCGTTCATTCGAGCCCGATGCTCTCGACGCGGCGCCCGCAGACCACGACAAAGCCCTGCTGGCGGGTCTCCCCGTCGAGCGAGTAGTCGAACAGGTAGGTGCGCTCGAACATGGGCGTGCCGTCGTACCCGCGCACGACCCGCAGCGAGCGGTAGGCGACGGTGCCGTCCAGCAGCATGCCGCCCGTGGCGGCGCAGGTTTCCCGCGCGGCGACATTGGCCCGGTCACGTGCCACCAGCGCATCGTTGACGAACAGGGCGCACCCGCCAAGCGCGAGCAGCAGCAGCAGGAGGCCCCAGCTCAGTTCCACGCGGTGCGCCCTGGCCCTAGAACAGCCGGTGCCAGTCCCTGCGTCGATCGCCGAAGGCCAGGAAATGCGGGTTCAGCAGGGTGGTGCGTTCGTTGTAGCGCAAGGGCGTGCCGTCGAGCGTGGTGACTGCGCCGCCGGCCGCCTCGACCACCGCCTGCGCCGCAGCGGTGTCCCATTCGGAGGTCGGGCCCAGGCGCGGGTAGAAGTCCGCCTTGCCCTCCGCGACCAGGCAGAACTTGAGCGAGCTGCCCATCGGCTGCATCTCGTGCGGGCCGATGCGCGCGAGCACGCTGTCCAGCGAGTCGCCTCGGTGCGAGCGGCTGCCGACGATCACGGGCGGCTCGGCCGCGGGCTGTCGCACGTGGATCGGCAGCGGCACGGCCGTGCCATGCTGGACAAACGCGCCCAGGCCCTCGCCACCGTAGTACTGCAGTTGCAGCACGGGCGCCGCGACGACGCCGAGGACCGCGCGGTGGTCACGCACGAGCGCGACGTTGACCGTGAACTCGCCGTTGCGCTGGATGAACTCGCGGGTGCCGTCGAGCGGATCGACCAGCCAGAACTCCCGCCAGTGCCGGCGAACCTCGTAGTCCTGCTCGGCGGCCGATTCCTCGGACAGCACCGGGACGTCCGGTGTCAGCCGGCGCAGCCCGTCGCCGAGGATGTCGTGCGCGGCCCGGTCGGCGCGCGTGATCGGCGAGTCGTCGGCCTTGTACTCGACCTCGTGGCCGCCCGCATAGACCTCGAGGATGGCAGCGCACGCGGCTATCGACCAGGCGGCGGACCTCGGGCAGCAGCGACCTCAGGTCGCGATCGACGGCAACGTTCACGGGCATCTCCAGCGGCGGGTCCGCCGTATCATACCGGCCCCGCCCCCACCGACGTGCCCGACACCGTGCCGACGAGCGCTGTTGCCACACCCGACTGGTCGCAAGTCGAGACCGTTTGCCTGGACATGGACGGCACGGTGCTCGACCTGCACTTCGACAACGTCTTCTGGCTGGACCTGCTGCCGCGCACCTGGGGCGCGGCGCGCGGACTCGACCTGGCGCAGGCGCTGCAGGCGCTGCGGCCGCGGTTCGACGCGAAGCGAGGCACGCTCGACTGGTATTGCGTGGACCACTGGAGCGAGGAACTCGGGCTCGACATCCCGGCGCTGAAGCAGTCGATGCGCGGGGAGATCCGCTACCTCGAGGGGGCCGCCGAGTTCCTCGACCTGCTGCGCAGCCTGGGCAAGCGGGTGCTGCTCACCACCAATGCGCATCCGCTCAGCCTGCGCGTCAAGAACGACCAGACCGGGCTGGCGCGCCATTTCGACCTGCTGGTGACGTCGCACGAATTCGGCGTGCCGAAGGAACATCCCCTTTTCTGGACGCACCTCGGGCGAGCGTACGGCGTGAACGCGGCCACGACCCTGTTCGTGGACGACAGCGCTGCCGTGCTGGCCGCGGCGCGCGCCGCGGGCGTGGCGTGGATCTACCAGGTGCTGCAACCGGACTCGACGCTGCCGCCGCATCCGCCCGTCGCCGGCATTGCCGGCCTCGATCGCCTGGCCGACCTGCGCGAGTCCGTGCTGGCTCAGCTGTCGGCGCCGGGTCCCTGATCGCCGCCGGCGCCCTGCGGGGCCGCGCCGTCGCCTTGCGGCGGGCCCGACCGCCCGCGTCCACCGCGACGGCGACGCTTGCGCGGCGGGCCCTCACCCCCGCCCTCTCCCGCGTTCGCGGGAGAGGGCGGGGGTGAGGGCCGGGACGAGGGTTCCACCCTGGCCGCATTGCCCGTGTCAGCGGCAGCTGGGACTGCGCGGGCCGGTCTGTGTCGGCGCCGGCCGCCGGAACCGTGGCGACCGTCGCGCCGCGGGCCGCCGCTGCGCGGGCCTCCCCGGCCGCCGCCGCTGCGCGGACCGCCGCTGCGGCCCCCGCCGTGTCCGCCGCGACCACCGCCGCGCGGGCCGCCGCCCGGACCGCCGAACGAGCGGCGCTCGTAGCGCGGCACGGTGATCTCAGCCAGCAGTTCCTGCGCGACGCTCGCCACCGGAATCTTGCGGCCGATGTAGTCCTCGATGTCCGGCAGCGACTGCACGTAGTCCTCGCAGCCGAGGCTGATCGCGTCGCCCTCGGCGCCGGCGCGGGCCGTGCGGCCGATGCGGTGCACGTAGTCTTCCGGGTCCTGTGGCAGGTCGTAATTGAAGACGTGGCTCACGTCCGGGATGTGCAGGCCGCGCGACGCCACGTCGGTGCCGATCAGGATCGCCAGCTCGCCGCTGTGGAAGTCGCGGATCATGCGCAGGCGCTTGGTCTGCGGCACGTCGCCGGACATGGCCTGGGCATTGAAGCCGTTGGCCTTGAGCAGGGCTTCCAGTTCGTCCGCGCCGCGGCGCGTGTTGACGAAGACCATCGTGCGGTGCGGGTCCATCTGCCGCAGCAGGCCGACCAGCAGCCGCGGCTTCTCGTCCATCGACGGGTAATAGACGACCTGCCGCACGCGGTCGACGGTCATCTTGTCCGGTTCGATGCGCACCAGCTCCGGGTCGTTCATGTGCTCGAACGCGAGCTCGAGCACGCGCTGCGCGAGCGTCGCCGAAAACAGCATGTTCAAGCCGCTGGTCCGGCGCGGGCAGGCGCCGCATGATGTAGCGGATGTCGGTGATGAAGCCCAGGTCGAACATGCGGTCGGCTTCGTCGAGGATCACGACCTGGATCGCGCGCAGGTCGAACACGCGCTGCTTGTAGAAGTCGATCAGGCGGCCCGGGGTGCCGATCAGCACGTCGACGCCGTCCTCGAGGATGCGGCGCTGCTTGTCGTAGTCGACGCCGCCGAAGGCGAGGCCGAGCGACAGTCCCGTGTACTGGCCGAGGATCTCCGCGTCATGGTGGATCTGCACCGCGAGCTCGCGCGTCGGCGCGATGATCAGCGCGCGCGGCGCATTGACCGGCCGGTCGGCCGGCGGATCCTTGCGCAGCAGGGTCGAGTACATCGCGACCAGGAACGCCGCGGTCTTGCCCGTGCCGGTCTGCGCCTGGCCTGCGATGTCGAACCCGGCGAGCGCGCGCGGCAGCGTCTGGGCCTGGATCGGGGTGCAGCGCTCGAAGCCGGCGTCGGCGATGCCGCGGGCCAGAACTTCAGGCAGGTGGAGGTGGGAAAACGAAATATCGCTGAGGTGTGTGTCTGACATCGGTCCGGAATTGGCGCACGTGGCCTTGCAAATTGGGAAAAAGCGGGTTCAAATAACCGGAACGCGGACCAGTCCGCTCCCGCCTGAGCATGTCGCCGGCCGATCGGGCCTGAGTCCCGGTCTCCCCTGACGGTTGAACCCGACCAGCGGACCCGGCGCTACGGAATCCCTTCAGAACTCCAGTCAACAGCCAGCAATCCCGATAGTTTGCCCTACGCAGACCCCTGCCGTCACCCGATTCCGGGGACGCAACACAAACCCTTCAAGAAAGAACCCAGTGCCCAAATACCCCTTTAAGCCAGCGGAGGTTATCTCTGGTGAGCCAGCAGATCGTTCACGTCTCGGACTCGAGCTTCGAGCCCGACGTGTTGCAGTCGAATGTTCCCGTCCTTCTGGACTTCTGGGCTGAGTGGTGCGGACCATGCAAGATGATCGCACCGATTCTGGATCAGATAGCGGCGGAGTACGCGGGGAAGGTGGTCGTCGCGAAGATGAACGTGGACGAGAACCCCAAAACCCCAATGAAGTTCAACGTCAGAGGCATCCCAACTCTGATCCTGTTCAAGAACGGCCAGCTCCAAGGCCAGAAGATCGGCGCGGTCCGCAAGGCCGACGTCGTGGCTTTTCTGGACAGCAACCTGTGAGAGGTTACCTGGGCAACCAGAACCGCAACCGCCAGCAAGGCAACAAGCAGCGCGGTCGCGGGGGCGGTGGCCCGGACGGTAATCGCGGCCCGCGGCAGGACGAACTGCCGCCGGACGATTACCTGATGGAAGGCGACGACCTCGACATCATCAGCCCGGCCGAGCTGGAAGCCAGCCGGCGGTCGATGAACCTGAGCGAGCTCAAGCACAAGCCGATCCCGAAGCTGCTCGAGCTGGCGCAGTCGATGGGCCTGGAGAACCTGGCCCGCTCGCGCAAGCAGGACATCATCTTCTCGATCCTGAAGGCGCATTCGCGCAACGGCGAGAGCATCTACGGCGACGGCGTGCTCGAGATCCTGCAGGACGGCTTCGGCTTCCTGCGCTCGCCGGAGCAGTCGTACCTGGCCGGCCCCGACGACATCTACATCAGCCCGTCGCAGATCCGCCGCTTCAACCTGCGCACCGGCGACACCATCTCCGGCCTGATCCGCCCGCCGAAGGACGGCGAGCGTTACTTCGCGCTGCTCAAGGTCGGCGAGATCAACTTCGATTCGCCGGACAACGCGCGCAGCAAGGTGCTGTTCGAGAACCTGACGCCGCTGCACCCGACCCGCCGCTTCAAGCTCGAGCGCGGCACCGGCAGCACCGAGGACCTCACCGCGCGCATGATCGACCTGATCGCGCCGCTCGGCAAAGGCCAGCGCGGCCTGATCGTCTCGCCGCCGAAGGCCGGCAAGACGATGCTGCTGCAGAACATCGCCAACTCGATCACCGGCAACCACCCCGAGGTGTACCTGATCGTGCTGCTCATCGACGAGCGGCCCGAGGAAGTCACCGAGATGACGCGCACCGTGCGCGGCGAGGTGGTCTCGTCGACGTTCGACGAGCCGGCCAGCCGTCACGTGCAGGTCGCCGAGATGGTGATCGAGAAGGCCAAGCGCCTGGTCGAGCACAAGAAGGACGTGGTGATCCTGCTCGACTCGATCACGCGCCTCGCGCGCGCCTACAACACCGTGGTGCCGAGTTCCGGCAAGGTGCTGACGGGCGGCGTCGACGCCAACGCGCTGCAGCGCCCGAAGCGCTTCTTCGGCGCGGCGCGCAACATCGAGGAGGGCGGCAGCCTGACGATCCTCGCCACGGCGCTGATCGACACCGGGTCGCGCATGGACGACGTGATCTTCGAGGAGTTCAAGGGCACCGGCAACAGCGAGATCCACCTCGATCGCCGCATCGCCGAGAAGCGCGTCTATCCGGCGTTCAACATCAACCGTTCCGGCACGCGCCGCGAGGAGTTGATCACCTCGTCGGAAGAGCTGCAGAAGATCTGGATCCTGCGCAAGCTGCTGCACCCGATGGACGAGCTGGCGGCCGCGGAGTTCCTCATCGACAAGATGCGGGACACCAAGACCAACGGCGAATTCTTCGAGGCGATGAAGCGCTGACCGGCCAGCCGGAGCGACTGCGCGGCATCCTCGCGATGCTCGCGTCCGTGGCCTGCTTTTCGGTCATGGACGCGATGCTGAAGCTGCTCGCCGGGCACTACGACCCGATGCAGGTCGCGTTCCTGCGGGCGGCGGCGTCCCTGCCGTTCGTGCTGCTGATCATCTCCGCCCGCGGCCGGCTCGACCGCATCCGCCCGGTCAACGTCCGCCTGCACCTGCTGCGCGGCGCGCTGGCGGTGATGATGCTCTACAGCTTCATCACCGCGGTGCGCGAGTCCTCGCTCGCCACCACCTACTCGATCTTCATGTGCGCGCCGCTGCTGGTGGCCGCGCTGTCGGTGCCGATGCTGCGGGAGCGCGTGGTCGGCGGGCAGTGGTTCGCCATCGCCATCGGCCTCGCCGGCGTGCTGCTGATGCTGGGCCCGGTCGACGGCCAGTGGCTGTCGGCGGGGTCGCTGTGGGCATCGTCGCCGGCCTGGTCACGTACGCGTTCGCGGTCGTGTCGCTGCGCCTGCTGTCACGCACGGATTCGACCGAGAGCATGGTGTTCGGCTTCACGTTCCTGCTGATGGTCGGCGCCGGCCTGCTGGCGCTTCCGGCCTGGCGCGCGCTGGACTGGGCCGGGCACTATCCGTTGATCATCGGCGTGGGGATCGCCGGGTCGCTCGGGCAGCAGCTGATCACGGTCGCCTTCCGCAGCGCGCCCGCCGCGGTCGTCGCGCCGTTCGAGTACACGGCGATGATCTGGGGCGTGCTGCTCGACATCGCGATCTGGAGCGTCTACCCCGGCGCCCTGACGCTGGTCGGCGCGTCGATCGTCATCGGCGCGGGGCTGTACCTCGTGCAGCGCGAGCGGCGGCAGGCGGCGGTTGCGGCTGCGCAGCCTTAGGTTGTTGCGCGCTGCGATGTTGCTGGGGATGCCGGAGTGCCAGGGCGGTCGATCCGGGCGTCCTTGCCCAGGGCTTGGAAAGGCAGACACGCGCCCTGGGCAAGGACCACCGGATCGACCGCTTGCGTTACGGCGCCTGAGCGAGTTTTCGGGCACGCCCGAAAACGTCGCACGGCGCAGCAGCGTCACGGCACGCAGACCGCGGCAGCCGGGGTATTCCTGATCAGTCGGGTCAGGGGCTTGAACCAGCATCGGGGCTGGCAATTCCCTATTCGATGCTCTTTGGGCAGTATTGTCGCTGGCGGTGCCTGC
This sequence comes from uncultured Gammaproteobacteria bacterium, assembly GCA_963744735.1. GTDB lineage: Bacteria > Pseudomonadota > Gammaproteobacteria > Steroidobacterales > Steroidobacteraceae > RPQJ01. The sequence continues at coordinate 360,324 of CAVUVH010000034.1, forward strand.
GCGCCGGCCGCTCGGCGGGCGCTGGGGACCCGGACCGGATACACCGGGGGAAACAATCGAAATGAACACATCGATCCGCGCGATCATCGCTCTTGCTGGTTGTGCCATGACGTTGTCTGCAGGCGCAGCCGATCCCGGCAATCACGAGGGCGCGACGAAGAGCGACGTCGCGCGGGCGACTGCGCCGCAGTTCTCGCCCTACGCCGGCCGCAACTATCCGACGCGGGTGTTCTGGGGCGATACCCACCTGCACACGTCGATCTCGGTCGACGCCGGCACCATGAACCGCGTGGGCCAGGAAGACGCTTTCCGCTTCGCGCGCGGCGAGGAAGTCACGAGCACCGGCGGGCTGCGCGCCAGGCTCGCGCGACCGCTCGACTTCCTCGTGATCGCCGATCACGCGGAAATGTACGGGCTCATGCCGCAGTTGCTCAGCGGCGACCCGGAAGTCCTCTCCACCGATATCGGCAGGAAGTGGTACACGGCGTTGACCTCGGGCAACCAGGACACCGTCTTCGCCACGGCGATGGAGATCGTGGCATCGCTCTCCGGCAAGGTGGCGCCGATCAAGAGCGACAAGGCAGTGCGCAATGCGTGGCAGGCCTACACCGCGCTGGCGGACAAGTACAACGAGCCCGGCCGCTTCACCGCGCTGATCGGCTTCGAGTGGACCGCGATCGGCGGCGACAACCTGCATCGCAACGTGGTTTTCCGCGGCAATTCGAGCGCGGCGAACCGCACCCTGCCGTATTCGCAGTTCGACAGCCAGAACCCCGAGGATCTCTGGCGCTACCTGGCCGACTTCGAGCAGCGCAATTCGTCGGAGGTGCTGGCCATCCCGCACAACGGCAACCTCAGCAACGGCCGCATGTTCACGGTCGAGACCTTCGATGGCAAGCCGCTGACGCAGGAACTGGCGGCGCTGCGTGCGCGGTTCGAGCCGGTCATCGAGGCGACCCAGATCAAGGGCGACAGCGAATCGCACCCCTTCCTCTCGCCGAACGACGAGTTCGCCGACTACGAGAAGTGGGATCGCTCGAACCTGAACGGCACCGAGGCCAAGAAGCCGGAGATGCTGAAGTACGAGTACGCCCGCGAGGCATTGAAGACCGGCCTGTCGCTGGACCGCAAGCTGGGCGTGAACCCGTTCAAGTTCGGGATGATCGGCAGTACGGACGCGCACACGTCGCTGGCGGCGGTCGAGGAAGACAACTTCTTCGGCAAGCACTCCGGCGTCGAGCCCGGGCCGCATCGCTGGGAGCACGTCGTCATCCAGGCGCCCGATCCGAAGTTCACCATCTATGGCTGGCAGCAGGCTGCCGCCGGGTACGCGGGCGTGTGGGCGACGGAGAACACGCGCGAGGCGATCTTCGACGCGTTGAAGCGCAAGGAGACCTACGCCACGACCGGCCCGCGCATGGTCGTGCGCTTCTTCGGCGGCTGGGAGTTCACGGCCGATGACGCGCGCTCGCGGCTGCCGGCGGGGGTGGGTTATTCCAAGGGCGTGCCGATGGGCGGCGACCTGACCAGGGCGCCTGCCGGCAAGTCGCCTACGTTCCTGGTGGCAGCGCTGAAGGATTCCTACAGCGGCAACCTCGACCGCATCCAGATCATCAAGGGCTGGCTGGACAAGGATGGCAAGACGCACGAGAAGGTCTACGACGTCGCCTGGAGCGGCGGCCGCAAGGTCGGCGCGAATGGCAAGGTGCCGCCGGTCGGCAACACCGTGGATGTCGCCAGGGCCACCTGGACCAACACCATCGGCGCGCCGGAACTCAGCACGACCTGGAAGGATCCCGACTTCGACGCCGCGCAGCCCGCGTTCTACTACGCGCGCGTGATCGAGATCCCACGCCGCGCTGGACCGCGTATGAAGCATTGCGGTACGGGGTGAAGATGACGCCCGACGTGCCGATGACCACGCAGGAGCGCGCGTACACGTCGCCGATCTGGTACACGCCGTAGGAGTGGCGGAAGGCTCATGCGCCGTGCGATGTTCCCGGGCTTGCCCGGGAACTCGCTCAGGCGCCGTACCGCTAGCGGTCGATCCGGGCGTTCTTCCCGAGCGCGTGTCTGCCTTTCCAAGCTCGGGAAGAACGCCCGGATCGACCGCCCGCTGTGACAGCGGAGTGCTTGCCGGGCGAAGCCCGCGCAACCCGCCGCCGCTCTACGACTCCCGCGCGATCGCGCGATAGCCGATGTCGCGGCGGTACTGCAGGCCTTCCCAGCAGATGACGTCCGCAAGCGCGTAAGCCTGCTGCTGCGCGGCACGGACGGTTGCGCCGAGGCCGACGGCACAGAGCACGCGACCGCCGTTGGTCACGACCTCGCCATTCGCCGCCAGGGCCGTGCCCGCGTGGAACACCTTGCCCGGCAGCTGCGCCGCGTCGTCGAGTCCGCGGATGACGTCGCCCTTGCGGACCGTGTCGGGATAGCCGCCTGCCGCCAGCACGACGCCCACGGCGGCGCGCGGGTCCCAGTCGACCTCGACGCCGGCGAGCCTGCCGTCGAGCGCCGCGTCGCACAGCACGGTCAGGTCCGAGCGCATGCGCGCCAGGATCGGCTGCGTCTCCGGGTCGCCGAAGCGGCAGTTGAACTCGAGCACGTTGGGCGTGCCGTCAGGATGAATCATGATCCCGGCGTAAAGGAATCCGAGGTACGGCGTGCCCTCGCGCGCCAGCGCCGCGACGGTGGGCAGCATCACTTCGCGCATGATGCGCTCGTGCATCTCGGGCGTGACGACCGGCGCCGGCGAATACGCGCCCATGCCGCCGGTGTTGGGGCCGGCGTCCGCGTCGCGCAGGCGCTTGTGGTCCTGCGACGTGGCGAGCGGCAGCACATGTGTGCCGTCGACCATCGCGATGAAGCTCGCTTCCTCGCCCTCGAGGAATTCCTCGACGACGACCAGGTCGCCGGCCTGGCCGAAGCGGCCCGCGAACATGTCCTGCGCGGCCTGCACGGCCTCGTCGTTGGTCGCGCAGATGATCACGCCCTTGCCGGCGGCGAGGCCGTCGGCCTTCACCACCAGCGGCGCCTTCTGCGCCCGCACCCACGCGGCGTCGAAGTTCTCACGCGTGAACTTGGCGTAGGCCGCGGTCGGGATGCCGTGCCGCCTGAGGAAATCCTTGGTGAAGGCCTTGGAGCCTTCGAGCCGCGCGGCCAGCTTGCTCGGGCCGAAGCAGCGCAGGCCCGCCGCGGCAAACGCGTCGCACAGGCCGAGCACCAGCGGACCCTCGGGCCCGACGATCGTCAGGTCGATCTTTTCCCGCTGCGCGAAGGCGAGCAGCGCGGGCACGTCCTCGGCGCCGATGTCGACGTTGGTCGTGCGCGGCTCGAGGCAGGTGCCGGCATTGCCGGGCGCCACGAACACCTGCGACACGCGCGGCGACTGCGCGACCTTCCAGGCCAGGGCATGCTCGCGACCGCCGCCGCCGATGATCAGGACCTGCATCAGTGGCGGAAGTGACGCATGCCGGTGAACACCATGGCGATGCCGTGCTCGTCCGCGGCGGCAATCACTTCCGCATCGCGCATCGAGCCGCCCGGCTGGATCACGGCCTTGATGCCATGCTCGGCCGCCGCGTCGAGCCCGTCGCGGAACGGGAAGAACGCGTCGGAGGCCATCGCCGAGCCGGCCGGCTCGAGGCCGCCGTCACGCGCCTTCATCGCCGCGATGCGGGTGCTGTAGACGCGGCTCATCTGGCCGGCGCCGATGCCGATGGTCATGCCGTCGCGCGCGAAGACGATCGCATTCGACTTGACGTACTTGCAGACCTGCCAGGCGAAGGCGAGGTCCAGCAGTTCCTGCGGCGTCGGCGCGCGCCGGGAAACCACCCTGAAATCGGCCGGCGCCACCATGCCGAGGTCGCGCGTCTGCACCAGCAGGCCGCCGTTGACGCTGCGCATTTCCACCCGGCTGTTGCTCGGCGTGAACGGCCCGGTGACGAGCAGGCGCACGTTCTCCTTCCTGGAGCAGGCTTCGCGTGCCTCGGGGTCGACCGACGGCGCGACGATGACCTCGACGAACTGCCGTTCGAGGATCGCGGCGGCCGTGGCCGCATCGAGCGGCCGGTTGAAGGCGATGATGCCGCCGAAGGCCGAGGTGGTGTCGGTGCGGTACGCCTGGTCATAGGCTTCGCGGATGCTGGCCGCCACCGCGACACCGCAGGGATTCGCGTGCTTCACGATCACGCAGGCCGGCGCGTCGAACTGGCGCACGCATTCGAGCGCGGTGTCGGCATCGGCCAGGTTGTTGAACGAGAGTTCCTTGCCCTGCAGTTGCGAGGCCGAGCCGACGCTCGCGCCCTGCGCATCGCTCGCGACATAGAACGCCGCCTGCTGGTGCGGGTTCTCGCCATAGCGCAGGTCGAGCCGCTTGCGGAACTGCAGCGGCAGCAGGTCCGGGAAATCGGTCGCGCCCGCCGTGCCGTTGCTGCGCGACGCCTGCGCCAGGTAGGACGCGACCGTCGCGTCGTATTGCGCGGTGTGCGCAAATGCCTTGGTGGCGAGCTGCAGGCGGGTCGCGGCCGGCAGCGCGCCGTCGTTGCGGTCCATCTCCGCCAGGACCGTGCCGTAGTCGAGCGGGTCAACGACGATCGCGACACGGTCGTGGTTCTTGGCCGAGGCGCGCACCATCGCCGGGCCGCCGATGTCGATGTTCTCGACGGCATCCTCGAACGTGCAGCCCGGCTGCGCGATCGTCGCCGCGAACGGGTACAGGTTGACGACGACCAGGTCGATCGCCTCGATGCCGTGCTGCTGCATCACTTCGTCGTCGATGCCGCGCCGGCCGAGCAGCCCGCCGTGGATCTTCGGGTGCAGGGTCTTGACGCGGCCATCCATGATTTCCGGAAAGCCGGTGACGGCCGAGACGTCGATCGCGTCGATGCCGTCGCCGCGCAGCAGCCGGGCCGTGCCACCCGTGGACAGGATCGTCACGCCGCGCCGCGCGATCTCATGTGCGAACTCGAGCAGGCCTTCCTTGTTCGAGACGCTGATCAGCGCGCGGCGGATCGGTGGGCTCATGGCGTCAGCCTGCGATGCCGTAGACGCGGAGCTTCTTGCGCAGGGTGCCGCGGTTGATGCCGAGGATATCGGCGGCGCGGCTCTGGTTGCCGGCCGAATAGTCGAGCACCGCGCGGAACAGCGGCTCTTCGACTTCGCGCAGCACCAGGTCGTAGAGTTGACCCGGCGCGTGCCCGTTCAGGCTGGCGAAATAGGTGTCGAGCGCCTGCTCGGTCAGCGACCGCAGCGGCACGGCGCGGCCGCTGACGGGATGGCCATTGATGCGATGGCTGGCCTCGCCGATGACGGCGTCGCCCGCGGGTTGCGGCTCGCGCCGGATCTTGATGGTCTTGCTGCGCGCCGCCATGGCGGAGCTTCCTCTCAGTCTGGTTGCTGTCGTTCCGGCGCGAGGGAAGACAGCGTCACGCCGCGGCGGCGCAGTCTTCCAGCGCGTCGAAATACCCCCGCACCTGCGCGAGCTGGCTCTCGGCCGACACTGCCAGCATCACGGACTGGCGGAACGCCTGCGCTTGCGGGTGTCCAGAGCAATACCAGCCGATGTGCTTGCGTGCGATCCTGACGCCCGGCTCGGGGCCGTAAAATTCGTACAAATCGCGCAGGTGCGTGAGCATGATATCACGCACCTCGCCAAGCGCAGGCGGCGTCGCCGCGTGGCCCGCGAGCAGTGCAGAGATTTCCTTGAAAATCCATGGCCGGCCTTGCGCTGCGCGGCCAATCATGATTCCGTCGGCGCCCGTCGCCTGCAGCACCTCGATCGCCTTGGCCGGCGTATCGATGTCGCCGTTCGCGAACACCGGTATGCGCACCGCCTGCTTCACGGCGGCCAGCGTTTCGTATTCGGCCGTGCCGTTGAATCGGCATGCGCGCGTCCGGCCATGCACCGCCAGCGCGCGGACGCCTGCATCCGCGGCAATGCGCGCAATCTGCACCGCATTGCGCTGGTCGGGCGCCCAGCCGGTACGGATCTTCAGGGTCACCGGCACGTCCACGGCGCGTGCGGTCGCCGTGAGGATCGCCGCGACCAGCTGCTCGTCGCGCAACAGCGCGGAGCCGGCGTCCTTGTTGCAGACCTTCCTGGCCGGGCAACCCATGTTGATGTCGATGATCTGCGCGCCGGCGTCCGCATTGCGGCGCGCGGCGTCCGCCATGTCGGCGGGGTCGCCGCCCGCGATCTGCACGACACGCGGCTCCGGTTCGTCGGTGTGGTCGCGGCGCCGGCGTGACTCCGCGGTGTCCCACAGCCTCGGATCCGACGAGATCATCTCGCCCGCGGCCAGCGCGGCGCCCAGCCTGCGACAAAGACGGCGAAACGGCAGGTCGGTCACGCCGGCCATCGGTGCCAGCAGCGCGTGGCCGTCGAGCCGATACGGACCGATGACGATGGGCGGCGGCGCGGGCAGTGGCCCGCGCTGCGTCTGGACCGGGTCCATCACGGCAGCCCGGCGTCGGTCTGTGCGCAGCGGACCGCGCCGTCGTCGTTGCGCATGCAGACGTCCAGCCGGTAGCCCACGGCTTCGGGCGCGGCATCGACGATCGCCAGCGCCGCGGCCGTGGTGGAGCCGGCGGCCAGCAGGCGCGTGGCCTGCGCCGGGTCGTCGAGATATTCGCGCGGTTCGAAATCCCGTCGCGCCACCGTGGCGCCGAATCGATCCTCGAACTCGAGCCGCAACAATGGCATCGGCTGTGCGAACGACGCGCCGTTCTTCAGGCTGGCGCGCACGGTCATCGTGCTGCCGTCCGCCGGCGGGGCTTCGCTGGCTCCCCACTGCCTCACTTCGAAAGCCGCAAGATCCCAGCTCGGGGCGAGCGGCGTGCCGAGGCTCGAATACACGCTGCGCAAGGCTGGACCGAGGCGGGCGTCCCGCGCGAGGTCCTGCCGGTGCTGATGGATCCACTGTGCCGCGAGTGCCAGTGCCAGCAGCAGCGCGCCGATACCCCAGGCCCACGATCCGCGGCGCTCGCCCGCGGCGACGGCGAGGTCGGCGGCCAGCTGCTCGTGCCCGTCCAGGTCGAGGTCGGCTGCGGGCTCCGGTTCGGAATCGGCCGGCCATGGGCGTTGCCAGCGGGCCGCAGGCGGTGACGCCTGGGGCGCCGCCGGCGTGGGCATCGTGGGTGCGGCCGCGGCCGTCGTCGTGGCTGCAGCGATGGCCGGTCCTGCCACTGCAGCGGTCGCGACCGCTGCGGCGGCCGCCGCTGCCGCCGCCGTGATTTCCGTGGGGGCCTGCGGTTCATCCGCGCCATGCGCATCGGGCGCTTCTGCGGGTGCTTCTGCCAGGACCTCGAAGCGATCGGTCGAGTCGAGGTCGTGCAGGCCATCGCTGGCCAGCATCAGCCCCGCGTCGTCGGGCATCTGCCTGTGGGTGCCGGAGGCCGCGGCAATTTCTGCCCGATGCTGTTCGTCCAGCGCGGCCGCGATCTCCCGCTCGAGCCGTTCTTCCTCGGCTGAGTCCGCAGCGTCCCCGATGCCCTCGATCTGGATCCGCTCGCCTTCGAGCGTAATGTCCTCGACGGCCTCGGGTTCGTGCACCCAGACGTTCGGACCGCGCTCCGTGCCACCTTCCTGCGGAGCACGGGCAATGAAGTCGTCGCCCGGCGCGAACAGCAGGCCGGCGAGCCCGGCGCCGCTCTCGCCCAGCCGCCCGGCGCGATCGCCGGGCGAGGCCGCCGCGCCGAACCGGCTTTGCCAGTCGCGCGCGTCGACGAAGACCTGTTCGATGTCGTCGGCCGAGAACTGGAATTCGGGCACCGCCAGGCCGTCGCTGCCCGCCGGGACCTCGGGCCCCGTGGCGCCGGCAAAGCCGAGTGCTGCCGGCGCAGCGGGGAAAGCGGCGTCGTCCGGGAGCGTGTCGGTCAGCTGCGGCAGGGCGTCGAATGCGCTGCCGCAGCGGCCGCAACGCACCGTGCCGCGCGCGATCCGCAACGCGGCGGCCGTCACGCGAAAACGCGTCAGGCACTCAGGACACTGGGAATACATCAATCGTCCGTCTGTTCCCGGCCAATCGCCTGCGCGCGGCGGCAGCCTGTGAGCAATCCCCAGCCGTCGCGTGCGCCGGTCAAGCCGATATCAAACCACGGTCGGTACGCGGCTGTCACGGCATCTGCCTGCTCCAGCAGCAGTCCGCTGAGGGCGATGCGTCCACCCGGCCGGGTGCAGGCGGCCAGCACCGGGGCCAGTTCGACGAGCGGCCCGGCGAGGATATTGGCCAGCACAACCTCCGCCCGCGCGCCGTTGACGGTCCGGTCGTCGGTGACCTGCAGTCGATCGAGCACGGCGTTGCGGCCGGCGTTCTCGCGCGTGGCCAGCAGCGCCTGCGGGTCGATGTCCATGGCTGTCGCGCGGCGCGCCCCCAGCCGCAGCGCCGCAATCGCGAGGATTCCCGAGCCACAGCCGTAGTCGATCACGTCCGCGTTCGCCAGCCAGGCGTCTGCGCCCGAGTCCAGCCATTCGAGGCAGAGCGCCGTGGTGGCGTGCGTGCCGGTTCCGAACGCCAGCCCCGGGTCGAGCTGCAGCAGCACGAAGTCGCAGGCAGCCCCGCTCGCGGTCACGTCCGGGCTCTGGCCGCCCGGACATACCCACAGCCGCCGGCCGAAGCGCATCGGATGGAAGTCCTTCAGCCACTCGCGCTCCCAGGCACGGTCGGCGACGGACTCGAACTGCGACCGTTGCCTGATCAGCATGGCGTCGAGCGCCGGTACCGCAAGCAGCGCCGTGCGGACCGCGTGCTCGTCGGCCTCCGCCGCAAACACCGCGCGCACGACGACGGTCGGCCACAGTGGCATCGCCCCGGGGGCCGGTTCGAGCACCGGGTTGTCGGCTGCATCGAGCAGCGTGACCGACAGCGCGCCCAGCTCGAACAGCGCGTCCTCGTACGGCTCGGGATCGCGCGCCCCGATGTCGAGCGTGAACTGCAGGAACGGCACCAGGGAACCTAGCGCGCGATGGCGCGGCGGGCGCCCTGCGCCATGGCCACGATCATTACGGCGATGGCGCCGGCGACGAGGCCGACGGCCAGGTTGGCCGCGAGCGGCGTGAGCGCGGCGAGCATGGCATCCCACCCGTTGCCGCCTGCCAGCCGTTGCGCAAGCCCCTTGATCGGGTGCTCCAGCCAGGGGATCCCGTGCGACAGGATGCCGCCGCCGACCAGGAACATGGCTGCCGTGCCGAGGACCGACAGCAGTCGCATCAGTTTCGGGGCGAACGCGACGATGCCGTGCCCAAGGCTGCGGACCGCGCGCATCAGCACGCCCTCGCCGCTGCGCTGGCTCAGGTAGAGGCCCGCATCGTCGAGCTTGACGATGCCTGCCACCAGGCCGTACACGCCGACCGTCATCAGCAGCGCGATGCCGACCAGCACCGCGACCCGCACGCCGAAAGCCGCCGTTCCGACCGTGCCGAGCGTGATCACGATGATCTCGGCCGAGAGAATGAAATCGGTGCGGATGGCGCCCTTGATCTTGTCGCGTTCGACCGCACGCGGGTCGACGGCAGGATCGACCAGGATATTGCGCAGCTGCTCCCGGTGCGCGTCGTCCTGCGAGCGGTGCATCAGCGCGTGCCAGATCTTCTCGAAGCCCTCGAAGCAGAGGAACAGGCCGCCGGCCATCAGCAGCGGAATGATCGCCCAGGGCGCGATCGCGCTGATCAGCAGTGCCGTCGGCACCAGGATCGCCTTGTTGACCAGCGAACCCTTGGCCACCGCCCACACCACCGGCAGCTCGCGGTTCGACTTGACGCCGGCGACCTGCTGCGCATTCAGCGCAAGGTCGTCGCCCAGCACGCCGGCCGTCTTCTTGGTCGCCGCCTTGGTCAGGACGGAGACATCGTCCAGCACGCTGGCGATGTCGTCGAGCAGGGCAAGGAGGCTGGCGCCGGCCATGCAGTCACCCGTCCGCTACTTGAGCCCGAGCCGCCGTTCGAGATAGTGGATGTCCGTGCCGCCTGCGCGGAACGCCGCGTGCTGGAAGATCTCCTGGTGCAGCGGCGTATTGGTCTTGATGCCCTCCACCACGATTTCGCTCAGCGCGTTGCGCATGCGGGCGATGGCGGTGTCGCGGTCCTCGCCGTGGGCGATGATCTTGGCGACCAGCGAATCGTAGTAGGGCGGGACGTTGTAGCCGGTGTACAGGTGGCTGTCGACGCGGATGCCCGGGCCGCCCGGCGCGTGCCACAGCTTGACCGGCCCCGGCGACGGCGTGAACTTCTTCGGGTCCTCGGCGTTGATGCGGCATTCGATCGCGTGGCCGCGGATCTGCACGTCGTCCTGCGTCCACGGCAGGCGCTCGCCCGCGGCGAGCCGCAGCTGCGCCTTGACCAGGTCGATGCCCGTGATCAGCTCGGTGACCGGGTGCTCGACCTGGATGCGCGTGTTCATCTCGATGAAGTAGAACTCGTCGTCCTGGTACAGGAACTCGAGGGTGCCCGCGCTGCGATAGCCGATCTCGGCGCAGGCCGCCGCGCAACGCTCGCTCATGGCGCGCCGCTGCTTCGCCGAGAGGCCGGGGGCGGGCGCCTCCTCGATGATCTTCTGGTGGCGGCGCTGCATCGAGCAGTCGCGCTCGCCCAGGCAGATCACGTTGCCATAGTGATCGGCCAGCACCTGGAACTCGATGTGGCGCGGCTTCTCCAGGAATTTTTCCATGTAGACCTGGTCATTGCCGAACGCCGCCAGCGCCTCGGCCTTGCGTCACGCCCACGGAATGGATCAGCGTCGCGTCGCTGTGCACCACGCGCATGCCGCGACCGCCGCCGCCGCCCGACGCCTTGATGATGACCGGGTAGCCGATGTCGTTCGCGATGCGGAACAGCTCGTCGGGTTCCTGTGACAGCGGGCCGTCGGAGCCCGGCACGCACGGCACGCCCGCGGCCTTCATCGTCTTGATGGCCGAGACCTTGTCGCCCATGAGGCGGATCGTCTCGGGGCGCGGGCCGATGAACTTGAAGCCGCTCTTCTCGACGCGCTCGGCGAAGTCGGCATTCTCGGACAGGAAGCCGTAGCCCGGGTGCACCGCGACCGAGTCCGTGACTTCGGCGGCGCTGATGATCGCCGGCATGCTGAGGTAGCTGTCGCGCGAATTGGGCGGGCCGATGCACACCGTCTCGTCGGCCAGCAGCACGTGTTTCAGGTTGCGGTCCGCGGTGGAGTGCACGGCCACCGTCTTGATGCCGAGTTCGCGGCAGGCGCGCAGGATTCGCAGCGCGATCTCGCCGCGGTTCGCGATGACGACCTTCTCGAGCATGCTGGCGCGACCCGGTTATTCGATCACGAACAGCGGCTGGCCGAACTCGACCGGATCGCCGTTCTTGGCGAGCACCGAGACGACGCGACCCGCCTTGTCCGATTCGATCTGGTTCATCATCTTCATCGCCTCGATGATGCAGAGCACGTCGCCCTGCTTCACCTCGGAGCCGATGTCGACGAAAGCCTTGGCGCCCGGCGCCGGAGCGGAATAGAAGGTGCCGACCATCGGCGCGGTCACGGTCAGGTCGGTGGAGGCGGCGACGGGAACCGGAGCCGCGGCCGCGGCGGCTGCCGGGGCCGCGGCCGTCGCGGCCGGTGGCGGACCGTAGGACATCTGCTGCGGCAGCATGGCGTAGGTGGCGCCACTCGGATGCCGGCTGATGCGGACCGACTCCTCGCCTTCCTTGATCTCGATCTCGGCGACGCCGGTCTCATCGAGCAGTTCGATCAGCTTCTTGACCTTGCGGATATCCATTTTGTGGTGACCCCCCCGGGTCGCGGAATCAGTTGGGCAGCGACGGGCCGCCGGCCTTGCCGGCGAGGTGCTGGCTGGCGGCGCGCAGCGCCAGCTCGTAGCCGACCGCGCCGAGACCGCTGATGGTCCCGATCGCGATGTCGGAGAAATAGGACTGGTGCCTGAACTGTTCGCGCGCATGCACGTTGCTCAGGTGGACCTCGATGAACGGAATCCTGACGGCCAGCAGCGCGTCGCGCAGCGCGACGCTGGTGTGGGTGAAGCCGGCCGGATTGAAGATGATGCAGGCGACGTGACTGGTCGGGGCCTGGTGGATACAGTCGATCAGCTCCGCCTCCGAGTTGCTCTGCAGCGCCGTCAGCTTGTGGCCGAACTCTGCCGCCAGTTGCGTCGCGCGCTGGTGGATCTGTTCCAGCGTGACCTGGCCATACATGCCCGGCTCGCGGCTGCCGAGCAGGTTCAGGTTGGGTCCGTTCAGAAGCAGGATGTGCGCCATGGGCAGGGCCACGCAGACGTCGGGGGCGCAGTCTACCGCTCATCTGTCGCCAAATAGCGACAGTTTTGTGCGCCGAATCTCCGGAGATCGCGCTCTTTCTCTGCTTATCCAGCGCTTTTGGCGGCCGATTCCGGCGGCAGGGCGGCCAGCCCGGCCTCGATCGCTGCCCGTGCCTGCAGCGGGTCGGAACGCCCGGCGTTCACCTCGCGCACCGCCGCCAGGATGATGTCCGCCTCGGCCGCGGTCAACTCGCCCATGTGCAGCGCAATGACCCGGCCCGTGTCGTCGGTGAAGATCGTGAAGGGCAGGCCAACGGCCTCGACGCCGAACGCGGCCGCCGCGTCGAGCGCGTCCTGCTCGCCGATCAGCATCGGGTAGTCGATCTGCATCTCTTCCGCATAGGCAAGCACCTTGTCGCGGAAGTCCACCGCAATGCCGATCACCTGGAAGTTCTCGCCGGCATGGTCGACGGCCAGTTGCTTGAGCAGCGGAATCTCGCGCCGGCACGGCGCGCACCAGGTTGCCCAGAAATTGATGATCAGCGCCTTGCCCGGCCAGTCCTCGCGCAATGAGCGCAGCGTTCCCTCGCGGTCCGCCAGCCTGAAATCCGGAATCACGCTCGCCAGCTGCGGCGCTGGCGAGGTGGCGGGCGCGGCTGCAGGCGCCGCGGGCGCCTCCAGCGCGGAACCAGCCGCGGTCGCCGCCGGCCGCGGCTCGACCAGGAAATAGTAGCCGGCTGCGCCTGCCAGCCCGGCCAGCAGGGCGGTGGCCACCAGGGTGCGGCCGTTCATGGCACGGACCCGCCGAACGCCTGCCGGATGTGCGGCGCGAACTCCTCGGCCGGCTTGAATCCGACCACCCGGTAGTCAGGCTTCTCGACGCCATCGCGGCCGAAGAACAGGATCGAAGGCGGCCCGAGGATGCCGAAGCGCTGCATCAGCGCCTGGTCGATCTCGTCGTTGGCGGTCACGTCGGCCTGCAGCTTGACGGTGCCCTGCAGGGCCTGCTGCACGTCGGCCTGCGGGAAGGTGTACTTCTCCATCTCCTTGCAGGAGACGCACCAGTCCGCATAGAAGTCGAGCAGCACGGTCTGTCCCGCCGCAGTGGCCGCGGCGATCTCGCGATCGAGGTCGGCCGAACTCTTGATGCGCTTGAACTCGATCCCATGCGGCAGGTCCGCCGGCGGCTCCACCGGCGGCAGACCCGGCGGGCGCGCCGATGCCGGCCAGTGGCTGCAGCGGGTCGCTGCGGCCGGACAAAGCGCCGATGAGCATCAGCACGCCGTAGACCATCGCCAGCGCGCCCAGGCCGCGGCGGACCACGGTGGTGCCGCGCGCCGCGCCGCTCGTCTGGTCGCGATTGCCGCCGGGCAGCAGCAGCCAGTAGCCCGTGACGAAGGCGAGCACCGCCCACAGTCCGAGCGTGACCGGACCCGGCAGGATGCGGCCCAGCATCCAGATGGCGACGCCGAGCAGCATCACGCCGAAGACCTGCTTGACGGTGTCCATCCATGCGCCGGCGCGCGGCAGCAACGCGCCCGCGGACGCGCCGACGACCAGCAGCGGGGCGCCCATGCCGAGGCTGAGCGCGAACAGCGCGGCGCCGCCGCGGAACACGTCGCCGCTCTGCCCGATCACGGCCAGCGACGCCACCAGCGGCGGAGCCACGCACGCGGTGACGATCAGCGACGACAGCGCGCCCATGATGGCCGTGCCGACCAGCGTGCCCTGGCGCTGCTGGTTGCTCAGGCGCGAAAGCCGATCCTGCAGCCAGGACGGCACCTGCAGGTTGAACAGCCCGAACATGCCGAGCGCCAGCCACACGAACAGGGCCGCGAACAGCACGATCATCCACGGCTTCTGGAAAAATGCCTGCGCCTGCTGGCCGGCGGCTGCGAACACGGCCCCGGCCACGGTGTAGGTGAGCGCCATGCCCAGCACGTAGGCCAGCGACAGCGAGAAGGCGCGGCCGCGCGAGACCGGCTGGCCCTGGCCCGCGCCGACGATGATGCCCGAGAGGATCGGCACCATCGGCAGCACGCAGGGCGTGAAGGCGAGCAGCAGCCCGAAGCCGAAGAAGGTCGCCAGCACGGCCAGCAGGTTGCCGTCGCGGATCTTGTCCGCGAGCAGGTCCTGCTCGGAGCGCATCGGCTGTGGCGCGCGCTGGACGCCGCCGCGTCGGCCGCTCCCGGCCGCCGCCAGCGTCACGACAAAGGTCTTCTTCGTCGGCGGATAGCACAGGCCCGCTTCCGCGCAGCCCTGGTAGCTGACTTCGATCGGCACCTCGGTCACGCCCGCTGCCGCCGACACGCCGACGTCCGCCACCATCTCGCCGAGAAACACGACCTGCTCGCCGAAGTACTCGTCGGTCCTGGTTTCGCCGCCGGGGATCGACGGCTTGCCGAGCTGCACGTCGGCCGCGGTCGTCTTCACCGTGACCTTGTCGCGGTACAGGTAGTAATCGTCGGCGATGACCCAGTGCAGCCGCACGCGATCGCGCGCCGGGCTGGTCGCCGAGAGCGCGAACGCCTGGTCGACCGTCAGGAAATCCGCGTCCGATTTCGCACCGCTGCCGAGCAGCGAGCGCAGGTTGAAGCCGCCGCCCGGCGGCGGTGCCGCCGCGTTCGCCGCGGGCACGCGGGCGCGGCGTCGGCGCGGTCCGCGGGCCAGCTCACGGGCACCGTCCAGGTCTGCGGCGGATAGCAGAGGCCCGCATCGGCGCAACCCTGCAGCTTGAGCTTCAGCTCGAAATCCTGCGCTGCGCCGGCAAAGGTCACCGGCACGCCCACCTGCACCCGGTCGCGGTAGATGACCTGCTTGCCGAAAAACTCGTCTTCGTGATCGAGCCCGGCCGGCAGCGAGGGTTTGCCGAGCGTGACGCCGGGCGTGGCCGACTCGAATCCGAGCCGGTCGCGGTAGAGGTAGTAGCCAGGCGCCGCCGTCAGGATCACGACCAGGTTGCCGGCCTCGACCGCGGTCGACACCTTGTACGCCGCACGCACCGGCAGGAAATCGTCCGCGGCCAGGGCGGGCGCCAGCGGCAGGAACGCCGACAGCAGCGCAAGCAGCCACAGGCACCGGCGGACCGGCAGGTCAGGGGTCAGTCGCATGCGGGCTTGGTCCGTCGTTGGGCAGGCGCGAATGATGCCCTGCAGCGGTCGCCGGTGCGACCACGCGTCACTCGATTCCCGCATCGAGCGTGACTGGCCGCACGTCGCCGGAATGCAAGCCCGACCGCCCGCAGGCCCGGTGGAGGCGCCCGAGAAATGATATAAAAAATATATAAAACAATTAGTTATGATGTCTTCTGGAGCGTCTCCAGACGGCCGCTTGCCAGGCGCAAGTCCGCAGCCCGCCCGTGCCGGGGCCTTGAAAAACCGGCGCGCCCGCCTATCATTAGCAGCCACCGAGGGTGAGTGCTAACACTGTTCTCTCGCCCGGTACTCCCCCACAGGCTGAACAAACCAAACGGAGTTTGTAGCAATGGCTGACAAGTTGAAGATTCGTCCGCTCCACGACCGCGTGATCATCCAGCGGCTCGACGCCGAAACCCGCTCGCCGGGTGGCATCGTGATTCCCGACAGCGCCGCCGAGAAGCCGATCCACGGCAAGGTCGTTGCGGTCGGCAAGGGCAAGATCCTCGAGAACGGCAACGTTCGCGCGCTCGACATCAAGGTCGGCGACAACATCCTCTTCGGCAAGTACAGCGGCACCGAAGTGAAGGTCGATGGCGAGGAGTACCTCGTCATGCGTGAAGAAGACGTGATGGCGGTCATCGAGAAGTAATCGGAGAACACAGACATGGCAGCAAAAGAAGTACGTTTCAGCGATGACGCCCGCGCCCGCATGCTCCGCGGCGTCAACATCCTGGCCAATGCGGTCAAGGTGACGCTCGGCCCCAAGGGCCGCAATGCGGTGCTCGAGAAGAGCTTCGGCGCCCCCACCGTCACCAAGGACGGCGTGTCGGTCGCGAAGGAAATCGAGCTCAAGGACAAGTTCGAGAACATGGGCGCGCAGATGGTGAAGGAAGTCGCTTCCAACACCTCTGACGAAGCCGGCGACGGCACCACCACCGCCACCGTGCTGGCGCAGGCGATCGTGCGCGAAGGCCTCAAGGCCGTCGCCGCCGGCGCCAACCCGATGGACGTGAAGCGCGGCATCGACAAGGCCGTCATCACGGCCACCGAAGAGCTGAAGAAGCTCTCGAAGCCGTGCAAGGACCAGAAGGCGATCGCCCAGGTCGGCACCATCTCCGCCAACAGCGACGAGTCGATCGGCAAGACGATCGCCGACGCGATGGAGAAGGTCGGCAAGGAAGGCGTGATCACGGTCGAAGAGGGCTCGGGCCTGCAGAACGAACTCGACGTGGTCGAGGGCATGCAGTTCGACCGCGGCTACCTCTCGCCGTACTTCATCAACAACCAGGCCAGCCAGTCGGCCGAGCTCGAGAACCCGTACGTCCTGCTGTACGACAAGAAGGTCTCGAACGTCCGCGAAATGCTGCCGCTGCTCGAAGGCATCGCCAAGGCCGGCCGTCCGCTGCTCGTGATCGCCGAAGACGTCGAAGGCGAGGCCCTGGCCACGCTGGTCGTCAACACGATCCGCGGCATCGTCAAGGTCGCGGCCGTCAAGGCCCCGGGCTTCGGCGACCGTCGCAAGGCCATGCTGCAGGACATCGCTGTCCTGACCGGCGGCGAAGTGATCGCCGAGGAAGTCGGCCTGACGCTCGAGAAGGCCACGCTGGCCAACCTCGGCCAGGCCAAGAAGATCGTCGTGGAGAAGGAAAACACCACGATCATCGACGGCCACGGCAAGGCGGGCGAGATCAAGGGCCGCATCGCCCAGATCAAGCAGCAGATCGAGGAAGCGACCTCCGACTACGACAAGGAAAAGCTGCAGGAGCGCATGGCGAAGCTCTCCGGCGGCGTTGCCGTGATCAAGGTCGGCGCTGCGACCGAGATCGAGATGAAGGAAAAGAAGGCCCGCGTCGAAGACGCGCTGCACGCCACGCGTGCGGCCGTCGAAGAAGGCGTGGTCCCGGGCGGCGGCGTTGCGCTGATCCGCGCGCAGAAGGCGCTCGGCCAACCTGCAGGGTTCGAACGAGGACCAGGCGATCGGCATCAAGATCCTCTCGCGCTCGATCGAAGAGCCGCTGCGCCAGATCGTGGCCAATGCCGGTGAAGACGCCGCCGTCGTCCTGGCCAAGGTCAAGGAAGGCAAGGGCACGTACGGCTACAACGCCGCGACGGGCGCCTACGGCGACATGCTCGACATGGGCATCCTGGACCCGACCAAGGTCACCCGTCTCGCGCTGCAGAACGCCGCCTCGGTGGCGGGCCTGCTGCTGACGACGGAAGTGATGGTCGCCGAAGCCCCGAAGGATGACGACCACAAGCACGGTGGCGGCATGCCGGACATGGGCGGCATGGGCGACATGGGCATGTAATGCCCGTCCCTCGCTCCCCACCTCTCCCGCGTCAGCGGGAGAGGTCGCGCAGGCGGGTGAGGGGGGCCGCAGGCCGGGTGAGGGTGGTTCGACACAGAGGCCCGGGAGGCGACTCCCGGGCCTTTTTCGTTGGGCCGGGCCGTTCGATGTCCCGCCCCGTGACAGCGGGCGGAACTCGGCGAATAATCCGGCCAATGGCGCCAGGAGTGACGAACCGATGAACGACAGCGCATGGCACTGGGCCCGCCTCGACCGCAAGGGCATCGCCCTCGTGCAGGAGACCGAGTCGGCACTCGGTGCCGACTTCGTCCTTGCCTATGGACCGGGAGGTCCGGTCGCGGACCCCTCGATCCTCGCCGGTCTCGCGCCCGTTGCGCTGACCGAGTCGGAGCTCGAGTGCCTGCAGGGCGTCGAGTCGAAGCTCGGCATCGTCGCGGTCGCATACTCGCGAGCCCACTGATCCAGGCAGGAGAGGCTGCGCGGTCGCGACGGGAGTTCTCGCGGACCTGGCAACATGCCGGCGCGCAGGTCCGGTCAGTCGGACAGCCTGAAAGTCACCGCAAACGTGTACGACTCGGCCTTCGGCCTGCCATCGGCCTGCGCCGGATGGAACCGTAAGCCCTCGGCCCAGGCCAGCGCAGCCTCGTCCAGCGACTGGAAGCCCGCGGAGCGAGCAATCTCCACGCGTTGAGCGCAGCCCGTTTCCGAGATATCGGCGCGAATCTGGATGGTGCCTGCGAACGCCAGGCGGCGTGCATCCACGGGGTATTCAGGTTGCGTCAATGTCGACTTGTCCAGACTTGGGCTGCCCGTCGTCGACGGCTCCGGATGGGGCGGACTGCAGGGCGTCGAACGAACCCGACTCATCGGCGCAATGCCATGCCCTTTGTCCCATGCCGCGACGAAGGGCGCCAGCCGCATGCGTTCTTCGTTGTAGGCATTTAGCAGCAAGCTTACCGGCTCGAGCTCAACACGTCGCTTGGCCTCCTCGAGCGTCGGGGCTTGCAGCAGGTCCGTCAGGCGTCGAAGGGCTGCATCGAGCATCGGATCGAGCCGGGCACGCGTTTTCTGTTGCTCCGCTGCGGGAGACTTACCCAGGAACACCTCCAGCGCGGACTCGTGCACGTCGATGCCCGTAGATAACTGCCTGTGCGCATACAGGATTCCCATCCGGTAGGTCTCGAGGTCCCGGGTTGCCTGCGCCTGCCGCAGCGTGTCAGCGAGGCCTGCCTGGTCCCCGTCGGCAGCCTGCGCAGCCGCCCTGGCACGCAGAGCCTTCAGCGCTGCATCCGCCTCGGGGGTAAACAGGTACTGTTCGGCATAGTCCGACCATGGCTTCCCGAAAATCTCGAACTCCGGGCTGTTGCCGTTCTCGCGGACCAACCACGCCAACTCGTTGCGCTCTTCAAGCATCGCATCGAATTGCTCCAGCGTCGTCAAAGCCGGCGGAGGTTCGGCGTCCTTGATCGGCGCCGGCTGCTCTGCACGGCGCGCGCCGGCAGTACGACCCACAGCACCGAGAATATGACGGTTGCTGCGGTCCGCAGCATCCGTAGCCACTTCTCCGGGTGGCGGCGGACGCCGGGTGTCGACTGGATCATCACGGTTCCTTCACCGAGATCAGCGGCAGCAGCAGGTCGCGACGGGCCTCGAGGTCGCGCGGCGAAGCAGGTTCGCGCGTCGAGTACTCCAATTCGTAGAGCACGCTCGCCTCCGGACCGGGCGGGGCAGCCACCGTTCGAAACCAGTACTGACCTTCGCCCTCGTCGCGGCGGCCCCGGCCGCTGAAGTCCACGGTGCGCGTCGTCATCTGCTCCCAGCGATCCTGCACCTCGCGCGAAACGCTTTCCGCCGGCTTCGACTGGCGGCTCAGCTTCAGCGTGCTGGCACTCCCGGGCGCCTGCTCCAGCACGGTGCCGACTGGTTCCCAGGTCGCCTTCTCGCCGCGCAGCACATAGGACATGCGCACGCTGAGCAGGCTGTGGTCGTCGAAAGCCATGACGCTGCGCGGTACCTGGTAGCTCAATCGTGGCGAGCGGAACGAGAACCCTCTTTCTTCGTCGTTCGCGACCTGGACGTCGTCGAAGATCCCGGCGCGCAAGTCGCGTCGCGCGAGGTAGGCGCGCCACTGAGGTAGGCTGCCGGTGAACGACACGAAGTAGAAGTCTGCCAGGCGGCGCAGTTGCTGGTCGATGACCCCTGCCTGGGAGGGCGGGGACTGCATGGCCAGGCCGACATAGCCGTCCGGAGTCGGCAGCGCGTATACGATGACGCCCGAGTCGATGAACCCCAGCGGCCAGTTGCGAACCTGCCAGACGCGCCGATGGGCGTCCTTGAACTGCGATGAATGCGCCGCGGGGCCGAGCGAGGTGATGCGGACAGGTTGGGTGCCGACGATCCGTTGCAACCGTAGTCCCTTGAGCAGCAGGTCCATGAACTCCTTCGAGTCTTCATACCGGCGCGTGTCCGGCAGACCCTCCGGGTACTGGATCCGGAACAGCGTTACGCGCGGATCCAGCGTATTCCAGACGCGACCGTGGGATGGCAGCTTCGACTCGAGGTCATAACTCGTGTCGAGCAGGCCCCAGCTCTTGTCGTCCTGCTGCGCGACGAGCGTGGGGTCGTACCTGCGGTGCGACGCCGCGAAGAACTCAGCCGTGTCGCCGCGCGGAAACAGCCGGGCGGCCTGTTCCGCCAGCAGCTTCGACTCGGCGGCCTTGAAGTACTCTTCCATCAGGCCGATGAACTGCTTCGAAAACTCGGCATAGGACGCAGGCAGCGGGAACTGCGCCTGGTGATCGAGCAGCACCGGAGTCGCGCAGCATCGGCAGCCGGAAAGGCTCGTAAACCTCGAACGTTGCAACTTTCGTCGAGCCCTGCAGGACACGCTCGATGGGCAGGGCGTAATTGAGGTTCTCGTTCGGCGACTTGGCGACGACAATGCCGAGCACGCGACCCTGGCTGTCGAGCAGCGGGCCGCCGCTGTTGCCGGGCGAGGTTGCCGCCGAGAAGCGCAACCATTTCCAGCGACCGTTACGGTCCTCCGGGGTCAGCGACGTGAGCAATCCGTCGCGAATGACGACTCCCTCGCCCAGGCGTTGCCGACGGCAAAGACGACATCGTCCACCGCGAAAGCTGTGGCGGTCTCCAGCGGTTGCAGGGCGGCGGGCGGATCGCCCAGGGAAAAAACGACGTAGTCCTCCGGCATCGAGTACTGGAGGATGCGGTCGATGGCATACACCTTGCCGTCGCTGTCTCGCAGGGCGGGCGGTCCCGGGATTCGGCCTGCACCGGCCGCGATCACGTGACCCGCTGAGACGAACGTGTTGGGGCCGATCGCCACCGCCGTGCCGATCGACCAATAGCGGTCGACGCGTTCGGAGTAGGGGACGAGGTCGAGCGGCAGCGGGGTTTCGTACGTCAGCCTGTCTTCCGTAGCCTTGGGCATCACAACTTCGAACGTCGCCGCCCGGACACGCTTCTGGAACTCGGGTGTCGGCGCCGCCGCCCGGCCCGGATACGGCAGTGCGATCAGCGCTAGCATTGCGACGCACGCAAGGGTGCGCCATCGGCCTGACGGCCGTGATTCATCCATGAACAGGCACTCCCCGCAGTTCGTGTTGCCTTGGTCCGATTGTGCGCATTGGCGGCAGCGCGAGCAATGCTGCCACCGGTGCACCTGTCGCGTCATGTCGAATCGACGTATGGTCAATGCTGCAGGCGTGTGCAAGAGGGTTGAAAAAGGGTAGCGTCCCCCTTTCGGGGGCAACGGGGAGCGCTGCGTGACCGACGCGAGCGACACGGAAATCGAAAGTACCTGGGCCAAGCTGCGCCGCCGCAAGGTGGTGCAGTGGGGCATCGTCTATGCGGCCGGCGCGTGGGGCTTCCTGCAGGGGCTCGAGTACGTCAGTGAGGCTTTCGGCTGGCCGGGTCAGCTGCGCCAGATTGCGATCCTCGCGCTGTTGATCGGCTTGGCCGTCGTGCTGGTCCTTGCGTGGTATCACGGCGACCGTGGCCAGCAACGCGTGAGCCGTGCAGAACTCGCCATCATCACGCTGCTGTTCCTGGTCGGTGGCGGGATCTTCTGGCGCTACGACAAGGCGACGGATGCCTCGCCGCCCGCTGCGACAACGCCCGGGCAGGCGGGCGCGGCAGCGGCCACAGCCGCGGTCGTCGCCGACAACTCGATCGCGGTGCTGCCCTTCGTCAACATGTCCGGCGATCCGGACAACGAGTATTTCTCCGACGGGATCTCCGAGGAGATCCTGAACGTGCTCGCTGGCACGCCGGAGCTGCAGGTCGCGGCCCGGACCTCGTCGTTCTCGTTCAAGGGCAAGCGATGGAGGTGCCCGAGATCGCCGCCGCCCTGAAGGTGCGCATGGTGCTCGAGGGCAGCGTGCGCAGGCAGGGCGACAAGGTACGCATCACCGCGCAGCTCATCGATGCCAAGACCGGGTACCACCTCTGGTCGGAGACCTACGATCGCAAGCTCGAGGACATCTTCGCGATCCAGGACGAGATCGCCCGGGCGATCGGTGACGAACTCAAGGTGAAGATCGCGAGTTCCAGGAGCCCGGGCCAGGACTCGGCCGGCACCCGGAATCTCGAGGCGTACGACCTGTACCTGCGCGGCATGGCGCTGTGGCATACGCGGAACGAAGAGAACCTCTGGCAGGCGGTTGACCTGTTCAACCAGGCGATCGCCGCCGATCCGAAGTTCGCACAGGCCTATGGCGGTCTGGCGCTGGTCTATGCCGTCATCCCGGACTACTCGGCCAGGATCAGCTACGAGAATGCCTTTCGGCTGCTCACTGACGCCGCTGGGATGGCGCTGGGGCTGGACCCGACCCTGCCCGAGTCCTATGCGGCTTTGGCACAGCCGGCCAGCTGGGAACGTCGTCGGAAAACTGCACTCACCCTGTATCGGCGCGCAATCGCAATTCGCCCCTCGTTTGCGACCGCCTACCAGTGGTTCGGTACGGATTCGATGGCGGGCGGCGATCCGCAGGCCGGGCTAGAAGCTCTGGATCGTGCCAGCGAACTGGATCCGCGCTCCCTGGTGGTCGCGGCTAACCGATCCTACGTCCTGTTGACCCTGGGACGCGTGATTGACGCCCGCACGAACTGCGAGCGCGTGCTGGCGTTTGCGCCTGACTACGTTGGCTGCCAGCAGCAAGTTGCGCTTGCCGAACTGCTGCGCGGCGACCCCGACGCGGCGCGACCGTACCTGCAAGCCATCGCCCGGACCGGTGATGGGAGCGCCTTGCCCCTCGTCGATGCGGTCGTCAGCGCGCTCAAGGGTCGTGGCGACCGGCAGGCGACGGCGCAGCGCCTCGCGGCCTTCTCCGCCCGCAGTGCCCTTGATCCGACCAGCGGCAATATCTTCACAACGGCGGAAACGCCTGCGCTGCTGGTGCTGCTTGGTGCGCCCGAACTCGCGCTCGATTACCTCGAGCGAAGCGCTGACGAGCCCGAGAGCACAACCAACCTCGTGGAGTGGCCGATGATGCTGCCGGCGCTGGATCCGATCCGGTGCACGCCTCGGTTCAAGAATGCTGATGGAGCGGCTGAAAACCCGGGATCCGCGCGCCCCGACGGTTTGTGCGGACGGCGTAAAGTAGGAGGCGCTAGGAATGGTGCCGGTGTTACGGCTTGGCGTCGGCAAGTCACCGCCGGCCGTGCAACAGGTCGCTGATCGTCGACGGCGCGCGGTTCAGGTAACGGGCGACCTGCGACAGGTTCGCGGCGCCTTCGAGCAGCGCAAGTCGCGCGACCTCCGCGCGGGCCTGGACCAGGTGCGGACCTCGTCGCTTCGACCGCAGTACTTCCAGCGTCACGTCCTGTGCGCGCGCAACTTCCGCAGCGATGGCCTCCAGGTCGCGCGGCAACCGCGCGTCTCGCATGTCACGCACAGGCGTCGCCAGTGCGTCTGGCTCGGGCCCACCTGCCCGGGCTGGTCGTGGACGCGCCATTGGGCTCAACGCCTCCCGCTCCGCGGCGGCGGGCGCCTCGCTCATGAAGTGCCGATAGGCGGCGCGGGCCGCGTCGGCCGACGGTCCGAGCCTGTCGAGTACTGGTTCGACGCGCAACCAGCCCGGACCCGACGCCCCGAGGTAGACGCGATGGCTGCTCCAGCGATATTCGCCTGGATCGGCCACCATGCCCGCGCGAACCGGATTGAGGTGGACGTAGCGCACGAGCGCGAGCAGGTAGCGATCCGCGTCGACCAGGCGCGCCCAGTAACGGCGCTCGAACAGGTGGCCAGTCGTCGGCACGGCCCGTTGTTTGGCCCGGGCGTAGCGGGAGGCGACGATGCGCATCACCGAGCCGAGCGGCGCCTCCGCGATCCGGATCGCCAGGTGAACGTGGTTCGTCATCCAGCAGTAGGCGAACAGGTTTGCGCCGTAGCGCTCGAGCGCGCCGGCCACGATGTCCTCGAAGCACAGGTAGTCGTAGCTACCGTCAAAGATGGATAGGCGATGGTTGCCTCGCAGCACCGCGTGGTACAGGCCCCCGGGCACGTGAACGCGACGCTGGCGCGGCATCGGATGATCGTCGGCGCATGAACGATCGCCCGATCATCCTCGGCAGACGCGCCTGGCGCCTTGTACATTTCAGCCCGAGACGTACATTAACGGAACCCGTAACACCGGCACCTTCATGCAACTAGCCTGGCTCTCTCTGGCCATCGTCGCCACGGTCGCCTACCACGTCGTCCTCAAGCTGACGCCGGCCGGCGCGAACCCGTTGCTGTCGCTGATGCTCACCTACGGCGCCGTCACGCTGGCGTTTGCGGGCGCACTCGCACTGGCGCCAGGAGACTTCGCCTGGCGCGAGGAAGTCCGTCACCTGAACTGGACCGCGATTGCGCTGGCACTGGCGATCATCGGCCTCGACCTCGGCTTCATCCTGCTCTACCGCAGCGGGTTCGAGGTCAGCCTCGGCGCACTGGTCACGCAGACGGCAGCGGCCATGCTGCTGGTCGGGATCGGCGTGCTGGTGTTCCGCGAGAAGCTGAGCCTGTCGCACGGTTGCGGGATCTTGCTGTGCCTGGCGGGACTCTGGCTCGTAAACCGGCGCTGACCAGCGGGGTTGCGCCGCCCGCCAGCGTCATCCCGGCGGGTCGACGCCCGCGGCAGCGGCGCGCTCCTGCGCCTGTTCGGCGCGAATCCGTCGCACTGTCATCCAGATGAACGCGCTGACGACGGCCAGCATCAGCGCCATCAGCAACGCCATCTTCGGCCCGGCCAGGCGCCAGGCCTCGCGCAGTCCGAAGATCACGCCGATCGGCGTCGTAACCAGCAGGATCGGGCGGGCGGTACGCAACGCGTCCTACCGCCCGTCCATGCGCACCCAGCCCGAGACCGGCATCGAGTCGAAGAACATCTGGATCCGGTGCAGCAGCCGGTTGTGGTCGGCCCAGGCGACCTGTTCGTCCAGCCGCTCCATGCGGTCGGCGTCGGTCGGGTCAGAGTCGAGCCCGACGACCAGCATCTCGGGCGGCGGGGTCCTGCCGCGCTTCTCGGCTTCCTCGACCAGCATCTGCTGCAGCCTTTCCCAGTAGCGCGGCGTGGGGAAGGCGCGGCCGCGCAGCCGGTGGTGATCCAGCAGACGACGGCCACGGCTCGTGAGCGTGCGAGACGGCATGCGTGTGATTCCTCGCTGCAAGCGTAGCGGCTCTGCCGTCGCGTGCCCATCCGTATCAGTCGGCACTCGAGGCAGTCCGCTATGCTGCCGCCTCCGACCCACAGGGAGACACGACATGACGGTGGCATTCTGGTGCGTGCTGGTGGCGGGCTTCCTGCCGTACGCCGGCACACTCACCGCGAAAATCGGCGGCGAGCGCTTCGACAACAGCAATCCGCGCGACTGGCTGGCGTCGCAGACCGGTTTCCGGCGCCGCGCCAACGCCGCGCAGCACAACAGTTTCGAGGCCTTTCCGCTGTTTGCCGCCGGTGTCGTCATCGCGCACCTGGCGGGCGCACCGCAGGCACGCATCGACCTGCTCGCGATCGTCTTCGTGCTGGCGCGCCTGGCCTACATCGCCTGCTACCTGGCCGACCTGGCCAGCCTGCGCTCGCTCGCCTGGTTCGTCGGCATCGGCAGCGCAGTGGGCCTGTTCCTCGCGGCGGCGTGACAGCGGCCGGCGTCCGTCGCTGCGCCGCGCGTCGCTCAGCGGCGGAAGTAAGGCATCTGCCGCCGGCTGCGCCAGAGGCCGTCGGCGGCGTACACGAGCAGCGCGGTCCAGATGAACAGGAAGCCGACGCCACGCTGCACGCTGAACGCCTCCTTGAAGACCCACACCCCGAGCAGGAACTGCAGGGTCGGGCCGATGTATTGCACCAGCCCGACCGTCGACAGCGGAATCCGCCGCGCGCCGAAGGCAAACAGGGCGAGCGGCAGCGCAGTGATGAAGCCGCTTCCGAGCAGCAGGGCATTGATGCCGGTCGAGGCGTGGCCGAAGGCGGCGCTGCCCTGCCATTCGAGCCAGAGCAGGAATGCCGATCGAGAACGGCGCCAGCAGCAGGGTTTCGGTCGCCAGGCCCGGCACGGCCTCGACCTTGACCACTTTGCGGATCAGCCCGTAGCCGCCGAAGCTCGCGGCCAGGCATCAGCGCGATCCATGGCGGCCGGCCCGCGACGATGGCGAGGTACAGCACGCCCGCGGCCGCCAGGCCGACGGCGAACTTCTGCGCCGTGCTGAGCCGTTCGCCCAGCACCAGCACGCCGAGCACCACGTTGAGCAGCGGGATTGATGAAGTAACCGAGGCTCGCGTCGATCACGTGGCCATTGCCGATCGACCAGACATAGATCAGCCAGTTGATGCTGATCAGCACCGCGGACCCCGTCAGGCGGTAGCGCGTCGACGGATTGGCCAGCGCCTCGCGCACCAGCCCCACCTCGCCGCGCAGCGCCAGCCAGCCGAACACCAGCACGCAGCACCACACGATCCGGTGCGCCATGATCTCGAGCGCCGGCAAGTGGCTGAGCGGCTTCAGGTATAGCGGCAATACTCCCCAGATCGAGAAGGCGCAGATGGCGGCCGCGAGGCCGATGCCGGCCTGCGCGGAGGGAAGGGCAGGGCTGGTCGGGGGCTGGCCGCGCATGGGGCGCGCATTGTGGCAAATCCCCGGCCGACCCGGGCGGCGGATAGCGGCGGGGTCGCGGTAATTGCGGAGCGTCAGGACGGCGCGGGACAGGCAATCTCACGCCATGGACACGCGTCTCGAGACCGGCCGGCTGCGCGCGCGAATGGCAGCACCATGCAGGTGATGGTCGGAAATCTATCTGCCGCGGACAGGGCCATGCCTGCGCGGCGGGGCATGGCCTATGCGCGGGATGCCGGGGGTTCCTGCGAGTACGCCGAGCGCCGGCTGGAGAAATGCCCCTACGGCGCGGAGAAACCGACCTGCGCCAGGTGCCCGATCCATTGCTACAAGCCGCATCCGCGGGAGTTTGCGCGACAGGTCATGCGCTATGCGGGGCCGCGCATGCTGCTGCGCCATCCGTGGCTCAGCCTGACTCACTTCGCCGACAAGGCTCGCCGGGTCGAGCACCCGATGGCGGCACGCCGCAGCCGGCGTGATGAAGGGTAAGTCGGCGCGCTCAGGCCGCGCGGTAGGCCTGTTCGTCGAGCAGCAGGCGTGGGTCCTGCTCGTCCTTGAGGAAGCCATTCGCCGGACGCCACGGCGAGCGCCTCGCGCTTGCGTTCGAGCACCTTCGCGTCGACGTCGTCGACGAGTCGTGCACGCGGCGAGAGTTCCAGGCTGCGGTTGCGGTTGATCCAGCTTAAGTTCATTTCGATGCTCTCCAGGGCACGTGCCTTACGGCTTGCCTGGATATGTGCATGGCCCGTGCCAAGCGCTGCGGCCCTGTGGTTTCGCGAGGCGCGGCGCGGATTGCGACATAACGGGAGCAGGCCGCTAGCTTGAGGTGTCAGGTTCCCCGACAGCGGCGGACGCCTACGGAGCGTCGAACCCCTTCATTCTGACAAATTCTTCGATCGTCGCGCGTTCGGTACGCAGCGTGTTGATGGGCTGCGTCGTGTCCGCGTAGCCGAGCGCCATGCCGGAAAACAGCATGAGGTTCGCAGGTGCGTCGAGTTGCTTCTGTACGGTAGCCGACACAAGCGACCAGATCTCCTGCGCGCACGTGTGCAGGCCGTGCTCGCGCGCGAGCAGCATCACCGTCTGCATGTACATGCCGACGTCCGACCACTGCGGCGGTCCGAGGCTGCGGTCGAGGTAGAAAAACAGGCCGACTGGTGCGCCGAAGAAATCGTAGTTGCGCGCGAGCTGCAGCAGTCGCGCGAGCTTGTCTTCGCGTGGTATGCCGAGAGTCGCGTACAGGTCTTCGCCGGCCTTGAACCGGCGCGTGCGGTAGGGCTCGCCCAGGCCCGGCGGGTAGATGTCGTATTCCTGCGTGCCGTCGCCGCGCGGGTTCGCCATGACCTGCGCGCGCACGGCCGACTTCAGTTCGGCGAGTGGTTCACCCGTCAGCGCGTACACCCACCACGGCTGCAGGTTGCCGCCGGAAGGCGTGCGCCGGGCGGCGTCCAGGATCGCGCGCACTGTGTCGCCGGGGACCGGCGTATCGAGAAACGCACGGCAGCTCATGCGGCTGGCAACGGCTTCACTCACGTTCACTGGTGTACCTCCGGCGCGGCGGGCGATTCTGCCAGAAGCCGGACGCTGCGGTTTGACCGTGTCGCGGCAGCGGCGGTTTTTCGCTACCCTGCCGACGCGTTGGCCGAGGTGCGCATGCAGGACCTGAAGCAGTTCGTCGTCGATATCCCTGATTTCCCGCAACCGGGCATCCTGTTCCGGGACATCAGCCCGCTGCTGCGCCGGCATTTCGCCGCGACGATCGAGTCGATCGAGCGACTGTTCACCGACGCGGAGTGGCAGTCGGTGGACGCAGTCGCCGGCATCGAATCGCGCGGGTTCATCCTTGCAGCGGCCCTGGCCGAGCGCCGCGGCAAGGGCTTCGTGCCCATCCGCAAGAAGGGCAAGCTGCCGCCACCGGTGGTCGATATCGCCTACGACCTCGAATACGGCACCGGCGTGCTCGAGATGCAGGCCGGGCAGGGCCGGTTGCTGCTCATCGACGACGTGCTCGCGACCGGCGGCACGCTGACGGCGTCGGCGGCACTCAGTCGCCAGGCGGGGTACGTCGTGCAGGGCGTCGGCGTTGCTGATCGACATCGGCATCGCGCCGGGCTTCCAGTGCGAGCAGCACACGCCACGCGTCGTCCTGCGCTACGGCTGACCCTTGACCCACGCCGGCACGCTGCATCCTCCGCGCCGGGCGGCGCTCGCGTTCATCTTCGTCACCGTGATGCTCGACATGCTCGCGCTGGGCATGGTCGTGCCGGTCCTGCCGCACCTGATCGAGGACTTTCTCGGCGGCGACACGCCCCGCGCCGCGCTGCTGGTCGGCTATTTCGGCACGGTCTGGGCGCTGATGCAGTTCTTCTCCATGCCGGTCATGGGCGCGCTGTCCGACCGCTTCGGCCGCCGGCCGGTGATCCTGCTGTCCAACCTCGGGCTCGGCCTCGACTATGTGCTGATGGCGCTCGCGCCGAATCTCTGGTGGCTCTTCGTCGGCCGCCTGGTCTCGGGCGTGACGGCCGCCAGCATCAGCACGGCGATGGCCTACGTCGCCGACGTCACGCCGGCGGAGCGGCGCGCGCAGAGCTATGGCCTGATCGGCGTGGCGTTCGGCATCGGCTTCGTGCTGGGTCCCGCGGCCGGCGGCCTGCTCGGCTCGATCGATCCGCACCTGCCGTTCTGGGCGGCTGCGGCCTTCAGCCTGGCCAACGCGGCGTACGGATTCTTCGTGCTGCCGGAATCGCTGCCGCCGGCGCGGCGGCGGCCGTTCGCCTGGCGGCGCGCGAACCCGGTCGGGCTCGCTGCGCTTCCTGCGCGCTCACCCGGAGGTGTCCGGCCTCGCCGTGGCGTCGTTCCTCAGCAATCTCTCGCACGCCGTGCTGCCGGCCGTGTTCGTGCTGTTTGCGGCGCTACGCCTACGGCTGGGGCGAAAAGGAAGTCGGGCTGGCGCTGGCCGGCGTCGGCATCACCTCCGCCCTGGTGCAGGGCATGCTGGTGGGTCCGCTGGTGCGCCGCTTCGGTGAGCGACACGTCATGATCGCGGGACTGCTGGCGGGCACCGTCGGCTTCGTGATGTATGCGCTGGCGCCCAGCGGGGCGTGGTTCCTGGCGGCCATCCCGGTCGTCGGCCTGTGGGGACTGACGGGACCCGCGTCACAGGGCATCATGACCGCGGCCGTGGCGCCTTCGGCGCAGGGCGAATTGCAGGGGGCCATGGGCAGCCTGGCAGGAATCTCGACGATGATCGGACCGACCTTGTTTGCCAGCGTGTTCGCGTACTCGATCCGTGACGGCTCGGCCTTGCAGTTTCCCGGCGCGGCCTATGCGCTGGCCGCGCTGCTGCTGGCCGTCGCGGCACTGATCGCGGAACGCGCGACCCGCCGGCGGAGTCCGCTGTGACGGTGCGCGACTACAGCGTGCCGCCGGAACTGCTGGCGACGCTGGCCGGCAGGCTCGAGCAGTTGCAGGGCAGGCCCGGGCTGCCGCAGACCGCGGCTGGGGCCACGATCACGGCCAGCCTGCCCTACGTATGGGCCTGCAGCGAATTCGTGGCCGACGCCTGCCGTCGTGACGCAGGCCTGCTCGACTGGCTGGCGAGCGCGGGCGGGCTGCATCAGGACCTCGCCCTCGATGCGTATGCGGCAGCGGCCGAGGAAGCCACGCGGCCCGGCACGCAGGACGACCCCGGCTTCATGGCCGCGCTGCGCCGGTTTCGCCGCCGCCAGCTGGTGCGCATTGCGTGGCGCGACCTGGCGGGACTCGCGTCGATCGAGCAGGTCCTGCTCGAACTCTCCGCGCTGGCCGAAGCCTCGATCGGCGCCGCCTGCCGTCACGCGACCATGACGCTCGGCATTCGTCACGGCGTGCCGCGCGGCAAGGACGGCCGCGAAATGCCGCTGCTGGTGCTGGGCATGGGCAAGCTCGGCGGCGGCGAACTCAACTTCTCCTCGGACATCGATCTCGTCTTCCTGTTCGCTGCACATGGCGAGACCACGGGCGGCCGTCCGCTCGAGCACGAGGAGTTCTTCATCCGCGCGGGCAAGCGCGTGGCGCAGCTGCTCGGCAGCCCGACCGACGACGGCTTTGTCTACCGCGTCGACCTGCGCCTGCGGCCGTTCGGCGATTCGGGCCCCGTCGCAGTCAGCTTCGACGCCTTCGAGGACTACCTGCAGCAGCACGGCCGCGACTGGGAACGCTACGCCTACGTCAAGGCGCGGCCCGTGTTCGGCGGCGACTACGGCTTTGCCGAGCTGTACCGCGACGTGCTGCGGCCGTTCGTTTATCGCCGCTACCTCGACTTCAGCGTGTTCGAGTCGCTGCGCGGCATGAAGGAGCTGATCGCCCGCGAAGTCGAGCGGCGCGAACTGCAGCAGAACGTCAAGCTCGGTCCGGGCGGCATCCGCGAGATCGAATTCATCGTGCAGGCGTTCCAGCTGCTGCGCGGCGGCAGCACGCCGCGGCTGCAGGGCCGCAGCCTGCTGGAGGTGCTGCCGCAACTGGCGGGACAGAAGCTGCTGCCGGCCGATGCAGTGGCGGAGCTGCAGGCGGCCTACCGCTTCCTGCGCCGGGTCGAGAACCGGCTGCAGGAATGGAACGACGAGCAGACCCACGAGCTGCCGGTGGACGAGGGCGCCCGCGCACGGCTGGCGCTGGCGATGGGACAGCCCGGCTGGCCGGCTCTCGAGGCCGAGCTCACGCGCCACCGGGGGCTGGTCAGCGCGCATTTCCAGCGCGCCGTGTTTGCACCCGGCGCGACCGCGCCGGCGGACGCGGGCACCAGCGGCCTCGAGCAGATCCTCGACCCGGAGCTGGACGACGCCCGCCGCCGCGAGCGCCTGGCGCAGCTGCTGGCGCCAGCGCTGGTGGAGCCCGTGCTCGGGCAGCTGCAGCAGCTGCGCGACAGCGGTTACTACCGCCGGCTCGACGAGACCGGCCGGCGGCGACTGCAGCAACTGCTGCCGTCGCTGCTCGGCGCGATCGCGCCGCTGGCCGACGCGACGGCGGCGCTCGCCCGCGTGCTGCACGTGCTGGAGCGGATCGGCGGGCGCACCGTGTACCTGGCCCTGCTGAACGAGAACGCGGTGGCGCGCGAGCGGCTGCTCGAGCTCTGCGCGCATTCGCAGTTCCTCGCCGACCAGATCGCGGCGTTCCCGCTGCTGCTCGACGAACTGCTCGACGAGCGGCTGTTCACCGCGGTCCCGGCGCGGCAGGAGCTGGCGCAGGAGTTGCGCGCGCGCATGGCCGACTGCGGCGGGGACGACGCGGAGCAGCAGGTCGACGCGCTGCGCCAGTTCCAGCGCGCCGCCATGTTCCGCATCGCCGTGCCGGACCTGACCGGCCGCCTGCCGCTGATGAAGGTCAGCGACCGGCTGACCGACCTGGCCGAGCTGCTGGTCGGCGAAGCGCTCGATCTCGCCTGGCAGCAGATCACCGCGCGGCATGGCGTGCCGCTCTGTGGCCCGTCGGCGGATGCGCTGCGCCCGGCAGGCGTGATCGTCGTGGCCTACGGCAAGTTCGGCGGCATCGAGCTCGGCTACGGCTCCGACCTCGACCTGGTGTTCCTGCACGACTCGAGCGGCGAGATCCAGCGCAGCGCCGGGCCGCAGTCGGTCGACAACGGGGTGTTCTTCCTGCGGCTGGTGCAGCGCCTGGTGCACCTGCTCACGGTGCATTCCGCCGCGGGACGGCTGTACGAAGTCGACACGCGGCTGCGGCCCAGCGGCAAGGGCGGCCTGCTGGTGCAGAGCATCGAGGGGTTTGCGGCCTACCAGCGGACGGATGCGTGGACCTGGGAGCACCAGGCGCTGGCGCGCTCGCGCGCGGTGGCCGGCGACCCGGCGCTGCGCCGTCGCTACGAGACCCTGCGCGTGGAACTGCTGCGGAGCGCGGTGCATCGCGCGACGCTGCGCGAGGACGTGCGCTCGATGCGCGAGCGGATGCGCGCCGAGCTGTCGAAGTCGAAGCCGGGCGAGTTCGACCTGAAGCAGGACGCGGGCGGCATCACCGACATCGAGTTCCTGGCGCAGTACTGGACGCTGCTCTGGGCCGAGCGTCATGCGGAACTCGTGACCTACTCCGACAACATCCGGCAGCTCGAGAGCCTGGCCTCGATCTGCCTCGTGCCGCAGGGGCAGGTGGACGTGCTGACCGCCGCCTATCGCGCCTACCGGCAGCGCATGCACCACCTGTCGCTGGAGGGCGGCGACAGCATTGCACCGGCGGCGGAATTCGCCGAGACGCGGGCGGCAGTCAGCGCGATCTGGCGCGAAACGATGGAGCCGGAAGCCTGAATCGGGAATAATCGCTGCTTCGGGCCCGCGCCCGGGAACAGCGGTGGTTGCTCATGGCCGAACTGATGGTGCCGATCTCGCCCGGCGAGCTGATCGACAAGATCACGATCCTCGAGATCAAGTCGGCACGCATGACCGACGCCGCCAAGCTGCACAACGTGCGCACCGAACTCACCCTGCTGAACGACACCTGGCGCGCTTCGGCCTGGTCCGCCATCGACATCACGGCCGAATGGGGTGGGCTGCGCGACGTCAACGGCCAGCTGTGGGACATCGAGGACCGCATCCGCGACAAGGAACGCGACGGCCAGTTCGACGCGGAATTCATCGAACTCGCGCGCGCCGTTTACGTGACCAACGACCAGCGTGCCGCGCTGAAGCGCGTCATCAACACCCGGCTGGGATCGACGCTGGTGGAAGAGAAGAGCTACAAGCAGTACCGGCCGTAACGGCGGGTCGCCCGGTCGTCACCGGCGTGCCCGGGGCGCATCAGCGCCGCAGCGTGAACTCCGCGGAGCAGTAAGGGCACTTGGCCCAGCCGGTCTGCTCTACGGCCAGGAAGACGCGCGGGTGGGAATTCCACAGGTGCATGCCCGGCATCGGGCAGGCGAGCGGCAGGTCCGCCGTGGTGACCTCATACTGATGCTGGGCATTCGGCTGGATGAGCTTGTCGCTGCGGTCGGCCGTCACGCTGGCGCCTCGTCGATCGACCGGCAGGGTGGCCGGCGGGGCGCATTATCGCGCAGCCGGCCTCGCGCGCGCTACGATGCACCTCGCGCCGCTCGCGCGGAGAGGTGCAGGTCCTGCCTGCTCAGGCGGCAGAGGTGCGCGGCGCGCCCGCCGCCATCAGTTCGTCCAGCTTCTCGATCGCGTCATCGACCTCGATCAGGTCCATCACGCCCGGCATCTCGATCTTCTCGGTCCACGGCAGGCTGCGGGCCGAGCGGTTCATGAAGCGTGTCGCCGCACGCTCGTAGCGGTCCACGCACCATTGACGGCTGTAGTAGGGACCGCTGCGATCGGGGTTGGTGGCGGCGTAAAGGCCGAGTACCGGGGTGCCCACGGTCGTCGCCATGTGCGCCGGGCCGGAGTCGGGCGACACCAGCACCGTGGCGCGCTGCAGCGTGGCCAGGAATTCCAGCAGGGTGTCGCGGCCGATCAGGTTGCGGCACGGCTGGCGCATGCGCTGCTCGATCTGCGCGCCGACCTGCAGTTCGAGCGCGCTGCGACCGCCGCAGAGCAGCACCTCGAGGCCGTGGCGGGCCACCGCGTGGTCGGCCAGTGCCGCGTACCGCTCGGCGCTCCAGTTGCGCAGCGCGTGGCTCGAACACGGGCTGATGACCAGCGTCGGTCGCCCGGCATCCGGAATCGCCGTGGCGGCGTACTGCAGCGCCGCCTCCGGCAGCGGGATATCCCAGCGCATCGACCGTGTCTCGACGCCGAGCCGCACGGCAAAGCCGAACAGGCTGTCGAGCACGTGCTCGCGCGACTTCGGCGCGATCTTGGCGTTGGTGAACAGCCACTGCCCTTCGCGCGCACGGGCACGATCGAAGCCGAGCTTGTGCCGCGCCGGGACCGATCGCCGCCGCGATGCTGGCGCGCAGTGCCAGCTGCATGTGCAGCAGCGCGTCGAAGCGGCGGCCGCGCAGCGCCGCACGCAGCCGGCGGTAACCGTCGAGCCCCGCCTGCTTGTCGAAGACGATGAACTCGATGCCGGGAATGTGTCCCAGCAGCTTGTGCTCGAGCTTGCCGAGGATCCAGGTGATCTGCGTCGCCGGCCAGGCGTCCTGCAGGGTGCGCACGACCGGCAGCGCGTGGCAGACGTCGCCGAGCGCCGACAGGCGCAGCACGCAGATCGACGCAGGCGGTGCGGTGAACAGTGGCGGCGACATGTGCGTTGCGAAAGGTAGGCAGCGGCGTCGGGATCGTGAACAATCCGCACCGATGAACGAAAGTGCCGCCGCCGGGGAGGAGGCGCTCGCGCGCAGGGCGGGCGGCGCGATGCTATACGATGCCTCGGCCATCGGCCAATCCGACTTCGGCCTGCTCAGACCTGGATCACTGGCAGCAGGCCGGCAGGGCCGAAACCGACGCCGGGCGGCCGCGGCACGGTCGCGTTCGTGCGCACGCCGCAGGGCCAGCGCTGGGTGCTTGCGTCATTACCGGCGTGGCGGCCTGATGGCGCGCCTGGCCGACGATCTCTACCTTTGGACGGGCGAGGAGCGTACGCGCGCGTTTCGCGAGTGGCGCCTGCTGCGCCAGCTGCGCGAGTGGCAACTGCCGGTGCCGCGCCCGATCGCCGCCGGCTACCGCCGGCACGGCCTGGCCTATCGCGCCGACCTGCTGACCGAAGAACTGCCGGTGCGACGCGACGCTGGCGCAGGCCTTGCGCGCAGGCGCGCTGCCCGCGACCCGCCTGGGAAGCCGTCGGTCGCTGCATCGGCGCCCTGCATGCGCGCGGCGTGCAGCATGCCGACCTCAACGCCAACAACCTGCTGCTGGGCGAACAGGGCGCGGTCTACGTGCTCGATTTCGACCGCGGGCTGATCCGCGCGCGCGGGGCGTGGGAGCACGAGCGTGCTGTCGCGCCTGCAGCGTTCGCTGCGCAAGGTCACCGCAGGCCTGCCGCCGGACCGGTTCGGCGCCGCACAGTGGCAGGCCGCTGCTGGCCGGCAGCGAGGACTGACGCATGCGCTGGGTCTATGTGCTGCTGACGTACCTGCTGGTGCCGCTCATCATCGTGCACGACGCATGGCAGGCGCTGCGCAGCCCGGACTACCGCGGCCGGATCGGGCAACGACTCGGCTTCGTGCCGGCGCGCGGCGCGCGCCGGCTCGGTGTGGATCCACGCGGTTTCGGTCGGCGAGGTGCAGGCGGCCGCCGCGCTGGTGGCGGAGCTCAGGCGCCGCGCACCGGACGTGCCCATCGCCGTATCCACCGTGACGCCGACCGGCGCGCAGCGCGCCCGCGCCCTGTTCAAGGACACGGTGCAGCACTGCTACCTGCCGTACGACCTGCCGGGGTCGGTGCGGCGCTTCCTCGACCGCCTGCAGCCGCAGGTCGCCGTCATCCTGGAAACGGAGATCTGGCCGACGCTGTACGCCGGACTTCGCCGTCGCCGCATCCCGCTGGTGCTGGGCAGTGCGCGTGTCTCGGTCCGCTCCGTCGAACGCTACCGGCGCCTGGGCTCGCTGTTCCGCGACGCCCTGTCGCACGACGTCCTGATCGGCGCGCAGACCGCAGCCGACGCCGAGCGCTTCTGCGCCATTGGCGCGGACCCCGGGCGCGTGCGGGTCACCGGCAACATCAAGTACGACATCGATATTCCAGCGCCGGTCAGTCGCCGCCGGCCAGGCCATGCGCGCGCAATGGGGCGCCGCGCGGCCAGTCTGGATCGCCGGCAGCACGCACGAAGGCGAAGAGGAAGCGTGCGCTCGCCGCGCATGCGCTGGTCCGCGCACGGCACGCGGACGCGCTGCTGCTGCTCGTGCCGCGGCATCCGCAGCGTTTCGACGCCGTACGGGCGCTGTTGCGGCGACAGAAGGTGAGCCACGTGCAGCGCAGCGCCGGTGCGCTGCCCGCGGCAGCCGATGCCGTATTGCTGGTGGATACGCTGGGCGAGCTGCAGATGCTGTACGCGGCGAGCGATGTTGCCTTCGTCGCCGGCAGCCTGGTGCCGGTGGGCGGCCACAGCCTGCTCGAGCCGGCCGTGCTCGGCCTGCCGCTGCTGTCCGGCCCGTACACGCAGAACAGCCAGGACATCGCCGACCTGATGCAGCAGGCGGGCGCGCTGCGCATCGTGCGCAATCAGGAAGAGCTGGGTAGCTGCGTGGCCGACCGTCTCGACGACCCGGCGCAGGCCCGCCGGGCGGGGGCGCTCGGCCGCGAGGCGGTGGCGGCCAACCGCGGCGCGGTCAGCCGCCTGGCGGACCTGATCGAGCCGCTGCTCAGGACTTCGGCCTGACCGCCGGCATCGTCGTCGGCTGCGTCAGCAGGCCATTGATCGCATCGAGGTCGTCCTGCTGCAGGCCGCCCGCGGCCGATTCGAGCCGCACGATGTTGATCAGGTAATCGTAGCGGCTGCGCGCGTAGTCGCGCTGCGCCTCGAACAGGCGGCGACGCGCGTCGAGCACGTCGACCGTCGTGCGCGTGCCGACTTCGAAACCGGCCTCCGTCGCTTCGAGCGCGGTCTGGCTCGACTTCACGGCCTGGCTGCAGCGCCTGCACGCGCGCCTTCTCGGCAATCACGCCCAGGTACGCGTCGCGCGTCTCGCGCTCGGCCGAGCGCATCGTGCCTTCGAGCTTCTCGCGGGCCGCGCGGTGCAGGTATACCTGCTCGCGCACGCGCGACTGCGTGCCGCCGCCGCTGAAGATCGGGATGTTCAGGCGCAGGCCGATCACGTCGCTGGTCGGTGCTCGAGTCGGCCGAGCCTCCCACCGGTCGCCCGAGCCGAGGTCGGTCGGACGGGTCGAACGACTGGTTGGTCTGCGTCGCGTCGCGGTCGCTCTCGCCGTACTGCGCGAACAGATCGAGCGTCGGCATGTGGCCGCTCTGCGCGACCTTGACGTTGGCGCTCGCGACTTCCGAATTCAGCCGCGCCGCGACCACGTTGAGGTTGTTGTCCAGCGCAAGGTCGACCCACGCCTGCTCGTCCTGCGGGTCCGGCTTGTTGAGCGGCATCTGTTCCGCCGGCTTCACCAGCGACGTGTAGTCCTTGTCGGTGAGTTCGCGCAGCACTTCCTGCGCGGTGGCCAGCGCGCGCTTGGCGGCAATGACGCCCGCCGTCGCGCTGTCGTGCGCGGCGCGCGATTCCTGCACGTCGGTGATGGCGATCAGGCCGACCTCGAATCGCTTCTCGGCCTGCTCGAGCTGCCGGCTGAACGCCTCGAGCGTCGCCTGCGCGGCGCCGAGCGTGTCCTCGGCGGCCAGCACGTCGAAATAGGCCTGCGAGACGCGCACCAGCAGGTTCTGCTGCGCGGCGCGATAGGTCGCCTCGGCCACCGCCACCTGCGAATCGGCGCGCTTCAGCTCCTGCCACTGGTCCCAGCGGAACAGGGTCTGGGTCAGCTCGGCACGGTAGTCCCAGTACTGGTCGACGTCGGTCGAGCTCATGTTGCCGACCGTGACGATGTCGCCCGTGTCGTCTGGTCCACCTGCGGAAAGGTCGACTCGCCATCGGAATTGGCCGTGTAGAGCTGGCCGCCGACATTGACCTGCGGCAGCAGCAGGGCGCGCGCCTGCGGCTTGACCTCGAGCGCGGCCGAGCGCCGGGCTTCGGCTTCGCGCACCAGCGGGTCGCTGCGGACCGCGTCCAGGTAAACCTCGATCAGGTTCTCGGCGCGGAGCGGCGCGCGCTGCCGCACAGGGCGGCGGCGACGCTGCAGGCGAGGAGGAACGATTTGGTCGTCATGAGTCCATCCGTCCGTGGCGGCAGGCGCCGCGCTGGGTCAACTAGTGTTGTACTAGACTATATCACCTGTGGGCCGGTTGGCTAGTCCCGGCGCCCGGCAGGATCAGAAGACGAAGCGCGGCGGCACCGGGGCGTGGATCAGGGCCGGGATGCCCGTCTCGAACAGGCTCTCACGCGACCAGTCGGCGGGACCGGTCCGGGTGATCCGCCGGGCCTCGAGCATCGGACCCTGGCCGGCGACCACGAACAACCGCCCGCCGATCTTCAGTGCACGCTCGAAGCGCGGGTCATACACCGGCAGCGAGCCCGTGACCGCGATGACGTCGTAGGCCTCCTGCTCCGCCAGCTGCATCGCGTCTGCCACCTGCGCGACCACGTTGTTGACGCCGCAGTGCGCGTACTTCGCCATCGCCTCGGTCACGAACTCCGGAAACAGGTCGATCGTGCGGACCGTGCGGGCGAGCCGGCCGATGCAGGCGGCGAAGAAGCCGCTGCCGGTGCCGACCTCGAGCGCGGACTCGTGCGGCTGGATCTCGAGCGCCTGCAGGATGCGGCCCTCGAGCTTGGGCGCCAGCATCGACTGGCCGTGGGCGAGCGGCACGCTGGTGTCGGCAAAGGCAAGGTCACGGTACGCCGCCGGAACGAACTCCTCGCGCGGCACCTGCTGCAGGACATCGAGCACCTTGAGGTCGAGCACGTCCCAGGCACGGACCTGCTGTTCGATCATCTGGCGACGGGCAAACTGGACGTCGAACATGTGCACGATTCTCGGGACGGGAGGGGCGGTGATCTGCGGCCGCGGCCGGCGCGAAGGTTACGGTCTGCGCCCGGCTGCGACAAGCCAATCCGAGTGCGGATTATGGTGAATCCGGCGGGTTCGCGCGACCCGATCCTATATGCTGCTGGCGAGCCTGGAGCGTGGACGAGAACAACTACAAATCCTTGTCGGGAAGCGGAGACCCGCGATCCGCCGGGACATGGCCAGTCCGGAGACGAATACCTTGATGCTCGCGCTGATCCTGCTGGGTGCCGTGGCGGCCGTGCTGGCCGTGGCGCTCATCCGGCGCGCCCGCGAGATCGGCCGCGTGCGCGAACTCGGCGAGCGCCTGCAGGCCGTTGCCGACACCGGGGACCTGGCCGAGCGGCTCTCGCCCCACGCGGGCGAGGGCAGTGCTGGCGAACTCGCCGGCGGCGTGGATCGCCTGATCGAGCGCCTGCAGGTCGAAAGCACCGCCCGGGTCGAACGCGAGTCCGTCTATCGGCGCCTGCTCGAAACCATGCACGAGGCGGTGCTGGTCGAGCGCGACGGCATCCAGCTCGCCAACGCACGCTTCGCCGAACTCTGCGGCGCATCGAGTCCGGGCAAGCTGTTCGGGCGTCGGCTCACCGACCTCGTGCATCCCGATTACGCCGACCTGGTCGGCGAATACCTGCGTCGTCACGCGGCCGGCCAGCCCGCACCGGACCGGCTCGAGGTCGAACTGCAGCCCGATGCCGCGGGCCGCAAGCCCCGGCTCGAGCTGAGCTTTGCGCGCACGACGCTCGATGGCCGCGCGGCCGTCATGGTCACCGGCGTCGAAATGTCGCCGCAGCTGCCGGCGGCGAGCGCGGCACCGCGCAGCCACGGCAGCGCCTGGGAGGCGCTCGACTCGCTCGCCGACAGCGTGCTCACCACCGATGTCGAAGGCCGCATCGTCTATGTCAATCGCGCCGGCGAGACCCTCATCGGCAAGCCGGCGAACGAGGTGCTCGGCAAGACGCTGGCCGACGTGATCCAGCTCGTGGACGAGAGCGACCGCAAGGCGCTGGGCGATCCCGTCCGGCAGTGCCTCGCGACCGGGGCACGGGTCAACCTCGGGCGGCGCGGCATGCTGCTGTCCACCGAGGGCGACAGCGAACGCTCGATCGAAGTCACGGTTTCGCCGCTGCGCGATGCCCACGGCCGCGTCGACGGCACGGTCATCGCCCTGCGCGACGTGAGCGACCTGCGCGGCCTGACGCGCGCGATGTCCTACCAGGCGAGCCACGATGGCCTGACCGGGCTGGTGAACCGGCGCGAATTCGAGCGGCGGCTCGAGGAAGCGCTCGAGTCGACCCACGGTGGCGGCCGGCACGTGCTGTGCTACCTCGACCTCGACCGCTTCAAGGCGGTCAACGACGAGTGCGGCCACGTCGCGGGCGACAACATGCTGCGCGAGGTCGCGGCGCTGATCAAGGACGCGGTCCGCGACTCGGACACCGTGGGCCGTCTCGGCGGCGACGAGTTCGGCATCCTGCTGTCCGGCTGCCCGCTCGAGAAGGCGCGCCAGATTGCGGACGACGTGGTGCGGGCGGTCAACGACCACCGCTTCGTCTGGAAGGACAAGATCTTCAGCATCGGCGTCAGTTTCGGCCTGGTCGAGGTGACTGCCGAGAGCACGTCGCTCGAGGACCTGCTGCATGCGGCCGATTCCGCCTGCTACGTCGCCAAGAACCAGGGCGGCCACGTCCACGTGTACTCGGCGCGCGACGAAGCGGCCGCGCGGCAGCGTGGCGAGATCCTGTGGCTGCAGCTGCTGCAGTCGGCGCTCAAGGAAAACCGCTTCGAGCTGCACGCGCAGCCGATCATGCACGCGGCGCCGCAGACGCAGGAGGGCGGGCCGGGCCTCGAGGTGCTGCTGCGCCTGAAGGACGACAAGGGCGTGCCGATCGCGCCAGCGGATTTCATGCGTGCCGCCGAGCGTTACCGCCTGATGCCGCACGTCGACCGCTGGGTGGTGCAGACGTCGCTGACGGCGCTCGCGCGCGGCGCCGTGCGGCTCGCGCCGGACCGCAGCCTGTGCATCAACCTTTCCGGCCAGACGCTGGGTGACAGCGCGTTCCTCGAGTTCGTGGTCGACTGCCTCGACCGCACCGGCGTCGCGCCCAACCGCATCTGCTTCGAGGTGACCGAGAACTCGGTCATCACCAACATCGAGCACGCGCGGCGCTTCATCGGCGTGCTGCACGGGATGGGGTGCCACTTTGCGCTCGACGACTTCGGGCGCGGCCTCAGTTCGTTCGCCAACCTGAAGAACCTGTCGCTGGATTATCTCAAGATCGACGGCTCGTTCATCCGCAACCTCGCCTCGGACAACGTCAACCAGGCGATGGTGACGGCGATGATCAAGCTGGCGCGCTCGCTCAACTTCCAGGTCATCGCCGAGCAGGTCGAGGACCTGAGCGCGCTCGATTCGGCGCGCCGCATGGGCGTCGACTTCGTGCAGGGATACCAGGTGGGGCGTCCGGTCCCGCTCCCGCTCGCCAGCTGACGCTCTCACCTCTCCCGCTTGCGGGAGAGGTCGCGCGCAGCGCGGGTGAGGGTCGATCGCACCGGGCTCTCGGGTTTACCGCCGCTCCGGGTCTCACGCGCTTCGTGCTTCGCGCGCAGGCCACGCGCGAAGCACGGCGGTCCTTGCTCGAGCGGTCGCTCGGCGATGGTGCCCGCGTCAGGTCGGAAAATGTGTGGCCGCCGAGCGCCTGCGCTCGAGCTGCGGCGTTCGACACGGAGCGGCCAGCAAACCCGACAGCTTGCTGCCGCCACTCGAGTCGCCTGCCCCGCTGCGGGGAGGTCGGTGCAGCCGGGCGGGGTTGCGCTAAGCTCCGGCGATGCTGACGATCGCCTCGCTCCACGTCTATCCGGTCAAGTCATGCCGGGGCATCGCGCTGGCGCAGGCGGAGCTCACGCCGCGCGGCCTGCGTCATGACCGCGAGTGGATGGTGGTCACGCCTGAAGGACGCTTCCTGACCCAGCGCGAGCTGCCGCGCCTGGCGCTGATCGCGCCTGACATCGCGGGCAATGAACTGCGGCTGCAGGCGCCGGGGCAGGCGGCATCGCCGTGACTCTCGATGCCGGCGCGGGCCCGTCGCGCGAGGTCACCGTCTGGGGCGACACCGTGCTCGCGCGTGACGAGGGTGACGCCGCGGCGCGCTGGCTGTCGGATTTCCTGCAACGATCCGTGCGGCTCGTGCGCTTCGATCCCTCGCGGCGGCGTGCCACCGATCCCGCGTGGTCGGCGGGCCGCCAGGTGAAAGCGCCTTTTCCGACGGCTACCCGGTGCTGGTGCTGTCGCGCGCGTCGCTCGGCGATCTCAACGCACGACTGCCGCAGGCGCTGCCGCTCGATCGCTTCCGGCCGAACCTCGTGCTCGACGGTTGTGATCCCTACGCCGAGGATTCGCTGCGCGTGCTGCAGTCCGGCACCGCCACGCTGCGCCTGGTCAAGCCGTGCACGCGCTGCATCATCACGACCACCGACCAGTCGACCGCGGAGCGGGATGGCGAGGAGCCGTTGCGCACCCTGCGCAGCTATCGCTGGAGCGGCGAACTG
This sequence comes from uncultured Gammaproteobacteria bacterium, assembly GCA_963744735.1. Classification (GTDB taxonomy): domain Bacteria; phylum Pseudomonadota; class Gammaproteobacteria; order Steroidobacterales; family Steroidobacteraceae; genus RPQJ01. Next base: position 403,164 of record CAVUVH010000034.1, read on the forward strand.
CGTGGCGTGACTTTCGGCCAGAACGCGATCGTCGAGAGTGTCGGCACGCTGCGCGTCGGGGATGTCATCACCGGCAGCGCCTGATCACGGCGGCCGCGGGTGCCCAGACGCCCGCGCTGCGATACGCGTAGAGATAGGCAGCAAGGTAGGCCGGGACGATCAGCAGGGTGAGTGCCGCCCGTGACCAGCGCAACCGGCCCGCCGCGACAGCAGCACCGGCACCAGCATCACGACGTTGGCGAACAGCACCAGCCAGAACGCCGCCCGCCAGTAGCGCTCGCCGCCGATGGGCCGCTGCAGCGCATAGCCCCAGAGCGCCGTCAGCAAGGCCGCGCTCAGCGCCCAGTTCGGCGAGCGTGACCGCGCCCACCGCCAGCGTGCGGGTGACGTTGCTGACTTCGCCGGCGACGACCGCGAACGTCAGCGCCGCCGCGTACAGCACCCACCCGGTCTTCGATCTGGCCAGCGTGGCCCTGGAAAGCACGGCGGCGCCTCAGTAATGCGGCGGAATTTCGACGCGGTTGGGATCGCCGCCGCGATCCTCCAGCTGCTGCACCTGCTGCAGCAGCTGCTCGTTGCGGGCACGCAGCGAGTCGAGCTCGCGCTGCTGGCGATACAACACGTCGCTGAGTTCCTGCAGCGCGCGCTCGAGGTGCGCCACCTTGAACTCGAGGGTGTCGATGCGCTCGCTCATCCGGCGGCCGGTACCCGATGGTCTGCGGTCACGGTGCCGACCTGCAGTGCCTCGGCCTCGTGGTCGACTTCGCGCCAGGGCTCGGCGAGCGCGGCGGCCTCCCACTCGCGCATGGCCGGCAGCCCGAGCAGGCGTTCCGCGTATTGTTGCGAGGGGGGCGAGAGCTGCAGGCCGTAGGTACGCACGCGGTAGGCGACCGGGCAATAGAACGCATCGACGACGCCGAAGTCCCGGCCCCCGAGGAACGGCCCCCCGTGGCGCGCGAGGCCCTGGCTCCAGAGCTCGTCGATGCGCGCGATGTCTCCCTGCAGTGCCGGCGACAGCGAATGCAGGCGCACGCGCAGGCCGACGTTCATGCGTGCAGATGCTGCGCAGGGTGGCGAAGCCGGAGTGCATCTCGGCCGCTGCGCAGCGCGACCAGGCTCGCGCCGCGTCTTCCGCCGGCCACAGCCCCGGGTGCCGCTCGGCCAGGTACTCGGCGATCGCGAGCGAATCCCACACCACGGTGTCGCCGTCGCGCAGGCAGGGCACCTTGCCCGAGGGCGAGAACGAACGGAACGCAGCGAAGTTCGAGCCGCGGCCGAATGGCCGCATGTGCTCGGTGAACGCGATGCCGCGCGCGCGCAGCAGCACCCAGGGCCGCAGCGACCAGGACGAGTAATTCCTGTTGCCGATGTAGAGCTCGTACATGCGATCTCCGGATGCGTGGCCCGGCCGTCTGGCGCGAGCCGCATGATACAGGGCAGGGCCTCAGTACTTGTGCGTCGACAGCAGCAGGTTGGTCTCGGAGCTGGCGACTCCCTCGATGCGGCGGATGCGGCCCAGCACGCGGTCGAATTCCTCGAGGCTGTCGGCGCGCAGTTCGGCAACGATGTCCCAGCGGCCGTTGGTGGTGTGCAGCGCGGCCACGGCGGCGTCGCCCCGCAGCGAGCGCAGCACCTTCTCGACGTTGTTGCCTTCGACGGCGATCAGCATCAGCGCGGCGATGCGCCGGCCATCGTCGGCGGCGCGCCAGGCGGACCGTGTAGCCCGCGATCACGCCGTCGCGCTCCAGGCGGGCAATCCGGTTCTGCACGGTGCCGCGGGCGACCCGCAGTTGCCGCGCGATCGTTGCCGCGGGCAGTCGCGCATTGCTGCGGAGCAGGGCGACGAGCTGGCGGTCGAGGTCATCCATGGATTCAGTCCAGAATTGACGATTCGCACAGATTTTTGCAGCGTATCGATCAATTGGCAATGCGAAATGTAACGTTTGCTGGCTTCCTGTTGGCTCGACAGCCCCTGATCATGAGGCTCAGGCCTGCTCCACTTCCGGTGGCTGGCCGCGGCAGGGGAGCTTTCTCATGGTCGACTACATCGGTGTCAGCGACATCCGGCGCATCGTCAGCGCGCTCGGGCCGGCCGAGTTCATCGCGCGGCTGGCCGCCGAAATCGAGGCCGACTACCGGCGCTGGCCGGAGTTCGAGAACGCGCCGCGTCTCGCGAGTCACTCGCCCGTCGGCGTCATCGAACTGATGCCGGCGACCGACGGCAAGCTGTACTCCTTCAAGTACGTCAACGGCCATCCGAAGAACACGGCAGAGGGCCTGCTGACCGTGACGGCCTTCGGCGTGCTCGCCGACGTCGACACCGGCTACCCGCTGCTGCTGTCCGAGCTGACCGTCACGACGGCATTGCGCACGGCCGCGACGTCGGCGCTGGCGGCGCAGCATGCTCGCGCGACCCGGACAGCCGGGTCATGGCGCTGATCGGCAACGGCGCGCAGAGCGAGTTCCAGGCGATCGCATTCCACCGCCTGTTCGGCATCCGCGAGCTGCGGCTGTTCGACGTCGACCCGCTGCGCCACGGCCAAGCTGGTGCGCAACCTGGCGGCGATGCCGGAACTGTCGGACCTCGACGCGTGCGCGCGCGTCGTCCGCGGCCGATGCGTGCAGGGGCGCCGACATCGTCACCACCGTGACGGCCGACAAGCGCAACGCCGTGATCCTGACGCCGCCGATGATCGCGCCCGGCATGCACATCAACGGCGTCGGCGGCGACTGCCCCGGCAAGACCGAGCTGCACCCGGACGTCCTGCGCATGCCGGACCTGCGGGTCGTGGTCGAGTACGAGCCGCAGTCGCGCATCGAGGGCGAGATCCAGCAGATGCCGGCCGACTATCCCGTCATCGAACTGGCGCAGGTGCTGCGGCGGCGAAGCGGTGGCCCGGCGCAGCGACCGCGACATCACGCTGTTCGACTCGGTCGGCTTCGCGCTCGAGGATTATTCGGCGCTGCGGTTCCTGCACTCGCTGATTTCCGCGCAGCGAGCTCGGGCGCCGCGAGCTCGACCTCGTGCCGGAGCTCGACGATCCGAAGGACCTGTTCGGCGGCACCCTGGCCCGGGCCGGCGCCGCGCGCGCGCGCAAGCGCAAGACGGCCTGAGGCGGCCATGTCCGAGCACGACGTCGCGCTGATCGGCGCGCCGACCGACATCGGTGCCGGCACGCGCGGCGCCTCGATGGGCCCGGAAGCGCTGCGTGTCGCGCAGCTGCAGGCGGTGCTCGAGGCGCAGGGGCTCGCAGGTGCTCGATCGCGGCAACCTGGGCGGCCCGCCGAATCCGTGGCAGCCGCCACGCGACGGTTACCGGCACCTGCCCGAGGTCACCGAATGGAATCGGCTGGTCCACGGCGCGGTGCTATTCCGAGCTGCTGGGCGGGCACCTGCCGATCCTGCTCGGCGGTGACCACAGCCTCGCCATCGGCTCCGATCAGCGCCGTGGCCAGGTACTGCCGTTCGCACCAGCGCAAGCTGCGGGTGCTGTGGTTCGACGCGCACGCCGACTTCAACACCAGCGTGCTGACGCCGAGCGGCAACATCCACGGCATGCCGGTCGCCTGCCTCTGCGGTTACGGTCCGGCGGAACTGGTGCGGCTCGGCGGCACGGCGCCCGCCATCCATCCGTCCGAGCTGCGGCCGATCGGCATCCGCAGCGTCGACGCGGGCGAGAAGCGGTTCGTGCACGAGGCCGGCGTCGAAGTATTCGACATGCGCTACATCGACGAGATGGGCATGCGGCACACGGTCGAGCAGGCGCTGCTCGGTGTCGACGAGGACACGTACCTGCACGTCAGCCTGGACGTCGACTTCCTCGACCCGGACATCGCCCCGGGCGTCGGCACGACCGTGCCGGGCGGGCCGACCTATCGCGAAGCGCAGCTCTGCATGGAGATGATCGCCGACACCGGGCGCCTGGCATCGCTCGACATCGTCGAGCTCAACCCGGCGCTTCGACGTCCGCAACCGCACGGCGGAAGTCGCCGTCGACCTGATCGGCTCGCTGTTCGGCAAGAGCACCCTGATGCGCAAGTAGCCGGCGCCGCGCCGCGTCCGGGCGTGCCGTGGCCGGCCGCAGGGTGCGCGCTTGCTTCCGGCGCCGCCGAGACACGCTGTACTCTCTGCACCCGGCATGAATCGCTGGCTTCGCATTGCAGTGCTCATCGGCGTGGTCGCGGTTGCGGCCGGCGGCTGGCTGTCGCGCGAACGGCCCGGCAATGACGCGGCCGGCCTGCCCGCCGGAGGCCGTCCAGACCCTGCGGTTGATCGAGGCGGGCGGGCCGTTTCCCTACGACCGCGATGGCAGCGTCTTCCAGAACCGCGAGGGACGGCTGCCGCAGCGGCCGCGCGGCTATTACCGCGAGTACACCGTGCCGACCCCGGGTTCGCGCGACCGCGGCGCGCGGCGCATCGTGAGCGGCGGCGACCCGCCGGAAGTCCTGTACTTCACCGACGACCATTACCGCACCTTCCGCCGGATCGAGGATCGCCCGCCATGACCACGGACCTGGTGCGCTGCGTGCGACTCGACGACGCGGGCGTGCGCGGCATCGAGGAGGTGTCGCAGTCGCTCGGCCGTCCCTGCTTCGTCATCGACCTGCAGGGCTGCCATGAGAAGGCCTGCCTGCTCGAGCGCACGGCGGCAGCGCTCGGCTTCCCCGACTGGTTTGGCCACAACTGGGACGGCTGGTTCGACTGCCTGGCCGACCTCAGCTGGCAGCCGGTCGCGCGCGGCTACGTGATCGTGTTGCGGCATGCGGCCGCGCTGCGGGCGGCGGCGCCCGAGGCGTTCGACACGGCAGTGACGATCCTGGCCGATGCCAGCAAGGTCTGGGCGGAGCGTGATGTCGAGCTGCGGGTCTTCATCGACATCGATGCGGGGGACTGATCCGCGGGCTGTCGCGCGCCGGGCCGGGCCGCAGTGCGGCCGGCACATGCATTGACGACGTTCACGGAGTACCCCGCATCAATGTAACCGGCAAGCTCACGTGGCCGCTTTACGCGGTTCAGCCAGACCTCATGCGGATCCCACGGCGCGGATCTCGCGCTGCGCGCTGCGATTTGACCATTGGAGTCGTCGCCCTTCGCCGGACCACTCACGTGGTCAGCCATGGTGCCTGTTGCACACGGCTGTCTGTGCCATCTGCGTGGTCAGCCCCTGGGTGTAGCGCAACAGCAAGAGCTGCAGGCTGCCACTGCGGTGGAACTCATCCTTGAGGCGGTGACCGGCCAGTCGGTAGGCATGGCCTGCGCTCTGGACGATCGTGCGGCTTGGGGTGGTATCGCCGCCCATGAACAGGGCGATGCGGTGGGCTCCGTCATGGCCGGTATCCGCGACTTCGGCGCATTCGGGTATACACCTGTCGGCACTCATCCGTGCCCTGCCGCACGCAGGGTGTCGTGGAGAGTTCCACTCCATCTCTCTGCTAGGCCATGATGCCCAGATAGGTTTCACGGTCGGTCGCGAAGCACTCGCAGGCCGCGCGCTCGAGACCGCGGCGATCAATGATCGTGACGTCGCCACGCCGATACCGAATGAGCTTGCGCTGCTGCAGGAAACCGGCTGCCCGGGTCACGCCGGCACGGCGCACGCCAAGGATGCAGGCAAGGAACTCGTGCGTCACGTGGAAGCTGGCAGAGTGAGCGCGGTCCATGGTCATCAGCAGCCAGCGCGCAAGTCGCGCCTCGACGAAATGGAATCGAGTGCAGGCCGCCGTCTGGGCCAGCTGGCACATCACGACGTGTATGTAGAGCTTCAGCCCCCGTTGCAACGCGGGACTGTGCTTGAGCTCGCGGCGAAACGGAATTGACTTCCATTCTCCAGGCCGGACCCGCGCCCTGCACAAGCGCAAGCGAGGGAGAGATGTCCACGCCGAGAGCGATCGCAGTGCCCAGCATGCCTTCGTTGCCGACCAGGCCGATTTCGAGTCGATCGTTGTCCACCGATCGGCGTGATCAATGAGACAAAGCTGCCGGTGGGGAAGTAGACGTGGCGAATCTGCGCCCCCGCTCGATAGATCACTTCGGTGAGCGCGAGTTCGACGGGTGTGCAGCCTGCCAGCAGGTGGCGACGGTCCCGGTCGGGCAGGCGTGCCAGCAACAGGTTGTCTGCCGATACCCACTGCAACTTTGGCATGTCGGATCCAGTCGATCACGTGCGTTGGCGTCATCCTGAGGGGGCAGCCTGGCCAGTTAGCACATCGCCGTCTGTTCGGTGGAGCACTCACGGGCGGAAGTGAGGCTGCAGAACCCCGGGGGACAGCAGCACGAGGCGTCCGCCGATGAGCGAATGCTGCGACCTGACGCTTGGTTCGGCACCGCACCGACCCGTCACTGGGAAAGCCCCAGGATCGGCACGTGATTTTTCACCGCAGGAGATTCAAATTGAAAATTCTAACCACAGTAGTGGCGGCCGCCATGGCATTGACACTGGTCACCGCAGCCGGCTGCGCAGTCACTCGCGGCCAACAGACAGCCGGCGCCTACGTCGACGACACCGCAATCACCGCGACCGTGAAGACCCGGATGCTGGAAAGCGAAGATGTCGCTGGCACGTCGATTACCGTGGAGACGCTGAACGGCACAGTGTTGCTCTCTGGATTCGCGAAGAGCCAGAAAGAGAAGTCGACAGCCGAAAGCATCGCGCGCAAAGTCGACGGCGTGAAGGCCGTCAAGAACGAGATCACCGTCCGCACCTGAGCAGACCCTGAATGTTCAGCGCCCTGGGTCCGCCAGCGGATTGCAGGGCGCTATTCCTGGGGCCTGTCCGATCCGTCATTGCGAAGCTGGAGAGTCCGATGACCGAGCGCTCAGCGAAGCCCATGGCCGTTAGCATCGTTATTGCGCTGCTTGGGATCCTCGCGAGCGGTTGCGTCTGCGTCACTCACGAACCGACGACGGAGCCCGTCGTCTCGACCGCCCCGCCGGCCCGGCAGATACCCATGGTCGAGGTGCCTGCGGGCGAACGTGTCGCAGGCAGGGACAGCCATCAGCGGTGACCAGCCGGTCGAAGCACCGGAGGTGCCGGCACCGGCAAACCCCAGGGCGTCCGCGCCTCAGGCGGAAGTAGCTCGTGACGCAAGGGCCGCGGCCCCGATGCCAGCACTGTCTGCGGAGCAGGGCCGCAAGCCAGCGCCGACGAAGCCGCCTGCTGTCATCGCCGCGACACCCACGCCTGCTCCGCGGCAGTTACCGAAGGTTGCGCCGACGCTGCCAGCCCCACCACCGATCGCGGCGCCACTGGACCTCAGTTCCCTCGAGACCCGGCTGCGACAGACCAAGGCCATAGGGGTCATGACCAAGCTGTCGCTCAAGAACCAGATCGACGACCTACTCGACCAGTTTCGCGCTTACCACAGACGACAAGGTACGACGACGATTACGGAGTTGCGGCGCGGTTTCGACATGCTGCTGCTGAAAGTGCTTTCGCTGCTGCAGGACAGCGACCCGCCGCTGGCGCGTGACATCGTCAAGTCCCGCGCGGCGATCTGGAGCATCCTCGAGAATCCACGGAAATTCGACGAGTTCAATCGAATGGCAGGAGAGACGCCATGAAGATATGCGTACGGGCAATTGCCCTCGGTGTGCGTGATCGAGCGCGGTGTGCCCAGGCAATGTCGATCGCGGAGGAAGCGACATCCGGCGAAGTCCCGCTCGACAGGGATCTAACGGCCGTGATCGCCCTGCACGGCCTGCCCTGCGGGAAAGTCGTCAGTGCAACGCAGGCGGGTGAGAACGATTACATCGCCTCGTGCCAGGACGGCCATCGCTACCGGGTGTACGTCAATGCTGATGGACGGGTGGTCGTGCAGAAACGCGACTAGGGCTTGCGGCCGCCGAACAGCAACAGCGCTGCACCGATCGCGATCGCGCCCGCGCCCGCCCAGACCGGGATGTTCACCGTCTCGCGCTCTTTCAGCGACATTTCAATCGGCCCCATTTTGACGTCGTGGGTCTGCTTCGTGTAGCTGAAGCTGCCGTAGGCGAGCCCGAGGGTACCGGCCGCGATCAAAGCCAGAGCCGCGATCCTGAAGGCGTTCATGTTCTCTCCCGCTGCAGACTTTCCGCCAGGCGCTATGCGCGTCGACCCTGGATCACGTTGATCAGAATCATGATGATCGCCAGGACCAGGAGGATGTGGATGAACCCGCCCATGGTGTAGGAGCTGACGAGCCCGAGTAGCCACAGGATGGCGAGTACGACTGCAATGGTCCACAGCATTTCACGTCTCCTTTGCGACAAGCTCGATTGACAAGGCCGATCAGTCGCGATCGTTCAGGTCGGTCAACACCAGGCTGCCGTCTTTGACCGGAATCGTGCGACCGGGGGCATGGTCCGTTCGAACCGTGCCCTCGTTGTCGCCGATGCGATAACGCACTTCGTATCCATTGGGTTTTTCCACCGAGTCGTAGACAGTTCGGCAGCGCTGCTCGACCGTCTGGGTCGTATTGCCGTCCTGCATGTGCTTCTGGACCTTGCTGCCCGCATAACCACCGGCGGCGGCACCCGCGACCGTGGCGACCGTCTGGCCGTCGCCGTCGCCGATCTGGTTGCCGAGCACGCCACCTGCCACGGCCCCGATGATCGCGCCGGTGACGCGCTTCGGATCCTTGGTGGGTGACTGGTGCGTCACCTGCACATCGTTGCAGACCTGGCGCGGCGTCTTGACCGTGCTGGTCAGTGGCACGACGTTGAGCACTTCGGCGGAATTGCGCTGGTCCATCACCTGGTACCCGGCGAAGGCACCGGCCGCAGTGACCGCAACGCCACCAACGACGAGTCCGGTAATCAATGACTTGTTCATCTGGATTCTCCAATCGACGACACCCGTCGCACGGAGAATTCCCGAAACGGCATCGCTTGGTCGATGTCCAGCAGCCTAACCGGTCTGGCGGTGCGGTCTGTTCGGTATCGCACGGATCGACCGCGGATCGCCTGCGGCTGCGCATGAATCCCTATGTGCTCGCGCGCACCGACGGGCTCCCGCGGCGAAGGACGATGGCCGGATGGCGATACAATTCCTTTCGCAGACTGTTGCTTGGATGCGCGGTTCTGCTGACGGGCTGCAGCTCGTTGCCCGTCATCGTGCCTGACATGGCGCCCGCGACCGCGCCGACGCAGGTCGACAGCGCCAGGGGTCCGCTCTCGCCGGCGCGCAGCCGCGCGATCATGGCGCGGCTGGAGCGCGGTGCCGACGAGACCAATATCTTCGAGCGCCACCTCGCGCTGGAGCAGGCGGTGACGGAGAGCCCGCTCGTGAGCGGCAATCGCGTCCGCCTGCTCGAGGACGGGCCGGACGACCTATCGTGCGATGTTCGCGGCAATCGAGGCGGCGCGCGACCACATCAACATGGAGACCTACATCCTCGAGGACGACGAGGTCGGCCAGCGCTTCGCCGACGCACTGATCGAGAAGCAGCGCCAGGGCGTGCAGGTGAACCTGATCTACGACAGCGTGGGCACGCTCGGCACGCCGGTCGAGTTCTTCCAGCGCCTGCGCGACAGCGGTATCCGCACGCTGGAGTTCAATCCCGTCAATCCCGGCGACGGCGAAGGCCGGCTGGGACGTGAACCAGCGCGATCACCGCAAGCTCCTGATCGTCGACGGCGAGACGGTGTTCCTCGGTGGCATCAACATCAGCAGCGTGTACTCGGGCGGCTCGTTCACGGCTCGGCATCGAAGGCCGCCCGAGACGGGGAAGCTGCCGTGGCGGGACACCGACCTGCAGATCGAGGGCCCGGTCGTCGCCGAGTTCCAGAAGCTGTTCCTCGAGACCTGGCGCACGCAGAAGGGCGAGCCGCTGGCACCGCGCGACTACTATCCGGCGCTGCAGCCCGCAGGGCAATGAGGTCGTGCGCGCGATCGGCAGCTCGCCCGACGACGAGTACAGCCTGATCTACGTGACGCTGCTCTCGGCGATCGGCAGCGCCGAGACGGAGATCTTGATCACCAACGCCTACTTCGTGCCTGACCCGCAGCTGCTGGCGGCGCTAAAGGCGGCGGCGGCGCGCGGCGTCGACGTACGGCTGGTCCTGCCGGGCAGCACCGATTCGGCGCTGGTGTTCCACGCCGGACGCTCCTATTACGAGCAGATGCTGCAGCGACGGCGTGATAATCTTCGAACGCCAGCGACGCGCTGATGCACGCAAAGACCGCGGTGATCGACGGCGTCTGGTCGACGGTGGGCTCGACCAACCTCGACTGGCGCAGCTTCCTGCACAACGCAGGAGGTCAACGCCGTCGTGCTCGGCACGGAGTTCGGGGACCGTATGCGCGCAGCTTTCGACAGCGACGTCGCGAAGTCCGAGCAGATCACGCTCGAGAACTGGCGACAGCGCTCGTTCGACCTGCGCGTCAAGGAGGAGTTTGCCCGCCTCTGGCAATACTGGCTGTAGGCGACGTATCGCACGCTATCGGGTGGTCATCCAGCGTCGGTACGCTGACGCACAGACTGAATGCGCCTGCCGCCTACATTCGGCCTTCAGGTCGGAGCGCGAGGCCGACCACGGGCTGGCGACCGGCCGCGTCGAGGAGTTGCATGGGACTGTTGACGACCGAACATGGCAGGGCGACGTACATCGCCGATTTCGTAGTCTATGCCGCTGCCGTGGCAGTCCTGGCATTGCTGCTGGCGGTCGCGGCTCCGTTCGAACGACGGACGGAGATCGCGGGACTGGCCGTGCTGGGACTCGGTGCGTGGACGCTGGCCGAATACGTCCTGCATCGCTTCGTGCTGCATGGACTGCAGCCCTTTCAGGCCTGGCACGCCGAGCATCACCGTCGCCCACAGGCGCTGATCGGCACGCCGACGGTCCTGAGTGCCGCGCTGATCGCCCTGCTGCTGTTTCTTCCTGCGCTGGCGCTGGGCGACCTCTGGCAGGCATCCGCGCTGACATTCGGCCTGCTGACCGGGTACCTCGTCTACGCGATAGCGCATCACGCGACGCATCACTGGCGTGCAGGGAATGACTGGACGCGAAACTCAAGCGTATCCACGCATTGCACCACTATCGAGTCGGGCCGCCCGCCTGGTTCGGCGTGACCAGCCCGATCTGGGACATCGTGTTCGGGACCTGCGGCGAGCTGGCGAATGCAAGCGGACGACGCCTGGCGGCCTCTGCCGCAGCCGCCAGTGATGCAGAAGACGTAGAAGCCTGGGAGAACGAGGGCGGTGCATCGGCATGTCGTACCGTTGTTCGGGCCCAACTCCAGCTTGCGGCCCCGCCGGGCGCTGCGACTTGATGCCGTTCACCGCGTACCGTCGCAAGGGGTCAACCGGCGCGTCCGCCTTCGATTCTGCAGAGGTGATCCGCGCCGAGATCTTCAGCGTCGAGCGACTTGAGCAACACGCCACGAGCCTGGCCGCTGCGCAGAGCGTCACCGCCCGGCCCCCCCGTTCGGCCTCTGACCGCGCGGCTGCGTGACAACCACCGGGCGCTGCTCGACGCCCATCGCGCCATCGCGAAAGCGATCGGCCAGCAGAAGCGCCATCACACCCTCCGCGGAATGGCTGGTCGACAATTTTCACATGGTCGAGGCCCAGATCCGCCAGATCCGCGATGACCTGCCGCCCGGATACTACCGGCAGCTACCGAAACTGGCCGACGGGACCGTTGGCCGGCTATCCGCGTGTGCTGGGCTTGGCATGGGCTTTTGTCGCGCATACCGACAGCCGCTTCGATACGCATTTGTTGACCAGTTTCGTCAGCGCCTACCAGCGCGAGCAACCGCTGACGATCGGCGAACTGTGGGCAATCGCCATTACGCTGCGGATCGTACTGGTGGAGAATCTGCGGCGAGCGGCAGATTCGATCGCGAGCGCGCGCGCAGTCCGGCAACAGGCCGACCTGCTGGCTGACCGGATGCTCGGCGCAGGCGGACGCCAGTGCGAACCGCTGGCACCTGCTGCGGGAGTGGGATGGCGTGGCATTGTCGACGACATTTGCCGTCCAACTGCTGCAGCGATTGCGCGACCATGATCCGGAAGCGACACCGGCCCTGATGTGGCTGGAGGCGCGACTCGCCGCGGCGGGCACAACGGCGGACGCGGTCGTGCGCGATGAGCATCAGCGCCAGGGCGCATCGAGCGTAACGGTCCGCAATATCATCATGAGTATGCGCTCGATCTCCGCCGTCGACTGGGCGGACCTGTTCGAAGCCATGAGTCTCGTAGACGCGGTGCTGCGCGCGGACCCCGGTTTCATGCTGTCGGCTTTTCCGACCCGGGATCGCTATCGAGGGGCGATCGAGGAACTGTCGCGAGGATCGCGACTCACCGAACTGGATATCGCGCAGCGCGCCATGCAGGTCGCTAATGCTGGCGCGACGCCGCGCGAGCGCATTGCGGCTATCGCGCTGATCGGCGGGCGGCCGCAGGGCATTCGAAGCAGCCTCGGATATCGGCCAACGTTGCGCACCTGGCCTGCCCGTGTCAGCGCCGCCGTGGGAATTCGCGGCTACATCGCGGGCATCGCGCTTGCTCGCGGCTCATCTTTGATGGCGTGGCCAGTGTCGCGAACTGCTCGAAATGGGCGCCGGGACCTGGGAGCTCATCGTGCTGGCGCCGTCGGGATTTATCCTTGCCATCGACGCGGCGATGGCACTGGTGAATAGCAGCATCATCAGCCGCTTCAGCGCCACACCGCTGCCAGAGCTCGAACTGCGCAGACGGCATTGATGCGGCTCTGCGCACACTCGTAGTCGTGCCCGTCATGCTGACGACGCAGGACGCTCTCGCCGCGCATCTCGAACGACTGGAAATCCATCATCTGGCGAGCCTGGATGGCGATATCAGCTTCGCCCTGCTGTCGGACTGGACCGATGCAGCGTCCGAGCGAGTCGATGGCGATGATGCGCTGCTTGCCAGCGCGGTCGCAGGCATCAGCCGCCTGAATCAGCAGTACGGGCCGGCGCCTGCGGGTGAACGCTTCCTGCTGTTGCATCGGCGACGATCGTGGAATCCCGCACAGGGCGTCTGGATGGGGTGGGAGCGCAAGCGCGGCAAGCTGCACGAATTGAATCGCCTGCTGCGCGGTGCCATCGACACCAGTTTCATAGCGGTGGACGGCAAGCCGCCCACTGTGCCGAGCGGCGTGCGCTATGTCGTCACGCTCGACGCCGATACACGCCTGCCCCGCGACGCGGTGCGCCGCATGGTCGGCAAAATGGCGCATCCACTGAACACGCCGCGGTTCGACGGCCACAGTGGACGCGTCGTCGAGGGCTACGCGGTACTGCAACCGCGCATTGCATCGTCGTTACCGCTGGGCTTCGAAGGCTCGCATTATCAGCGCCTCGTTTCTGGCGCGGGTGGCATCGACCCCTATGCCTCGGCCGTGTCTGACATATACCAGGACCTGTGCGGCGAAGGGTCGTACGTCGGCAAGGGTATTTATGACGTCGACGCTTTCGAAGCGGCACTTGCCGGCCGCGTTGCAGAAAACACGCTGTTCAGCCACGACCTGTTCGAAGGAATATTCGCCCGTGCGGGACTCGCTTCGGACATCGAACTGGTGGACGAGTATCCCACGCGTTATGCGCTGCCGCGGCTCGCTCACATCGTTGGGCACGCGGCGACTGGCAGTTATTGCCGTGGGTGTTCGGCTGCGGTTCCGCGGGCATCGCCCGCTGCCGCAAGTCCATTCCACTGCTGGGCCGGTGGAAGATGTTCGACAACCTGCGGCGGACACTGGTTGCGCCGGCGAGCGTGCTGACCCTGTCGGTCGCGTGGACCCTGCCGCTGCACTCCGCCGCGATCTGGACAGCGTTCGTCATTGTGATGCTCGCAATTCCGACCCTGCCGCCGTTGCTGGCCGGAATCATTCCCTTTCACCGCCGCATCGCCTGGCGGAGTCATTTCCACGCTGTCCTGGCGGACGCGCAACTCGCTCTGACGCCGGACCGCATTGCTGCTGCGTTGCTGGCACACCAGGCATGGTTGATGTGCGATGCGATCGGGCGGACACTGTTCCGGCTGTTCGTGAGCCGACGCAACCTGCTCGAATGGGTCACTGCGCAGGAGCAGAATGATCGGCGTCCCGACGCGCTGGGCTACTTTCACCAGATGGCGGGCGGCGTGGTCATCGGCGCCGTGGTGATGGCGCTCGCCGCGACGGGTCAGGTCAGGATTGTACTTGCGGTGCCGTTTGCGCTGCTGTGGATACTGTCACCGGTGTGGCTTCCTGGTTGAGCCAGCCGTCGCAGGTTGTGGACTCCCAGCCCATATCCGATGCCGACGCCCGCGCGCTGCGCCTCGTCGCGCGCCGCGCGTGGCGCTACTTCGAGACATTCGTGACTGCGGCGGACAACATGCTGCCGCCGGACAATTTCCAGGAGAAGCCGCAGCCGGTGCTGGCCCACCGCACTTCGCCCACCAACCTCGGACTGTACCTGCTATCGATCGTCACTGCTCGCGATCTCGGCTGGGCCGGCACGCTCGATACGGTCGAGCGATTGGAGTCGACGCTGGCCGCGATGAACCGTTTGGAGCGATGTCGCGGGCATTTCTACAACTGGTACGACACGCAGGATCTCAGGCCGCTCGAGCCAAAGTACATCTCGTCCGTCGACAGCGGCAACCTGGCGGCGCACCTGCTCACACTGGCGAACGCCTGCGAAGGCATGTGCGACGGCAGAGCCGCCGACGCAGCAGTACTGGCGGGCATGGCGATCGCGTCGACAGCATCGCGCTGGCGACGGCAGATCGCTGAGCGCGGCCCGTGGACAAGAGCGACTCGTGGACGCAGATCGCACGATGCTCGACGCGATGGCATCAGCTGGCGCAATGCCCGTCGCAATGCCCTCGCGACTCGCTGACAAGCCTGGCCGCGCTCGCAACCCGGCCGCCGCAGTCATCGAGTGCGCGGCGCGGTTGTCGGGCGACGAGAGCGATGAGGCCGGCGCGAGACGGCCGTCTGGGCCAGGGCCACGCTGCGCACGATCGAGAGCCACCAGCGCGATATCACGCCGCGTCTGCTGGCGACTCGACACCTTGAAACAACGTCTCCACGCGCTGGCCGCGACGTCGCGCAGCATGGCCGCCGCGATGCGTTTCGACTTTCTCTTCGATCCGGAGCGCAAGCTGCTTTCGATCGGCTATCGCGTCCTCGAGGGCAGTCTCGACCCCAGTTGCTACGACCTGCTGGCATCCGAAGCGCGACTGGCCAGCTTCGTGGCGATCGCCAACGGCGATGTGCCGGCGCGTCATTGGTTCCGCCTCGGGCGCGCCGTGATCCGCATCAGCCACGGTGCAGCCCTGATTTCGTGGTCGGGATCGATGTTCGAGTACCTGATGCCGTCGCTCGTCATGCGCGCGCCCACCGGCAGCCTGCTCGAGCAGACCAATCGCCTGATCGTCGGCCGTCAGCAGGCCTATGGCAGGAAGCTGGGCGTGCCCTGGGGTATCTCGGAATCGGCCTACAACGCGCGCGACCTGGAACGGACCTACCAGTACTCCAGTTTCGGCGTGCCTGGCCTCGGCCTGAAACGCGGTCTCGGCGAGAATGTGGTGGTCGCGCCCTACGCAACCGCACTGGCCGCGATGGTGGATCCACACGCTGCAGTGCTCAATTTCGCCAGGCTGAGCGGCATCCAGGCACGGGCCGGTACGGCTTCTACGAGGCACTGGATTACACCCCACGACGCCTGCCGGAGGGGGAGTCGTTCGCCATCGTGCGCGCCTATATGGCGCACCACCAGGGTATGACGATCGTAGCCCTGGCCAACACCCTGCTCGACGGCTTGATGCGCAGGCGTTTCCACGCCGAGCCCCGCATCCAGGCAACAGAACTGCTGTTGCAGGAAAGGACGCCGCGCGAAGTTGCAGCGCCGCTGGCGAGCGTTCCGGAAAGTGGCAGCTCGGAGTGGTCGGAAGTCATGCCGGCGCTGCCGCGCGATGATCGACACGCCGCACCACGCCACACCCCGCACGCGCGTGCTGTCGAACGGGCGCTACGCCGTGATGCTCACGGCCGCCGGCTCCGGCTACAGCCACTGGGGCGACCTGGCGATCACGCGCTGGGCGCGGCGATGTCACCTGTGACGACTCGGGGTCGTATATTTTCCTGCGCGATGTCAGCAGCGGCAAGGTCTGGTCCGCTGGCTATCAACCGAGCGCCATCGAGCCCGATGTCTACGAAGTCAGGTTCAGCGAGCACCGTGCGGAGTTCATGCGCCGCGACGGCGACCTGATCACGACGCTGGACGTGGTCGTGTCAGCCGAGTGTGACGCAGAAGTGCGCCGCGTGAGCCTCATGAATATGGGCGATCGCGAACTCGACCATCGAACTGTCCTCGTATGCCGAAATCGTGCTGGCGCCGCGAGCTGCCGACGAAGCGCACCCGGCATTTTCCAAGCTCTTCGTGGTAGACCGAGTACGTGGCATCGATCGGCGCCATTCTGGCAACGCGGCGACGGCGCTCACCACAGGAAGCGGAGGTGTGGGCCGCGCATCTCGCGGTGGTCGAGGGCGAATGCGTTGGGTCAGGTAGTTTCGAAACTGATCGTGCTCGCTTTGTCGGTCGCGGGCGACAACTGCGCTCGCCGCTCGCGACCGCAGGCGGCCCCGTGCAGGCAGGCGCCGCCGGCACCGTGCTCGATCCGATCTTCAGCCTGACGCGCTGTGTGCGGCTGGCGCCGGGGGCCACTGCGCGCGTTGCATTCTGGACGCTGGTGGCGCCTTCACGCGACGACAGTCCTCGACCTGGTGGACCAGCATCGCGATGCCCCGGCCTTCGACCGCGCCGCCACCCTCGCCTGGACGCAGGGGCAGGTGGAACTACACCACCTGGGCATCACCAGCGAGGAGGCCATGCTGTTCCAGCGCTTGCCGGACACATTCTTTACAACGATGCCACGCTGCGGCCGTCATCCGAAGTGCTGCGGCGGCGCAACGGCGGGCAAGCCGCACTCTGGGTCCACGGAATTTCCGGCGATCTGCCGATAGTACTGGTGCGCATCGACGATACGGACGATCTCGGCATCGTGCGACAATTACTGCGCGCATTCGAGTACTGGCGATTGAAGCAGCTCAACGTCGATCTCGTGATCCTGAACGAGCGCTGTCGTCGTATGTGCAGGAATTGCAGACGGCGCTGGAAACGCTGTCCCGCGCCGGCTTGTCACGCCCCCGCATCCACGGTGAAGCCTGCGCGGAGGCATATTCATTCTGCGCTCCGATATCATCCCGGGTGAAACGCGACTGGCATTGCTGGCTGCGGCGCGCGCCGTGCTGCTCAGTCGCCACGGCAGTCTCGCGGAGCAGATCGACCGCCTGGAGCAGGACTCTCCGTCGAGTGCCACCGCCGGCTCCCGACGCGCGATCCGCTCGAGATTCGACCAGCTACCGCGCCTGACATGCTGGCGTGGAGTTTTTCAATGGTCTGGGCGGGTTCTCCGCCGATGGCCAGGAGTATGTGACGATATTGCGCGACGGGCAGTGCACGCCCGCCCCCTGGATCAATGTGATTGCCAATCCGGAGTTTGGCTTTCAGGTATCGACCGAAGGCGGCGGCTGCACCTGGTCCGGCAACAGCCGCGAAAACCGGCTCACGCCCTGGTCCAACGATCCGGTCGAGGACCGCTCAGGGGAAGTTCTCTACGTTCGCGACGACGACACCGGCAAGCTCTTCGGGCCGACGGCACTGCCGTTTCGCCACGAGACCGGCGTCTATGTGGCACGCCATGGACGCGGCTACAGCCGCTTCGAGCACACGCGTCATGGCATCGCACTCGACCTGTTGCAGTTCGTTCCGATTGACGAATCCGTCAAGGTGTCGCGCCTGCAGATCCGCAACCTCTCCGGGCGCCCACGTCACCTGACCCTGACAGCCTATGTCGAATGGGTACTCGGTACGTCGCGCAGCACAACCGCACCGTATGTGGCAACCGAGATGGATACCGTGACTGGCGGCATGTTCGCGCGCAACCTGCGCAGCGGTGCCGACGCCGCGCGTTGCGTTCACCGATCTCGGCGGCCGCCAGACGTGCCTGGACCGGCAATCGGATGGAATTCATCGGGCGCAATGGTTCGCTCGAAAGACCCGCGGCGCTCGCCGGAAGGCGCGGTGCTCTCAGGCCGTACCGGCGCCGGGCTGGACCCCTGCGGTGCGTTGCAGACGTCCTTGATGCTGGCCGCGAACGCCTCCATCGAACTCGTGTGGCTGCTGGGTGAGGCGGCCACGGCAGTCGACGCGCAGGCCATGATCGAGCACTGGCGAGGTGCGGACATCGACGCTGCATTGCAGTCCGTGCGCGAGGAGTGGAGCGAGGTGCTCGACGCGGTCACCGTGCAGACGCCGGATCGCTCGTTCGATATCATGATGAACGGCTGGTTGCTGTATCAGACGCTCGCCTGTCGTCTGTGGGCGCGCAGCGCGTTCTACCAGGCGAGCGGCGCGTACGGCTTCCGCGACCAGTTGCAGGACACGATGGCGCTCCTCGTGGCCAAGCCCGACTCTGGCGCGCGCGCAACTATTGCGCGCGCCGGCCGGCAGTTCGTCGAGGGCGACGTGCAGCATTGGTGGCTGCCACAAACAGGCCGCGGGGTACGTACGCGCGTCTCCGATGACCGTGTCTGGCTCTGCTACTGTGTTGCCCATTACATCGGGGCGACGGCAGATGCGGCCATTCTCGACGAAATCCTGCCCTTCCTGAACGGACCGGTGCTTGCACGATGGCGAATCCGACAACTTTTTCCTGCCGACCACGGGCGATGAGTCCGCGACACTGTTCGAACACTGCGCACGCGCGCTCGAGCGCAGCCTGGCAGTCGGACCGCATGGACTGCCCCTGATCGGCTCCGGCGACTGGAACGACGGGATGAGCGGCGTCGGCGCCGAGGGCCGCGGCGAGAGCGTCTGGCTTGGGTGGTTCCTGCACCTTGCGCTGTCACAGTTCGCGCTGCTCGCGGATGCACGTGGCGAGCAGGCGCGTGCAGCAGCGTGGCGTGCTCATGCCGCCGCCCTGCGCGCTTCCCTGGAGCAGCACGGCTGGGATGGAGACTGGTATCGGCGCGCCTATTTCGATGACGGCACACCGCTGGGTTCCGCCGCAAACAGCGAGTGCCGGATCGACTCGATCGCGCAGTCGTGGAGCGTGATCTCCGGTGCGGCGGCTCCGGCGAGGGCGAAACGCGCCATGGCGGCCCTGGATCGTCACCTGGTGCGCCGGGACGACGGACTGGTACTGCTGCTTACGCCGCCGTTCGACCGGTCCGCGCCAGATCCCGGCTACATCCAGGCCTACCCGCCAGGAATCCGCGAGAACGGTGGCCAGTACACACACGCCGCCGCCTGGGCGGTGATCGCGTTCGCGCAGCTCGGCGATGGCGACAAGGCCGCCGAACTCTACTCGATGCTGAACCCCATCAATCACGCCTGCACCCTCGACGACGCAATGCGCTACAAGGTCGAACCCTACGTGGTGGCGGCCGACGTCTATTCCGAGGCACCCCATGTCGGGCGCGGCGGGTGGACCTGGTACACCGGCTCGGCCTCCTGGATGTATCGCGCAGGCCTCGAATGGATTCTCGGCTGCCGCATTCGTGGCGCGACTCTGCTGCTCGATCCATGCGTGCCGCGAAGCTGGCACGAGTTCCGGATCAGCCTGCGATACCGGGGAACGCGCTACGAGATCGATTTCGAAAATCCAGACGGCGTCAGCCGGGGCTCGTTGCGTTACAGCTGGACGGCGCCGAACTGGCTCCGCAGGGGGGATTGGTTCCGCTGGTTGATGACGGTGCGACCCACCTGGTCCGCGCCGTCCTTGGCCGCGAGCAAGCCTGAGCCGCCCGGCGGTTCGACGCTCCGCGGCAGGATGCTGCCTGAATCTCCCTACGCATCGCGTCAATGACGAAGCCCGCCCCGCAGCCCCGGCTACGGCTCAATCCTGTATCTTCGAAACCCGTATCAGGCCGGTGGAGCATCGCGCGTGGTCATTCACAAGAGCAGGGCCTTGCTCGATCAGGCTGTCCGCGGCATCGTGCTGCTGTTTCTTGCTGCGCTGCCGCTCGTCGCGTCGTCACAGGACCTCGACCTGGTCAACGTGACGCTGGTGGACGGTACCGGGGCTGCGCCGCGGCCTGGCGTGACCGTCACGGTCAGGGGCGGACGCATCGCCTCGATCGTCGAACGTGCGCCGCCGATTGCGCCGGGCGTGCGCCGCATCGATCTCGGCGGCCGCTACCTGCTGCCCGGCCTGATCGACGCCCATGCCCACATCGAGTCACCAGACGCGGCGCTCCGCGCCCTGCATTCGGGCGTGACTACCGCGCGCGTGCTGGGCGACACCAACCTGCAGGCCACTGGCACGCGCAACCTGATCCGCGCCGGCCACGTGCCCGGGCCGGAGCTGCTGGTCTCGCCGGGGCACATCCGGCCGCGGCCAGGCGTTGCCTTCTTCGAGGTCTATCCGCAGTTTGGCGATGCCATCAACGGTGAGCTGCGCGGTCCGGACCGCATCGCGGCTGCTACGCAAGCGCTGATCGCGCAGGGTGCGGACGTGATCAAGGTGGGCGCGAGCGAGCGTGCCGGTCTCGTGAGCACCGATCCGCGCAAGCCCGAACTCACCGAGGACGAGATCCGCGCGGCTGTCACCACGGCGGCGGAGCAGGGGCTGTTCGTGGCCGCACACGCGCACTCGCGCGCCGGCGCGGCGGCAGCGGTCAGTGCCGGGGTGCGCAGCATCGAGCACGGCACCTGGCTGGACGAGGCGACCCTGCAGGAAATGCGGCGACGCGGCACGTACTTCGTCCCGACGCTCGCAGTCATGAGCCCGCTCGGTGATCCGCAGGGCAATTCGGCCGACGACGTCGCGCTGCAGTTGCGGACGCAGGCGATGATGGGGCCGCTGCGGGCCGCCGTGCGGCGCGCACACGCCCTCGGCATCACCGTGGCCGCGGCCACCGACGGCAGTTACGCCGATCAGGACGACACCGGCCGCATCCGGCTGGCGCACGACATCGCGATGCTGCGCAACGATTGCGGCTACTCCGGATTGGAGTCGATCACGGCCGCCACCCAGGGCGGAGCGCGGGTGCTCGGCATCGACGCCCGGACGGGCACGGTCAAGGTGGGCCTGGAGGCCGACCTGGTGGTGTTCGACGGCGATCCGCTGAGCGACAGCCGGGCCCTGTTCGAGCCGCGCCTGGTGGTCAGCGACGGCCGCATTGCGGTCGAGGGCGCGGCGCTCTGAGCCTCGGTCCGGACGGTGTATATGCTAGAGTCCCTGCGAAATAACAGGGCAAATCGTGGCTGACATCTTCGTTTCGTATTCGCGTTCGGACAAGGCCCGGGTGGCGCCGCTGGTGGCGGCGCTGGAGGCCGAGGGCTGGTCCGTGTGGTGGGATCCGGAGATCACGCCCGGCGAGGAATTCGATGCGCTGATCTCGAAGGAACTGGAGGCGGCCAAGACCCTGGTGGTGGTCTGGACGCCGGCCTCGGTCGATTCGCGCTGGGTGCGGGGCGAGGCGCGCGATGCGGCCGACCGCGGCGTGCTGGTGCCGGTGCGCTTCGATGGCGCAAAGCTGCCGATCGATTTCCGCGCCGTGCACACGACCGACCTGGACGGCTGGGCGGAGGACCGCCAGGGCGCGGCGTTCAAGGGGCTGCGCAAGTCGCTCGAGGCCAAGCTCGGTCCGCCGCGGCCGTCGACGGCGACGCTGCGGGCCGCGGGCAGGAAGGCCGAGGTGTCCGTCTGCGTGCTGCCCTTCGCCAACATGAGCGGCGACCCGGAGCAGGAATACTTCTCCGACGGCATCACCGAGGACATCATCACCGACCTGGGCAAGGTGTCCGCGCTGTCGATCGTGGCGCGCAACATGGCGTTCTCGTTCAAGGGTGCCAAGGGCGGCGTCGGCGAGATCGGCCGGCAGACCAAGGCGGCTTACGTGCTGGCGGGCAGCGTGCGCAAAGCGGGTGCGCGGGTGCGCATCACTGCGCAACTGGTGAATGCGGCCACTGAAGCGCAGGTCTGGGGCGAGCGCTACGACCGCGACCTCAACGACATCTTCGCGCTGCAGGACGAGATCTCGCGCGCGATCGTCGCGGCGCTGAAGCTGACGCTGCTGCCGGAGGAGAAGCGGGCGCTCGAGCAGCGCGCAACCACCAACGTCAAGGCCTACAAGTTCTACCTGATGGCGCGCCAGTTCAGCGTCATGGGCAACGAGCGGCACCAGGAGATCATCGTCCGCCTGTGCAAGCGCGCGGTGGAGCTCGATCCGTCCTACGCCGCGCCGTGGGCGACAATGGCGATCGCGCAGTGGGACATGCACCGGCGCAGCGCCTGCGATGAAGACGGGCAGGAAGCGGCAAACCAGGCGATGCGGCTCGATCCGCGACTGGCCGACGCGCACGCGGCGCTCGGCGCGGCGCACCAGGGCCAGGGTCGCTACGAAGTCGGGCTTGAAGGCGTGCGAGTCCGCGCTGCAGCTCGATCCGGGTTCCTACGAAGGCAACCGGATTGCAGGCATGTGCAGCATGGCGCTGCGCCGCTACGACGATGCGATCCGGTATTTCGAGGCGGCCGCGGCCGTCGTCGACACCGAATTCACCGCGGCGAGCTTCGCTCCGCAGTGCTACGAAGCCAAGGGTGATGTCGCGGGTGCGGCCGTCGGCGTCGAGGCGTGCGCTGACCCGTATCGAGGCCGTGATTGCGGCCGAGCCGGACCACGGCCGGGCGCTGGGCTACGGGGCGGGCTTGCTTGCGAGCCTTGGGGAAGCCGACCGCGCCAAGGAATGGATCGAGCGCGGCACTCTGCTCGATCCAGACAACACCATCCTGCACTTCAACTTCGTGTGCGCATTGACGCGCCTGCGGGAGTTCGAGGCGGCGATCGACCTGTTGTCCAGCGTCATCGAGAAAGGCTCGCAGGGTTGGCTGACCTGGCTCGACAACGACACCGATTTCGATCCCCTGCGCAGCCATCCGCGCTTCATCGAACTCGTCGCCAATGCCAAAGCCCGCTTCGCGATGTCCTGACCGCCGCCTGTCGGGCAGGCGCGACGGCCCCCGGGCGTGACCGAAAACCTCCGTCCCGTGCGTCGTCGTGGCCCGGCACGCGTGCCGCGCGCCGCCGGGCCGACGCTCGACCCCTTGCCGCGGCTGCAGGTGCCGTGGTCGCCGCTCGAGGTGCTCAGCGCCGAGCAGGTCGAACGCATCCTGCTGGCGGCGTACCGCGTGCTCGAGGAAGCCGGGCTCGAGATCCGCAGCCCCGAGGCGCGCGCGATCTTCCGCCGGGCCGGCGCGCTGGTCGACGACGAGACGCAATGCGTGCGGATCGGGCGCGAGATCGTCGAGGCGCAGCTGGCCCATGCGCCGGAGTCGTTCGTGCTGCACGCGCGCAACCCCGCGCGCCACCTGCACGTCGGCGGCCGCACGGTCAACTTCGGCCCGGTCAACGGCGCGCCCAACGTCGAGCGATGCCGAGCGCGGCCGGCGCTTCGGCGACATCGCCGCATTCCGCGACATCCTCAAGCTGACGCACACGCTGGGCGTGCTGCACTGGCAGGGCGGCATCGTGGTCGAGCCGGTCGACGTGCCGGTGCCGGTGCGGCACCTGGCCACCTACCGCGCGCACATCGAGTGCGCGGACATCGTCTGGGCCGCGCGCGGCGTCGGCGGCGTGCAGGCCGAGGACGCGATCGCGATGTCGGCCATCGAGCACGGCTGCTCGATCGAGGACCTGGCGGCACGGCCGACGCTGATGACGGTGACCAACGTCAACTCGCCGCGCCGGGTCGACGAGGAGATCCTCGACAACATCATGATCATGGCGCGGCACGGCCAGTGCGTCGTGATCACGCCGTTCACGCTGATGGGGGCGATGGCGCCGATCACGCTGGCGGGCGCGCTGGTGCAGCAGACGGCCGAGGCGCTCGGCATCATCGCGTTGTGCCAGCTGGTGCGCCCGGGCGCGCCCTGCGTGATGGGCGGCTTCACCTCGAACGTCGACATGCGCACCGGCTCACCCGCGTTCGGCACGCCCGAATACGTGCATGCGGCGCATCGCCACGGCGCAGATCGGCCGCCGGCTGCGGATCCCGGTGCGCACCAGCGCGGTCAACGCCTCGCCCGCGGTCGACGCGCAGTCCACCTACGAGACGGCGTTCTCGCTGCAGGCCGCGATCCTGAGCCACAGCCACCTGATCAATCATGCCGCCGGCTGGCTCGAGGGCGGACTGGTGGCCTCGCTCGAGAAGATCGTGGTCGATGCCGAGATGCTGCGCTGCTGGGCCGAGATCCTGCGGCCGGTGTCGTTCACTGACGACGACCTGGCGGTGGACGCGATCAAGGGCGTCGAGGCCGGCGGTCATTTCTTCGGCGCGCCGCACACGCTGGCGCGCTTCGAGACGGCGTTCTACCGGCCGCTGCTCTCGGACTGGTCCAATTTCGAGAGCTGGACCGAGGCCGGCGCCCGCGACGCGACCCAGCGCGCGACCGACGTCTGGAAAAAGCGGCTGGCGGAGTACACGCCGCCGCCGCTCGATCCGGCCGTGCGCGAAGCCATCATCGAGTACGTGGCGCGTCGCGCGGCGACGCTCGGGCACGAGCGCCGTAACGGCGCGGGATGCGCAGCAGACGATGACCACGGCGATCATGAATGCGCGGATGTACTCGGTGACGCCCGCGGTCGAGGCGCGTGGCGCGAACTGCTCGCGCACGTCACGGACGAGGCGGGCGTGCCACTCGAGTACGTGCCTACCCCGCGCCGCAGCCGCTGGAGGCATCTCTGGGCGCGGCCGGACCTCGGCTGCGTGTTCATGTGCGGCTATCCGGTGGCGCTGCAGCTGGCCGCCGTCGTGCCGATCGCCGCGCCGATGCCGGCGGCGCCGTGGGCGGCCGGCCGGCCGCTGTATCGTTCGCGACCTGATCGTGCGCGCGGAGTCGCCGTACGCGCACGCTCGAGGACACGTTCGGCGGCCGCGCCGGCTGGACGGTCGAGCATTCGCATTCCGGGCTTCAATGCCTTCCGCCATCACCTGCTGCAGTACCGCACGGCAGCGCGGCCGCAGCTGTACCGCGAGATGGTGCCGAACCTCGTCACGGCGCGCGCCATCCTCGACGCGGTGCGCGAGGGCCGCATCGACGTCGGCCCGCTCGATGCCTACTGGCACCTGCTGGTCGCGAAGCACGCGCCGGCGCTGGTCGAGGGCGTGCGGGTGCTCGAGTCGACCGACACCGCGACGCTGCCGGCGTTCGTGGCGGCCGCGTCGACGCCGGCGACCACGGTCGACGCGCTGCGGGCGGCGTTCGCTGGTGCGGCCGCGCAGCCGTGGTTCGGCGAGCTGGCGGATGCGCTGCTGATCGACGGTTTCGCGGCGGTCGATGCCGCGGACTACGCCCGCACCCTGGAGTGGGATCGGCAGGGCGCGGGCGGCGGGCTACCCCAGGCCGGCGTGAAGCCGCGGCCGGGGCGCATTGCGCCGTCACTCGCGCTCGCGGCAGCGGAGCCCGGCCGAGCGGATGCTGCGGCTGGTCGTGCAGCGTGAACAGGAACCGTCGCGCCACGTCGAAGTACGTCGCGTACACCTGGTGGCCGTTCTGCGCGGCCAACTGCTCGCGCCGCACACGGTACCGCGCGTTGTAGCGGTACCAGGGCAGCCCGGGCTCGGCGTGGTGCAGCGCGTGCAGGTTGTTGTAGAGGAACAGCGGCCCGAGGATCCTCGAGCCCTCGACGGTCGTTGTGCGCTCCGGCACCTGGGCGCGCGCGCGGTGCTCGGCGAACGAACGCACCAGCAGCAGCGCCGTTGCCCGGGATGACCATCCCCAGCACGTACACCCACAACGGGATGCCGCAGGCGACCGTGACCCAGTAGACGACCGGCACGCACAGCAGCAGGTGCAACAGCCACGCGCTGCGCACGCCCGGGTTCGCCGCGCACGGCGGCGCGTGCCTCGTGCGCCCAGAAATGCCCGATCCGCCACCACGAGCCGATCAGCATGCGGCCCGGCCAGCGTCAGCTGCAGCTCGATCATGCGGCGCTGGAACGCCGACAGCTCCTGCCAGGCCTGCGGCGTCCAGTAGCTGGATTCCGGGTCGTCGAGGGGTCGGTCAGGCGGAGTTGTCGTGATGCACCAGGTGCAGCACGCGGAAGCGGTCATAGGGAATCCACAGCGACAGCGGCCACATGCCGAACAGGCGGTTGACCGCGACCGACCGCGTCGGGTGGCCGTGCAGGATCTCGTGCTGCAGCGAACTGTGCAGCGTGAGCAGCACGGCGGTGCACGGCACGATCAGCCAGGACGGCCACTCGCCGTATGCGGGACGTCAGCAACAGCCAGCCGCCATAGACGAAAAGACTCAATGCGACGGTCGGCCACTCGACGGCAGGGATTGCCGCGTGGCCTGGCGCGGGTCGGCATCGGCGACGGCAAGGTCGGTGGCGCTCATCGGTCCATCGAGGCGGGCCGGAAACGGCTGCGCGAATCTTAGCAAAGCGCGCGGCGTCGCGAGGGGAGGGCATTCAGGTCCTTGCGGCCGGTACCAGACGGCTTTCCAGCACCCGCATCGCGTCGTACAGCAGGATCGCCATCAGCCCGGTCACGAGACCGCCCTGCAGCACGAAGGCAGTGTTGTTCGACAGCAGCCCGGCGATGATCACCTCGCCCAGTCCCCTGGCCGCCACCGTCGAGCCGATCGTGGCCGTGCCGACGCTGATCACCAGCGACAGGCGCACGCCCTCCAGGATCAGCGGCAGGGCCAGCGGCAGCTCCACCTGCCGCAGGCGCTCGCCCGGGCTCATGCCCATGCCGTCGGCGGCTTCGCGCACCGGCTGCGGCACGCTCTCCAGCCCGGCGATCGTGTTCTCGAAGATCGGCAACAGGCCGTAGGCGAACAGCGCGATCAGGGTCGGCAGTTGCCCGAACCCGACCAGCGGCACGGCCACGGCCAGTACGGCCACGGGCGGGAACGTCTGCCCGATGTTGACCAGCGTGCGGGACAGCGGCAGGAACGCGGCGCCGGCCGGGCGGGTCACGAAGATGCCGAGCGCCACGGCGACGACGGTGCTGGCCAGTGCCGCCGCCAGCACCGTGGCCAGGTGCCACGCCGCCAGCAGCGGCAGGCTGCCCTGGTCATAGATGGCGGGCGCGCCGTACTCGTTCAGCGGCGCAAACAGCGGTGCGAACGCCTGCGGCAGCAGCAGGAACGCGAGCAGGGCTGCGAACAGCGCCAGCCGCAGCACGAGTCCCATGCGGCTCACGGCGCGCGCCGGCCGTGCGCCAGGATCGAGTCGAGCGTCAGCCGGCCGAGCGTCTGGCCCTGCTCGCCAGCGACCCGCGCCGCCGTCGCGCCGCGCCAGACCAGCTCCGCCAGCGCCTCGCGCAGCGTGGCCGTTGCCGGCACGGTCGGGTCGTCGTCGCCCGGCGCCTCGGCCGCCGCCGCCTCGCCCGCGGTCGTCAGCGACAGCAGCTTCAGCGCCCGATCCGCGCTGCCGGTCAGCTGCGACACGAACGGGTCGGCCGGGCGCGTGAGCAGCACCTCCGGCCGGTCGTACTGCAGCAGCCGTCCGCCGCTCATGACGCCGACCCGGTCGCCGAGCCGGAACGCCTCGTCCATGTCGTGCGTGACCAGGATGATGGTGGTGCCGAAGCGGCGCTGGATGTCGAGCAGGTCGTCCTGCGCCTTCAGCCGGATGATCGGATCGAGCGCGCCGAACGGCTCGTCCATCAGCAGCACGTTCGGCTCCGCCGCCAGCGCGCGCGCGACGCCCACGCGCTGCTGCTGGCCGCCCGACAGCTCGTGCGGGTACTTGCCGGCGTACGCCGCCGGCTCGAGCTGGAAGACGGCGAGCAGCTCTGCCACGCGCTGCTGCACACGCGCCTCCGGCCAGCCCAGCAGCCGCGGCACGGTCGCGATGTTGTCGGCGACCGTGCGGTGCGGAAACAGGCCGAGGCCCTGGATCGCGTAGCCGATCTGCCGCCGCAGCAGGTGCGGCGGCTCGCCTGGCGGTGTCGACGCCGTCGATCAGCACGCGACCGGAGCTCGGCTCGACCAGCCGGTTGATCATGCGCAGCACCGTCGACTTGCCCGAGCCCGAGGTGCCGACGATCGTGGTGATGGTGCGGGGTTCGATCACCATCGACACGTCGTCGACCACGGTCGTGGCCGCATAGCGCTTGCACAGTCGCTCGAGCTGGATCATCGCGGCACCTTGCGGGTGAGGTCAGTGACGGCATCGAGCAGCACCGAGGCCGAGAAGGCGAGCACGACCGTGGGGATGGCGCCGAGCAGGACGAGATCGATGGCCGTCTGCCCGATGCCCTGGAAGACGAATGCGCCGAGACCGCCGCCGCCGATCAGCGCGGCGATCGTGACCAGGCCGATGTTCTGCACCAGCACGATGCGGATGCCGGTCAGGATGGTCGGCAGCGCGAGCGGCAGTTCGACCTGGCGCAGGACCTGGCTGCCGGTCAGCCCCATGCCGCGGGCCGCGTCGACGGCGGCCGGCGACACGCGCGACAGGCCGACCACGACATTGCCGACGATCGGCAGCAGCGAATACAGGAACAGCGCCACCACCGCCGGGGCCGCACCGATGCCGCTGACGCCGAGCGCCGCGAGCGCCGGGAACGCCGCGGCCAGTGCGGCGAGCGGCGCCATCAGGATGCCGAACAGCGCGATCGAAGGCACCGTCTGCACGAAGTTCAGCGCACCCAGCACCGCCGCCTTGAGCCGCGGCACGCGGTGACAGAGCACGCCGAGCGGCAGTGCCACCAGCAGGGCCGCCGCGAGCGAGCCGAGCGCGAGCGCCAGGTGCCGGTGAATCTCCTGCGCGAAACGCGTCGCGTTGACGGCGTACTCGCGCATGATCGAGAGCTGGTCGAACCAGCCGCTGCCGAGCGCGGCCAGCGCGACGGCCAGGCATGCGACGAGCCAGGCCACGCGTTGCACGGGGCCCGGGCGCAGCCGGGTCAGCGCGTCGGTCGCGAGCAGGCCGAGCGCGACCAGCACGATCCAGAAGGCGCCGCCCGGCGCGATGCGGTAGACCCGGTTGCCGTCTGGGGTCAGGGCATCGGCTGCCGCGCCGACGGCGAGGCACAGCGCGCCGATGCCGGCGAACGCGGCGAGCAGCCGCAGGCGCGGACGATCGACGCACATGCCCACGACCGCGGCGAGCGCGAGCGCCGCATAAAGGGACCACGCCGCCCACGCGGGCAGCACGTCGAACAGCGCGCGCGGCTCTCCCGGCATGATCCGGTTGGCCTTGAACACGACCAGGGGCAGGGTGGCGAGCGCGAGGCTGCCCACGGTCGCAAGCAAAGCGCCGAGCGGGTCGATGCGGCTGCGCGGCAGGGCCACGGCAGTCATCGGCTGCCGGTCGCCGCGCGCAGCAGGCCGCGTGCGCGCAGGTGGTCGCCGGCCACCTCGGCCGCGGACTCGCCGTCGATCTGCATGCGTGCGTTGAGTGCCTGCAGCGTGCGCGTGTCGAGACCCTGCATCAGCTCGCGCACGATGCCCTTGATCGCGGGGTGCTCATGCAGCACCTGCTCGCGGATGATCGGCACCGGGGCGTAGACCGGCTGGTCGCGTCGGTCGTCCTCCAGCAGGACCAGCCTGGCCGCGGCGATGCCGCCGTCGGTGCCGTAGACCATCGCCGTGTTGATGCCGTTGGTGCGCGCGGCCGCTGCTCCGATCGTGGCGGCCGTCTCGCCGCCCGCGAGCACGATCTTCTGCCGCGGCTCGAGGTGGAAGCCGTAGGTCTGCTCGAGCGAGCGCAGCGTGCCGGCGTTGGCGAACTCGGCGGAGCAGGCCAGCCGGGCCTTGCCGCCGTCGCGGACCCAGCGCGCGAAGTCGCTCATGGTCGCGAGCCGGTGCTCGGCAGCGACGTCCTGCCGCACGGCGAGCGCCCACGAATTGCTGGCCGGCGCCGGCGCCAGCCAGACGATGCGGTTCGCCGCGTAGTCCAGCTGCGCGCCCAGTTCGTAGCCGCGCTGCAGGTCCTTCCAGGCGGGGTCGCCGGCGCGGTTGAAGAAGAAGCCCGCGTTGCCCGTGTACTCGACATAGAGGTCGATCTCGCCCGCCAGCAGCGCCTTGCGCACCACCGGCGTGGCGCCGAGCGTCAGCCGGTTGGCCGTCGGGATGCCGTGCGCCTCGAGCAGCTGGCGGATCATCTCGCCGATCATCGCGGACTCGCTCGACAGCTTGGACGACACGACGACCGGAGCCGCGGCCGACGCGACCGGAATGGCGCCCAGCCAGGCGGCCGCCAATGCCAGTGTCCGCAGGATCTGCCGCAAGCCGCCTCCGTTGCGCGAGCCGCATACGCGCGAGTGGCACGGTGTCGGGCCGTGCGCGCCTCGTCAAGCCTTTCCTCGCCGGGCACGCCGCCGCCGTCCCGGCTTGTCATCCGCGGGCGGTCATGCTCCCATCCGGCGTCCACCGGGAGACACCCAGAATGAAGGCATCTGCGCAGGCCGTGATCATCGGCGGCGGCGTCGTTGGCGCCAGCGTCCTCTATCACCTGGCCAGGGCCGGCTGGACCGACGTGCTGCTGCTCGAGAAGAGCGAGCTGACCTCCGGCTCGACCTGGCACGCCGCCGGCGGCATGCACACCTTCAACGGCGAGGCCAACATCTCGCGCCTGCAGAAGTACACCATCGACCTGTATCGCGAGATCGAGGAGCTGTCCGGCCAGTCCTGCGGCCTGCACCCGAACGGCGGCCTGATGCTGGCGGCGACGCAGGGCGAACTCGACAGCCTGAAGCTGATCTGTTCGCGCGCGCGCTACCTCGGCATGGAAACCGAGATGATCACCCTCGCGGAGGCGCTCGAGCTCAATCCGCTGATCGACCCGCAGGCATTTCATCGGCGCGTTGTGGCGCGCCGACGGCGGTCACTGCGATCCATCCGGCACCACGCATGCCTACGTCAAGGCGGCGCGCAAGCTCGGCGCCTCGGTCGAGCGCTTCACGCGCGTCGTCGAGCTGAACCAGCGCGCCGACGGCAGCTGGGACGTCGTCACCGACAAGGGCACGGTGCACGCCGAGCACGTCGTCAACTGCGCCGGACTCTGGGCGCGCGAAGTCGGGCAGATGGTCGGCATCGAGCTGCCCGTGCTCGCAATGGAGCACCACTACCTGCTCACCGAGGACATCCCGGAACTGCAGGGCCGCGCGCAGGAGATCGTCAACACGACGGACTATGCCGGCGAGATCTACATGCGGCAGGAGCGGGGTGGTGCGCTGATCGGCACCTACGAGCCGCACGGCCGGGTCTGGTCGCCGGTACGCACGCCGGACGATTTCTCGATGCAGCTGCTGCCGGACGAGTTCGAGCGCCTGGCGCCGCACTTCGAGGTCGGCTTCGAGCACTTCCCGGCGCTCGGCCGCGCCGGCATCCGCAAGGCGATCAACGGGCCGTTCACCTTCGCGCCCGATGGCAACCCGCTGGTGGGGCCGGTGCGCGGCCTGCGCAACTACTGGGTGGCCTGCGCGGTGATGGCGGGGTTCAGCCAGGGCGGCGGCATCGGCCTCGTCCTGTCGCGCTGGATGACCGAGGGCGATCCGGGCCAGGACATCCTGTCGATGGACGTGGCGCGCTTCGGCCGGTTTGCGACGCCGAAGTACACGTCGATCAAGGTGCCCGAGAACTACAGCCGGCGTTTCCGGCTCGCCTACCCGAACGAGGAACTGCCGGCGGCGCGACCCGTGCGCCGTTCACCCATCCACGACCGGTTGCTCGAGCGCCGGCGCCGTCATGGGCGCGAACTTCGGCCTCGAGCACGCGCTGTGGTTTGCGCCTCCCGGCACGCCGCCGGTCGAGACGCCGACCTACCGTCGTTCCGAGGCCTTTGCGGTCGTGCGCGAGGAATGCCGCGCCGTCCGCCGCACGGCCGGCCTCTACGAAACCACCAACTACGGCAAGTACGAGGTCACGGGCCGTGGCGCCCGCGCCTGGCTCGACCGCGTGTTCGCCTGCCGCATCCCGCGGCCGGGCAGGCTCGGGCTGGCGCCGATGCTCAATCCCGCGGGCCGCATCGTCGGCGATCTCTCGATCGCGTGCCTGGCCGAGGACCGCTATTTCATCGTCGGCTCGGGCTTCGCCGAGGAGTTCCACCTGCGCTGGTTCTGGTCGCAGGACCCGCCGCCCGACGTGTTCGTGCGTTCTGCGGCGTCGACGCTGTGCGGATTCTCGCTGGCCGGTCCGAACTCGCGCGAGATCCTGCAGCGGCTGGTGCGCCGGGACCTCTCCGCGGCGGCCTTCCGCTTCTTCGACGTCGCCGAGACGGCCGTGGGCTTTGCGCCGTCGATCGTGACCCGCGCGGGATTCACCGGCGAGCTGGGCTACGAGATCTGGACCACGCCCGACTACTTTGCCTCCCTGTACGACGACCTGCGCGGGGCCGGCGAGGCGTCTGGCCTCGTCCTGTTCGGCGGGCGCGCGTTGTCCTCGCTGCGGCTGGAGAAGAACTACGGTTCGTTCAACAAGGACTTTCGTCCCGACTACACGCCGGGCGAAACCGGGCTCGACCGGTTCGTCGACTTCGACAAGCCCGAATTCGTCGGTCGCGCGGCGTCGCTGGCCGAGCGCGCGACCGGGCCGGGGCGCCGGTTCGTGGTGCTGGAGGTGGCGGCGCGCGATGCCGACGTCGTCGGCTACGAGTCCATCATGCATGGCGGCCAGGCGGTGGGCTACGTGACCTCCGGCGCCTATGGCCACTGCGTCGAGCGCAGCCTCGCCGCGGGCTACGTGCCCGCGGCACTGGCACGCGAAGGCGAACGCTTCGAGATCGACCTGCTCGGGGAATTGTGCGCGGCCACCGTGCGGCTGCAGCCGCTGTACGATCCGCAAGGACTGAGGCTGCGCAGCTGAGCGTCCGTCAGCGCTCGACCTGCACTTCGTAGCGCGGCAGCGCCTGCTGCACGTGCTGCCCGACGGCGGCAGCGATCGTGTCTACGGCGAGGTCGTTCTCGACCTGCTGCCGCACGGCATCGAACGGCAGCAGTGCCGGCGGCAGCCGTTCGCTGACCAGCACATAGTGCCAGCCGTACTGCGACTGCAGCGGCCCCGTCCACTCACCGGGCGGCGCCTTCCACAAGGCCGCGGTGAACGCCTGGCCGAACAACCCGCGCAGCATGCTCTGGCCGTAGCCCGAGAACTCGGCGCCCCGGCCGAACGGCTCGCCCGCGACCGCCTGGCCTGCCCGCAGCCGGGCGAGCAGGCCCTGCGGGTCGTCCGGGAGGGCGGCAAAGTACACGTGGCGGAACGTGGCGGCCGGTTCCGACTGGTAGCGGTCGAGATGTTCGGAATAGTGGTTGACCAGCTGCTCGACGGTCGCTTCCGGCAGCGGGCCCGTGATGCGCAGGCGCATCTCCTCCACCAGGCGCGCGCGCACCGTGCTGTCGGCCAGGTGCAGGCCCTCGGCCAGCGCCTCGCGGAACAGCACCTCCTCGGCGATGAACTCCTGCTCGATACGAGTGATGTCCGCGGTCGCTCGCCGCGCGCCCGGTTGCGGCCTCGAAGTCGGCAATCAGTGCGGCCCGGGTGGTGGCCGTCAGCACGATCGATTCGGCGTCGGCCGGTTGTCGTGCGCCGTGGGCAAGGAACAGCAGGCCACCGATCACGGCGAACGCCAGCAGCGGCTCGCGCAGCATCCGCGCCGGCCAGGAACGACGGGAACCTGGCGGCCCGCCCGTTGCGTGGTCCATCGCCCGCCGCCTGCTCAGTTGGCGGGTGGCGGGCGTGGCCGGGCGTAGTCGGGATCGACCTTCTCGGCCTTGCCGGCCTTGGCCCCGGCGATGCCGGCCTCGGGCTGCATGTGCTCGGTCGTCAGCTCCGACAGGAAGCCGGGATCCTTGATCCCCTGCCGCCGCATCGCCAGCCCGGTCAGGCAGGCATGCATGATGAAGTTGGCGTTGAGCGCGGAGCGGTAGGTGTGGTCGAGCAGCGGGTCGAGTTCGACGATCTCGAAGCCGACGAGATCGTTCTCGGAACAGAGCCTGCGCACGATCGGCATCGCCTCGCGCATGGTCAGGCCGCCGGGCACCGGCGTGCCCGTGCCCGGTATGAACGCCGGGTCGAGCACGTCGACATCGAACGAGATGTAGATCTTCCGGCCGCCTTCACGCGCTTCGGCCAGCGCGCGCTTCATCACCGTGTCCCAGCCCTTCTTCTCGACTTCGGCCATCGTGTGGTAGCGCATGCCGTTGTTGCGCATCCACTCGAAGCCGTCCTTGTCCGGCCACGGGCCGCGCAGCCCGACCTGGATGAAGTTCTCCGCGCGCACGTGGCCTTCCTTGACCGCGCGATAGACGGGCGCTCCATGGGTGATGAAGTGCGGCTGGTCGCGCCCTGCGTCGAAATGCGCGTCGAAGTGGATCACGCCGAAACTGCCCTTGCCGTGCACGTCGGCCAGCCCGGCGATGTCGGGGTACTCCAGGCTGTGGTCGCCGCCGACGATGAACGGCAGCGCGCCGGTGCGCGCAATCTCGGCGACGCGCTCGCGCACGTGGTGCACCGAGCGCTCGGTGCTCATGTTGTCGATGGCGATGTCACCGTAGTCGACGATGTTCAGTTCCTTGGACGGATTGACCATCGTGTTCATGTCGACGCCGCCGGCGCCGTACTCGTTGCGCATCGCCAGCGGGCCGAAGCGCTGGCCGCGGTAGTACGAGCCCATGTCGAGCGGCGCGCCGACGATGGCGACGTCCACCTTGCCCGCGACCAGGTCTTCCGGATAGATCGCGACCGGCGCCCCGGCGAAGGTGCGGATGCCGCCGCGGCCGCTGGCGTAGTAGCTCAGGCTGATCGGCCCGGGCTCGCGCTTCGGTCCGAAGCTTTCCGGCCGGCGCAGCTTCCAGCCGTTGAAGTTCGTGGCCTCGGTGTTGAGCGGGATCGCGCCCATGTCCGTTGCCGGGTCGAACTTCTGCGCCTGCTCGACCGCCATCATGGCGTCGACGTAGGCGGCGATCTCGGCGGGGGTCTTGGTCTCGAGTCGCTGCAGCAGCTTCTTGTGCGACCCGGCAAACCCGTCCGCGGCGTCGGACAGCAGGAACTCGCGCTGCTCCTTGCTGAGCCCGCCGATCTTTGCCTCGAGCCAGGCCGGCACCTCTGCCGCTGGCGCAGCGGCCGCTGCCTTGCCGGTCTCCCTTGCCAGCGCGGCCTGCGGAGCTGCGGCGCAAAAGGCCGACACCAGCACCAACGCGATCAGCTTGACGCGCATCTGCATCCCCCTGTTGTTCTTCCCCGCGGGCGCGCGCGGCGCCCGTGGGCTATTTGGCCACAGTTTCGGGCGCGGCGCGCAACAGGCTCAGGCCCTCGGCATGCCGGCGCTGGAAGCCCTTCCAGAGCGTCACCTCGCCGCCGGGGCTGCGCGCACTCCACGGCGTGCCCTGCGGCGCGTCCCAGGTGCCGTCGCTCGATTTCTCGACCAGCCCGTCGAGGTAGGCGCTGCGGTTCGCAACGTCCTTGACGTAGCGGTCGAGGAACGCCGTGACGAAGTGCTGCGTGATCGCCATCAACCGGTCCTTGCGCCAGACCGAGTCCTCGAACCAGTCCTGGTTCCACAGGTCGGTGCGCATTTCCGGCGGCGCCGGGCCGAAGCCGATGGCGTGGCCGCCGCCATGGAACGTCAGCAGGTAGCGCCGCGTGTTCACGGCCTGGTCGAAGTACGCGCGCGCGCCGCTCTGGTAATCGACAGTGAGGTCGCGGTCGCCCGCGATCAGCAGCAGCGGCGCCGCGATGTCGGCGATGCCCTGCGCGCCGAAGGCGCCGAACGCAGCCGCCTGCGGGCGCCAGCGCGACGATCGCCCTGACGTTCGGCACCTGCAAGGCGGCACGCTGCTCGCCGCCACGCGCGAACGGCAGCAGCAGCCCGCCCGGCACGCCGCTGACCAGCCCGCCGGCCGGATCGAGCGTGGCGCCACCGGCGGCCAGCACGCCGTAGCCGCCCATCGAATAGCCGATCAGCGCGATGCGCGACGGATCGATGTTGCCGCCGGCACCGCCGTGCGTGCGCTGCAGTTCGCGCGCAACGAAGGCGATGTCGAGCGGCCGGCGCAAGACAGCGCTGCGGAAAGGCGGCGGGATTGAGGTACTGGTCCTCGTGCCGGATCGCCGCGACCACGTAGCCCTTCGACGCCAGGTTCTCGGTCAGCCAGCTCATGACCACCGGCACGTTGCCATAGCCGTGCGAGACGATCACCAGCGGGAAGCGTCCGGCCGCCGGCGGCGCGTCACGCACCGCCAGTCCCTGGATGCGGAACTGTGCCGGCGGCGCGGGCGGCTCGGACACCAGGCTGTCGGCGTACACCGCGGGCGCGGCACCTGCTGCGGGCAGGGCCGGGTACCAGAGTTCGACCTTGAGGCCGCGGTCGCGCCGTGGCGCGGCGCCGGTTGCCGGATCGATGGCGTTGAGGTCGAGCTGGTCGCGGTCGACGAGGTCTAGCGAGCGGACACCCACGGCATGCGGCCCCAGGGCCGCAAGCTCAGGCGCATCGACGCCGGGTCGGCTTGGCGCTCCGCGCCGGCGGTCGTCGCGCCGCATGGCAGGCACCGCCATGAGCAGTGCCAGCGCGCCGGCGAGCCATCGGTGTGTCGTCTTCATCGCGGTCACGCCCTCGGTTCTGTGGCCCGGTACTATAGCGGAGGATCGCGCCAGACAAGGCGGCCAGGCAGCCGTCGATCGCGACCGCAGGGGGCCGTGTGCACGCTCCACCGATCGACCGGACCGACGTCGAATACAGGCGACTGCGGCGCCAGGTGTTCGTCGCCATCTTCGTCGGCTACGCGGCGTACTACCTGGTGCGCATGAACTTCTCGCTCGCGATCCCGGACATCCTGCGCGAGTACCCGCAGTACTCCAAGGCGCAACTCGGCACCGCGATGACGGCGCTGTCGATCGCCTACGGCCTGTCGAAGTTCCTGATGGGTTCGGTGTCGGACCGCAGCAATCCGCGCTGGTTCATGCCGGTCGGCCTGCTGCTGTCGGCGGGCATCACGGCCTCGTTCGGCCTGTTCAAGGGCATCTACGCCTCGCTCACGCTGATCATCGTGCTGCAGGCGCTCAACGGCTGGTTCAACGGCATGGGCTGGCCCGCGTCCGGCAAGACGATGGTGCACTGGTTCAGCCTCAACGAGCGCGGCCGCGTCGTCTCGTTCTGGAACACCGCGCACAACGTCGGCGGCGGCCTCGTGGCCGCGCTCGCGGTCGTGGGCGTCGGGCTGTTCGGTGACTGGGGCGCCAAGTTCTACTTCAACGCGCTGGTGGCTGCGCTGGTCGCGCTGCTGGTCCTCGTGCTGCTGCGCGACACGCCGGTCAACTGCGGGCTGCCGCCGATCGAGGAGTTTCGCAACGACCGCCCGGCCAACTACTCGGCGGCGTCCGAGCGCACGCTCGGCTTCCGCGAGATCTTCCTCGCCCACGTGCTCAACAACCGCATGCTGTGGGCGATCGCGGTCGCCAACGCGTTCGTGTACTTCGTGCGTTATGGCGTGCAGAACTGGATCCCGACCTACCTCGAGACGGCCAAGGGCTTCTCCTTCAACCACGCGAGCGCCGCCTGGTTCATGTTCGAGTACGCGGCGATTCCCGGCACGATCCTCTGCGGCTGGATGTCCGACCGCGTCTTCCGCGGCCATCGCGGCCCCGCGACGATCCTGTTCATGGGCCTGACGCTGCTCGGGCTCGTCGTCTATGGCCTGAACCGCAACGGACCGCTGTGGCTCGACATGGCGTCGCTGATCGTGATCGGCTTCTTCGTCTATGGGCCGATCATGATGATCGGCCTGCATGCGCTGGAACTCGTGCCGAAGAAGGCCGCGGGCACGGCCGCCGGCTTCACCGGCTTCTTCGGCTACGCCTTCGGTTCGGCGATTGCCGGCACCGGCGTGGGCTGGATCGCCGACCATTTCGGCTGGGGCGGCGTCTTCGCGACCATGATCGTGTGCTGCGTGATGGCGATGGCCTGCGTCGCGCTGACGCTCAGGCAGGCGCCGGCGCGACTTGCATGAGGCATCCGGTCATCGCGTGAGCGACCAGGCCGGCAGCGTCACCGGGTCGATCCACACGGGATTCGAGTACGCATGGTTGCCGGCGGCGTCCTCGACCTCGATCGAGTACCAGGTGCGGCCCTGCGCCGTGAGCGGAAACTCGACGCGGGCCTCGCGCGGGCTGTCCGCGAACGACTTCGTGGCCACCGTCGCTGCCTGCGCCGATCAGCCTCGCCTGCCGCAGCCCGGTGGCGGACTGCAGCGTGAACGCCAGCGCAAAGGGCTGGCCGGGCGTCACTTTCAGTTCGCTGCCGAACGGCACCGACGGCTGGATCAGCGGGCCGTAGGTCACGTACGCGTGGCCGTTCTTCACGGCCTGCGCGTAGCTCGCCGGCGTCAGTGCGCCCACGACGTGGGCGTAGGTGCGGATACGTCCGGACTCGTGGTTCCAGACGTCGTGCACGTCGGTGCCGCCGGACAGGTAGTAGCGATGTCCCGCGTTCCACAACTGCCAGATGGCCTGCAGCACCGCCGCGTCGTACGGCACGTCGGCATTCAGCTCGGCCAGGTCGAACTGCGGATTGAATCCGCCCGGCACGACGCCGGCCAGCAGGCTGGCGAAGTAGCCATAGGGAATGAACGGGTGATTCGACTGGACCACGATCGCGCCCTGGCGACGCGCCTCGGCCAGCACCTCGTCGATGGTGGCGGTGCCGGTGTCGATCTGCAGCGCCTGCCCGGGCTGCAGCGGCCAGGCGTTGAAGTGACCCCAGGACGGCGACAGCTCGATCGACGCAATGAACGGCACGCCGCGCGCGTCGGCGATGCGCTGCAGGGGGGCATGGTTCACGGTCGAGTCATGATCGCTGACCAGCAGCAGGTCGAGCCCGGCTGCGAGCTGCGATCGCGCCAGGTACTCCGGCGGCGTGACGCCTTCGGCCTGGTCGGCATGATGGTGCAGGTCGGCGGCATACCAGCCGGTCGCCGGCGGATCGAACAGCCGTTCCAGCGCCACCTTCGCCGCCGCTGTCTGCGCCGGCCGGACCTCCACGTCGACGACCCGGGCCGGCCCCAGCACGCCGCCGCCGGATGAGACCTTGAAGCGGTAGCGACCCGGCGCGATCGGTGGCCTGCAGCCAGCCCTTGCGTCCGAGTTCGGTGAAGAACGTGCTGCGGCCGAGGAACTCGACCCACGGCCGCTGGCCCTCGGTGACCTGCAGGCGCGCGTCGAGCGGCTGCGCGCTGCGCGCATCCACCACGCTGAATTCGATGCGGCCGGGCGGCTCGACGTCGTCGAAGTCCAGGCGCGTCGTGGTGCCCGGGCCGACCTGGACCGTCGACTGGCTGACCCTGCGAATAGCCCTTGCCCGTCGGCTGCAGCTCGTACTCGCCCACTGGCAGCTGCAGTTCGTAGCGGCCCTCGCGACCGAAGCTCCAGGCGTAGGGCGTGCCCTGGCGACTGACCAGGATGACCGGTTCGTCCACCGCCTTGCCGTCGCGACTCCGCAGCGTGCCCTGCACCGTGCCTGCCGGCAGTGCCCTGCGCCCGATCTCGGCCGCGACGACCGGCGCCAGGTCGCCCCGTGCACCGACCTGCAGCCAGGCGTCGAAGGCTGCGCGACTCGCCGGGCTGCAGCGTGTGCTGCTGGAACAGGTCCTTCGAGCTCGAGCCGACGAAGTCCAGGTACGGCGCATGCAGCGCGATGCTCCAGTCCGCGTCGTAGGCGACGACGCGGTCGGCCAGCGCGCCCGTGGCCGGGCCTTCCTGCAGGTCGCCGAGCCCCGGCACGCCGAAGAAGTATCCGGCGCTGGGCCACAGGGTCTGGCCGGACAGCAGGCCGGTGAGCGCGGTGTCGCCATGGTTGGTCATGACCGTCCGCAACTCGACGCGATCGGAGCCGGCGCGCAGCGTGTAGGTCGTGGCAATGGCCACCTTGCCCCAGTCGCGCGTCGCCTCGATCACGGCCTGCTGCGGGCCACGCTCGAGCACGCGGACCTTCTGCTAGGTGTTGGGCCACGCCGACCAGTTGTTCGGAATGAAGTCGGCGAAGACCACGCGATCGCGCGCCGGCTTGCCGTCGATGACCGGCGCCAGGTCGACGATGGCGCCGCGCGGCACGCCGTACGGCACCGGACTGGCCACCGCGATACCGAAGGCAAGTTTCTCGTTGATCACGGTGAGGTCGCCGGCCGCAACCGCTTCGCCGTCCGGAATCGGCGTCGGGCCCGTCAGCACCTGCACTGCGGCCAGTGCCGCCGCGCCCTGTGCCAGGCACAGCAGCGGCAACGCGAGCAGTCGCAACAGCGGACGGCGAGCGCATCATGCCCGGCTCGATCATGGCGAGGCGATCGCTGCAGGCCACGGCTACCTCGGCACGACTGTCTTGCGGTAGGCATCGAGCTCGGCCTGGTACCGGGCCCGTTCCTTTTCCAGCTCGGCCACTTCCGCCTTGAGCCGGCCAATCCGCTCCGCGGCCTGCTTGGTGTCGAGCACGCCCTGGGCGCGCTGCTCCGGCGTCGCCTTGGTGTCCACCACGTCGAAGGCGCTCTCGGCGACGCGATCTTCCAGCCGCCGGATCTCCTGCCGCTTCGCCTCGATCTGCTCGTCCGCGTCGCGGACCCGCTGCTCGCGCACGAACAGCGCGCGACCCTCGTCGTAGGCCTGTTCAAACGCGGCCGCCATCCCGGCGGGGCAGACGTCGTGGTAGGTGCGACCGCTGGCGCCGGCGCGATAGCCGTTGTACGGCTGGCAGTACTCCTTGAGGCCCTCCGCACGCCCTGCCAGGTACGCGTTGAGGTCCGGGGTGATGCCGTGCTCGGCGCAGGCCCGCCGATGTTCGCCGATGCGATCGCCCGGCCGTCCCGCCACGCCGTCTTCATAGCCGACCGTGCGCCAGTCGACGGTGCGGCACTCGTCCTTGCTCATCTGCGACGAACAGGCGCCGAGCAGCACCGCCGCCGAGCCGATGAGTGCGGCCCGGCGCAGCATCGTGGCCAGCGCCTGCCGCATCAGGCGATCCACCCGCGGGCGATGGCCCTGCGTGCGAGCAGCACCAGGCCGATCGCGATCAGCAGCACCATCCCCTGCAGCGCGTATACCTCGGGGCCTACCAGGCTGGCGGCATCGCTGATCACGAACAGGCCAAGGTTCTGCACGACCAGGCCGGCGAGCGAGGCGAGCAGCAGCGGCAACGCCCAGCGCTTGCGCAGCAGCAGCCCGACGCAACCGGCCGCGCCACCCCAGACCGCGACAGCCGTGGCGGCCACTGCCCAGGCCGGTCGCGATGCATACAGCGCCTGCTGTGCGGCGTCCATCTTCGCGACATCGTCCGGCGTGAGCATCACGTCGGACAGGTAGGCGGCGCAGCCCACCAGGTTCCAGAGCAGGGCAACGCCCGCGACGGGCAGAAACCATTTCGGTGCTGTGTTCATCGTTCCCCCTCGAGCAGTGCGTGGATCAACCTGGTCTTTTCACCTGTTCGTGCCCGCTAGGCGCGGCGGCGGTTCGGCCGCCGGGCGCGCAGGGTCTCGCGCGGACCGCCTTCCGGTGGAGGCGGCAGCTCCGGCAGCGGCGCTTCGGCCGTCATGCCGGCCACGATCATGCGGCGCATTTCCGCGTCCACCGCCGTGTCGGTCTCGATCGGCGTGTAGGACTGCAGGCGATTCTCGACCTCGGCGCAGGTGCGCTGGTACAGGTCGCGGGCGCCGGCCTTTTCCCAGGTCTCGCGGTTCTCGCGATCGATCACCGGGTTGGTCAGGTACAGCTCGCTCGGCCAGTGGCTCAGCGTGTGTGGCGAGGTGATCAGGTGATCATTCGCCAGCAGGTCGTCCACCAGCTGCTGCGTCGGCAGGTCCTCGACCACCGTCAGGTCGCGCACGAAGTGCAGGCACTGGCCGCACACCTCGTTGTCGAACACGAGCTTGGGCAGGCTGAAGGTCAGCACGAAGTCGAGCATGCCCGGACCCGAGACCGAGTTGACGCCGGCCAGCGCCGCCAGCAGCGCGCTGCTGAAGGTCTCGCCGCCGGCCTGCGCATCGAGCGACTTGCCGTCGGAAAGCGCCATGTAGGCCTGCGTCGGCAGGCCGAGCGACTTCGCCACCGCCACGTAGGCGACGTTGAGATGCTGCGCCTCGA
Organism: uncultured Gammaproteobacteria bacterium; assembly: GCA_963744735.1. Classification (GTDB taxonomy): domain Bacteria; phylum Pseudomonadota; class Gammaproteobacteria; order Steroidobacterales; family Steroidobacteraceae; genus RPQJ01. The sequence continues at coordinate 445,235 of CAVUVH010000034.1, forward strand.
TCGCCGCCATCGGCGAACTGGCCGACTTCATGTGGAAGGTCGCCGGCGCGCCGCCGAACAGCACCGGTGCGCCGGGACGGACGATCTGCGCCATGGTGATGCCGGTGAGCACGTCGACGACGTGGAACACCAGCGCGCCGACCAGCGTCACCGGCGCGATCAGGCCCATCAGCGTCACCGGCACGATCTCGACCGGGATGCCCGCCTCGACGCAGTCGAGCATGTTCTGGCACGAGTCCTCGCCGTAGCGGAAATTGCCGGTCGCGGTGATGGTGAAGATCGACATCGGCCTGGCGATGAGGTCGGCGCGGTCGCGCCGGAACAGCTGCATCATGTCGCGCATGCGCGGCACGCCGTGCTCGGTGAAGGCGCCCGAGACCATCGGCTTCTTCGACGTCGTGAGCAGCATGTACAGGCGCCAGGCGTCCGACACCTGCGACTCGATGTCCTTGTTGGTCGAGAACGCGGTGGCCAGGTAGGCGATGTGCTCGAGGCCGTCGCAGAGACGCGCGTACTCGATGAAATCGACCGAGTTCGACAGCCGGGTCTCGCCCGTGCGGTGGTCCAGGATCTTGAGCCCGCTCGAGCCCGGCACGTAGTGGACGTTGTTGCCGCCGAGCTCGGCGTGGGGCGAGCCGTCGCGGTTGTACAGCGTGAACGACTTCGGCGCGGTGGCAATCGCGCGTTCGACCACCTCGGGCGGAAACAGCACGCGCGCGCCGTCGGCCGTGGTCCTGAGGCCGGCGTCGAGCAGCCGCCGGCGCATGCCGGCGCCACGGATGTCCATGCCGGTCTCGGCCATGATGCGCTTGGCCTCGGCGATCACCCGGGCACAGAGCTCGGGACTGATGATGTTCAGCGTCGGCCTCATCCTGTACTCCTGCCTGGACCCTCGCCGGTGCCGGCCTGTGATCTGTCAAATGCCCGCTGCGCCGTGGCGGGGCAGTATGCCCCGGGGCCCGTGCGGATACGAGCCATGGCGGCGCGGGGACGGCGGGCGTGACTGCCGGCGCGGGCGCGGGGCATTTTGCCTGCGCTCGGCCGAACGGGCATCATCCCGGCATGAGCCACGAAGTCTGCATCAGCTATTCGTCGCGGGACCGCGACCGCATCCTGCGCATCGCCGAGCAGCTGCGCGGCGCCGGGGTCAGCGTGTGGCTGGACCAGGGCGGGATCGATGCCGCGGCGCTCTGGTCGGCCGAGATCGTCAAGGCGATCGACGGCTGCAAGGTGCTGCTGCTGGCGCTGTCCGCCTCCGCGGCCGAGTCCGCCAACGTGGTCAAGGAAGTCTCGCTTGCCCTCGACCGCAAGAAGCACATCCTGCCGGTCAACCTCGAGCCGGTCGAGGTGCCGGTGGCGCTGCGCTATCCGCTCGCCGGGATCCAGCATGTCGACCTGTTCGGCGCCCGTGCCGACGAGAACTTCGACACCGTGGTGCGCGCCCTGGCGCGGCTCGGCGTGCAGACCGGCGATGCGCCCCTGGCCGCGCGGCCTGCGGCACGCGCGCCGCGCAAGGCGCTCAACGACAAGGTCATCGCGGTGCTGCCGTTCGTCAACATCAGCCCGGACAAGGAGAGCGATTACTTCAGCGACGGCCTCACCGAGGACCTGATCTCGAACCTGTCGCGCATGAAGGGCATGTCGGTCGTGTCGCGCACCAACTCCATCAAGTACAAGGGCTCGAAGCTCGACATCGAGGAGATCGGCCAGGAGCTCGGCGCGCGCTACATCATCGAGGGCACGGTGCGCCGGCACATGGACGACCTGCGCATCACCGCGAACCTGATCGACGTCGCCTCCAGCACGCAGCTCTGGTCGGACCGCTACAAGGGCAAGATGGCGGACGTGTTCGACATCCAGGAGACGGTCTCGAAGGAGATCGTCGACGCGCTCGAGCTCAAGCTGACGCCGGTCGAGAAGGTCGCGCTGACGCGGCGTTCGACCAGCAACCCGGAAGCATTCGACCTGTACCTGCGCGGCCGCGAGGCGCTGTATCGCCTGACGCGGAGCAGCGATCGAGACGGCGACGCAGTTGTTCCAGCAGGCGATCCGGCTCGACCCGCGCTATGCGCAGGCCCATGCGGGCCTGGGTGAGGCGTACGCCTCGCTCTGTCTCTGGTTCGGGCGCGACGACGCGCTGCTCGACAAGGCGATCGAGTCCAGCCTGAAGGCGCTGATGTACGACGAGTCGATCGCCGAGGCCTATTCCGCGCTGGCGATGGCCTACCTGGTGCGGGGATCGTTCGACGAGGCGCTGGAGGCGGCGCGCAAGGCGATCCAGCTCGATGCCGGCAGCGTGATCGCGCTGTACACGCTCAGCCGCGTGTACCAGACCACCCGGCGCTATGCCGAGGCCGTCAGGACCTGCGAGCAGATCATCGAGATCAACCCTGATTTCTACCAGGGCCTGCAGGGCCTGCAGGTCGGCCTATGCCGGGCTCGGCGACAGTGCCGCGGCACTGGCGATCTCGCGGCGCATGGTGGCGTTCTTCCCCGGTTACCTGGCGCGCGCGCCAGACGATGCTCGTGCGCACATACTGTTTGCCGCGTACCTCGCCGAGGTCGGCCAGCGCGAGCAGGCGCTGCAGGAAGCAGACACCGCGCTGGCATTGGGCGGCGATGACGGCCTGATGCTCTACAACCTGTGCTGCGTTTATTGCCTGATGGGCGAGGCGGAAAAGGGCATCGAAGCACTGACGCAGGCCTTTGCAGCGGGCTACAGCGATGTCTCCTGGGCCGCTGCCGATGCGGACCTGGAGTGCCTGCGCAAGGATCCGCGCTACCTCAAGCTCGTCGCACCGCGTTAGCGCCGAGTCGCGGACGGCTGACTCACTCCACCACGAACACCACGGCGGTCCCCGCCGGCGCGGTACACCGCGAGCGTGCGCACCGTCCGTCGGGTCCGGCGCATCGTGCCGGCCCGTGTCGGGCCGGTGGTGCGGCTTCGGGCCCGGGCCGTAGAATCGCTGCCTGACCGTACCGATGGGAAATCCCGTGCTCAATCGAATCACCGCGGCCGTGGTTGCGGCCTGGCTGGCGACCGTCCCGGTCCGGCCCGCCGCCGCTGACGATCCGTTTGCATGGCTCGAGGACATCGAAGGCGACGCGGCGCTGGCCTGGGCCCGGGCCGAGAATGCCCGCTCGCTGCCCAGGCTCGAGGGCGATCCGCGCTTCGCACCGATGCGGGCCGAGGCACGCGCGATCCTGAACTCACCCGCGCGCATCCCGACCGGTTCGATCCACGACGGGTACGTGTACAACTTCTGGCAGGACGAGGTGCACGTCCGTGGCATCTGGCGCCGCGCCAGCGTGGCCAGCTATCGCGCGGGCAAGCCGCAGTGGGAGACGCTGCTCGACGTGGATCGCCTGGCGCGGGAGGAGGGGGAGAACTGGATCAGTGGCCAGTTCGTCTGTCTCGCGCCGGCGTACCGTCACTGCATGGTGGAACTGTCGCGCGGCGGCGGCGACACCTCGACCTGGCGCGAGTTCGACGTCGCCACGCGCTCGTTCGTCAGGGGCGGCTTCGCCCTGGCCGACGCCAAGTCGGACGTGAACTGGGTCGATGCGGACACGCTGCTCGTCGGCACCGACTGGGGGCCGGGGTCGCTGACCGAGTCGGGTTACCCGCGGACCATCCGGGCCTGGCGCCGCGGGACGCCGCTGGCGGCGGCACGCACGCTGTTCGAGGGCACGACGCAGGACGTGGCCGTGCGCTCCTACGTCGACCAGGACGGTGTCGCGCGGCCGTTCATCCTGCGCGGCGTCTCGTTCTTCGCCAGCGAGTACTACTACGCGCCCGGCTCGAGACACCGCGACGGCTGCCGTTGCCGCTCAACGCAGACCTGCAGGGCGTGCTCGACGGACGCGCGATCTTCCTGTTGCGCGAGCCGTGGCAGTACCGCGACCAGGCATTCGCTCAGGGCTCGGTCGTCGCCTATGAGCTGCAGGGCGGGGCTGCCGAACTGGTGTTTGCGGCGAGCCCGGCGCAATCGGTGCAGACGGTGGGTGTCGGCAGGTCGAACCTCATCGTGCAGTACCTGGACAACGTCTCCGGCCGCGCGGCGCGCGTCGAGCGCGACAAGCAGGGCCGATGGCAGGCCCGCGGGATTCCGCTGCCGGCCAGCGGCGTGCTCAAGGTCGCCTCGGCGGGCGGCGGCACGGACGACGCGCTGCTGTCGTTCGAAAGCCTGACCACGCCGCTGACGCTGTACTACGTGACGGCCGACAACCAGGCGCAGAAGATCTTCGAGACACCGGCGGCCTTCGATGCGACGGACGTCGTGGTCGAGCAGCGCTTCGCCACTTCCCGGGATGGCACGAAAATCCCTTACTTCGTGATGGGCAAGCGCTCCGTGCTGGCCCGGGGCAATGCCCCGACCATCCAGTATGCCTACGGCGGCTTTCTCAGCGCGACGCTGCCCGTGTACTACGAGGACCCGTCGCGGCCGCAGCACGGCGCGCTGGCCGGCAAGCTCTGGGTTTCGCGTGGCGGGGTGCTGGTGCTGTCGAACATCCGTGGCGGCTCGGAGTATGGCCCGGGCTGGCACGCACGCCGGCCTGCGCGAGAACCGCCAGAAGGTCTTCGACGACTTCATCGCGATTTCCGAGGAGCTGATCCGCACCGGCGTCACCACGCCGCAGAAACTCGGCGCGATCGGCCGCTCGAATGGCGGCCTGCTGATGGGCGTCATCATGAACCAGCGGCCCGATCTCTATGCGGCCATCGTCAACGGCGTGCCGCTGCTCGACATGCAACGCTACACCCGGCTCGGTGCCGGCGCGTCATGGGTGGCGGAGTACGGCGACCCGGACACGGCCGACTGGGACTACATGTCGAAGTGGTCGCCGTACCAGAACCTGCGCCAGGGCGTGGCCTACCCGCCGGTGTTCTACTACACGTCCACCAAGGACGACCGCGTGCACCCGGCGCATGCGCGCAAGGCTGCGGCCAGGATGAAAGTCGCTGGACCGCGACTACTTCTACTACGAGAACATCGAAGGCGGGCACGGCGGCACGGCGAACCAGGACCAGCTCGCGTACCGCATCGCGCTGGAGTTCACCTACTTTGCGCAGCGCCTGATGGGTGCGGCTCCGTAAAGCGGAAGTCCGGGGGACAGCTGGATCAATGCCAGCGTGCTGCAAGCGCCGCGATGTATTCCGGGCAGGTATCGCAGCAGCCGCCGATCCATGTGGCGCCTGCCTCGACCCAGCGCTCGCTGGCGACCACGTACTGCTGCGGCGACAGGCTCTGCACGGCAGTGGCGTCGAGCGTCGCCTGGTCCGCGGCTTTCTCGCAGCTGTTCGCATAGGCTCCCAGCGGCCGGTCGGTGCAGCGTCGCATGATTTCAAGCGCCGGTCGTACGAGCCCTGTCGGCACGCAATTCACCATGTAGCCCTCGACCGGCAGCGACTGCAGCGCCGCGATTCCCTGCTCCAGCGACTCACCGCCGCGGATGAGCGGTGCGTCGAGACGCAGGTTCCACGACACCCACAGCGGCAGACCACACTCGGCCGCGGCGCGCGCGGCCGCCACCGCTTCCCGTACCGTGGTCAACGTTTCCGCGATGACGAGGTCGACGTCCGCCGCGAGCACGCGCGCGATGCGCAGGTACGCTTCGTACAGATCGTGTTCGGGCGCGACGAGCTCGGACTGGTAGGTGGTGTCAAGCGGCGGCAGCGAACCGGCGACACGGACCTCCGGACGGCGATTCGCCGCGCGTGCCTCGAGTGCAAGCCGGCATGCCAGTCGCGTGAGTTCCTCGAGTCGATCCGACATCCCGACCCGTGCGAGCAGGTTGGGCACGACGGCGTAATTGTTCGCCGTGATGACGTCGGCGCCCGCCGCAATGTAGTCGCTGTGGACCTGCCGCACGGTCCCCGGATCGTGCACCAGCGCCATTGCCGACCAGGCGGAACTCCTGTAGTCGGGCACGTTGGCGCCACGAGCCCTCAGCTCGGTGCCCATGGCGCCATCGAGAATCGTGATTCGCGGCGCGGCGGTGCTCATCGCGCAACCTGGCCGCGGCTCAGCGCCCGGGCTTCACGAACTTCAGTGTCATGCGATCGCTTTCACCGATCGCCACGTACCTGGCGCGGTCGGTGTCGCCCAGGGCCAGCGTGGGCGGCAGCGTCCACACGCCTTCCGGCCAGTCGGTCGTGTCCTTCGGGTTGGCGTTCACTTCCGACGCGGCGACAAACTGGAAGCCGGCCTTCTCCGCCAGCGCGCGCACCGTCGACACCTTGATGTAACCGCTCGACTTCTCGCGCTCGGCGCTGGCGTCCTCGGGCAGGCGGTGGTCCTCGATGCCGAGCACGCCGCCCGGCTTGAGCATGGCAAAGAGTTCGGCGAACGCTGCCTCGCTGTAAGGCGTGCGCTCCGGCTGCAGGTAGCCCATGCCCCAGTTGTGGACGTTGCGGAACGTGAGCACGGCGTCGGCCGTGCCGGGCGCGACGCCGGTGCCGCCGAGCACGGTGGGGAAATTGGCGCGCTCGACCTTGCCGAACAGGGCGGGGTTGGCATCGAGTCGCTTGGCGAGGCTGTCGGCGCCCTTGCCGGCGGGCGCGGCCGCAATCAGGCGACCGCTCGCCGCGAGATACGGCGCGAGGATCTCGGTGTACCAGCCGCCGCCGGGCCAGATCTCGACCACGGTGTCGGTCGGCCGGATGCCGAAGAACGCCAGCGTCTCCGCGGGATGACGGTACTGGTCGCGCGCGCGGTTTTTCTCGCTGCGCTGCGGGTTGGCCACTGCCTGCTGCAGCGCCTGGCGGACGTCTGCGCCCGCGCTGTCCTGGTCGCCAGCGTGAGCTGCCGTGCCGGTTGCCAGGATCAGGAGCAAGGTCGTCAGGAATGAAATGCGCATGGGTGCCTGCTGCTGCGTCTGCCGTGGAGCGTGCAGCATGGACGCGGACCTGCATGGACGCAACAACGCCGCCGATAGAACTGCAACCTGCCGGTCACGCCGCGTTCACACGGCCGCGCTTCAATCTCCCTCACGGCCGCCCGCGCTGGCGGCCATTCCCAACCGCTTTCCGAGGGAGAGACTCCGATGCACGACACGGACGATATCGGTTCCAACCAGTCCGGCAATCCGCACCTGCAGGACATGATCGACGCGCGCATCCAGCGCCGCACGTTCCTGGGGGGCTCGCTCGCCGTGGCCGCCACCGGCTTCTTCGGCAGCGCGGCGGTCGCGCCAGTCGATCGAGCCCGTGACCGGCGGCCGTGGCGGTCGCTCGCGCCTCGCGTTCGAAGCGATCGCGCCGAGCACCGACGATGCCGTGCGCCTGCCCGCTGGCTACGAGTGGCAGCTGCTGGCACCCTGGGGCACGCCGCTGCTGCCGGGCGCCGCCGCGTTTGCCGAAGACGCCTCCAACACGGCGGCGGACCAGGCGCTGCAGGTGGGCTTCAACCACGACGGCATGCATTTCTTCCCGCTGCAGCCGTTTGGCAATTCGCGCGGCCTGCTGGTCGTCAATCACGAGTACACCGACGCGAACCAGATCTACTCGGCCGCGCAGGGCGCGACGATCACCAACGATGCCGCGGGTCGCGAGAAGGTCGCCAAGGCGCTCGCCGGGCATGGCGTCAGCGTGATCTCGATCCAGAAGAATGCGGCCGGCGACTGGGACATCGAGCGCGACGACGAGCGCAATCGCCGCATCACCGGCACGACTCCGATGGAATTCTCGGGCCCGGTCGCGGCCAACCACCCGATGCTGATTTCGGCCATCTCGCCCTCGCCGCGCGGCACGCTCAACAACTGCGCCCATGGCTACACGCCCTGGGGCACCTACCTCGCCTGCGAGGAGAACTGGAACGGCTACTTCGGCACCGACGACACGACGTGGGCCGCAACGCCGCTGGAAGCACGCTATGGCGTGACCCGAGGCGGCTTCGGCTACAACTGGCATCGCGCCGAGGCGCGCTTCGACCTGGCGCAGAACCGGGCCGAACTCAACCACTTCGGCTGGGTCGTCGAGATCGATCCGTTCGACCCGTCCAGCGTGCCGGTCAAGCGCAGCGCGCTCGGCCGCATCAAGCACGAGGGCGCCACCTGCACCGAGAGCAAGGGTCGCATCGTGGTCTACAGCGGTGACGACGAGAACGGCGACTACCTGTACAAGTTCGTCGGCAATGCGCCGTGGCGGCAGCTGCGCGCCAGGGGCCAGAGCCCGCTCGATCACGGCACGCTGTACGTGGCCAGGTTCCATGCCGATGGCAGCGGCGAGTGGCTGCCGCTGGTGCATGGCACCGGGCCGCTCACGGTGGCCAACGGCTGGGCGGATCAGGCGGACGTGCTGATCCGCACGCGCCTGGCGGGCGATGCCGTCGGTGCAACCCGGCTGCACCGGCCGGAGTGGGTCGCGGCCAATGCCGTGACCGGCGACGTCTTCGTCACGCTGACGAACGGCTCGGGCAACAACGCAGCGGTCAACGGCAACCGCGACCCCAATCCGTACGGTCACATCGTGCGCTTCAACGAAGTGCAGGACGACGACACGGCCTTCCGCTGGGACCTGTTCCTGCTGGCCGGCGATCCGGCCTACGACAAGCGGGTTCCGGCCGATCAGCCGCTGTTCGGCTCACCCGACGGCATCTGGGTGGATCCGGCCGGGATCGTCTGGATCCAGACCGACATCTCGAACTCGTCGCAGAACCTGGCGAGCCGCGGCTACGACCGCATCGGCAACAATGCGATCCTGGCCGCCGATCCGCGCACCGGTGAGGTCAAGCGCTTCATGACCGGGCCGCGCGGCTGCGAGATCACCGGCATCACGGCGACACCGGACCAGCGCACGCTGTTCGTCAACATCCAGCATCCCGGCGAGTCGACCACGTACTGGAACAACCTCGCGGGCGGCGCGCCGACTCCGGCAGTATCCCTCGCGCGTGAGCAACTGGCCGTACGGCAGCGAGAGCAATCCACGCCGACCGCGGCCGGCCACGGTCGTGATCCGGCGCAAGGACGGCGGCCGCATCGGCGGCTGAGCGCAATGGAACGGCGGCTTGCCTGGCCCGCAGCGGCCGGGCAGGCCGCGCGTCTACAGGACGGCAGGACGTCGACTTCCGTCCTGTCGCCATCGGCGCGCAGCAGGTCACGCAGGATCGCGGTGTGCCCGGAGCCGGCGATCACCAGCACCCGCTCGCCCGGCGCCGCATGTTCTTGCACGAGCGCATACATCCTGAGGTTGCGGTGCCACCAGTCGGCGGAGGCGTCGGCGCCGTGAAATTCCCGGGTCGCCGCGGCGACCGGGTTGAGCAGCATGTAGAAGCCCTTGTTGCGCCGGTCTTCCTCGGCCGAGTTGCTCAGGCGCAGGATGTCCTGCAGTGAACCCGAGCGATGCAGTTGCTGCAGCCGGGCGGATTCGACGCCGATCATGTCCATCAGGCGCTTTTCGGTCGCCGGGTCCCTGGCGAGGTAATCCCAGAGCTTGATTTCCTGCGCGGGTGCCGCCGCGTCGAAGCCATGCACGCGCGTATGCTGCATCAGGCGCGCCACGCGGAAGCCCAGCTGGTAGATCTCGTTGCGCGGAAGCGCAAATTCGCCCGACCGAAATGCGGCATAGCGCTGGTTGATCACCTCGTCGCTCTTGTCGGGATACTCGAGCAGGACCTTGGTCGGGGCAAACCGCGCCAGCCGCTCGGACAGTTCAACCAGGTAGGTCTGTGACTGTGACTGCATGACATCGAGCGGCTCGTACCGGACCGCGTCCAGCCCTGGATTGTCGAAGTGAAACAGGCCGAGCAGCATCACCTTTGCAGGGATGGCTGGCTCCGTCGTGGATTGCGCGGGGGCGATGACTGGCGCCAGCGCCAGGATCAGTCCCAGGAGTGCGACGGGGATGCTCGTTGGCTTCATCGAGTGAACTCCCTGCAGGTGATTACCGTGCCGGCCAGGTGTCGTCGTAATCAACGAGCGCAATGGCAGGCACGAATCATTCCGCATGACCGGGCAGGCAGCGACCGCATCACTTCAGGTCCTTGAAGAACACGTTGCCGATCGGGTACTTGTCCCAGTCGCGGTAGTCGAAGTGCCACCACTCGTCCGGGTTGACCGTGTAGCCTTCGGCTTCCATCGCGCGACGCAACCGGTCGCGTGACTCGCGCTGCGCGGCCGGTTCCGCCCGCGTAGGACGGGTGAGCACGTTCCGAGAACTCGTCATAGCGCTCGGCATCGGTACCTCGAGGCCGGTGCGCAGGTCGTACAGGCTCAGGTCGATGGCAGCGCCGCGATTGTGGCGCGAGCCGACCGCAGGATCGGCGACGAAGTTCCGCTGTTCGTCCGGCGTGGCTTCCCAGAACATCCAGGTGACGTACCACGGCCGGTAACCGTCGAACAGCAGCAGTCCGTAGCCCTCGTCGCGCAACGCCCGGTTGACCCGCACCAGCGCCTCCGCGGCCGGTCGCTGCAGGAACACCCTCGCCTCGGGATAGACCGGCGCGCGCATGAAGTTGTCCGGCGTGGCGTAGCGCACGTCGAGCTTGAGGCCTGGATCGAGACCGGCGGGTTCCACCAGGTCCGATGCGCGGAATTCGCCTGCTTCCTCCGGTGGTTGCGCCCGCAGCGCGTCGGCCCTCAGCTGCTCCAGCTTGCCGGCGGGCAGTGCAGGCACGGGATGCCGCGGTGTCGAGCCGCAGGCCGCCAGCAGGGCCGCCAGGGCGAGGATGGCAGGTGCTGCGCGCCATCGATGCAGGGCTGAGGCGCTCACTCAGGGATCACCGCAAATTCGCCCTCGAACTCGCCCACCGGCTGGCCGCTGCACTCGAGCACGCTGCGAACGGTGATGCGCCCCATGCGCCCGCGCCGCAGCGTGGCCCGCAGCCTCTCCCAGTCGGCTTCCTCAGGCGGCAATCCGCGGGCGGTAAAGGCCGCGACCACCGGCTGCCCGAAGTCCATTGCGCTGCGCCGGATCACGATCCGTCCGGCCTGGCCCGCAGCCTGCAGGCCAACTTCGACGGTGGCCCACGCGGCCAGCGTAGCCACGGCCGCGGCGCTGCCGCCGAACACCGTGCCGCTGTGGTTGATGTTCGGCTCGAGCGGTGCGCGCAGCACAACCTGGCCGGGCACGGCTTGCAGCACGGTCACGTCCATCGCCCGGGACAGCGGAATCCGCGCATGCAGCGAGGCCTGGAGTGCAGCGGGCGTCGTCATGCAGCCATTGTGTCGCCGCGACTGCCGGCGGCGCAACGGTGCCAGGCCACGCGGGCCCGGCGACTCAGGTGGGATAGTCGCTGCCGATGAACGACTTCAGGGCGCTGATCGTCTCGGCCTGCTGCGCGACCACCGCCCGCACCAGGTCGCCGATGCTGAGCACGCCGAGCACCTTGCCCGCGGCATCGAGCACCGGCAGGTGACGGATGCGGCGTTCGGTGACGACCCTGAGGCATTCGCCCAGGCTCGTGTCGCTGCGTAGCGAGATCACGCCGCTCGACATGATTTCCTCGACCAGCGTCTCCTTGGAGGCCCGACCCAGCAGGATGACTTTGCTGTGTAGTCACGTTCCGAAACGATGCCCACGAGCTCCTCGCCCCGCATGACGAGCAGGGCGCCGACGCGCCATCGATCCATCCGCTCGATCGCCTCGTAGACCGTTGCATCGGGCGCGACGGCGTAGATGGTCGTGCCCTTCAGCGCCAGCATGTCTGCAACCGTCCCGTGCAGGGGCGGGTTCTCGACGGTTCCGATCACCATGGTCATTCCCCTCTGTGACTTGGCAACGGTGCGCCGCGGAACAGCCGCAGCACGATGCCGACATAGTATGCAAGCCCGAGGAAGCTGCCGACAAAGGCGATCACCGCCGGCACCAGCTGGTCCGAGGCAATCACCGACTTGAACACGAACAGCTTGGCGAAGAACCCGGGCATTGGCGGCAGGCCGGCGAGCGACAGCACGGCAAGCGACAGCAGGATCGATGCGACGGGCCGGGTCGCGAACTTGCCGTCGAGCGAACTCAGCTCGTCGTCCCCGTCCGGGCACAGGGCGGCGAAGCTGGCGCAGGCCAGCACGGTCGCGAGGCCGTAGAAGGCGGTGTACCAGAGCAGGTCCGAAGCGCGGCTGCCGGTGGTGTCGAGCAGCGCGAAGATCATGTATCCCGCATGCGCCACCGACGAATACGCCAGCAGCCGCTTGAAGCGCGGCTGGCCGAGCGCGGCCAGGTTGCCGAACACGATCGAGACGATCGCGAGCAGCGCGACCATCGCCTGCGTCGGACCGGCCAGCGGCAGGGAGTAGGTCAGGCTGGCGAGCGCAAGAATCACCGCGGCCTTGACCAGCGAGGCCATCAGCGCGGTGACGGGCAGCCTTGCCGCGGCATAGGCATCCGGGGCCCAGGCATGCAGCGGGAACACGGCCGCCTTCAGGAACAGGCCGGCGAGCACCAGCAGGCCGGCGGCCTGGCCCTGCGGCCCGCCAGACTGGAACGCGTGCGCCCAGGCGCCGATGGCCAGGCTGCCGGTCAGCCCGTAGGACAACGACACGCCAAACAGGAACAGCGCGCTCGCGATCGAGGACAGCACCAGGTACTTGAACGCGCCCTCGCTGGCCACGCTGCGGCCCTGCCCATGCACGATCAGCGCGAAGGACGGCAGCGACAGCAGTTCGATGCCGATGAACAGCGGCGCGAAGCCCGTGCTGCCGACCACCACCAGGCCGCCGAGCGCGCTGGCCGTTGCCAGTATCCAGAACTTGTGGCTCTGCGCCGCACCGAAGCCGAGCGCGACGGCTGCGGTGCACAGCAGCAGCACGAGTCGCGCCAGGATCGAGAAGCGATCCACCTCGATCTCGCCCGGCGCAACCGCGGCGCTGTAGCCGGCACCCAGCTGCTGCAGCAGGACATACACTGCGGCCGCGAGCGTGGCCACGACGCAGACCCGCGCCCAGCGCGCCTGCGCCCGCAGCATCTCGAGCAGCATCAGCACGACGATCAGGCCGAGCAGCAGCAGCTCCGGCGCCAGGGCGTAGTAGAACTCAGTCGTCATGGCTGGAACCCATGACGGCGATCGCGGCAGGGCGCACCATCGAAGTCACGGTGGCATCGACCTTGTCCATCCACGGCGCGGGACGCACGCCGATCCAGAGGATCAGCAGCAGCAGCGGGGCGAGCGCCAGCAGCTCGCGCGGGCGCAGGTCGGGCGTCAGTGCGTCCGGACGGCTCGAGTCGTCGAACACCAGGCTGCGCGCGAACTGCAGCATGTAGGTGGCGCCGAGCACGACGCCCGTGGCAGCCAGCAGGGCCGCCAGCAGCATGCCGACGCCTGCGCCGGCCTGCCAGTGCGCGAGGCCCGAGGTGAACGCGCCGAGCAGCACCATGAACTCGGCGGTGAAGCCACTGGTGAGGGGCAGCGCCAGCGAGGCGAGCACGAACAGCATCAGCACGACGGCCAGGCCCGGCGCGCGGGTGGCGAGTCCGTGCAGCTGCAGGTAGGCGCCGCCGTGGCGCTGCTCGAGCAACCCGAGCAGCAGGAACAGGCCGGCGACGGCCAGGCCGTGGCTCAGTATCTGCACCATCGCGCCGTGCAGGCCCGTGGCCTGCAGGCTGAAGACACCGAGCACGATGTAACCCATGTGACTCAGCGAGGCATAGGCCACCAGCAGCTTGTAGTGCTGTTGCCGCAGCGCGAGCACCGCCCCGTAGAAGATGCTGATCGATGCCCAGGCCATCAGCAGCGGTGCCCAGGCCTGCGCGACGTCCGGGCAGAACGGCACGGCCAGGCGCAGCAAGCCGTACGCGCCCATCTTCGACAGCACGCCGGCCATCAGTGCCGTGCCCGAGGCCGACGCCTCGCCATAGGCGAGCGGCAGCCACGCATGGAACGGAAACAGCGGGCTCTTCACGGCGCAGGCCAGCACCACGGCGATGAACACGAACTGCTGCTGGCCGAGCGTGAGCGGCAGTGCCTGCAGGCTGGCATAGTCGAACGCCCACTGCCCGGTCTGGCGAGCGTGCTCGGCGCCGAGCCAGATGACCGCCGCCAGCAGCAGCACGCTGCCGGCCATCGTGTAGAGGAAGAACGTCAGCGCCGCGCGCCGCCGCTGCGGTCCGCCGAACACCAGGATCAGCAGCACCATCGGCAGCAGCACGGCTTCCCACAGCACGAAGAACACGAGCAGGTCCTGCGCCAGGAACGTGCCGAGCAACGCGGCCTGCAGCGCCAGCAGCAAGGCCAGGAACAGCGGGCTGCGGCCCTCGTCCGTCTGCCAGGCGCAGGCGAGCACCACCGGCAACAGCAGCGCCGTGAGCAGCAGCAGGTAGACGTTGTAGCCGTCCACGGCAAAGCGCAGGTGGATGCCGAGTGTCCGCATCCACGGCACGTCGAGTGCAAACTGCGGCAGCGCGGCTGCGCCGTCGAATGCCAGGAACATCGAGCCCGCGAACCACAGCACCAGCAGCATCACGCCCATCGTGGCGATGCGTCCGAGGCCGCTGCGGCCCAGCAGCGGCACGATCACCGCGGCGATCGCCGGCAGCAGCAGCGTGGTCGCGAGCGTGGTGGGATCAGCCACGGGCCACCCCCAGGATCAGCACCACCGCCAGGCCGACCAGTGCATACAGCACGTAGGTCTGCAGGTCGCCGGTCTGCAGCCGCGCAAACAGCTGCGTGGCGCGTGCTCGCCAGCCGCGCCGGCTGCTCGAGGCTCGCGCGCGTCAGCGGCGCCTCGATGCGGCGCGGCAGGAACCTGGCCGACAGCCAGCCCATGCCGCCGACCACGATCGTGTCGTAGCAGCGGTCGAAGTAGTAGCCATTGCTGACGACCCGCCACAGCGGGTTGTGCGTCTTGCCCGCCTGAACCGGCGTGCCGGGTCGGCCGTAGCGCAACCAGGCGAACGCGATGCCCGCGAGCGCCACCAGCACCGCGATCACCATCAGCAGGCCTTCGGCGCCGTGCGGCACGTCCTCGCGCAGGTGCGCGTGGCCGAGCACCGGGGCCAGGAAATCGTAGAACGGGGCCGTCACGCCCAGCCACTCGCGCCACAGCTGTGGCAGGCCGATGAAGCCGGCCACGACCGAGCCGAGCGCGAGCACGGCCAGCACGATCGACATCGAGGGCGGCGGCTCGTGCAGGTGCGCCGCGAGTTGCTCGTCCACCCGGCTCGGGCCGAAGAAGGTCATGAACACGGCGCGGAACATGTAGAACGCCGTCAGGAACGAGGCGGCCGAGCCGACCAGCCACAGCGCCAGCGAGCCGTGGGTCGAGGCATAGGCCGACCAGAGGATCTCGTCCTTGGAGAAGAAGCCGGCGAACGGCGGCAGGCCGCAAAGCGCCAGCGTCGCCAGCAGGAACACGGCACAGGTGAAGGGCAGCCGGCGCGCGAGCCCGCCCATGCGGCGCATGTCTTCCTCGCCGGCCAGCGCGTGCAGGACGGCGCCCGCGCCCAGGAACAGGCAGGCCTTGAAGAACGCGTGCGTGTAGAGATGGAACATCCCGACCGAGAACGCGCCGAGGCCGCAGGCCATGACCATCAGGCCGATCTGCGACATGGTCGAATAGGCCAGCACCTTCTTCAGGTTGTACTGCGTCACGCCCATGGTCGCGCCGACCAGCGCGGTCAGCCCGCCCAGCCAGGCGACGATGCTCATCGCGTCGGGCGCGGCGAGGTAGAGCCCGCTGAGCCGCGACAGCAGGTAGACGCCGGCGGTCACCATGGTGGCGGCATGGATCAGCGCGGAAACCGGCGTCGGGCCGGCCATCGCGTCCGGCAACCAGACGTGCAGCGGGATCTGCGCCGACTTGCCGCAGGCGCCGACCAGCAGCAGCACGCCGATCGTGGTCATCATGCCGGCGGCGGGTGGCGTCGCGCCGAAATAGGCGTTGACCGCCTGGAAGTCGAGCGTCCCCGCGTAGTACCAGATCAGGAACATCGCCAGCAGGAAGCCGGTGTCGCCGACGCGGTTGACGACGAAGGCCTTGAGTCCGGCCGCGGTCTTCGCCGGGTCCTGGAACCAGAAGCCGATCAGCAGGTAGGACGCGAGGCCGACGCCTTCCCAGCCCACGAACATGACCAGCGAGGTTCTGGCCAAGCACCAGCAGCAGCATGAAGAACAGGAACAGGTTCAGGTAGGCGAAATAGCGGGCATAGCCCGCGTCGCCGTGCATGTAGCCGATCGAGTAGACGTGGATCAGCGTGCCGATGCCGGTGATCACCAGGCACATCACCGCGCTGACGGCGTCGAAGTAGAACGCGGCATCGACACTGAACCCGTCGGTCGCGGCCCAGTTGAACAGCACCTGCTGCAGCGGCACGCCCGTGGCGGTCAGTTGCTGGAACGCGGCCAGCGTCAGCACGAACGAAGCCGCGGGCAGGAGGCACGCGACCAGCGAGACCACGCTGTGCGGCAGGCGCCGGCCGAGGAGCCCGTTGACCAGGAATCCGAGCAGCGGCAGGGCAGGAATGAGCGCGAGGGATGTCATGACCTAGCCCTTGAGCTCCTGTTCCATCGTCAGGTCCAGCGTGCCGCGACGGCGGGTCAGCAGCACCAGCAGCGCCATGGCCAGGGCGATCTCGCAGGTCGCGGCCACGTAGATGAAGAAGGTCATGGCGACGCCGTGCAGAGTCTGCGTATGCGCGGCCGCGGCGACGAAGCTCAGCACCACGGCGTTGAGCATCAGTTCGAGGCTCATCACCACGACCAGCAGGTTGCGCCGGACCATGACGCCGAGCAGGCCGAGCGTGAACAGCAGCGCCGCCAGCACCACCAGCAGCTCGTAGCGGTCGCTCATCGCTCCTCCCGGATCACGGTCCAGGCCGCGACGATGCCCACCAGCAGCAGGACCGTCGCCAGCTCGAAGTGGAACCAGTAGTGCTGCATGAACGCGGTCGAGAACGCGACGAAGCCGAACGAGGCAGCCCCCGGCTCGTCCGGTGTCATCACCGGCGAGGCCGGGCCGAGCAGGCGCAGCAGTGCCAGCGCGACGATGGCGGCGACGATCACGCCGGGCACCAGCGTGAAGGAGAACCGCCTGCGGTACGAGGTGTCACGGTCGTCGAGCAGCATGATCGTGTAGATCATGAACACCATGACCGCGCCGACGTAGATCAGCACCTGGAACAGCGCGATCACGTGCACGTCGAGGCAGGCGAAGATGCCGGCCAGGCAGATCATGTGCGCGACCAGCGCCAGCGCTGCGCGCATCGGCTGCCGCAGCAGCAGCACCGCCACGGCGAACACCAGCGACAGCGCCCCGAACAGCAGGATGAAGGCGTCGGTCACAGCGGCTTGTCCTCGCGCGGGTCCGCGGCGGGAGGGTACGGCTTGCGCGGGTCCGTGAGCGGATGCCACTGCAGCAGCAGGTCCTTGCGGCCCCACATCGCCTCACGGTCGAAGCCCGGCAGGTTGGGCACGTCCTTGACCATGCGGATCGCGTCCTCGGGGCAGGCCTCCACGCAGAAGCCGCAGAAGATGCAGCGCGAGTAGTCGAGCTCGAACCGCACCGGCGACTTCGGATGCGCCGGATCGCCGAAGTCGGCGGCCGCCTCGATCTCGATGCAGTAGGCCGGGCACACCGTCGCACACATGTTGCAGGCGACGCACTGCACCTTGCCGTCCGGCCGCTGCGTCAGCACGTGGCGGCCGCGGTTGACCGGCGAATAGTCGGCGCGGGTCTCCTCCGGGTAGTACGCGGTCAGCGCGCCCTTGCGGCCGGTGACCCACTTCCACATGTTGGAGAAGAACACCCGGCCGGTGATCGACAGGCCGCGCACGATCTCGAAGACGTACAGCTTCTCCCACAGCCCGAGCTGCGGCTCGTTCCAGTACTGCTTGCGTGGCTTGCGCGGAGTCACAGCGTCCACCAGCGCACGATCGCGGTGACGACGAGGTTGAGCGCGGCGATCGGCAGCAGGAACTTCCAGCCGAGGTCCATCAGCTGGTCGTAGCGGAAGCGCGGCAGCGTCCAGCGGATCTGGATCTGGAAGCAGCCGACGATGAAGACCTTGGCCGAGAACGACAGCACCTGCAGCAGCGCGACGCCGAGCGGGCCAACGGCCCAGCCGCCGCCGCCGGGGAAGACGAAGCCGTCCGCGGTCAGGAACGGCACGCTGTAGCCGCCGAGGAACAGCGTCACCACCAGCGCCGAGATCACCACGATCTCGATGAATTCCGACAGCAGGAACAGGCCCATCTTCATCGAGGTGTACTCGGTGAAGTAGCCCGAGATCAGCTCGGACTCGCACTCCGGCAGGTCGAACGGGATGCGCTTGTTCTCGGCGATCGACGCGGTCAGGAACAGCAGGAACGCGAGCGGCTGCACCAGGATCCCCCAGGCGGCCTGCTGCTGCCAGCGCACCATGTCGTTCAGGTCCAGGGTGCCATAGGTCACGACCATCGCGATCAGCGCGAGGCCCATCGAGATCTCGTACGAGATCATCTGCGAGGCCGCGCGCGCCGCGCCCAGCATCGAGAACTTGTTGTTCGACGACCAGCCCGCCAGCATCGTGCCGAGGATGCCGATGCCCGATATCGCCAGCACGAACAGGATGCCGGCGTCGAGCGCGGCGATCTGCATGCGGTAGCTGCGATCGCCGAAGAACTCGGCCGCCGCCGAGCCCGGCTCGAAGAACCTGCCCGGCTGCACCTCGCCGCCGAACGGCACCACCGCAAACACCAGCAGCACCGGCACGGCCGCGAGCCACGGCGCGAGGTTGTAGCAGAAGCGGTCGTAGGTGGCCGGCGTGAAGTTCTCCTTCAGGATCATCTTCAGTCCGTCGGCGATGCCGTGGAAGAGTCCCCACGCCACCAGTCTCACCTGCGTGAACGGAATGCGCAGGTAAGCGCGGTTGGCGCCGATGCGGTCGGACATCACCGCCGACTGCTTGCGCTCGACCCAGGTGAAGATCGTCGCCAGGCCCAGCAGGAAGGCCAGCACGTAGGCGATGTAGACGCCGTGAACCACCAGGTCCTGCATCACGACGCGAGGCTCCGGAAGACGTCGGCGGCATGCGCCACGGACGCCGGCCTGGTGAACACCGGCTCGAACGTGTTGCGTTTGCCCTCGAAGTTGGTGAACGAGCCCGCGCGCTCCCAGGTGTTCGACACCGGGATCACGACCGCCGCGGGCTGGGCCTGCGGGCGTGCCGAACGGCGTCAGGTGGATCCAGGGCGTGGCGCCGGTCGCGGGCGGCGCGGCCAGTTCGCCCCAGGCGATCACCAGGTCGTGGCCGGCGGCCGTGTCGAATTCGCGGCTGCCGAAGCGCTCCTCGACGCCGCGCCGGTTGGGATTCTTGTCGGCGCGGATCAGCCGCTCGTCCGCCACCACCTCGCCGGGCGCCGGCGACGTGGTCGGTGTGCGACGTAGGCGGCGACGCCGCCGAGCAGCGACTGCAGCACGTCCAGTTCCTCGTTCGAGGCGTGGCTCGATACCAGCACGGCCGGATTCGAGGCCGCCGCCAGCAGCTGCCGGGCCCGGGCGATCGCTGCGCCGGGCGTGGCCTCCAGGCCGTCGATGCGCGGCTGCAGCAGGCGCTCGCGCGCCATCCACTTGTGCTGATCGAAGCCCTTGTTGCAGAGCCACGGGCCGTTGATGTCCGGGTTCTCGAACACCGTCGTGCGGTAGGCGACATTGCCCGGGTCCGTGCCCGGCATGTGCGGCTGGCGCACCTGCATGCGGCGCCAGACCTTGATGCTGCAGCCGCGCGCGCAGCCGCTGCAGACCGAGCGCACCGGCTGCAGGAACCAGACGCGGCACTTGTAGAGGAAGTCGCGCGACAGCAGGGCGCCCGTCGGGCACAGCTCGATCACGTTGTCCGAGTACGGATCGTCGAAGCGGCCGTCCGTCTGCGCCTCGACGTAGGAATGGTTGCCGCGCTCGACGATGCCGAGCGCGTTGCTGCCCGAGATCTCGCGCGTGAAGCGCACGCAGCGGCTGCAGAGGATGCAGCGCTCGTTGTCGAGCGTGATGCGCGGGCCGAGGTCGTGCAGCTTGCGCTTGTGCTGCTTCGGCTCGCGCGAGATCGTCTGCGCCGGCCCGTACCGGTGCTGGTAGTCCTGCAGCCGGCACTCGCCGGCCTTGTCGCAGATGCCGCAGTCGACCGGGTGCTGCAGCAGGATGAACTGCAGCACGTCCTCGCGCGCCTTCTGCACCTGCTCGACGCCGGTCTCGACGACCATGTTCGGCGTCACGGCCAGGTTGCAGGCCGGCTGCAGCTTGGGCAGGTTGTTGACCTTGACCAGGCAGATGCGGCAGCTGCCGGCGATCGACAGCTTGTCGTGATAGCAGAAGTGCGGGATGTCGATGCCGTGGCGGCGCGCCGCCTGCAGCACCGTCTCGCCCGGACGCGCCTCGATCTCGCGCTGGTCGATGGTCAGCTTGACGATGGGCGTGCTCACGGCGCGAGGCTCCCGCCGTGCAGCGACCGGCCATGCGCGACGTAGTACTCGAACTCGTCGCCGAATTTCTTCAGGAAGCTCGCGACCGGCATCGAGGCCGCATCGCCCAGCGCGCAGACGGTGTTGCCCTGGATGCCCGTGGGCAGCCGGCGCAGCGTCGCCAGGTCCGCCGCGGTGCCGCGGCCGGCGATGATCCGCTCCAGGATGCGGTTCATCCAGTCGGTGCCTTCGCGGCACGGCGTGCACTGGCCGCAGGACTCGTGCGCGTAGAAGCGCGACAGCACCTGCAGCAGCCGCACCATGCAGGTGCCTTCGGCGATCACGATGACGGCGCCCGAGCCCACCATGCTGCCGGCCTTGCTCATGCTCTCCGGATCGAGCGTGACGTGCCCGATTTCGGCGGCGGTCAGGATCGGCGTCGAACTGCCGCCCGGGATCACGGCCTTGAGCCGGCGGCCGCCGAGGACGCCGCCGCAGTCTTCGTCGATCAGCTGCCTGCAGCGGATAGCCGGTGGGCTTCTCGAACAGGCCCGGCCGCTCGACGTGCCCCGAGACGCCGAACAGGCGCGTCCCCGGCGACTTCTTCACGCCCATCGCGGCGTACGCCTCGGCGGGTATGGCGCAGGATCCACGGCACCGTGGCCAGGGTCTCGACGTTGTTGACCACCGTGGGCTTCTGGTACAGGCCGCGCACCGCCGGGAACGGCGGCTTGTTGCGCGGGAAGCCCTTCTTGCCCTCGAGCGAATTGATCAGGCTCGACTCCTCGCCGCAGACATAGGCGCCGGCGCCGCGATGGATCACGATGTCGCAGGAGAACCCGCTGCCGAGGATGTGCTCGCCGACCAGGCCGGCGGCCCGCGCCTCCTGCAGCGCCTGCTGCAGCCGTCGCAGCGGCAGGTCGAATTCACCGCGGATGTAGGCGAAGGCGTGCCGCACGCGCAGCGCGTAGGAGGCCAGCAGCATGCCTTCCAGCAGCTGGTGCGGCGAGTGCTCGAGGATCCAGCGGTCCTTGAAGGTGCCGGGCTCGCCTTCGTCGATGTTGCAGCAGAGGTAGACGACCGGCGCGTCCTTCGCGACGAACTCCCATTTCAGGCCCGTCATGAAGCCGGCGCCGCCGCGGCCCTGCAGGCCCGACGCCTTGGCCAGCTCCCCGACCCGCGCGGGCGTGAGCTCGCGCAGCGCCTGCTCCAGCGCCGCATAACCGCCGCGCGCGCGATAGTCGGCCAGCGTGTGCGAGGTCGGCGTCACCTCGAAATTCATGAACACCGGGCCGCTCATGGCAGCGACTCCAGGATGCGGTCGAGCTTCGCTTCATCGAGCTGCTCGTGGTAGGTGCGGTTGACCTGCATCGCCGGCGCCGTGCCGCAGGACGCGAGGCACTCGACCGTCTTGAGCGTGAAGCGCCCGTCGGCCGTGGTTTCGCCGACGCCGATGCCGAGCCTGCGCTCGAGGTGGGCGACGATCCGCTCCGAGCCGCGCAGCGAGCAGGCGATGTTGCGGCACACCTTGATGACGTAGCGGCCCTGCGGCTCGCGCTCGAACATCGAGTACCAGGTCAGCGCCTCGACCACCTGGATCGGCGGCATGCCGATGTATCCGCGATCGCAACCGCGTCTGCCTCGGTCACGTAGCCCTGCGCGTCCTGCACGCAATGCAGCAGCGGCAGCACCAGCGAGGTCTGCATCCCGGGCGGGTATTCGCGCCGCAGGGCGTCGAACTGCACGAGCAGGTCGGGGCTGAACACGGTGCTCACCGGTCGCACTCCCCGCCGACCATGTTCATCGAGCCGAAGGTCGGCACGATGTCCGACACCTGGTGGCCTTCCAGCAGCGTGTGCATGCCGCCCATGTGGACGAAGCTTGGCGCGCGCACGTGCAGCTTGTACGGCCGCCCGGTGCCGTCGCTCACGAGATAGAAGCCGAGCTCGCCGTTCGGCGCCTCGTGCGCCGAATACACCTCGCCCGCGGGCACTTTCACGCCCTCGGTGATCAGCTTGAAGTGATGGATCAGCGACTCGATCTCGTGGTACACGCGCTCCTTTTCGGGCAGCACGACGCGCGGATCGTCGACGTTGATCGGGCCGCCCGGCAGCCGCTCCGCGCACTGGCGCACCATCGCGATCGACTCGTCGATCTCGCGCATGCGCACGTAGTAGCGGTCGTAGTTGTCGCCCTTGATGCCCACCGGCACCTCGAAATCGAGCTCCGGGTAGGCCAGGTAGGGATTGTCCTTGCGCAGGTCCATGGCAAGGCCGGTCGAGCGCAGGATCGGGCCGGTATAGCCCCAGTTGAGCGCGTGCTCGGGCGTCATCGCCGCGACGTCGCGCGTGCGGCCGATGAAGATGCGGTTGCGGTCCAGCATGCCGTGGATGCGCTCGAGGTACTGCTCGGTGAACTGCAGGATTTCCTCGAGCCGCACCAGCCAGCCGTCCGGCAGGTCACGCGCGAGGCCGCCGATGCGCACGTAGGAATACGTGAGCCGTGCGCCGGACAGGTGGTTCATGTGCTCGAAGATGTAGTCGCGCACCGTCATCAGGTAGAGGAACGCGGTCATGCCGCCCATTTCCATGACCGAGGCCGCGATGCAGGTGCAGTGGTCGGCGATGCGGTTGTATTCGGCCAGCAGCGTGCGCAGCCAGATGCAGCGCGGCGTCAGTTCGATGCCGAGCGCCTTCTCCACGGCCGCGGCGTAGGCGAAGTTGTTGTTCATCGCCGAGCAGTAGTTGAGCCGGTCGGTGTACGGGATGACGTTGTGGTAGGTGTGGTGCTCGGCTTCCTTCTCGAAGCCGCGGTGCAGGTAGCCGCAGTGCACGTCGGCGCGCACGACCGTCTCGCCGTCGATCTCGGCGATGATCTGGATCGTGCCGTGCGTGGCCGGGTGCGACGGCCCGATGTTCACCACGACGTGGTCCGGGTCGGCCGTGTGCTCCAGCGGGCTGCTGACGGGAGGGCGGTACTGCATGGCCGGCTATTTGCGGTAGGGCACGATCGGCTGCTCGTGCTCCATCGCGTAGTCCTTGCGCAGCGGATGGCCCTCGAAGCCCTCGTACAGCAGGATCGGGCGCAGGTCGGCGTTGCCGGCGAAGCGGATGCCGTACATCTCGTGCACTTCGCGCTCCATGTAGCGCGCGGACCCGTACAGGTGAGTCAGCGTCGGCAGCTCGGCCGCGTGTTCGTCCACCTTCAGCTTCAGCCGCACGCGCTGCATCCGGGCCGGGCTCAGGAAGTGGTAGACGACCTCGAAGCGCGGCAGGCGCTCCGGGAAGTCGACGGCCGTCACGTCGAGGAACAGCGCGCAGCCGAACTCGCCGCGCAGCGCCTCGACCACCGGCAGCAGGCAGGCGGCATCGAGCTCCAGCACCAGCATGCCGTGGCTGTCCCAGGCGCGGGTGTACTGGCCCTGCAGGTGCGCGCGGATGGATTCGTAGAACGTCGGTGTCGGCAAGATGGCGGTCTCAGGTCCGCTCGGGCGGCGGCTGTTCCGACGGCAGGATCGGGTGTTTGTCGTTTGCGATCCTGTCCTGCAGCATCATGATCGCGTCGATCACCATTTCCGGGCGGGGCGGGCAGCCGGGCACGTAGATGTCGACCGGGATGATCTTGTCCACGCCCTGCACGACCGAGTAATTGCGGTAGAAGCCGCCGCTCGTGGCGCAGGCGCCAAAGGCCATGACCCACTTCGGCTCGCACATCTGGTCGTAGACCTTGCGGATGATCTGCGCCTGCTTGTGGCTCACGGTGCCCACGACCATCAGCAGGTCGGACTGGCGCGGCGTGAAGCGCGGCAACGCGGCGCCGAAGCGGTCGGTGTCGTACAGCGTCGAGCTGACCGACATGAACTCCATGCCGCAGCACGCCGTCACGAACGGGTACGGGAACAGGCTGAACTTGCGCACCCAGCCGACAAGGTCGTCCTTGCGGGTGGTGAGGTAATCCATCACCGCCATTCGAGGGCTCCATCGCGCCAGAGGTAGACGAAGGCCACGGCCAGCAGCGCCATGAACACGAGGAACGAGACCAGGGCGAGCGTCGCGATCTGCGCCTGCCCGGCCGCGGCCGCCCAGATGAAGAGCAGCACCGTCTCGAGGTCGAACAGCAGGAAGAAGATCGCGATCGGGTAGTACTTGATCGACAGCGGCCGGACGTTGCGGTGCTGGATGGGCTCGGCACCGCACTCGAACGGCTCGAGCTTGGCGGCACTGGCTGCCGGGCGCGGGCCGAAAAAGGCGTTCATGCCGAGGATCAGGCCGACCAGGCCGACCGCCGCGAGCAGGTAGAGAAAGAAGGTGGCGTAGGGAGTCATGTCTGGAATCAGTCCGCGGCGACTATAGACACCCGGCGCGTCCGCGCCTTCCCGCGGAAAACCCGTATGGCTGCAGCCACTTGCATCGCTCTCAATCCGTGCACTCCAAGCCAGCCGAGAATGCCGTGGAAGTGATCAAGGCCATGACGACCACCCTGCCGGTCTCCGCGCGGCAGAAACTGCGACGCTGGCCGGCACGGCTGGACCTGCTGCAGAGCGCCACCGGGCTCGCCCTGGGCCTGTTCATGTGGGTCCACATGTTCTTCGTGGCGACGATCCTGCTGGGCAAGGACGTGATGTGGACGGTGGCCCGGGTGTTCGAGGGCTACTTCATCTTCGGCCGGCCGGTGTATGGCCTGGTCTCGGCGCTGGTCGCCTGCGTTGCCACCCTGTTCGTCGTCCATGCCGCCCTGGCCTTGCGCAAGTTCCCGTCCAATTACCGACAATACAGGACTTATCGCGACCATTCGAAGCAAATGAAGCACGAAGACACCACGCTCTGGTACTGGCAGGTGGTGACCGGATTCGCCCTGTTCTTCCTGGCTTCGGTACACCTCTACATCATGCTGACGCGTCCGGACCGGATCGGGCCGTTCGAGTCGGCCGACCGCGTCTGGAGCGACCTGATGTGGCCGCTCTACCTGGTGCTGCTGTTCGCGGTCGAGTTCCACGGCGGGGTGGGGCTCTACCGCCTGGCGCTGAAGTGGGGCTGGTTCGAGAACGGCGACCCGCTCGCCACGCGGCGCAAGCTGCGGCGCTTCAAGTGGGGCCTGACCGGGTTCTTCCTGGTCCTCGGCCTGCTGACGCTCGCGGCGTACATGAAGATCGGCCATGACCACGCGTCGCAGTACGGGCAGCCCTACGTGCCCGCCCCGGCCGCGACGGAGGTGGCGCGATGAAGGTCGTCTACACCGATGTCCTGGTCATCGGCGGCGGGCTTGCCGGCCTGCGCGTGGCCATCGGCGCACGCCGTCGTGGCCATGACGCGATCGTGCTGTCGCTGGTGCCGCCCAAGCGCTCGCATTCGGCCGCCGCCCAGGGCGGCATGCAGGCGAGCCTGGGCAACGTGACCAAGGGCCAGGGCGACAACGAGGACGTCCACTTCGAGGACACGGTCAAGGGCAGCGACTGGGGCGCGGACCAGCAGGTGGTGCGCATGTTCGTCAACACCGCCCCCAAGGCGGTGCGCGAGCTTGCCGCCTGGGGCGTGCCCTGGAGCCGCGTCAAGGAAGGCGACCGCCAGGTCATCATCAACGGCGAGAGGGTCACGATCACCGAGCGTGGCGAGGCGCACGGACTGGTGGCGCAGCGCGACTTCGGCGGCACCAAGAAATGGCGCACCTGCTACGTCTCGGACGGCACGGGCCACGCGATGCTGTTCGCGGTGGGCGACCGCGCCATCGCCGAGGGCATCCCGGTGCACGAGCGCACCGAGGCGCTCGCGCTGATCCACGACGGCGAGCGCTGCTACGGCGCCATCGTCCGTGACCTGATCACGGGCGAGCTGACCGCCTACGTGGCGAAGGCCACGGCGATCGCCACCGGCGGCGCGGGCCGCGTGTACCGGGTCACGACCAACGCCGTGATCTGCGAGGGCATCGGCGCGGCGCTGGCGCTCGAGACCGGCGTGGTGCCGCTCGGCAACATGGAAGCGGTGCAGTTCCACCCGACCGGCATCTTTCCGGCCGGCATCCTCGTCACCGAGGGCTGTCGCGGCGACGGCGGCCTGCTGCGCGACGTGCACGGCCACCGGTTCATGCCCGACTACGAGCCCGAGAAGAAGGAGCTCGCCTCGCGCGACGTGGTCTCGCGCCGCATGGAAGAGCACATCCGCAAGGGCAACGGCGTCAAGTCGCGCTTCGGCGAGCACCTGTGGCTCGACATCACGCTGCTCGGGCGCAAGCACATCGAGCACAACCTGCGCGAAGTGAAGGAAATCTGCCAGTACTTCCTCGGCGTGGACCCGGCCGAGCAGTACATCCCGGTGCGCCCGGCGCAGCACTACACGATGGGCGGAGTGCGC
Source organism: uncultured Gammaproteobacteria bacterium (assembly GCA_963744735.1). Lineage (GTDB taxonomy): Bacteria > Pseudomonadota > Gammaproteobacteria > Steroidobacterales > Steroidobacteraceae > RPQJ01. Next base: position 471,888 of record CAVUVH010000034.1, read on the forward strand.
ACCAACCATACCGGGCAGACCCCGACGCTGCGCGGGCTGTTTGCGGCCGGCGAAGCCGCATGCTGGGACATGCATGGATTCAACCGGCTGGGCGGCAACTCGGTGGCCGAGACCGTCGTCGCCGGCATGATCGTCGGCGAGTTCATCGCCGATTTCGTCGAGAGCCCGGAGGGCGAACTCGACATCCCGACGACGCTGCTGCGCGAGACGCTGGCCGCGGAGCGCGGCAGGCTCGACGCGCTGCTGCAGGGCGGCGGCCGCGAGCAGGCCGACGTGCTGAAGGCCGAGATGCAGCAGGTCATGACCGATCGCGTCGGCATCTTCCGCACCGGCGCCGACCTGCAGTTTGCCGTCGACCGCCTGCAGGAACTGCTCGTTCGCAGCCGCGACATCGGCCTGCGCTCACGCCGCGACGGGCCGAACCCGGAGCTGGTCACCGCCTATCGCGTGCAGAAGATGCTGAAGATCGCGCTCTGTGTCGCCCACGGCGCGCTCACCCGCACCGAGAGCCGCGGCGCGCATTTCCGCGAGGATTTCCCGCGCCGCAACGATGCCGCGTGGCTGAAGCGCACGCTCGCGACCTGGGGCGATCCGCAGGCCACGCTGCCGACGCTGCAGTACGAGCCGCTGGATGTCGGCCGCATGGAGCTGCCGCCGGGCTGGCGCGGCTACGGCAACAAGGACTACACCGATCATCCCGACACGCCGCAGCGGGCGGCCGAGGTGGCGCGGCTGCGCGAGTCGATGGCCGGTGCCGACCGGCACGCCGTGCAGGCCGCGCTGATGCCTTACGCCCATCTGCTGCCCCCCGGCCTGCAGGGCCGCAACGAACGCATCGACGAGAAACTGCCGCAATGAGCACAGTCACCGACGCCCCCGCGCCGCCGGCCGCCGCCCCGCCCGTGGACGCGCCGAAGCGCATGCTGCACTTCCACGTGCTGCGACACGATCCGCAGGATCCGGACAGCATTCCGCATTTCGACGTGTTCGAGATCGAGGAAGCGGCGGGCATGACGCTGTTCATCGCGCTGAACGAGATCCGCGAGAAGCTGGACCCTTCGCTGGCGTTCGACTTCGTCTGTCGCGCCGGCATCTGCGGCAGCTGCGGCATGGTGGTCAACGGCCGTCCGGGACTGGCCTGCCGCACGCTGACGCAGGACCTGCCGCAGGACATCTCGCTGGCGCCGCTGCCCGCGTTCGAGCTGATCGCCGACCTGTCCGTCAACACCGGCAAGTGGATGCGCGGCATGAGCGAGCGGCTGGAGACCTGGGTGCATTCGCTGGGCCAGGACGCCGACCTGACCCGGCTCGAGGAGCGCATGGACCCGGAGCTGGCCGACAGGATCTACGAGCTGGACCGCTGCATCGAGTGCGGCTGCTGCGTGGCGGCCTGCGGCACGGCGCGCATGCGCGAGGATTTCGTCGGTGCGGTGGGCCTGAACAAGATCGCGCGCTTCGCGCTCGACCCGCGCGACCGGCGGACCGACGAGGACTTCTACGAGCTGGTCGGCAACGACGACGGCGTGTTCGGCTGCATGACGCTGCTCGGCTGCCACGACGTCTGCCCGAAGCAGCTGCCGCTGCAGACGCAGATCGCGTACCTGCGCCGCAAGATGGTCAAGGCCGGGCTCTGACGCCACGTGCTCGCGCTACTCGCTCTCCCGCGCCAGCGGGAGAGTTCCGTGCCCCCTCTCCCGCGCCAGCGGGAGAGGGTTGGGGTGAGGGCCCGCAGTCGCAAGGACCTTGGGGACTGTGCTGCGCCTCGGCGATGCGGCAGATTGCGGCCATTCGGGGCCTAGTCGAACCGGGGACTTGCGTGTGGTGCAGCGAACTTCTGTAATCGGCCAGAAGCGGTCACCTGTTCCGGCTAATCGGAAGCGACCAGGTTTCGGCACTGTAAATGGCAAGTGCCATGACACTGTGCCAGAGCACGAAGGCAAGATAGAGACGATCGTCCGCGACCAGCACGAACCCGAATCCGCCGATGATGGCCGCGACAAGTCCTGTGACGACGAGTTCGACGGAATGCCTCAGCGGAATGAGCAACCTTGCGCCCGTTAACACGATGGTTGCTCCGACCAAGCTACCTGTCACGAAGCCTTCTGGAGCGGGCCCGAAAGCTCCCGAACCCCCGAGCCCGACTCCGAAATTAATCGCGGGGTAGAAGCTGATAGCACTGACGGCGATCAGTCCGAGACACCTGTACCAGAAGAACCTGTCGCGCCTCAGATAGGGAAACAAGACGCCCGCGGCAAACAGCAGGCCGAGGATGCCATAAGTGGCAAACGTCCCATCAATGTTCCACCAGGCCAACCAGGAACAGAACCCGGACGCCGCGGCGAGGGCCACCTTGAGCCCAACGCTTACGTATTTGTTGCCCATCCGACGCAAGAATGGACTTGTTTCGGGCGCCAAGAAATCAGCACAGATCACTACCGAACGACGATCAGGAATGTCCGCTTGGGTCGGAAGCGGACCTCCGGCAAATCGTCTTGCCGGGCTGGGTAGCGAACAGGTACAAGGTCGGCTAACGGCCATGAGCGGCCCCTCGCGGACCAGCGACCGATTTCCGGAAGCGGACATTGCTGGCGCATGTTCAAGCCAGCAGCGTAGGTGGTTCCCATCACCCGCTCCATCCGATCTGCTGTAAGCGAAGCGACATGATGGCCACGAATCGAAGCTCTGATCAAGCCGCCTCCGGCGAAGCGCTCGTAGCCGCTACCGTCGCTCCGCTCGCGTCTCGAGTTCAGTGCTGGGCAAGTCTTCGACGAACATCCGTGCTCGCTCTGGGGGCACGCCGAAGTGGCGAAGTGCGTAATGCAGCATTGCGCGTGCCAGCTCCTGCTCGCCCATGATGATGCCTCCAGAATGCTCGGCCCGCAGGCGTAGTAATTCCTCGTGACTGTGTGTGACGACGATGTCGACGCCGGGGTTGCGCCCGCGCGCAATCTCCACTGCCCGTCGGGCAAAAAGGAGTCAGGCGTCGCCACGATCAACAGGCGGGCCGCGGCGACGCCGGCCTGTTCCAACACGCCCGGTGCAGACGCGTCTCCGAAAACAACAGGCACGCCCTGTGCCCGCAACGCCTCGAAGCGCCGCCTGTCGCGCTCGACGACCAAATACGGCAAGGCCTCGCGATCGAGCACCGGCGTGATCGTGCCGCCGACCCGACCATGGCCGATTAAAATCGCGTGGCCCCGCATCGCTGACGCAATTGACGGCCGTCCGAGGTCGCCGCGCGCACCGATTGCCGCTCCAGCAATGCAAGGGACGAGGCCGTGCTGAAGCCAGCGTTCGATGGCCGGGAATGACTGCGAAGGCGAACGGGTTGAGCGTGATCGAGATGAGCGCCCCGGCGAGGATGAGGTCGCGGCCTCGGGAGGCATCAGATCAGCGCGAGCCAAGCGCGGCCAGGATGAACGAGAACTCGCCGATCTGTGCGAGGCTGGCCGCGATGGTCAGCGCGGTGCCGACGGGACAGCCGAACGCAGCACGATCACGAAGGCCGCGAGCGACTTGCCGACCACGATGACGAGCAGCACGCCGAGCACGGCCAGGGTTCGCGCACCAGGATCGACGGATCGAACAGCATGCCGACCGAGACGAAGAACAGCACCGCGAAGGCGTCCCGCAGCGGCAGGGCTCTCCGCGGCGCGTGTGGCTGAGGTCGGACTCGCTCAGGACCATGCCGGCGAAGAACGCGCCGAGCGCGAAGGACACGCCGAACAGCTGCGGCCGAGCCGTAGGCGATGCCGAGCGCGATCGCGAGCACGCGCCAGCGTGAACAGCTCGCGCGAGCCGGTGCGCGCGACCTGGCGCAGCAGCCAGGGCACGACCCGCGTGCCGACCACGAGCATCGAGCGCGACGAAGACCGCGACCTTGCCGAGCGTCAGCGCCGAGCGCGATGCCAGCCAGCTGCTGCCGGCCACCGTCGCGCCGTTCGCGCCGGCTGGTGCCGCCGAGCGGCCGCGCGACGGCCGGCAGCAGCACCAGCGCGAGCACCATGGCGAGGTCCTCGACGATGAGCCAGCCGACGGCGATGCGTCCCTGCGGTGGTCTCGAGCTCGCCGCGCTCCTCGAGCGCGCGCAGCAGCACGACCGTGCTCGCCACCGAGAGCGCGAGCCCGAAGACGAGGCCGGCCGCCGCAGCGTCCAGCCCCACAAGCGCGCGAGGCCAGGCGCCGAGCAGCGTCGCTGCCGCGATCTGGCCGATGGCGCCGGGGATGGCGATGCCGCGCACGGCCAGGAGGTCGCGGAGCGAGAAGTGGAGGCCGACGCCGAACATCAGCAGGATGACGCCGATCTC